>NZ_DAMAGA010000035.1:0-58734 GCF_031995545.1 Massilia sp.
GCTGCCAGTTGTACATGTGCTGGCGGTCCTTCGGCAAGTCGTCCACCGTGGCCGGCATGAAGCCGCGCTTCTTGAACCAGTGCGAGGTGCGCGTAGTCAGCACGAACAGCTTGCTCAGCCCTGCGGCGCGCGCGCGGTTTTCCATATGCTTGAGAATCCGTTCGCCGTCGCCCTGGGCCTGCGCGTCCGAGCTTACCGTCAGGCAGGCCATCTCGCCCATCTTCTCTTCGGGGAAAGGGTACAGCGCGGCGCAGCCGAAGATCACGCCGTCGTGGTCGATCACCGAGAACTGGTCGATCTCGCGTTCGATCAGCTCGCGGCCGCGATACACCAGGGTGCCGTCGGCTTCCAGTGGTTCGATGAGCTTGATAATTCCGCCGACGTCCTCAATTGTGGCCTGACGCAGGCTTTCCAGGTTCTCGTGGGTGATCATGGTGCCCACGCCGTCGTGGGTGAACACTTCGAGCAGGGCCGAACCGTCCATGTCGAACGGGATGATGTGGGCGCGGTCGATGCCGGCGTTGCAGGCGCGGATCGCATGCTGCAGGTAGAACGCGGCGGCGTCGGGCAGGAAGCCGGCCTGCAGCACGGCTTCGGCCTGGTGCGACGACAGTTCGCGCATCTCGGCGCCGGCGGCGTCCTGCAGCATCGGCGATTCGGTCAGGAAGATCAGCTTGTCGGCGCGCAGCGCGATCGCGGCCGAGGCGGCGACGTCTTCCAGCGTCAGATTGAAGATCTCGCCGGTCGGCGAGAAGCCCAGCGGCGACAGCAGCACCAGGTTGTCTTCGGTCTTCAGGATCGGGTGGATCTTCTCGGCCGCGATCTTGCGCGTGACGCCGGTCAGTTCGAAGTCGACGCCGTCGATCACGCCCAGCGGGCGCGCGACCACGAAGTTGCCCGAGACGATGCTGATCTGGGCGTTCGACATCGGCGTGTTGGGCAGGCCCTGGCTGAAGGCGGCCTCGATGTCGAGGCGCAGTTCGCCGGCGGCTTCCTTGGCGCATTCGAGCGCTGCGGTGTCGGTGATGCGGATACCGTTATGGAAGCGGCCTTCGACATTACGCAATGCCAGCTGTTCGGCCACCTGCGGCCGCGAACCGTGCACCAGCACGATGCGGATGCCGAGGCCGACCAGCAGGGAAAGGTCGTGCGCCAGCACCGGCAGGGCGCCGGCCGCAACCAGTTCGCCGGGAAAAGCGACCACGAAAGTCTTGCCGCCGAAGGCGTGAATATACGGCGCGACCGAGCGCAGCCACTGGACGAATTGGGTAGGATTTTCCATTTGCCGCATTATAATTCGCTGCGCGTCGTGCGCACCAAATTCCCTTGTAAAAATCAATGTCTGAACAGAGTAACAAGCCTTCGCCGCAACCGGCGCGCGCAGCAAGCAACGATAACGCTTCGACTTCGGTGGAAACCCGCGCGCCAATGACGCAGACGCCGAACGGCGAACTGCAGACCAAACCGGAACGCCGCGACGGCGGGCCGCGTCGCGCCAATGCGCGTGCGGAAGGTGCGGCCCGCGAAGGCCAGCGTCCGCAAGGTCCACGGCCGGAGGGTCAGGCACGTCCACAGGGACAGCGTGAAGGCCAGCGCCCGCGCCAGGAACGCGCGCCGCGCGAAGAAACTCCCGTCGTGCGTAACCCGCTACCGCCGATTACGTTCCCGGAAGACCTGCCGGTATCCGGCCGCCGCGCCGAGATCGCGAAGGCGATTAGCGAAAATCAGGTCGTCATCGTCTCGGGCGAAACCGGTTCCGGCAAGACCACCCAGCTGCCGAAGATCTGCCTGGAACTGGGCCGTGGATCGAAAGGCCTGATCGGCCACACCCAGCCGCGCCGTATCGCCGCGTCGTCGACCGCCAAGCGCATCGCGCAGGAACTCGGCTCGCCCTTGGGCGAGCACGTCGGCTTCAAGGTGCGTTTCAACGACACGCTGCAAAAGGGCGCCTCGGTCAAGCTGATGACCGACGGTATCCTGCTGGCCGAAACCCAGACCGATCCGCTGCTGCGCAACTACGACACGATCATCATCGACGAGGCGCACGAACGCAGCCTGAACATCGACTTCCTGCTCGGCTACCTGAAGGGCCTGCTGCCGCGCCGTCCCGACCTGAAGGTGATCATCACCTCGGCGACGATCGACGCCGAGCGCTTTGCGCGCCATTTCGCGGCCAACGACAAGCCGGCGCCGGTGATCGAGGTCTCGGGCCGCCTGTACAAGGTCGAGGTGCGTTATCGTCCGATCGACCGCGATCCGGTTCCCGGTGCGGCGCCGTCCGATCCGACCAAGCCGCTGCCGAAAGCCCAGGCCGCGCGCGAGAAGCGCGACCTGATGGACGGCGTGGTCGACGCGGTCGACGAGGTGTGCCGCATCGGTTCGGGCGACGTGCTGGTGTTCCTGCCGGGCGAGCGCGAGATCCGCGACTGCGCCGAAGCGCTGCGCAAGCACCATCCGCCGCACGTCGACATCCTGCCGCTGTTCGCGCGGCTGTCGGTCGAGGAGCAGGACCGGGTGTTCCGCCCCAGCGGCAACGCGCGCCGCATCGTGCTGGCCACCAACGTGGCCGAGACTTCGCTGACCGTGCCGGGCATCCGCTACGTGGTCGATACCGGACTGGCGCGTGTAAAACGCTACAGTTTCAGGAACAAGGTCGAGCAGCTGCAGGTCGAGCCGATCGCGCAGTCGGCCGCCAACCAGCGCGCCGGCCGCTGCGGCCGCGTGGCCGACGGCGTCTGCATCCGCCTGTTCGAGGAAGACGATTTCCTCAAGCGTCCGAAATTCACCGAGCCCGAGATCCTGCGCTCGTCGCTGGCGGCCGTCATCCTGCGCATGAAGTCGCTGCGCCTGCTGGATGTCGAGACCTTCCCCTTCATCGAGGCGCCGCAGGGCCGCGCCATCGCCGACGGCTACCAGCTGCTGCAGGAAGTCGGCGCGGTCGACGACACCAATGAACTGACGCCGCTGGGCCGCAAGCTGGCCAAGCTGCCGCTCGACCCGCGCGTGGGCCGCATGATTCTGGCCGCGCTCGACAACCACTGCCTGAGCGAGATGCTGATCGTGGCCTCGGCGCTGTCGACGCAGGATCCGCGCGACCGCCCGATCGAATACCAGCAGCAGGCCGACGAGAAGCACAAGAAGTTCGCCGACGAGAAGTCCGAGTTCCTCAGCTACCTCAAGATTTGGAACTGGTTCGAGGACGCGATCGAGCACAAGAAAACCAACCGCCAGCTTGCGGACAACTGCCGCGCCAACTTCCTGTCGCAGCTGCGCCTGCGCGAGTGGCGCGACGTGCATTCGCAGCTGCTGACGATCGTACGCGAGCAGGGTTGGCGCCTGAACGAATCGCCGGCCACGTACGAGCAGCTGCACCTGGCGCTTCTCACTGGCCTGTTGGGCAATATCGGCTTCAAGGCCGAGGACGAGCAGGGCGGCGTGTACCTGGGCGCGCGCGGCATCAAGTTCCACATCTGGCCCGGTTCGACGTTGGGCAAAAAGGCCGGCCGCTGGATCATGGCGGCGGAGCTGGTCGAGACCACGCGCCTGTACGCACGCACCGTCGCCCAGATCCAGCCCGAGTGGCTCGAGAAGGTCGGGGCGCACCTGTTGAAAAAATCGTGGGGCGAGCCGCGCTGGGAAAAGAAGCAGGCGCAGGTCACGGCGCTGGAGCGCGCGACGCTGTACGGCATCGTGGTGTATGGCGGCCGGCGCATCAACTACGGCCAGCGCAACCCGCGCGAGGCACGCGAGATCTTTATCCGCGACGCGCTGGTGGCGGGCGACTACGAGACCCGCCTGCCGTTCTACATCCACAACCACAAGCTGGTGAAGGACATCGAGAACCTCGAGCACAAGTCGCGCCGCCAGGACGTGCTGGTGGACGACCAGCTGATCGCCGCGTTCTACGACAAGGAGATCCCGCTCGACATCGTGAATGGCGCCGGCTTCGAGAAGTGGTACAAGGACCTCGCGCGCGACAATCCGAAGCTCTTGTACCTGAACCGCGAAGAACTGATGCGGCACGAAGCGGCCGGCGTCACCACCGAGCTGTTCCCGAAGACGATGATCGTCACCGGCATCGAGATGGGCTTGACGTACCACTTCGAGCCGGGCAGCCCGCGCGACGGCGTCACGCTGGCGGTGCCGCTGTTCGCGCTGAACCAGATTCCGCAAGAGCGTGCGGGCTGGCTGGTGCCGGGCATGCTGAAGGAGAAGGTGCACCTGCTGCTGAAATCCCTGCCGCAGAAGTTGCGCCGCCATTGCGTGCCGCTGCCGGACTACGCGGCGAAATTTGTCGAGCGCATCGATGCCGCCGGGTCCTTCGGCCGCGGCGACCTGGTGGACGTGCTGATCGCGGACATCCGCGCCCAGACCGGCATCGCCGTGCTCACGGGCGACTTCAAGCTCGAGACGCTGCCGGTGCACCTGACGATGAACTTCAAGGTCATCGACGAGCATGGCCGTCAGCTCGACATGGGCCGCAACCTGGCCACGCTGCAGGGCGAACTGGGCGGGCAGGCGCGCCAGAGTTTCCAGAAGATGGCGGAAGCGACGCCGACCGCGGCGGCGGGGCGTGCGCAGGCAGCCAAGCCGATGGCTGTAGCTGCCGCGCCTGCCCCTGCCGCTAGCGGCAAAGGCAAGGGCGCAGTGCCGGTCGCCGCGCCTGCGCCGGCCGCGCAGGGCGCCCACACGGGCCTCACCAGCTGGACCTTCGGCGAGCTGCCGGAACTGCTCGAGATCACGCAAGGCAAGCTGACGCTGATCGGTTTCCCGGCGCTGGTCGACAAGGGCACGCACTGCGACCTGGAAGTGTTCGACGACCCGAACGTGGCGGCGCGCACCCACCGCATCGGCCTGCGCCGCCTGTTCGCGCTGCAGTTCAAGGAGCAGCTCAAGTTCGCCGAGAAGAACATCCCTGGCCTGCAGGGCATGGGCATGCAGTTCATGAACATCGGCTCGCAGGAAGACCTGCGCGACCAGATCGTGGCCAAAGCGATCGACATCGCCTGCCTGCAGGATCCGCTGCCGGTCGACGCGGCCTCGTTCAACAAGCGCAAGGACGAGGGCAAGGGCCGCATCGGCCTGTTGATCAATGAGGTCGCGCGCCTGGCGGGCCAGATCCTGGGCGAGTTCCATGGCTTGCCCAAGCGGGTGCAGGCGTTGCCGGCGCCGGTGGCGGCGGACATCCAGTCGCAGCTGCAGGGCCTGATCCACAAGCGCTTCATCGCGGACAATGAGTACAGCCAGCTGGCGCACTTCCCGCGCTACATCAAGGGCATCAACGTGCGCCTGGAGAAGCTGCGTGGCAATCCGTCGCGCGACGCGCAGCTGATGGCGGAGTGGCAGAACGCTGCCGCCCAGTTCCAGCGCACGCTCAAGAACGGGGCCGGCAAGAACAACGATCCGCGCATGATCGAGTTCCGCTGGATGCTGGAAGAGCTGCGCGTGTCGCTGTTCGCGCAAGAGCTGCGCACGCCGATGCCGGTGTCGGCCAAGCGTTTGCAGAAGGTGTGGGAGTCGATGCTGCGGTAATGCGTAGGGTTGGCGGCAAAGCCGCCAACCCTACGTGATCGTGGATGTTCAACCAATATTACTACCCCGGATCTTGCTGATATCCGAGTCGTCGCCCAGATTGCCCGGGCGCGGATCGACGCTGCCGCCCGCACCGCTCGAACCCAGGCCGCTGCCGGCGCCGCCGCCCGTGGACCCCATCGCGCCGCCCGCATAGGTCGCGCTGCCGGTGCCGCTACCGCCCACCATGCCGCCCATCGGCACGCCCGGCCCCATGGTCGGGGCGCTGGAACGGTTGACGTCGGTGCCGTAGAAGCTGTGGATGCCGCTGGCCCAGCTCATGTCGCTCATGTCGGGCCAGGAATCCTTGTCGAAGCCGGGCGCGCCTTTCAGGCGGTCCTTGTCGACGTTCAGCACGAAGCGCTTGTTCACCGTGTCCAGGTGCAGCGCCTGCCATGGCACGGCGAACAGTTTCTCGCCCATGCCGAGGAAGCCGCCGAAGGCCAGCACGGCATACGCCACCTGGCCGGTCTGCATGTCGAGCATGATTTCCTTGATGTCGCCCAGGTCTTCCTCGGCCGCGTTCACGACGCCGTCGCCGATCAGGGTGTCGGCGCCCATCAGCGCCGGGCCCGGGCCCGCGCTGCTGCTGCCGCGGTAGATGCCGTATTTGTCACGATCTGCGTAGCCCATGTCGTCCTCCATGTGGTTGAGAGTGGGTGATGCTGCGCTGTTGGCGCGCGCTGCTACGAACCGGTGTCGGGATTCGTCGTGGTGCTGCTGCCCGATCGTCGGGGATAGGACGCGGCGCCACCACATCAATGATAGGACTCATTCGGATCGGAGTGCGCGCGCTAGCTTGAGAGAAATGACTAAGCGAGTTAGCGCACAGAACCGTACGGCAACTCTGATTACATTGCTAATAATGTTCGGAGGAGTGTGGAAATGACTGTTACGTCGCGTTGCAACTATGGCGGCCCGCTGGGCAAACTGATCCCGACCCGCTCGGTCTCGTCGCTGCTGGCGCGCCTGCTGCGCCGCTGACAGTCCGCCCGGCGCTGCCGGGCAGACCGATCGTACGATTACGGCTGACCGCCGCCGCCAGCCGCGCCATACACGTGGCCGGTGGTGAAGCTCGCTTCATCCGACGCCAGCAGCACGTAGATGCCCGCCAGCTCGGCCGGCTGGCCCGGGCGCTTCATCGGCGTATCTTCCCCGAACTTTTCCCGACCTTCCGGCGAATTGCCGCCCGCTAGCTGCAGCGGCGTCCACACCGGACCCGGCGCCACCGCGTTCACGCGGATGCCCTTGGCCGCCATCTGCTTGGCCAGCGACTTGGTGAACGCCACCTCGAAGGCCTTGGTGCCGGAATAATCCAGCAGTTGTTCCGGCGGATCGTAGGCCGTCTGCGACGCCGTGTTGATGATGGCGCTGCCGGCCGCCATGTGCGGGATCGCCGCCTTGGTGATCCAGAACACCGCATACACATTGGTCTTGATGGTCCAGTCGAACTGCTCGCTGGTGATGTCCAGGATCGAGGCATTGTTCTGCTGGCGCGCGGCGTTGTTGACCAGGATGTCGAGGCCGCCCAGTTCGCGTACCGCCGTTTCCACCAGCTTCTTGCAGAAGGCTTCGTCGCGGATGTCGCCCGGAATCGCCACCGCCTTGCGGCCGGCGGCGCGGATCAGCTGGATGACTTCGCGCGCGTCCGGTTCCTCGGCCGGCAGGTAGCCGATCGCCACGTCCGCGCCTTCGCGCGCATAGGCGATGGCGGCGGCGCGGCCGATGCCCGAGTCGCCACCGGTGATCAGGGCCTTGCGCCCGGCGAGGCGGCCGCTGCCGCGGTAGGTGGTTTCGCCATGGTCAGGGCGCGGCGTCATCTTGCTGGCCAGGGCCGGCCACGACTGGTCCTGTTTCGGGAACGGCGGACGCGGATAGCGCTTGGCGGCTTCGCGCGCGGCGCCGGCGGCCGGCTGGCTGCCAGCCGCGCCGGCCTGTTGGGCCAGGGCCGGAACGGCGGCGGCCGAAGCGGCGACCCCGGCGGCGACGGTGCTGACGAAACGGCGGCGCGACGGCGTCACGCCTTCTTCTGGCTTCTTGTCTTGCGAATCCATGCTTGCTCCTTGATGGTGATGAACGGCCTCAACTGGTGGCCACGTCGGTGCCGAAGATGTTAGTCGTTATCGAAAAGGCATGGCATACGGTAGCTGGGCAGCAAGATCGCAACAGTCTTGAGTTCAGCGCTGACGCTACATTGATGATCTAGGGTAACATTCCGACTTTGCCGATTTTGCGTGATTTGTCCATGCTGCCGTTTCGATCGCTGTTCAGGCTGTTCCTGTTGACCTTGATGCTGGCGCTGCTGGCACCGGCGCGCGCCGCCGAGCCCGCTGCTGGTGGTGCTGCTGCTGCGCCGGCGGCGCTCGCCGCCCCATCCGCACTGGCCACGCGCGCCGACTTCTCGGTCGCCACGCGCAAGGTGTTCGTGTTCCGCGCCGCCCTGGCCGGCCATTCGCCGCAGGAACGCCTGGAAGCGGCGCAGCGCCGCCTGGACAAGGCGCTGGCGAAGAACGGCCCGCAGCGCGTCACGCTGCAGGGCATCGCCGAAGGCACGCAGGTGCTGCTGGACGGTGCGCCGCTGTTCCTGGTGACGCCGGGCGACATCAACGCGCTGGCCGGGGACACCCCGCACGACGTGGCGCAGGACAGCGCCGAGCGCCTGCAGCGCGCGCTGGCCGCGCGGCGCGAAGCGAGCGACCCGCGCGTGCTGCTGGAAGCGGCCGCGCTGTGCATCGGCGCCACGCTGGTATATGCCTTCGTGCTGCGCGGCCTGATCGCGCTGCGGCGCGCCGCCAAGCTGCGCTTCGAACGCCTGCTCGGCCGGCGCCTGGCGCAGGTGAGCTTCCGCAATGTGCGCCTGCTCGACGCCCAGGTCTATGTGCGCTTCCTGAGCCAGGTGACGATGGCGGTGGTGTGGGCGCTGCGCCTCTTGGCCACCTACATCTGGATCACCTTCCTGCTGCGCGAATTCGCCTACACGCGCAGCTGGGGCGAGTGGCTCAAGGGCTATCTGCTGGAGATGGCGGCTGGCATCGGCCAGTCGGTGGCGGCCGCGATTCCGGGGCTGCTGGTGGTCCTGGTGATCGTGGCGCTGGCGCGCATCGTGATGCTGACCGCGGCCTCGGTGTTCAAGCGCGTCGAAAGCGGAGAACTGCAGGTGGGCTGGCTGGACCAGGACACGGCGGCGCCGACGCGGCGCCTGGTCAACCTGGTGATCGGTCTGTTCGCATTGGCGATGTCATACCCGTATCTGCCGGGATCGCACACGGCGGCGTTCCAGGGCGTGACGGTGCTGGCCGGCCTGATGGTGTCGATCGGCGCGTCGAGCATCGTGGCGCAAGGCGCGGCTGGCCTGATCCTGATGTACACCCGCTCGCTGCGCAAGGGAGAATACGTGAAGGTGGGCGATTCCGAAGGCACGGTGATCGAGCTGGGCATGTTCGAGACGCGCCTGCGCACCGGCATGGGCGAGGAGGTCCTGATGCCGAACGCCTGGGTGCTCGGCAACACCACGCGCAACTATTCGCGCGCCCATCCCGGCGACGGCTTCATGGTCCAGACCAGCGTCACCTTCGGCTACGACACGCCGTGGCGCCAGGTGCACGCGCTGCTGGAGCAGGCGGCCCTGGCTACCCCGGGCGTAACGCCGGAGCCGCGTCCGTTCGTGGTGCAGACCGCGCTGTCGGATTTCTATGTCGAGTACCGGCTGACGGCGTACGCCGAGGCCCAGGAGCCGCGCGCGCGGGCAGAGGTGCGCACCGGCCTGCACCAGCAGATCGTCGACGTGTTCGGCGCGCATGGCGTGAGCCTGACGGCGCCGCATTTCATGCATGTGGCGACGCGGGCGGGGTGGACGGCGCCGCCTGCGGGCACCGGCAAGGAATAAAAAAAACGGCTGGCACGCGCCAGCCGTTTTTCATGGATTGAGCTGAGAATCAGTCGACGGTCGCGCCGCTGTCCTTCACCACCTTCGACCACTTCTGGCTTTCGGCGGCGACGAACTTGGCGAAGTTTTCCGGCGAGTCGCCCACGTAGTCGGTGCCGGTGTCGGTCAGCACGCGCTGGAAGTCCGGCTGCTTCATGACCTTCTGCGATTCGGCGTTGATCTTGTCGACGATCGCTTTCGGGGTCTTGGCCGGCACGAACAGACCGTACCAGGCGTACGATTCGATCGCCGGCAGGCCGGCTTCGGCGAAGGTCGGCACGTCCGGCAACAGCGGCGAGCGCTTGTTGCCCGAGACGGCGATCGGCTTCACCTTGCCGCTCTTAATGTGCGGCATGATGGCGATGGTGCTGTCGAACATCATCGGGATGTGGCCGCCCAGTAGGTCCGAAATCGCCGGCGCCGAGCCCTTGTACGGCACGTGCACCATGTCCAGCTTGGTCACGCTGCGGAACAGTTCACCGGTCAGGTGCTGCGGGGTGCCGTTGCCCGACGAAGCGTACGAGAACTGGCCCTTCTTCGACTGGATGAAGGCCATCAGTTCCTTCAGGTTCTTGGCAGGCACCGAAGGGTGGGCCACCAGCACCAGCGGTGCGCGCAGCAGGTTGGTGACCGGGATCAGGTCCTTGGCCGGATCGAACGGCATCTTCTTGTACAGGCTCGGGTTGATCACGATCGGCGCGCTCGAGGTGATCAGCATGGTCATGCCGTCCGGCTTGGCGCGGGTCACGGCCGCGGTACCGATGTTGCCGCCGCCGCCGCCGCGGTTATCGATCACGAACGACTGTTTCAGGTTGGTGGTCAGGCCTTTGGCCAGCGGGCGCGCCGCGATGTCCGACGGGCCGCCGGCCGGCCATGGCACGACCACGGTCACGTTATTGTCGGGCCAGTTCTGGGCGAAGGCGCTGGCCGAGAGGACGGTCGCTGCGAAAGCGAAGACGAGGGATTTTCCTTTGGACGGGAAGACTCGCATGGTTGTGTCACCTATATAGTTAATGTAATTCGATAACCTGCTGCAAGGATTCTACACGAATGCTCATGCGGATTGCGTACGTAGTAGTACGTTCGACACGGGATCAGCCGGCTGTCTTCTTCGGCGGACCGAATTCCATCGACCACACCACGGCGGCGATTTTCCAGCCGCTTTCGGTGCGTACCATCTGCCAGCTCTCCTTGCCCCAGTTCTGCTTTTCGCCGCCTTCGATGAAGTTGTAGTCGAACCAGACCTGGGCCACTTCGCCGTCGCTGTCAATGCGCACGTTTTCGAAGGTTTCCTCCATCCGCGCGCTGTTCCTGGCGATGCCTTCGATGAACTTGCGCGGGTTGCTGCTGAAGTATTTCGGCGGGCGCGGCAGTTTGGGGTCTTTGCGGTTGGCGTAGATGTGTTCCAGGCTGGCGTCGGTGGTCACGCCGGACCAGGTGATGTTCTCGTGCAGGAACAGCGTCATGAAGCTGTCCTTGTCCTTGTTGATGATCGACGTGCGGAAGGTCTCGACGATGGCTTCGATCTGCTGGCGGTCGGCGGCCGGCGTTTGCGCCAGTGCGTGCTGCGGGACGGCGAGCAGACAAGGGTGAGGCAGGCTGCGGCGAATATCGTTTTCATCGTTTCTCCGGAAGTGGGACCGATGAGTATAAGCAGCGCATTGGCTTCGGAATCTCACGGAATGTCACGCCGGAGCGATTAGCGCTTTGCCGGCTCCCACTGTACCTCTGGCGTCCAGCCGGTGGCGAGCAGCGTGGCTTGCAGTACGCTGGCAGCGTTGTCGCGCGCGCTGGCCAGTATCGCCGGCTGACTGCAGGCCGCCTGCACCGATTGCTGGGCAGTTGCCAGCGCCTTGTCGACGGCGGCGGTGCGGGTCCTGGCATCAGGGATGATGGTCTGCAGGCCGTGTTCGGTGACGGCGTAGAAGTACGAGCCGCCCTTGTCGCGCGGCTCGTGGTTGATGCGCGGCTGCAGCGGCGCCGGCTGCGGCAGCACGATGCTCAAGGTGCGCGCGGCGTTGTCGATGTTCTCGTAGCGCGCCTGGCGCAGGTCGGTGGCGATGCTGCAGTCGCCGCGCGCGATCAGGAGCACGCGGGTCGAGCCGAGCGGCACTTCGCGGTTGGTCCACGGGATGTCGACCGCGTTGGGCTGGGTGAATTCGATCACGTCCGAGTAGTTCATCTTGAGCGAAACCAGGTGGCCCATTTTTTCGAGCGAAACCAGCGGCGGCGGTGCGGGCGGCGGCGGGACGGGGCGCTGGACGAAAGCGTAGATGATGATGCCGGCGATCAGGGCGACCAGCAGGACGGGCAGGCGGAACGGTTGTTTCATGGGAGGGCCTTGGTACAGGGTAGGGTGGCGTTCAACGTAACAGTTTCAACCCTGGCGGCAACGCGTCGCCCAGCAGTCGCGTTTCGACCGCCTGGTCCAGCTCCACTACCTCGCGCACCATCGCGGTCCATGCCGGCGGCGCGCCGCTGGCGGCCAGGCGCCGCAGTACCTCAAGGCGTACCGCTTCGCCGATGTCGCGCGAACGGTCGCCGGTCATGCGCGCGATGTGGGCGGCGGCAAAGCCGGCCGGCTCGATCTTGCGCCAGTCGAGCTGCATCAGCGTCTGCAGCCAGCCTTCGGCTACGTCGGGCGGCGCCACTTCGTGCGCGCTCGACTGGAACGACTGGCGTGCGCCGACCCGGCCCAGCGCCCACAGATAGCGTCCGTAACGCGCCATGGCGCGGGCATCGGGCTTGCCGGCGGCGCCGATTTCCGAGATCCGCCCCAGCAGCCAGTCACCGATCTCGGCCTTGTAGGCCGAAGGGATGCGCTCGAGCGAGGCGCCCACGCGCAGCATGTCTTCTTCGCTGCCGTCGACCAGCGTAACAGGGCGCCGGCCGCGTTCCGATTCGTCGGCCTGTAGATTGAAAGCGAAATCGTCGAGCACGCGCAACTGTGCCTCGGTGGACAGGCCGCCGGCCACGCGCCGCCACAGCGTCCACCATTCGGCGCGCACCTGGCTGTCCTTGTGCTGCTGCACGCCGCCCTCGAACATCGCCCACAGCTGTTCGATGCGCCATTCGTCGAGCGGGTGGCCGAAGCCGGGACGCAGGCTGTAGCCGGCCAGGTTGAGCCAGGCGCGTTCGTGTTCGGCCGAGCGGCGCCGGCCCTTGGCGCGTGCCAGCAGGGCGTCGAACAGGCGCCGCAGCAGCGGGGTGGTCCAGCGCTCGCGCGATCCGAGCAGGTGTTCGAGGCTGGCGCGCAGCTGTTTCACTTCCTTCGCGTCGACCTGTTTCGAACGGGTGCCGAACACGCGCTCGATCTTTTCAATCGCCTCCTCGAAACGCGGCGGCAGCGCTTCGTCTTCGGCAGCCGCTTCATCAAGATCGTCCTGGCCGCGCAGCTGGAACGCCAGCTGCCAGCGCTGGCCGCCGTCCTCGGCGACGCAGTGCACGTCGAGCGAGCCGACTTCGCTCAGCATCGCCACCAGCTGCACCGGGATCTCTGCCGGTGTCTCGCCCTTGCCCGCACCGCGCGCCGCGCGCAGCACGGTGGCGATGGTCGGCAGGCGCACCACGTCGGCCGGGTCGAGTTCGACCAGGTCGCCGGGCTGCGGCGCGGCGCCCGCATCGGCGACCGTCGACACCAGGTGGAAGCGCACCGGCCGCCCGACGCGCAGCGCGAAGCTGCGTCCGGCCAGCGCTACTTCGTGCGCCGCCGGCGTGCCGCGCGGGAGCAGGCAGACGGTGGACAGCTTGTCGCCGCGGCCGTCGTCCAGCAGCAGGTAGTAGCTGCGCGCGGCGCCGCTGGCGATGCTGGGTGCCAGTCCCTGGCGCGCCAATGCGTAGGCGACGCCGCCGCGGGCCACGGCGACATCGGGATTTTCGTTGTGCAGCACGCGCAGCGGCGCGCCGCGCCAGCCGGCGAGGGTGTCAGTCAAGCGCCGCGCCAGCGCCGCGCCGCGGAACACGCCGCCGTTGAGCAGCAGGGTGTCGGGCACCGGGATCGCATCGTCGCCGGTGATGCTGAGCGCCTCGCGCGCCGCCGCCGCGTGCTGGCGCAGGAAGCCGGCCAGGTGGCGCGTGACGGCGGCATCGCTCGCATACGGCAGGCCGAATTCGACGATGCCGGCGCGCGCGCGGCGCGCTTCCTCGCGTTCGGGATTCAATGGGAAGAAGCCGTCCAGCACGATGCGTTCGATGTCGCCGCGGTGCAGCTCGGCCTTGCGGCTGGCGCCGATCAGGCGGCTGCCGGCGCCGAGCAGGGTGACGCCGACGCTGTCCGGGCCATCGTCGGCCAGCAGCTGTTCTTTCGCCGCGCGGCAGCGTTCGGTGAGCTGGGCCAGGCGTGCGGCCGACAGGCGCGTACGTGCTGCGCCCGCGCCATCCTGCTCGGCCATGCGCGCCTCGATCAAATGGGCCAGCGCCAGGTCCATATTGTCGCCGCCCAGGATCAGGTGGTTGCCGACGCCGATGCGGGTGAGCACCGGTTCGCCGTCGGCGACATCGACCTTGACCAGGCTGAAGTCGGTGGTGCCGCCGCCGACGTCGGCCACCAGCACCAGGCGCGCATCGCGCAATGCTTCCTGCAGACTGGCGCGATGGCGATACAGCCAGTCGTACAGCGCGGCCTGCGGTTCTTCCAGCAGGCGCACGTCCGGCAGGCCGGCCAGCCTGGCCGCTTCGAGTGTGAGTGCGCGCGCGCCTTCGTCGAACGAGGCGGGCACCGTCAGCACGATCTGCTGGCGTTCGAGTGGTTGTTTGGGGAAGCGCCGGTTCCACGCGGCGCGCAGGTGCGCCAGGTAGCTGGCGCTGGCCGCCACCGGCGACACCCTGGCCACATCGGCGTCGCTGCCCCATGGCAGGATCGGCGCCATGCGGTCGACGCCACCATGCGACAACCAGCTCTTGGCGCTGGCCACCAGGCGGCCCGGGGTGCCGGCGCCGAGCAGGCGCGCCAGGCGGCCGATGGCGACACGTTCGACGCCGGCGGCATCGGGTTCATTCCAGGGTAGTTGCAAGGCGCCGGACGGGAGTTCGTCCGCGCCGGGGTGGTAGCGCATCGACGGCAGCAGTGGGGACAATCCCACTTCGCCGGGCGCCACCAGCTGGTCGATCGAAAACAGCTCGATCGCGCCCGGACCGTTGCGGCCGGGCGCGGCATAGGCCAGCACCGTGTTGGTGGTGCCGAGGTCGATGCCGACTAACGTAGTCACTGAGCGATCACTGCGCGTCGGAAGCACTACGAACGTCGAACTCGACTTTCCAGCGCTGGCCGTCACGCGCCACCGCCGCCAGTTCCAGCGTACCGGCGTCGGTCGCCAGCGCATGCAGTTTGACCTGCACCACGTCGCCCGCGACACGGCCTTCGGCCGGCAGCGTGGCCTGGATCTCGTTCATTTCCTGCAGCTCGTCCGGGCCCCAGAACTCGAGCACTTCGCCGATGCGGTCCTGGCGGCGCACCGTCGAACCGAAGAAGCGGAAGGTGACCGGCTCGCCCACCACCAGGCCGAATTCCTGGCCCGGCAGTTCGAGTTCGCTGCCTTCTTCCATGCCGAACGGCGCCACGCACAGCGCTTCCAGCGGCGGCTCCATGCCGGGGATTGCCGGCATCGACGACTCCACGCCGACATAGTACGAACGCGCCGTGCCGCCGCGAATGCGCACGCCGCCGCCACGACGGGCGTAGCTGAAGTAGGCCGCGCCGCGCGCCACCGCCAGATCGAGGTCGGCGCCTTCCAGCATGCGCGCCGGTTCCGCGCCTTCCATGTACAGCCAGTCGTTGATGGTGTCCATCACGCGCTGGGCCAGGATGCTTGATTTGAACACGCCGCCGTTGAACAGCACCGCGCTCGGATGCAGGAAGCTATGTTCCGCGTTCACGCGGCCCTGGAAGCCTTCGAGTTCGGCGGTGGCGCCGGCCTGGCGCGCCAGGAAGGCGGCCAGGTGGCGCGTGATCGCGGCGTCCTGCGCGTACGGCAGACCGAGCTGGGTCAGGCCGGCACGGGCGCGCACGGCCGGACGGGCACTCGCTTCGACGCGTGGGAAGAACCCGTCGGTGATGAAGGCGGTGACTTCCTCGCGCGTGAGTTCGGTGCGGATCGAACCGCCGATCAGCTTCGAGCCGCGGCTCGGCACCACGATCGGGTGCGTGGTCGCGTTCGGGTTGGCCAGCAGTTCTTCCTTGGCACTGCGGCAGCCGTAGGTGAGGGCGCGCATCTGCCAGGCATCCAGCTGGGTACCGTTCGCGGACAGCTTGCGCGCCACGAAGTGGGCCAGCGCCAGGTCCATATTGTCGCCGCCCAGCAGGATGTGGTCGCCCACCGCGATGCGGTGCGGTTCCAGCTTGCCGTCGCGTTCCAGGATGGCGATCAGCGAGAAGTCGCTGGTGCCGCCGCCGACGTCGACCACCAGGATGATGTCGCCCGGCTGCACCTGCTTGCGCCAGCGGCCGTTGCTGCCCTGGATCCAGCTGTACAGGGCCGCTTGCGGCTCTTCCAGCAGGGTCGGGGCAAAGCCGGCCTGGCGCGCCGCTTCCGCGGTCAGTTCGCGTGCGCCCGGATCGAACGAGGCCGGGATGGTGACGGTGACCGATTGCTGGTCGAACGGCGCTTCTGGATGCGCGGCATTCCAGGCCTGGCGCAGGTGCTCCAGGTAGCGGGTCGATGCGGCCAGCGGAGACACGCGCGTGACTTCTTCCGGCGCGTCCTGCGGCAGGATCGCGCCGCGGCGGTCGACGCCAGGGTGGCACAGCCAGCTCTTGGCCGACGACACCAGGCGGATCGGGGTGGTGGCGCCGCGGCTGCGCGCCATTTCGCCCGCGATCGCGGTTTCTGCGGTTGCTTGTTCGGCGCTCCAGGGCAGGGCGCGTTCGCCGGCCGGCAGTTCGTCCGGGTGCGGCAGGTACAGGAACGACGGCAGCAGCGGCAGCGCTTCGACGGTGCCGGGCGCGGTCAGCTGCGGGATCGGCAGCACCGATTCGACGGCCTTTTCGCCGTCGCTGGCCTGCAGGTCGACGTATGACAGGGCGCTGTGGGTGGTGCCGAGGTCGATGCCGATGGCATAACGTGTGATATGCGGGTCGCTCACAGCTCCACCTCCGCCGGGGCCAGTACGCGCGCGTCGTGGCTTTCGGCCAGCTGCGGCAGCGTGACCTTCGAAGCGCGCCAGCCGCGGTGCGACAGGGTGCCGGTGAACGGCGCCTTGCCGACCACGTTGCCGGTCAGGCGCACGCTGGCGGCGTCGAAGCCTTCGGCCAGGGTGACGCGGCTGCCTTCGTTTTCGCTACGTACCGGTTCGATGGTGAAGTGCTCGCGCAGCACGCGGGCGCAGCCTTCATGCACCACGCGCGCGGCGGCGCCGATGTCGGCGTCGGAATAGGCGGACAGGTTTTCTTGCGTGAAGTCGATCAGGCGTGCTTCGCGCTGGAACAGGCTCAGCAGTTGCAGGGCCGAATCCGGGGTCGGGGCGCGCAGCGGGGCCGGTGCTGGAGCCGGTGCAGGGGCTGGAGCTGGCTTTGAGACTGGTGCCGGTGCCGGCGTTGGCACAGGAGCAGCGGTCGGGCCGATGCCATCATCGCGCACGCGCGCGGCGAACTCGGCGTCGCCGAGCGATTTGAACAGGGCGCCGAAGGCGATCGAAAGACGGCTGAAGAAGCCGGGCAGATTGTTTGGTGTGGTCATTTTTTGTTTTGATCAGTGCGGATTGGCGGGCGTTTGTGTCGGACAAACGGCGCTTCGGACTTTCGGAAAATGGCGCATGATACCAGTTAGGGCAGGGTTGGCGCGCTGACAAGCAATGGTTGCGCGGCGCCGCTTTCAGTCGACGGTACGGGCGCCGCCCAGCAAGGCCGCCGCGTAATCGGTGAAATCGTCGAGGCCGCGCTTGACGATGGTCACCAGCGCGGGCAGCGGCGCGGCCTGGTAATCCCATTCGGCGCGGCAGAATTCGCCGGTGCGTTTCAGGTCTTCGGCCAGCGTCGGCGCGATCCAGCCGTGCTCGGCCAGCAGGGTGATGACTTCGCGCTCGTCCTGCGGCAGGCCCAGGCGCGCGCTGCCGATTACGTAGTCGCCCATCTCGATCGCCGCTTCCCAGGCGCGGATCACGTTCAGCGTGGCGGCGTCCTGGCGCGTGACTTCGTCGGGAAAGGTGGCCGGGTCCTTGTCGAATTC
This sequence comes from Massilia sp., assembly GCF_031995545.1. Taxonomy (GTDB): domain Bacteria; phylum Pseudomonadota; class Gammaproteobacteria; order Burkholderiales; family Burkholderiaceae_D; genus Telluria. The sequence continues at coordinate 17,659 of NZ_DAMAGA010000035.1, forward strand.
CTCGCGCGCACGGGCGCAGCAGCGTTCGATGGTGGCGGCCTTGCTGACCAGGATGTCGTCTTCCATACATGCTCCTTGTGCGTTGGCGCGGTTCTCAAGCGCGCGCAGACCATCTGGTGCCAAAGCGCCAATAAACAAGCGTTGCGATCGTCCCGGCCCGGCTTCGGCTCAGCAGGTAGGTTTAATTTTGATCAATACCAATCACCCAACTGGTATAGCCAAAATGAATAGACCTTGCCAAACCCGACCTCAAAGAGTACTGTATGTTTATACAGTATTAGTTTGCCAACCTGCCATGAATTGTTCATCCATTCTTGCCGCGCCGGAGGCTTTGCACCCATCGTTGTGGCGCGCGTCGCAACTGGCGCATGCCGACACGCGCTGCATCGACACCGGCCATGCGGCGTTGTCCAGCCAGCTGCCCGGTGGTGGCTGGCCCAGCGGCACCATGGTCGACCTGCTCCTGCCGCAGCCCGGCATCGGCGAAATGCGCCTGCTGCGTCCCGCGCTGACGGCCTGCGCCGAACGCCGCATCGTGCTGCTGCAGCCGCCCCATCCGCCGCAAGCCCTGGCGCTGGCCGCGCTCGGCCTCGACCCGGCCCAGTTGCTGTGGCTGCGCAGCAAGCGCAGCGCCGACGCGCTGTGGGCGGCCGAGCAGGTGCTGCGTAGCGGCAGTTGCGGGGCCTTGCTGTTCTGGGCCAATCACGTGCGTGCCGACAGCCTGCGCCGCCTGCATCTGGCGGCGCAAGGTGGCGACACGCTGTTTTTCATGCTCCGCCCGCTGGCCGCCGCGCAGGACGCATCTCCCGCGCCTTTGCGTCTTGCACTGCGGCCGGCGGCCGGCGGCATGACGGTCGATTTCGTCAAACGCCGGGGGCCGCTGCGCGAAGAGCCGCTGTTCCTTCCCCTTACACCTTCACTGCTGCAACGCCATGCGCCTCTGGATCGGCCTGTACCTGCCCCAGCTACCGCTCGAGGTCTTCAGCCCGCGCTGGCGCACTGAAGCCGCACCTGGTTCCGGCGCCGCTGCCTGCGGGGATGCGGGCAGCGTCGTGCTGGAACAGGAACGGGTGATGGCGATGTCGCCGCCGGCGCGCGCCGCCGGCGTCCAGCCCGGCATGCGCCGCGGCGGCGTGCTGATGCTGATGCCCGACGCGCGCATTGTCGAACGCAGCCACGAGCGCGAAGCCGAGGCCCTGAATGCGGCGGCCATGGCGATGCTGCAGTACACGCCGCAGGTGGCGCTGGCCGAAGAAGCGACCCTGCTGCTCGACATCGGCGCCAGCCTGCGCCTGTTCGGCGGCATCCGCCGCCTGTGCGCGCGCATCCGCGCCAACATGGAAGCGCTCGGCTTCACGGCCTGCATCAGCTGCGCGCCCACCGCGCGTGGCGCCTGGCTGCTGGCGCGCCGCAACGCCGGCCGCGCCCTGCGCATGGCGTCGCTGGAGCGCCGCCTCGACCGCCTGCCGGTGGCGCTGCTGCCGCCGGCGCGTCCCTTTGCCGCCTGGTTCGAAGGACTCGGGTGCCGCCGGCTCGATGCGCTACGCCGCCTGCCGCGTCCCGGCCTGCAGCGGCGCTGCGGCCGCGCACTGCTCGACGTGCTCGACGCCGCCTATGGCCACACCCACGAAATGTTCAAGTGGGTCGCGCCGCCGGAGCGTTTCCATGCCCGGCTCGAACTGTTCGACCGCATCGAACAGGCCGACCTGCTGCTCAGCGCCGCCCACCACCTGGTGCTGCAGATGACCGGCTGGCTGTGCGCGCGCCAGCTGGCGGTCGAGCGCATCCTGCTGCTGCTCGAACACGAGCGAGGCAGGGTGGCGCGTCCGCCGACGCCGGTCGAACTGGCGCTGGCCGAACCCACCTGGCGCGACGAGCACCTGGTGCGGCTGCTGCGCGAGCGCCTGGCCAAGCTCGAACTCGACGCGCCGGTGATCGGCCTCGGCCTGCAGGCACAGCAACTGCAGGCGATGGCGCCGCCCACCGATTCGCTGTTCCCCGATCCAGGCGGCAGCGAGGAAGACCGCATGCGCATGATCGAGCTGCTGGTGGCGCGCCTGGGAGAAGATAACGTCCTGCAGTTCTTGCCGTATGCCGATTACCGGCCCGAGGTGGCCAATGCCTGGGTGCCGGTGCAGCAGAAAATCACCCCGTCCGTCCGTGCGGCGCAGATGCCGCCCGATGTGCAGAGTCTGCCACGGCCGAGCTGGCTGCTGGCCAAGCCGATCGCGCTGCTGATGCGCGACCACCGGCCGTTCTATGGATCGCCGTTGCGGGTGGCGTCGAATCCCGAACGCATCGAAGCAGGATGGTGGAGCCAGACGCAGACGCGCGATTATTTCATCGCCGAAGGCAAGGACCATATGCTGTACTGGGTGTATCGCGAGCGGATCAATGGTTCGGGCGAGGATGCGACGCCGCGCTGGTTCTTGCATGGTTTGTTTGGATAAAGGCCGGTAAAGCGTATTGATGCGCCGCGCGCGATTTCTCGTGCTGTGCGATGTGAAGCAGGTGGTCAGCAGACTGGAACGGCTGATCCTGTGATCGACCGGTGGCGCAATGCTATATTGATCCTCCAAGGCTATGCGGCCACTAAATCACATCACATACAAGGAGACTGAAGGATGTTCAATCACATCATGGTCGGCACCAACGACATCGAGCGCTCGGAACGTTTTTACAATGCCGTGCTCGGAATGCTCGGCGCGGGCGCACCGATCCGCAATCAGGCGCCATCGGGCCACACCCGCCTGTTCTATCGTCATGAAGGCAACAGCTTCTGCGTGAGCGAGCCGATCAACGGTGAAGAAGCGACCGCCGCCAACGGCGCCACCATCGGCTTCAAATGCAGCTCGCCCGAGCAGGTGCACCAGTTCCATGACGTCGCCGTCGCGCATGGCGGCGCTTCCATCGAAGAACCGCCGGGTCTTCGCGAAAGCAATATGGGCGCGCTGCACCTGGCGTACGTGCGCGACCCGGACGGCAACAAGCTGTGCGCGATCTATCGCGCCAAATAAGGCGCGGCGCCCGATGCAGTCCATGAAAGCATGGGTCCTCGCCGCGGCAATGTTGCTGGGTTCTCAGGCGGCGTCCGCATTCGAACCGGCGCCATCCGTCGTGGCGGTGCGCTATGCGGTAACCGAACAATCGCCCGAGCGCGTGGAGCAGGCAGTCACCAATCCGCTCGAACGGACACTCCTCAAGCTGCCCCGCGTCACCGGCATCAGTTCGGCAACGAGTCATGGTTCGATCGTCCTCGAGATCCAGTTCGAAGGCGGCGCGCAACAACAGGATGCCGAGGCGGTAAGCCGGCATATCGAGAAGCTGGTGTTCGGCAGCGAGGTCGTGGTGACGTCCCGTACCGTATCTCTTGCGGCGCAGCGCATGGACTGATTGGACAGGAAACGAATGAAAGAAAGACATGCGCTGGAATGGAAGAAAAGTCGCGATGCCGGCCTGGCAAAGTGGATACTGAAACGCGGAGTAGTTGGATTCGGACTGCCAACGTGTTGCATGTACTTGCTGCTGGGGGGGCTGAACGGTCACTTCGGGCAGTCCCTCGCTACCATGGGCCCCACCTGCCTCGTCCTGGGAGGTCTGTTCGGCCTGGCGACATGGCATCTGCAGGAATGGCAGTACCGACGCTACGTAGCAAAACACGGAGCGCCATCATGATGGTTCCAGCGGCATGGGCTACGACCATTCAGTACATGCGCATTTCCACACAACATGACGTCAGTGCATGATCGGCCCTGCCACCGGGCCTATCTCAGGGATGCAATACGGCACTACGTGGCGCCGCCAAGCTGTCATGCGCGCCGACCGGCCGGCTTCGGCAACTTCGTCCCACGCCAGCGCCGCTCCAGCGCTCCCGATCCCGCCGACGCCAGCAATTTCCTGAACGTCGGACACGCCATGTGACTCGGCGCCGGGCATGCCGCCGCATGCCGCAAGCCCTTGCTCATCGCGCCCAGCCGCACGATCAGCGCATCGATCTGATCCGCTTTTGACGCCAGCAGCGTGCGGTCGATCGCCGGCTCGGCCCCGGGAACGAACAGGGCCTGGATCTCGTCCAGCGACAAGCCGGCCGCCTGTCCCAGCGCGATCAGCGCCAGGCGGTCGAGCACCTCGTCCGTAAAGCGCCGGCGCAAGCCCTGGCGCCCGACCGAGGCGATCAGGCCGCGTTTCTCGTAATAGCGCAGCGTCGATGCCGGCACGCCAGTCTGCTTCGCGACTTCCGCGATATCCATGCAATCTCCCTTGACTTGAAGTTGACTTCAACTTCTATAGTGGTCCGCATCGCCAGTCCCGTCAACCAGGAGGAAACCATGGGAACCAAGGAAATCGTGTTGATCGTTTTGATCGGCTGCGGCGCGACCGCGCTGCTCGATGCGTGGCTGATGCTGCTGCGGCGCCTGGGCGTGCCGACGCTCGACCTGGCGATGCTGGGGCGCTGGGCCGGCCACCTGCGGCGCGGCCGCCTGCGCCACGCGCCGATCGCCAAGGCGGCGCCGGTGCGCCACGAAACGGCGCTTGGCTGGCTCCTGCATTACGCGATCGGCATCGGTTTCGCCGCCATGCTGGTGGCGCTGGCCGGCATCGACTGGCTGCGCAGCCCGAAGCTGGCGCCGGCGCTGGCGTTCGGCCTGGCGACGGTAGCCGCGCCCCTGTTCGTGATGCAGCCCGCGATGGGCGCCGGCTTCGCCGCCTCAAAAACAGCGGCGCCGCTGCGCAACTGCCTGCGCAGCGTGGCCAGCCACATCGTGTTCGGCTTCGCACTGTACCTGTGCGCCCGCGTCATCGCCGGAGCAGTGCAATGAGCACCGCCACCCAGCCTCCAGGCGACGAGCAGGCAAAGACGCTGGCCATCGTCTACCACAGCGGCCATGGCCATACGGCCCACATCGCGCACCACGTGGCGGCCGGCGCCGAGAGCATGGCGCGCACCCGCGTCGCCGTTCTCGACGCCGTGCAGATGACGCGCGACCCTGCCGCGTTGCCCGGCTACGACGGCTACATCCTCGGCTCGCCGACCTACCTCGGCGGCGTCTCGGGTCCGTTCAAGCTGTTCATGGACGCCACCGGTCCGCTGTGGCGTGCACGCGCCCTGGAAGGCCGGCTGGCCGCCGGCTTCACCGTGTCGTCGCTGCCGGCCGGCGACAAGCAGTCCACGCTGCAGGCGATGTTCACGTTCTGCATGCAGCACGGGATGCTGTGGGTCGGCAATCCGTTCCTGCCCGAGCAGCACGCCGGCGTGCCGGAGACCGACGCGGCGAACCGTCTCGGTTCATGGACCGGCCTGATGGCCCAGGCAGGACACGGCATGGCGGCCGACGCGTTCCCGGCCGGCGACATCAAGACCGCCCGCATGTTCGGGCGCCACGTGGCCGAAACGCTGCACCGGCTGGCACGCAGTGCCCGGTGATGATTTCTGGCATCGATAACCCGCCGCGCCCATAAGCGCGCCATCGAACGGATCGAGCTGCCGCCTCATGCATAATCGTCCCAACACTGTCGACAAGGAGGATGCATGAAACGATCCACGACGCTGGCGGCTTGCGCCGGACTGGTATTTGCGGCGTCAGCCCACGCGCAGACGGCGCAGACGCTGGACACGCCCGGCTACAAGGTCACGATCACGCAGAACTGCGAAGAGGGCAATGTCACCTGCGATGACGTCAGCTATACCGGCACCAGCAAGAAGTCCGGCAAGGCGATCACGCTGCGCGGCAAGACCATGCACTCGACCTGCCGCGACGGCGTCACGCCGTGCGCCTTCCAGGGCTATGTGTTCCGCTCGGGCCGCGTCACCTACACCGTGCACGCCGATGGGCGGCTGGTGGTCACCGAGGGCAAGAAGACCCTGGTAAACCAGCGCGGGACGTGGGGTTGATGGGGCGTTAGCGCCGCAGTGGGATGGCGTCAATCCGGCGCCAGCAGCTGTTCCAGCCGGCGCGGATAGTGATTCAAAAAGTCGCGCGTCACCGCGAAGTGCTCGGTGTCCTCGTAGGCGATCTCGCTGATGCCGGTCGCGTCGAACGCCAGGATCTTCGCATTCGGATAGGCCAGCAGGATCGGCGAGTGGGTCACGATGATGAACTGCGAGCCTTGCTGCACCAGCTGATCGATCGCGCGCAGCGCCGCCAGCTGGCGATTGGGCGACAGCGCGGCCTCGGGTTCGTCCAGCAGGTACAGGCCGTTGGCCCTGAATTTATCGAGCAGGACGCTCATGAAGGCTTCGCCGTGCGAGCGCGCATGCAGCTCCTTGCCGCCGTACGAGGGAACCCTGATTTCCTTGTCCATGTAGGTCGCCACGTTGAAGAAGCTTTCCGCTCGCATGAAGTAACCGTACTGCGGACGCTTGAAGCTGCGCGACATGCGCAGGTGCCGCGCCAGCGCCGAGCGCTCGCCCAGCGTGTCGAGCAGCTGGATGCTCATCGGCCCGCCCTCGACGCCGAAGCCCAGCGCCAGCGCGATCGCTTCCAGCACGGTCGACTTGCCGCTGCCGTTCTCGCCGACGAAGAAAGTGACGTCGGCGTGAAAGTCGATCTGCTGCAAGTCGCGCACCGCGGGGACGTTGAACGGAAACTCGCCGAGGTCGACGTCGCTGCCGAACTCGGGCCAGATCCGCTGGAGGTAGGGCTTGGCTGCAAACTTGTTCATGGGTGCATACCGGTGACGATGGATGCCGCCAGTGTGACACAGGACGCGCCGCTTGCAGCCGGCCACGAATTCAGGCCACCTCCACTCAACTGACCACGACGATGCGCGCATGCTGCTTGCGCCCGGCCGACAGCACCCATTCTCCGTTTTCTCCAGCCAGCACCGCATCGGCATCCGGCGCCGTTACGCCATCGAGCCGCAAGCCGCCGCCCGCCGCCAGCCGGCGCGCCGCACCACGCGATGCGGCCAATCCGGACTCCACCGCCAGTTCGGCCAGCGTCACGCCGGCAGCCAGGCGCGCTGCATCGAGCACGCAGGTCGGCATGTCGGCGCGCTCGCCGCCGCCGAAGGCGCCGGCCGCCGCCCGCTGCGCCGACTCCAGCGCGTCCGGTCCATGTGCCAGCAGCGTCGCCTGGTTGGCCAGCACGATCTTGGCTTCGTTCAGTTCCGCGCCCTGCAGCGCGCCCAGGCGCCGCACTTCATCCATCGGCAGCTCGGTGAACAAGGCCAGGAAGCGCCCCACGTCGCGGTCGTCGACATTGCGCCAGAACTGCCAGAAGCCGTACGGCGCCAGGCGATGGGCGTTGAGCCACACGGCGCCGTCGGCCGACTTGCCCATCTTCTTGCCGTCGGCGGTGGCCAGCAGCGGCATGGTCAGGCCGTACAGGTCGAGCGAGGACTGGCGCCGTCCGAGGTCGATGCCGTTGATGATGTTGGCCCATTGGTCGGCGCCGCCGATCTGCAGCGTGCAGCCGTGGCGGCGCGCCAGTTCGGTGAAGTCGTAGGCCTGCAGCAGGGTGTAGCCGAATTCGAGGAACGACAGCGAATGCTCCAGGCGCGAGCGGATCGCGTCGAACGTCAGCATGCGGTTGACGCTGAAGTGGCGTCCCACCTTGCCCAGGAAATCGAGGTAGCCCAGGCCGTCCAGCCATTCGGCGTTGTCGACCACCGGCACCTCAAGGCCGAGGTAGCGCGTGAAGGCGCTGCGGATGCCGTCGATGTTGGCGGCGATGCTGGCCTCGTCCAGCACCGGGCGCGAGGTGTCGCGAAAGCTCGGGTCGCCGATGCGGGTGGTGGCGCCGCCGATCAGCAGCATCGGCGTATGGCCGGCGCGCTGCAGCCAGCGCATCAGCATCAGGCCCTGCAGGTGGCCGACGTGCAGGCTGTCGGCGGTGGCGTCGAAACCGAGGTAGGCGGTGACGGGCGCCCTGGCCATGCTCTGGCGCAGGCCGGCGACGTCGGTGCACTGGTGGATGAAGCCGCGTTCTTGCAGCAGGTCGAGTACGTCGGAAGTAGTGGACATGTGGTCTCCAGGTGGTGGAACGCCCAAGGGAGACCGGTTTGCCCGTGTGATGTCCGCCTCAGGCGGACCGGGTTGCGTGATAGCCCCTACCGCCGTGTGGTGCGGTAGGAATAATAGGCAGCGATGGCGCTGGCGAGGATGATCACGATGAAAGGCATGGGGCCATGTTAGCCGCAGCATTGCGCTGCGGTCAAGTAGGGTTGGCGGCTATGCCGCCGACGCGGCGGCCGGCGCTCCGGTGATAGTTTGCAGCGAGATCATCCGGCGCGACATCGGAGCCAGCAGCGATCCCGCGTCGGCGGCGTAGCCGCCAACCCTACGTTAACGGCAGGCCGCCGTCCGTTCAAGCTTTACTTGGCCTTGAACAGCGCTTCCAGCCGATCCCTGGTACCGGCAATACGCTCCAGACGCGGATAGCGCAGGCCGTCCTTGTAATCGAGCGAGATGGTGCGCAGGTTGTTCCCCTTCTTCACCAACAGTTCGATCGGACCCTTGCCATCCTTGGCGTCGCGCACCGCGGCCTTCAGCACTTCGCCCTTGTACACGCGGTTGTTGACCGCGACGATGGTGGTGTTGGCTGCCAGCCCCGCACGGAAGCCGACGCCGTCCCAGATCACGCCGGTCACGCCGCCATCCGCACGCACCGAGAAGCCGAGCGAATAGGTGAAGTCGGCGCTCTTGCTGCGTTCTTCGGCGGCGCGGCCGGCGTCGCTCGGGGTGTCGGTGTAGACCAGCTTCCAGCCGGCGCGCGCCAGGCCGTCGAGCGGAGCGCCCGGGCCGTGGCCGTCCAGGCGGGTGCGCAGGAACGGCGCCCAGTCGAACTTCTGCACCTTGTTCAGTGCCGCGACCACGTCGTTGAAGCTGTAGTACAGCGCGTCGACGCGTCCGTTTTCGACGCCGAAGAAACCGCGCGCGAAGTCTTCCAGGCTGCGCTTCTCGCCCGAGAGCTCGCGGATCCTGGTGTCGACGTCGAGCCAGATCAGCATGCCCTCGGTGTAGTAGTCCTCGCTGCGCTGCCAGTTGCCCCAGCCGATCGGACGGCGGCCGTTGATGATCGGGTCGTTCACCGTGTCCTGCATCGCTCGCCAGTCGCGGCCCTGCGTGTTGTCGTAGCGCGCGGCGTCGATCGCCAGCGCGTCGCGTGCATGGCTCTGCGACACCAGGCCCGAACGCGCGGCCAGCACCTTGCCCCAGAACTGGGTCTGGCCTTCGTACACCCACAGCAGTTCGTTCTGCAGCGGGGTGTTGAAGTTGGGGACGTCCTGGCCGGCAGGGCGGCGGAACTTGCCGTTCCAGGAGTGGACGAATTCGTGCGGCAGCAGTTCGCGTCCGGCTTCGTTGCGGTTCCATTCGGTGAAGTAGCCGAGCTTGACGCCATTCTCGCTCGACTGGTGGTGCTCGCGGCCGATGCCGCCGAATTCGTCCGAGATCGCGAACAGGAAGTCGTAGTGCTTGTAGTGGGTCGAGCCGAACAGCTTGATGGCCTGGTCGACCATGGCGCGGTGCAGCGCGATCTGTTCCGGCTTGGCTTCCAGGTTCTCGGCGTTGTCGGCGACCACGTTCAGCATCACCGGCACCTTGGCGCCCGGCGCCAGGTCGATGCGCTTGAAGTGGCGGCCGGCGAACAGCGGCGAATCGACCAGGGTGTCGAAGTCGTGCGGCTTGAAGCGTACCTCGTCGCCGGTGCGGCCTTCGACTTCCAGCGCGCTGGCGAACTGCCAGTCCTTTGGCAGCGTCAGGGTCGGCTGCACCGTGATGCGGCGCGCGTCGTAGCCGGCCGGGTACAGCGCCACCGATTGCCACTGCACGCCGAGGATGTCGTCGGTCATGGTGATGCGGCCTTGCGAGGTATCGAGCGGCGACAGGAACTGGTATTCGGCTTCCAGCGTGGCCGCGCCCTGCGGCACGTTGACGTGGAAGGCATACACGTTGACCGGGTCGCGCGTCCACTCGACCGGCTTGCCGCCGGCGCTGAACTTCAGGCCCGCGAGCTGGGTCAGCGGAATATTGGGGCCGTGGTTACCCGGCGCCCATTGCGGATACAGGAGCGTCATTGGGCCCGGACGCGCCGGCATCGACAGGCGCATGCGGAACACCTGCTGCGACAGGTTGGATGCATCGACGTGCAGCGCGATGGTGCCCGGATAGGCAGCCTTGCCCACGGCCGGGACGGCGGAGCCAGGGGCCGCGACAGGAGCGGCGAGGGTGGCGGCTGCAGCGGGGAAGGCGAGTGCGAGAGCGAAGGCGAGGGCGCCGGCCGGACGGGCGGCGGGGGCGAGGAAACGACGGGATGCGGTCATGGTGGAGGCAGGAAAACTAGGCACAAGCGAACGAGTGTAGCACGGCGCCAAACGCAAATTTCCTTGTCATTTCCACTGAAACATGTTGCAAACAATATTCGATAAATTGGCTAAAAATCCGTATTTCATAAGTCTTGAAAATGCCCTGGCGTGGCATTAGATTGGTTCCAACGGATGCTCAACGAGGTCCGTCACTTATCGCTTAACTTCACAAGGATATGAATATCATGCGTACTTTTGACCTGACTCCCCTGTACCGTTCCGCCATCGGCTTCGATCGTCTGGCCAACCTGCTCGAGCAACGCGCCGAAGCGCAACCGAGCTACCCGCCGTACAACATCGAACTGGTGAGCGAAGACGAATACCGCATCGTGATGGCCCTGGCCGGCTTCTCGCGCGACGAAGTCGAAATCGTCACCGAGCGTGACAGCCTGGTGGTCACCGGCCGCAAGCTGAAGGACACCACCCAGCGTACCTTCCTGCACCGCGGCATCGCGGCGCGCGACTTCGAACAGCGCTTCCAGCTGGCGAACCACGTGAAGGTCACCACCGCGTCGTTCGACAACGGCATGCTCACCATCGAACTGGTGCGCGAAGTGCCGGAAGCCCTCAAGCCGCGCAAGATCGCCATCGGCGACGCGCAGGGCAACACCGGCAACGTCAAGACCCTGGAACAGCGCGAAGCCGCTTAACTAACAACGCTTGACCGGACGCCCTGGCTGATACCTCGGTAGTCGTTTGAAAGAAGGGCGCTCACATGGGCGCCCTTTGCACGTCCGGATCAGGTATTCCCGCGTAGGGTTGGCGGCTACGCCGCCGACGCGTTCAACGCACGTGTAAGGTTCGAAATGCGTCACAGCGGCACATGCACTGGTGGACCGCGTCGGCGGCAAAGTCGCCAACCCTACTTAAGTGCGCTTTAAGACAGTCCTTTAATAAATTAAGTATTGTCTAAGGCTCATGCGGGAAGATACGTTTCATCGATAGTCCACATCGTCGATTCAACATACTTCATCAGGAGCACACACCATGTCGAACCCTAGTGCCGTTACTGCCATCACTGCCAAACGCCTCACGCTGGCCCTGTGTGCCGCGGGTGTCATTGGCGGCGCGGTCGGTGCAATCGCAGTCAATCACAATAACGTCAAGGCCGAAGCCGCGCCTGCCGTTGCAGCAGCCGCTCCTGCGCCTGCACCGGCTCCCGCGCCCGCACCGGCGGCCGCGGTCGGCGCGCCTTCGAGCACGGTCGCACTTCCCGATTTCACGCGCATCGCCGCGCAGAACGGCAAGGCGGTGGTCAACATCCGCGTGGTCGGTTCGACCAAGGTCGCCAACCGTGGCGGCGGCATGCCGAGCCTCGACCCCAGCCACCCGTTCTATGAATTCTTCAAGCAGTTTCAGGACCCGCGCTACGGTGGTGAGCGCGGCGGTCGTGAAGCTCCCGTTTTCGGCGCCGGATCGGGCTTCATCGTAAGCCCGGACGGCGTCATCCTTACCAACGCCCACGTCGTGCAGAACGCCGACGAAGTCACCGTCAAGCTGCAGGACCGCCGCGAATTCCGCGCCAAGGTCCTCGGCTCCGACCCGCGTACCGACGTGGCCGTGCTCAAGATCGACGCCAAGAACCTGCCGGTCACGCCGATCGGCAAATCGAAGTCGCTGCAGGTGGGCGAGTGGGTGCTGGCCATCGGTTCGCCGTTCGGCCTGGAGAGCACCGTCACCGCCGGCGTGGTCAGCACCACCGGCCGCTCGCTGCCGGACAGCACGGTGCCGTTCATCCAGACCGACGTCGCCGTCAACCCCGGCAACTCGGGTGGCCCGCTGCTCAACACCCGCGGCGAAGTGGTCGGCATCAACTCGCAGATCTACAGCCAGACCGGCGGCTACCAGGGCCTGTCGTTCTCGATCCCGATCGACCTGGCGGTACGCATCAAGGACCAGATCGTCGCCACCGGCAAGGTGCAGCATGCCAAGCTCGGTGTGAGCGTGCAGGAAGTCGGCCAGAGCTTCGCCGATTCGTTCAAGCTCGAGTCGCCCGAGGGCGCCCTGATTTCGAGCGTGGAGCGCGGCAGCGCCGCCGAGAAGGCCGGCCTGAAGTCGGGCGACGTGATCCGCCGTGCGAATGGACAGGCCATCATCGGCTCGGGCGACCTGCCGGGCATGCTGGCCTTGTCCAAGCCGGGCGAACGCGTGGCGCTGGACGTCTGGCGCGACGGCAAGCTGGTGCGCATCGATGCGACCCTGGCCGACGCCAGCGAGAAGCCCAAGCGTGGCGAGCGCGAAGAAGTCGCGTCGCTCGACAACAGCGCCAAGCTGGGCTTGAGCCTGCGTACGCTGGAACCGGTCGAACGGCGCCAGAGCGGCATCGCCGCCGGGCTGGTGATCGAGGACGCCTCGGGCGCCGCCGCGATCGCGGGCATCGAACCGGGCGACGTGCTCATCTCGGTCAACGGCCGTCCGGTCAACTCGGTCGAGCAGGTGCGCGAGGTGATGTCCAAGGCCAGCAAGTCGGTGGCCTTGCTGATCCAGCGCGGGAGTGACAAAATCTTCATTCCGGTGCGGATCGGTTAAGGAAGCTCGGCGTCCTTCCAGCGCACCGGTTCAGAAACAACGGAAATCTCATGCGACTGCTGCTGGTGGAAGACGATACGATGATCGGCGAAGTGGTGCTCGACCTGCTCAGGGCCGAGCACTACGCCGTCGACTGGGTCAAGGACGGCGAGATGGCCGACACGGCCCTGATGCAGAACCAGAACTACGACCTGGTGCTGCTCGACCTGGGGCTGCCGCGCAAGGATGGCCTCGACGTGCTGCGCTCGATGCGCTCGCGCAAGGACCGCACCCCGGTGCTGGTCGCCACCGCGCGCGACTCGGTGCCGCAGCGGATCGCCGGGCTGGACGCCGGCGCCGACGACTACGTTCTCAAACCCTACGACCTCGACGAACTGCTGGCGCGCATCCGCGCGCTGTCGCGGCGCGCCGCCGGCCGCGCCGAACCGGTCTTCGAATACCGCAACATCAGCGTCAATCCCGCCACCCGCGAAGTGCTGGTGGACGGCGCCAACGTCTCGCTGTCGGCGCGCGAATGGGCGGTGCTGGAGGCCCTGGTGGCGCGTCCCGGCGCCGTGCTGTCGCGCGCCCAGCTCGAAGAAAAGCTGTACAGCTGGCGCGATGAAGTCTCCAGCAATGCGGTCGAGGTGTACATCCACGGCCTGCGCAAGAAGCTCGGCAGCGACTTGATCCAGAACGTGCGCGGCGTGGGCTACATGGTTCCCAAAGTATGAAAATGACGCACTCGCTGCGCGGGCGCCTGCTGTGGTTCCTGCTCGCCGCGATCACCCTGGCCGCGGTGGCCCAGGCCACCATCGCCTACCGCACGGCGCTGCACGACGCCGACCAGATCTTCGACTACCACATGCAGCAGATGGCGCTGTCGCTGCGCTCCGGCACGCCGCTGTCGAACAACGAAGGGCGCGCCCGCGCCGAAGCCGACAGCGCCAGCGGCAACGACGACATGGTGGTGCAGATGTGGTCCCCGGACGGCGTGCAGATGTTCCACAGCGTCTCGCGCGCGCGCCTGCCGCAGCGCGCGGTGCTCGGCTTTTCCAACGTGCGCGCCAACGGCACCACCTACCGCGTATTCTCGATCCAGACCGCCAACCAGACGGTGCAGGTGGCGCAGGATCTGGCCGTGCGCCGCAACATGGCCGGCAACCTGGCCCTGCGCACGTTGGGGCCGGTGGCGGTGATGATGCCGATCCTGATGCTGGTGGTGTGGTGGGTGGTCAGCGGTTCGCTCAAACCCGTGGCGCGGGTGCGCTCGCAGCTGGCGTCGCGCCAGGCCGACGATCTGTCGCCGGTGTCCGATAACGGCCTGCCGGACGAAGTGCGGCCGGTGGTGCAGGAGCTGAACCTGCTGTTCGGCCGCGTGCAGGCCGCCTTCGACGCCCAGCAGCATTTCGTGGCCGACGCCGCGCACGAGTTGCGTACGCCGCTGGCCGCGCTGCGCCTGCAAGCGCAAAGCCTGGACCGCGCCGACAATCCCGAAACCCGGCGCATCGCAGTGGGCCGCCTCACCGCCGGCATCGACCGCGCCACGCGCCTGGTCGAGCAATTGCTGGTGCTGGCGCGCCAGGAAGCCAGCGCCCAGGGCGGCGCGGCGCCACGGCCGGTGGACCTGGCCGACCTGGCGCGGCGCACGGTGGCCGACCTGGCCGGCGTGGCCGCCAACAAGGGCGTCGACCTGGGCGTGCAGCAGGCCGACCCGGCCACCATCGACGGCCAGCCGGAGGCGCTGCAGATCCTGCTGCGCAACCTGGTCGACAACGCGGTCAAGTACACGCCGGGCGGCGGCACCGTCGACATCGGCGTGCATGCCGAGGGCGGGCGGATCACCGTGCAGGTCGAGGACAGCGGCCCGGGCATCCCGTTTGACGAACGCGAACGCGTGTTCGACCGCTTCTACCGCGTGGCCGGCAGCGAAGCCGCCGGCAGCGGGCTTGGGCTGGCGATCATCAAGGCCATCGCCGAGCGCCACGGCGCCACGCTGGCGCTGGACCAGTCCGGGCGGCTGGGCGGGCTGAAGGCGACCGTTACTTTTAATATGCAGGGACCGGCGCAGGCGTCAGCTCAGCAACCGAGTTCGCGGTAGCGCTTGCGCAGGCTCTGGGCATCCTGCTCGAGCGACTCCATCACGCCGCGCGCGCCGCCACGCCGTTCGGTTTCTTCGTTGGCGCGGATCGCGGCGTCGATGCGGCCGCATTCGCGTCTGGCCGACGCCTTGAGCGGCTTGCGGCGCGGCGTGGTTTCCTTCTCGGCGGCGCGTGCCTGGTGCGCCTGGGGCGCCTGGGCCTTGCCGGCGTCGCGCGCTCCATCCAGGGCGTGGGCGGGGAGGAATGCCGATAGCAATAGCATGCCGCCGGCGAGCGCGCCGGCAGCCACGGTGCGGGCTGGTGTCACGATGATGGTCTCCGTTGCTTGTAATTGTTGTCGCCGAGGGGCGGGCATCTTCGTACGGACGAACGCAGCAGGATACCGCATCCGGCGCCTGACAATATACTGAATTGTCACCGCAGGCAGCGCATATGCAGCGTGTGAGCACTCACGGTAGAATGGCCGGTTTGGCGGCGCACGGGCGCCGCCGTGCAAGCTGACGAGGAAGCGATGAAGAAAAAGTTGTTGGTGGCCACCGCAGCGATGGCGGTGAGTGCGGTGCAGGCCCAGGAAGTGATCAAGATCGGCCACGCGGCCGCCGTGACCGGCCAGGTGGCCTACTTCGGCAAGGATACCGAGAATGGCGCGCGCATGGCGATCGAAGCGCTCAACGCGCGTGGCGTGACGATCGGCGGCAAGAAGGTGACCTTCCAGCTGATGGCCGAAGACGACGGCGGCGATCCGAAGCAGGCCACCAGCGTGGCGCAGAAGCTGGTCGATGCCAGGATCAACGGCATGGTCGGCCACGAGACCTCGGGCACCACCATTCCGGCCTCGAAGATCTACTACAACGCCGGCATCCCGCAGATCTCGCCGTCGACCACCAGCCCGAAATACACCCAGCAAGGCTACAACACCACCTTCCGCGTAGTGGCCAACGACGTGCAGCTGGGCCAGGCGCTGGGCCGCTACGCGACCGGCACCATGAAGGTGCGCCGCGTCGCCGTGGTCGACGACCGCACCGCCTACGGCCAGGGCCTGGTGACCGAGTTCTCGCGCAGCCTGCAGAAGCAGGGCGGCAGCGTGGTGGCGCGCGAATTCACGCACGAAAAGGCGACCGACTTCAGCACCATCATCACCCGCATCCGCGCCAGCAAGCCGGACATGGT
Organism: Massilia sp.; assembly: GCF_031995545.1. Lineage (GTDB taxonomy): Bacteria > Pseudomonadota > Gammaproteobacteria > Burkholderiales > Burkholderiaceae_D > Telluria. Next base: position 33,747 of record NZ_DAMAGA010000035.1, read on the forward strand.
CTTCTTCGGTGGAATGAGCGCCACCGCCGGCCCGATGCTGCGCCAGATGAAGCAGCTGGGCATGAACGTGCGCCTGATGGGCGGCGACGGCATCTGCTCGGACGAGATCTTCAAACTGTCGGGCGGCACCATGGCCGACGGCCAGGTGGTGTGCGCGGAAGCGGGCGGTGTGCAGGGCGAGGCCAAGGTCGGCATGGACAAGTTCCGCGCCGATTACAAGAAGCGCTTCGGGATCGACGTGCAGATCAATGCGCCGTATGCCTACGATGCGGTGATGACCATGGCCGAGGCGATGGTGAAGGCCGGGTCGTCGGCGCCGGCCAAGTATCTGCCGGTGCTGGCCAGGATTCAGTACAAGGGTGTGACCGGGCCGATCGCGTTCGATGAACGTGGCGATGTGCGCGATGGCACCGTGACGCTGTACGGTTTCAAAGGCGGCAAGCGGTCGGTGATTACCGTGACCAAGTAATACGTGAAGCTGCTGCCGGCTGCGCCGGCAGCAGCTTCACGTGAACGAAGGCGTCAGGCGCTTCAGTCGCCCGGCCCTTCGCCCGGCATCGTGTCGGCCATCAGGCGCAACTCATCCGGCGTCAATTCTTCCGGCTTCTTGTCCTTCAGCCCATCGGTGTCGAGGTGCTGCGCTTCCGCGTCCGGTTGCTGCGCCGCGTCCTTTTCCTGTTCTTTCGCTTGCTGTTCAGTGCTCATGCTGTCCTCCATGAAACGAATGTCGATGAAGGCCAGTGTGGCATAGAGCCGCTTCGAGCGGCGTCCAGAACGCTAGCGCCGGGCAGGCGGCAGCACGTGGCGGAAGGTCGGCTCGATGCCCAGCGCATGCAGATGGCGCACGATGTCTTCCAGCGTCGCATCCTTGAGCAGCAGGCCGTCCGCCGGCGCAGGCGATGTACGAGACACCGGCGGATGAGCGGGCGCGAACTCGACCTCCGGCGTGTGCAGCGCCGGCACCAGCGCCAGGCTGGCCTGCGGCCCGTCGCCCTCCGGCTGCAGCAGTGCCAGCGCATTCGTGAACTGCGCTTCGTCGATGCTTTCCAGTCCCTCCAGGAAGCCGGCTTGTCCGCCGGATGGCGGCATCATCTCCAGCCCCGGCTCGTCGGCGAACGAGACGCCCATGCCCGGATGGATGAACGCGGCCCAGCGCCCGGTGCGCGGATGCAGGCAGGGCGGCAGCGCGACCGGTGCCAGCACGTGGTCGGGCGCCAGCTCGGTGTCGGGGAAGTAGGCGTCGCGCAGGCGTTCCAGGAAGGCCTGGGCCTGCTCGGACGGCACCGGCGTGGCCAGCGACAGCCACAGGTAATAGGCGTCGCCGCCCGAAATGCTGACCGCCGGCGCGGGGAAACCCAGGCGCTCCTGCAGTGCGTTGGCGACCTCGCACAGCTGGTTCCAGTGGGCGTCGTCCTGCGCGCCCTTGGCCTTGCGGAACGGGATCATCATGGCGCGCGTCAGGCCGTCGCTGCCGGTCAGGCTGACCGGCACGTTCTGTTCGCCCTGCAGGTGCTGCGCCAGCAGTTCGGGGGCGAGTGCGCCGGCCGGCAGGTAAAGCCTCATCAGTTCTGCAATCAGTTTGTCCATGGTGTTCGGCTGCGAAGGTAAAAGATGGCGCCATTCTTGCACAAGCGCGTGCATGGCCCGGCGCACAAAAGAAAACGGCCCGCGAGGATCGCGGGCCGCAGTGCTCGAACGCGAGCCGGTCAGTGCATCAGAACCGGTGCGCCAGACGCGCGAACATCGCCGCGCCGTTCAGGCCGAACTGCACGCTCTCGTACTTGAAGCCGTTGTCGGTCTCGTTCGGATCCTGGCGCGTCGGCTTGACGTCGAAGATGTTGGTGCCGCCCACCGTCAGGCGGGTCTTGTCGCTGAAGGCCCAGGTGAACGACAGGTCGGCCGAGGTCTTGGCTTCATAGTGCTGGTTCGGCACCGGCTGGCCCGAGAAGGTACCCAGCGTCTGCTGACCGTAGTGGATCACGCGCAGCGAGGTCTCGAGCTGGCCCTGCGTCCAGTCGAAGCCCAGCGTGGCCTTGCGGCGCGGCGCGCCTTCTTCGATGAACAGGCGTTCGCGCTCGGACAGCAGCACGTCCTCGAAACCGGCCAGGCTCGATGGCGCCTTCACGCGCTGCACTTCGGTCTTGCTGAAGTTCAGGGCCAGGTAGGTGTTCAGGCGGCCGATGCCGACGGTGGCGCGGTTCGACACGGTCAGGTCCAGGCCTTGCGTCTTGGTGTCGACCGAGTTGACGAAGAACTGCGCCTGGCCCACGCCCAGCTGTTGCAGCGTCGCGCCCAGTGCCGGGAAGTTGTCGGCGTCGAAGCGGCCCGACAGCACGATGCGGTCGTCGATGTCGATGCGGTACAGGTCGGCCGTGAGCGAAGTCGATTGGGTCGGCGCCCAGGTCAGGCCCAGCGTGTAGCTCTTCGATTCCTCTTCCTTGAGCTGCGGGATGCCGGCGGCATTGGCCACGCGCCCGCCGTTCGGCGCCAGCACCACGTCCAGCGGCTGGCCGCTGACGAAGTCGGTGAAGGTCGACGAGAAGTACATCTGCTGCAGCGACGGCGCACGAAAACCCGTGCTGGCCGAAGCGCGCAGCAGCACCTGCGGATTGATGCGGTATGCGCCGGCCAGCTTGCCGGTGGTGGTCGAGCCGAAGTCCGAATAGCGCTCGTAGCGCAGCGCGGTCTGCAGCTTGAAGCGGTCGGTGAGGTCGGTTTCGACGTCGATATAGGCCGCGCTGCTGTGGCGGTCGGCGTCGGTCTCGTCGCCCGGCTGGAAGCCCGGGAAGCCCTGGCTGCCGGCATTGCCGCCCACGCCCACGCCGTCGGCGTCGATATACGAACCCGCTTCGCCGGCGAAGATCTTGTAGTTTTCGCGGCGGTGTTCGAGGCCGAAGGCGACGTTCATGCCCTGCGCCACGCCGCTGTAGAAGCGGCTGATATCGAGGTTGGTGGTGGCCTGGCGGAACGAGAAGCCGCCGGCATTGAAGCTGCTGGCGCTAGTGCCGGCGCCGCCGTTGGTCAGGTCCAGGTTGGCGATCGACGCGTTCAGGGTATTCGCGATGTCGTACTTCAGGCGGTTGTAGCCGTAGGTCTGCGACAGGTCGGCATTCCATTCGCCCATCGTCCAGCGGTAGCCGACGGTGCCCCAGCGGTCGTCGAGGTCGCCATTGATGAAGGGGACGAAGCCGTTCGGGTACATCGCGGCAGAGTTACGCGACGGGATGTCTTCCGAACCCAGGCCTTCGCGCGCCCAGGCGGCCGACGATGCGTCGCGCTTCTGCACGCCGGCGGTGAAGTAGAACTTGTTGCCCGGACCGGCCGGGAAGTCGCCGTTCAGGTACACGGTCTGGTTTTCGGACTTGGTGTCGCCGATGATGCGCGGGTTGCCCGGTTCCGAGCGGTTCGAGCGGCCGCGGTCATAGTATTCGCCGGTGATGCCCAGCACGCCGCCCGCCACGGCCACGCCGCAGTAGGCCGAGGCCAGCCAGTTCTCGCCGTCGCCGGCGGTGTACTGGCCGTAGCCCACCACTGATTCGCAGCCCAGGTTTTTCTTGAGGTCGATGTTGATCACGCCGGCGATCGCGTCCGAGCCGTATTGGGCAGCGGCGCCGTCGCGCAGCACCTGCACTTCGCGGATCGCCATCAGCGGGATCGCGTTCATGTCGGTGCCGGTGTTGCCGCGGTTGCGCGCGCCGAACAGGTTCACCAGCGCCACCGTGTGGCGGCGCTTGCCGTTGACCAGCACCAGGGTCTGGTCCGAACCCAGGCCGCGCAGGGCCGCCGAGTCGATCAGGTCGGCGCCGTCGGCGCCGGTCTGGCGGGTCGAGTTGAACGACGGAGACAGGGTGGCCAGGGCCTGGGCCAGGTCGAACTGGCCGCCTTGCTCGGCCGCCTTGGTCATCGGGATAAAGTCGACCGCGACCGGGGTGTCGGTGGCGGAAGCGACGCCGACGCGGCGCGAACCGACCACGCTGACGCTGGGGACCACGTCGCCGGCCTGGACGCCAGGGGCGGCCGGGGTGGCGAGGGTGTTCTGGGCGATGGCCGGGAAGGCGGCGAGGGCGGTGCTGCCGTACAAGGCCAGCAACAGCGAGCGAGACATTATTTTCAGGTTAGGCACGATTTTCTCCGAAGGAAATTCGGAGTTTAATCGCTTGATCCTTCGATAACCATCGCACTGTAGCATTAATGCAACGTTGTAGAGCTATAACTCTAGCCCATGCATAAGCCCGCGACAAAAGGTGACAAAGCGAAGACAGATGGTGACATCGGACGCTTCATGGGAGCGCTTCCACGCGCCCGCCGACCAGCACCGCGCCGTCTTCGATGCGGGTGCGGATCAGGCAATCGCGCCCGCTCGCCTTGCCCTGGCGTAGCGTCAGTCCGCGTCCCAGCAGCACGCTAAGGGCGCCGGCCGCGACGCCGGTGGCGCTGTCTTCCAGGCGCGGGTCAAGGTGGTTGAAGTTGCGGCCTTCGAAGACGTCGTCCGCGTGACGGCACCAGGCATACATGCCATTCACGCCAGTGTTTTTGCTCCAGGCGGCGATGGCTTCCAGGTCCGGCGCCAGCGCATGCAGTTCGGCCGCGGTGCGCACTTCGACCAGCAGCTTGGGACTGCCGACCGAGGCCACCTGCGCCGCGCCGGTGAGGGCCGCATCGGACACGCGCAGCAGGCGCGGGATCAAGCCGGGGTCCAGCGCGGGTTGCGCTACCTCCTGCGGCGCCAGGCGCACGAACAGGTCGTCACCGATGCGCGCCAGGCCGAGTTCCTGTCCATGCACCGCAGTGCGTACCGTCAGCGGTACTGCGGCGCCGTGACGCGCGAACAGCAGCTGCGCCGCCGCCAGCGTGGCATGCAGGCACAAGGGACTGCGCGTGTGCGGATAGTAGAAGTCGACGGTTGCGGCGATACCGTCCTGCGGCGCCGGATCGATCCAGACGCAGGTGGTATTGCGTTCGCGTGCAAAGGCTTGCCGCGCCGCTGCGGGCGAGGCGTCGTCTTCGATCACCAGGGCCGGATTACCGTCGCCGGGCGCGGCGCCGAAGCAACGCAATGCATGCGCAGTGTATGAAGGAAGCACGAGAATCCTTGTCAGGTTGGCTAGTCGGTTATACTGTGTTTTTATACAGTATTTGCTGTTCTGTCAGCATTGTAGCCCATGCCTGAATTCCAGCCGCCGTCATCCCAGGTACTGCCGCCCTATGCCGAGTTGTTCTGCCTGTCGAACTTCTCGTTTTTGCAGGGCGCCTCGCATGCCGAGGAACTGGTGGCGCGCGCGGCGCAGCTGGGCTACTTCGCATTGGCGCTGACCGACGAATGCTCGCTGGCCGGTGTGGTGCGTGCCCATGCCGAAGCCAAGAAGACCGGCCTGCCACTGATCGTCGGCGCCCATTTCCATTTGAAGGACCCGGATGGCGGCGCGGCGCCATCCCTGATTTTGCTGGCGCAGAACCGCGAGGGCTACGGCAACCTGTCCGAACTGATCACGCTCGGGCGCACCCGCAGCGAGAAGGGCACCTATTACCTGACACCCGGCGACCTGGCCGACCCGGCGCCGGCCAGCGCCCACCTGCGCCACATGCCCGATTGCCTGGCGATCCTGCTGCCGCCCTATCCGGGCCACGAGGCAAAGGACGTCGACCGCTTGCACGCGCAGGCCGCGTGGGTGGCCGCCACCTTCCCGGGGCGTGCCTGGCTGGGGCTGAACCTGCTGCACCGCGCCTTCGACGACGCCCACCGCGCCACGGTGGAAGAGGTGGGATGGCAGCACGGCCTGCCGATCGTGGCGCTCGGCCACGTGTGCATGCACGTGCGCTCGCGCAAACCCTTGCAGGACACGCTCACCGCCACCCGTCTGGGCAAACCGGTGGCGCAGTGCGGCTATGGCCTGGCGCAGAACGCCGAACAGCACCTGCGTGCGCGCCTGCGCCTGGCCAACCTGTATTCGCGCGAGGCGCTGGCCGAGACGGTGCGCATCGCGCGCCTGTGCACTTTTTCGCTCGACGAGCTGCGCTACGAGTATCCCGATGAAGTAGTCCCGCCCGGCCACGACGCCAGCAGCTACCTGCGCAGCGAGACCTGGATCGGCGCCCATCGCCGGTTCACCGCCGGCATCCCGGCCAAGGTGCAGGCCCAGATCGAGCACGAGCTGGCGCTGATCGCCGAGATGCGTTATGAGCATTACTTCCTGACCGTGTACGACATCGTGCGCTTCGCGCGCTCGCAGGAGATCCTGTGCCAGGGCCGCGGCTCGGCCGCCAACTCAGCGGTGTGCTACTGCCTAGGCATCACCGAGGTCGATCCGGCGCGCGCCAGTCTGCTGTTCGAACGTTTCATCTCGAAGGAGCGCAACGAGCCGCCCGACATCGACGTCGACTTCGAGCACCAGCGGCGCGAAGAAGTCATCCAGTACATCTACCGCAAGTACGGGCGCGAACGGGCGGCGCTGGCGGCGGTGGTGATCAGCTACCGGCCCAAGAGCGCGCTGCGCGACAGCGGGCGTGCGCTCGGCATCGATCTCGCCATCGTCGAGAAGGTGGCCAAGACCCATCACTGGTTCGACAGCCGCGCCGATTTGCTGGGGCGCCTGGCCGAGAGCGGTCTCGATCCCGACGCGCCGCTGTCGCGCCAGTGGGCGACCTTGGCGCAGTCGCTGCTGAACTTCCCGCGCCACCTGTCGCAGCATCCGGGCGGCTTCGTGATCGCGCGCGGCAAGCTCTCGCGCCTGGTGCCGATCGAGAACGCGGCGATGGCGGAGCGCAGCGTGATCCAGTGGGACAAGAACGACCTCGAAGAGCTGGGCCTGATGAAGGTCGACGTGCTGGCGCTGGGCATGCTGTCGATGATGCGGCGCGGGCTGGAACTGGTCGGCCTGCGCCACGGTGAAGTGTTCGAGATGCAGGACATCCCGGCCGACGATACGGCCACCTACGACATGATCTGCAATGCCGACACGGTGGGCGTGTTCCAGATCGAGTCGCGCGCGCAGATGAGCATGTTGCCGCGCATGCGGCCGCGCCAGTTCTATGACCTGGTGATCGAGGTGGCGGTGGTGCGGCCCGGGCCGATCCAGGGTGGCATGGTGCATCCGTATCTGCGCCGGCGCCAGGGGCTGGAGCCGGTGCACTATCCGAGCGCCGAGATGAAGGTAGCACTGGAGCGCACGCTGGGCGTGCCGATCTTCCAGGAACAGGTGATGCAGGTGGCGATCCTGGGCGCCGGCTTCACGCCGGGCGAGGCCGATCAGCTGCGCCGCGCGATGGCGGCCTGGAAGCGCAAGGGCGGGCTGGAACAGTATTACAACCGCATCGTCGGCGGCATGCTGGAACGCGGCTACACCCAGGAATTCGCGGAAGCGATCTTCAGCCAGATCCAGGGCTTCGGCGAATACGGTTTTCCCGAATCGCACGCGGCCAGCTTCGCGCTGCTGGCGTATGCCAGTTCCTGGCTCAAGTGCCACGAGCCGGCAGCGTTTCTGTGCGCGCTGCTCAACAGCCAGCCGATGGGTTTCTACAGTCCGTCGCAACTGGTGCAGGACGCGCGCCGCCACGGCATCGAGGTGCGGCCGGTGGACGTCACGGTCAGTGGCTGGGATTCGACGCTGGAAGAATACGACCCCGAGGACCGCTCGCGCCAGCCGGCGGTGCGGCTTGGCTTGTCGCTCCAGCGCGGCATGAATCAGGACGCGGCCGAGCGCATCGAGCAGGCGCGCGCGGCGCAGCCGTTCGACAGCGTGGCCGACCTGGCGCGCCGCGCGCAGCTCGACCGCGGCGACCTGCAAGTGCTGGCCGCGGCCAACGCGCTGCAATCGCTGGCCGGGCACCGGCGCGAAGCGCTGTGGCAGGCGTCCGGCGCGGCGCCCGACAAGGACTTGCTGCGTCCGACCGTACCGCGCGAAGAGACGCCCAGCCTGGTGGCGCCGAGCGAGGGCGAGGAGATCGTCGGCGACTACCGCGCGCAGGGGCTGACGCTGGGCCGCCATCCGCTGGCGCTGCTGCGCGAGCGTTTGCTGAAACAGCGCTTCATGCCGGCATCCGACCTGATGACCTTCCAGAACGGCCAGCTGGCGCGCGCCTGCGGCCTGGTCACCGTGCGCCAGCGGCCCGGCACCGCCAAGGGCGTGCTGTTCATGACGCTGGAAGACGAAACCGGCAACATCAACGTGATCGTGTGGCCGACGCTGGTGGAGCAGCAGCGGCGCGAGGTACTGAACGCACCGCTGCTCGGGGTGTACGGGGTGTGGCAGAAGGAGGGCGAGGTGCGCCACCTGGTGGCCAAGCGGCTGGTCGATCTGTCGCACCTGCTGGGCGGGCTGGATGCGCGCAGCCGCGATTTTTGTTGAGCTGCCAACCCTACGCGGCGAGGCGCAGCGATGCCGTGCGCCGGCCTTCCAGCTGAAACACCGCCAGCGCCTGCGCCACGTCGTCGGCCTGGCGCGCCAGGGCAGCTGCTGCTGCGGCGGATTCCTCGACCAGCGCCGCATTCTGCTGGGTGATGGTGTCGAGCTGGTTGACCGCGCCGTTGACCTGGCCCAGGCCGCCCGACTGCTCGCGCGTGGCGGTGGCGATGTCGTCCATCACGCGGGTGACGTCGCCCACCGCGCTCACCACTTCGCCGATCGCGGCGCCGGCGGCGACACTCAGGCGGCTGCCGTTGTCGACAGTGGCGATCGAGGCGTCGATCAGCGCCTTGATCTCTTTGGCCGCCGCTGCGCTGCGCTGGGCCAGCGTGCGCACTTCGCCCGCCACCACCGCAAAGCCGCGGCCCTGCTCGCCGGCGCGCGCCGCTTCCACCGCGGCGTTCAGGGCCAGGATGTTGGTCTGGAAGGCGATGCCGTCGATCATGCCGACGATGTCGAGCACCTTGTGCGACGAAGCGCTGATCGCGTCCATCGTGCTCACCACTTCCGCTACCCGGCGCTGGCCGTCGCCGGCCACCGTCGCCGCGCGTGCCGCCAGCGCGTTGGCCGAGCTGACGCCGTCGGCGCTGTGGCCGACGTTGCGCGTGAGCTGCTCCATGCTGGCCGCGGTCTCCTGCAGGCTCGATGCCTGCGACTCGGTGCGGCTCGACAGGTCCATGTTGCCGCTGGCGATTTCGCCGCTGGTATGGCGGATCTCGTCGAAGTTGGCGCGTACGTCGCCGATCACGCTGAACAGATTCACCGCCGACTGGCGCAGCGCGGCGATCAGCTGGCCCATCTCGTCGTCGCGGCGCGGCGCGATGCGGCAGGTGAGGTCGCCGCCGGCCAGGCTGCGCGCGAAGACGCCGGCTTCGGCCAGGGGCGAGAGCACGTTGCGGCGCAGGCTCGACCACAGACCAAGCACCAGCACCAGGCAAGCCAGCGGCGCTGCCGAGGTCCATGCCGGCAAGCCGGCCTGCCAGCAGGCCAGCGTGAGCGCGGCCAGCAGCGCGCTGACGGCGCTCATGCCGCCATTGACCTGGGCGCGCAGCGGCAGGCGGCCCAGCGCGGCCATGCGCCCGGCCAGGCCGCTGCGCTCGACGCGGCCATTGCGCAGGACCAGGCGGCGCGGATTGCCGGCCTTGAACTCGGCGTACAGCGCCGCCGCTTGCGTCACCTGTTCGCGCGTCGGTGCGGTGCGTACCGACATGTAGCCGGCCGGACGGCCGTTCTCCAGCACCGGGGTGACGTTGGCATAGACCCAGTAATGGTCGCCGTTCTTGCAGCGGTTCTTGACCATGCCGCTCCACGGGCGGCCGGCGCGGATCGATTGCCACATGTCGGCGAAGGCTTCGACCGGCATGTCGGGATGGCGCAGGATGTTCTGCGGCGCGCCGATCAGTTCTTCTTCGCTGTAGCCGCTGATCTGCACGAAGTACGGGTTGGCATAGCGGATATTCCCCTGCAGGTCGGTGGTGGACACGATGGTCTTGCCTTCGCCGAGCAGGATTTCATTGGCGGTGACCGGGGTGTTGAGACGCATGCGGGTTTCTCTCCAGCGAAGGGCAGGATTGCCTGTTCGCAATAAGTATAAACCCTACAGTTGCTGGGGTGAAACGATATTGACCCGAGAATTCGGCAAATTCAGCAGGAATACAACAGCGTGACAGGAGTGCAACGAACTCGGATGACCCAGCTCAGTCCAGCTTCACCGGCAAGTGATACTGGCCGGCGCCGATCGCGCGCCCGGTGTCGGGGTGCGAGGGAATCACCGACACGTAATACACGCCTGCCGCCAGCTCGCGCGGCGGCTGCAGCGCGACGCGCACCGCTTCGCCGGCGCCGAGCACCAATGCCGGCGCCACGCTCTCGGCCAGCTGCGCGCCATGTTCGTCGGCGACGACCAGCATCGGCGCGAAGGTGCGCGACGATGCCGTGGCGTGATTGGTGATGGTGGCTTCGATCGTCAGGCGCCCGCTGCCGGGACGCACGCGTATTCCGCTGACGCCGACCGCCCCGGCTTCGGCCAGCAGCGGCGCGATGCGCAGGGTGCGTTCGCCGCCGAAGGGCACCAGGGAAATGCCGTCCGGCGCCAGCGCGGCGCCGCTCGCGATCGTGGCATTGGCGCGCAGGAAGGACGCGAACTGCGCGCGTGCCTGGTCCAGCAGCACATCGTTGTCGAGGCGGTCGATCGCCATGCCGTCGCCCAGCGTGTACAGGCGGTCTTGGCCCAGGTAGGCCATGCCGGAGATGAAGTCACTCAGTTCGGTCCTGGTCTGCTTGAGCGGAATCGCGTGCAGGTTGCGCAGCGACGGCTCGGTATCCAGGCCGGCGCCAAGCCACGTCACTTGCGCCGGGGTCTTGATGCGGTGATTGTTGGACAGGTAGGCCAAGAGCGCCGGCGCCAGGTCGAACTGCGACGACACCGACTTGATCGCGCGCGGCGCCTTCAGCTGCGGCGAGTACACGATCAGCGGCACGTGGTAGCGCTCCAGGCGCGTCTGCATCGGCAGCTCGGGCAGGCGATGATCGCCGGTGATGACGAAGATGGTGTTGTCGTAGCCGGGCAGGCTCTTGGCCTCTTCGAAGAACATGCGCAGCGCGTCGTCCATGTACATGATACTGGCGAAGACGTCGCGCTGTTCGGTGTACACCGGCAGCGGCGGCAGGCGGCGCGTGGCCACGCGGCGCTCGACCCGCTCGCGCCACGCGGCCTGGTCGGGGAAGGTGAACGGGTTGTGCATGCCGGTGGTCTGGACGATGGTCAGCGCCGGCGCGGCACCGAGAGCGCGTTCGCGCTCCAGCACCATGCGCATCAGGTCGCGGTCGCCGTAGCCCCATTCGTTGGCGCACACGTAAGGAGGGCCGAAATCACGCTCGCTGACGATCTGCTCGACGCCCATCGCGCGCAGCACCTGGGTCTCGTTGTCGAACTCCACGTTGGAGCCGGTGTAGAAGCGGGTGGCGTAGCCTTGCTCCTTGAGCACCGACGGCAGCGAAGCATGGCGCGGGATGCGCTCGCCCAGCGCCGCCATGCCGCCTTCGCCGAACGGCAGCGAACCGAATACCGAAGTCAGGACGCCGAAGGTACGGCCCTGCGGCGCCAGGAAGTTTTCGAAGTACAGGCTGCGCCCGGCCAGCGCGTCGAGGAAGGGCGTGAAGCTGCCCAGGCGCGCGCCGGGGCCGGAGAAGGTGCGGCCCAGGCCTTCGACAATGATGAACACCAGCTTGGGCGGCGTGCTCCAGCCGGTGGCGGGCTTGAACAGGGGGCCGAGCGTGTCCGGCGTGCGTTCGGCGCGCAGGAAGGGATACTGCGGATCGGCGCCTTGCCACGGCGCCCGGTCCGGTGCCTGCGCCACCGCGCGCGCAGGTGCGGCGCCGGCCAGCCAGTCCAGGCTGCGGTCTGCGAACCAGGCACTTTTGTTGACCAGGAAATCGCGTTCGGCATCGCTCTCCACCACGCGCGGCGTGTAGTGGCCCGGCAGCACGGCGAAGGCCAGCACGCTGGCGCCGAGCGCCGCCAGCACGCCGAGGCGGCCGGCGCGCGGCCAGGCGAAACGCTCGATGAGCAGCAGCAGGGTCCATAGCACGGCCAGCGCCAGCAGCAGAGCGCCCGCCAGGCGAGCGTCGAACGCCATGCCGGCGGCCACGGTCTTGCCGATCTCGCCCGGCGCATAGCCGAACAGGTCGGCGCCGAGCGGCACGCCGGCGCTCCAGTGGTATTGCAGCAGGGCCGCGTGCGCGCACAGCAGCACGCTCCAGCCGGCGCCGAGCAGCACCGTGCGCAGGCGGCGCGACGTGGTCAATGCCAGCGGCAGCGCGGCCAGCAGGATCAGGAAGGCGTAGCGCAGCAGCGCCAGCGCGTCGTTGCCGACGGCGGCGCCGAACAGCGTCGATTGCGGCATGCCGGCGGCGCCGGCGTGGATACTCTCGGCGATGCGCAGGCACAGCCAGGCGGCGGCCAATGCCGGCAGCGCAGCCAGCGCATGAGCAAGTGCATGCGCCAGTGCGCCGCCGATGGCGCCGGCAGTGCGCGGCGGTGCTGTCACGGCCGTCACCATCGGCGATACAGCGCGAACGTCACGCCCCGTTCACGGCCCGCGCCGCCGTCGCGCGACAGGCTGGCGCCGAAGCGCCCGCCCCAGTCGCGCGTGAAGTAATGCAGCACGTCGATGCCGCCGCCGCCCGAACGCGTGCGTCCGCCGGTCAGGGACAGCGCGTCGTCGCTGCGGCCGCGGTTGACGCGCAGCTCGACGTAGCTGTCGGCGTCGCCGCGGTAATAGTAGCGGCCCAGCAGGCGATCGCCCGAACCGTGCGATCCTTCGGAGACGATGTTCTGGTGGCGCAGCTGCAGATAGAAGTTGCCGACGTAGCGCGCGATGCCGACGCCGTAGATGTTCACGCGTTGGTCGAAGCCGAGCACGTCGTCGCTGAGCGAGAGTTCCCAGCCGCGTCCGAGCGCCTGGTACAGCTCCACGCGGCCGGCGTTGGCCGGGAACAGGCGCGCGCCCGGCGCCTTCTGGTAGCGCAGGTTGGCATAGGCACCGCGCCACAGGTCGACGTAGGCGTCCAGGGCCCAGGCGTGCCCGGTCTGCTCGAAGCGGTGCGCGCGCAGGGTCTCGAAGGCGAGCGAGCCGCCGCGCAGGTAGTGGCGCACGCTCAGCGTCTGCTCGTTCCAGCGCGGGGTGTCGCCGACGTCGAGCCAGGACGAGGACAGGTTGGCCAGCCAGCTGTAGCCGGCGGCGATCGCGGCATCGGGGCTGGCGGCGCGCTGCTGCGCGATGGCCGGCGGTTCTTGCGTGACGGGCGCCGCATCGGCTTCACCACTTTGTACGGCGGCACGCGCCGCGCGATGTGCTGGAACGTCCGGCTGCAGCGCGATCAGGCGGTCGTAGGCCGCGATCGCCTGCTGTGGGCGCGCGCTCCAGCGATACAGGTCGGCCAGCGCCGACCACACATCGGCATAGTCGGGCGCCACGCGCGCCGCCGCCGTCAGGTCGGCTTCGGCTTCATCCCAGCGTTCCAGGCGCGAATACACGATGCCGCGTCCCAGCAGCACGTCGGCGTTGCCGGGCGAGCGCGCCAGCAGGGCACTGTACTCGGCCAGCGCCAGTTCGGGCTGGCCGCCGTTGGCATGTTCGCGCGCACGTGCATAGGCCGCCTCGAACGAGACGGCGGCATCGGCTTGCGGCGCCGGGGCGCTGGCGGGTGGCGGCTGAAAATCGACGAACATGGACGCGTTGGGTAAACAATGGCGGCACTCTGCCGCAGGGGCTGTCACGCGTCAAGCATAACGCACTCATCCGGTGCATGGCGTCGCGTTGAGCTCTGCACAGGAGCGGCGCGGCCGATGGTATGCTGTGCATCGGCCTGGCGCGCGGCGCCCGGCATCGACATGACGGCAGTAGCGATCGGAACAGGAGCATGATGGACAAGGGCAGCCGGGGCCAGGGCGGCAGCAGGGGCAAGGGCAGGGGGACGGGGCGCGCGACGCTCGAGGAAGTGGCGGGATTGGCCGGCGTGTCGATCATGACCGCGTCGCGCGCGCTGAGCCAGCCGCAGATGGTGTCGGACGCCACCCGCGCCAAGGTCGAACAGGCCGTGGCAACACTTGGCTACGTGCCGAATCGCGCGGCGCGCGCGCTGGCCTCGAGCCAGTCGCACGTGATCGCGGTGCTGGTGCCGTCGCTGTCGAACGCCGTGTTCACGGCGGTGCTGGAAGGGATCCACGACGCGGTGGGGCCGGGCCAGTACCAGCTCCTGATCGGCAACACGCATTACTCGGAAGCCGAGGAAGAAAAGCTGCTGCGCACCTACCTGCAGTCCAGCCCGGACGGCATCCTGCTGTCGAGCCTGGCCCACAGCCCGGCGGTGTCGGCGATGCTGGCGGCGTCGAACGTGCCGGCGGTGTCGATGATGGACCTGTCCGACGACCCCAACGTGCTGTCGGTCGGCTTCTCGCAGCTGGATGCCGGCATGGCGATGACGCGCCATTTGATCGGGCGCGGCTACCGCCGCATCGGCTTCATCGGCGCCCAGCTCGACGAGCGCACGCTGCGCCGCGCCGACGGCTATCGCCAGGCGATGCGCGAGGCCGGCCTGTTCGACGAGGCACTGGAACTGATGGTGCCCGATCCTTCGACCATCGCGCTTGGCGCCGATCTGCTCAAGCGCATGCTGGAACAGGTACCCGATTGCGACGCCGTGTTCTGCTGCAACGACGACCTGGCGCACGGCGCGGTCTACCACTGCCAGCGCCACGGCATCCGCATCCCGCAGGACGTGGCCGTATGCGGCTTCAACGACTTGCCGGCGTCGGCCTGGATGATGCCGTCCCTGACCACGATCGGCACGCCGCGCTACCGGATCGGCTTCGAGGCGGCGTCGCTGCTGCTGCAGCTGATCAAGGGCAGCGAGCCGGAGCAGAGACGCATCGACCTCGGCTTCTCGCTGCAGGAGCGCGAGAGCGCCTGACGCCGCGCAGTCCTGTCCCTGACCTGCGGTTACGCCCGGGCGCGCTTTACATTCGCGCCCAAAGCGCTACAATCGATGGTTTTGTTAGCGCTATCAGGAAACATCATGACTACGGATCAGAGCGCGGATCAGAGCGCATCGACGGCCACCACCTGGGTGGTAATGGGTGTCAGCGGCTGCGGCAAGAGCAAGATCGGCGCGCTGCTGGCGCATCGGCTCGGCGTGCCGTTCATCGAAGGCGACGCCTTCCACAGCGCCGCCAACGTCGCCAAGATGTCGGCCGGCGTCGCCCTGACCGACGACGACCGGCGCGACTGGCTGCTGACGCTGCAGGGCGAGATCGCTCGACACGCGGCGGGTGGCGTGGTGCTGGGCTGCTCGTCGCTCAAGCGCGCGTATCGCGACGTGCTGCGCGGCGGCGCGGCCGACGTGCGCTTCGCCCACCTGGCCGGCCCGCGCGCGGTGCTGGCCGAGCGCATGAGCGATCGGCCGGGGCACTACATGCCGGTCTCGCTGCTCGACAGCCAGCTCGCGACGCTCGAGCCGCTGCAGGCGGACGAGGCGGGCGTGACGCTCGATATCCGCGATACGCCGGAGCAGCTGGTAGAGCAGATCCTGCGCCACAGCGCCTAAACGCTAAGCCACCGCCATCGCTTATGCGTGTGGGGTAACGCCACACGCAGCGTTCTCATCGGTTTGACGCCCCGGTTAAATCAGACTATATTTTCCACACACGATTGGAAAGGTTTCCAATTCCAGCTTTCGATCACATTCATTCGAGACCAACCCCCAAGTTGGCGCAGTGTGGCACAGCCACATTTTCATTGAAGTGAAAAAAGTGAGAAAAGAGGAGCCAAAGTGAACAACCACCGTTCGACCAGTCGTGCGATCCATCATTCGAAGCGCAAGCCGTTGCGCGCGCTCGCCGCCGGCCTGCTGCTGGCCTGCGGCGCGCAAGCCGCCGCCAGCGTCACCAACCCGCAAATCGGCCAGCTGCTGTGGTCCGAGGAATTCAACGGCAACAGCGTCAACACCGGCACCTGGAACCTCCAGGACGGCAACGGCTGCCAGATCGGCCTGTGCGGCTACGGCAACGCAGAGCTGCAGACCTACAGCCCCAATAACGCCTCGATCGTCAACGTGCCGTTTGAATCGGGCACGCGCGCGCTGGCGATCCAGGCGCGCAGCCAGACAGTCGGCAGCAACGCGTTCACCTCGGCGCGGCTCGATACACGCGGCAAGGTGCAGGTGCAGTACGGGATGATCGAATTCCGCATCGCCACGCCGAACCTGGGCACCGGCTTGTGGCCGGCAGCCTGGCTGCTCGGCACCAGTTCGCAGGGCTGGCCGCGCAACGGCGAGATCGACGTGATGGAGATGGGCCACAAGGCGGTCGAGCGGGCCAAGGGCAATGCGCCGTCGTCGAACCACTTCGTCGGTTCGAACGTGATTACCTGGCAGCAGGCGGCCTGCGTGCCGGGCAACGAGAGCTGCGCCGCGTCCACCGCGTGGCAGACCAAGAACTGGGTCGTGCCTTCTGCTTCGCTGGCGAACCGTTTCGTCACCTACCGCTTCTACTGGACCGAGAGCGAGATGCGCTTCTCGGTGGTCGACAACGGCGTCGAGCGCAATATGTACGACGCGCCGCTGCCGGTCAATTCGAGCGCGCTGCAGGCACCGTTCTACCTGCTGCTGAACATGGCGGTGGGCGGCAACTTCACCGACGCCGCCAATCCGGGGCAGGTCACGGCGCCGCTGCCGGGCACGATGTACGTCGACTATGTGCGCGTGTATCAGCTCGACGGCAAGGGCCAGGTCAAGCTGGGCAACCAGACCGTGCCCGAGGTGGCCGGCAAGTTCGGCGTGTTCACCGATAACACGGCCGTCAACGGCAAGCTGGTGGCGGGTACCAGCTCCGACATCTTCCTGTGGAATACCGCCTCCACCGGCGCCGGCAACACCGCGGCCTACGAAGGCAGCAACGTGATCGCCTGGAACTACACCACGCCCGGCCAGTGGTTCGGCGGCGGCATCCAGGCGCGCCAGGCGCGTGACCTGAGCAACTACCGCAGCAACGGCACGGTCAAGTTCCGCATCAAGATTCCGGCGAATGTGGGCTTCCGCATCGGCGTGGGCGATACCTACACCAATCAGAACTGGGTCAACTTCCCGGCCAATACCACGGCCTATGGCCTGACCCGCAACGGGCAGTGGGCGCAGGCTTCGATTCCGGTCTCGAACCTGCTTGGAACACTGGTGGCGGCGCAGTCGCTGAGCGATATCTTCATGATCTCGAGCATCGACGGCAGTCTGCCGACGTCCGCCTTCCAGTTCGCGATCGACGATATCGTGTGGGAGTCGGGTGGCGGTGGTACGGTGACGCCGCCGCCGCAGAACAATGGTCCGACGTCGGCGACGCAGACGTCGAGCACCATGCTGCAGTTCCGGACCACTACCGGGGGCTGGGCCGATGTGCACTACACCGTGAACAACGGGGCGCAGCAGAACGTGCGTATGCAGCTTAGCGGCAGCAATAACACGTACACCGCGGGTGGGTTGAAGGTTGGCGACACGGTGCGCTACTGGTTCACGTACTGGGATGCGGCGCGCGGATTTGCCGTGGATACGGCGCAGCAGACGTACACCATGCAATAAACGTAGGGTTGGCGGCTTCGCCGCCGACGCGGTGATCGTTGGCGGCACGGTCGTCCGATACGACATCGGAGCCGGTAACAATCGACGCGTCGGCGGCATAGCCGCCAACCCTACGGGACCGTTACCTCCAGGCGGTAGGTGCGGCCTGGCTCGATGTTGTCGACGCGTGGCGCCGGCAGCATCGCACCATCGCAGTTCACCGTGACCTGATCGACCGCCCCGCGCTTGATCTCGACCTCGAAGGTCGCGCCACGGAAGTGGCGCGTGACCGACATGCCGGGCCAGTGCGCCGGCAGCTGCGGCGCCACCGCCAGTCCATTGCCGTCGCCCCTCAAACCACACAAGCCTTCGATCACGCAGCGATACACCCAGGCCACGGTGCCGGTGTTGAACAGCTGGCTCGAACGCCCGGCCGTGCGCGGGTATTCCTTGTACGCGCCGCGGTAGTAGTTCGGAATGAACACCGGCAGTTGGCCGCGCCGCAGGTAGTCCTCCTGATCCGGCCCCGGAATCATCTTGCGCAGCGCATCGAAAGCGCGCTCGGTTTCGCCGATCGTGTACAGGCTGTAGATGTAGAACACGGCCGCATGGTTGTACACCGCGCCGTTCTCGGCCGACCCTGGGTGCTTCTGCGTGACGCGGCCGACGTCGTCGCGCATCTTGCTGTAGGGCGGGGCGAACATCTGTACGCCGTAGGGCGTGGCCAGCTGCTCGTCGATCTGGGCAAGCATCAGGGAACGCTGGTCGTCGCTGGCCGCGCCCGACAGGAAGCTCCAGCTTTGCGGATTCAGGTAGATGCGGCCCTCAGGGTCGGCCGCGACGCCGAACTTGACGTCGTCGTCGGTGATGCCGCGCGCGTACCAGGCGCCGTCCCACAGGTGGGTGTTGGCGGCGCGGTTCAGGTCCTGCACGCCGGCCTCGAAGCGTGCCGCCAGCGCCGCTTCGCCGCGCGCCGCGCACATGGCGCTCCAGAGTTTCAGTGCATAGCCGGCGGCCACGGTCAGCCAGCCGGACACGCCACGGCCTTTGTAGCCGACCATGTTCATCGGATCGCACCAGTCGCCCTGCTCGATGTAACTCAGGCCGCGCGCGTCGCGCTTGTGCAGCAGCCAGTCCATCGCCAGGCAGATGCGCTCGAAGGCGCTCTTCGTGCTGCCGTCGGCGGCGCTGACTTGTTCGTCGAGGATGGCGTCGTCGCCGGTCTCGTCGAGATAGGCGCGCAGGCAGACCGGCAGCCACACGCAGTGGTCGGTGTGCGGGATCTGGTTGATGTACTTGAGCTCTGCGCCCGCAAACAGCAGGATCCCGTCCGGCATCGCGCCGCTCGGTTCCTGCTGGCTCAAGGCGTGCAGGAAGGCGGCACGCGCCGAGGCGGGCTTGACGTAGGCCATGCCCATATTGTCCTGCAGGTAGTTGCGGGTCTGCGGGTCGGTGGACAGGCGATTGACGTCGCCGTGATAGAAGACCTGGCGCGCCAGCCAGCGGTTGACGAAGTTGTCGAATTCCTTATCGGGCGTGGCGATCGACAGCACGCCGGCGCCTTCCTTCTGGTACGCCTGCTGCTCGCGCGCGGCGGCGGCGAAGGCCGTTTCGCTCAGGTGGCGCGTGCGCAGCTGCGCGACTTCGGCGTCGTCGAATGCCGGGCCGAACAGCAGGCGGCGCTGCTCCTGCGCGTTTGGTGCCAGATCGAAGCGATACTGCACCACGCCGACCGGCGTTTCGTAGCGTGCGTCGCCGCAGGCCAGGCGTTCTTCGTTCACGGCCGACGGCGCATGCAGCCCGCCTTCGCCTTCGAACGCGGACTGGTTGACTTCCCATGCATCCGGCGCCTGCTCGCACAGCAGCACCGTCTTGTCCTTGAACAGGCGATTTTTAAAATAGTCTTCCAGCTTCTGGTACGGCGTCACGCTCGAGGCCACGATGCCGCCCAGGTCGTGCCGGTACTCGGCCGACTGGTTCATCCACGACATGTAGCCGATCGTGAAGTAGGGGTAGACGCTGATTTTGCGCTTACGCCCGGACAGGTTGGTGACCGCGAACGACCACAGCTCGGCCACGTCTTCCAGCGGCAGCGTGAGGGTGAGTTCGATGCGGATGCCCAGCTTCTCCACGGTCCAGCGCAGGTCTTGCGGGCCGACCGAGAATTCGAAGCGGTCGACGCCGCCGCGCACCGGTTCGTGGGGCGCCGAGAACAGCTCGCCGGTCTCTTCGTCCTTGACGTAGAAGAAGCGGCCCGGATGGTGGGCGTAATAGGCCTGCTCCGGCTGCATGAAGGACTTGGCTTCCAGGTTCGGCGCGTGCGAATACTTGGCCGGTTCCGGCTGCATGAACTGGGCGGTGGCATAGCCGCGGCAGGTCACCTGGATCATCATCCTGCGGTTCCACAGGAAGCCGCCGGCCTGCGGCATGGCGGTCGGGCTGGTCAGCACATAACGGTCGTCTTGCGGGTGCAGCATGGATCGGGTCTCCGTGGATGTCATGGCGCCGCCTTGCGTGCGGCGAGTTCGAGCTGAATGCGCGCCAGCAGCCTGGCGTCGAGGTTATAGAAGAACATGACCAGCACTGCCAGCAGGGCAAAGGCGGCCGGCACGAACGACATCAGCCACACGATGCCGGCCTGCGAGCCGACCGTTTGCGCCGCGTTCGGCACGTAGCCGAGCGAGGTGAAGACGGCGCCGATCACGCTCACCGCGACCGCGGTACCGAGCTTTTGCGAGAAGGTGGCGGCGGCGAAGGTCATGGCGGTGGCGCGGCGGCCGGTGGACCATTCGTTGTAGTCGGCAGTGTCGGCATACATCGAGAACGCCAGCGGCGACTTCGGTCCCAGCACCAGGCCCAGGCCGGCCTGCAGCACGAACATCAGGTCGATGCGCTCGGGCGGGATCAGGAAGAAGGCCGACGACAGCACGGCGGTGGCGCTCATCAGGATGATCATCAACAGCTTCTTGTCGATGAAGCGCGTCAGCAGCGGCGTGCAGGCGGCGCCGATGGCGGCGAACACCATATAGGTCGGCACGAAGCTGGCCATCAGTTCGGGGCGCTCGACCACGTACTTGAAGTAGTAGGCCGAGGTAGTGGTGCGCAGGGTGATGGTCACCATGATTACCAGCGCCAGCACGAACAGCACCACCCATGGACGGTTGGCGGCCAGGTCGCGGATGTCGCGCAGCACGTCGCTTTTTTGGTTCGGCGGCGGCGCTACGCGCTCTTGCGTGTTGAGGAAGGTGACGAGGAACAGCAGCGAGGCGGCCACGCTCCAGGCCAGCATGGTCAGCTGCCAGCCGCGCACGTCGTCGCCGGCGCCCAGCCACCCCACCATCGATGGCGTGGCGGCCGTCACCAGCGTGCTGCCGCCGAAGGCGAAGATGAAGCGCAGGCCGTTGATGGTGGAGCGTTCCTGCGGGTCGGCCGACATCACGCCGGACAGGGCGTTATACGGTATGTTGACGCAGGTGTAGCAGACCATCATCGCCAGGTAGCTGCCGTAGGCCCACAGCAGCTTGCCGTCGGCGCCGAGGTCGGGCGTGGTGTAGGTGAGCACGGCGGCGGCGGCCAGCGGCACCGACATCCACACCAGGTAGGGGCGGAACTTGCCAAAGCGGGTAGTGGTGCGGTCGGCGGCGGCGCCGATCAGCGGGTCGGTGAAGGCGTTGATCAGCTTGATCGAAGCGAGCAGGGTGGCAGCCTGCGCAGCCGAGATGCCGAAGGTATCGGTATAGAAGATCAGCAGGAAGGTGGCGATATTGGCCCAATAAAAATTGAAGCCCATGTCGGCCACGCCATAGCTGAGCTTTTCGCGCCAGCCTAGTTGGCTGGTGGAAGGCGCGGCCGGGGGCGCCTTGGACTGCGCGGCAGGCGGCGTGGCGGCCGCCGTTTCGGGCCCGCTGTTGAGCATGTCTGTCTCCGGATGTCTATGGTGTTTTTAATAGTTGATAGCGCTAACATCTTCATCCAGTATGCGCCTGGCGCGATGGCATGTCAAACAACGGCAGGGTTGAAAGGCTCGGGCCGCTGCGCCAGCAGATGCGACAGCCGCTGCAGCCCCGCCTGCAGGTGTCCACGGTCCTTGATGCTGCCCAGCGAGATCCGGATCGCATTCACCGATGCGTCGCCGGTTGCGAAGGCCTCGGCCGGGGTGACCGCGATGCCCTCGCTGTCGGCGGCCTGCGCCAGCTGCGAAGAGTGCCAGTAGGCCGGCAGCGCGAGCCATACGTGCAGGCCGTCGCCGGCGCCGCCGTAGCGCCCGGCCAGGATGTCGCGCGCCATCCGGTGGCGCAGGCGCGCCTCCTTGCACACGCCCTGCAGCAATCGGTCGGCCGAACCGTCGAGTATCCATTGCGTGGCCAGGGCCGCCGTCAGCGGCGCGGCCATCAGTGCAAACGACCTGAGCGCGACCAGGAAACGCTCGCGCACCTGCGGGTCGCGTACCAGCACGAAGGCGACGCGCAGGCCGGGCGTCAGGCATTTCGACAGGGTGGAAATGTAGAGCACGTGTTCGGGGGCGAACGCGGCGATGGGCGGCGGCGCGGCATCGGCCAGCAGCCAGTAGGGATCGTCCTCGACGATGCGGACATTGCAGCGCTGCGCGATGCCGGCCAGCGCCTTGCGCCGGTGTTCGGGCATGGTGATGGCGGTCGGGTTTTGCAGGGTCGGATTCAGGTAGACCAGCCCGGGCTGGTGCCGGCGGCAGGCCTGCTCGAGCATCTCGGGCACCATGCCGTGCCCGTCCGCTCCCACCGCGACGATGCGGCGGCCGAACTGGGTGGTGGCGGCGCGCAATCCCGGATAACTCATCGGCTCCGCCAGGATGACGTCGCCGGGCTCGGTCAGCGCCAGCATCAAGGCGGCGATCGCCGCCTGCGCCCCCGGGCAGACGACCAGCTGGCGTGAATCGAGCGGTCCGAACATCGGCGCCAGCCACCGGGCGCCGGCTTTGCGGTCGGCATCGCTTCCGCCGCCCAGGTGGTAAGTCATCAGCAATTCGTTGTCTGCCTGCATCAGCACCTGGGACAGGCCTTGTTTCAGCAGGTCGTCGAAGTCGACGCCGTCCGGCGGTGGCGGGGTGTTCATGCTCAGGTCGAGGACCGAGTCCAGTTCGACCTTCGGCGCCGCCACATAGGTACCGCGGGCGCCGCGGCCTTCCAGCAGGTTGCGGCGCCGGGCTTCGTCGTAGGCGCGCGTGATCGTGGTCAGGTCGACGTCCAGTTGCGCTGCCAGCTGGCGCTGGGGCGGCAGGCGGTCGCCCGGTTTCAGCGTTCCGCTGGCGAGCGCCGCCTGCAGGGCATCGGCGATCTGCAGGAAACGCGGTCCGCCGTGCCTGGCCAGGTGCGGCAGCCAGCTTGGCGAATCGTCATCTTGTATGGTTTTCAACTGGGACATTTTGTCTCAATGTATGGAAATTGCTTTTGAGTAGAATGCCTCAGAACCCGCAGCAATACCATCCTCCCACCTGACCGGACATCGCTCCGGCCAAGTAAGCATCCTCAAGTACAAACCTGGAAGTACGCAAATATTATGGAATGGTTCCCTATCATCGCCGGCACGTTCAAGGTGATCGTCCTATGTACCGGCATGTTTTTCGCCGTGAAGTGGCATTACGACCAAGGCAAGAAGGGCAAGCAGGAAGAGCGCCGCGCGGTGCTGCGCATGGTCGGCAAGATTGCCGTCCTCTTCGCGCTGCTGCTGACCGGCCTGGTGTTCGGCACCTTCTTCCTGGCCCAAAAGATCGGCCTGGACCTGAACTTCACGTGGTGGTAAGTCAGGCCGGCGCCGCGTCGCGCAGTCCCTCCGGATCGCGCAGCGGAATCATCAGGAACGCGCTGAGCGCATACAGGCCGGCGAAGATCCAGATGATGCCGGCCACGCCCAGCGAGGCGCTGAAGATGGCGACGATGGCCGGGCCGACCCAGGTCGAGGCGCCGGCGCCCAGGCTCAGCACCGACAGGGCAGCGGCGCGGTTCTTCGGCACCAGGAGCGGCATCAGCGCCGACAGCGGCACGAAGCCGCCCAGCGTCAGGCCGTACAGCGCACCGAACGCGCAGGCCACCGCGAAGTCGCCGATGAACATCTGCGGCACATAGAACAGCAGCGGTGTGCTGATCGCGCTGCCTACCGCGCCCATCCAGATCACCGTGTTACGCAGGCCGAAGCGGGTGGCGAGGCGGCTCGAGATCAGGTTGCCGGCGATATTGGCGACGAAAATTACCATCACCAGGCGCAGCCACTATTCCAGGCGTGAAGCCGATCCAGGCGTGAAGCCGATCACGTTCATGGTGGGAAAAGAGGAATTCGGATGTGCCGCTGCCGTCGGTATGCGTGAGCTGGTGGAAGTCAAATTGTGGTCCTGATAGAAAATCTTTGCGCTCGAGAGCGCCAGCTAGTGGCCCAAATGGTTTTTAACAGCTAACCTGGAACTCATTTAAATTTGTGTAGTCTTATACGTATGGCGGTGAGTTCCACCGTGTCAGCCTGTGGAGAAGAAGGCTCTGGCCCTGCAAAACTGCAAGGTGAAACCGGCTTCGACGAAGCAGGAATTCAACGGTAAAGCTAGCTGTAAATAGTTTTACGTAAGTTTGAAGGAACGGCGGAAGGGACACGCGTAGCGCGTGCAGGAGCAGCTCCCGGGACGAGCCTGAAGCGATGTCGCCTTTGATGTGCCATCAAGCGGCGGGCGAGCGCCCGGCGTGGAGCGGTTGCGGGAAGATCGGGTAGTAATCTTTATTTATAGCAATACATTTATGAAAATATTTTTGTTTGGCATACTGAAAGATGAAAGATGGCGTGTTTAGACGCGCGAAGAAGGACGCAACAAAAACGCCGCCGTGCCCGGTATAGGGAACGGCGGCGTTCAATTTGACTACCCGGGGCGTGCACCCCGGTCAGGACATCAGAACTCTTCCCACTCGGTTTCCGAGACCTTGGTCGATGCGACCGGCTTGGCGCGCGACGCGGCTGCAGGTTTGGCGGCAGCCGATGCAGTAGCGCTTGGCGCCGCTTTCGCAGCCGGCTTGGCGGCAGACGCCGCAGCCAGCGCCTTGCGCACCGGAGCCGGCGCAGCCTTGACCGCAACCGGCGCCTTGGTCGCAGCCACGGCATGGCGCGGATCGAGCTTAAACACATCCACCACCTGCGCCAGGCGCTGAGCCTGTTCCTGCAGGGCGGCGGTGGCGGCGGTGGCTTCCTCGACCAGGGCGGCGTTCTGCTGGGTCGCGTTGTCCATCGAGCCCATGGCCTGGTTGACCTGGTCGATGCCGGTGATCTGTTCCTGGCTGGCCGACGAGATCTCGCCCATGATGTCGGTCACGCGCTGGATCGAATCGACCACTTCGCGCATGGTCGCACCGGTGTGGTCGACCAGCTTGGTGCCGGTGTCGACTTTCTCGACCGAGTCGCCGATCAGTTGCTTGATTTCCTTGGCGGCGGCGGCCGAGCGCTGCGCCAGGTTGCGCACTTCCGAT
>NZ_DAMAGA010000036.1:0-54832 GCF_031995545.1 Massilia sp.
AACTCTCGACCTCAACCTTGGCAAGGTTGCGCTCTACCAACTGAGCTACTCCCGCATTGGAGTCTTACAATTTACTACGCCACTACTTTACTACCTGCTGCCCCAGTCGAAACTGGAGCGGGAGAAGAGTCTCGAACTCTCGACCTCAACCTTGGCAAGGTTGCGCTCTACCAACTGAGCTACTCCCGCTTCGTCTTTCATTCTGCTGCGTTGTTGTCGCAACAGGCAGGCATTATAGAGATTCTATTCTGTACGTCAAGGATGCCACGAAACAAATTACTCATCTGACTACCCGAAGGCTAATGCGGCGCCTTCTCCTTGATCAGCGGCCAGGCCCGGCGCAGGTAATAGAACATCGACCACACGGTCAGCACACCTGCCACCCACAGCAGATAGTCGCCCCAGAAATGGATGTCGATGCCGAACAGGCGGTCGTGGAACAGCAGCATCGGAATCGCCGTCATCTGGGCCGCGGTCTTGATCTTGCCGAGCGAGCTCACTGCTACCGACTTGGTGGCGCCGATCTGGGCCATCCATTCGCGCAGTGCCGAGATCGTGATCTCGCGGCCGATGATGATGAAGGCGATCACCGCGTTCACGCGGTCGAGCTGGACCAGCACCAGCAACGCGCCGGCCACCATCAGCTTGTCGGCCACCGGATCGAGGAAAGCGCCGAAGGCCGAGGTTTCGTTCCAGCGGCGTGCCAGGAAACCGTCGAACCAGTCGGTGATGGCGGCGACGATGAAGACCACGGTGGCGGCCAGGTTGCGTTCCGGCAGGGTGATCCAGTCGGTGGGCAGGTAGAACAGGCCGACGACCAGGGGAATCAGGGCGACGCGTAACCAGGTCAGGAGAATGGGGATGTTAAAAGGCATGGGAAGAACTGATTACCGTGGAAAAATGCTTGGCCGTAAGTCTACATGGGATATGCGTGTTTGGGCCATTCGGCTCAGCTGTATCCGGGAGAAAGCGGGTGATATCCAGCTCAACGGGTTAATGAAGAGGATGGTTGACGTAGGGTCGGCGGCAAAGCCGCCAACCCTACCAATCAATGCAGCTGCCGATAAATCTCTTCCGCCAGCGCGCTCGAAATGCCTTCCACCGTCATCAGGTCTTCCACGCTGGCGTCGACCACGCCGCGCAGGCCGCCGAAGCGTGCCAGCAGGCGCTGGCGGCGCTTGGCGCCGATGCCTTCGATCTCTTCCAGGCGCGAGGCCTGGCGTGCCTTGGCGCGCTTGGCGCGCATGCCGGTGATGGCGAAGCGGTGCGCTTCGTCGCGGATCATGGCCACCAGCATCAGCGCCGCCGATTCCTTGCCCAGCTCCTGCGGCGCACGGCCATCGGCGAAGATCAGGGTTTCCAGGCCCACGCGGCGGCCTTCGCCCTTGGCCACGCCGACGATCATCGAGATGTCCAGCCCCAGCTCGGTGAACACCTGGCGCGCCATTTCCACCTGGCCCTTACCGCCGTCGACCAGCACGATGTCGGGCATGACGCCCTCGCCCGCCTCGACCGCCGCCGCGACCTTTTCGTAGCGCCGCGTCAAGACCTGGCGCATGGCGGCGTAATCGTCGCCCGGCGTGATGCCGTTGATGTTGAAGCGGCGATATTCCCCGTTCTGCATCTGGTGGTGATGGAACACCACGCACGAGGCCTGCGTCGCCTCGCCCGCCGTGTGGCTGATGTCGAAGCACTCGATGCGCAGGGTGTCGAGCTCCTCGCTGTCGAGTTGCAGCACGTCGGCCAGTGCGCGCGTGCGCGCCTGCTGCGAGCCCTGCTCGGACAGCAGCCGCGCCAGCGCGATCTCGCCGCCCTTCTGCGCCATCTCGAGCCACTGGCGGCGCTGGCCGCCCGGCTGCAGCACCAGGTTGATGCGGTGGCCACATTGCTCGGCCAGGGCCAGGATCAGCTCCGGCTGGTCGAACTCGACGTTCATGATCAGCGTGCCCGGGATGAACTGGCCCGCGTAATGCTGGGCCAGGAAGGCGCACAACACTTCGACCTCGATCGGGCATTCACCGAGCGAATCGCCGACATGGCTCGGGAAGTAGGCGCGGTCGCCCAGGTGGCGCCCGCCGCGCACCATCGCCAGGTTGACGCAGGCGCGGCCGCCCTGCACTACCACGGCGATCACGTCGACGTCGGCGTCGCCCGTGGTTTCCATGCTCTGCGCGTGCAGCACTTTGGACAGCGCCTGGATCTGGTTGCGCACGCCGGCGGCCTGCTCGAACTTGAGGTCCATCGCATAGTTCTGCATCTTCTGCTCGAGGTCGGCCATGACTTCGCTCTGGCGACCGCGCAGGAAGCGCGCCGCGTTCTCGACGTCGAGCTTGTAATCCTCGGGTGTGATCAGGTCGACGCACGGCGCGCTGCAGCGGCCGATCTGGTGCAGCAGGCACGGCCGCGTGCGGTTCGAGTACACGCTGTCTTCGCAAGTGCGCAGCATGAACACGCGCTGCAGCAGCTGGATCGATTCCTTGGCCGCCCAGGCGCTGGGGAAAGGTCCGAAATACTGGTTCTTCTTGTCCAGCGCACCACGGTAATAGGCCAGCCGCGGGGCCTTGCCGCCGGTGATCTTGATGTACGGGTAGCTCTTGTCGTCGCGGAACAGGATGTTGTAGCGCGGCTTGAGCGACTTGATCAGGTTGTTTTCCAGAATCAGCGCTTCGGCCTCGCTGCTGACCACGGTGGTCTCGAGGCGCGCGATCTGCGACACCATCATCGCGATACGCGGGCTGGACAGATTCTTCTGGAAATAGCTCGACACGCGATTCTTGAGGTTGCGCGCCTTGCCGACGTACAGCACGTTGTCGGCGCCGTCGAAATAGCGGTACACGCCGGGCAGCGGCGGCAGGCGGCTGACGGTGGCCAGCACCTGGGCCCGCGTATCGGCCTTCACCTCGGGACTGAGGTCGCGGTTGGCGTCGGCGCGGGCCTGCTCGCGCGCTTCGCCGAGGCGCTCGCGCCCCAGGCGCGCCGCCAGTTCGGGCGTGAGGTCGACACCGCCCTGGGATCCATCGGGTTTTGCTTCGGACATTAATCTACCGTTGATGACGCTGATGATGCGGCCGCGGCCTGGGTCACGATCACGAAGGCGACGCCGTAGTCGGCCTCGTCGCTGATCGATACCTGGGCGCTCAGCCGGTTGTGGCGCATGAATTCGTCGAGCGCGCCGCTGCAGACGATGACCGGCTTGCCGCTCGGGTCATTGAGCATCTGCATCGAGCGCCAGGTCATGGGCATGCGCATGCCCATGCCGATGGCTTTGGAGAACGCTTCCTTGGCCGAGAAACGGGTGGCCAGGAAGCGCAGCCCGCGCACCGCGTTCTTGGCGCTGCGGGCATGGTATTTGGCCAGCTCTTGCGGGCCGAGGATCTTCTCGGCAAAGCGCGGGCCGCTGCGTGCGAGGGCGGCCTCGACACGCGAGATCTGGACGATGTCGGTGCCGATGCCGTAGATCATCTCAGGCTCCCTGCTTGGCGTACGACACGCCGAGGCGAGCGGCGACCATGATCGCCTTCATCTCGCGCACCGCGTTTTCCCAGCCGACGAACAGCGCGTGGCCGACGATCGCGTGGCCGATGTTCAGTTCGTGGATGTCGGCGATCGCCGCCACCGGCTGGACGTTGGTGTAGTGCAGGCCATGGCCGGCGTTCACGCGCAGGCCGCGTTTCGCGCCTTCGTGCACGCCGAGCTTGATGCGGTCGAGCTCGCGTGCAACCTCTTCGCCCTCGGCTTCGGCATAGCGCCCGGTGTGCAGTTCGATCACGGTCGCGCCCACGGCAGCGGCGGCTTCGATCTGGCGCGCGTCGGCGTCGATGAACAACGACACGCGGATGCCCTCTTCCTTGAGCTGCTTCACCGCCGCTTCGACTTCATTGTAGTAACGCACCACGTCCAGCCCGCCTTCGGTGGTGACTTCCTCGCGCCGCTCGGGCACCAGGCACACGTCCTGCGGCTTGACCTGGCAGGCGAAATCGATCATCTCGCGCGTCACCGCCGCTTCCAGGTTCATGCGCGTCATCAACAGCGGACGCAGCGCCAGCACGTCGGCATCCTTGATGTGGCGGCGGTCTTCGCGCAGGTGCAGCGTGATCAGGTCGGCGCCGGCCTGCTCGGCCAGCAGCGCGGCGCGCAGCGGGTCCGGGTAGGTCGTGCCGCGCGCGTTGCGTACGGTGGCGACGTGGTCGATGTTCACGCCCAGGTCGATCACCTGGCCGGCGGGTTGCAGGAAGCTCATGTTCGCCCTTACTTTCTTACACTCTTACAGTTGCATCAAATCGATCAAAATCTGGCGCGTGTTGAGCGGTTGCCCGTTCAATTGGTGCGCCAGCAAAAAACGCATCAGCTGCTTGCTCTGCGCCTGGGTCGCCGGGTCGGCATAATCCTCGCGCTCCATGTCCAGCAAGGTCTTGCCCGACACCACGGGCCACACTTCGCCGCTACCAGCTTCGCGCGCGCCCTTTTCCGGATCGACCACATAGTCCAGGCCCGGCTCGACCCGGCTGCGGGTTGTCGTGCAACGGCTCAGGTCGGCAGCGACGCCTGTCTCCTTAAGTAGGGCTCTTTCGAATTTTCGCAAGACGATTTGCGCCGGTTCGCCGTGGGCCAACTGGTTCAGCGTCGAGACATAATGGTCGAACAGGGCCGGATGGCGGTCGTCGCGGGCCAGCAGTTTCACTAAAAGTTCGTTCAGGTAAAAGCCGCACAGCAGCGCGGTGCGTTCCAGCGGCAGCATGCCGCCGACCCATTCGGCGTCGATCAGGGTGCGCAGTTCGGACTTGCCGCTCCACGACACGGACAAGGGCTGGAAGGTTTGCAGCACTCCGCGCAGCTTCGACAGCGGGCGCTTGGCGCCCTTCGCCACCAGGCCGATGCGGCCGTGGTCGCGCGTGAACATATCGACGATCAGGCTGGTTTCTTTATACGGATAGCTGTGCAGTACGAAGCCGGGCTGGCCGGTGACGCGGCCGCCGTCGCGCGCCGGGGGACGGGCGCGCTTGGCCGCTGGCGCGGGCGCGCCGGACTGCACGCCGGGGGACGAACTCAGTTCCGGGCTGTCGTCGAGGAAGTCGTCGTGGCTGGGCATGCGCGTGAGGACAGGCTCCTGGCGTGGTGGGAATTACTCGTAGCCGTAGGCGCGCAGGCCGGCTTCGTTGTCGGCCCAGCCCGATTTGACCTTGACCCAGATTTCCAGGTACACCGGCCCGCCGAACAGCTTTTCCATGTCCAGGCGCGACTGGGTCGAGATCTCTTTCAGGCGCGCACCCTTGTTACCGATGATCATCGATTTATGGGTGTCGCGCTCGACCAGGATGGCGGCGAAGATGCGGCGCAGGTTGCCTTCCTGTTCGAACTGCTCGATCAGGACGGTGCTGGTGTACGGCAATTCGTCGCCCAGCAGGCGGAACACTTTTTCGCGCACGATCTCGGCCGCCAGGAATTTCTCGCTGCGGTCGGTGATGTCGTCCGGGCCGAACACCGGCGCGTTTTCCGGCAGGTGGCGCTTGATCTCGTTTTCCAGGGCATCGACCTGGAAGCGCATCTTGGCCGACACCGGCACCACGGCCGTGAACGGGTGCATGGCGGCGATCTTCTGCGCGAACGGCATCAGCACCGCCTTGTCCTTGACGCGGTCCGATTTATTGATGACCAGTACCACCGGCACATTCTTCGGCAGCAGGTTCAGCACCTGCTCGTCGGCGGCGCCGAAGGTGCCGGCTTCGACCAGGAACAGCACCACGTCGGATGCGGTCAGGGTGTTCGAGACGGTCTTGTTCAGCGTCTTGTTCAGCGCGTTCGCATGACGGGTCTGGAAGCCGGGCGTGTCGACATAGATGAACTGGGCGTCGTCGCGGGTCTGGACGCCGGTGATGCGGTGGCGCGTGGTCTGGGCCTTGCGCGAAGTGATCGACACCTTGGCGCCGATCAGCACGTTCATCAGGGTCGACTTGCCGACGTTCGGACGGCCGACGATGGCGATATAGCCGCAGCGGAAGTTTTCGGGGGTAGTGCTCATACGATGGTGGTCCTGGTTATTTCGATTGCGCAGGGGCGTCGGCCTGGCCGGCATCCGCGTCGGATTGATTGGTGCCGATACCCGCCAGCTTGAGCTGGGCGGCGCGCGGCTTGCCCTTGCGCGCGCCCGGGGCGCGGCTCAGGGCTTGCTGGCCGGCGTCCAGCGCCAGCTGCGCGGCGGCCTGCTCGGCGGCGCGGCGGCTGCCGCCGCGGCCGAACACCTGCACGTTCAGCTTCGGTACCAGGCATTCGACCTCGAATTCCTGGCTATGTGCCGCGCCGTGGGTGGCGATCACGTTATAGGTCGGCAGCGGGATGCGCTTGGCCTGCAAAAATTCCTGCAGCAGGGTCTTGGCATCCTTGCCCAGCGTGCCGGGATCGACCGAATCCAGCAGCGGGATGTAGAAGGCACGGATCGCTTCACGTGCGCTGTCGAAGCCGCTGTCGAGGAAGATCGCGCCCAGCAGCGCTTCCAGCGTGTCGGCCAGGATCGACGGACGGCGGAAGCCGCCCGACTTGAGTTCGCCCTCGCCCAGGCGCAGGAACTGCGACAGGTTGAGTTTCTGGGCGATCTCGAACAGCGTCTGCTGCTTGACCAGGTTGGCGCGCAGGCGCGACAGGTCGCCCTCGTCGAGTGCGCTGAAGCGTTCGTACAGGATCGAGGCCACGACGCAGTTCAGGATCGAGTCGCCCAGGAATTCCAGGCGCTCGTTATGCAGACTGCTATGGCTACGGTGGGTCAGGGCTTGTTGCAGCAGCCCGATATCCCGGAACGTATACCCCAAGCGCGTTTGCAATAACTGAAGATTCATTGTCGATGTTTCGTGGCGGCCGGGACACCCCTGCCGCATGGTTCTTGATGTGGTGAGCTTAACTGAACGGCGCGGATCAGCGCGCCGCTTGCGTGTCGCTGGCTCCGTCGGCTTCGGCCACCACGCCGCTCGGGTCGGTGGTGCCTTCGAAGTCGATCACCAGGCTGACGTTGCCGGCCAGCGGCAGCCGCTTTTCGTAGGCGAAGCTGATCTGCGGCTCGCCCGTGTCACGGGTGATCACCAGGTCGCGCCCGGTAATCGCGTCGACATTATTGATGTCGGCATTACGGTCGAACGCCGCCTGCATGTCGCGCACCGTGCCGCCGCTCTGCCTGGCATTCACGATCGCCTTCTTGATCGCGTTGTACTCGATGTAGGCCGGGATCAGGCGCATGGCGAAGATGCCGGCCACGCCAAGCACGGCCAGCACCAGGATCAGGCTGGTGATCGAGATGCCACGTTCGGCGTTCGAATTGCACAGCTGGTTGCGATCCATGGGCACCTTTCGTGCGTTACTTGATGCCGCCGATGCGGTCGAACTTGCCGAAGTTCATCCAGACCACGAAGGCCTTGCCCACGATGTTGCGGTCCGGAACAAAACCCCAGTAGCGGCTGTCGGCACTGTTGTCGCGGTTGTCGCCCATCATGAAGTAATGGCCTTCAGGCACGGTGCAGGTGAACTTGTCGAAGCTGTATTCGCACGCTTCGCGCAGCGGGAACTCATCCACCGCGCCGATGTCGATACTACGGCGGCCGTCGGTATTCAGGATGCGGTGCTGGGTCACGCCGTTCGGCCCCGGCAGACTCTCGACGAACTGCTTGTGGTATTCCGGATGCTGGTCGTCCAGGTAGTCGTCGAGGGCGGTGTATTCGACCGCCTTGCCGTTGACCGTCAAGCGCTTGTCGGCGTAGCTGATTTTATCACCGGGCACGCCAACGACGCGCTTGATGTAATCCTGGTTCATGTCCTTCGGGTACTTGAACACCATGACGTCGCCGCGCTGCGGATCGTTCACCTGGATCACCTTCTTGTTGATGATCGGCAGGCGGATGCCGTAGGTGTACTTGTTCACCAGGATGAAGTCGCCCACCAGCAGGGTCGGCACCATCGACGACGACGGGATCTTGAACGGCTCCCACAGGAACGAGCGCAGGATGAACACCAGCGCGATCACCGGGAAGAAGCTGCCCGAATATTCGACCCAGGTCGGCTGGCGCAGGTGCGCCTGCTCGATCGCGAGCCGGTTGCCATTGCTGTCGAGCTTGATGCCGTCAGCCGACAGCTTGGCGTTGCGCGCATCGTACTCGCGCAGCGCGGCGTCCGCGGCGCGGCGGCGCTGCTTCGACAACACAAAGGTATCGAGGCACCAGATCACGCCCGTGATCACCATCGCCACGAACAGGATCAAGGCGAAATTGCTCAGGATCGGCTGCAGATTCATTATTTGTCTTCCACCTGGAGAATGGCAAGGAAGGCTTCCTGCGGAATCTCCACCGAACCGACCTGCTTCATGCGTTTCTTACCGGCTTTTTGTTTCTCAAGCAGTTTCTT
Organism: Massilia sp.; assembly: GCF_031995545.1. Taxonomy (GTDB): domain Bacteria; phylum Pseudomonadota; class Gammaproteobacteria; order Burkholderiales; family Burkholderiaceae_D; genus Telluria. The sequence continues at coordinate 8,383 of NZ_DAMAGA010000036.1, forward strand.
CTTACGCGAGATGTCGCCGCCGTAGCACTTGGCCAGCACGTTCTTGCGCAGCGCCTTGACGTTTTCGCGCGAGATGATGGTGGCGCCGATCGCGGCCTGGATCGCCACGTCGAACATCTGGCGCGGAATCAGTTCGCGCATCTTGGCCGCCACCTGGCGGCCGCGGTACGGCGCGTTGGCGCGGTGCACGATGATCGCCAGCGCATCGACCTTTTCGCTGTTGATCAGCATGTCGACCTTGACCACGTCGGCGGCGCGGTTTTCCTTGAACTCGTAGTCCATCGAGGCGTAGCCGCGCGAGGTCGACTTCAGGCGATCGAAGAAGTCGAGCACGATCTCGGCCATCGGGATTTCGTAGTGCAATTTCACCTGGCGGCCGTGGTAGGCCATGTCCATCTGGATGCCGCGCTTGCCGTTACACAGGGTCATCACCGCGCCCACGTACTCTTGCGGCATGTACAGGTTGACGTCGACGATCGGCTCGCGCACTTCGTTGATCTTCGACGGTTCCGGCATCTTGGACGGATTGTCGACGCGGATGATGGAGCCGTCGCGCATCTCGACCTCGTACACCACGGTCGGGGCCGTCGTGATCAGGTCCATGTCGAATTCGCGCTCCAGGCGTTCCTGCACGATTTCCATGTGCAGCAGGCCGAGGAAGCCGCAGCGGAAGCCGAAGCCCAGCGCCTGCGACACTTCCGGCTCGTACATCAGGGCGGCGTCGTTGAGCTTGAGCTTTTCCAGCGAGTCGCGCAGCGCGTCGTACTGGTTCGCTTCCACCGGGAACAGGCCGGCGAACACCTGCGGCTGGACTTCCTTGAAGCCGGGCAGCGGCGCCGGCGCCGGCTTGTTGGCCAGGGTCACGGTATCGCCCACCTTGGCGGCGGTCAGTTCCTTGATGCCGGCGATGATGAAGCCCACCTGGCCGGCGGTCAGTTGCGGCAGCGACACCGAGCGCGGGGTGAACACGCCGATGTTTTCCACCAGGTTCACCGACTCGGTTGCCATCAAGAGGATCTTGTCCTTCGGACGCAGGGTGCCATTGACCACGCGCACCAGCATCACCACGCCCACATACGGGTCGTACCAGGAATCGACGATCAGCGCCTGCAGCGGCGCGTCCGGGTCGCCTTCCGGCGGCGGGACCTTGGCGATCAGGGTTTCCAGCACGTCTTCCACGCCCAGGCCGGTCTTGGCCGAGCACACGGTGGCGTCGGACGCGTCGATGCCGATCACGTCCTCGATTTCTTTCTTGGCGTTGTCCGGGTCGGCGTGCGGCAGGTCGATCTTGTTCAGGATCGGCACCACTTCCACGCCCAGGTCGAGCGCGGTATAGCAGTTGGCGACCGTCTGCGCTTCCACGCCCTGCGACGCGTCGACCACCAGCAGCGCGCCTTCGCAGGCCGACAGCGAGCGGCTGACTTCATAGCTGAAGTCGACGTGGCCGGGGGTGTCGATCAGGTTCAGGTTGTAGACCTGGCCGTCGCGCGCCTTGTACTGCAGCGCCGCGGTCTGGGCCTTGATGGTGATGCCGCGTTCGCGTTCGATGTCCATCGAGTCGAGCACCTGCGCATCCATTTCGCGTTCCGACAGCCCGCCGCACAGTTGGATGATGCGGTCGGCCAGGGTCGATTTGCCGTGGTCGATGTGGGCGATGATGGAGAAGTTACGTATGTTTTTCATTAACAAAAATCAAAACCAAAAAGGATGGCACGCAGGATAAGCACGCCAGGCCGGCGCATTGGCGCCGGCGGAACACGAACAAGAAATCGGACAGCACGCGAAACAGCAAGCGCAAAAAAGCGCAGCGCCGGAAGAACCATTCTTCTCAGGCACGCGCTTTAGAGAGGGCTGGAATCGCGAAACCGGGCAATCGAAGCCGCCAAGCCCCGCATTTTACCGGATTTCGGGTTAGAAAGCCCGGTTTCTGGGGTTGGCGCCTTCCCTCGCCCCTGCCGTTGAGGCAATGTTCAATTGCCTTCAAGTAATTACCAGCTCAGCCGTTAAGAAAGCATTGGCGCATCGGCGCCGCGCCTGCCTCTTGACGCCATGATTTCGACACCGACTCCGCTTGCCTGGACCGAACTGTTTCAGCTTCCCCTGCACCAGCGCCTGCTGCCGCTACCGCCCGTGGTGCGCGATTTCGTGCACCAGGTGAACCTCGCCACCGGTGTCGATGCGGTGCCGGAAGCGGCCGGGATCGATCCTGATCTGCAGGCCGACCTGGAGGCGGCGCTGGCGGGCATGCCGGCCGCCGTGCGGGCGCTGGTCGCGCCGCGCCTGCTCGGCATCTGTGTCGGCCGTGGCCTGGGGTCGTGCGGGATCACCGATATCGTCGTCGATGCCGACGATGGCCGCCTGCTGGGCTGTATCGTGCTGCTCGACCTCGACCTGATGGGCGAACGCGGCGCCAATGCCTGGGCGACATGGAAGGACAACCTGCCCTTCCATGGCGGGCCCGGCTTCACGGTCGATACCGCGCTCGCCGACGCGCACGACGACACCCGCGCCGGCGCGCTGCAGTTCCTGCTGCTGCACGAATTCGGTCACGTGCTCAGCGCGGACGGGGATTTCCTGCCGCGCTGGTGGGAACCGGTACCTCAGCGCGCCTTCCCCTTCCTCGACCTGAGCTGGACGACGGACGAGGCCGGGCGCTTCGTGGCGCGCGCCGGCAGTGACTTCGATCTGCGCGGCGTGGTCGACTTCTACGGCGTGAACAAACTGGAGAGCGACGCGCTGGTCTCGGCGTATGCCGGACTGGAGCTGAGCGATTTTCCCAGCCTGTATGGCGCGACCAATCCCTACGACGATTTCGCCGAATGCTTCGCCACCTATGTGCACGCCGAGATGATGGGGCGGCCCTACGTGCTGCGCATCGATCACGACGGGCGGCCGCAGGCCTGGCTGGAGAGTTTCTGGAACAGCCCGCGCAGCGCGCCGAAGCGCGCCTTCATGCAGGCGCTGCTGGGCCACGCGGCCAACGATACGCGGGAACTGGCCGCAGCCTGAACGCCTAGGCGGCGCCCTGCGCGGCCAGATAGCGCACTACAGCCTCGCGGTCGAGGAAGTAGTGGCACAGCTCAGGTTCAGCCAGGTCGCCGTACAGGACGGGCACCAGCTCGTCGAAGCGCGCCACCAGGCTTGGGGCGGCATCGACGTCGATCACGTCGATCTCGAACCGCCGGCCTGGCGGCTCGAGCGCGCGCAGCGCCGTCAGCATGTCTTCGCACAGGTGGCACCAGCTGCGCGAGTACAGGGTGAACGCGATCGCTGGTGCCGGGTTTACTACGCTCACGGACGCGGCTTGAGGGTCAGGTACTGCGTTGTTCCTTCGCGCTGCACCAGCAGGGCCACCGGCTTGGTCTTGTCGTGCTTTGCCAGCAGCGCATTGAACTGCTGGGCACCCGTCACCGGCGTGTTATTCCACTGCAGCACCAGGTCACCCGGCTGGATGCCGGCGGTGGCGGCCACGCCCTGCACATGCTCGACCAGCACGCCGTTGTCGATGCCCAGTTCGCGCTTGTCGGCGGCCGGCACGTCGGTCACGTGCAGTCCCAGCGCGTTCGGCGTGGCGCTTGGCGCCGGCTTCTTCGGCACCGGGCGGCCGTTCGGCGCGGTCTTCTCGTCCTGCAGCTCGACGATGGTGACCGGCACCTCGACCTGGGCGCCGCGGCGCCACACGGTGACGCTGGCGCGGCTGCCGACCTTGGCGGCACCGACCAGGCGCGGCAGGTCGCGCGTGGTTTCGATCGGCTGCTTGTTGAACTGCAGGATGATGTCGCCGACCTTGATTCCGCCCTTCTCCGCCGGGCCGCCCGGCTCGACCATCGAGACTTCGGCGCCGCGCGCCTTGCCCAGGCCGAGCGACTCGGCCACGTCGCGCGTGACTTCGCTGATCTGCACGCCCAGGCGGCCGCGCGTCACGCGTCCGCTCTGCTTGAGCTGCTCGGCGACGCGCATCACTTCGTCGATCGGCACTGCGAACGAGATGCCGTTATAGGCGCCGGACAGGGTCGCGATCTGCGAGTTGATGCCGATGACCTCGCCGCGCATATTGATCAGGGGACCGCCGGAATTACCCGGATTGACCGCGACGTCACTCTGGATCAGCGGCAGGAAGTCGCCGGTATCACGCGACTTGGCCGAAATAATGCCGGCGGTCACGGTATTGTCGAGGTTGAACGGCGAACCGATCGCCACCACCCATTCGCCGACCCGGATCTTGCTCGAGTCGCCGGTACGCAGGAACGGCAGGCCCTTGGCGTCGAGTTTCAGCACGGCGACGTCGGAACGGCGGTCGGCGCCCAGCACCTTGGCCTTGAACTCGCGGCGGTCGGTGAGCGTGACGGTGACTTCGTCGGCGCCCTCGACCACGTGGGCATTGGTCAGCACGAAGCCGTCGCCCGAAATCAGGAAGCCGGAACCGACGCCGCGCTGGACTTCCTGCTCTTCCTGCTGCTGCGGACCGCGGCGGCCGCCGCGCGGGATCTGCATGCCGAAGTGACGGCGGAACAGTTCCAGCATCTCGTCTTCGGCGCCGCCACCGCCACCGCGCATCACGCGCTCGGTGGTGCGGATATTCACCACGGCCGGGCCGGCCTTGTCGATCAGGTTGGAAAAGTCGGGCAAGCCGGTAACCAGCGGCGTCTGGCTCTGGGCCGGCACGGCGCCCTGGGTCTGGGCCAGGGCCGGCGCCTGGAAGGCGACGGCGCCGGACAGCATCAGCGCCGACAGGAGGATGGAGAGAGAGGTTGGCCGGACGCCGGTGCGGGCGTTCTGGCAAGGCAGGCTGGCGGTTTTACGTGTCATGGGGATAGGGTTGGGCAAGTCTGGAATTGACTTAATGGTAAGCCAATTCCAGCGCTTTGTCGCGCCGCTCCAGCCTGTGCGGCGCGCCCCGGTAGAGGTGGGTATTTAGCTGGATGCCGACTTGGCCAGCACCGCCGCCAGCCCGGCCGGTTCGGACGAGACGATGGACCGCCGCGCCGGCAACGGCTCGACCGCCAGCCGTTCGGCCAGGCGTGCGCCGAAGGCCGGCGACAGGCCCGGCAAGGGAACGGTGGCCGCGCCGGCGCCGTCGGTCTGGCGCAGGGTGTCGCCGATCAGGTGATACAGGTTCCAGGCGAGTTGCCCGTCGCTGCCGTGCATGGCGGCCAGGGCCAGCTCCACATCGGCGTCCGGCAATTCGCCATCTTTAAAAGCAGAAATGTGCTCGCGTAATTTTCTATTGGTGTCCATCGGTGCGTCCATCGACGTCGGTCTTCATTCAATATATGCTGTGTTCGTACGATCCCGCTACCTACCGACGTTTGTCAACCGGGAAATCGAGCAAAGGGCGCAATTTCTCGGCAATGACTTCGCGCGCCCGGAAAATCCGGCTACGCACGGTACCTATTGGACAGGCCATCACTTCGGAGATTTCCTCGTAGCTGAGTCCTTCGATTTCGCGCAAGACAATTGCCGTGCGCAATTCCAGCGGCAATGCTTCCATGGCCGCGTTCACTGTATGGGCGATCTGCTTGCTGGCGAGTACCGATTCCGGTGTATTAATGTCGCGCAAGCTATCTGCGTCATCGAATCCTTCGGCGCGCTCGGCATCCGCCTCGGTCGAGGTCGGTGCGCGCCTGCCTTGCGTCACTAGAAAGTTTTTTGCAGTATTGATTCCTATTCGATAGAGCCAAGTATAGAACGCCGAATCGCCACGGAAATGGCGCAGCGCCCGGAATGCTTTAATAAAGGTTTCCTGTACAACGTCTTCGGCCTCGGCGGGATCGTGAACCAGCCGCGACACCAGGCGCATCAGGCGGCGCTGGTATTTGGACACGAGCAGGTCGAAGGCCTGCCGGTCGCCGGCCTGGACGCGCTCTACCAACAGCTGATCACCCTCGCGTTCTGTCGTCACGGACCATGCCCCAGTTGGCGGCCCACCCTACCTAAGAGTTGGCCTCCTGCAATAAAGTTCAACCTATTTTGTGTTCACCGTGCGCCGCCGGCGGCCAGAGCGCCGCGGCGCCGCCCGCGACTGCACGCACCGCCACCGCCAGCGCCCGGTACTGCCCCGGGCCCACGCTGTCGGGCAACAGCAGCAGCGGCCGTACCGCGCCGTCCTCGAAGCGCAGACGCAGCAGCATGCAGCAGGGCCAGACGGTCGCGCCCGGCAGCAGCAGCACCGCTGCACCGTTTTCGGACATGTCCTGTTGTACCGTCACGCGTAGCTGCCCAACTCCAGATATATCAATCCGGCGCGCCGTTGCCGCGGCGGGCAAAACCGTGCACGAATAGCCCAGTAACAGCGCGGCGAAAAGCGGCGCGCACGCGACAGCGGCGCCGAAGGCGAAGCGCGCAGGCAGCAGCAGGCCCACGGCCACGGCGGCCGCGCACAGGGCCGCGCCGAAGGCGGCAAGCAGCCAGCGCAAGCGGCGCGACGGCGCGATGACGGCGGAAACCGCGATCGACATGGCGAGATAACAAGAGGGAAAAGGTTTGCCTGTCAGGGAAGCAGGCGGCGGGCCGAGGGACATCCCTCTTTCCGCCGGCGCCGGCAGGTCAGTCCGCAGAGCGGAAGACAGGCCGGGCCGTGGGAAGCGCCCATCCCATTAGACCGGGATGGGGCAAGCTTGGTTCAACCGTTGGTTGAACCCTTGCTTCAGACCTTGGCGAAGACCAGGGTGCCGTTGGTGCCGCCGAACCCGAACGAGTTCTTGACGGCATAGTCGATCTGCATCTCGCGCGCGGTGTTGGCGCAGAAGTCCAGATCGCACTCCGGATCCTGGTTGAAGATGTTGATCGTCGGTGGCGAGATCTGGTGATGGATCGCCAGCACGCTGAACACCGATTCCAGGCCGCCGGCGCCGCCCAGCAGGTGGCCGGTCATCGACTTGGTCGAGTTCACGACCAAGTTCTTGGCGTGGTCGCCGAAGACGCGCTTGATGCCGCGCACTTCCGCCACGTCGCCCAGCGGCGTGGAAGTGCCGTGCGCATTCACGTAGTGCACCTGGTCGCCGTTGATGCCGGCGTTGTTCAGGGCCGCCACCATGCAGCGCGCCGCGCCGCTACCATCCTCGACCGGCGAGGTGATGTGGTTGGCGTCCGCGCTCATGCCGAAACCGATGACTTCGGCATAGATCTTGGCGCCACGCGCGACGGCGTGTTCGTATTCTTCCAGCACCATGACACCGGCGCCCTCGCCCAGCACGAAGCCGTCGCGGTCACGGTCCCACGGACGGGAGGCGGTGGCCGGGTCGTCGTTGCGGGTCGACAGTGCGCGTGCCGAGGCGAAACCGCCCAGGCCCAGCGGCGACACGGTCGACTCGGCGCCGCCCGCGATCATCACGTCGGCGTCGCCGTACTCGATCAGGCGCGCTGCCGCGCCGATGCTGTGCAGGCCGGTGGTGCAGGCGGTGACGATGGCCAGGTTCGGGCCGCGCAGGCCGAACTTGATCGAGAGATCGCCCGAGATCATGTTGATGATCGAGGCCGGCACGAAGAACGGCGAGATGCGGCGCGCGCCGCGGCTTGCGTATTCTTCCTTGGTCGCTTCGATCATCGGCAGACCGCCGATGCCCGAACCGATCACGACGCCGATGCGGTCCGCATTCTCTTCGGTGACGGTCAGGCCCGAATCCTGCAGGGCCTGGATGCCGGCTGCCATGCCGAAATGGATAAAGCTATCCATGTGGCGGCCTTCCTTGCCCGGCAGGTAGTCTTCGACGACGAAGTTCTTGACTTCACCGGCGAAGTGGGTCGTGAATGGCGACGCATCAAACTTGGTGATGGCGGCAATGCCCGACTTGCCGGCCAGTGCCGCATCCCACGCTTCGGCAACGGTGTTGCCGATTGGTGAAATGCAGCCCAGGCCGGTGACGACGACACGGCGGTTGCGTGAACGACTCAAGCGATTCTCCCAAAAACTGTAAAGCGTACTACTTAGGCCTTGACGTGCGCGGTTGCGTAGTCGATGGCTTGCTTGACGGTGGTGATTTTCTCAGCCTGCTCGTCAGGGATTTCCATTTCGAACTCGTCTTCCAGTGCCATCACCAGTTCAACGGTGTCCAGCGAGTCTGCGCCGAGGTCGTCAACGAACGAGGATTCGATTTTGATGTCTGCTTCGGCAACGCCCAGTTGCTCAGCGACGATTTTTTTAACGCGTTGTTCGATATCCGACATGTTTTGGCTCCATTAAGGTATGTGTTGCGGAAAGTGCGCGCATTTTATCAGGTTTGCGACCTGAAAAACTACTTTCGGCAGTTGGCGCTAACTCTTCCGAAAGTCCTGCTAAAAGACGAGATTGCGCCGGAATTCGTACAGTTCAAGTGAAACGAAAACCGGCCTTTCTCTTATTTTATATTTAATTCATGTACATGCCGCCATTCACGTGCAGCTCGGTGCCCGTGATGTAAGCAGCTTGCGGACCGGCCAGGAAGGCCACGGCGTGCGCGATGTCTTCCGGCTGGCCCAGGCGGCCCAGCGGAATCTGCGTCAGCAGCGCCTCGTGCTGGCCTTCGCCCAGCGCCTTGGTCATGTCGGTGTCGATGAAGCCCGGCGCCACGCAGTTGACGGTGATGTTGCGGCTGCCGATCTCGCGCGCCAGCGCGCGGGTCATGCCGGCCACGCCGGCTTTCGCCGCGGCGTAGTTCATCTGGCCCGGGTTGCCCGAAGCGCCCACCACCGAGGTGATGTTGATGATGCGGCCAGCCTTGGCCTTCATCATTCCGCGCAGTACCAGGCGCGACAGGCGGCCGACGGCGGTCAGGTTGGTGGCGATCACGCCGTCCCACTCTTCGTCTTTCATGCGCATCGCCAGGTTGTCCTGGGTGATGCCGGCATTGTTGACCAGGATCGACAGACTGCCGAAGCCCTTCTGCACTTCATCCACCACGGCGGCGCAGCGCTCGGCGTCCAGCACGTTCAGCACGACGCCCTTGCCGCCGAATTCGGCCAGGTAGTCCGAGATCGCTTGCGCGCCCGATTCGCTGGTGGCGGTGCCGACCACCTTGGCGCCCTGGCGGGCGAGTTCCAGGGCGATGGCCTTGCCGATGCCGCGCGATGCGCCGGTGACGAGGGCGACTTGGTTCTGCAGGTTCATTCTTGTCCTCTTTCTTGGATGTTCTGGATGCTCAGGCGGCCTTGATCGATGCCAGCACGCGCTCGAGCGCGGCCTGGTCGACCAGCGCTTCGCCGACCAGCGCCGGATCGATGCGCTTGGCCATGCCGATCAGCGTCTTGCTCGGCGCGCATTCGATGACCTGGGTCACACCATCAAGCGCCATCTTCTGCATCGTCTCGACCCAGCGCACCGGACCGGCGGCCTGGCGCACCAGCGCGTCCTTGATCTGCTCCGGGTCGTTCAGCACGGCGACGTCGACGTTGTTGATGACGTCGATCTGCGGGGCGGCGAAGGTGAGCTTGCCCATGTATTCGCGCAGGCGGTCCGACGCTGGTTTCAGCAGCGACGAGTGGAACGGCGCCGACACCGCCAGCTTCATGGCGCGCTTGGCGCCCTTGGCCTTGGCGATCTCGCAGGCGCGCTCGACGGCGGCGGTATGGCCGGCGATCACGATCTGGGTCGGCTCGTTGAAATTCACCGCTTCGATGACTTCGCCTTGTGCCGCTTCGACACAGACGGCGCGCACGTCGTCGGCCTGCAGGCCGAGGATGACGGCCATGCCGCCCTGCCCGACCGGCACCGCGTCCTGCATCGACTGGGCACGGAAACGCACCAGCGGTACGGCGTCGGCGAACGGGATCACGCCCGCGGCCACCAGCGCCGAGTATTCGCCCAGGCTGTGACCGGCCACGACCGATGGCACCGGGCCGCCGGCCGCGATCCAGGCGCGGTACACGGCGACCGCGGCGGTCAGCATCACCGGCTGGGTGTTGGTGGTCAGGTCCAGGTCTTCCTTCGGGCCTTCGGCGATCATCTTCTTGAGATCGATGCCGAGCGCGTCGGACGCTTCTTGCACGGTCTGGTCAACCACAGGGTTGCCAGCGAAACCGTTCAGCATGCCCACTGCCTGGGCGCCTTGTCCGGTGAACAGGAATGCGAATTTGCTCATCGTATTTTTCCGTAAATTTGTTGTTCTTGTGGGCGAACCGGCGCGCTTACATGCGCGCCAGCACGGCGCCCCAGGTAAATCCGCCGCCGACGCCTTCCATCAGCACGTTGTGGCCCTTCTGGATGCGGCCATCGCGCACCGCCTGGTCCAGCGCCAGCGGAATCGAGGCGGCCGAGGTGTTGCCGTGTTCGTTGACGGTGACGACCATTTTGTCCAGCGGCAGGCTCAGCTTCTTGGCCGTGCCCTTCATGATGCGCAGGTTGGCCTGGTGCGGCACCAGCCAGTCGATCTCGGCCGCCTTGACGCCGGCGTGATCGAGCACCTCGTTGGCCACTTCTTCCAGCACCGTGACGGCCAGCTTGAACACCGCCGGGCCGTCCATGTACAGGTAGCCGCTGCCGGCGATGGCGCCATTGTCGACACTGCCGGGACCGGTCAGGATGCCGGCCTGGCTGCCGTCGGCATGCAGCTTGGCACTCAGGATGCCCGGCTCGCTCGAGGCTTCCAGCAGCACCGCGCCGGCGCCGTCGCCGAACAGCACGCAGGTGGTGCGGTCGGTGAAATCGACGATGCGCGAGAATACTTCGGAACCGATCACCAGCACGGTTTTATGGTTGCCGGCGCGGATGAAGGCGTCGGCGGTCGAGACCGCGTAGACGAAGCCGCTGCACACGGCCTGCACGTCGAACGCCGCGCTGCCCGGGCCCATGCCCAGCTTTTGCTGCACGATGCAGGCAGTGCTGGGGAAGCTGCCGTGGAAGTCGGGGGTCGAGCTGGCGACGATCACCAGGTCCACATCGCGCGGCGTCTTGCCGGCCATCTCGAGCGCGCGCTGCGCCGCCTTCACCGCCAGGTCGGACGACAACTCGTCGGCGGCGGCATAGTGGCGCGCCTCGATGCCGCTGCGGGTGACGATCCACTCGTGCGAGGTTTCGATGCCGTTCTCGGCCAGCTGGGCGGCGAGCTGCTCGTTGGTGACGCGGTTGGCGGGCAGGTAGCTGCCGGTGCCGGTGATTTTGCTATACAAGGTCATTGCTTCACCATCCTGCAGTTTATTGCGCCTGGCGCAGAGTATCGGAAACCGGCACTGCCGCAGCCGGGGCTGCAGCCGGTGCGCTCGGCATCAGTTCGGCGATCAGCGCCGACAACTGTTCCTGCACATTGTTGTGCGCCGCGTCGTAGGCGCGCTTGAGCGCCCACTCGAAGGCATAGGCATTCGCGCCGCCATGGCTCTTGAACACCAGGCCCTTCAGGCCCAGCAGTGCCGCGCCATTGTAGCGCTCGGGATTGAGTTTCTTCAGCGCCTTGCGCGCCAGCACCGCGCCCAGCATCGACATCACGCTTTCCTTGAAGGTGGTCTTCATGAAGCGCGACAGGCCTTCGATGGCTTTGAGCATGACGTTGCCGACGAAACCGTCGCACACGACGACGTCGACCGTGCCCTTGAAGATGTCGTTGCCTTCGACGTTGCCGAAGAAGTTCAGCTTGCCGCGCTCATGGTCGGCGCGCAGCAGCACGCCGGTGGCCTTGACCGCTTCGTTGCCCTTGATGTCTTCGGTGCCGACGTTCAGCAGACCCACGGTCGGCCGCGGATTGCCTTCGATCGCCGAGCACAGCACCGAGCCCATAATGGCGAACTGGTGCAGGTGGTCCGGGGTGCAGTCGACGTTGGCGCCGAGGTCGAGGATATAGGTCGGGCCGTTCTTCTGGTTCGGGAAGATCGAGCAGATCGCCGGGCGGTCGACGCCGGCCATGGTCTTGAGCACGTAGCGCGAGACGGCCATCAGGGCGCCGGTATTGCCGGCCGAGACGCAGGCATTGGCGCTGCCGTCCTTGACCAGTTCGATCGCCACGCGCATCGACGAATCCTTCTTGCGGCGCAGGGCGACTTCGACCGGATCGTCCATCGTGACGACCTCGGTCGCATTCTTGACGGACAGGCGCGGCAGCTTGTCGGCGTGGTGTTTCTTGAGTTCTGCGCGCAGCACATCTTCGGCGCCGACGAGCACGAGCTCGGCGTCGGCGTGGCTTTTCAGGAAGGAGATGGCTGCCGGAATGGTAACTGAGGGGCCGTGATCGCCGCCCATGCAGTCAATGGAAATTTTAATTGTCATTTGTCGGAGAGATGCCGCGGCTCATGCGAGACGGGCAAGAGGGGACCGGAACTTGGCACGGGGCCAGAGGGGATCCGCGCAATTCACAATGACGGTGCTTTGGTTGCAGCCGATTACCGAATACACGCAAAAGAAAAAGCGGTGCCACGCAGATAACATACGTTGCACCGCTTTCATGTCACTGAAAGACAAGACGTCGATTACTCGTCGTTCTTGGTCTTCAGGACTTTACGACCACGGTAGAAACCGTTTGGCGAGATGTGGTGACGCAGGTGGGTTTCACCGGTGGTCGGCTCGACTGCCAGGTTAGGGGCGGTCAGGAAATCGTGCGAGCGGTGCATACCGCGCTTCGATGGGGACTTCTTATTCTGTTGAACTGCCATGATGACTCCTAATACAAAGTTCTAAAATTCTAACACAATCGACATGCAATACCATGCTTATCGAGGTTCCCAGCGGCAATCTCTATTGAATTGAAGACTGCCGACATGCTGTACGCTGCTGCTTCTACTGTTCCGATGTCATATCCGGGTATTGCACGCGCTTGACACGTTTGTTTGCCTTACTGAGGGCGGCACTATCTCTACGCTGCCGCCACCGTACTGCGAATCCTGTACTGCTGTTTTAAACTACTCTTTATTCCGCCTTGAGATTCTTGAGGGCGGCGAATGGCGAAACTTTCTCGCTCTTGACGCTGTCCAGCAATTTCGTATCCGGGCAGACGTCGTGCTTCGGCGACTGCGGCAGCGCCAGCAGCGCTTCATCCTCGAGCAGGTCGCGGATGTCGCAGGTGCGGCTGCCGACGATCACGTCGATGCTTTCGTCGTCGAGGATTTCCTCGATCTCGTCGGCTTCGGCATCGTCCTTGCCCAACACCAGCATGGTGGACGAGTCGATGTCGTAAGTGAACGGCTGCAGGCAACGCTGGCACACCAGCTGCACGGGACCGGCCACCGACAAGGTCAGCGACGGATAGCCCTGACGGGTCTGCCCGCCTACCACCGACCAGCTCAGCTCACCACTATCGTTGGCGCAATCGGCTGCCAGGCGGCGCATTTCGGCCACGGGGGTTACACCTTCACGATGCCCATCCTGCTTGTGAAACTCAAAGGCGTCGATGACAAAAGCGCTCATTTGGAAAAGTAACCCCGGAAAACCTGCGATAATAACAGGCTTTCCGCCGCAGCGTCAAAAAACTGTGGTTTTCGCTGCAGCTACTTGGACGAACGCCGCCATGATAACAACAACCGCCCCTGCAAGTCCAAATCCGCGCCTGATCCTGGCCTCGAGCTCCGCCTACCGGCGCGAACTGTTAGGCCGCCTCGGCCTGCCCTTCGAAGCGATCGCGCCCGATATCGACGAGACCCCACTGTCCGGCGAAGCGCCGCAAGCCACCGCGCTGCGCCTGGCACGCGCCAAGGCCGAGGCTGTGGCGCGCCTGCATCCGGGCGCGCTGGTGATCGGTTCGGACCAGGTCGCCACACTGGACGAACTGCAGATCGGCAAACCGGGCGACCACGAGCGCGCGCTGGCCCAGCTGCGCCTGATGCGCGGGCGCGAAGTGGTGTTCCACACCGCCCTGTGCCTGTGGGACGGACGGGTCGGCGAACCGGCGCTGGCGGCCCAGCTGGAGGACGTCGAAGTCTTCGTACGTTTTCGCGACCTCCCGGACGCCGAACTCGACGCCTACCTGCGCATCGAGCAGCCCTACGACTGCGCCGGCAGCGCCAAGAACGAAGGCCTGGGCATCGCCCTGCTCGAACGCATCGCCTCGACCGACCCTACCGCCCTCACCGGCCTGCCGCTGATCGCCCTGACCGGCATGTTGCGCAAGGCCGGCGTGCAGTTTTTTCGCAACTGAGTTCGGCACCTGATTTTCACCTTTTATTTTTCTCGCACCAATGCCCGGCACCCTGTACCTGATTCCGAATACCCTTGGCCCGACCGACGCCGCTTCCGGCGCCCTGTCCAACCTGCTACCTACGCAAGTGCAGGCACTCACCGCGCGGCTCGACTATTTCGTGGCCGAGAACGCCAAGACCGCGCGCGCCTTCCTGAAGCTGATCGCGCTCGACCATCCGCTGGCCAAGCCGCTGCAGGAAATCGAGATCGCCGAGCTGAACGTGAACACGCCGGCGCAGGCGCTGGCGCAACTGCTGGCGCCGCTGCTGGCCGGGCGCGACGCCGGGCTGGTGTCGGAGGCCGGCGTACCGGCGGTGGCCGATCCGGGCGCCGACCTGGTGCGCCTGGCGCATCAGCACGGCATTGCGGTGCGGCCGCTGGTGGGGCCGTCGTCGCTGCTACTGGCGGTGATGGCGAGCGGTTTGAACGGGCAGAGTTTCGCGTTCAACGGCTACCTGCCGACCGACGCGGCGGCGCGTACCAAGCGCATCCAGGAGCTGGAGAAGCGTTCGCGTGCCGAGAAGCAGACGCAGTTGCTGATCGAAACGCCGTATCGCAACGGGCAGATGCTGGAAGCGCTGGTGGCGAGCTGCCAGCCGGGGACGCTGGTGTGCGTGGCGACCGATCTGTCGCTGGCGAGCGAATCGGTGCGGACCATGACGGCCGCCAAGTGGAAGGCGGCACTGGCGGCGGGCAAGGGGCCGGATTTTCACAAGAAGCCGACGGTGTTCTTGTTCCTGGGGCAGTAATCTGAAGGCGCCGGAAAAACCGGCTGCCGTCAATGCACGTCGTGCGTCAACTCGCGCACCCAGTCGAACGCCGCCAGCTCGATCTCGCGCACCTCGGGCACCGTCAGCCCGATTTTCTTCAGCGCCGCGGTCAGCTTGCGCCCACCCTCGGCGGCTTCCAGCAATTCGGTGATCTTCAGCATCACGCCGTAATCCCCTTCCCGCTCGAGCAAGGCTTCGCGCACATCGGCCGCGATCTCGACGTGGTCGAGAATGTCGGCCATCGGCACCGAGAACAGCGCCTCGGCCAGCGACATGATGCCCACCGTGAACGCGCGATCGGCGCTGGCGGTGTCGCCCGGGCGCACGCGCAGCGTCATGAGTTCGAGCATCTTGCCGCGCGTGGTGGCCAGCTGCAGCAGCGGCGAGTCGAGCTGGACCCGCGCCCCGGCCGCCGTGTACAGCAGAATCTGCAACCAGCGCGCCAGCTGGCGCCGTCCGAGCTGGGCCAGTGCCTGCGACAGCGATTCGATGCGCGGCCCCGGCACCGCGCGGCTGTTCACCAGGCGCAGCAGATTCAGGCTGATCAGGGCGTCGCGCTTGACCGCGGTTTCGATCGCCTGGCTGTCGGCGTTCGAATTGACCAGCTCCAGCAGGCGCAGGATGCCCAGCTCGGACGGCGTGATCTTGCGCCCGCTGAGGATCACCGGACGCGCAAAATAATAGCCTTGGAAATATTCGAAGCCGAGTTCCATGCACAGCTTGAATTCGTCGATGGTCTCGACCTTTTCCGCCAGCAGGCGCTTGCCGGTGCCCTTCAATGAATCGACCAGCTGCGCCAGGTCGTTCGGCTGCACGCCCTTGACGTCGACCTTGATCACGTCCACCAAGCCGATCAGTTGATCGAGTTCGGCGGAATGCTCGACCACATCGTCGAGCGCGAACTTGAAACCCAGTTCCTTGAGCTCGGCCACGCGCGCCAGCAGCGGCGGGGTCGGCTTCACGGTCTCGAGGATTTCCAGGATCACCTTGTGGGCCGGCAGGAAACGTACGAAGTCGCTCATCAGGACGACCTCGTCCACATTGACGAACGCGAGCTGCTCGCCGACCACCTGCTCCATGCCGAGCTGGGAAGCGTGCGAGATGACGGCGGCGGTGGCCGCGGCGCCATCGGTCAGCTTGGCATCGTCGTCTTCGCCGGCGGCGCGGAACAACAGTTCGAACGCGACGAGATGCTGGTCGCGCCCCAGGATCGGCTGGCGCGCGAGAAAGAAATCATTGGACGGCACGGGTACCGCTGCCGTTGCATCGGCATGCATCGAAAACTCCTGAAAACGATTGCAGCACACGCCGTGCCACCTCGGCAGCACACGCGCCGCCGACGGTGAGGACTATACTACATAAATGCTAATCTTAGCATTTAGACATCGAATCGGGCGGCATGTTGCAGCCACGAGACGGCCCGCATGCGGGCCGCGTGGCGCATCATGTGGCGCCCGACGCGCCGGGGAAATTGTCAGCCGCGCCCGCCGCCCTGGCGGGTGCGCGGACCGCGCGGCGCGCCGGGGCTGGCCGGTCGCGCGGAGCCCGTGCGCGGACCGCTGCGGAACTTGTCGCCGGCTGCGGCGTCGCGTGGTGCGCTGCCGTCCGAACGGCCGCGTGGGCCCGGGCCGCCGCCACGGGCGCGCTCTTCGCCGGCAGGACGCGGGCTGGCGCGGCCGGGCGTGCCGGCGCGTGCCGGACGGTCCTGGCCGCTGCGGCCTGGCGCGTCGCCACGTGCGGGACGGCCTTCATTGCGTTCGCCGTCGCGGCCGCCGCTACGTGCCGGCGCCGGCGCCAGGCCGCGCGGATCTTCCTCGTCGCGCGGCATGCTCTGGCCCGGCAGGCGCAGGCTGCCCTTACCCGACAGCGGGCTGGCGCGGCGCGCGTTGCCGACCGGCGCGCGCGGGGTGTCGGCCACCAGGCGGCCGGCGGCGGCGCCGGTCACCTGCGTGCCCTTCTCGATCGTAAAGCGCGCGCCGGCGTCCGCGCCCAGCACCCGCACCAGGTAGGGCATCACTTCGCGCAGCATCGGCTCGAGCGTGTACGGCGGATTCAGGATGAACATGCCGCTGCTGTGCAGGCCGGTGCCGTCCGGGGTCGGAGTGCGGGTGGTGAGCGTGACGTTCAGCCACTCCTTGGCCGGCAGGCGTTTCAGGCGGTCGGCGAACTGGCGCGACTCCATGCGCTGCAGCACCGGATACCAGACCGCGAACACGCCGGCCGGGAAGCGGCCCAGCGCCTCGTCGAGGGCGTCGCGCACGCGCTTGTAGTCGTCCTTGAGCTCGTACGGCGGATCGATCAGCACCAGCGCGCGGCGCGACGGCGGCGGCAGCAGCGCCTTCAGGCTGTTGAAGCCGTCGCCGTGCTCGATGATCACGCGGCGGCCACGCGAGCGCTCGCCCTGCTCGGCCTTGTGCGCCGCCAGCTTGCGGAAGTTTTCGCTCAGGATCTTGTACTCGGACGGGTGCATTTCGAACAGGCGCAGGCGGTCCTGTTCGCGCGACACTTCCTCGGCCACATAGGGCGAACCGGGGTAGTAGCGCATCTTGCCGCTCGGGTTCATTGCCTTGACCAGGTCGAGGTATTCCTGCAGCGGGGCCGGCACGTCGGTGGCGTTCCACAGCGGGCCGATGCCGGTGTCGAATTCGGCGGTTTTGGTTGCCTGAAAACTGTCGAGCGCATACACGCCGGCGCCCGAGTGGGTGTCGATATAGGTGTAGGCGGCGTCCTTCTGGTTCATATACAGGTGCAGCTGCACTTGCACAAAGTGTTTGAGGACATCGGCGTGGTTACCCGCGTGGAAGGCGTGGCGGTAGCTCAACATAAGCTGGAATTCCTAAAAGATGGCATTGCCGCACGAAACTGGCGGCGCAATTGGCGTCATTATCCACTACAAGCGGGCGTGGCTGGGAATAAGCTGAGAAGATCGTGGCGGGACGAATGCGTATGGTTGGCGGCGAACCGCGGGGCAGCCCAGGCCGACCATACGAAAAAGCCGCAGCCCTTGCGGGACTGCGGCTTATGCGGGACGGATCGGACTCAGGCGACTTTCTTGGCGTCGAAGAATTGCTCGTCCTCGGTCGAGCCGTGTAGCGCGGTGGTCGAGCTCTGGCCCTGCTGGATGGCCTGGGTCACCGCGTCGAAGTAACCGGTGCCAACTTCGCGCTGGTGCTTGACCGCGGTAAAGCCCTGCTCGGCGGCGGCAAACTCGGCTTCCTGCAGCTCGACGAAGGCCGACATGCCGCTGCGGGCATAGCCGTGCGCCAGGTTGAACATGCCGTAGTTGAGCGCATGGAAGCCGGCCAGCGTGATGAACTGGAACTTGTAGCCCATGGCGCCGAGTTCCCTCTGGAATTTGGCGATGGTGGCGTCGTCCAGGTTCTTCTTCCAGTTAAACGAAGGCGAGCAGTTATAGGCCAGCATCTTGCCGGGGAATTTGGCGTGGATCGCCTCGGCGAAGCGGCGTGCGAAGTCGAGGTCGGGCTTGCCGGTTTCGCACCACACCAGGTCGGCATACGGCGAATAGGCCAGGCCGCGCGAGATCGCCTGTTCGATACCGGGCCGCACGCGGAAGAAGCCTTCGACGGTGCGCTCGCCGGTGCAGAACGGGCGGTCATTGTCGTCCACGTCCGAGGTCAGGAGGTCGGCCGCTTCGGCGTCGGTGCGGGCGATCACCAGGGTCGGGGTGCCCATCACGTCGGCGGCCAGGCGCGCCGCGTTGAGTTTTTCGACTGCTTCGCGGGTCGGCACCAGCACCTTGCCGCCCATGTGACCGCATTTCTTGACCGACGCCAGCTGGTCTTCGAAGTGCACGCCGGCGGCGCCCGCGTCGATCATCGACTTCATCAGTTCGTAGGCGTTGAGCACGCCGCCGAAACCGGCTTCAGCATCGGCCACGATCGGGGCGAAATAATCGATGTCGCCCTTGCCTTCGGACCATTGGATCTGGTCGGCACGCTGGAATGTGTTGTTAATGCGGCGCACCACCAGCGGCACCGAATTGGCCGGGTACAGCGACTGATCGGGATACATCTCACCGGCCACATTGGCGTCACCCGCCACTTGCCAGCCGGACAGGTAGATCGCCTTCAGGCCGGCCTTGACCTGCTGCATGGCCTGGTTGCCGGTCAGGGCGCCGAGCGCATTCACGTACGGCTCGTCATGGATCAGGTCCCACAGTTTTTCCGCGCCGCGCCGGGCCAGCGTGTGTTCGATCTGGACCGAACCGCGCAGGCGCACCACATCGGCCGCGCTGTAATTACGGGTCACGTCTTTCCAACGTGGATCGCTATTCCATTCCTCTTGCAGCTGTGTCACTTGCTGTTCACGGTTTGCCATGTCGATTCTCCTCGGGTTTAAAAAAACTGCATTTGCATACATCGCGTGGTCAGGGAAATCATAAGCCGGATTGTGCGCAGCACCATCAGTCTTCTATAAGACATAACAGCTAAATTTTCTCGTTTAATTTCAGTCCCTTACGCTTGGCATTTCGCGATACGGAAAGAGATTTCTTACGGCGATAATTTGCGAGATGACCATGATGCTGCGCATACCGTATGGCGGCAGCGGCATTTCACATGATGGAAATATCTCATTTTATTTCCATGCAGAAATATATAAGAATGCGAATTCATTGCATTGAGGAAATCGCAATCGACAAACGGCAGCGCTTATTAGATTCATTAAAATAAACTAGTGTTGTTTTATTGCATTCAATATTGACCTGATGAATCAAAACCCTCAGCATTGAGCCTTGAAGTCCAGACAACACATTGCCGAAAATTGCTTAACAAGAGGAAAACAAAATAATGCAACGCACTCTGCTCCAGGTCGCCCTGCCCCTGTTCCTGGCCGTCAGCGCCACCCCGGCCCTGGCTACCTACGGCAAACCAAAGCCAAGCACGCCGACTCCGGCTCCGGTCATTAATTCGTATACCGTCGATGGCATCAAGTTCACGACGTCGATCAGCGGCAATACGATGACCGTCAAGGTCGACGGCAGCAAGTCGACTTCAAAGGACAAGTACATCAATGCGATCTCGATCGGGAACATCGGCACGGTCAGCAGCGCCCAGACGCTCGCCTCGCCGTGGGGCAACTCGGCGTTTCTGAACACGTCGACGATCGCTGCTGGCGGCTGCAATGCCGGCGCCAAGGGAACAGCTGGTTCCCAGCTATGCCTGGATGGTTTCGGAAACTTTTCGCTGGGCAGCACCCAGACTTTCACGCTGCAGATCGACGGCAAGAAGGTCAATCTGAGCGCACCGGACTTCAAACTGACCCTGGTCAATCACCCATACAGCCTGCTGGGTACGGTGTTCCCGAGCGGTAACGGTTCTCAGACCGGTGGCGGTTCGCAAAATGGCGGCGGCTCGCAAAACGGCGGCGGCGGTTCGACCACGCCAACCACCCCGACCACGCCAACTACCCCGACGACGTCGCAACCGACGCCGACCCCGGTCCCTACTCCTGAACCGACGCCTGAGCCGACTCCTGAGCCGACGCCAACGCCAGTGCCGACCCCTGAACCGACTCCTGTGCCGACTCCTGTGCCGACTCCTGTGCCGACGCCTGAGCCGACTCCTGAGCCGCCGGTCGTCACCCCGGATCCGACGCCAGTCACCCCACCGGTCACCGCACCTGACCCGGTCCTGATCCCGCCGCCGGTCATTACCCCGGTCGACCCAACCGAGACGCTGCCGGTATCGGGTCCGGGTACGGGTACGGACGATCCATCGGAAGTGCCGGAACCTGAATCGCTGGCCCTGATGGCCGCCGGCCTGGGTCTGGTGGCGCTGCTGCGCCGCCGCAAGTCGCGCAAGTAATACGTCGCGCAAACAAGCAGGCGGCGCCAAGCGCGCCGCGCATAAAAAAAGGGCCGCGATTGCGGCCCTTTGCATTGACGGCACCGGACACGGCGCCGCTCTTTCCCTTACTTCGCCAGCTCGACCTTGTCGGCCGACTCCGACTCGCCGAACGCCAGCTCGCCCCCGCGCACCCGCACCGGAATGACATCCTTCGGCCCGAAGCGGCCCGACAGGATCGCCTTCGACAGCGGATTCTCGATCTGCTGCTGGATCGCGCGCTTGAGCGGTCGTGCGCCATACACCGGATCGTAGCCGGCTTCCGCGATCTTCTGCAGCGCCTCTTCGTCGATATCCAGCGTCATCTCCATCTTCGCCAGGCGCGCTTCCAGGTTGTGCAGCTGGATGCGGGCGATCGCGCCGATGTTCTTCTCGTCCAGGCCGTGGAACACCACGATCTCGTCGATACGGTTGATGAATTCCGGACGGAAGTGTCCGCGCACCTCGGCCATCACCGCCAGCTTGACCACCGCCGGCTCGTCGGTATCCATCGACTGGATGCGGTTCGAGCCCAGGTTCGAGGTCATCACGATCACGGTGTTCTTGAAGTCCACGGTGCGGCCCTGGCCGTCGGTCATGCGGCCGTCGTCCAGCGCCTGCAGCAGCACGTTGAACACGTCCGGGTGCGCCTTCTCGATCTCGTCGAGCAGGATCACGCTGTAGGGCTTGCGCCGCACCGCTTCGGTCAGGTAGCCGCCCTCTTCATAGCCGACGTAGCCCGGCGGCGCGCCGATCAGGCGGGCGACCGAATGCTTCTCCATGAATTCGCTCATGTCGATGCGGATCAGGGCTTCTTCGGTATCGAACAGGAAGCTCGCCAACGCCTTGCACAGCTCGGTCTTGCCGACGCCGGTCGGGCCCAGGAACATGAACGAGCCATATGGCCGGTTCGGGTCCGACAGGCCGGCGCGCGAACGGCGGATGGCGTCGGACACGGCTTCGATCGCCTCGTCCTGGCCGACCACGCGCTTGTGCAGCTCGTCCTCGATGTGCAGCAGCTTGTCGCGCTCGCCCTGCATCATGCGCGACACCGGAATGCCGGTTGCGCGTGCCACCACTTCGGCGATCTCTTCGGCGCCGACCTGGGTACGCAGCAGCTTCGGCTTGTCGCTCGCTTCCGGACGCTCGCCCGCCGCCTCGGCCTGCTTCAGTTGCGCTTCCAGTTCCGGCAGGCGACCGTATTGCAGTTCGGAGACGCGCTGCCAGTTGCTCTGGCGCTTGGCTTCTTCCATCTGCAGGCGGATGCGTTCGATCTCTTCCTTGATGTGGGTGCTGCCCTGCACTGCCGCCTTCTCGGCCTTCAGGATTTCTTCGAAATCGTTGTATTCGCGTTCCAGGCGCGCGATTTCCTCGCCCAGCAGTTCCAGGCGGCGCTGCGAGGCTTCGTCGGTTTCGCGACGCACCGCTTCGCGCTCGATCTTCAGCTGGATCATGCGCCGTTCGAGGCGGTCCATGACTTCCGGCTTGGAATCGATCTCGATCTTGATCTTGGCCGCCGCCTCGTCGATCAGGTCGATCGCTTTATCCGGCAGGAAGCGGTCGGTGATGTAGCGGTGCGACAGTTCGGCCGCGGCGATGATGGCCGGGTCGGTGATGTCGACCTGGTGGTGCAGCTCGTACTTTTCCTGCAGGCCGCGCAGGATGGCGATGGTCGCCTCCACGCTCGGCTCGTCGACGATGATCTTCTGGAAGCGGCGCTCGAGCGCGGCGTCCTTCTCGACGTACTTGCGGTACTCATCGAGAGTGGTCGCGCCGACGCAGTGCAGCTCGCCGCGCGCCAGCGCGGGTTTGAGCATATTGCCGGCATCCATCGCGCCTTCGGCCTTGCCGGCGCCGACCATGGTGTGGATCTCGTCGATGAAGACGATGGTCTGGCCTTCGTCCTGGGCCAGTTCCTTGAGCACGGCCTTCAGGCGTTCTTCGAATTCGCCGCGGAACTTGGCGCCGGCCAGCAGCGCCGCCATGTCGAGCGACAACACGCGCTTGCCCTTGAGCGAATCGGGCACTTCGCCGTTGACGATGCGCTGCGCCAGGCCTTCGACAATCGCGGTCTTGCCCACGCCCGGTTCGCCGATCAAGACCGGATTGTTCTTGCTGCGGCGCTGCAGCACCTGGATCGCACGGCGGATCTCGTCGTCGCGGCCGATCACCGGGTCGAGTTTGCCCATGCGCGCACGTTCGGTCAGGTCGAGCGTGTATTTTTTCAGGGCTTCGCGCTGGCCTTCGGCCTCGGGCGAATTCACCGATTCGCCGCCGCGTACGGCAGAGATGGCCGACTCGAGCGCCTTGCGCGTCAGGCCATGTTCGCGCGCCAGGCGGCCGGCGTCGGATTTATCTTCCGTCAGCGCCAGCAGCACCATCTCCGAGGACAGGAACCGGTCGCCGCGCTTCTGCGCTTCGCGGTCGGACAGGTTGAGCAGCGCCATCAGGTCACGGCCGACCTGGACATTGCCGCCGGCGCCCGAGACCTGGGGCAGGCGCTCGAACGCGGTTTTCAGGGCGTTCGACAGGCCGCCGACGTTGACGCCGGCGCGCTGCAGCAGCGAGCGCGCGCTGCCGTCGTCCTGGTTCAGCAGGGCTGCCAGGAGGTGAACCGTTTCGATGTACTGGTTATCGTTGCCGACCGCCAGGCTCTGGGCATCCGCCAGGGCTTCCTGGAGCTTGGTCGTCAATTTATCTTGCCGCATGTTGTTGCTCCCTAGAGTTATCTTTGACTGGAGAGCAAGATAGGGATGCGTGTCGGCTTTTCAAGATGTGCAACGCGCGCCGGGCGGCGGATGATGCTGCAGGGATAGATGCGGCCCCGGGCCGGCGGCGGCCCGGGGCGATCGGAGAAATCAGGAATCGGACAGCTTGGCATCCGGCGCCGGGCCGGCCGCCTGCAGGTCGCGCACGTTCTTCTGCACCGCGATCACGGCAAACAGCGCCAGCGCGAAGGAGATCGCATAAAAGCCCTTTTCGCTCAGTTCCAGGGTCGCATTCCACAGTCCGACCGACAGCAGCAGGATGGCGGTGAATAGCGAGAACCAGCACAGGCCGGAGTACAGCCCGGTCACCGGCACGCCCTCGGCACGGTCGCGCACGGTCTTTTGCAGCGAGATCGCCGCAAACAGGCCGTACAGCAGCAGGGTCAGGTAATACCCTTTTTCGTTGAGCTGCATCTGCGCATTCCACAGGCCGATCAAATAAGCGGCCATGCCGATCAGCAGCGCGCCCCAGGACGCGCCGACGAAGGCGCCGGTTGGACGATAAGTGGATTGCATGTCAGGGTTCCCCGAAGTTGGTGACGGGGAACTCTACCATGTTTACGCGTGCGAAAAATCACGCTTGATCACTCAATAGTTGAGTTCGATCAACGCCCTTCCCAGCGCGCCTTGGCCTTGTCGTCGGTAACGCGGGCATCGACCCAGCGCGCGCCGTCCGGCGTCTGCTCCTTCTTCCAGAACGGGGCGTCGGTCTTCAGATAGTCCATGATGAACTCGCAGGCCGCGAACGCTTCGCCGCGGTGGGCCGAACTGCAGGCCACCAGCACGATCTGGTCGAGCGGCGCCAGCGGGCCGACGCGGTGGATCACCAGCGCGCCGTACAGCGGCCAGCGGGCGCGGGCCTGATCGACGATGTCCTGTAGCGACTTCTCGGTCATGCCCGGATAGTGTTCCAACTCCAGCTCGGCGACCCGGGCGCCGTCGTTCAGGTCGCGCACCGTGCCGATGAAGGTGACCACGGCGCCGATGCGGGCGTCGCCCGCGCGCAGGCGCGCCACTTCCCGGCTCAGGTCGAAGTCTTCGGTCTGTACCCGGATGTCGCTGAAAAATTTGTCCGCTGCTTCGCTCATCTGCTGTTCTACTCGATCGTCCGACGGCGCGCTCATTTGCCATCCTTCGCCTGGCGCAGCAGCAGGTGCTCGATGCGCGACTCGGTACGCGCGTCCAGCAGCGCCGGCAGCGCCAGCAGCGCGCGCAGTTCGTCGGTCTGGGCGCCGCGCTTCTGGCCCGACTTGAGCGAACTTTGCAGCACTTCGACCTGCAGCCGCAGGCGCTCGCGCGCGAACTCGGCGCCGCTGTCGACGCCGGCCGCGATCTCCAGGCGCAGCAGATCCTGCAGCAGGCGCTCGCGGTTGGCTTCCAGTTGGCCGACGTAGCCGTTGCGCTCGCCCTCCAGCGCGGCCAGGCCGGCGTCGAAACGCCCGCGCAGCACCGCCTCGTAGCCGCCATCCAGTGGCAGCAGCGCCTCCCAGCGCGCGCGCCAGTCGGCGGCGCTGGTGTCGAGGGCCGGATTGGCGATCGCCGTTTCCAGCGACTGCACCAGGCGCAGCTTGTCGCGCACGGCGCCGGCCAGCGCCACCCCGGCCGCGCGGCGCACGGCGTCGGCATGCTGCTCCACCTGCGCGATGGCGGCGTGGTAGCGCTTCTCGATGCGCGCTTCATGGGCGCGCGGCACCGGGCCGATCGATTGCCATTCGGCGGCTGCTTCGCGCAGCAGCTTGCCGGCAGTGGCCGGGGTCGCGTCCGCTGCCGCCGCTTCCAGACGTTCGCACAGCGCTTCCTTGGCCGCTTCGTGGGCACGCCGCTCGCTGTCGGCGGCGTGGGCATGCTCCTTGCGCGCGGCGAACAGGTCGTCGCAGGCGGCGCGGAAACGCTGCCACAGGGCCTGCTCGGCCTTGCGCTCGAGCGGCAAGGCGCGCGCATGTTCCTGCCAGCGGTGCTGCAGCTCGCGCAGCAGGTCGACCGCGTGGCGTTCGTGCGGGTCGAGCTTGCGCACTTCTTCGATCAATTGCTCGCGCACGGCGACTTCGACCCGGCGCTGGTTTTCGAGCGGACGCTGCAGCGTGGTGAGCGCTTCCGAGAACAAGGTGTCGAGACGCTTCTTTTCCTTGCGGTCGACCGCGCCCAGGTGACTCCAGGCAGTGCGCAGGCGCTGCACGGTGCCGGACACGTGCTTCCAGTCGGCCGCGCCCGATTCCAGGCGGGCGATCTCGGCATTGGCCTCGTCGACCAGCGCCTGGCCGCGCGCTGCATTCGTGTGGCGGTCGTCGGCCAACTGGCGGAAGTGGGCCGCGGCCGGGGCGTAGGCCTGGGTGCAGGCGGCATCGAAACGCTCCCACAGGCTGCGCGGCGCCGGGCCCGACAGGCTGTCGAGCGCCTTCCAGCGGTCGCGCATGCTGCCCACCTTCTTGGCCAGCTCGCCCATCGCCAGGTTCTGGGTCGGCAGGCCTTCGACGGTCTTGATCAGTTCTTCGCGCGAGACATTGCCGCCCCAGCGCGCCCAGTCCGACAAGCGCTTGAGCTCGGCCCGCAGGTGGGCCAGGCGGTCGGCCTGCTGGTTGGTCAGGCGCATGCCGCGGTCCTTGCTTTCCTTCAGCGACTTGTCGAGCTCGGCAGCGCTGCCGAGCGAACCCTGCTGCAGGGCGGCTTCGAGCGCGTCCATATTGTCGAGGAATTGCTGGTCGGCGCCTTTGGTCTTGTCGGCGCCCTGACCTCCCGCCTTGGCGGCGGTGCGGGCAACGTCCTTGGCGCTGTCGGCGCCGGGCGCCCCGACGCCGGCGGCCGGCTTCGGTTTGCGGATTTCCTGCGGCAGCGTGGCCAGCAGCGCGTCGAAGCGTGTCTGCAATGCCGTGGCGGCATCGTTGGCTGGCGCGGCGGGCAGGCGTTGCCACTCCTTGCGCAGCGTATCGCCGTTGAGTTCGGCGGCCGGACGGGCTTGCCATTCGGCCAGCGCGGCTTCGCGCGCGGCCAGCGCGGCCTGGTCCTGCTCGACGGTGGCCAGGCTCGCGGTCAGGCGCGCGTGCTCGGTGGCGAACTCTGCGACCAGGGTGCGCGGCAGCGAGGCGTGACCGGGGTCGACCAGCGCCGCTTCCTGCTCGGTCTGCAGTGCGGACAGGCGCGCAGCCAGACCTGCGGCGTCGAGGCCGGCCGAACCCAGCTGGCGCAGCGCGGCCAGGCGGTCGATCATGGCGCGCTGCAATTGCACCTGCGATTCCAGGCGGCGCCCAAGTTCGGCGCGCACGATGTCGAAGTCGGCGGCCAGCTCGGGCGCGCGGATGACCGACCATTTACGGTCCAGCTCGGCGACGTGGTTCGGGGTCAGCAGCGTGTCGCTCAACAGCGCGCGCGCCTGCGCCAGCGCTTCTTCGCCGCGGCGCAGTTCGGATTCGTGATGGCGGATCGCTTCCAGCCGGCCGTGGACCAGCTTGGCGACGCGGCGGTCGAGGTTGCGCATCGCGCCGTGGACGCGCTCGAGCGCTTCCTTGCCATGCACCAGCTCGGCGGCGGCGAGACGCAGTTCGGAAAATTCGGAACGCAGGATGAAGGCGACGGCTGCGGCTTCGTCAGTACCGAGCGCCTTGAGCTCGTCGGCCTGGCGCGCGCGGGCGCCGGCAGTGGCGGCCGCCGAGGACGAGGCCACCCCGTCCGCAGGCGCCGCTGCGCCCGGTGCCGGGCTCGACTTCGCTACGCCCGGCGCGTTCTTGCCGCCGCCGGCCTGCTCGCCGGAAGCGGCCGGTTTCGCGCCGCCCTGCCGCTTGAATAGGAATTCGAACATGATGAAATCGCACTTCCAAAACTCCCATCATAGCAAATTACCCCCGGCTCTACCGGCGCAAGCCGTCCTTTCTTCCTTCAGTTTACAAGCGGCAAGGAATGTTCTTTCCTTGGGGCAAAGGCGCGCTGCGCCAGCACCGGCTGGCGCGGCGGACCGGCGGCCCCGCCGCGCTGCTCGTTCTGGTGGGCGTCGTGCGCCAGCATCTGGTTGGCGATCGCGAACCAGGCCTCGCCCGAGATCCTGCTGCGCGCCAGCGGCAGCAATTCACGCTCTTCGCGCTCGAGGCGCTCGAGCAGCAGGTGGCAGCAGCGCTCGATCGCGGCCAGGCAGCCCGGATCGCCCTCCATCGCGGCCGCCTCGGCAGCGCTGCGCGCTTCGGCGGCGCGCCGGCTCAGGCCATCGAGTTCGGACAGCAGCGACTCGGCCACCGCGCCGTCGCGGCGCAGCGCCGGCAGCACGAACTTGTCGAGCTTGCGCCAGTGGCAGGCCTCGAGCACCCGGCGCAGCGATGCGCAGGCCTGCTCGTATTGGCGCATGGCCGGCGGCTCGCCCCACCAGGCGCCGGGACGCCAGCGTTCAAGCAGCCCCTGCACCTCCACCCGCGCCCGCGCTTGCTCAACCGATAGAGCGACCAGCGTATAGGTTGACGTCAACATCTTGTCTCCTCTCGATATGGCTCCGCCAGCGCACACGACGCATACGATGGGGCCGCGCCTGGATAGCTGGGGATGCTTTGTATGGGTGGCCGGTTCTTGGATTGGTGTTGTCGCCGGCCGACAGAGACTTCGTAGTGTAGAGACAAGAAACTGTGCGGGTTTGAGGTGGCTCAAATCCGCACAGGCCGTGAGAGCGAAGTCAGGCCGAGTGAATTTCCTCTGCGAACTGGTCTCTCAACATGCTAGCGAATGCGTACAGGGTTGGCCTCGGCGCCCCGCGCTTCGCCGCCGACGCATTCGAATCCCGTCCGCCAGCCGGGCTCGTCAACGCACACGCCAGCAATCAATGCGTCGGCAGGATCTGCCGACCCTACGTTGAGCGCCTCCTCGCCGGTTTCTCTGCAGGGTGGCGCCCGGCTGCGCTATAGTAAGCGCCGATTTATCTTCGAATCTGCTTCCTCTCTACCGGAATCCCGACTCCTCCATGCGGCTGCTGCACACCTCCGACTGGCACCTCGGCCAGACCCTGCACAATTACGACCGGACCTACGAACACCAGTGCTTCCTCGACTGGCTGGTCGATACACTGGCGGATGAAGCGATCGACGTCCTCTTGATCGCCGGCGACATCTTCGACAACGCCAACCCGTCATCGCACGCGCACCGCCAGCTGTACCGCTTCCTGCAGCGCGCGCGCAGCCGGGTGCCGCATCTGCAGGTAGTGGTGATCGCCGGCAACCACGATTCGCCGGGCCGGCTGGAGGCACCGACGCCGCTGCTGGAAGCGTATGGTACGACCGTGGTCGGCAACGTGCTGCGCCGCTCGGATGGCGAAGTCGACCTGGAGCGCCTGCTGGTGCCGCTCAAGGGCCGTGACGGCGAGATCAAGGCCTGGTGCCTGGCAGTGCCCTTCCTGCGTCCGGGCGACGTGCCGCGCATCGCGCGCGAAGCGAAGCAGGAAGGCCAGCCCGATGAGCCTGCCGCGCCGCACGATCCCTACCTGCAAGGCACTACCCTGCTGTATCAGCAGGCGCATGCGCTGGCGCGCGAACGCGCGGCGCCCGGCCAGGCGATCGTCGCCATGGGCCATTGCCACATGGTCGATGGCCAGTCCTCGCTCGACTCGGAACGCCGCATCGTGATCGGCGGCAGCGAGGCGCTGCCGACCAGCATGTTCGGCAGCGACATTGCTTACGCTGCCCTGGGGCACCTGCACCTGGCCCAGCGCGTCGGCGGACGCGAGCATGTGCGCTACTGCGGCAGTCCGCTGCCGCTGTCGTTTTCCGAAGTCGGCTACCAGCACCAGGTGCTGCGCATCGATCTCGATGGCGACCGTGTCCCAACGGTCACGCCGGTGTTCGTGCCGCGCGCGGTCGAACTGCTGCGCGTTCCCGCCACCCCGGCCCCGCTGGAACAGGTGCTGGAAGCACTGGAGACCTTGGCGCTGGATCCCGACCTGCCACCGCAAGCCTGGCCCTACCTCGAAGTGCGGGTGCTGCTGGACGGCCCCGAGCCGGGCCTGCGCGGCCGCATCGAGGCGGCCCTGGCCGGTAAACCAATACGCCTGGCCAAGATCGAACCGACGCGCAAGCTGGTCGCCGTCTCGGAAGCCTCCGACGCACTGAGCCTGGAGCAGCTGGCGCGGCTGCAGCCGGACGACATCTTCCGCCGCCTGTGGCAGCAACGCTTCGGCGATGAAGCCCCACCCGACCAGATCGACGCCTTTGCCGAACTGTTCCATGCGGTGGGAGACGTCAAATGAGGATCCTGCGCATCAGGGGCAAGAACCTGGCCTCGCTGGCCGGCGAATTCACGGTCGACTTCGAGGCCGAACCATTGGCCTCGAGCGGCCTGTTCGCGATCAGCGGCCCGACCGGCGCCGGCAAAAGCACCCTGCTCGACGCCCTGTGCCTGGCGCTGTATGGCGCCACCCCGCGCCTGCAAAAACGCATCGGCGGCTCGCAACTGCCGGACGTCGGTTCGGAAACGGTCACCGCGCAGGACCCGCGCACCTTGCTGCGCCGCGGCGCCTCCGAGGGCTGGTCCGAAGTCGACTTCGTCGGCAGCGACGACGGCCGCTACCGCGCACGCTGGAGCGTGCGGCGCGCCTACAACCGCCCCAGCGGCGCGCTGCAGCCGGTCAAAATTACCCTGCACCGCCTGCCCGAGCTGGCGCCGCTGGGCGGCACCAATACCGAATCGGCGCAGGAAATCGTGGCGCGCATCGGCCTGTCGTTCGAGCAGTTCACGCGCGCCGTGCTGCTGGCGCAGAACGAGTTCTCGGCCTTCCTCAAAACCGACGAGAACGAGCGCGGCGAGCTGCTGGAAACGCTGACCGGCACCACCATCTACACCGAGATCTCGCGCCGCGCCTTCGAGCGCTACAAGGTCGAGCGCGACAAGACCAGCCTGCTGCAGGCGAAACTGGCCAACCAGGCGCCGCTCAGTCCCGAGGAACGCGCCCAGCTCGACAGCGAACGCGAGGCCGCCGAAGCCGCGCAGGCCGCGCTCGACACCCGCCACGCCGCGCTCGACCTGCAGTTGCGCTGGCACCGCGACCTCGACAAACTGACTGCCGGCGAAGCCCAGGCGCAAACCGCGCTGGCCGCCGCCACCGCCGCGCGCGACGAAGCCGGCGAACGGCGCCAGCGCCTGGCCACGCTCGATGCGGTGCAGCCGGCGCGTCCGCTGGTGGCGGATGTGGCGCGCCTGGAAAGCGAACGGCGCCAGGCCACCGCCGCCAGCGTCAAGAACGAAACCGAGCTGGCCGCGGCGCTGGAAACCCGGCGCCAGGCCGGCCAGGAACTGGACGCCGCCATGGCGCGCCTGGACTCGGCCGAAGAAGCGTTGCGCCAGGCCGCACCGCAACTGGACGGCGCCAAGGCGCTCGACGCCGGCCTTGCCACGCTGGCCCCGGCCCACGCCCAGGCCGCCAGTGCATTGGAAGCGACGCGCAATGCCGCGCGCGAAGCCCGCACCGTGCACGCCGCCAAGTTGGCCGAACTGGAACGGGCACGCCAGACCCGCGATGCCGCCGGCGCCTGGCTGGCATCCAACGCACGCCTCGAGCCGCTGGCCACCCAGTGGCAGCGCTGGGACCGCTTGTTGACGCAAGCCGGGCAAGCGTCGGATACCCTGGCCGCCGGCAGCGGTGCGCTGGACGCGACCCGCGCCGGGGCCGAACAGGCATCCGGCCGCGAAGCCCAGGCCGCGGCCGCCCTGGCCCAGGCCATCGAACACCAGGAAACGCTGGAAATGGCGCGGCGCAGCGCGATGGCGGCGCTGGACGCGTTCGACACCGAGGCGATCGGCGCCGAGCGCCAGGCGCTGGAAACACGGCGCGAACGCTTGACGGCCGCCGAGCGCACCTGGCTCGACCTGTCGGGCGCGCGCGCATCGCTGACCGCGCTGGCGCGCGAGCACGACCGTTTTGACACCGCCCGCGTCGGCGCGCAAGGTCAGCTCGACAGTGCGCGTGCGGCGGCACCGCTGCTGGAATCAAGTATGCAGCAAGCCGAGCGCTCGCTGGCGGCGGCCGAACTGGCCTGCGCCGCCAGCGTCGAGCAGCTGCGCGCCAACCTGAACGACGACGCGCCGTGCCCGGTCTGCGGCGCGCATGAGCATCCGTATGCGCACCAGGACGCGCAATTGCACGCCATGCTGACGGGCCTGCGCGGCCAGGTCGACGAATGCCGCATGCGCGTGCGCGACAACGGCGCCCAGCAAGCCAACGCGACGGCGGCGCTGAACGCGGCACTCGAACGCCTGGCGTTGCTGGCGAACGAACGCGCCACGCTCGAGACGCGCATCGCCGCCCTCGCACAAAGCTGGGATGCCGATCCATTGGCATCCGAAGCACCGGCCGAGGAAGCGCGCGGCGACTGGTTCGGCACCCAGCGTGGCTTGCTGCGCGATGCCTTCGACGTACTGGCGCAGCGTGAACAGGCCTGGCGCACGGCAGCGTCCGCGCGCGACGCGGCCCAGCGCGACGTCGACGCCGCGCAATCGGTGCTGGCGCGCCTGCGCCAGGCGGCCGACGGCGAACGCGAGGCTGCCGCGCACCTGCGCGACGAGCTGCGGGCGCAAACCGTGCGCCTGGAAGCGCTTGAAGCGCAGCTGGCCGCACTGCTGGGTGAACTCGATCCGGTATTGGCCGCGGCCCACGGCGACGGCTGGCAAATTGCATGGCGCCGCGATCCTGCCGACTGGCGCCAGGCCCGCGCAGTCGAAGCCACCGAATGGCAGGAGCAGACCGCGCTGCAGGCACGCGCGCTCGCCTCCGCCACCACGCTCGAGGCAGAAACCTCCGCCGCCGAGGCCCGCATTGCGGACATCGACCGCAGCGGCGCCGCATCGAAGGCCGAGTTCGAACGCATCGACGCCGAGCTGGCGCGCATGCGCAGCGAACGCAGCGCGCTCTGGCAAGGCCGTCCGGCGCGCGAGGTCGAACAGGAGCTGAACGCCTCCGTGGCCTCCGCACGCGAAGCCCTGGCCGCACGCCAGAGCACCGCCAACGACGCCGCACAGCGCGAAAGCGCCGCGCGCGCCGCGCTGGCCCAGCTGTCCGAACGGATCGCCGAGCTGGACAATGCCGGCGCGGCCGCCGCCACCGCCCTGGCCGACTGGCTGGACGATTACCGGCGCCAGTCCGACGGGCTCGACCCGGTCGAGGACAGTACCGAGCTGGCGCGCCTGCTGCAGGTGGGCACGGCCTGGCTGGCGCAGGAACGCGCCGCGCTGGCCACGCTCGACGCCGACGTCGGCAGCGCCACGGCGGTGCTGAACGAACGCCGCGCCCAGCGCGCCGCCCACATGGCGTCGCAGCCGGAAGGCATCCAGCCGCTGGATGCGCTGCAGGCCTTGTTCGATGCCGTGCACACCGAACGCCAGTCGGCGCACGACCAGGCCGCCGCCCTGCGCCTGCGCGCGCTGCAGGACGACGAGCGGCGCAAGCAGGCCGCATCGAGCCTGGCCGAGATCGAGCGCCAGCAGGAAGTCGAGGCGCGCTGGGGCAAGCTGTCGGAACTGATCGGTTCCAGCGACGGCAAGAAGTTCCGCAACTACGCCCAGCAGTTCACGCTCGACGTCCTGCTCGGCTACGCCAACGCCCACCTGGCGCAGCTGGCCAAGCGCTACCGCCTGGAGCGGGTCAGCTACCAGGGCATGCCGTCGCTGGCATTGATGGTGCGCGACCAGGACATGGGCGGCGAAGTGCGCTCGGTGAACTCGCTGTCGGGCGGCGAATCGTTCCTGGTATCGCTCGCGCTGGCGCTGGGCCTGGCCTCGCTGTCGTCGAACCGGGTGCGGGTCGAGTCGCTGTTCATCGACGAGGGTTTCGGCAGCCTGGACAGCGAAACGCTGGGCGTGGCGATGGATGCGCTCGACGCGCTGCAGTCGATGGGCCGCAAGGTGGGCGTGATCTCACACGTGCAGGAAATGACCGAGCGCATCGCGACCAAGGTGCTGGTGCGGCCGTCCGGCGGCGGCAGCAGCGCGGTGGTGGTGGAATGATCCAACCGGCGCCGGGCCGCCGAATATCCAAACGGCGCCCGGTGTAGAATGCCGCTCTTTTCCATCCAACACACCCACATCATGAAGCCAGCCCGCATCCTGACCTTCAAGTGCGCCAAGTGCACCAAGCCGGTCAAAGTCTTCCTGCAGAAAGTTTCCGCCTGCTCGCACATCCAGCCCTACCAGGGCATCTGCGATTGCGGCGAAGTCAAGCGCCACGCAACCGGCAGCCCGGACGCAGTGAAGTCCTACATCGAATCCACCGACGGTAACTGGCACCACCACCACTGATATGACGCGCATCGAATGGGTTGAGAACGGCGAAGCGCGCTCGGCAGTCTGGCGCTCCGAGAGCGGCTGGCCGGCGCCGAAAAAAGTCGTGCTGGCCGACGACACCATGAGCGCCGACGCCGCCTACCGCCTGGCGCTGGACGGCACCGCCCTGCTCTGGCGCGGCGACTTCCAGAACGCGCGCCAGCTGCTGCAGGCGCTGGTGCGCCGCATCGAGCACAAGGGCGAGCGCGGGCGCCGCGCCAAGGCCGGCAAGGCCCCGGCCACGCCACTGGAAGCCTTCCACCGCCACCGCCTGACCCAGCTGCAGCGCGCCCGTACGCTTGCCATGCTGGTGATCCCGTTCGATGCCGACCACGCGATTCCGCTACGGCGCGCGCCCGACGCGCGCCTGGCCTGCCTGGAAGCCTACGGCCTGTCGCCCGAGCCTTACGTGGCATCGCTGCGCGAACTGCTGGGCGTGATCGGCGCCCACGAATGGCGCCGCAAGGGCGTCATGATCCCGGCGCTGGACGAGCGCATCCACCCCTGGTACGGCGTGTTCTCGCCGGTGCGCGGCGAATACGTCGAGCTGGTGGCGCAGGCGCCGCTGCCCGAGGGCGCGAAACTGGCCTTCGATATCGGCGCCGGCACCGGCGTGCTGTCGGCGGTGCTGGCGCGGCGCGGGATGCAGGTCGTGGCCACCGATATGGATCAGCGCGCGCTCGGCTGCGCACGCGAGAACATCGCCCGCCTTGGCCTGGCGACTCAGGTTGACATCGTCCAGGCCGACCTGTTCCCGGACGGCCGCGCGCCGCTGGTGGTGTGCAATCCGCCCTGGCTGCCGGGCAAACCGAGCTCGTCGATCGAATACGCGATCTACGACCCCGACAGCCGCATGCTGCGCGGCTTCCTCGACGGCCTGGCCGCGCACCTGGAACCCGGCGGCGAAGGCTGGCTGATCATGTCCGACCTGGCCGAGCACCTGGGCCTGCGCAGCCGCGAGCAGCTGCTGGGCTGGATCGGCGGCGCCGGGCTGGAAGTGGCCGCGCGCCACGATACGCGGCCGGTGCATCCGCGCGCCAGCGATGCGGACGATCCGCTGCATGCGGCGCGCTCGAAGGAAGTGACCTCGCTGTGGCGCCTGCGCGCCGCCGGATGACTGGCTGATCTGACGAAAATCAACTGAGGTCCCCGCTTCCGCGGGGATGACCTCGGCTTGGGGCCGAGGCCATTTGCAAAATAAAGTCAACCGCGCTATACTGACGTTCTCAGACGCGGGGTGGAGCAGTCTGGCAGCTCGTCGGGCTCATAACCCGAAGGTCACAGGTTCAAATCCTGTCCCCGCAACCAAATTCGAACCAAAAGCCCGACTCACCGAGCCGGGCTTTTGTTTTTGCGCCATGTGGGGCAGATGAGAGACAAGAAAGACAACGCGACGTTCGACCTGCCCGGCTTCGAACCGGCCGCGCCGCTCGCCGCGGCTGTCGCGCCGGGCGGCCCGCATGCAGACCAGCATGCAGCTCAGCCCAAGCGCAGCCCACGCCCGCGCCGCATCGCCCTCAAGCAAGAGCAGATGCCACTGCTCGAAGAAACCGATACCACCGGCCTGCCAGTCTGGCGCCGCGACGACAAGCTCGACCTGACCGGCCTGCCGGTCTGGGCGCCCGATCCCAGCGATCATCCATAGTCCGGCCCGGCCGGCTGAAACAGGCCCTGCTACTGCCATGCAATCCGATTCGTTCACCGCGCTGCCCCTCGGCCCGCGCTTCCTCGCCAACCTGGCGACCCTCGGCTACCACAACATGACCCAGGTGCAGGCGGAAACCCTGCCCGCGGTGCTGGAAGGACGCGACCTGATCGCCCAGGCCAAGACCGGCAGCGGCAAGACCGCCGCCTTCGGCATCGGCATCCTGCACAAGCTCAATCCGGCCTGGTTCGCGGTGCAGGGCCTGGTGCTGTGCCCGACGCGCGAACTGGCCGACCAGGTGGCGGGCGAACTGCGCCGGCTGGCGCGCGGCGTCGGCAACGTCAAGATCCTGACCCTGACCGGCGGCGTGTCGATGCGTCCGCAGATCGCTTCGCTCGAGCATGGCGCCCACATCGTGGTCGGCACCCCGGGCCGCATCCGCGACCACCTCGGCCGCGCCACGCTCGACCTGTCCAAGGTGCAAACGCTGGTGCTGGATGAAGCCGACCGCATGACCGACATGGGCTTCTATGACGAGATCGCCAACATCGTCACCGCCACGCCGGAACGCCGCCAGACCCTGCTGTTCTCGGCCACCTATCCGGACGACATCCGCTTCGCCACCGCCGGCTTCCTGCGCGATCCGCTCGAGGTGACGGTCGAAGGCAAGCACACGCAGGAAAAGATCGCCCAGCGCTTCTACGAAATCGGCTTCGACGGCCGTGACGAAGCGGTGGCGCGCCTGCTGCGCCATCATCGTCCGACCTCGGCGCTGGCATTCTGCAATACCAAGGCACGCTGCCGCGAACTGGCCGAATCCCTGCGCGCCGATGGTTTCTCGGCGCTGGCGCTGTACGGCGAACTGGAGCAGCACGAACGCGACGAGATCCTGGTGCTGTTCGCCAACCGCAGCTGCTCGGTGCTGGTGGCAACCGACGTCGCCGCGCGCGGCCTCGACATCGCCGACCTCGACACCGTGATCAACGTCGACGTCTCGAAAGACCCGGAAGTGCACGTGCACCGGATCGGCCGCACCGGCCGCGCCGGCGGCAGCGGCATGGCACATACCTTGTGCGCGCCGAACGAAAAGAAATGGGTGCGCCTGGTCGAGGAATACCAGGACCAGCCGGCGGTCTGGGAAGACCTGGACACGCTCGGCGGCCAGGATGAGCCGGCCGCACCGGCGCCGATGGTGACCTTGAACATCGCCGGCGGCAAGAAGGCCAAGCTGCGTCCGGGCGACCTGCTGGGCGCGCTGACGGGCGATGCCGGCCTGACCAAGGAACAAGTGGGCAAGATCAATATCGGCGAGTTCAGCAGCTATGTGGCGTTAGAACGCAACGTGGCGCAGGCGGCGGTCGAGCGCCTGGCCGCCGGCAAGTCGCCCGGCCCCGGCTTCGGCGCGATCAAGGGGCGCTGGTTCAAGATGCGCTTCGTCGAGTTCTGATCCGCCCCACCCTCGCAGCAGCCGCCGCGCACTGTTGACTTCCCGGCCACGTGCGCGGCGCAAATATGGCATCATTTGCAACATAACAAGTTGCCCGGAAGCGCGCCCCGCGTGACCGGCACGATGCCATGACAATCAATCCGCCCAGCACGCCAGATACTCCACCCGCAACGATCGAGGGACGCACCGTCCGCGAGATCGTCGAGCACAGCCATGAGGTGGTGAGCGAGCCCTGGTGCCGCCGCATCTTCCGCCAGCTGCTGCAGTCGCTCGAGGTGCAATACGGCATGCACATGCCGCACCGGCGCATCACGCCCGACACCATCATCATCCTCGACGCGGGCGACCCGATGCTGCTGCCCGACGGCGGCGAACCGGCGGCCGACGAACGCATCGTGGACGACCTGCGCGACCTGGCCAGCGTGATTCACTACGCGATCACGCTCGAACTGATTCCCGAAGGGCCATTGCGCGGGCGTGCCCTGCCCGGCTACAGCGATTCCTTCCTGGCCGCGATCGACCGCTGCATGTCGCCGGACATCGAACAGCGTCCGCGCAGCATCGAAGACCTGCGCAATCTGCTCGGCATCGTGGTGCTCGGCCCGCCGGCGGCGCTGACGCTGCCGGGCGACGAGCCGCCGCCGGTGCGCATCACCGAAGTGCCGCGCCGGGAACGCGCGCCCGAGCCGGCACCGCAGCGCTCGCAGCGCTGGCTGATCCTGAGCGCGGCCGGCCTGTTGCTGGTGGGCGCCCTGATCGCGCTGGCGCTGCTGCTGCGCCAGACCGACAGCAGCGATGCGCTGGCGCTGTCCGTGCCCGAGCAGCCGGAGCCGACCTCGGCTCCGATGGATCCGCCTTCCAGCAGCGCGCCGCTGGTGACGCTGCCGCAGCCGGCCCCGGCCACGCTGGAAGGCCCGGTGCTGGACGAAGCCGCGGCCAATGTCCCGTCGCCAACGCTTGGCGCGCCAACGCCGGCCGCGAACGTCGCGCCGCCGACCGCGGTCCAGCTGGTACCGAAAGGTGCGGCGCCCGGCGACGCCGTCGCCGGCACCACCTACAAGCTGGTGATCCAGCCATGGGGCACCGTGGTGGTGGACGGCATCGAGCGTGGCGCCAGTCCGCCGCTCAAGCACCTGACCCTGCCGCCGGGCGAGCACACGATCCGCATCGTCAATCCGAGCTTCCCCGAGCACACCGTGACGGTGCAGTCGGCCAAGGGCGGCAAGGGCGTGATCGAACTGGATTTCACCGAGGAGAAAACACCGTGAGCGCGACTGCCGCACCACTGAAACTGCTGTCCGGACTGACGCTGGCTCTGGCCCTGGCGGGCTGCGTCCAGGTCGCACCTGTCCTGGGTGGCAAGGAACCGGCACGTGCCCACCCGCGCGCCGACGAGGTACGGCCGCGTGCCGAGCGGGCCCAGGCGCCGTCGCGCCCCGCCCGCAGCGAGCGCTCGGCGCCGGGCCGCGACGAGGTCGCCTTGCGCGACGGCATCGCCCTGTTCAACGACGGCGACTACAACGGCGCCATCCGCCGCCTGAGCGGGCCGGAGATGAACGGCGCCGCACTGCGCAACCGCGTCGCCGGC
Source organism: Massilia sp. (assembly GCF_031995545.1). GTDB lineage: Bacteria > Pseudomonadota > Gammaproteobacteria > Burkholderiales > Burkholderiaceae_D > Telluria. Next base: position 46,790 of record NZ_DAMAGA010000036.1, read on the forward strand.
CTCAAGTACATCGCCTTCAGCTATTGCGTCACCGGACGCCAGGGCCTGTGCCGCGAGAATTTCGAGCGCGCGCTGCGCCTGGACGCCGGCTTCGACCTGGCCGAAGGCGAACACGGCCACCCGTTGTGGGGGCCGGAATTCGTCAAGGCCAAACAGGCTGTGCGGCGCTGACCGGCTGTACCGGACTTTACAGCGTGAGCGTGGCCGGATAGGTCGGCGCGCGGCGCCGGCGGCTGGCCTGCTCGTAGGCATAGGCCATGCCGATCAGCGCCGCTTCGCTCCAGGCGCCACCTACGAACGACAGCCCGACCGGCAGACCACGCACCTGGCCCGCCGGCACCGTCACGTGCGGATAGCCGGCCACTGCCGCCGGCGACGAGAAGCTGCCGCCGTAATGGTCGCCGTTGACGTAATCGGTCAGCCAGGCCGGGCCGCCGGTGGGCGCCACCAGTGCATCCAGCTTGTGCTCGCGCATCACCTTGTCGATGCCCTCTTCGCGCGAATAGCGCAGGTTATTGGCCAGCGCTTCCTTGTATTCGCGCGCTTCCAGGCCCGGCTTGGCCTGGGCCGCGATCAGGTGTTCCTGGCCGAAGTGCGGCATTTCCTGGGCGGCGTGCTTGACGTTGAAGGCGATCACGTCGGCCATGCTCTTGACCGGCGCGTGCGGCGCATAGGCAGCCAGCCAGGCTTCCAGGTCGGGGCGGAACTCGTGCAGCAGCACCGCCAGCTCGCTGTCGTTGTACTTGTCGGTGTTCGGCACTTCGACGTCGACCAGGATCGCGCCCTGCGCCGCCAGCAGCGCCAGCTCCTTCTCGATCACCGCATCGACCAGCTCGTTACTGCCGAAGAAATTGCGCGCGACACCGAGGCGCTTGCCGCGCAGGCTGTCGCTGCGCAGCGCGGCGGCATAGTCGGCCACGCGCGCATCTTTGGTGGCGCCGTCCCGGGCGTCGGCACCGCTCATTGCCGCCAGCAGCAGCGCGGCGTCGGCCACGGTGCGCGTCATTGGCCCGGCAGTGTCCTGCGAGTGAGCGATCGGGATGATGCCGCTGCGGCTGACCAGGCCCAGGGTCGGCTTGATGCCGACGATGCCGCAGGTGGACGCCGGCGACACGATCGAGCCGTCGGTTTCGGTGCCGACCGCCAGCGTGGCCAGGCTGGCTGCCATCGCCGCGCCCGAACCGGAGCTGGAGCCGCTGGTGTTGCGGTCCAGCGCATACGGGTTGCGCGTCTGGCCGCCGCGGCCGCTCCAGCCGCTCGAGGAACGGGTCGAACGCATATTCGCCCATTCCGACAGGTTGGTCTTGCCGAGGATGACGGCGCCGGCTTCGCGCAGCAGCGCCACGATGTGGGCGTCCTTCTGCGCGCGCACGCCGTCCAGGGCGAGCGAACCGGCAGTCGTGCTCATGCGGTCGGCGGTGGCGATATTGTCCTTCAACAGCACAGGGATGCCGTGTAGCGGGCCGCGCAGCTTGCCGACCTTGCGTTCACGGTCGCGCTCGGCGGCAATGGCGAGAGCGTCGGGATTGGTTTCGATGACCGAGCGCAGGCGCGGGCCGGCGCGGTCGATGGACTCGATGCGCGCCAGGTAGCGCTTGGCCAATTCCTGGGCGGTCAGTTTGCCGCTGCGCATCGCTTCCTGCTGGGCTTGCACGCCGGCTTCCAGTATGGCGTCGTTTGCGGGCGCGGCGGCCAGCGCCGGATGAATCCCTGCAGCACCCACTGCCGCAGTTGCCCCTAAAGCTGCTCCCAGTTGCACGAATTCCCTGCGCTTCATCGCCACTCCCTCGTTTTATTGAAAGCAATAGCATAGCAGTAAGACAAACTGTGTTGTCAGAAAGTCGGTTCAGCAACCGCGAAATGAACAGGCGAAAAAAAACGCTGCCGAAGCAGCGTTTTTCTCGACCAGACAGTCGGTGCTTAGTTACGCACGACTTTCTTGTACTCGTTGGTACGGGTGTCGATTTCGATGGTGTCGTCCTGGCTCACGAACAGCGGCACCATGACGATGTGCTGGTGGGCTTCGATCGCGTTTTCGATCTTGGCTTCTTTCAGGACGTTGCCCGAAGTGTTGCCCTTGACCGCTGGCTCCGAGTAGATCACTTGGCGCGCGATGATGGTCGGCAGTTCGACCGAGATGGCCTTGCCGTCATAGAACACGGCTTCGCATTCCATGCCGTCTTTCAGGTAGTGCAGTGCGTCGCCCAGGTTTTCTTCTTCGATTTCGTACTGGTTGTACTCTTCGTCCATGAAGACGTACAGCGGGTCAGCGAAGTACGAGTAGGTGACCGGCTTCTTGTCCAGCACGACCACGTCGAACTTGTCGTCGCCGCGGAACACGTTTTCCAGCGGGGCGTTGGTCAGAAGATTCTTCATCTTCCACTTGTAGGTGAAGCCCGTGCGGCTCGAACCGTTGACGTCGGAACGCAGCACGATGAACGGCTTTTCATCGACCATGATGATGTTGCCAACACGAATTTCTTTTGCGGGTTTCATAGGTGTTTTACGTAAAAAAGTAGTTGCATTAAATCATCGTGGGCAGGTTGGCTATCGCCATGGCGCCTACGTTTGATCGTCGGAATCCATTACAAACTAACCGGGCATTATACTCGGTTTTGTCCGGCCTGCCCCAGCTCGCGCACGAAATCGAGCAGCTTCGTCACCAAATCGCCATTGGCAAGCACTTCCCTGCGCCATTCTTCGGCGCGCGCCACGTCCTGCGGTATTTCATTCAGCACGGCCTGCCAGGCCTGTTTCCAGTCGGCCACCGGCTGGGCGCCGTTCCAGCCGAGCATGAAGCGATTCAGTGCCGGCAGTTGCGGAGCGTAGCGCTCCAGGAAGGCGCGCAGTTTCTTGTGATGCAGGTTCTCGTCCTGGACGTAGATATGCCAGACGAAAGGACGGCCGGCCCACTGGGCGCGCACCCATGAATCCTCGCCGCGCACGAAGTTCAGGTCACAGGCCCACAGCAACAGGTCGTAGTCGGGCTGCGGCACGAAAGGCAGCACGCGCACGGTCAGCGCGCCGCGCGTGGCCGAAGCGCCGGCCACTGCGGGAGCGCCGGTGAAGGCCTCGATCTGCTCCTTCGCCACGCCCTCGGGCACCAGGGACAGCACCGGCTCGCCGCCCTCGGCCCACACCTGCAGCATGGCCGCGACCGGCGCATCCGGGTAGCAGAACAGCGACACCTTGCGCATCGCCGCCTCCTGCGGCGTGACGCCGAAGCGCGCCAGGAAGGCCGCGACCGCGCCGGCATCCTGCTGGAAGGCGTGGCGGCGCTCGTCCAGCCCGGCCTCGTGCAGCAGGCCGCCGGTGCGCTCGTTAAAGCCGGGGAAATAGAAATGCTTGGTCAGGCGCAGGCGCGGGTGCATCGACGGCAGGCGGTGGCAGCCTTCGACCCAGTCCTCGGCGGTCAGGCCTTCGTAGTTCAGCCACACCGGGCGCGGCGAGCACGCCGCCATTGCCTCGACGTAGCCGGGCGGCAGCTCACAGCCGAAGAATTCGATGACGATGTCGGGAATCTCCTGCGGGGTGTAGACGCCGTCCTGGCCGCGCCACAGGCGCACCGTGACGCCTTGCACTTGCTGAAGTTCCGGGCCGGTGTCGACTTCCGGGCAGATGCGGCGGTAGCTGGCCAGGTCGTCGACCCATAGCGTCACCGCCACGCCATGCTCGTGATGCAACTGGCGCGCCAGGCGCCAGCAGATGCCGATGTCACCATAGTTGTCGACCACCTTGCAGAAGATCGCGAGCGAGGGAGCGGATGGATGCTGGGACATGGCGGTGATGGACGCTGAAAGTGGATCGGGATTCGGCCGGCGCGCACGATGGCCGCACTGCCGGAGGGCCGCCATTCTACGCGATTTCGCGGATGCTTTTTCCACGTGCAAAGTGCTTTGCGCAATGAAATGTCGCGGTTTTTAAGCAGTAGTCTGCGCTATCGCAAGCGGCGATTGTGAAGTCGCTGCACATGGAGTTAGTTCATAAACTTCGCGATTTACCCCCGGTCGAACGCCTACCTGCAGGGAAGGCGGTCTCGATGATGCCTCCCTGCCCTACGCTCGCGCCACCCCATTCATCATTGGATTCGTGGCGCGATTCACATGAACGCGGCCGAAAGTGCTCGTTCGTTGCAACCTGGCGCAGCCGTACGGCCCGCATCTTGCGACCGCATCGCATGGCGCGCACGAGCACGTGGGCCAGGCCTCACGCCGGCACCACGGCCGATCACTGGAGGAGTCGACCATGTACGATTTTCAGCAAGGTTATGGAGCACAGCAACAGCCGCAGGGTTTCGCGCCGCAGGCATTCCTCGGCGGCACCTTCGGCGCCCCGCTAGGCGGCGCCATCGGACGCGGCATCGGCGGCCTGTTCAACAGTCCGGGCCTGGGCAGCCGCATCGGCCAGGTGGCCGGCGGATTCCTGGGCGGCCTGTCGCCGTTCTCGGCGGATCCAACCGGCACCCAGCAGCAGCAGATCGATCCGCAACAACTGCAGCAACTCCAGCAATTGCAACAGCTCCAGCAACTGCAAGAGCTGCAGCAACTGCAACAGCAGCAGCAAATGCAGCCGCATCAGTTTTCGCCGCAAGGCGGCATGTTCGGCAGCCTGATCTCCAAGATCAGCAAGCCGGCCGGCGCCATCGTCGGCGGCCTGACCGGCAACCGCAAGCTGGGCGACATGATCAGCGACACCGGCGGCTACGCCCGCTTCCTGCCGTTCGCGGCCGATCCGCAGGCCCAGCAAGGCCAGCAGAATCCGCTGGCGCAGCTGCAGCAGTTGCAGGCCCAGGAGCAGCAGTTGCAGCAGCTGCTGCAGCAATGCCAGCAACAGCAGGCCATGCTGCAGCAGCAGATCGCGGCACAGCAAGGCGGCCAGGGCCAGATGACGCCGCAGGGCGGCTGGGTCGGCAGCATGATCGGCCAGTACGCGCAACCGGTCGGCAGCTTCCTCGGCGGCCAGCTCGGTCACCAGGGCCTGGGCTCGGCCATCGGCGGCGTCGCCAGCCAGATCGGGCGCATGCTGCCGTTCTCGGCCGACCCATGGAGCGCTTACCAGCAGCAGGCGCAGCAGGCTCAACTGCAGGCACAGCAAGGCCAGTTCGGCGGCCAGCAAACCATCCATTAAACGATAACAAAGCTGCCGGACGCCGCGGGTGCGGCGTCCGGCTTTGAGAGGCTTCGTCAGCCTCTCGGGAGCCCTACCATGCCGCAATCCTCGCCACCCGGTGTGGCCAGCCGCGAACCTGATCGCAATATCGGTCGCTACATCGTGCGCGCCAGCAGAGAAGACGACGCCCTGGCCCGCTTCCTCGCCGCGCTCGATACCGAACCGGGCGTGCGCCTGGTCGACACCATTGGGCCGTCAGCCGGGCCGCCGCATACCGCCGTCGTCGAGACCGATGCCGCGACCGCCGAGCGCCTGCGGCGCAGCAGCCTGTATCAGTTAACGATCGAGCCGGACCAGCCGCTCTCGCTGTCGAGCTGAGCTGCGCCACTTAGAGAACACGCTACAGAACACGCTACAGAACACTACATAGGACACGACATGCCTAAAAATCCTCAAGGCGGCGCCGGCGATTTCCAGGACCGCCCACCTCCTCCGCCCGACGGCGCCGGCGACAAGCGTCCCACAGCCGATGACGGCAGCGCCGGCGCTTCTGGTGCATCAGCAGCATCCGGCGCTTCGGGTACCGATTCGGGCGCGGCGGGCAGCGCCGGTGCCGCGCCGATACGCGGCCGCCCGGTCGCCGAACGCAAGAAGAAATATCTGGTGGCGCCGCGCACCGCGCCCGGCGCCACGTTCGGCCCGGCCGGCCTGACCGCCACGCTGGGACTGCAATCCGTCGAGCAGGCGCTGCAGGCGTTGCCCGATATCGACGTGGTCGAGACCATCGCCACCCGCGCCAGCGTGGCGCCGGCCGGCTTCGGCCCGCTCGGCATGGCCGGCTTCACGCCGGCGGGCGCGAATGGCGCAATGGGCACATTCGGCGATACCGCCGATGGCGTGGTGGTGGCGCGCATGACCGACCAGAAGGCCGGCGAATTGCTGCAGCGCAGCCAGGGGCAACTGCTGGTCGAGCGCGACCAGCACCTGCAGCTGCTCGATCCGATGCTGCGCCGCCCCGACCTGGTCAGTTCGCTCACGCCCTACCAGGGACCGCAGACCGAGCTGCTGCTGACCGTGGTCGGAAAGGACGGCCAGCCGCTGCCCGACGTCGAAGTGTCGCTGTTCGGCGGCGCCTTGCCGAGCAGCGCCGTCACCGGGGCGGACGGCGTGGCGCGGCTGCGCGTCTACGGCCCGAATGCGAGCGCGGTCAGCGGCCTGTACGTCAAGCCGCGCGTCGACTACTGGAGTTTCTACCAGCGCGACCCCGACCTCAGCGTGGACGAACCCAATGTGGTGATGCTCAAGCCGCTGGCCGACTGGCCGGCGCTGCGCAACCTGCCGCAGCAGAACACGCTGGGATGGGGCGCGCGCGCGATGCGCCTGGACCGGGTGCCGCCGCAGTTCGGTGGCCAGGGCATCAAGGTGGCCGTCATCGATTCCGGTGCCGCGACCACGCACGGCAACCTGAACCGCATCCGCGCCGGCTTCGACGTCGTCAACAAACAGGTCGACCGCAACACCTGGAACGCCGACACCCTCGGCCACGGCTCGCACTGCACCGGCGTGATCGCCGCCACCGATGCGGCCTGGGGCATCCGCGGCTTCGCGCCGCAAGCCGAAGTCCATGTCTGCAAGCTGTTCCCGGGCGGCCAGGTGAGCCAGTTGATCGATGCGCTCGAGTACTGCATCGAGCAGCAGATCGACGTCGTCAACATGAGCCTGGGCGGCGGCGCGCCGTCCGAAGCGCTGGAACGCCAGATCCTGCGCGCCAGGCAGGCCGGCGTCGCCTGCATCGCGGCCGCTGGCAACTCGAGCGGACCGGTGCAGTATCCGGCATCGTCGCCGCACGTGCTGGCGGTTGGCGCGATCGGCAAGGTCGGGGAGTTCCCGCCCGACAGCTATCACAGCGAAACGCTGGGTAACGATATCGATGCGCAGGGTTACTTCACCGCCCGCTTCAGCTGCTTCGGCCCGCAGGTCGATGTGTGCGCACCGGGCGTGGCCGTGGTGTCGTCGGTGCCGCCGAATAACTTCGCGGCCTGGGACGGTACTTCGATGGCGACGCCGCACGTCACCGGCCTGGCGGCGCTGGTGCTGGCACACCGGCCCGAGTTCCAGTCGGTACTGCGCATGCGTTCGCCTGAACGGGTGGAAGGACTGTTCCAGATCCTGCGCATGAGTGCGCGTCCCGTCACGCTGGGCGACCCGAACCATGTCGGTTATGGCATGCCGGATGCCTTGATCGCGCTCGGGCTGTCTACCGTTCAGATGGGCATGCCGTGGCAAGGCCAGAGCGCATTCGGCATGCCGGCGGCGATGTTCGCCAATGGCATGGATGCCGGTTCGCGTGCCGGCGCCGGTCTTGCCATGGCAGGGAGCGGCCCGGGGCCGGGCACGGCCGGCCTGAGCTTGCAAAGCTTGCCCTTCGGTTTCGGATTCGGTGGCATTCGGCCGTCGGGCTGGTGACGTAAGGATCAGATTGATGACGCAGGCAGGTGCAGCCATGTTCGACCGGGCGAAGAACATGGTTGCGCTTGCGACGAAGCCGGCACCTTGGCGTAGCAGGTCGGCTGAACTGCGGCAAGCTCGACAACAAATCGCTGCCGGCGGCGCACAAAAAAGAAAACCGGAGCCCCACTCGCGTGGCCGGCTCCGGCTTCTGTCTGGCGTCCCCACGGGGATTCGAACCCCGGTACTCACCGTGAAAGGGTGATGTCCTAGGCCTCTAGACGATGGGGACCTAAAACTGTACTACTGCTACTGTTACTACTGCCGGCATCGCCACGGCGCCACCTGGCACCTGTGCGCAAATATACCAGCACAATTGAAAAACCGGAGCACCTCTCCGCGCATGCGCGTTGGTCTACTCCGGTTTTAAGCTGGCGTCCCCACGGGGATTCGAACCCCGGTACTCACCGTGAAAGGGTGATGTCC
>NZ_DAMAGA010000037.1:0-52780 GCF_031995545.1 Massilia sp.
GCTAGCTTTACCGTTGAATTCCTGCTTCGTCGAAGCTGGTTTCACCCTGCAATTTTGCCGGGCCAGAGCCGTCTTCTCCACAGGCTGACACGGTGGAACTCACCGCCGTATGATAAGACTACGCAATTTTGAATGAGTTCCAAGCTAACTGCTAAAACCCTAGTAGAGCTGATAGCTACGATGAGTCGCAAATTTGCTTAGCGTATCGCCATTGACGCGCTTTGACCAAACTCAGTACGCGCTTTGATCCCGCACAGTGTTTGTAAGGCTAATGCAAATGACGCCAGACCGCCCTTCCTCGATGTCGACACCAGCCATCCTGCTCACGGGTGCCCTGCTGTCGCTCGCCTTCGGCGCGGCCAGTTATTTCGCCACCTCCGAAGCGATCGAGAGCGATGCCCGCACGCGTTTTCGCGGCATAGCGCGCGCCGCCCAGTACACCATCGACGCCCGCATCAAGAGCTACAGCGACGTGCTGCGCGGCGTGGCCGGGCTGTTCCGCGCCAATCCCGACACCAGCGCCGACCAGTTCCGCCAGTACGTCGCCCAGCTCGACATCACGCGCAATTTCTCCGGCATCGAGGTCATCAACTATGCGCGCGCGGTGCGCGCCGAACACCTGCCGGCGCTCAACGACGAACTGCGCGGCCGCCTGGCGCGCCATGGCGTGCACAACTTCCAGCCGCTGCAGGCCTTGCCCGAGCGCGACACCTATACCGTGCTGGTCTACATCGAGCCGCTGCCGCCGCATGCGCTCGACAAGATCGGCCTCGATCTGGAAGCGCGCGGCGCGGTGCGGCGCGCGCTGGCCACCGCGCGCGACAACGGCACCCTGAGCGCGTCCGGCACCCGCATCGCGCTCGAGGCCGGCCCCAACCAGAGCGGCCTGGCGCTGCGCCTGCCGGTGTACCGCAGCGACCTGCCCACCGCCAGCGTCGAGCAGCGGCGCCTGGCGTATGCCGGTTCGGCCGGCCTCGGCTTCGGCGTCACGCCATTGGTGAGCGGCGTGCTGGACGAATTCCCGGTCAAGGGCGCACGCCTGATCCTGACCGAACTCACCGCCGCCCCGCCCGAGCCGGACGAAGCGCCGCCGCGCGCCACCCTGTACGACAGCTTGGCCACGGTCGAGCGTCCGCTGCCGGCGCTGCCGCCGGACGACGGCAGCATGTTCGCGGCCAGCCTGCCGATCGAGTTCAACCAGCGCCTGTGGCGCGCCGATTTCACCATCCCCAAGTCGGCGCTGTACACGCGCTTCGACGTGTATTACCCGTGGCTGGCGGCGTTCGCGGTGGGCATGAGCACCGCCCTGCTGTACGCGCTGTTCCAGACCCTGGCCTCGTCGCGCCGCAACGCCCTGCGCATGGCCGAAGAAATGACGCGCGAAGTGCGCGCCAGCCAGGCCAAGCTGCAGGCCAGCCACGAGAAGCTGCGCATGCTGGCCGCGCACGCCGAGCAGATCAAGGAAGGCGAGCGCAAGCGCATCGCACGCGAGATCCACGACGACCTGGCGCAGAACCTGCTGGCGCTGAAGATCGAGGCCGAGCTGCTGGCCAGCCGCACCCGCGGCAGCCAGAAACGCCTGCATGCGCGCGCCGAAGCCACCGTGCGCCAGATCGAGGTCACCATCCGCAGCGTGCGCCAGATTATCAACGACCTGCGCCCCAACGTGCTCGACCTGGGCCTGTCCGCAGCGGTCGACTGGCAGGTGGCCGACTTCGCGCGCCGCACCGGGATTGCCTGCGAGCTGGTGGACGATGGCGACGACCACCGCATCGACGACGGTTGCGCCACCGCCTTCTTCCGCATCCTGCAGGAGTCGCTCAACAACGTGGCGCGCCATGCGCGCGCGACCAAGGTGCGCATCGACCTGCACCGCCACGCGGGGATGCTGACCATGACCATCCGCGACAACGGCGTCGGCATGCAGCCGGGCAGCCGCAACCGCCACGGCTCGTTCGGCCTGGTGGGCATCGAAGAGCGCGTCAACATCCTGGGCGGCGCGTTTTCGGTGAGCAGCGGACCAGAATCCGGCACCACCATCGTGGTGACGATACCCGTCGGCGGTGATGCCGACACGGACATGGCGCCCGATAGCGCCGGTGTGCAGGGCCACGACCGTTTTAGTCGGGCCGCTGCCTGAAGCGGGAGGTGTTCGAGGCTGATGTTGCCGAAAGGATTCACCTGTTTCATGCTTGCGCAAGCGCAACAGTTCAAATGACTGCCCGCAGGAAAATGTTTATCACTGTCATCAGTCAAACACCGAACCGATCGCTCACCTTGCAAGCAGGAGGCCGCCACCGACAACACCCGCAGCACCGCCGTACCAAAACCAGGGATAACAATCAGCAGCACCATCACAATTCAAAATGAGGTGAATAAAATGTCGAACAAAAGCGAATTTGCAGCATTCGAGGCGCTCGACCTGGCGCCAATCAAGATGAAACTGATGCACGTGGAATCGGGTGAAGGCTGGTCCGAACGCCGCGCCACTGCTGTCGAGGCCGAGTACCGCCGCTTCCTGTTCCTGACCCACGCGTATCCGCAAGAAATGGTGTCGCCGAGCGTCGACGTCGACGTGTTCTGGCACTACCACATCCTGGACACGATGAAGTACGCCCGCGACTGCCAGGCCCTGTTCGGTGAATTCCTGCACCACTATCCATACGTCGGCATGGGCCAGGGAGCGGATGACGGCGAACGCACGGAGGCCGGCGAGCGCATGCGCGAAATGTACGAAACCCAGTTCGGCGCCGTGGTGCGCGGCGACGCGGCCTGGTGCGGCGCGCCGAGCAAGGAAGCGACCGATGCTGCCTGGTGCGGTTCTCCGGGCAAGGAAGCGACCGATGCTGCGTGGTGCGGCACTCCGGGCAAGAAGGCAACCGACGCTGCGTGGTGCGGCGCTCCGGGCAAGCAGGCAACCGACGCTGCGTGGTGCGGCGCTCCCGGCAAGCAGGCGACCGACGCTGCATGGTGCGGCGCTCCGGGCAAGCAGGCGACCGACGCTGCATGGTGCGGTGCTCCGGGCAAGAAACAGAGCAAGAACCAAAGCAAGGGCAGCGCCACCGCGTGGTGCGGCGCCCCGGGCAAGCAGCTCGCTGCCAGCGTCAAGACCGCATGGTGCGGCGCTCCAGGCAAGGCCCTGAGCGCCGGTAACGATGTCGCCTGGTGCGGCGCTCCTTCCGCGATCGTCGCCAGCAGCGCAGTTGCGTGGTGCGGCGCTCCGGGCAAGTCGCTGCAGGCCGCCTGATCCGTCCTTTCCCCACGCAGCCGGCATGGTGGCATCCGCCACCTGCCGGCTGCGGCGTTTTCAGGCCTCCGCCAGCGCCGCTTCTTCCTTGATCATCAGGGCGCGCAATTCGTTGACGCCCAGGCCGCTCACGTCGTGCATGCGCAGCAGCAGCGTGGCGCCGATCGGCACGCTGCCGTGGCGCAGCTTGCTGATCACCGCCGGCGCCACTTCCAGCGAGCGTGCCAGCGCGGCATCGTTCTTCAGGCGCAGTCGGTGGATGATGGCGTCGAGCACCCGGTTCGGGTCGTACTCGGCGCCGGGAGGAAGGCGGCGGATCGGCATGGGCTGTATGTTTTATTATTTATTTTCTATTTCCCTTGATTCACCGCCAAAAATTAGCAGTTCAAGCAAAACAGGCATGGATTGTATGGCATTTTTTAAAAGCGGCGAAATTATACAGGTGAGAACCCGTGCCGCCCATGTGTAATGGCGCGACGCCGCGCGGCCAGCGGGTCGGCATGACCCGCGCCGGTCGGAAACCTATGCGTGAATGACGTGGTTGGCGTATGCGCTGGGGCACGCCGACAGTAGACGCTTACTTGCGGACCGGGCGCTTGGCGGCAGGTTTGGCACCAGCGCCAGCCGGCGCACTGGCCTTGAACAGCGTGCGTGCATCCTCGTGCGCGCGGTCGAGCGTGCGCATGGCGCGATTGTCGTCGTGGGCGACAAAGTATTCCTTGTCCTGGGCCGCGACCACGATCTTGATCGCCACCGCGTCCGAAACGCCGTATTTCTCGACGATCAGGGTGGTGACTTCGTCCAGGTATTCTTCATAAGTCATGCAATTTCTCCTTCGGGGCGGCGCCCGCTGTTGAGCCGCGCCAGCGTGGCGGCGACGTCGGGATGGCGCAGGCGCACCCGCAATTCTCGTTTCATTCGCGTGTTGTCGAGCCGCCGCGATTCGGACATGAACGACAGCAGCATCGGCGTCACCACCGCCTGCAGTTCGGCGCGCGGCAGGCGCGGCGGACGCGCCAGGCCAACGGCGTCTGCCACGGCGTCGAAATAATCGGCCATCTTCATGCGCGTGTCGTCCACTGCATGCACCACGCGCCCGGACCGGCCGTGCCACAGCGACGCCAGCACGATGCGCGCCAGGTCGTCGGCATGCACGTGGTTGGTGTACACATCGTCTTCAGGTCGCAGGGCCGGCGTGCCCTGCTGCAGACGCTTCAAAGGCAGGCGGTCGTCGGCATAGATGCCCGGCACGCGCAGGATCGACACTCGCGCACCACTCGCCAGGCCCCAGGCACGCAGGATGCGTTCGGCATCGACACGGCGCCGGGCGCGCGCATTGCGCGGCGCCACCGGCCGCGATTCATGGACCAGCACGCCGCCGCAATCGCCGTACACCCCGGTGGTGCTGACATAGACCAGGCGCTTGACCTGGCCCAGCGCCGCTACCAGATGGCGCGTGTGCAGGTCGTGCTCGCCCTCAGCCTGCGGCGGCGCCAGGTGCAGCACCCATGGCGCCAGATTGCGCAGGCGGCCCAGCGTGGCCGGCCGGTCGAGATCGGCCACCAGCGGAATCGCGCCGGCGGCGCGCAGTTCGGCGCGGCGCTCCGGCTGGCTGGTCAGGGCGAATACCTTGAAACGCCCGCGCAGCAGCGGCAGCAGGCGCATGCCGACGTCGCCGCAGCCGACGATCAGCAGGCGCGGCAGGCTGGAGGAAAAGCGCTGGGACATGGTGGTGGTTAGGCGGGCCGTGGAAGTGCGGCACTGTAGCACAGCCGCCCGGGCCAGCGAAGGGCCCGCCCGCGCGCCCGAATCCGGGGGCCAGTGTAGAATAGCGCCCATCCGTAGCATTAAAACAAGTTCAGATCAACCCTCGCGCCCCGGCGCCAATCAGAATTTTCGCATGACCTTCCAGATCACCGTCCAGCCCAGCGGCAACCAGTTCCCCTGCGAGGCCGATGAAACCGTCCTTGCCGCCGCCATCCGCGCCGGCGTCGGCCTGCCCTACGGCTGCAAGAACGGCGCCTGCGGCTCGTGCAAGGGCAAGGTCGTGGAAGGCAGCTTCGAGCACAAGCCGCACCAGCAGCGCGCGCTGTCCGACAGCGAAAAGACCCAGGGCATGTCGCTGTTCTGCTGCGCCGTGCCGAGCGCCGACCTGACCATCGAAGCGCGCGAAGTCGGCGGCAGCTCGGACTACCCGCTGCGCAAGATGCCGACCCGCATCGCCGCGATCGAGAAGGCCGCGCCGGACGTCGCCATCGTCAAGCTGCAGCTGCCGGCCAACGAATTGCTGGCCTACCGCGCCGGCCAGTACATCGAATTCCTGCTCAAGGACGGCAAGCGCCGCGCCTACTCGATCGCCAACGCGCCGTCGTTCGAAGGCCCGCTCGAGCTGCACATCCGCCATCTGCCGGGTGGCCTGTTCACCGACCACGTGTTCGGCGCCATGAAGGAGCGCGACATCCTGCGTTTCGAAGGCCCGCAGGGCAGCTTCTTCCTGCGCGAAGAGTCAAGCAAGCCGATCGTGCTGCTGGCCTCGGGCACCGGTTTCGCGCCGGTGAAAGCGCTGGTCGAGCACCTGATGCACCTGAAGTCGACCCGCCCGGTACGCCTGTACTGGGGCGGCCGCCGTCCGCAAGACCTGTACATGGACGAGCTGTGCCGCGCGTGGGAAACCACCCTGCCCGACTTCGTCTACGTGCCGGTGATTTCGGATGCGTTGCCGGAAGACGGCTGGGCTGGGCGCAGCGGTTACGTGCACGCGGCCGTGATGCAGGACATTCCCGACCTGTCGGGCTACCAGGTGTATGCCTGCGGCGCCCCGGTCATGGTCGACTCGGCGCGTGTCGAATACAGCGCCCAGTGTGGCTTGCCGCCGGACGAATTCTTCGCTGACGCGTTCACCACCGAGGCCGATCTGGCCGCATGATGGTGGCATTGGCGACATTGGCGGCGGCCCACGCGTCGCCGCATCTTCGGGCACAATGGCGGACTCTTCACGTTGACCCGAAAACTTCATGTCCCTGATGTCGCCATCCGGACGGCTGGGCGTCCTGCGCAACCGTAACCTCGCTTTCTACCTCTCCGCCCGCTTCCTCGCCACCCTCGCCGTCCAGATGCAGAGCGTGGCGATCGGCTGGCAGGTCTATCAAATCACCGGCAGCCTGTTCGACCTCGGCCTGATCGGCCTGGCGCAGTTCGCGCCCTTCCTGGTGCTGATCCTGTGGGCCGGCCACGTGGCCGACCGCTACAACCGGCGCATCATCGTCATGCTGTGCATGGCGGTCCAGTTGCTCTGCAGTTCCTTGTTGATCGCATTTACCGCCAGCGGCAGCCAGGTGGTATGGCCGGTGTTCGCCATCCTGGTGGTGTTCGGCAGCGCGCGCGCCTTCATGATGCCGGCCTCGCAGGCGGTGCTCAAGAACCTGGTGCCGGACCGCGAATTCAGCCAGGCGGTGGCGCTCGGCTCCTCGACCATGCACGTGTCCATGATCCTGGGCCCGATCGTGGGCGGCCTGCTGTACGTGTTCGGCGCCCAGACCGTGCACATGATCTCGGCGTCGCTGCTGCTGCTCGCGGTGCTCCTGATGAGCCGCACGCGCAGCATCCAGCAGATCATCAACAAGGCGCCGGTGAGCTGGCACACCCTGCTCGAAGGCCTGCGCTTCGTGCGCTCGCGCCCGATCGTGCTGGGCGCCATCTCGCTCGACCTGTTCGCGGTGCTGTTCGGTGGCGCCACCGCCCTGCTGCCGGCCTATGCGCACGACGTGCTGCAGGCCGGCCCCACCGGCCTGGGTTTCCTGCGCACCGCGCCCGGCGCCGGCGCCGCGCTGTGCTCGATCGCGCTGGCGATGTTCCCGATCACGCGCCGGGTCGGCCTGTGGATGTTCGGCGGCGTGGCGCTGTTCGGTCTGTGCATCCTGGTGCTGGGTTCGACCGACAGCTTCGCCATCGCGCTGGGCGCGCTGTTCCTGTCCGGCGTCGGCGACATGGTCAGCGTCTACATCCGCCACCTGCTGGTGCAGTACGAAACGCCGGACGAGATCCGCGGCCGCGTCAGCGCCGTCAACTCGGTGTTCATCGGCGCTTCCAACGAGCTGGGAGAATTTGAATCCGGCATCACCGCCGGCTGGCTGGGCCTGACGCGCGCGATCCTGCTGGGCGGCGCGGCCACGATCGCGGTCACCGGGATCTGGGCCTGGCTGTTCCCGGTGCTGTCGAAGATGGACCGCTTCCCGCACCACGAGAAAGAAAATGCGCGTGCAGTGAACGTGAAATAGCGTTCAGAAGGCTGCCGCGCCACGCCGGTGCTGCGCCTTCACCTTGCCGGCGATGTTGCGTGCCATCGCGAGTGCCGCGGCGCGCTGTCCCGGCGTCAGCGCGCCACCCATGACGCCGGCCAGTGCGCCGCCGTCGGCATAGGCCTTCGCCGTTGGATCGTTCGGTCCGAAACGGTCGGCGTGAATCAGGCCGTTCGCCAGCAGGTAGCCGTATCCCAGCACCGGCTGCTTGTCGGCCAGGCCGGAACCGTACAGGTTCTGGATCCCCCATACCACCAGCGCGCCAGCCTCGCCCGCTTCGGCCGCCCGGGTCAGCTCGGCGCCGGCAGTCGCCTTCCACTGCCTGACCAGCGGATCGTCGGGCCGCGTCGTCAATGCGCTCGGGTCGCCGAACGGACCTTCCGCGGCATAGGCGATGGCAGCACCCGGCACGCCGGCCTTGATCGCGACGGCCAGATGGTCGAGCCGCGCCAGCCGCTCGCGCTCGGTCATCGCGCCACACATGGTGGCGAGCTGCCTGCGCTCGTCCTCGTTCAGGCTGCGGTTGGTACGCGACCCCTGGTCATGGATGACGAGATCGTGTTTCTTGTTGAAGTGGTCGCAGCCCATTACCAGCAGATAGGCGGTGTAGGCCTGCTGCGGGTCGCCGGATGCCAGCAGCTGTTCGACCTGCACGCCGACCGGCGGCGCATCGGATTCCAGCAGTGATTCCGGCACGATCTGCGCCACTGGCGCCGGCATCACCGCTGTCGGGCGCACCGGCTGCACCGGCGCCGGCACCACCTGCGCAAGAGGCGCGGCCGGCTCGACCGGGCGCAGGATCCAGGCCGAGCCCGCAGCGACGATGCCCACGGCCAGCGTGCCGACCAGCCAGCGTTCCCAACCCTTGTTCATGCCTGCTCCTTCCGGACCGATGAGCGAATCAGTATATCCAGCAAGGCTCCCCGTTTTTCTCACACATTATTGCCGCGCCTTCGTGCGGCAGCGAACGTGGCATCGTTGTGTGCGCGTGTAAGATGAAATCGTAACGACAACAGGAGCCATCCATGCAGATCAATGTGAATACCGATAACACCATCAATAAACATCAAGGCCTGGACGAGCACGTGGAGACCGTCGTGCGTTCCTCGATCGGTCGCTTCAGCGACCAGGTCACCCGCGTTGATGTTCATCTGAGTAACGAGAACAAGGAAAAGAAAGCAGACGGCGGCAATTACTGCATGCTGGAAGCACGCCTGTCGGGCGTGGCGCCGATCGTGGTGCACGATCATGCCAATGACCTGCACCAGGCCATCAATAATGCCGGCGGCAAGCTGGCACGCGCGCTGGACAGCGCCATCGGCCGCCTGCAGGACAAGCACCGTCACGCCGCCACCCCGCTGGCCGACGATGCGACCGCCGACAAGCATCTGACGGATTCGTAATCCTTCGCGGCACGCCTCCCTTGGGGCGTGCCTTTGCTTCAGCTTCCTTCGAGCATCTCCCGCAATTCGCGCAGGTAGCGCACCCCGGCCAGCGCCCGGCTGCCGTACCATGACATCATTTCCCCATCGACCAGCAGCACCGGAATGCCGATCTGTTTCTCAAGCGCATCCGCATGCGCTTCGGTGAAGCGGTAGGGTTCGGTCGAGAGCAGCACCGCATCGAGTCCACTGACCAATTGCTCGGACCACGAGAACACCGGATAGCGCGCTGCATCTGTACCATGAGCAAGCGCCGGCACATGCCAGCCCAGCTCAGCCAGCATGGCGGCGATATAGGTGTCGCTCGAAACGCTCATCCACGGGTCTTGCCAGATGCAGTACAGCACCGTGCGCGGCAGCCCCGGCGGGAGCGAGCGCAGTGCCGCCAGCTCTCGTTTGAACTCTGCGCACCAGCGTTCGGCCGCTGCCTCGACGCCGAAAATGAATCCCATCAAGCGCGTCAGTTCCAGGTTATCGGCCGGTTTGACCGGATGCGTTACCACCACGTGCGGCACGAATTCGGCCAGCAGGTCGGCGGTCGGCTTTTCGTTTTCATCGATGTTGACGATCACGTGGGTCGGCGCCAGGCGCCGGATCTTCTCGAGGTTGACGTCCTTGGTGCCGCCCACTTTCGGGATGTCGGCAACGATGTCGCGCGGATGGATGCAGAAACCGGTGCGCCCGACCAGCTGCGGCGCCAGGCCCAGCGTGCACAGCAGTTCGGTGATCGACGGCACCAGAGAGACGATGCGCGCATCCGGCGCCCGGGGATGCAACTGGCCGAGGGCGTCGCGCAAGGGGGGATTTAAGGAAGTTTGGGGGTCAGTCATGGCAGTATTAGAACATTGTCACTTACAGAACACCGTTGGCGCACCGGCAACCCGGAATACGCTATTATTCCGCAACTATTATCCGGCGTATCAAACCGCCGAACCAGAGGACTCACTTGGAACAGATCGGCACTTTCGGTGCACACCGCACCACCATCGGCGACTTGCAGCTGTTTCGCGATGAAACGGACAGCAGCGTCGCGGACCTGCTGGCCAACTGTGCGGTCGTGCGCATGGCCAAGGGCCGCCGCATCGAGGACGGCAGCCACGCGCGCCTGTACATCGTACTGTCGGGCCAGCTCGAGATCGCACCCGACACCCACGCCGACGACGAGAGCGGCACCAGCTGCATCAATCCCGGCGAAAGCGCGGGCGAGCAGGCGGTGCTGGACGACGCGGCCAACCTGGCGGCGATGACCGCCACCGAAGACACCGAACTGCTGGTGATCGAGCCGGAACTGGTGTGGGAACTGATCGACCGCTCGCACGTGCTGGCGCGCAACCTGCTGCGCCTGATGTCGTTCCGCATCCGCGCCGCCAACGCGCTGCTGCGCCGGCGCCAGAAGCTCGGCGAGTTCTACCGTCAACTCTCGCTCAACGACCCGCTCACCGGCCTGTACAACCGCGCCTGGCTGAACGACATGCTGCCCAAGCTGGTGGCGCGCGCCTCGCAGGACGGCACGCCGCTGTCGCTGATCATGATCGACCTGGACAACTTCAAGAA
This sequence comes from Massilia sp., assembly GCF_031995545.1. GTDB lineage: Bacteria > Pseudomonadota > Gammaproteobacteria > Burkholderiales > Burkholderiaceae_D > Telluria. The sequence goes on from NZ_DAMAGA010000037.1 coordinate 10,542, forward strand.
CTTCAACGACAGCCACGGCCATATCGCCGGCGACACCGCGCTCGGCGTCGCGGCGGAACTGATCCGCAACACGCTGCGCCCGTCCGACTACGCGGTGCGCTACGGCGGCGAAGAGATGATGGCGGTGCTGCCGAACACCACGCCGCAGATCGCGGCCATGGTGGCCGAGCGCCTGTGCCTGAAGCTGCGCGCGGCAATCGTGTTCCCCGACATGCGCCTGCCGCTGCCGCACCTGACCGGCTCGTTCGGCGTGGCCACCTTGAGCAAGGGCGACGACGAGCAGGCCCTGATCGCCGCCGCCGACGCCGCGCTGTACCGCGCCAAGGAAGCCGGCCGCAACCAGGTCTGCGACTGATCTGTCCGGGCCGCGCGGCAAGTCCACGGCGCGGCCTGTTCCTCCTCCTTCTCTTCCTTACTGCTGACCGTGACTGAACGGTGGTTGTGTGCCACCATGACGGCCATTGCCATTCTGACGGCAGACAACAAGAACACATGAGCACGCATACCTTCCTCTGGCACGACTATGAAACCTTCGGCGCGGTGCCGCGCCGCGACCGCCCGGCCCAGTTCGCCGCGATCCGTACCGATGCCGACCTCAACGAGATCGGCGAACCGATCATGCTGTACTGCCAGCCGGCCAACGATTTCCTGCCCGACCCGCAATCGTGCCTGATCACCGGCATCACGCCCCAGCACTGCTTTCAGCAAGGTGTGCCGGAACACGAATTCGCACGCCAGATCGAGGCCGCCTTCAGTGAGCCGGGCACGATCGGGGTCGGCTATAACACGATCCGCTTCGACGACGAAGTCACGCGCTTCCTGTTCTGGCGCAACCTGATCGATCCGTACGCGCGCGAATGGCAGAACAACTGCGGCCGCTGGGACCTGCTGGACGTGGTGCGCATGGTGTACGCGCTGCGTCCAGAAGGCATCGAGTGGCCGCAGCGCGAGGACGGCAAGCCGAGCTTCCGCCTGGAGCACCTGACCGCCGCCAACGGCCTGGCGCACGAAGCGGCGCACGATGCGCTGTCCGACGTGCGCGCCACCATCGCCCTGGCGCGCCTGATCCGCGACAAGCAGCCGCGCCTGTTCGATTTCTGCCTGGAACTGCGGCGCAAGGACCGCGTGGCGCAAGAGATCGGCCTGCACCTGGCGCCGTCGGAGCGCCAGCCCTTCCTGCACGTGTCGGGCATGTTCCCGGCCGAGTATGGCTGCCTGGGGCTGGTCTACCCGCTGGCCCAGCATCCGACCAACAAGAACGAGATCCTGGTCTGGGATTGCCGCCACGACCCGTCCGAACTGTTCGGGCTGGACGTCGACACCATCCGCACCCGCATGTTCACGCGCATCGCCGACCTGCCGGAAGGCATGACCCGGCTACCGATCAAGAGCGTGCACCTGAACAAGTCGCCGATGCTGGTCGGGAACCTCAAGACGCTGCGCGCCGACCTGGCCACGCGCTGGGACATCGACCTCGAGCGTGGACGCATGCATGCGGCGCTGGCCGCGGGCGGACCGGACATGAAGGCAGTGTGGGCGCAGGTGCTGAACAAGCCGGGCTCGGGCGAGCCGGTGGATGTCGATGAAGACCTGTACAACGGCTTCGTCAGCCGCGACGACCGGCGCCAGCTGGAATCGGTGCGCATGCAGACGCCGGCGGCGCTGGCGGGCAAGCGCTTCAGTTTCGAGGATGAGCGCCTGAACGAGCTGTTATTCCGTTACCGCGCACGCAATTTCCCGCAGACCTTGAACGAGGAAGAACATGCGCAGTGGGAAGCGCATCGGGCGGCGAAGCTGTTCGACGGCGTTGGTGGTGCGCGTACGGTCGATCAACTGTTTGGGGAGATCGATGCGCTGTCGGAGACGGCGGATGAGCGTGCGGAAGAAATCCTGGGCGCGCTGTATGAATATGTGGAAATGATCGCGCCGGAGAGGTATTGATGTTGCCACGCTCGCAGTTGCGTGCTGCGAGCGTCTTTGCTGTTCTGCGAAATGAGGTTCCCGCCTTCGCGGGAATGACGGTTCTTAGGGTAGCCAAGATTATTGAGCTGCCGACGGTCTGTAAATCGTCGCTCCATCACTTCTGGCCACTAACTCAAGCACGTCATTCCCGCAAAGGCAGGAACCTAAGTTCTCATGCAGTACCAGCGCAGCCATTACGCCCGCCGCGCGGCATTGATCGCGTCACGCGTTTCGCGCGCCACCCGCTTGGCGGCGGCCGCGAAATCTTCGTCGCCTTCCGGCTTCGCATACAGAATCGCGCGCGACGAGTTGATCATCATCCCGGTGCCATTCGCGGTACGGCCCGCCTTGACGGTCGCCTCGATATCGCCACCCTGCGCCCCGATGCCCGGGATCAACAGCGGCATATCGCCCACCAGCGCGCGCACCTGCGCGATCTCTTCCGGGAAGGTCGCCCCTACCACCAGCGCGCACTGGCCATTGCCGTTCCACTTCTGGGCCACCAGCTCCGCCACGTGCTGGTACAGCGGCCGTCCGCCCACGTCCAGGAACTGCAGGTCCGAGCCGCCCGCATTCGAGGTGCGGCACAGCACGATCACGCCGCGCTCCGGCCACGCCATGTAGGGCTCGACCGAATCCGAGCCCATGTACGGGCTCACCGTCACCGCGTCGGCGCCATAGCGGTCGAACGCTTCGCGCGCGTACTGGTGGGCGGTGGCGCCGATGTCGCCGCGCTTGGCGTCCAGGACCAGCGGAATGTGCGGGTAGTTCTCGCGCAGGTAGCGGCAGATCGCTTCCAGCTGGTCTTCGGCGCCCAGGGCGGCGAAATAGGCGATCTGCGGTTTGAAGGCGCAGGCCAGGTCGGCGGTGGCGTCGATGATCGCCTTGCAGAACTGGACAATGCCGTCCGGCTGGCCGCGCAGCTGCGCCGGCAGGCGCTCCAGGTCAGGATCGAGCCCCACGCACAGCAGCGAATCGTTGCGCGCCCATGCGGCGCTGAGTTTGTCGATGAAGTTCACGTCGGGCCCCTTGAAATCTTGAAATTGCAAACCCTCTATTGTACCCGCCGCAGCTGACCGCTGGCACGCGGGCCCTGCCCTTGCGCCAGTTCACGAGCAAATCGGGTATATTTTTAATCATTCAACAACTTGCACGGACAACACCACCATGACCCAATCCTTCTTCTACCGCTGGACCCGTTTGCTGGGCGGCGCCGTCCTGGCCGGCGCGCTGCTGTCGGGCTGCGGCTATAACGACTTCCAGACCAAGGACGAGGCCACCAAGGCGGCATGGGGCGAAGTGGTCAACCAATACCAGCGCCGCGCCGACCTGATCCCGAACCTGGTCAACACCGTCAAGGGCTATGCCTCGCACGAGCGCGAGACGCTGGAAGCGGTGACGCGCGCCCGCTCGCAGGCGACCAGCTTCCAGATCACGCCCGAAGTGCTGAACAACCCGGAAGCGTTCCAGAAGTTCCAGCAGGTGCAGGGCGAACTGTCGGGCGCGCTGTCGCGCCTGATGGCGGTGTCCGAGAAATATCCCGACCTGAAGGCCGACACCAGTTTCCGCGACCTGCAGTCGCAGCTGGAAGGCACCGAGAACCGCATCACCGTGGCGCGCCAGCGCTACATCTCCTCGGTGCAGGACTACAACGTCACCGTGCGCCGCTTCCCGAACAACCTCACCGCGATGGTGTTCGGCTACGAGACCAAGCCGTCGTTCACGGTCGAGAACGAAAAAGCGATCTCGACCGCGCCGAGCGTCGACTTCGGCAAGTAACCGGATCATGAGCGCACCGCTGCGTTTCGTGGCCGGCCTGCTGCTGGCACTGGCATGCGCCCTGTCGGCGCCCGCCTTCGCCCAGCTGAAGGAGGTGCCGACGCTCACCGCGCGCGTCACCGACCAGGCCGGCATGCTGGACGCTTCCCAGCGCCAGCGCCTGGAAGCGGTGCTGGCCGAGTACGAGCAAAAGACCGGCAGCCAGATCGCGGTTCTGCTGGTCAAGTCGACCGAGCCGGAACCGATCGAGCAGTACAGCATCCGCGTCACCGATGCCTGGAAACTGGGCCGCAAGGGCGTCGACGACGGCGTGCTGCTGCTGGTCGCGCGCGACAACCCGAGCTCGCTGCGCCGGCTGCGCATCGAGGCCGGACGCGGCGTGCAGGGCGTGCTGACCGATGCCCAGTCGAAACGCATCCTGCAGGACACGATCGCGCCGCACTTTAGACAGAACCAGTATTACGACGGCCTGGTGGCCGGCGTTGGCGCCATCGCGACCTTGCTCAACAAGGAGTCGTTTCCGGTACCGACCCAGGTACAGCCACAGCAGCAGACATCCACGTTCGACGGCGGCTTCATCCTGTTCATTGGCGCGATGATCTTCATCGGCTTCATCGCACTGGGTGGCGGAGCGGCCGCCATCCTTGCACCGAAACGCAAACGAACCATCCGCAGCCACCGTGGTCATTCGGACTGGGGCAGCGCCGCCACCGGCTTTGTCCTTGGCAGCGTGCTCAATAGCATTGGCCGCAGTGGCGGCGGTGGCGGTGGATTTGGCGGCGGCGGCTTCTCGGGCGGCGGCGGCAGCTTCGACGGCGGCGGCGCCTCGGGAGACTGGTAATGAATGACACCATGCAACAACCCGGCTTCGGGCAACGCCTGCGGCGCGCCTGGCGCCACTTCAACAGCGGCGCGGGAGAAGCGCGGCGCGCCTTTCCCGACGCCACCCTGGACGCCATCGCCGCGGCGATCGATGCCGGCGAACGCACTCACCGTGGCGAAGTGCGCCTGATCGTCGAGAAGGCCCTGCCCTTCGAAGACGCCTGGGACGGTGTCACCAACCGTCAGCGCGCCCTGGCCCTATTCGCGGACCATGGCGTGTGGGACACCGAAGACAATTGCGGCGTGCTGATCTACGTGAACCTGGCCGAGCACAAGGTCGACATCGTGGCCGACCGCGGCATCGACCGCAAGATCGACCGCGCCACCTGGCAGGCGGTGTGCTCGACCATGACCGACGGCTTCCGGCGCGAACGCTTCCACGACGCCACGCTGGCCGCGATCGCCCAGGTCAACGACCTGCTGCGCCAGCACTTCCCGGCGGACGGCGAGCGGCCCAACGAGCTGCCGGACCGTCCCGTCATCCTCTGACGCTGCCGCCAGGGCTGGCGCGCGCCTATGGGTAAAATGGCGGCTTTCCGATTCCTAGAAAGCCTGCCATGAAACTCCAGAACAAGATTGCCATCGTCACCGGCGCCAGCCAGGGCATCGGCCTGGCCTGCGCCGAGCGCCTGGTGCGCGAAGGCGCGCGCGTGATGCTGGTCGACATCCGTCCCGAAGGCGAGCAGGCCGCCGCCGCGCTGGGCGAGGCCGCGCGCTTCTTCCGCGCCGACGTCGGCGTCAAGCAGGAGGTGGACGCGATGGTCCAGGCCACGCTCAACGCGTTCGGCCGCATCGACATCCTGATCAACAACGCCGGCGTCACCCACGCCGCCGACTTCCTCGACCTGACGGAAGATGATTTCGACCGCGTGCTGCGCATCAACCTGAAATCGATGTTCCTGTGCAGCCAGGCGGCGGCGCGCGACATGGTCACGCGCGGCAGCGGCTGCATCATCAATATGTCGAGCGTCAACGCCGAGCTGACCATTCCGAACCAGGTGCCGTATGTGGTGTCGAAAGGCGGCGTCAACCAGCTCACCCGCGTGGCATCGATCGCCCTGGCCCAGCACGGCATCCGCGTCAACGCCATCGGCCCCGGCACCATCCTCACCGAGCTGGCCAAGCAGGCCGTGCTGGGCAGCCCGGAAGCGCGCCACACCATCCTGTCGCGTACCCCGCTCGGCCGCTGCGGCGAGCCGGAAGAAGTCGCCTCGATCGCCGCCTTCCTGGCCAGCGACGACGCCTCCTACATGACCGGCCAGACCCTGTACGCCGACGGCGGCCGCATGGCGCTGAACTACACGGTGCCGGTCAAATCGTGAACTATATGAAAGGTAGCGTATAACATAGCCGGGTAGATATTACGCAAACGCATGTCTGGTATCCGTAAACGCAATTGGACACCCCTGCGCCTGACCCCGATAATTACACCTGTCTCCACTATTCTCCTCCAAGAAAATAGTTTTAAGCCCGCAAACTGAGCGGGCTTTTTTTTTGCCTGTCGAGTCAGCAGCGCCTCACACAGTCCGCGCCACACACACGTTCGCATGCTCCATCATGTTGGGTTGGCGGCTCGCCCGCCGACGCGTCCAACCCTCTCCGCATACATCCTTCCAATGATGCCGCAAGAACCTTGCGCAGCGTCATAGCAGCGTCACATTCCCTGCCTATACTGACCTTACTGCGATACACGTAACCGATATACGTGATGGCAGCAGGTGTGCTGGGCCTGGGGCACGACACACCGACCGATTTCCGCGTCTCTTGGCCCGAACTTGGGTTGTGCCCGCCACTGGCGGGCATTTTTTTATGTGGCAGGCAGCAGTCCCCGCAGGCCATCGGAAGCTGTCGACTAAGTTCCCCAGGAAAGCTGCAGCAAAAAAATAGGCTGCAAGGCTTGAAGCTGCCGCCCGTTTGACTATCATGAAACTCCGCTTCCGGATTCGGTCCTCGACGGAAGCCTCGTACGACGAAACGACAACAGGAGCCTGTCCTATGAGTTTACGTGTACCCGACAACGCTATCTATCCGCCGGAAGCCTGCCGCCGTCACCACGAAGTCGGCGACCTGATCCTCACCGAACTCAATCCGCATGCGGTCGTCGATACGGTCGACGACGACAGTGTGACGCTCAACCTGCTGACCTTCGGCAGCGTGCGCGAAATGTGCCCCAAGTGCCAGCACACGCACCTGAAGCTGGTGCTGCGCCAGGGCAGCGTGCGCATGGCCCACCTGTTCTGCGCCGATTGCGCCAGCTGCTTCGACGCGCGCTACGCCGACGGCGCGCCGGCCCTGACCATCTAGCGCATCCGCGACCACAAGCCGGCCGCGAGCAGGCCCGCAATGACGGCCCCGGCGTGCGCACCGGCGCCGGTGCGACCGTGTGGCTGGCCGGCGGCGCGGCATGGTATCGTTGGCGTTTTTCCGCCGTCGCCTTTCCCATGCCTGCCCTGTCGACCATGTTGCAACCCGAAGCGAAAGTCCGCCGCGCCCTGCACCTTCTTGCGCTGCTGCTGTTCGCGGGCATCGTCGTCGCCGGCTCGGTACCCGGTGCGCGCGCCGAGGTCGGCACGTTCGCCTCGGGCATCGTGCTGCACAGCCTGGCCTATGCCTTCCTGACCGTGCTGTGGTTCCTGGGCGCCACCGGCACGCCGGTGCAGCGCGCGCTGAAAGCAGTGCTCGCGATCGCGCTGATGGGCGCGTTCGACGAACTGGTGCAGAGCTTCCTGCCCTACCGTTCGGGCGACGTGCGCGACTGGCTGATCGACTTCACCGCCGCCATCGTCGCTTCCAGCCTGCTGGCGGTGCTGGCGACGCTGGTGCCGCAAACGGCGGTGCATCCGGCGCGCTCGCGCTGACCATCGCCCGCGCGGCTGGTTCCGCGCAATCTGCTTGTTCTTGATCCAACCCCGACATCAGTCGAGTCAGCTGGAACGCCTGCGCTGTTCGTGCCTCTTATCCACGTGGCACGCTGCATCGTCACATCCCCACTGAACATCCAATAGAGGAGTTGATCATGAAGCAAACACACCAGAGCGTGGCCCTGGCGGGCCTGCTGGCGGTTGCGCTCGCCCTGACCGGGTGCAACGCCATGCGTGGCCACAGTGGATCGTCCGGATCGTCCGGCAGCGGCATGTCCGGCGGATCGAGCGGCACGGGCGGCAGCACCGGCACCGGCGGATCGAGCAGCTACGGGTCCGGCAGCGCCACCGATGCCCAGGGCAATCCGACCGGCAGCAGCGGCAGTTCGGGTACCAGCGGCACCACCGGCACTGAAAGCAGCTCGGGCAGCCTGGGCAATCCGACACTCCAGGACGGCACCTCGGGCAGTTCCGGCACCTCCGGCAGCATGGGGAGTTCGGGCAGCTCCGGCAGCACCGGCAGCATGCAGCAGGACAGCGGCGCCACGGCGGCGGCGGGTAGTGTCGTGCCGAACGGCACCGTGCTGGCGATCGAGGTCATGCCGACGACCGACAGCGCCACCGAGAGCGGCTCGATGGGCGCCAGCGGCGCGGCGGGCGCCACCGGCAGCTCGGGCTCCGGCCAGTCCTACCGCGTGACGGTGCGCAAGGATGACGGCAGCACCGAGGTCGTCACCCACAACAGCACGCCCGATTTCCGCAGCGGCGACCGCATCAATGTGACGAGCGGTGCGATCCAGCGCTAGGGGCGTCGGCTGGCAACTGGGAAGGAAATGGTGTGGACGGCCGCAGCCGTCCACTAGCTGCACTCAGGGCGTACCCGGATCCTTGCCGGCATCAAGAGCCTGTTGCGGATCACGATGCTGCAGCGGGATGTTGCGCGTCGCGGCGCTGATCACCTCGAGCGGCAGCTTCGGCGTGCGGTCGGCGTTGAGCAAACCGTTCGCTTCCTGGAACGTGTCGGTGAACTGCGTGTAGCAGAAACCGCTGAACATGAAGGTCTCGTTCACCACCTGCAGCAGGCGCCGGTACTGCTTCAGATAGCTTTCCGCCGTGTGCGCGCGGCTGTAGCCCCACGTGGTCTCGTCCGGATTCGGGGTCTGCTTCGGATCGTAGGCGATGCCGCCGAACTCGGTCAGCACGATCGGCTGACCGCGGTGCGGGAAACCGTCCAGGGTCAGGATGCGTCCACCCGGACGCCGCTGATCGAACAGCGTGCGCACCGGATCGGTGACCGCGTAGCGCGCCAGCACCTTCTCCGGGTCGCTGTCGTAGTCGTGGATGCCCAGGATGTCGGTGGCCGAGGCTTCCCAGCCGTCGTTGCCGATCACCGGACGGGTCGAGTCGAGCGTGCGTGTCAGGTGGTACAGCGCTTCCACCGCGTTGCGATGCGCCTGCGTCAGCGTCAGGTTCGGCACGCCCCACGATTCGTTGAACGCGACCCACACGATGATGCACGGGTGCGAGTAGTCGCGCTCGATCGCCTCGGTCCACTCCTTGACCATGCGCGTGATTGCGCGCGGGCTGAAGCGGTAGGCCGACGGCATCTCTTCCCACACCAGCAGGCCCAGCTTGTCGGCCCAGTACAGGAAGCGCGGATCCTCGATCTTCTGGTGCTTGCGCACGCCGTTGAAGCCCATCAGCTTGACCAGTTCGACGTCGCGCTTGAGGTGCTGGTCCGACGGCGCGGTCATGAACGATTCCGGCCAGTAGCCCTGGTCCAGCACCAGGCGCAGCTGGTACGGCCTTCCATTGAGCATGAAGCGGTCGCGGTTGATCGACACCGAACGCAGCGCGGTATACGAGCGGATGCGGTCCAGCACCACGTCGCCGCAGCGCAGCGTCACTTCGGCGTCCAGCAGCGTCGGGCGTTCCGGGCTCCACAGGATCTCGTTGCGCGAGTCGTCGATGCCGGGGTCGGACAGCGCGATCTTGCGATTGGCTTCGCCGGCCAGCAGCTTGTAGTAGTCGTCGGCCAGCAGCTGGTCGCCGTGCCAGATCTTGACTTCGACAAACAGGTCTTCCTGGATGTCGCCGGCGGCGAACACTTCGCAGCCGATCTCGTAGGTTTCGAACACCGGGGTCCAGCGCAGCTTCTGGATATAGGTCGGCGACACCTGCTCGACCCACACGGTCTGCCAGATGCCGGTGGTGCGCGGATACCAGATCGAGTGCGCGTCCAGCAGCCAGTCCTGCTTGCCGCGCGGCTTGGCCAGGTCGGCCGGATCGTCTTCGACCCACACCGTCACCAGCTGCTTGCCGTCGGCGTTCAGGGCGCAGGTGATGTCGGCCGAGAACGGCGTATGGCCGCCCTCGTGCTCGGCCACCAGCTGGCCATTCACCCACACCCGGCAGCTGTAGTCGACCGCGCCGAAATGCAGGATGGTGCGCCCGTCGTTGGGCGTCATCTCGAATTCGCGCTGGTACCAGACGAAGCGGTGGAAACCGGTGTCCTGGATGCCGCTCATTTCCGTTTCCGGTGCGAACGGCACGGTGATTTCATGGGTCCATTCGGTGACGTCCGTCGGCTGGGCAAAACGACCTTCGTCGTCGTAGCAGAAACGCCACTTGCCGTTCAGGTTCAGCCACTGGTCGCGCACCAGCTGTGGACGGGGATATTCGAACTGATTCATTGTTATCCTTTCTGTTCAGTTGGAACCGGGACCAGGATGCGTCCCTGTCGTCCATCCGGGTGGTTGTAGGCCGCCAGCGCGGTGGCGGCAGCTTCGTTGCTCTGCCCTTTACGGCACAGGGCCACGCAGGCGCCGCCGAAACCGGCGCCGGTCAGGCGCGCCCCGAGCACGCCTGGCGCGGCGCGCAGCGCGTCGCACAGGGCATCCAGCTCGGGAATCGACACCTCGTAGTCGTCGCGCAGGCTGAAGTGCGACGCATTCATCAGTTCGCCGAAACGCTCGGCGCTCACGCCCTGCGCCGCTTCCTGCACGCGCAGGTTTTCCTGCACCACGTGGCGGGCCCGCTCGCGCAGCGGCGAGGGCAAGGTTTCGACCGAGTCCGGCTCGGTGACGTCGCGCAGCGCACCCACGCCCAGCTTGCGCGAGGCTTCCTCGCACTCGGCGCGCCGTTCGTTGTACTTGCTGGCGGCCAGCGTGCGCGCCACGCCCGAATCGATCACGATCAGCTCGGTGTCCGCCGGCAGCGGCACCAGGTGATGCTCGAGCGTGCGGGCGTCGATGAACAGCATATTGCTTTCATCGGCCAGGCTCGACGCCATCTGGTCCATGATGCCGCAATTGACGTGCGCGTACTCAATCTCGGCGCGCTGCGCGATCTGGGCCAGCTTGACGTCGTCGAGCTCGAAGCCGAGCAGCGCGCGCATGGCGCGCAGCGTGGCGACCTCGAGCGCGGCCGACGACGACAGGCCGGAGCCGACCGGCAGGTTGGTGTCGACATAGATGCGCAGCGGCGGCACCTCGATGCCTTCCGCCTGCACCAGCCGGATGCAGCCTTCGATATAGCTGCCGTAGCCCTGCGGCGCATTGCCGTCGCGCGCGAACGTCACGGTCTGGTCGAGGTTCGGCGAATAGAAATGGAAATGGTCGTCGCCGCTGCGGCTCATCGCCACCAGCGTGCCCTGGGGCGTGGCCACCGGCAGCATGAAGCCGTCGTTGTAGTCGGTGTGTTCGCCCAGCAGGTTGACGCGGCCCGGCGCGCTGGCGTTGACTTCGGGCGCGCCGCCGAAGAAGGTGTCGGGTGTGACCATGTTATTGAATCTCCAGCCAGAGCGGCCGCTTGCGGCCATGTACGTCCAGCGCCGGCCAGCCGGGGTCGAACGTCAGGTTCTCGAGCCCGTTCGGCCCGAGCAGGAAAGTGTCTTCGATCTTCATGCCGCCGAAGCTCGGGTTGAACGCGAACGCCATCCCTTCTTCGAGCAGGGTCGCGGTGCTGTGGGTGGCCACGATCTCGCGCGCCTGGTAGCCGGTGATGCCGCCCTGGTGGTGCTCGCGGATCGCATCCTCGACGTCGGCATGGTGGTAGGCCTGGGCCAGCGCGTGGTACACGGCGGACAGCGAGCCGCCCGCCTTGACCGCTTCCAGCCCGGTGGCCTCCAGGTCGATCAGGGTGCGCTGGTTGTCGGGTGCCGAACCGGCGCCGAAGCTGACGAAGCGCGTCAGGTTCGCATACAGCCCGTGGCGGCGCGCGCAGAACACCAGCATCGCCCGGTTGCCGATCGGCTCGTTGGACGGGGTCGCGTGGCGGTACAGCGGCAGGCGCCGTTCGCCGGCCGCCAGCACCAGCGCCGGATGGATGCCGCGCCGCCACAGCGCCTCGGCGCCGGCGCCGGCCAGCTGCTGCTCGGTCCACTCGGGACGGGCACGGTGCAGCACGTCGGTCATCGCCTCGGCCGCCTCGCGTCCCAGCACGCGGTAGCGCTCCTGCTCGCTTGCGCTCAGCACCAGGCGGCGCTGGCGCAGCGCCGGCGGCAACGGCTGTTCGCCATTCACGGGACGGTCCGACAGCACCGGCAGGCCGACGGCGGCAGTGCTGACGAATCGCTCGCGCAGCTCGGGCTCGGCCCACGGTTCGATGTGGAAGGTAAACCCTTCCGGCACTTCTTCGTTGCGCAGGCGCTCGCCCTCGATCTGGTCGGTCAAGACGCACGCTTCGGTCGGGGTGACCAGGATCTCGGCCACGCCGGTATCGGTCGTGTGCAGCACCGCGTTCGAGCCGCCCGCCGTGACCCAGGCGAACCAGTCGGCGCCGCGCAGGCGCAGCGTGCCCGCGCCTGCCTGCGTCAACGTCTCGCGCAGCAGGGCCAGCTTGTCGGCGACCTCGCGCGCGCGCACGCTCGGGTCGATCATGCCGATTCCTCCAGGTTGACCTCGACCTGCTGCAGCTCATAGGCCGTGGTCTCGGGCAGCACGTCCATCGCGAACATGCCGGCCGCCAGCTCGGTGCCGGCCAGGTATTTCAGGCGGTCCTTGGTGCGGTATGGCGGATAGAACTGGGCGTGCAGCTGCGTTTCCGGGTGCTCGGCGCCGTCGGTCGGCGCCTGGTACCAGGCCATCAGGTAAGGGAACGGACGGTTCCACAGGGTCTCGTACTTGAGCAGCACGGTTTTCAGCGCACGCGCCAGGCTTTCGCGCTGCGGCGGCGTCAGTGCGGCGAAATCCTTGCACGGCGCGGTCGGCATCACCCACACCTCGTACGGGTAGCGGGCGCAGGCCGGCACGAAGGCGATCGCATAATCGTCCTGGTACAAGACGCGCTTGCCGTCGGCCGCTTCGTCGCGCGCCATGTCGCACAGCATGCTCGAGCCGTGCTGCAGGTAGTACTCGCGTTCCTGCGCCAGCATGCGCGCCGGCACCGCCGGCACGAACGGATACGAATAAATCTGGCCGTGCGGATGGTGCAGCGTGACGCCGACTTCGGCGCCGCGGTTCTCGAACGGCAGCACGTAGTGGATATGCGGCTGGCTGCCGATGCGCTGGGTGCGGTCGCCCCATACCTGCAGAAGCAGTTCGATGCGCGACAGCGGCAGGTGCACCAGCGCCGTGTCCGGGTCCTGGGTGAACACCACCACTTCGCAGTGGCCATTGGCCGGCGCGCTCGGCACGGTCAGGGTCGGTGGATCGTGCGACTCCAGCGCCAGCGACGGGAAGCGGTTGTCGAACACGGCGATCTCGTAGTCGCCGGCCGGCATTTCGGTCGGATGCTCGGGGTCGCGCGTCGGCGCCAGCGGGTTGTACTGCGGTGGCGGCTGGTAGGTGCGGTTCTGGCGGAAGCCGGCATAGGTCACCCACTCGCCGCGCAGCGGATGCCAGCGCAGGTGCGGGTTGGCGTTCTGCGGATCCGGGAATGGGCTGGGCGCAACGAGGCCGTCGGGAATCGCCCGGTTGCTGTAGAGAGTAAGGTTGCGTCCGTCCGGCTTCTTGAGGTCTTTACTATGCATGGCAATCAATAGGATATCGGTCACGTCCGGCGCGAACGCGCACGACGGATCGACGCGCTCACGGCTCTAAAAACCGATCCTATCATGCTGTTTTCGCCACATATTTTCGTTAGCGCTGGTTCATTTTCCAGCCGTCAATACCGTACCGTCACAGGCATGGGACGCCCTTCGCGGTAAGTCTTGGATTAGCAAGGGCAAGCCGCTTGGTTACCGCTAACAGAACGTGTCAGTGTAGTTTAATTCCTACGCGAGGATTAGAAGTTTTTACACGATTTGGCGGGAGAAGAACCTACTTTCCCGATGAGCACACTGCTGTGTTCAGGTTAATCGGCAAGGCGAGCTGTGCCGACAAGAAGCGATGGGGACGATGGACGCGGCGGATACGACAGCGGCCGTCAAGGTGGACGGCCGCATGCACGACACAGGCTGAAACGGCCGACTTACTTGGCCAGCTCGACCAGCACCGCCGTGTACATCTGCAAGTTCAGCAGCAATTGCTTGGTGGTGATGAACTCATGCTCCGAGTGGCCGGTGTACTTCTTGCCCGGCATCGCCGGCCCGAAGCTGACCGCGTTCGGGAACAGGCGCGAATTGGTGCCGCCGCCGATCGCGATCGGCTTCGGATCCTTCATGCCGGTGAAGTACGAGAAGGTCGACAGCAGCGTTCCCAGTTGCGGCGGGTTCTGCAGGATCCACGGTTCGCGCACGCCGATCTTGACGTTCGACAGCGGCACCCGGCGCCCCTGCCATTGGGCCAGTGCGGCGTTGATCTCATTGGTCAGTTGCTCGGTGGTCTTGCCTTGCGGGCGGCGCACATTGATCGCTACTTCGATGCCGTCGTCGAGCTGGCGGATCACCGTCGGCACGAAGGTCATGGCGCCCATGAAGCTGTCGCGGTAGGCGATGTTGCCGAACTTCTCGCCGTGGATGCCGGTGCCGACCATGTCGTTCAGGTAGTTGACCACCGCGCCGGCGGTGGTGTTCGGCCATGGCTGCACCGCCAGCGCATCGGCCAGCATGCTGACCGCGTTGATGCCTTCCTGCGGTTTCGACGAGTGCGCCGAGACGCCCTTGGCGGTGACGGTCAGGTTGCTGTCCTGCCAGGCGAAGGAATACGTCATCCCTTCGTGCTTGGCGCCACGGGCCTTGATCAGTTTTTCGATCTCCGGCGTGGCGTTGGCGACCACCGCCTGCGCGTCTTCCGGGATTTGCGTGCCGAAGAAACCACCCTTGAAGCCGGCGATGTGCGGCTGGCCCGCGGCCGGCGTCTCGGCATGCGCATTCTGCATCGTGACGGCGACCGTGCCGCCGCCCTTCTCCGCCGTCACCACCGGGTATTCGGCGTCGAGCGTGATGCTCATCTGCGGCGGCACGTGAGTTTTCAGGAACTCGGTCAGCGGTCCCCAGTCCGATTCTTCGCCCATGTACACGTACAGCTCGATCCGCTTGTTCAGCGGCACCTGGTTGTCGCGGATCGATTTCATCGCATACAGCGCAGTGGCGATCGGGCCCTTGTCGTCCTCGGCGCCGCGCGCGATCAGCTTGCCCGGTTCGCTGGTACGGTCCAGCACGAACGGCGACTTCTTCCACTTGCTGGCGTCGACCGGCTGCACGTCGCCGTGGGTGACGATGCCGACCCGCTCTTCGCCCTGGCCGAGGCCGATGATCACGGTCCAGCCGTGGTCGGCGTAATCCAGGCCCAGGCGCTCGGCTTCCTCCTTCAGCGTTTGCTTGAAAGCGATGTGGACCGGGTTCTGGTCCGACGGCACGGTCTTGTCGGCCACGGTATTGAAGCTGACCAGCTTGGCCAGGGTGTCGACCACATCGTTGCGGTAGGTTTCGACGGCGTATTTGGCGGTCTTGACGGCGACCGGCCCTGGCACGGTGGCCGATGTCGCGGCAGTGGCGAGCGGGGAAATAAATGACGCCATGCAAGAAGCCAGTAAGAGACTGGCGAGCAAGGTTTTCTTGAACGTGCGTTGGTCGAACATCGTGTGCCAGTCTCCAGGTTGCAAAAGCGCAATGAGTCTAGCACAGGCATTTGCGCATTCCGGCGCATTCGGCACGGTCCGACGCAAGCCTGCCGCTTCGGCTATCTTTATGCCTTTGGCACAACAGCAGGAGCACTCCATGAACGACAAGAAGCTTCACCGCGTCCATCCCGCCCTGCGCGACGACATCGGCGACCTGCTCACGCAGCGCCCGGTGCCGGCGCCGCACCTGGACCAGATCGATCCCTTCCTGTTCCTGAACCACCATGGCCCGCAGACCTATCCGCCGAACAACCGCGGCCTGCCCTTCGGCCCGCATCCGCACCGCGGCTTCGAGACCGTTACCTTCATCCTCGACGGCCTGCTGGCGCACCGCGACAGCGCCGGCCACGAAAGCATCATCGGTCCTGGCGGTATCCAGTGGATGACGGCGGGGCGCGGCATCGTGCACGCCGAAGTCTCGCCGCGCGAATTCCTCGAGCACGGCGGCAAGCTCGAGATCCTGCAGTTGTGGGTCAACCTGCCGTCGCGCCTCAAGATGAGCGAGCCGGCTTACGTCGGCCTGCAGCAGGACCAGATTCCCGCGCTGTCGCTAAACGGCGGCAAGGTGACGCTGAACCTGATCTCGGGCGAATGGGAAGGCACGGCCGGGCCGGTGCAGTCGCTTACCGGCGTGTTCATGAGCACGGTCGCGATGCAGGCCGGCGGCGTCCTGCGCCTGACCGGCCTGCACCTGCGCAACGTGCTGCTGTATGTGGTGCGCGGAAGGATCGGCGTGGGTCAGTACGACGATCTCATCAGCGCATACCACCTGGTCGAGCTGAGCGAAGATGGCGAGACGGTCGAGATCCGCGCCGAGGAAGACGCCCTGCTCCTGTTCGGTCACGCCGAGCCGATCCGCGAACCGGTGGTGTCGCACGGCCCCTTCGTGATGACCACGCGCGAGGAAATCGTGCAGGCGGTCACCGACTACCAGGCCGGACGCTTCGGTTCGAGCCTGGGCTGAGCCGGATGCTGTGCTGCGCGCCCAGGGCTGGCGATTGAAGCCAGTCTAGCGCCGCACGCGCATGGCTCAAGCGCCGGCGGCACGAAGCGCGTCCTGGGGCGACGAACTGCCGAAAATGCGGGCTGGATGGTGCAAGGATGAGGCGCGCCAACGGTGCGTCCGTCCCCTGCACGGATGACTTACATTAGGGGACATCGACAATCAACCAACCCCATCCCATGCAAGCGATTCCCCTCGTCGCCACCACGCGCGGCTATCCGGACAGCGGCAATGTCATCGAGAACGTGCACGCCGGCTCGGTCGCGGTGGTCGACACGCAAGGCCGGCTGCTGTGGTCGGCCGGCGACCCGAACTATCCCACCTTCACCCGCTCCGCCCTCAAGCCGTTCCAGGCCCTGCCCTTCATCCTTGCCGACGGTCCGGCCCGCTTTGGCCTGACGCGCGACGAAGTAGCGCTGCTGTGCGCCAGCCACTCGGGCGAAGACATCCACCTGCAAGGCGTGAGCTCGATCCTGAACAAGATCGGCCTCGACCCGGCCCACCTGGAATGCGGCTGCGCGGTGCCGCTGCACTACGAATTCGTCGGCCAGCCGGCGCCGCAGGACCGCGCGTGGACACCGATGCACCACAACTGCTCCGGCAAGCACAGCGGCTTCCTGGCCTGGTGCCGCCTGCACGGCAAGCCGACCGGCGGCTACGTCGAGCGCGGCCACCCGCTGCAGCAGGCGATCCGCGCCACGCTGGCTGACACGGTCGGGCTGCCGGCCGAGAGCATGCCCACCGGCATCGACGGCTGCTCGGCGCCGAATTACGCCATGCCGCTGCAAAAGCTGGCACATCTGTACGCGCGCCTGGCGCAGGGCGCGGCAGACCCGCAACTGGGTGCGGCGATGGGCATTCTGGAAGAGGCGATGACGGCGCGGCCCGACATGGTGTCGGGCGAAAACCGTACCGACCTGCACTGGATGACGGCCGGCGGCGGCGACTGGGTGGCCAAGATCGGCGCCGACGCGGTGCAGGCGATCGGGGTGCGCTCGGCCGGGATCGGCATCGCGATCAAGATCGCAGATGGCAATAGCCGCGCGCTGCATCCTGCCGTCTATGCCGTGCTCGACCAGCTCGGCTTGCTGGACGATGCGCGCCGGGCGCAGCTGGAGCGTTATCGCCAGCCCTCGATCAAGAATGCGCGCGGGACGGTGGCGGGCGATATCCGGACGATGTTCACCCTGAACCGCGCGGCGTAACGGCGCAAGCCGCGGCAACCGCGCTATTCCCGACCTGATCGCGCCTGTTCAAGCACGGTATGGGCGGTAGTGCGGCATCGTGCTTCAACACCGTCTTCCATAATTGCCATACTGCCATCGCAGCGCTACGATGCTGGCGATGACCAGCTATGCCCGCCCCTCCGTGCACGCCTGCCCCGGCTGCGATGCATTTTTCTTGCGTCCGCGTTTACGCAGCGTCAATTACTACGGTGCAGTAGATTGGTCGGATGGAACGCCTACCATGTACTGGCATCGCGAGCCTTTGGCCAGATGCATGGCGTGCGCAGCGCTGTTCTGGCTGGACGAGATCGAAGCTGTCGGTATATTGCCCGAAAAACCCTATCCAATAGGCAGGCTATCGAGAGCCTGGATGCGCTGGCGTGGCGACCCTCAACAGCGCCTATCCGAAGAACAGGAATGGCTGCGCACCCCGGACAGCTGGAAGCGGGCGACCACCATTGGCAGCGTCGGTTTCGACGATGTGGTGCACGTGCTATCGCGTTCCAGACAAGTTAGCCCGGAACAGCTGCTTTGGCTGCGTACACGCGTCTGGTGGGGCCTGAACGACCGCTACCGCACCCGGGCAGATGGTTCTCCCCTACTCGACGTGCCGAGCTGGCCGCGGTCCGTCGAACGCACCAATATGGAAGTCATGCTCGACTTGCTGCAAACGCACGGCATGCAGCCCTGGTCAATGGTCCGGCAAGGCGAATTGCTGCGCCTGCTAGGCCGCTTCGATGAAGCTGTCGCTGTGCTCAGGGCGGTGCCGGCGGACGGCCATAGCGAGATCAGGGCGGCGAAGATCGAGCGGCTGGCGCGCGGCCGCGATGCACAGGTACGGCTGCTGAGCGAACGTACATGGTGAAACGGCGCCGCCGCAAAGACGTCCGGCCGCTGGCCATGGCTTATTCGAAGTCTTCGGCCAGGTTCTTCCAGCCACGGCTCTTGGCGAAGGGCGCGAACTCCTCGGGCGCTTCGAGCACGATCATGCGGCTTTCCTGCAGGCCCGGGTCGCTGTGGCCGAAGTCCGGCCCCTTGTACCCGACCGCGCGCAGGCGCTCGATGATCGAGCGCGTCAGTGCCGTGTCCTTGTAGGCGCCCGGCTCGAGCCGGTCCTTGAAGTCCACGTACACGTCGATGATCCCGTAGCCCTCGTCGAAGATGCGGATTTTCTTCACGTCAAGGGTACGGCCATTGCCGTCCTTGGCCTGGAACGGGCCGGACAGCTCAATATCGGAATCGGTAGTCATGGCGCCAGCATACCATCTGGCGCCAGCCTTGGCCGCACACCGCCTACCCCGGCGTCAGATCCGAAAAGTGGACACGGACTGAACTGTGCAATCGCTCTTGCAGCCACCTGACGGTCCAGTTCGTGTCTACTTTTCGGATCTGACACCGTTATTTCGGGGATCGCTCACTTCGCTTCATCTTCGACCGCATAACGGAACTCGCCGTCCGGCAGCATCAGGCTCGGCGCCGGCCTGCCCGCCTCGACCAGGATCACATCGAGCGGCACCGCATCCGGCACGGCATCGGCGCGAAACGCCTTGACGATGCGGCGTCCCTCCTTCGGCAGCAGTGCGGCAGGAATCGGGCGCGCACTGCGTCCGGCCAGGGTGCGCAGCCATTCGACGCGGCCGTTCTGCATCGCATAGCGCGGATAGATCACCTGCAGGTCGACCCGGCATGCCAGCCCGTTCAGTACCGGCCGGCTGCCATCCGCAGCGCGCAGGATGAACGGCGCACGCTGATGGCGGAACCTGTCGCTAAGCTCGGCATACAGCGGCGCTTCGGCGGCGCGGTCCGGGTGGGCGTAGAACGAAGTCTGGTCAATGCTCAGCAGTTCCAGCTTCGTCGCCCGTTCGAGGTATTCCGCCATCCAGACGATGCCATCGCCCGGCTGCGACTTGTACACGTGGGCGTAGCCGGCGTGGATGAACACCCTGGCCTCCTTGTCCTTGCTAAAGATGCGTTCGACCAGATTGCGCGCCTGGCCCTGCTCGCGCTTGCGCACCTGTTGCAGCGGTTCCGGGTCGGCGATGGCGTCGAAGTCCGGTTCATAAGCAACCAGCTTCCAGCCGTCGGCCAGCGCCGCGTTGACAAAGCCTGCGAATACTGCGTCCTTGGTATAGGTACCGGTGCCGGCGACGGTCTGGCCGTTCGGCATAAGAGGCCGCGCGTCGCCCGGCGCGCCGTCGTTGAAGGTTTCCGCCGCCAGATGGGTGAAGCCGATCTTGCGCAGCTCGGCTGCCAGGCGCTGGGCGAAAGCGCGGTGCATCGGCACGTGATGCGCTTCGTTGAGCAGCACCACGCGCTTGTCGCGCGCCGCCGCGACGATAGCCTGGATCGCATCCTCGGCCTGCGCATCGGCCAGCCGCGCCAACTGCGCCTCGTCCCCGGCGCTGAGCCGGACCGGCGTATCCTGCAGCAGATCGAAAGCGGCGATGGCGCCTTCGGTGTCGCCTGCGAAAGCGCGCTCGGCGCCGAGCTTCTGCAGCCGTCCGCCGGCCTCGTCGATCGCTGCACGCGCCTGCGCCGTGCGCGGCCGGGCGCAAGCCGACACCGGCACCTGCGCAAGGGCGCGCTCGGCGTCCTGCAGCGGGGCCATGTAAGCGCGCATGTCATAAGAAAAGCTCTGGGCCTGCGCCGCGCCCTGCAGGGCGCACAGGGCAACGATCGACAGCGACAGGATGCTGGTGCGGACAGACATGCATGGACTCCGGTTGTTCAGACGTGGCGCCAGCTTAACCCGACCATTCCCGAAAGTATCGAACAATCTATCTTGTCGCTTTGCTCTAGCATTGCTTCAACACGAACTGGAGCTTCAATGGACGCGAACCGCAATTCTTCATGGCGCCTGCTGCCACACCTGCTGTTGCTGTGCACCGCCCTGCTGCTGGGCGGCTGCGCCACCACGCTGTCGACCGACCAGCAAGCGCTGGTGGCCGGCAAGACCTACGTCGTCACCGGCGCTTCCAGCGGCCTGGGACGCGGCGTGGCCGAACGCCTGGGCGGCATGCGCGCCAACGTGGTGCTGGCCGCGCGCCGCGCCGATGCGCTGGAACAGGTGGCCGGCCGCATCACCGCCGCCGGCGGCCAGGCACTGGTCGTGCCGACCGACGTCGCCGATCCGACCCAGGTCCAGCGACTGGCGCAGGCCGCTTTGGCGCGCTTCGGGCGGATCGATGTCTGGATCAACAATGCCGGCGTCGGCGCCATCGGGCGTTTTGAAGACGTGCCGCTGGAAGACCACGCGCGCATCGTCGACGTCAACCTGAAGGGCGTGATCTATGGCAGCCACGTGGCGCTGCGCCAGTTCCGCCAGCAAGGCAGCGGCAACCTGGTCAACCTCGGCTCGGTCGAAAGCGTGATCCCCCTGGCCTACCACGCCTCGTACGCCTCGACCAAGGCGGCGATCCTGGGACTGGGGCGGGCGCTGAACGAAGAACTGCGGCTGGCGAAACTGGACAAGGTACACGTGACCACCATCCTGCCGTGGGCCACCGATACCGAGTTCTTCAACCAGGCCGCCAATTACAGCGGCCACAAGCCGCGCATGCCGATGATGGACGATCCGATGAAGGTGGTCGACATCATCGTGCGCGCCACCGTGTTCCCGCGTGAGGAAGTGCCGACCGGCTGGAAGGCGCGCGGCGCCTACTGGTCGCACCGCATCGCGCCCGACGTGGCCGAGCGCCTGGCGGCCGATATCGCGCACAAGGCGCAGTACGAAAGTTCGCCGCCGGCGCCGGCCACCAGCGGCGCGGTTCACCAGCCGATGCCGGGCACCACCGGCATCGATGGCGGGGTGCGCGAGCGCATGCGCCAGGAGGATGCGGCGCGCGAGGCGGCACCTCAGCGTTAAGCGCTGCTGCTACGACGGCCGGTCGGCGCTGCAGTTATCGTCCGGCACGCGCTCGACCTGTTGTCCAAAGCCGGCCAGCTCATGGAACAGGCCGTCGAGATAAACGGCCAGTTCGTCCGCCGCCAGCTCCGGAGGAACGACCAGCTCCTCCATCCTGACGCGCTTGCCGGCATCAACGCGGTAGACAACCCAGGTACCATCCTCGCGCAGGATGTCGAGCTGGAAGCGCTTGTAGATGTTAAATCTCATCAATGGGTCTGGATGACGGTGGCGGGACTTGAGGACGGATCGATTACCGTGATCCCCCGATGCGCGAAGTCCCGTACGTTCATGGTTACGACCGCTGCGTCGGCCTGCGTCGCCACGATTGAGAGAATGGCCAGATCGTTGGCGTTTTTCGTACCTTGGCTTGCTAGCCGCTGTCCCCACTCGAATGCGGCAGCGGTATCGAGCGGCAGGATACGGTCGCCGTGATCGGACAAATAGGTCCGCAGATTCGATTCCAGCAGCGTGGCGGCTTGGCGGTGTTCGGGGTTCTTCCGTGCCTTGAGTAAAGCGATCCCATAAGCCGACTCCTGTACCGTCATCGCAGTGATATAGAGATCGCTATCATCGACTGTTGCAAGCCATGCTTCGATATTCGGCTTACGAACTCGCCTGCTGCTGACAAACTTGAACACGTTCGAATCGAGGACGTATTTCATTACTCTTCATCCTTTTCTTCTTGCGCCAGCAGTTCATCGATCAACTGCAGGTCCAGCTCCCGGGTGGCGCGCTTGAACGAGGTGGCGACATAGGGGCGGCCTTTCTTGGGCAAGGCCAGCGCGTAGTCGCGCGCAAGTTCGATCTGTTGCGGTGTAAGCGAAGGATAGTCTGCGATCACATCGCCTGCCGTTGCACCGCCGGCAAGCAAGGCCGCGATGCGGTAGACGGCAATGCTGGTGCCCTTGATGAGCGGATCTTCAAGATCGCCTTCGACGGACTCCTTCAGGCGGTCCAGCACGTCGATGCGCTGTCTTACCTTTTCCTCAATAGGCGCGAGAGGCAGCTTCAAGCCCTCGAAGCTGACTTCGCCGTGCGCACCGGGCAGCAGCAATGCTTCATGCAATCGTCGCCTGCCGACCGGCGTCAGCACATCACGCAACTCCCGGGCAGCTTGCATATAGATAAGATCTTTCGTCTTGAGGACCCTGCGTCCACGGCTACTGATGACGACTTTGCTCACCAGATCAGGATGTTCTTCGGCAAGCCGAGTGACCGCCTTGACACTCTCGCCAAGTGCATAAGCAGCCTCGGTGAATGTGAACGCCTGCTGCTCAAAGGTGAAGTCCGTCATAATGCCCCCATAAGTCAACCTGATATTAGGGTCGAATTAGGGCATGGTCAAGTACATCGCTTGTAACAAGGTCAATGCCGGATACGGAACTAGCCGCCAGCCTGCAGAAATCTGTAAAACGCGAGAAAATAGCGAGCTACATTTCTTCCGCTTTATTTCGCAATGTCCAATACAGCAACTCTATCCCAAGCTCCACGCGCCGACATCAATCCCAAGCCGCTGGGTGTGGCGGTGCTGCTCATCGTGCTCGGCGCCCTGTACCTGGCGCAGGCGGTCGGCGCGCGCCAGGCCGCCTTGTTCGTGGTCGGCTCCCTGCTCGGCCTGACCCTGTACCACGCCGCCTTCGGCTTCACCTCGGCCTGGCGCGTGTTCATTGCCGACGGCCGCGGCGCCGGCCTGCGCGCGCAGATGCTGATGCTGGCCGTCGGCGTGGTCCTGTTCTTCCCGGTGCTGGCCTCCGGCACCCTGTTCGGTTCGCCCGTCACCGGGCTGGTGCAGCCGGCCGGCACCTCGGTGATCGTCGGCGCCTTCCTGTTCGGCATCGGCATGCAGCTGGGCGGCGGCTGCGCCTCGGGCACCCTGTACACGGTCGGCGGCGGCAGCACGCGCATGATCGTCACGCTGCTGTTCTTCATCGTCGGCTCGCTGATCGGTACCGCCCACATGCCGTTCTGGACCTCGATGCCGCAGCTCAAACCAATCGCCGCCTATAACGCGCTTGGCCTGGCACCGGCATTGATCCTGAATCTGGCCGTGTTCGCGCTGATCGCCTGGATCACCGTGGTGGTCGAAAAGCGCCGCCACGGCCGCCTGGTCGCGTCGCACACCCAGCCGGCGCACCGCTCGCCGTGGCTGCATGGTCCGTGGCCGCTGCTGGCCGGCGCGCTGGCGCTGGTGGTGCTCAACTTCGCCACGCTGGCGCTGTCCGGCCGTCCGTGGGGCGTGACCTCGGCCTTCGCCCTGTGGGGCGCGAAAGCGGCATCCACCATCGGCATCGACACCGCCAGCTGGGCCTACTGGTCGACCAAGGCCAACGCCGCCGCCCTGGCCGCGCCGGTCTCGCAGGACGTGACCTCGGTAATGGACATCGGCATCGTGCTCGGCGCGATGGCGGCGGCCGCGCTGGCCGGCCGCTACGCCCCGGTGTGGCGCCTGCCGCTGCGCTCGATTGTCGCGGCGGTCGTCGGCGGCCTGCTGCTGGGCTACGGCGCGCGCCTGGCTTACGGCTGCAATATCGGCGCCTACTTCAGCGGCATCCTGTCGGGCAGCCTGCACGGCTGGCTGTGGCTGGCGGTGGCGTTCGTCGGCAACATCGTCGGCACCCGCCTGCGTCCGCTGTTCGGCCTGGAAGTCGAGCGCGTCAAGCCGACCGCCTGCTGATCTTTTACGTCCGGCTGCCGCGCATCCGTATGGCGGCCGGGCGGCTCCTCCCTCAAGCCGCCAGCCGGCGCAGCATGGCCGTCACCGCATCGAGCACGGCGTCGTCATCCCAGTAATTATTGTGCGACAGCGGGTTCCAGCTGCGCAGCAGCAGGTCCGCCGCCCCGCCAGAGGCATTGATCGGGCGGTCCTCCACCAGTTCCCGGTAGCCGCGCGACAGCGGCTGCAGCGGCCAGCCGAGGATGTCGTCCGGGTCGTAGTAATTAATCCATTGGAACAGCGAAGTCGGCGGCGCGATCGGGATAATGTGCATCTCCTTGTGCGCGGCGACGAAGATCGGGATGTTGCAGCCGGTGGTCACCAGCGCGGCGCAGGTGCCGCCGCCGAGGAACACCCGTTCGCTGGCGGTCAGCGCGCGTCCCAATGCGGTCGATGCCCAGGCGTCGATATTGCGCCAGATGCCGGCACTGACCGGCCTGCCGGCGGCTGCCTTCTGGGCATCGTAGATATAGCTCGACAACACCTGGCAGCCCAGCGACTGGGCGATGAACACCACCGGCATCCCGGGCCGCGCCGCATGCGCCGACAGCAGCGTGGTGGCGATCTCTCCTTGTGCCTGTTCGTAGACCGAACCGGGGATTTCCTTGCGGTTTTCCAGCCCGGCGGCGTCGCCCAGGCCGTACAGGACGAACTTGCGCAGCGCCTCGTAGCGCACCTGGCCGCTGGCGGCGGTGCGTTCCCATACCAGGCGCTGGTTGTCGTGCAGGATGCCCTGGTAATACACCGAGCGCATCACGACCTGCGGCGCCAGCGCGCCCAGGCGGGTGCGCAGCCCCGCCATCAGGTCATCCGCGTAGTCGGGCGGCGTTTCTCCCATGCCGTGGACGGCAATCAGTGCGACCTCTGTCATGGCTCCCTCCCCCTGCACCTACCGGCAACGGATGTGGCCGTTGGCGATAGCGTATCAAATTTTACGCGCGTTGACGCGGCGCAAAGACTGGCAGAATGATGGACTTGTCCTCTTGAGCTTCGACACCATGGATGTACTTTTTGAGCGATTCGTACCGGCGATCCGCGCGCTCGATCTCGGGCGCATCGCAACGCCAAACGAGATTCCCGACACCTTCCTGCTGGCACAAGCGGGGCGCTACAGCAGCTATTACCTGCCGTTCGAATCGGTGAACCGGATGGCACGGGTGGTGGTGGTCGGGATCTCGCCCGGCTTCGTGCAGTGGAAGATCGCGATGGCCGAGGCGCAACGGCAGCTGGCGGCGGGTGCGTCAGTCGATGCTACGTTGCGCGCGGCGCGCCAGACCGGTGCCTTCAGCGGCGCGATCCGGCCCAACTTCGTGGCCCTGCTCGATGCGATCAGGGTCCAGCGCTGGCTCGGGATCGCCAGCTGCGCCTCATTGTTCGGGGAGGATGCGGAACTGGTGCATATCGGCGCGATCCTGCGCCATTCGGTGTTTGTGGACGGCAAGAACTACAGCGGGACGCCGGCCATGCCGCGCCAGGCGTTTCTGCGCGAGGAAGTGCTGCGCTATTTTGCGCACGAGGCGGCGGCATTGCCGGATGCGCTCTACATTCCGATGGGGGCCAGCGTCAGCGAAGGGCTGGACTGGCTGGCGGCGCAGGGAGTGATCCGCGCCGACCGGATCCTGCATGGACTGCCGCATCCGTCGGGCGCGAATGCGGAGCGGGTGGCCTACTTTCTGGGGCGCAAGGAGCGCGCGACGCTGTCGGCCAAGACCAACGGCGCGCAGATCGATGCGGCGCGCGCGGCGCTGCTGGAACAGATGGCGGCGCTGATCGCCCGGGACGGCGCGCGCCCGGATTGAAGGCAGGCGTGCCGTCCGCGGATCATCAAGCGATGCTCAGCTCGAATACCTCGACCCCATCCACTCCGCCGCGCACGCGGTCGCCCGGCTTCAATGCCGCCACGCCCGACGGCGTGCCCGAATAGATCAGGTCACCCGGCGCCAGCGTCACCAGCCGCGACAGCGCCGCGATCACGTCCGCCACCGGCCAGATCATCTCGTTCAGGTTGCCTTCTTGCTTGAGCTCGCCATTCACCTCGAGCCAGATGCGCGCGTCGTTCGGGTGCCCGACTGCGCTGACCGGATGCAGCGCGCTGCACGGCGCCGAGGCGTCGAAGCCCTTGGCCATGTCCCACGGCCGGCCGCTGTCCTTGGCCACCGCCTGCAGGTCGCGCCGGGTCAGGTCGATGCCAACGCCGTAGCCCCACACCAGGTCGAGCGCCCGGGCCGGATCGATGTCCGCACCGCCGGCGCCGAGCGCCACCACCAGTTCGATCTCGTGGTGCAAATCCTCCGTCGCAGGCGGATACGGCACCGCGCCGCTGGCGGGCACGACGGCGTCGGCCGGCTTGGTGAAGAAGAACGGCGGCTCGCGGTTGGGGTCGCTTCCCATCTCGCGTGCGTGAGCCGCGTAGTTGCGGCCGACGCAGAACACGCGGCGAACGGGGAAGCGGGCCTCGGACCCGGCCACGGCGACCGAGGGCGCGGCGGGAGCGCTGATGACGTATTCGGACATGCTCATCCTTTCATTGACGCAAAACGCCATCATACTACCGGCGCCGCCGTCGTTGGCGGGAGGTCGGGATGCAACTCAGACCGGCTCGGCCTGGTCCGGCGCAGCGCTCGCTTCGGCCACCACCTGGACCGCCAGCGCGGTCGCTGCCGCCGCTACCGCCACGGTGGCGGCCACCATCGGTACCGGAACCAGCGCGGCATCGGGTGCGGAGGCCTCGTCCCGCAGCGCCGCCGCCGCCGCACTCGACTCCAGGATTTTCACCAGCGCCGTCATGTCGACCGGCTTGACCAGGTGATGCGCGAAGCCCGACTCGATCGCCCGCTCGCGGTCGCGCGCCTGGCCGTAGCCGGTCACTGCCACCAGCGTGGTGTGCGCCGTTTCCGGCCGCACCCGCAGTTCCTGCGCCAGCTGGTAGCCGTCGACGTCGGGCAGGCCGATATCGATCAGCATCACGTCCGGCCGCTCGGCGCGCGCACGGCGCAGCGCCGAGGCGGCGTCGTATTCGACCGCGGTGGCGTTGCCCTGCACCCCCAGCAGCGTCGCCAGGCTGTCGGCGGCGTCGCTGTTGTCGTCCACGATCAGCACGCTCAGCTTGCGCTGCAGGACCGCGCGTTCGGCGTCGATCCCGGCCGGTGGCGCTTCCAGGCCGTCGGTCGAGGCCGCCACACACGGCAGCGTCATGGTGAAGGTGCTGCCGAAGCCGACGCCGTCGCTGTGGGCGCGCACCTCGCCTTCGTGCAGTTCGACCAGGCGCTTGACCAGGGTCAGGCCCAGTCCGAGGCCGCCCTGCGAGCGCGCCAGCGTGCGCGCACCCTGGGTGAACAAGTCGAACACGCTCGGCACCAGTTCCGGCGGCATGCCGGAGCCGTTGTCGCGCACGCTCAGGCTCATGCGGCCGTCGCGCTGCTCGAGGCTCAGGGCCAGCGTACCCGACTTCTGCGTGTACTTGGCGGCATTGTTCAGGATGTTGGCCACGCTCTGCACCAGCCGGGTCTGGTCGCCGCGCACGTACACCGGCGCGTCCGGCAACTGCACCGTCACGTGGTGCGATTTTTCCAGCACCAGCGGCCGGGTCTGGTCGAGCGCGCCGCTCACCACGTCGCGGAAGTCGACCGTGGCCAGCTGCAGCTTGACCAGGCCGCGCGTGACGCGCGAGACATCCAGCAGGTCGTCGATCAGGCGGCTCATGTGCTTGACCTGGCGGCTGATGATGGTGGTGGTCTGGGCGATGCGCGGCTCGCCCGCGAACTGCATGCCGAGCAGGCTGGCCGAGCTGCTGATCGGCGCCAGGGGATTGCGCAGTTCGTGCGCCAGCATGGCCAGGAATTCGTCCTTGGTGTGGCTCAGGCGCTCGGCCTGCACCCGCGCCAGGCGCTCGCTCTGCAGCAGCGCGTCGCGTTCGCGCGCCGAGTTCTGCGCCACTTCGTACAGATGGGCGTTGTCGATCGCCACCGCGGCCTGGGCCGCGATGCCGGACACGATGCGCTCGGCGCGCTCGGTGAACACGCCGGCGTCCGGGTGGCCGAAGAACAGCCCGCCCAGCACCTTGCCGCTGTGCGACACCACCGGCACCGCCAGGAAGCTGCGCAGGTTCAGATGACCAGGCTGCATGCCGTGCGCCACCAGGACGGCGTAGCGCGGATCGACGCGGATGTCGTCGCTTCGTAGTGGCGCTTCGCCGTTCAGCACCGGCCGGAACACGGCGGCGGTCGGCGCCGGGCCGATGCGCTCGAACGCCTCGCGAGAGGCGCCCGACAGCGCGTACAGGCGCATCGGTTCGCCCTCGCCGGCGTTATAGAAGAAGCCGCCGTAGCGCGCGCCGCTCAGCTCGGTGCCGGCATCGGTGATCGCCTGCGACAGCGTGTCCAGGTCGAGCGTCGAGGCCAGCACCTGGCCGGTGCGGTGCACGGCTTCCAGGATGCGGCTCTCGTCGCGCAGGTTTTCTTCGACGCGCGCGCGGCGCACCACTTCGCGCGTGTGGCGCGCCACGTCCTCGGCCATCGCCACTTCCTGATCGGTCCAGTGGCGCGCTACCGGCTCGTGCAGGTAGAACACGGCGTCCAGCCGCCCCTCTTCGATGATCGGCACGATCACCGCCGCGCGCGTGCCGATCGCGGCGTAGCCGGCGGCGAACGGCGCCGAGCGGGCGTCGGCCGTTACGTCGTCCAGGCGCACGCTGCGGCCCTGGCGCATTTTATCGACGATGGCCGGGCCGAAGCTGTCGAGCGGATGGGCCATGCCGGCCAGGCTGGCCATGCTGCCGTCGGTCCAGTCGCGGTCGATGCTGACGGTGCGACCCAGCGCATCGATTTCGCCATAGCCGACGCGGCCGACACCGAGGGTCTGGCCGGTCATGGCGCTGGTGGCCTTCATGATGTGCACCGCATCGTCCAGGCCGTCGAGGGTTTCGCCCAGTTTCTGGTGGAAGGCGTGGCGGTGTTCGGAGAGCACGTCGGACGTGGTTTCGGTCAGCACGCAGTAGACGCCGGCCACCTGCCCCGCGTGGCGCACCGGCGACAGCGAGACGCAAAAATAACGGCGCTCGCGCTTGCCGTTGCGTTCGAATTCCATCAGCGCATGCTGCAGCTGGGTCGCTTCGCCGGCCAGCACGTGTTCGAAATAGGGGCGCATGCGCTCCCACAGCTCGGGACGCACGCTGGCATAGGGCGCACCGCGCGCGGCCGGGTGCTTGTCGCCCAGCAGGTCGGAATAGGCGTCGTTGTAGTGCAGGCGCAGGTCGTGGCCGACCGCCAGGAACATCGGGAAGCGCGAAGCCTGGATCAGGTCGGCGATCGCACGCAGGCCCTCGGGCCAGGTGCCGGGTTCGCCCGGCACGAATATCGGTGTGACTACCGGCGTGGCGACAGCGGCCGCGGCGCAGGCGGTCGATTCGGTTGCAGGATGGAGGGGCGCGGCCAAGGACAGGTCGTCACCGTGCGGGTGGCCCGGCAATGTCGGACCGCCGGCAGCCATCGGCAGGAAGCTGCTCAGGTTGCTCATCAGGAATACCCGGTTTGGTTCTCTCAAGGCTGGCCGGGCTTATTACACTGGAACGTTTCCCCGCGCGTTCGTATTGCACCGCCGCCAACTTTTCTTATTACGGGCGATTATAACCAGCAATCGGATTGCGCCGCGCCCGATACGCTCGAGTCTGCCGCTGGCATGCGAAGTGTTGTTTTGCCGTCATTGTTGCCGCCATGCCGCGCGGATGCGGCTGGCTTCAGGCGTGCAGGAAGCGTGCTTCCGGCAGGCCGCGCACGTCCAGCTTCTGGCGCAGCAGCGCCCCGGACAGTGGCGCGGCGGTGCGCTGCGCTGCATCCAGGCCGGCGTGCGCGCTGGCCACGTACAGCGTCGCCAGGTCCGGGCCGCCGAAAGCCGGGCAAGTCGGCTGCCCGGCATCCAGCGCCAGCGTCTGCAGCAGGCGCCCGTCCGGGGCGAAGCGCGCCACCTGCCCTGCTCCCCAACGCGCCGACCACACACAGCCCTCGGCGTCGACCGTGGCGCCGTCGGGGTCGCCGGGCACGACACCGGCCGCGACCAGCGTATGCACGGCGCCGACCTCGGCGCTGCACGGGTTGTAGTCGCACCAGCGGATCGATCCTTCAGTCGAATCGGCGAAGTACATGCGCCGTCCGTTGGGGCTGAAGCAGATGCTGTTGGCGATGCGCGCCGGCGGCAGCGGCAGGCGTTCCAGCGCCAGGTCCAGGTGCAGGCGGTAGAAGCCACCGGCCGGCGCATCCGGGTCGTCGCCCTCGCTGAGCATGCCGAACACGAAGCGGCCCTGGCGGTCGCAGCGGCCGTCGTTGATGCGCGTCGGCAGGCCCGGCTCGACGTCGCAGATGCGCGTCACCTTGCCGGTCGAGAAGCGGAACAGCGCCAGGCCGGACGCCAGCCCCAGCAGCAGCCGGTCGTCGCTGCCGGTCAGGGCGAACGAGCACAGGCGCTCAGGCATGGCCCAGCTGCGCGTGCGGCCGCTGGCCGGCTCGTACGACCACAAGAGCGCGGCCGAGATGTCGGTCCACAGCAGGCGGCGGCTGCGCTCGCACCACAGCACGCATTCGCCCAGTTCGTAGCGGGTGTCGAGAAAGGCTTGCACACCCTGCTCAGGCCGCGGGCTCGACCGTAAAGCGGAAACGCGACTCGGTGCGGTATTCCTCGCCCGGGCGCAGGATCACGTTCGGGAATTGCGGCCGGTTCGGCGAATCCGGGAAATGCTGCGGCTCCAGGCAGAAGCCGCTGCGGTGGGCGTAGCTGCGGCCCTTGCCCTGCAGCGTGCCATCCAGGAAGTTGCCGCTGTAGAACTGCACGCCCGGTTCCTCGGTCCACAGTTCCAGCACCCGGCCCGATTGCGGCTCGACCACGCGCGCCGCGCGCGTCATGGTTTTGCCGTGCGGTTTGTTAAGCGCGAAGTTGTGGTCGTAGCCGCCGCCGTTGCGCAATTGCTCGTCGTCGTCCCCGATGCGCGCGCCGATTGCACGTGGGGTGCGGAAATCGAAGGCGGTGCCGGCCACTTCCGCCAGCTCGCCGGTCGGGATCGATCCGGCGTCGATGGCGACGAAGGCGTCGGCGTCGATCTGCAGCAGGTGGCCCAGGATGTCGCCGCCGCCGGCCAGGTTGAAATAACTGTGCTGGGTCAGGTTGACCGGGGTGGCGCGGTCGGTCACGGCGTGGAAGCACACCACCAGCTCGTTGTCGTCGTTGAGCGAATACACGACGGTTGCCTGCAGATTGCCCGGATAGCCCATCTCGCCGTCGCGGCTGAGGTAGCGCAGGCGCAGACTGGCGCCCCCGCCTTCCTGCAGCACCTCGGCCTCCCATTTGACGCGGTCGAAGCCGTCCGGTCCGCCGTGCAAGTGGTTGCTGCCATTGTTCACCGGCAGCTGGAACTGTTCGCCGTCGAGCGTGAAGCGGCCCTCGTGGATGCGGTTGCCGTAGCGCCCGATCAGCGCGCCGAAGTACGGGCTGTCGCCGCGGTACGGTGCCAGATCGTCGAAACCGAGCACCACGTCGGCCAGGCGGCCATCGCGGTCCGGCGCGTGCAGTTCGGTGACGATGCCGCCGAAGTCGATGATCTTCGCCACCATGCCGCGCGCATTGGTGAGCGTGAAGCAGGTGATCTGGGTGCCGTCAGGCAGTTGTCCAAAGGGGGCTTGGGTGATTCCGGTTTGCACGTCGTCGTGGTCCTCGATGGGTTGCGGCCCTGTGTCATTCGGCGCATGCAGAACGCGCCAGCGGCCGGGAAGCACGATCCTAGCATGGCCGCGAAAAGCGCCGCGCCGAGCATCGGCCGTCCAGACAACCTTCCTTTATGGACAAATTTTATATTGTCAAGAATTTATCGTTACCTACCGTCTGCACTATTGCGGTGCAAAACCGGAGCTTGGTCGCCGAGCGCTTCAACCCTTACCTGATATTTCCTGACATAAGATATTGCTTTTGTTCATGTTTGAGCTGCCGGGCGAGCATGATCACAGGTGGTTCAGGAATACATACGTGCACCCTTTTTGCGCATCGCAACACATGTCAACACCTAAAATGTGGCATTACCGCAACGGATTGTGTTGATGTACGGCAAAATTTTTCAGAGCCCGAAGATGCCCTGTTTCGCCAGGCAAAAGCGACGTAACTGTCGGTTTTGGTAGGGAAAAAGCGGATTTCATACGGCTTGGAAGCGCCTCGAAACCACCGTTTTACGTGTTGTCCACATGGTTAGCTTCGATGACAAATGTCTCTCTGGCATGTCATCATGAATAGGCACTTTCAACAAATCAATCATTGGAGAGACATCCATGAAACAAAAACTGCTCGCCGTCGCCCTGGTTTCGGCCCTGCCACTGTTCGCTCACGCGCAATCCAGCGTCACCGTCTACGGTACCCTGGATGCCTCGATCGGCGTCGAAAACAACGACGCTCCGGGCACCGAAAGCCGCACCGTCGTCCAGTCGGGCACCCAGTCGGCAAGCCGTATCGGCTTCCGCGGTACCGAAGACCTGGGCAATGGCCTGAAAGCTCTGTTCAACATCGAAGCAGCCATCGCTGCCGACACCGGCGGCACCGACTCGAACCTGTGGCAGCGCCGCGCCGTGGTCGGCCTGCAAGGCGACTTCGGTACCCTGACCGTCGGCCGTGAATACAGCCCGATCGCTGCCGTTGCTGCCGCTTCGGACATCCTGGGCCACGGCTTCTACGGTTCGAGCCTGGTGGTGTTCAACACCCCGACCGGCGCTCAGCCACGCCTGACCCGTCGCCTGTCGAACTCGGTCAACTACAAGAGCAACGCTCTGAACGGCTTCACCGTCGGCGCAGCGTACTCGACCGGCGAAAGCAACATCCAGGACGGCCCAACCGGCGACCTGGCTGGCGTGTCGCTGGAATACGCGAACGCAGGCTTCTACCTGGGTGCTGGTTACCACCAAGTGGAACGCCTGGCATCGGGCGACGACAAGGAATACGGCGTCGGCGCAGGCTACAAGTTCGGCCAGTTCGAAGTCCGTGCCGGCTACCTGGCTGCCAACCCGGAAGGCGGCAACAACAAGTACGAACAAGCCAACGCCGGCGTGTCGTACGAAATGGGCGCCAACAAGTTCTTCCTGAACTACAACCAGCAAGAACTGGAAACCGGCGCCAAAGGCCGCGGCGTGACCGTTGCTTACAGCTACACCCTGTCGAAGCGCACCAACGTGTACGCTTCGTACGCCAAGCTGCGTAATAACGACCTGGGCACCTTCTCGCTGACCTCGCCAGCGAACACCATCGCGCTGCCGGCAACCGCGTTCGGCGCCGATCCGCAGGTGTACAACGTCGGTATCCGTCACTCGTTCTAATCGACGAGGTTCAGGGCACGGGTTTCGATCCGTGCTCGAGGACAAAAAAACGGCAAGCCTCGCGGCTTGCCGTTTTTGTTTGTATCCCGGGTTGTTTGTGTCCCGGGATTTAGGCGCGCCTGCCCTCAAGCGCGCCCTGCCCTGCAGACCGAGCGGTCAGAATTCTTCCCACTCGCCGGCGACCACGGTTTGCTTGCCCTGCACTTCCCTGGCCGGCGCCTTCGCCGGTGCCGGACGGGCGGCCGGCTTGACCGTTGCCAGCGCCTGAGATGCACTCTGCTTCGGCTGCGGATTCTGCTGCACGCGTACCGGCTGCGCCACCTGCTGCGCCGGCGTGGACGCGATACGGAACACCGACACCGCCGTTGCCAGCTTGCCAGCCTGCTCCTGCATCGACGCCGACGCCGCTGC
The DNA here is from genome assembly GCF_031995545.1 of Massilia sp. GTDB lineage: Bacteria > Pseudomonadota > Gammaproteobacteria > Burkholderiales > Burkholderiaceae_D > Telluria. Next base: position 44,628 of record NZ_DAMAGA010000037.1, read on the forward strand.
CGCCTGCTCGACCAGCGCCGCGTTCTGCTGCGTGCCTTGGTCCATCTGCGTCACCGCCTGGTTGATCTGCTCGATGCCGGCCGTCTGTTCGCGGCTGGCGGCGCTGATCTCGGCCATGATGTCGGTGACGCGGCGCACGCTGTCGACGATCTCTTCCATCGTGGCACCGGCTTCGGCCACCAGCTTGCTGCCGGCCTCGACCTTGCCGGTCGAATCGCCGATCAGGCCCTTGATCTCTTTCGCCGCCGCGGCCGAGCGCTGCGCCAGGTTGCGCACCTCGCTCGCCACCACCGCGAAACCGCGGCCCTGCTCGCCGGCACGCGCCGCTTCCACCGCCGCGTTCAGTGCCAGGATATTGGTCTGGAACGCGATGCCGTCGATCACGCCGATGATGTCGTTGATGCGCGATGCCGAGGCATCGATCTCGTTCATCGTGCCCACCACCTGCTTGATGACGTCGCCGCCACGCGCGGCCACGGTCGATGCGGTCTCGGCCAGCATATTCGCCTGGCGCGCATTGTCGGCGTTCTGCTTGACGGTCGAAGTCAGCTCTTCCATCGACGACGCGGTCTCTTCCAGCGCGCTGGCCTGCTGCTCGGTACGCGAGGACAGGTCCTGGTTGCCGGACGCCACTTCGGCCGCCGCCACGGCGATGGTGTCGGTGCCGACGCGCACCGTGCCGACCGTCGCCGCCAGGTTGTCGTTCATGCTCTTCAGGGCTTGCAGCAGCTCGCCCAGCTCGTCGCGGCTGGTGACCTCGATGCGGCTGGTCAGGTCGCCGGCGGCGACGGTATTCGCCACTTCCAGGGCGCGCGCCACCGGACGGGTGATCGAACGCGTGATCCACCAGGCGACGGCGCCGGCCAGCAGCAGCGCGGCGGCGCCGATGCCGCACATCAGCCAGACCGCGCTGCGGTAGGTTTCGGTGGCGCCGTCCGAATCGGCATTGCTCAGTTCCTTCTGCAAGGCCGACTGGGCGGCGGTGGCGGCACGCAGGCCGGCCAGACGCGGACGCAGTTCATTGGTCAGGTAGGTGCGCGACTGCTCGGCCTGGCCGGCATTGATCAGCGCCAGCAGTTCGGCGCCGCTGCTCAGGTAGGCGGCGGCGGTGCTGTCCATCGCATCGAGCTTCTCGAGCGACTTCGGGTGGCCGGTCAGGGCCTGGCGCAGCGACTTCAGGTTGTCCGTGATGCCGGCGCGCGCCTTGTCGATCGATTCGACCTGCTTCTGGCGGTCAACGGGGTCTTCGTTGAGCATCATGTTACGCAGCGCGATCGCGATGGTGCTGATGTCGTTGTCGAGATGGGTGGTGATCTCGATGATCGGCATGCGTTCGCTGACGATCTTGTCGCTGCTGTCGTTAACGCGCGACAGCATGCTGTTGGCCAGTGCGATCAGCAGCACGAACATCAGGCCGAGCAGGCCGAAGCCGAGCGCCAGGCGCTTGCCGATTTTCAGGTTTGCGATATTCATTGTGTTTTCTCTCTCTCGTTTGCTTGCTGCGTCAGGCGGCGTGGGGCAGCGCCGCCACCAGGCCCAGTTCGTCGGACTGCATCAGGCGGTCGATGTCGAGCAGGATCAGCATGCGCTCGCCGATCGTGCCCAGGCCGCGCAGGTGCCCGGTGTCGGCCGCCTCGCCCATCGACGGCGCCGGACGGATCTGCTCGGGCGTCAGGGTCACGACGTCGGACACGCTGTCCACTACCATGCCGATCACGTGGTGAGCGATGTTAAGGATGATGACGACGGTGAAGCTGTCGTACTTCGGTTCGGCCAGGCCGAACTTGATGCGCATGTCGACGATCGGCACGATGATGCCGCGCAGGTTGATCACGCCCTTCAGGTGCTCGGGCGCGTTGGCCAGGCGGGTCGGTTGTTCGTAGCCGCGGATTTCCTGCACCTTCAGGATGCTGATGCCGTACTCTTCCTTGCCAAGTTTGAACGACAGCACTTCGCTATCGTCGGTCGTGTTTGCGATTTCCATAATGTTCTCACCCAGGTAGTTAGTGTTCTTGCCTCACGGAAAGAATGATACCGGGGCGGCGATGTATGGACGTTACAATGTGTGCAAATTGAAGCAGCAAAGATCTTTTTCGGTGCAAGATTTGGACGAATTGCACAGTTCTATCGCACAAATGCAGCACCAGGCGTAAAAAACGGCAAGCCGCAGCTTGCCGTTGGGCCGATCCCCGTGCTCCGTCAGAACTCTTCCCACTCCCCTGCATCGACTTGCGCTGCCGCGCGGCCGGCGCCGGCCGTTTTCGATGCCGGTCGCGTCGCCGTGGCAACCGGCGCCGCTGCACGCGGCGCTGCCGGGCGTGGCGCGGCTGCCGGTGCCGGCGCCGCGATGCGCGCCGTCTGCGCCGCCACCGGCTTCACCACCGGTGTCACCGATGCCTTCGATGCCGCCAGCGCTTGCGCGCCATCGATGCGGAACACCGCCACCGCCTGCGCCAGCAGGGTCGACTGCTCGCGCATCGCCGTCGCCGCGGCCGCCGCTTCTTCCACCAGCGCCGCGTTCTGCTGCGTGCCCTGGTCCATCTGGGTTACCGCCTGGTTGATCTGCTCGATGCCGGCGCTCTGCTCCGAACTGGCGGCGCTGATCTCGGCCATGATGTCGGTGACGCGGCGCACGCTGTCCACGATCTCTTCCATCGTCGCGCCCGCTTCGGCCACCAGCTTGCTGCCGGTCTCGACCTTGCCGGTCGAATCGCCGATCAGGGTCTTGATCTCTTTCGCCGCCGCTGCCGAGCGCTGCGCCAGGTTGCGCACTTCGCTCGCCACCACCGCGAAGCCGCGGCCCTGCTCGCCGGCACGGGCCGCCTCCACGGCCGCATTCAACGCCAGGATATTGGTCTGGAAGGCGATACCGTCGATCACGCCGATGATGTCGTTGATGCGGGTGGCCGAGGCATTGATGTCGTTCATCGTGCCCACTACCTGTTTCACGACGTCGCCGCCGCGCGCCGCCACGGTCGACGCCACTTCCGCCAGCACATTCGCCTGGCGTGCGTTATCCGCATTCTGGCGCACGGTCGAGGTCAGTTCTTCCATCGACGACGCCGCTTCTTCCAGTGCGCTGGCCTGCTGCTCGGTGCGCGAGGACAGGTCCTGGGCGCCGACCGCCACCTGCGAGGCCGCCACCGCGATGGTGTCGGTACCGACCCGTACCGTGCCCACGGTGTTGGCCAGGCTGGCGTTCATGGTTTTCAGCGCGGCCAGCAACTGGCCGGTCTCGTCGCGGGTGGTGACCTCGATGCGGCTGGTCAGGTCGCCGGCGGCGACGGTATTGGCCACGTCCAGCGCGCGCTGCAGCGGCCCGGTGATCGAACGCGTGATGCGCCACGCCACCAGGCCCGCCAGCGCCAGCGCCGCGGCGCCCAGGCCCCACATCAGCAGCGCGGTGCTGCGGTAGGTGGCTTCGGCATCGAACGCCGCCTTGGCCGCGAGTTCCTTCTGCAGCGCGGCCTGGGCGCCGGTGGCGGCCTTCAGGCGCAGCAGCAGCGGACGCATCTCGCCGCCCATCAGGGTCTGCGCCTGCTCCAGGTCGCCGCCCTCGACCAGGCGGACGATGTTGTCCTGGCCGGTCTTGTAGGTGGCGGTTTCCTGTTCCATCTGGGTCAGCAAGGCGCGGCCCTTCTCGCTTTGCAGCGTGGCCTTCAGCTCGGCCAGGATGCCATCCATCGCCCGGCGCGAAGCCATGATGGCCTCGACCTGGCTGGCGCGGTCGGCCGCGTCGCGGCTGAGCATTACATTACGCAGGGCGATGGCGATGGCGTTGGTTTCATCCTGGAAGCGCACTGCCATGTCGATGCGCGGCATGCGGGCGTTGACGATCTCGTCGGTGCCGGCGTTGACGCGGCCCAGCATCGCATTGCTCAGGACGATCATCAGCACCAGCATGGCGCAGATCACGCCATAACCGAGCGCCAGGCGCTTGCCGATGTTCAGGTTTGCCAGTTTCATTCGAGTTTCCTTGTGTGGAGTCGTGATCTTGTCGTTCAGGCCGCGCGCGGCAATGCCGTCACCAGCCCCAGTTCGTCGGATTGCATCAGGCGGTCGATGTCGAGCAGGATCAGCATGCGTTCGCCGATCGTGCCCAAGCCGCGCAGGCAATTGCCGTCCAGCGTGGCGGCCATCTCGGGCGCCGGGCGGATCTGGTCTTCGCTCAGGGTCACCACATCGGACACGCTGTCGACCACCATGCCGATCACGTGATTGGCGATGTTCAGGATGATCACCACCGTAAAGGCGTCGTACACCGGCTCGCCCAGGCCGAACTTGATGCGCATGTCGACGATCGGCACGATGTGGCCGCGCAGGTTGATCACGCCCTTCAGATAATCCGGTGCAGTCGCCATGCGGGTCGGCTGTTCGTAGCCGCGGATCTCCTGTACCTTCAGAATGCTGATCGCGTATTCCTCGCGGCCGAGGCGGAAGGACAGCACTTCGCTGTCGCTGGTAGGGTCGAATTCCATATCATGATTCCTAGCGTGGGAACGACATCGTGAACCCGTGACAACACCGGTTCATTTCTGCATGGAAAGCAGAATACGCAAATCCAGTATCACTTGCGATGCCCAGCTGTTAATAATCGCGAAAATTCACCTTTTCAGCGTCAAACTATGGCGGCTAAACAACGGTCAATTGCAACTAAACAAACGGTGTGCTAACGCCAGACGTTTACTGGCACACATCATGCTTGGTACTTGTTAATAAACGCCCTCCGGCTTTATCACTAACTTGATAGGAAAGCGCATGATCATTCGCAGACTCGACGCCCGCGCTATTGCCGAAGTCCGGCCTCAGCTGGGAACGCTGCTGCTGGACGCCGTCGCCGACGGCCATTCGCTCGGATTCGTCAACGGCCTCGACCAGGATCAGCTGGACGCCTACTGGAATTCGGTCGCCCTCGAGGTCGACGCCGGCCGGCGCGTGCTGCTGTCGGCCGAGCGCGACCGTGCCCTGATCGGCTGTGCCCAGCTCGACCTGTGCCAGAAGCCGAACGGCGCCAACCGCGCCGAAGTGCAAAAGCTGCTGGTGCACTGCACCGCGCGCCGCCGCGGGGTGGCCACCGCCCTGATGCAGGCGCTCGAGATCGAGGCGCTGGCACTGCGCCGCGGCCTGCTGTTCCTCGATACCGAGGTCGGCTCGGGCGCGGAACAGTTCTACCGCCACAGCGGCTATACCCGGGCCGGCGAGCTGCCGGAATACGCCTGCGCGCCGAACGGCGTATGGCGCGGCACCGCGATTTATTACAAGACGCTGTTCACGCGCACGCGCACCATCTCGTAACCGCAGCGGCAGCGCTTGCCGTGATTGTGTCGGGCGCGCCACGGCGTCGACGAAGCATGTGTGCGGCTCTGAATGCACGTACAATCTGGAAATTACGAGTTTCTGGATAGCAATGTGAACGGCCCTTCTTCGACCCTGACCCGCAGGCCGCTGCGGACCTATCTGCTCCGGCTGGTCCTGGCGACCCTGCTGCCGGGCATGATCGGCGCGTCGCTGATGCTCGCCTATCAATACCAGAAGAGCCGCGACCAGTATGAGCGCAACACCATGCAGACCGTGCACGCGCTGGTGCAGACGGTGGAAAGCAAGCTGCTGCAGGTGCAGGCCATCGGCCAGACCCTGTCTACCTTCGACGCCCTGGCCAAGGGCGACTTCGCCGCCATGCACCGCCAGGCGCGCGAAGCGCTGGCGCTGGCCGGCGGCGACATGAACGTGGTGGTGCGTGAGCGCAGCGGCCAGCAGCTGCTCAACACTGCGGTGCCGTTCGGCACCCGCCTGCCGGTCGAGCCGTCCGAACAGCTGGACAAGGTATTCGCCAGCGCCACGGCGTCGGTGTCGAACATGTTCGAAAGCGCCGGCCGCCGCCGTCCGACGGTCAGCGTCGACGTTCCGGTGATGGTCAGGGGCCAGGTGGCATATGTGCTCAGCGTCGGCGTGCGGCCCGATTATTTCAGCGACATGATCACCCCGCGCGCGGTGCCGGCCGGGGCGCGTGCCTCGATCTTCGATGGCGCCGGCGTGATCTTCGCACGCAACATCAGTCCCGAACGCTACATCGGGCGCCGCGTCACCGACCCGCTGTACTATGCCACGCTGCGCGCGCCCGAGGGCATCGTCCCATCGGTCAGCCAGGAAGGCATCGAACTGCGTACTTTCTATTCGCGCTCGCGCCTGAGCGGCTGGGGCGTGGCGATCGGGGTGCCGAACGCGATCCGCAACCAGGTGCTGGTCGAGCAGCTGGCGGTGCTGCTGTTCGGCGTCACCCTGCTGTTCGCGGTCGGCCTGTGGCTGGCCTGGCAGATCGGCGGCCGGCTGGCGCGCTCGGTACACGCGCTGATGGCGCCGGCGGTGGCGCTGGGCCGTGGCGAGCCCCCGCGCCCGATCCCGGCGATGCATGTCAAGGAAGTCGACGACGTGGCGGCCGCGATCGGCGCCGCCTCGATGCTGCTGGGCGAACGCGCGCAGGCGCTGGCGACCAAGGAAGCCGAACTGCGCGACGCGCACCGCCTGGCACATTTCGGCACCTGGTACTTGCAGCTGGCGACGGGCGAGATCACCGCCTCGGAATCGGTGCCGCACATCTATGGCCGGGTGCCGCCGCCGTTCGCCGACCAGCGCGGCACGGTGCTGACCGAGGAATCGTGGGAACGCGCCAACCGCCTGATCCGCGAACTGGAACGCAACGGCGGCAGCGGCCGGCTGCAGGTGCAGGTGCTGCGCGCCGACGGCCAGCGCATCTGGATCGACCTGCATTGCGAAGCGGTGCAGGATGCCGATGGCCAGGTGACGGCGCTGCGCGGCACGCTGCAGGACGTGACCGACCGCGTCAACGCCGAGGAAGCGCTGCGCCAGGCCGACCAGCGCAAGAACGAATTCCTGGCCATGCTGGCGCACGAGCTGCGCAACCCGCTGGCACCGATCGCCTCCGGCGCCCAGCTGCTGGGCCAGGACAACCTGGACGGCGCGCGCACGCGCCAGATCAGCGCCATCATCGCGCGCCAGGCGCGTCACATGTCGGGGCTGGTGGATGATTTGCTGGATGTTTCGCGCGTGACGCGCGGCCTGGTGGCGCTGTCCAAGGCGCGCATCGACATCGGCGAAGTGGTGGCCGAAGCGCTGGAGCAGGCGCAGGAACCGGCGCGCCAGAAGCAGCACCGGATCGAGTTCGCGCCGCCGGCCGAAGGACACGTTTTCGTCATGGGCGACCGCAAGCGCCTGGTGCAGGTGGTCGGCAACCTGCTGCACAACGCGGTCAAGTTCACGCCCGCGGGCGGCTGCATCCGCGTGGCGCTGCAGGCCGACGACGGCCTGGTACGCATCGTGGTGGCCGACAACGGCATCGGCATGCTGCCGGACGAACTGGAACGCGCCTTCGACATGTTCGTGCAGGGCGAGCGCACGCCCGACCGCACCCAGGGCGGGCTCGGGATCGGGCTGGCGCTGGTGCGCAGCCTGGTGCAACTGCATGGCGGCAGCGTGGCAGTGAGCAGCGACGGCCCCGGCCTGGGCAGCACCTTCACGGTGACGCTGCCGCGCAGCGCGCGCCGCAACGAAGGCTGGCACGATGGCGCCGAGCACGCGGCACCGGCCGCGGCAACGCCGGCGCATGCGCGCAAGGTGATGGTGGTGGACGACAACGTCGACGCGGCCCAGGTGATGGCGATGTACATCGGCGGCGCCGGCCACGAGGTGGTGGTCGAGCACGACCCGTATGCCGCGCTGGAACGCGCGCCGCGCTTCCTGCCCGACGCCTGCCTGCTCGACATCGGCCTGCCCGGCATGGACGGCCACGAACTGGCGCGCCGCCTGCGCGCGCTACCGGAGACCGCGCAGACGCTGCTGATCGCGGTGACCGGCTACGGCCAGGCGCAAGACCGCGATGCGAGCCAGGAGGCGGGGTTCGATCATCATCTGGTCAAGCCGGTGGATATGGCGGCGCTGGAGCGGATACTGGCTGGTTAAGCACCTGAGTAACTACTAGCTGGTCGTTTGACCCGCTCCCCTAGCTCGTCATTCCCGCGAAGGCGGGAACCCAAGTTCCTGCGCTCAGCCACGAAAGCAAACGCAAGTGGATGAGCCAGCGAACTTAGGTTCCCGCCTTCTGAACTGCCCCCCAAAAGTCGGACATTGTCCACTCT
>NZ_DAMAGA010000038.1:0-50112 GCF_031995545.1 Massilia sp.
TGGTGCCGACGTTGACGTGCGGCTTGGTCCGTTCGAATTTACCTTTTGCCATTTCAGACTCCTAAGATCTAACGATATTTTTGGGAATTACCAGGCACACCTGACGGGCGAGTGCTACGACTGCCAACCAAAATTCTGGTGCCCTTGACGTGGATTGAACACGTGGCCTCTCCCTTACCAAGGGAGTGCTCTACCACTGAGCTACAAGGGCTGATTTTTGCGATGTAGAAACCACCGCACTAACTGGAGCGGGTGAAGGGAATCGAACCCTCGTCGTAAGCTTGGAAGGCTTCTGCTCTACCATTGAGCTACACCCGCGAGGTACAACTTCTATCCGACTTCACAGATCTTCTTTTTGGTGGTGGGGGCTGGATTCGAACCAGCGTACTCAGAGAGGGCAGATTTACAGTCTGCTGCCTTTAACCACTCGGCCACCCCACCGCGAAGAACCGCAGAGTATGAAGCAAGCTCAACGTACTGTCAATCAGGTTTTGGTAGAAGATTTTCTACTTCGCCTGACAGCGTTGCTTCGGGGCGTGATTGTAACGGGCCGACTGTAAAGCTGCAAGGGTGATTTTTGCATGACATGAAAATATTTAATCCCCGCCGCCAAACGCAGGCTCAGGCAGGCGCCAGCGCCGCCAGCACTTGCGCCTTGAGCGCCTTGATCAAGGCGGTCTCGTCCTGCGGCACGCCTTCCGGCGCCGGCACGATGCGGTCAGCGTAGAACAGGCCCAGAGGCACCTTGTTGACCACCAGCGGCAGCACGATGAAGCTTTCGGCATCCGGCAGCAGCGTCTTGTACCAGGCCGGCAGCAGGTCGCGGATCTTGGGGCTGAAGGCATCGGCGATCATCATGTCGGCGTCGTTTTCCAGCGCCAGGTGGAACAGGTCGCGCCGGGCGGCTGCAGGAAACGCGAAGCCGGCCTGCAACGCGGCGGCACTCTCGCCCAGCGCCGCGCGCGCCCGGTACTGGCTGCTGCGCGCGTCGCGCAGGCACAGGGTGGAGAAGCGAAAGCCCATGGCGCCGTGCAGCGTGGACAGCGCCGCCAGCGCCACCTCGTGCATCGCGGCCTTGCCCGAGCCGCGCAGCAGCGTCACTTCCTGCAGCCCGGCCAGCAGCCGCTCGGCCGCGTTCTTCGGCTTGCCGCTGGAGTGGAACTCGTCCTCATCGTCGGCGCCGGCGTCGAGCGAAGCCAGCATCAGCACGCCCGGCAAGCCGTCCGCCGGCGGCGTGTCGCTCTTGGTTGCCCGTTCGAAGCTCAGGCTCTGCAGCATGGCGGTCATGCCTTCCTGCACCGTGCCGAACAGCGTCTCGAGCCCCTCTTGATCCAATTCCAGCGCCGCGCCGTAGCGCTCCAGCAGCGCCGCCACCTCGGGCGAGCGCGCCGGTTCATGGCTCTTGCCCATCAGGCGCGCGATATCGATGCCGAACGAGGCCACCTGGCACATCCATTCGCTGCGGTCTTCTGCCACCGGCAGCGGGCCCGGCGCCAGCGCCGCCTGGGCGCGCACGATCAGTTCGGGAATGTCCCACTCGACCAGCACCGCTTCGGCCAGTGCCGCGTAGCTGCAGCCCAGGATCAGTTGCGAGGCCTGGGCCGGGGTGTACTTGCCGGCCGCCACCAGCGCCGCGATCTCGCGGTAGCGGTCGTATTCGTGGCTGGCCACCAGCAACGGCCCCAGGTTCTTGAACAGGCAGCAGATCGACGCTTCTTCGGCGCCCTTGTACGGGCTGATGCGCGCCATCTCGCGGCCCACCATGCTGGCGCACAGGGCTGCTTCCAGTTCCCCGCGCACGGCGGCGTCCTGCTGGCCGCCGTCGAGCGCATCGACCAGCAGCATCGCCAGCGCGGCGCTGCGCACATTGTCGAAGCCGAGCAGGGAAATGGCGCGCGAGACGGTGGTGACCTGGTTGCCGCCGGCGGTGCGGTATTGCACCGCGTTCGACAGGCGCAGGATGCGCTGGGTCAGGGCCAGGTCGGACATCACGTGCAGCGCCAGGTCTTGCGTGCCGCGGTCGCTGGACGACGTCATCTCGATCACGCGCGCGACCGCGGTGCCGAGCGCGAACATGGCATCGTTGCCGGCCACCTTGCGCAGCAAGGCGGGGCGCACGCGGCGCGCGGCGCCGTCCTGGGGAATGTCCGCCATGTTCAGTTCAGCTCGTTGGTTCAGCTCGTTCGAGTCGGTTGGGCCGGCGTGGTCAGCTTGCCTTGCGCAGGCGCGCCGCCCCGCCCTTGCCATAGCGCTTCAGGATCTGCTGGTGCAGCGCGGCCATGGCGGGCAGCTTGGTGTTGAGCGGGTCGAGCTTGCGCACGTTGCCGATCAGGCCGATCGCCTGCTGGCCCAGCTTGTCGTCCCAGCCCATATGCTCCAGGCAACGCAAGGAGGCCAGCGCGGCATTGAACGCCACCGCCGGGTTGTTCGGCAGCTTCACCGCCGCTTCCAGCATCAGCGCCACCGCGCCATGATAATCGCCATTTTTTGCGCGCGCCGCACCGTCGGCCACCAGGTCGACCACGTGCTGGCGGCTCTGCTGGGCCAGCTCGCGCGCCAGTTCGCCACGCCCGGATTTTTCCAGCACGCCCATGGCGCGGGTCATCACGGTGTCGTTGGCGGCATTGCGCATCACGTCGCGCACGATGCCGGACGCGCCCTCTTCCATGCCATTGTCGAGGCAGCTGCGCGCCAGTTCCAGCTTGATGTCGGCCGACAGGCCGGGCGCATCCTTGCAGGCGGCCAGGGCGCTGGTGAGCGACTCGCCCAGGCGCGCTTCGTTGCCGGTGTATTCGTGCACCAGGGCCGAGGCGATTGCGCTGCACAGCGGGGTGTTGGCGCGCCCGCCCATCGAACGCTCGAGGTCGCGCACGACGGTGGCGGCCGACACCGGGTCGCCCTTGGTCACCAGCGTGCGCACCAGTTTCACGTGGTCTTCGGGGTCGCGGAATTCCGAATACTTGGCCTTGCCCACCACCTGGCGCAGGGCTTTTTCGGCGGTGTCGACGTCGCCCGCCTCGAACGCGGTATCGGCCAGCGTGCGCAGGCGCCGCACCGCATGCGGCGACACCGCCACCGCTTCGGCCAGCACCGCCTGCGACTTGCCGAGCTCGCCGGCGGCGGCATGGGTGCGCGCCAGCCAGTCATAGGCGTCGACGAAATTGCGGTTACTGTCGACCAGGTCTTCCAGGATGTCGCGCGTCTCGGCGTAGCGCTTGCGCAGGAACAGCGTCTTGGCCAGGCCGAGACGAGCCCAGGCAATTGCCTTGATCTCGACCAGCTGGCGATAAATCGGCTCGGCCTGCTCGGCTTCGCCCAGGAACATGTGCAGCTCGGCGCGCAGGCGCAGGAAGTCGACCGCGTAGCGGGTGTGCAGGCGCTGGCCTTCGATGCAGGCGGCAATCGCTTCGTGCTGGTCGCCCGCTTCCATCAGGGTATACACCGGCAGGAAGGCGTTGCGCTTGTCGAGCGCACGCGCGATGCGCTCCAGCAGGCGCTCGGCGGTGAAGGGCTTCAGGACGTAGTCGGTCGGTGCCAGCTCGGCGGCGCTGACCACCTTGCTGTGGTTGCCTTCGGCGGTGACCATGAAGAACATGGTGGCGAGTGGTATCAGCTTGTGGTGGCGCAGGTCTTCCAGCAGCTGCTGGCCGTCCTGGCCACCTTCCAGGTCGTACTCGCACAGGATCAGGTCGAACGAGCGCAGGGTCAGGTGCTTGACGGCCTGGTTCGAGGTGCTGGCATGCTCGATCCGGGTCAGGCCGCACAGCGTGAGCATGCTGTGGATGCTGGCGCGCATCCCGGCGTGGGGCTCGATGATCAGGGCCGTCAGGCCTTCCAGTTCGTTCATTGTTATCCGTATAAGCCTGCGATGGGCATGGGCCGCGGCTGCATGGGCATGCGGCATCGGGCCAGTATATTACGGCTGGGAACTAAAAAAATTTAAATCGGGTATAGCCGCGATGCTGCAGCGGGCGATGCGTACAAAAAACGACAACGCTGCCGTTCATCGCCAAATCAAGGGTGGATTCAGGCTTCCGGCGTGGCTGCCGTGGCCCGGTACAGCGCGGTGCGGCGGCTGGCGTCGCAGTCGGATTTGTTGGCGCCGACGATGATGTTCTGGTAACGCACTTCATACTTGCCGGCGGCCAGCTTGTCGATATTGAAGGTCGAGCGCGACTGCACGTAGGCGTGGCGCACGTTCGAGCGGCGATCCAGGTCGTACAGCTTGACGAAGACCGGCGAGGCGTTGCCGCTATTGTCGATCAGCACCTGCATCTCGGTGCCGTCGTTGCCGACCGGGTAGCCGGGCAGATAGCTCGATTCGAGCGGCCACGGGTCGCCGCTGGGAGCGCTCAGGGTCTGCAGGTCGGTGCCGCAGTCGGGCGCGTGTTCCGGCACCACCAGCTGGGTCACGGCCAGCGCGCGCACCTCGGGTGGCGGCTCCTTGACGCCGAGCGCGCTGGTGCTGCCAGTGCTGGCGTTGCGTTTGGCCCAGCCATCGATGCTGGCGTCGCGGCCGGGCTCGTCGGCATGGGCGACGCTCACCGCGTCCGCCTTGCCCAGGCCGCTCCAGGCCAGGGCGCTAGGGAGCAGCTGCGGCTGCTCGCCCAGCATCACCGCCACCGAGGCGCCGGCGATGAAGGCGCCCATCAAACCCAGCCACCAGCGCGAATCGCGCGCCAGGTGTGCACGCCGCGGACGCGCCGGCTGCTGCTGTTGCTGGGCATCCCAGGCCGGTTCCGGCCCCTTGCGCGGCTGGCCTTCCTTGGCGTTGGAACTCTCGACCCACTCGACTTCCCATTCCTCGGACGCGATCCAGTCGTCGTGCTCCTTGCGCCGGATCGGGTCGGACAGGATGTTGTAGGCCGTATTGACGATGGCCATGATGCGGGCGGCCTTTTCGTCGCCCGGATTCTTGTCGGGATGGTATTTCTGGCTCAGGGCCTTGTAGGATGCACGAATGACTTCCTGCGGCGCATGACGCGACACCTTCAGGTTGTCATAGTGTGTGTGAATCTTGGCCATGGTGTGTCAAGTCTGCCCGCTGGTGCTTGCCGCCGTCATTGTCCTCGGCCGATTCCGGTCGCCCAACCAGGCGCAGAGATATCTTACCGTCTTAGAACCTACCGGAATAGGTTCCTAGTCTCACAGCTTAGCCGGATTTGTGTCCGGTGTGCAAGATGTCAAATAGTCTACAACCTGTGGCTGCGGTCTGCGCGCACGATTGCGTCAGGCAATTGCACATCGTTACCAACTATCAGCACCTTGAACAACTCTCCCATTTCAGCAGGAGACACCAGTTTTTGCACTGCCCGGGAATGGGGTAGATACGAAATCGCTTGTTCAGGGTCGTTTTCCAGCAACAGTTCGCCGATTCCGGCACTCAGCAGGAAGCTGGCCTGGTTCATATAGCCCAGCACCGGCAGGCCGGCATCCTGGGCCGCCAGCGCCATCGCCGTGAAGTCGACGTGGGCGGTGATGTCCTGCAGGCCCGGCAGGTAGAACGGATCCGGGTGTGCATGGTGGCGGTAGTGGCACATCAACGTGCCGCCGATTCGCTGGTCGAGGTAGTACTCGTGGGCCGGGAAGCCGTAGTCGAGCAGGATGGCCGCGCCACGCCCTCCGGCGAACATCTGGGCCAGCGAGCCCATGAAGCCGGCGCCGACCGGGTGCAGCTCGGTGACATAGCCTTCCAGCATGTGCTCGTGCTCGGGCACCTGGCGCGCCAGCTGTTCTTGCAGCCCGGCCCCGAGCGGCGCCTGGACGAAGGCGAAGGCGCCGTTCTCGATCGTCACCATCTGGCGCATCCAGCCGCCGGCCGTGCGGATCACCAGCTCGACCGGCATCGCGTCCAGCACCTCGTTGGCCAGCACCACGCCGCTGAACGATTCCGGCATCGCATCGAGCCAGCGCACCTGTGGCAAATCCTTCAACGCTTCCTGCTGGCGCGCACGCAGTTCGCCCGACAGCTCAATGATGGTGTACGAGTTCAACTCGACGCCCTGTTGCCCCAGCGCCGTGATCACATCGCGTGCCAGGCGGCCGGTGCCGGCGCCGAACTCGATGATGTCGGGCGCGCTTTGGGCGATAATAGCGGCTGCCACGCGCGCCAGGGTCGCGCCGAACAGCGGCGTGATCTCGGGCGCGGTCGTGAAATCCCCGTCAGCGCCGAGCTTGGACGCGCCGCCACTGTAGTAGCCGAGCCGCGGCGCGTACAGCGCCAGTTCCATGAACCGCGAAAACGCGATCTGTCCGCCGTCTCGTTCGATCTCGGCGGCGATCAACTGTTGCAGGGATTGGGAAGCGGCGAGCGCATCGGGGTCGGGTACGGGCAGGGACATCGCGTTATTTAAATGAGGAACCAAGGGCAAACCGCCATTCTACCGATGGCGCGCCGATATCGATGAGCACAATCTCTTCCACTAACAACAAAGTCGCGCTGGTGACCGGCGCCGCCAAGCGGCTGGGACGCGCCATCGCGCTCGAGCTGGCCGCAGCCGGCTGGGACATCGTGGTCCACTACGGCGCGTCCAGCGCAGAGGCCGAACGCACCGTGGCCGAGATCGAGGCCCTGGGCCGGCGCGCGGTGGCGCTGCAGTGCGAGCTGGCCGACGAGGCCGCCGTGCGCCGCTTGTTGCCAGAAGCGAACACTTTGTTGGGGCCGGTCAGCTGCATCGTCAACAACGCCTCGCTTTTCGATTATGATGCCGCTCTTGATTTCTCGCACGCGCGCCTCGACCGCCACATGCACATCAACCTGGCGGCGCCGATCCTGCTGGCGCGCGCGCTGTTCGATGCGACGCCGGAGGGAAGCCAAGCGGTGGTGATCAACCTGCTCGACCAGAAGCTGTACAACCTGAATCCCGATTTCCTGTCGTACACCCTCTCGAAAGCGGCGCTGGAAAGCGCCACCACCATGCTGGCGCAGGCGCTGGCACCGCGCGTGCGCCTGGTCGGCGTGGCGCCGGGGCTGACAATGATCAGCCATTTGCAGACCGAAGAAGAATTCTGCGCCACCCACGCGCTGTCGCCGCTCGGAGAGTCGAGCCGGCCGGACGAGGTGGCGCAGGCCGTCGTGTTCGCCGCCCGCAACCGGGCATTGACCGGCACCACGCTGCTGGTCGATGGCGGCCAGCACCTGATGCCCATGTCCCGCGATTTCAGCCTCATCAACAGGAATACCTAATGTTCATTCACCCGCGCCTGGAACACTGCCGCCGCCTCTTCATCCGCGATTACCGCCTGGACATGGAGATCGGCGCCTATTCCCACGAAAAGAACAAATCGCAGCACGTCGTCGTGAACATCGAATTCTGGGTGCCGCTGGAGTGGAACACGCCGCTGTCGGACGAGCTCGACGAAATCGTCAACCACGACTTCGTGCGTCCCGGCATCCGGGACATCATCAGCCGCGGCCACATCAACCTGCAGGAAACCCTGTGCGATGCGATCGTCGCGCTGGTGCTGGCGCACCCGAAAGTGGTGGCCGCACGCGTGATGACCGAAAAGCGCGAGGTATATCCGGATTGCCTGTCGGCCGGCGTCGAAGTATTCAAATTCAAAGAGTAATTTATGAACAGCATGACCACGGAAAACCTGGAACAGCCTGCCGCCGATGAGGTGTCCGCTAAGCGTGCCGAAAAAATCGCGCACGAGAACAACAAGCTGCACAAGCGCCTGTGCCGCCTGGTGGGCCAGGCGATCGGCGACTTCAACATGATCGAGGACGGCGACAAGGTGATGGTCTGCCTGTCCGGCGGCAAGGACAGCTACGCCCTGCTCGACATCCTGATGACGCTGCGCGAACGCGCGCCGATCCACTTCGACATCGTCGCGGTGAACCTGGACCAGAAGCAGCCGAACTTCCCGGCCGACGTGCTGCCGGCCTACCTGGATAAACTGGGCGTGCCGTACCACATCGAGAACCAGGACACCTACAGCATCGTCAAGCGCCTGATCCCGGAAGGCAAGACCACCTGCTCGCTGTGCTCGCGCCTGCGCCGCGGCATCCTGTACCGCGTGGCCGATGAGCTGGGTTGCAACAAGATCGCACTGGGCCACCACCGCGACGACATCCTCGAGACCTTCTTCCTGAACATGTTCTTCGGCGGGAAGCTGAAAGGCATGCCGGCCAAGCTGGTGTCGGACGATGGCAAGCACATGGTGATCCGTCCGCTGGCCTACGTGAAGGAAGCCGATACCGAGCGCTATGCCGAAGTGAAGGGCTTCCCGATCATTCCGTGCGACCTGTGCGGTTCGCAGGAAAACCTGCAACGCAAGCAGATCAAGGCCATGCTGCGCGACTGGGAGAAGAAGCATCCGGGCCGCGTCGAGAACGTGTTCTCGTCGCTGTCGACCGTGGTGCCGTCGCACCTGCAGGACCGGGACCTGTTCGGGTTCGTGGATCTGAAGACCGATGGCGTGCCCAATCCACTGGGCGATATCGCGTTCGATGAAGAGCCGTGCTCGACCCCGGCCAGCAACACGATTTCGCTGACCCAGCTGTAACACCCTCCTTCCCCCCAGAAAGGCAGACGCTTCGGCGTTCTGCCTTTTTTTTCGCCTGTTCACAGCCTGTCTCAAACAAAAGTGCCTAGCGCTCTTTTCTTTCGAACGAAAGATTAATAACCAAAATAACATAGATACAACAGGAAATTCGAAATATCGTAAGAAGCTTTGTGTTGCACAGAGTTTCGCTATAGACTCAATAACACTGTATCCGCCAGCGCCCTCCAAGGTGCTTTCGATATCTATAAACCGAAACCTCAGTAAGTGAAGGCGTACGTCATACGAAATCAAACGAAAGCACCGATCAACTCCTGCCAGCCGGCTCTGCACTGCGGCTGGCGGACGTGGTGATCGCCACCGGTCAGCCCTTCCCAGCTACAAGATTCGCCCACGCTGCTCCAACAAACCTATAAAAGGAAGCGTTAAATGAATTCTCATCTGCAATGCCGCCCGCACGCTGCCAGTCACGCCCGCCCCGTGCTGAAACCGCTCACTTCCGCCTGCCTGCTGGCACTGGCCACGCTGGCGGCACCAGTCCACGCCCAGGTGGAAGCCCCCGCGCCGGCCGATACAGTCACCGCCACGCCCGACGAGGGAAAAGTCGAACAGGTCGTCGTCAGCGGCACCCGCGCCAGCCTGCAGCAGTCGCTGGCGCTCAAGCGCAACTCGGCGGTGGTGCAGGACAGCATCAGCGCAACCGAACTCGGCCGCTTCCCGGACAACAACGTGGCCGACTCGCTCAGCCACATCACCGGCGTCGCGATCTCGCGTACCGCCGGCGGCGAAGGCCAGCGGGTCAGCATCCGCGGCCTGGGCCCCGACTATACGATCACCACCTTCAACGGCCGCCTGCTGGGCACCGACGGCGCCGGCCGCGACTTCGCCTATGACGTGCTGCCGGCCGACGTCATCAATGGCGCCGACGTCGTCAAGTCGACCCAGGCGCAGCTGATGGAAGGCGCGATCGGCGGCCTGGTCAACCTGCGCTCGGCCAGCCCGTTCGACCAGAAGGGCCAGCGCGGCCTGCTGCGCGTGGAAGGCGACCGCAACCAGATGAGCCACCTGAACGGCAAGAAGCTGTCGGGCACCTACAGCAACACCTTCAACGACAAGGTCGGCGTGCTGCTGGGCGTGGTGTATGCCAAGCGCGACGTGCGCACCGACACCGCCGGCAACGATGGCGGCTGGTCGCGCAACGCGATCCCGAGCGACCCCAGCCAGTTCTGGGAATCCGGCAACACCTGGGGCGGCGCCATCGATCCCAACGGCAACGGCGTCCTCGACCCCAGCGAAGAAGGCCTGATCGCCCCGGGCCAGTTCCGCTTCGGTTCCATCATGGAGAAGAAGGAACGCATGGCGCTCTCGGGCAAGGTGGAGTGGCGCCCGCGTAGCGACGTGAAAGTCATCGTCGACGGCTTCGCGACCCGCCTCGATTCGCCCCAGGTCGGCTACCAGCTGTCGTACTACCCTTTGTTTGCGCCGGGCCGCTGGTCCGACATCAAGGTCACCAACAACGTGGTGACCGACATGACCCTCAACAGCAGCGACCCCGAGCTGCGCCTGAATCCCGAAGTCCTGAACATGACCGAGTACCGGGTGGTGGATACCGCCATGATCGGCACCCGGGCCGAATGGAAGGTCTCGCCGTCACTGACCGTGGCAGGCGACGCCTACCTGTCGACCTCGAAGCGCGACTCCGGCGGCAAGGACAGCTACGTCGTGCTGCGCATGAACCAGCCCAACGTGACGCGCATCCGCCTCAACGGCGGCGCGGTGCCCGACGTCACCACCACGCTGGCCGACGGCCGCGACCTGCAGAGCGGCCTGGCCCAGGGCCTGTTCACCGCCAACGACTTCAATACCCACTACTACAGCCGCGCCGGCGACAATATCGACGACCGCATCGGTGGCGCGACGCTCGATGCCGACTGGAAGGTGGACCGCTTCAATGTCGACCGCCTGAAATTCGGCCTGAGCCACACCAACCGCAAGAAGTCGCGCGACATGATCAACAACGCCTTCAACGCGGGCGCCGACCATTACTCCGGCGAGAACGCGATCAACGTGGGCGACCTGGGCGGCAACGTCATCAACCAGACCTTCACCCCGCGCGGCTTCCTCTCGGGCGTGAGCGGCAACTTCCCGCGCAGCTTCCTCGGCTTCGACATCGACAATTACGCGCAGGCGCTGGCCGGCTACGACGGCAAGCCGCGCCCGGGCGGCGGCGTGTACAGCTCGACCCTGTCGGCGCCCGCCTTCAACCCGCTGGAAAGCTACCGCGTGACCGAAAAGACCTCGGCCGCCTTCGTGCAGGCCGACCTGCAGGGCGAGCGCTGGTTCGCCGACGTCGGCGTGCGCCTGGTGCACACCAAGACCGGCGCCCAGGCCTGGGACGCCAAGATCAACGACATCATCGAGTACGGCGCGTTCAACTACACCGCCGTCTATGCCGATCCGTCGGTGGTCCAGCAGGATGCCAGCTATACCTACGCGCTGCCGTCGGCCAACTTCACCTATTCGCTGACCGACACCCTGCAGCTGCGCCTGGGCGCCGCCAAGACCATGGCGCGGCCGTCGGTGGACAAGCTGGCGCCGTCCAGCACCACCGCCAGCATCTCGTGGGGCGACTTCACGCAAATCTACGGCGGCAATGCCGACCTCAAGCCGTACACCGCGGTCCAGGGCGACATCTCGCTGGAATGGTATTACGCCAAGAACTCGGCCCTGACCCTGGCCCTGTACCAGAAGAACATCAAGAACCAGATCACCAACCTGTGGCTGACCGGCCAAGACATCGGCGCGCCCGGCGGACGCCTGTTCAATGTCCAGCGTCCGATCAACGGCGACAGCGCCAAGGCGCGCGGCATGGAAATCGGCCTGCAGCACCTGTTCGACAACGGCTTCGGCGTGCGCGCCCAGTACACCCGCAACCTGTCGAGCAGCTGGGTGCAAGGCATCGAGCGTCCGCTCGAAGGCATCGCGCCGGCGACCGCGTCGCTGGGCGTGCTGTACGAGCGTGGCCCGTGGAGCATGAGCGCCACCGCCGACTACACCGACTCGTTCGTCACCGCCACCAACGTGATCGGTTCCGGCTTCAACGAGGTGGCCAGTTCGGTGACCTGGCTCACGGCCCAGCTCGCCTATGAGGTCAACAAGTCGCTGCGCATCAGCATCGAAGGCAACAACCTGACCGACGCCGAGCAGACGCCCAAGCTGACCAACGGCGTCGTCAGCCTGCCCAACGGCTACTATCGTTATGGCCGTTCGATCACCGTGGGTGCGAGCCTGAAGTTCTGATGAAACTGGAGTCCTGATGCGATCATTTGTCTTCTCGTTTGCCGCCCTGCTGTGCGGGGCGGCGTCTTTCCCGGTCCATGCTGCCGATGCGGCCAGCTACACCATGGCCGACTACGCCGGCGTCGCCAAGATCGACGTCCACCTGCACCTGCACGACGAGGCGCCGGCCTTCATGGCGTCGGCCAAGGCCCAGAACTTCAAGGTACTGACGATCAACGTCGACTACCCCGACTTTCCGCCGCTGGACGACCAGCAGCGCGTCGCCATCGCGCTGAAAAAGCAGTTCCCGCAAGACGTTGCCTGGGTCGCCAGCTTCTCGGTCGCCGGCTCCGACCAGCCGGCCTGGCTGGCCGCCACCCGCCATCGCCTGGCCGGCTCGACGCAAGCCGGCGCCGTGGGCGTCAAGGTATGGAAGAACATCGGCATGGATCTGCGCGACAGCGACAAGCAGCTGGTGATGATCGACGACGCCCGCTTCGCGCCGTTGTTCGACGACCTGGCGCGGCAAGGCATCCCGCTGCTCGGCCACCAGGGCGAGCCGCACAACTGCTGGCTGCCGCTGAATAAAATGACGACGAATAACGACCGCGCCTACTTCAAGGCCCATCCGCAGTACCACATGCACCGGCACCCCGAGATGCCGAGCTGGGAAGCCCAGATGGCCGCGCGCGACCGCATGGTGGCGGCGCACCCGGACCTGCACTTCATCGGCGTGCACCTGGCGTCGCTCGAGCGCGACGTCGACGAACTGGCCGCGTTCCTGGACCGCTTCCCGACCGCGGTGGTGGACATCGCGGCGCGCATCGGCCAGGTGCAGTTCCAGAGCCAGAAAGACCGCGAGCGCGTGCGCCAGTTCTTCATCAAGTACCAGGACCGCATCATGTACGGCAGCGACATGGCGCAAGCTCCGGGCCAGGACGGCGCCGCGCTCGGACGCGA
This sequence comes from Massilia sp., assembly GCF_031995545.1. Classification (GTDB taxonomy): domain Bacteria; phylum Pseudomonadota; class Gammaproteobacteria; order Burkholderiales; family Burkholderiaceae_D; genus Telluria. The sequence goes on from NZ_DAMAGA010000038.1 coordinate 12,745, forward strand.
GGCTGAACAGGTATGGCGCATGCACTGGCGCTACTTCAACACGTCGGACTCCATCAAGGTCGCCGATCTCGATAAACCGGTGCAAGGCTTGGGCCTGCCGCGCGAGGTGGTGGACAAGCTGTATCGCACGAATGCCGAACGCGCCTTCCCGGGTGCATGGGGAGGCCAACCATGACCGCGCGCCGTGCATTTCTCGGCTGGCTGGGCGCCGCCCCGCTGGCCACGCAGATCCCGCTCGCCCATGCCGCCGCCGGCAAGGGCCATGTGCGCGTCGAGGACAGCGCCGTGTCGCTGCAGTTCGACGAGCAGATGCGCTGCCGCATCGTCAGCCTGGTGGGCAAGCAGCCGACCGTGCTGACCGGCTTCGACACTAGCGAACACCTGGTCGTGGGCGGCAAGCCGTTCGGACGCTTCACGCTGCGCGAAGCCAAACCGGCGCGCGCCACCACCCTGTTCGGCGCCGGCCAGGCGCTGCACCTGGTCGGCAGCTCGAAGGAAGGCATCGAAAAGCGCGTGACAGTAACGCTGCTCGACGAGCATCCGGGCCTGGCCCTGCTCGACGTGAGCTACGTGAACACGGGAACCAAGCCGCTGGCGATCGACGCCTGGGTCAACGGCGCGCACCGCCTGGCCGCCGCGCCGCGCCATGCGGGCGGCTACTGGACCTATTCCGGCGCCAGCCACGCCGACCGGCGCGACTGGGTGCAGCCGGTGAAGCGCGGCTACGAGCAGGGCAACTTCATGGGCATGAACGCGTCGGACTACGGCGGCGGCACGCCGGTGGCCGATGTCTGGCGGCGCGATGTCGGCCTGGCGGTCGGCCACCTGGCTCTGAAGCCGCTGCTGGTTTCGCTGCCGGTGAAGGCAGCAGGCGACCAGGTCGACATCTGCCTGCGCGGCGACCTGCCGCAAGAGAAGGAGCAGGCGCAGACGCTGGCGCCTGGCGCCACGCTGGCCACGCCGCCGACCTTCATCGCCGTGCACCGCGGCGACTTTTACGTGCCGCTGGAGCGCTATCGCATCCTGATGGCGGCGCAGGGCATGGCCGCGCCCGAGCCGCCGCAAAGCGCCTATGAGGCGCAGTGGTGCGCCTGGGGCTACGAACGCGACTTCTCGCTCGACTACGTGCGCGCCACGCTGCCCAAGGTGCAGGAGCTGGGCTTCAAGTGGGCGGTGCTGGACGACGGCTGGCAGGTGAAGACCGGCGACTGGACGCCGGACCTGGCCAAGTTCCCGCGCGGCGGCGACGAGATGAAGGCGCTGGTGGCCGACATCCACGCGCGCGGCATGAAGGCGCGGCTGTGGATCGCGCCGCTGGCCGTGGCCCCCGGCAGCGACGAGCTGCACGAGCACACCGACCTGCTGCTGCTCGATGAAGCCGGGGCCCCCCAGGACGTGACGTGGTGGAACTGCTTCTACCTGTGCCCTGCCTACGACAAGACCCAGGCGCGCCTGGCCGCGACGATCAGGATGATCATCGCCGACTGGGGCTTCGACGGCCTCAAGGTCGATGGCCAGCACCTGAATGGCGTGGCGCCCTGCTTCAATCCCAAGCACAAGCACCAGCGGCCGGAAGAATCGGTCGAGGCGGTGTCCGCCTTCTACAAGGTCATGCACGACGTGGCGCATGCGGCCAACCCGGAAGCGGTGGTCGAGGTTTGCCCTTGCGGCACCAGCTACGCCTTCCACAACATGCCGTACATGGACCAGGCGCCGTCGTCCGACCCGCTCTCGAGCTGGCAGGTACGGCACAAGGGCAAAACCCTGAAGGCGCTGATGGGGCCATGGTCGGCGTACGCAGGCGACCACGTGGAGCTGAGCACCGGCGGCCAGGATTTCGCCTCCAGCGTCGGCATCGGCGCGGTGGTGGCCACCAAGTTCACCTGGCCGGTGGATCCCAAACCCAAGGACTCGTTCCTGCTCACGCCCGAGCGCGAAGCGCACTGGCGCCAGTGGGTCGACCTGTATAACAAACAGCGGCTGGCCGAAGGCCGTTACCGCGGCGAGCTGTACGACCTTGGTTTCGACAAGCCGGAGACCCACGTGGTGCAACAGGGCGGCGCCATGCACTACGCCTTCTATGCCGACCAGTGGGACGGCGCGATTGCCTTGCGCGGCCTGGGACCGGGCGCCTGGACCGTACGCGAGTCGCTCAGCGGCAAGGTGCTGGGCAAGGTGACGGCCGCCAGTCCGACGCTCCCGATCCGCTTCGGCCACAGCCTGCTGATCGAGGCGCGGCCCGACCTTCCCGATGCGCTGCCGGTGGCATTCGCCGGCCGCGTCGCGCAGGTGGCGTCGGACGGCTTCCCGCGCGCATCGCAATGGGCCGACGCGCCCACCACCTTCTTCCGCCACGACTGGCAGGGTAAACCGCTGGCCGGTCCGCAATCGACCCGGGTGCAGCTGCTGCGCGGCGCCGGCCAGCTGTACCTGCGCTTCATCTGCAAGTTCGAGTCGGTGAACACCTTCGAGCGCGCCGGCTCGGACAGCACCATCTGGCCGCTGTGGGAGCGCGACGTGGTCGAGGTGTTCCTGCAGGCGCCGCAGCGCGCGGGCCTGAACAGCTACCGCGAGGTGCAGGTAGCGCCCAACGGGATGCTGCAGGAGATCGCGGTCGAGGTGTCGGGCAAGAAGCGCATCAACGGCGGCAGCCGCGCCAGAACCCACGTCGATGCCGGCAACAAGGTCTGGACCGCCGAGCTGGCGGTGCCGATGCAGGACAGCGGCGGGGATGGCTGGCGCCTGAACCTGTTCCGCGTGGAAGGGGCCGGCAAGGAGCGCGTCCATTCCGCCTGGAGCCCGACCGGCACCGGCGGCGGCAAGCCCGACTTCCACGTCCCGGCCGCCTTCGGCCGCCTGCTGGACGCGTGATGCCGCGGCGCCTGTGCCCGATCGCCCTGCTGCTGGTGGCGCTGTCGGCGCAGGCGGCGCCACTGCCAGGCGCCATGGTCGGCACCACGTTCGGTGGCACCGATGACGACGTCGCCAATCCCGAGCGCGGCATGTATGTCTGGGCGGCCGACAACCTGGCCGCCTGGACGCAGGCGCAAGCCGATGCCCAGTTCGCGGCCGGCTACCGCCTGGTCTATGCGCCGGTGCGGCTGGACCGGTATGCCGATGCGGCGCTGCCCGCGGCGCTGCTGGCCGAGGTGTCCGGCGGCTTCGCCATCGCGCGGCGCGCCGGCCTGAAGGTTATTCCGCGTTTTATCTACAACTACCCTGCCGGCGAAACCGGGTATCAGGCGGCGCAGGATGCCCCGCTTGATCGTGTGCTGAGCCACATCGACCAACTCAAGCCGGTGCTGGCGGCGAATGCGGATGTCATCGCCTATCTGCAGGCCGGATTCGTCGGCGCCTGGGGCGAATGGCACACCTCGTCCAACGAGCTCACCGCACCGGCGGCGCGCGCCCGGATCCGCGACGCGCTGCTGGGCGCCCTGCCGGCCAACCGCTTCCTGCAGTTGCGTTATCCCCCCTACCTGATGGCGTGGCCGGCCACAGCGCGCATCGGCGTGCACAACGACTGCTTCCTGGCCTCGACCACCGATGTCGGCACCTACAGCGAAGACGCCAGCACCCGCCGGCGAGAACGCGACTACGTGGCCGCGCTGGCGAACATCGCGCCGTTCGGCGCCGAGACCTGCAATCCTGCGGACGAGATGGCTCCGACACCGCGCGCGGACTGCGGCGACATCCTGCGCGAGGGACGGCAATTTGGCCTGACCTACCTGAACGACAGCTACTATCGAAAGCTGTTTCACGACCGCTGGCAGGCGCAGGGCTGCATGGCGCAGGTCAAACGCAGCATGGGCTACCGCTTCAAGCTGCTGACGCTGCGGCATAGCGCCGTTGTGGCGGCCGGCGGCACGGGCCAGCTGGCGCTGACGGTGCGCAACCGCGGCTGGGCGCGTGCCTTCAATCCGCGTGCGGTGCAGCTCGTGCTCAGGGAACGCGCCGGCGGCGCGGTGTTGCGGATTGCGCTGGCATCGGTCGACCCGCGCGCCTGGCTGCCGGAACGGACCAGCAAGGCGGAGGTACGATTCGAGGTGCCGGGCGGCACGCGCGGCGGTGTGTACGATGTACTGCTGGCCTTGCCGGATGGCGCCGCCTCGCTGGCCGGAGACGCGCGCTACAGCGTGCGTCCCGCCAATGCCGACGATGCCGACAAGGCGCAGGGATGGGATGTCGCGCTGGGGGCGTTCCGCACCGGGACCACGCTGCGCATTCGCTGAAGCGTTCTGCTTTAGAACGCCTGACAAAACCCTCTAGTTGCTCTGGAGACAACAGCCGGGTACACTGAGCTGTGCCGACCGTCCGCAATCGGCCAAAAGCGGTCCTTCCTAGTGTCGCAATCCAAAGCCTAGGCTGGCGAGGCAACGACATTGAACCATCCAGGCGTGGCTTCAATGACAGCCCACAGCTTGTGAGGAATGCGTGCCGATGCCACGTCAGCGGCAGAAATGGCCAGGGGGATGTCGCTGTCGCGACCGGTGCGCGCATCAGCGACCCAGTCTGGGTTGATCACGAGGCCTTGACCCACGGCTACCAGCGATAGGCCCTGATTCAACGCGTTTTGAGCCTGCCGAGGCGTCTTGATTTGGCCTGCTGCCACTAGCGGAATGCGCCCGTCGATGTGGTTATGCAGTATGCTGACGATCGTCGCATCGGGGCCGCTTTTGGCTGGTTTCTGATCTAACGCGCTACCTAGCGATACATGCAGGTAGTTAATACCGGCGTCGACCAGACTGGTTACCAGCTGGAGCGAATCAGCCAGCTGCAGGCCGCCTTCGAACTCTTCCTCGACCGTGATGCGATAGCCCAGCGCGAATGGCTTATGGGCGTGTTCGGCAATCTCTGCCTTGACTGCCGCAACCACCGCAAGGGGAAAGCGCATGCGGTTTTCCAGCGAACCGCCCCATTTGTCCGTGCGGACGTTGAAATGCGGAGAGAAGAAATTCTGTAGAAGGAAACCGTGGGCGCCGTGCAGCTCGATGCCATCGAAACCGGCGACGATGGCCCGGCGAGTGGCTGCGGCGAAAGCATCGATGACTCCCATGACTTCGTTGTCTTCCAGTGCCCGTGGGACGATGGCGCCCGCGAACGGTCCTGCATGGCCCGGCACTGCGCTGGCCGCGATAACATCGCCCACCAGCTCTGGCAGCGTTTTCACTCCTGCATGGAAAATCTGCAGGATGGCCGGAGCACCTCCGCTTTTGGCTGCCGTGGCCAACTTACGCAAGCTTGGAATGAAGGTGTCGTCATAGGCGGCAAACTCACCGGTGAAGCCCACGCCATTTGACTGCACGTGAGTACAGCCAGTGATGACGAGACCGACATCCTTTGCCCTGCAGCGATAGTACGTATCTTCTTCGTCGGAAATGGTACCGTCGTCGTTGCTGGCCCAGGTAGTCATCGGCGCCATCACAATCCGGTTGCGCAGGACGAGATCCGGCATGAGCGCCATTGGCGCGAATAGTTTTGGGTGTTTCAAAAAGTTGTACCTTGATATAGATGAGGCGCAATTTATGCGCGGCGCCCAGCGAATCAGATCGTGTAGTCGATCTTCACGTCATTAGCTGCGGTCAAGTGCAAGCGCTGAGCACCAAGGTTTCCGGCAGGTCAGCCTCGGTGCGCGTGCCTAGAAAGAACACGATGTACGGGCTCTGCGCTATTAGCCAGGCCAGCGCTACCTGCGACGTTAAGCGAGGGTGCGGGTAAAAAATGGGGTCAGTTTGGCCATCGCCAGGCCGACTCCCGGTCCGTCGTACAAGTCCATGTGCGTGGCACCCGGGATCAATGCCAGGTCTTTCTTCCCCGGAGCCTTCGCAAACAATGCCTTGCTGTGCCACAGCGAGCCGGCTTTAGTGCCGGCGACAATCATGATCGGCTGGGTCAGTGTTTCGACGCGGTCGAAGCCGGTAAAAGAAATCATGTAGTTGGCACTGGTAAGCAACATCTTGTTGGGTGCGTTCTTGTGCTGGCCGCGTGGAGTCAGGTAATAGTCGGCTGCTTGCTGGAGATCGTACGGGGCCGAACGATCGCCCACGGCAGGCACATAAGGGATATACACCGGAGCGGCGCCGCCCGCTTCAGCGGTGCGTTGTTGGGCTGCAGCGTCCAGGGTCTTGAGCTGGTCAGCGATCTTTCCCTTTCCATCCCAGCCCTGACGAAATGCCGCGCCGACGTCCACAGCACTGACAGTACCGATAGCCTTGATACGACGATCGGTCGACGCGGCCTTGACGCTCGCCCCACTGCCGGCGCAAATACCAAGTGCGCCGATGCGCGTGTCATCCACGTACGCGAGGGTCGTCATGTAGTCAACAGCGCTATAGATGTCACCCACGCGGCGCATTGGGTCGTCCAGGAAGCGTGGCATGCCGCCACTGGCGCCTTGGTGCGACGCATCGAACGCGAACGTGACGAAGCCCTGTTGCGCCAATGCCTTCGCATACACGCTGGCAGTCTGTTCCTTCACGCCGCCTCCTGGATGCACCACAACGATTGATGGGTATTTGACGCCCTCCTTGAATTTTTCCGGAAAGAACAGGATACCGGCCATCGTAATGTCATTGTTCTGGAACTGGACGTCCTGTGTCCGGATTCCACTAGCCGTTTCAGTCGTCGTCGGGGGAGTGGCAGCGAAGGCACCAATCGACAGCATGGCGGATGCAGTGGCAACTGCGCTACCGGCCAGAACCGAGCGGCGAGTTGCATCTGGTTTGTACATGTTCGTGGATTCATGTTTCATCGATTTTCCTTCGGCATCGCAGTAGAGTTGATCAGTGACATCCACTATAGCCGCGACTCGCTTGCTAGATTAGCCCCTATAATGTGTGTGAGCCTATAACGTGGAGTAATGAATGCGTCGGGAAGAAATGGCCGATTTGACGGTGTTTCTGGCGGTAGCCGAGGCGCGCAGTTTCACGCGTGCAGCTGCCAAGCTCGGGCTGTCGCAGTCGGCATTGAGCCAGATCGTGAGACGGCTGGAAGAGCGCCTCGGCATGCGTCTGCTGACCCGCACGACACGCAGTGTCGCGCCGACCGAGGCTGGTGAACGGTTGATCGACACGCTTGCCCCTGCGCTCGATCAACTTGATGCCAGCCTAGCCGCGCTCAGCGAGCTGGGTGGGAAGCCGACGGGCACCATTCGCATCACCTCGGTCGAGCACGCGACGAAAACTGTCCTCTGGCCGGTACTGAAAAATTTCTTAGCGCAGTACCCTGAAGTGAAAGCTGTCATTACCTCAGATTACGGCCTGGTCGACATCGTGGCCGAACGTTACGACGCCGGCGTTCGCATGGGCGAGCATGTCGACAAGGACATGATTGCCGTGCGCATCGCGCCGGACTTCCGCGCAGCCATCGTTGGATCACCTGCTTACTTCAAGAACCATCCGATACCGAAAACACCGCAAGAACTCATTGCGCATCAATGCATTAACCTGAGCCTGTCGGCATCACGGGGCCATTACGTCTGGCATTTCATCAAAGAGGAGCGCGAATTAAAGGTACGCGTGGATGGCGCCGTCGCCTTTAACAGCATCAGCATGTTGAAAGACGCAGCATTGGCTGGATTTGGCTTGGCATACCTTCCAGAGGACGAAGTCCAAATCTGCATTAAGGAAGGCAGCTTGGTAAGGGTGCTAGAAGACTGGTGCCCATTGTTTCCCGGCTATCATCTTTACTACCCTAGCCGCAGGCAGCAGGCGCCCGCATTTGCATTGTTTGTGGAAGCCCTTAGGCATAACGCCACGCAGAAATGAGCATTAACACCCTCTGAACGCTCAGATGGTCGCGGCAATGGCTGCTTTGGGTCGATAGCGGACGTACGAAGGCTCTGTCCGAGCACTAAGATGCAAACACCATTTACTCGTCGATGCATGCGGGCTTCCACTAGTAGCTCAGATCTCGGGCGCGCAGGTACGCGACTCGCGTTTCCTCATCCCGTTGGTAGCGTCAATCCCGGCAGTTCAAGGGCTGGCAGGCCGTGCACGCAAGCGTCCAGGCAAGCTGCATGCTGACCGAGCGTACGCTTCAAGAGCCTATCGGGCTTGGCTGCGTAGTCGGGGCATCGCCGCTCGTATCGCACGCTACGGCGTAGAGTCGCGCGAGAAGCTTGGACAGTGGCGTCGGGTCGTCGAACGAACCTTGGGTTGGCTGCACCGCTTCCGCAGATTGCGCATCCGGCATGAGCGGCAAACAGGCATGCACCAAGCGTTTCTGTCGCTTGCCTGCCCGCTCATCCGTTGGCGGTAAGTCGAGAGGTTTTGCCAGGCGCTCTTAATCGGCGATCAGGAGTTCGATGCCTGCTTCGCGCAAGCCATCCCGGTATTGCGGGCCGATGCCGGCGTCGGTGATGATGGTATGCACCCGGTCGAGCTGCACGATGCGGTGCAGGCTGATGAAGCCGAACTTCGACGAATCGGCCAGCACGATGACTTTGCGGGCGCGCTCCACCATCTTGATGTTCAGGCTCGCTTCCGCCTCGTGGTGGGTGGTCACGCCGAACTGCAGGTCGAGGCCGTCGACGCCGAGGAACAGCTTGTCGAAGCTGTAGGCCTGCAGGCAGGCCTCGGCTTGCAGGCCCTGGATCGACAGCGCCTGCTTGCGCAGCAGGCCGCCGGTCAGGATCAGGTCGACGCCTGGCGCATTTACCAGCTCCCACGCGATATTCAGGCCGTTGGTCATGACCGTCACGTTATGGGTGTCGCGCAGATGGCGCGCCAGCGACAGCGTGGTGGTGCCCGAATCGATGATGATGTTCTCGCCCGGCTTCACCAGCCGCGCCGCCAGGGCGCCGATGCGCTCCTTCTGCTCGTGATTGAGCGCGTCCTTCTGCGACACCGTATGCTCGGTCGGCGGCATGCGCGCCAGCGTGGCGCCACCATGGCTGCGGATGGCCAAGCCCTGCGCCTCGAGCGCGCGCAGGTCGCTGCGGATCGTCACCGCCGACACGTTGAGCTGTTTTACGAGTTCGCTGACTTGCACCGAGGCTTGTTCGGTGAGGGCTTTGAGGATGGTGTCGCGGCGCTGGCCGGTTTGTCCCATGATTGGACGAGTAGTTTTAGTAAAGTAGGAGCTTACCAGATTGCAGCAGGGCCGGTGCGGCGCATCGGGCCCTGCGCGCCGCTATCCGGCAAGCATGAAATCCAGCGCGCGCCTTACTGCGCGGCCGCCAGGCGCGCCAGCGCCGCCGGGTCGAGCGGCGTGCCGGCCACCAGCGCCGCATACAGCGCCGCGCCGAGCACCGGCGGCAGGCGCGGCGTCGTCAAGCGATACGCGCCCGCGCCTCCTGCCTCGAGCGCGCGCGCGAAGCGTTCGCGCAGCGGCCCTTCGGCGCCGAACAGGCCGCCCGAGTACGACACCGTCACTTCGGCCTCGGGATCGACTCCGAGCTGGCCGCGCACCGCATCCACCAGCGCGGCCACCTCGGCGGCGGCGGCGTCGAGGATCGCGGCCGCCTGGGTATCGCCCTGCGCCGCCGCTTCCGAAACCAGGCGCGACAGCGCGGCAATCTTGCTGCGCTCCCCTTTCAGGTCGCCGTACACGACCTGGCACAGGTCGAGATCGTCGCGCAGCGCCAGGCGCTCGCGCAGCAGCGCATGCAGCGGCCCGCGCGGAGCACGGCCATCGCTCATGCGCGAGAACAGCGCCAGGCCGGCGCGCGCGATCCAGTGCGCCGAGCCCTCGTCTCCGAACAGTTCGCCCCAGCCGCCGGCGCGTGCGCGCTGGCCTTTGACTTCGCCATACGCCATCGAGCCGGTGCCGGCGATGACGCTGATGCCGTCGGCGCAGGCCAGCGAGCCGGCCCAGCTGCACACCATGTCGTTGCCGCACAGGTAGCGGCCGTGGCCCAGCGCCGCGCGCGGCAGCGCATCGAGCTGCGGCTGCACCGCGCGGTCCTCGCCATACGCCGGTAAACCAAAGAAGGCGAATGCGACGTCGTCGGCGCGCACACCGGCGGCGCCGAACAGCGCCGCGCAGCCGCGCGCCAGCATGGCGCCCGCGCCGTCCATGCCGACTTCGAGGTAGTACGCGCTGCTCTCTTCATGGCGCGCCAGTACCTGCCCTTGCGCGTCGATCAGCGCGAACGCGGTCTTGGTGCCGCCGCCGTCAACTCCGAGGAACATGGCCGTCATTCTTCATCCGTCAATGGATAGATGGTCACGCCCTGCACCACCCGGTTGACGGTGCCCGACACGCTCGGCGTATCCGGGCGCAGTCCCAGCGTCAGCGACTGCAGCAGCGCGAACGCCTGGCAGAACAGGATGTAGGGCAGCGCCAGCGCCAGGTCGTCGGCCTCGGCGACGCCGGGCAAGGCGATGCAGGCGTCGCCCAGTTCCGGTTCCTCGCGCCCGCTCAGCGCCAGCACCCGGCCGGCGCGGCCGTCGCGGCGCAGTTCGCGCAGCAGGTCGAGGTCATAACGGCGTGCGCGCGGGTCGTTCGACAGCAGCACCACCACCAGCGTGTCGGTGTCGACGATCGTCTTCGGACCATGGCGGAACCCGAGCGGCGAGTCGAACAGCGCCACCACCTGGCCATCGGTCAGTTCCAGCAGCTTGAGCGAGGCTTCGCGCGCCAGACCGCGCAGGCTGTTGCTGCCCAGGTAGACCACGCGCCGGAAGCGCTGCGCCACCAGCGCTTCGAACACTGGCAGCATGGTGTCCAGCACGCGCGCGGCCGCAGTCGACGGCGCGCCGATGGCGCCCGGGGCCAGCACGCCGAACGCGCCGGCGGCGGCCAGCAGCATCGAGGTGAAGCTGGTGGTCATGGCAAAGCCGCGGTCGTGGGTGGCGTCCGGCAGAAGGATGGCATAGGCGTTGTTGCGGCCTTGCGCCCACTGGCACAGGGCGCCATCGGTATTGCAGGTGATGACCAGGTGGTACACCTCGCCGACCAGCTGCTCGGCCAGCGCCACGGCGGCCACGCTTTCCGGGCTGCTGCCCGAGCGGCCGAACGATACCAGCAGCGTCGGCACGGCCGGCTGCAAAAACTGGCGCGGGCCGGAGACCAGGTCGGTGGTCGGCACCGCCTCCACCCGCCGGCCTTGTCCCAGCATGGCGGGCGCCAGGCATTCGCCAATGAAGGCCGAGGTGCCGGCGCCGGTCAGCACGATGCGCAGGTCGGCGCGTGCCAGCAGCGGGTTCAGAAAAGCGTCGAGCGCGCCGCGCTGGCGCGCGACCAATGCCTCGATCTCGGGCCAGACGGCGGGTTGTTGCGCGATCTCGCGCGCGGTCAGGCCGGCGCCGGCGGCATCGAGCCGCTCTTCACCAAAGCCAAGGATGGTCTTGTTTGCCACTAGCATGCTTGCAACTCCTTCTTGTCCAACGCGTTCTTTGCGGCGCCCGGCGTGCAGGCGTCCATGTATTGGCGCAGCACCCTGGCCACGCCCTCCTTGAGCAGATCGAGCGGACGGTTGCGCAGCCGCCCCTCGCGCACGGCCTCGTACTGCGCCGGCAGGTATTGGCTCAGCAGCGTGAGCGGCGGCGCTTCGCTCTCCAGACTGGCCAGCAGGCGCGCCTGCGCCGCCTGGATCGTGGGGTGCGGCCAGTAGTAGCGGATCCGGTCGCTCAGGCTGTACTGCTGGTCGAAGCGGTTGCTGCGCGCGTCGCCCGTGTAGTACTTGCGCCAGTACTCCGGCTCGGCGCGCATCACCTCCAGCACCGTGTCCTTGAAGCCGGAGCCGACGCCGTCGCCGGCCATCGCCGCCTCGATATCGGCCAGCGCCCACAGCGTCTCGCGCAGCGCGAAGGTGGCGCCGGGGCCGACCTTGAGGATGGCGAAGTGGCCGGCCACCAGCGCGGCCAGGTTGGCCGGTGTCTGGTAGTCGGTCGAATGGGCTTCGTAGACCAGCGTCGGCACGTCTTCGATCATGCGCGAGAGGTCCACCGCGCGCTCGGGGCGGAAGTCGATCACCTTGTGGTGGTCGAACTCGACGCCTGGCTGCACCACCAGGCCGACCACGCGCGGCCACGCCGCAGCCAGGCCGGCGCCGCCGAACGCGCTGCGGTGCGCAGCGATGGTCTGCGCCGCCGCGGCCGGCGTGGTGACGCTCAGTTCGTCCAGGTCTTCGTGCGCGCCGCCCGGCACCGGCACTTCGGTGCCGACCACGTACACCGGCGCTTCGCCGCCGGCCGCCTGCCAGGCCCGCTCGGCCACAAGGCACAGGCGCGCGGCGCGCGCCGCCACCACGTCATCCTGCAGCGGCACCGGGTCGCCGGCGCACGACATCGAGCAATCGAGGTGGATCTTGCGAAAGCCGGCGGTCACGTATTGTTCTATCAGCACCTCGGCCTTGGCCATGGCGCTGTCCGCGCTCTCGCCCTGCCAGGCATTCGGCCCCAGGTGGTCGCCGCCGAGCAGCACGCGCTCGCGCGCCAGGCCCACCCGGTCGGCGATGCCGTGCACGAAGTCGCGGAACGCGCTTGGCGTCATGCCGGTGTAGCCGCCATCCTGGTTCACCTGGTTCGACGTGGCTTCGATCAAGACCGGCGGCCCGCCCGGCGTACCGGCCGCCACTTCCATCGCCGCCTCGATCACCAGCGGATGCGCCGAGCACACCGAGTGGATGCCGACCGCTTCGCCGGCCTTGTGGCGGCGCACCAGATTCAACATGTAATCCATTGTTTTACTTTCCTTCGCTTGCTTCGGTGGGCGCGGCGCCGTCGTCAGGCTGCAGCGCGAGGAACAGTGCGGCCGCCAGCGACAGCACGATGCCGGCCAGCCGGTAGCTTCCCGGCAGCGTTGCGGCCAGCGCCATCGCGATCACGGTGGTCAGGAGCGGCGCGCCGGCATTCACCAGCGGCGACACGGTCAGCGCCTTGCCGTGGCGGAAGGCGTACACCAGCGTCAGCGCACCGATCGCGTTCAGCACCTGGGTGGCGGCGGCCAGCAGCGGGCCGGAAGGACCGTAGTTGATCGGCTGCGAGAAATCGGTCATCGCCAGCGCCACCGGAATGCACAGCAGCGCACTGACGGTCATGTAGAAGAAGATGCTTTCGGCATCCATGCGCGTATTGGCCAGCTTGATGAAGTAGGCCTGCAACCCCCAGGCCACCAGCACCCCGACGGCCAGAACGAACCACAGTCCGTACTGCTGCGGCGCCCCGCCCGGGTTGAAATCGAACAGCGGCAGCGCGCAGATGGCCAGCACGATGCCGATCGCTCCCATGCGGCCGGTGCGCTCGCGCAGGAACACGTATGACAGCACGATCGTGATCACCGGCGACAGCGCAATCAGCGGAAAGATCAGGTAGGCCGGCCCGGCCTTGACCGCATAGAACAGCACCATCTGGCCGCCGGCGCCGAGCAGCCCGATCGCCAGTCCGTAGCCCAGCGCGGTGCGGTCGCGCCGCACGCGCCAGCCGGAGCGCGCCAGCACGAACAGCGCCGGCGGCACCATCGTCAGCGCCCACACCACATACACCAGCGTTTCAGGAAAGCCGTACTGGGTCGGCAGGCCGGCAAAAGCACCCCATACCCCCCATAGCAGCGCGGTGGCCAGCGCGTAGCCGAGCCAGCGCGGCCGGCGCCCGGCAGCAGCACCGGGTTGATGCAGAATCGTCGTCGTATCCATGGCAGCCTGTCAGAGTCGTTGCAAACGTTTTCGTTGCCAGCAGTTCCGATAGTAAATAAGTATCAAACGAAAAGCAAAGAACTTTCATAATATTTTCGTTTAGTTGTTTTTGCGCTGTTCCAGTAGCGCCTTTTAATTTCGAATTCTTTCGATTAATATCTGAAAAATCAGCTTCAGCGTAGTGCCGCAGTACGGTTTTCCTTGGTGCTCCCCAAGCGGGCAACGCCGATGGCGCATCAAGACTTTCGATTTTTTCTTCCACCGATGGATGACCGGATGATGACGTCGACCTGCCTGCACATGCGAGGCCGGCTTTCGAAGCAGCCCGGTACGACAACCAGGAGACATGCATGAAAGACCGCTCGACCAAGCCAGCCCATTCCAAGCCATCGAGATTGCTGTATGCCAGCCTGGCCGCCGCCCTGACCCTGTCGGTCGGCGCGGTGCAGGCCAACGCCGCGGCCGATGCGCTGGCACCGGCCGGGCGTTGGGAAGGCAGTACCAATGGCAGCGCCGCCACGCCGCCGATGGGCTGGAGCAGCTGGAATGCCTTCCGCACCGAAGTCGACGAAGCCAAGGTGCTGGGCGCGGCGCAGGTGATGGTCGACAGCGGGCTCGCCAAGCTGGGCTACACCCAGGTCAATATCGATGACGGCTGGTGGCTCAAGCGCAGGGCGAGCGACGGCCGCCTGCAGATCCGCACCAACATCTTTCCGTCGGCGGCCACCGGCGGGCCGGACGGCACCAGTTTCAAGCCGTTCACCGACAAGCTGCACGCGATGGGATTGAAAGCCGGCATCTACACCGACATCGGCCGCAACGCCTGCTCGCAAGCGTATGACCTGCATTCGCCCAACCTGCCGCAGGGCAGCACCGCCGAGCGCGAAGTGGGACTGGAAGGCCACGTCACGCAAGACATCAACCTGTACTTCAAGGAATGGGGCTTCGATTACATCAAGATCGACGCCTGCGGTTTGGCCGACTTTTTGCCGGGGTCCGACCTGGTGAAACAGCAGAACTACCGCGCCGCGGCGCCGCTGATCGAACGCGGCTCGCTCAACCGCACCGACATCGGCGCGGTGCGCGCACGCTACGAAGCCGTGGTCGCGGCGCTCAAGGCGGCGCGCCCAGCCAATGACTACGTACTGTCGATCTGCGCCTGGGGCATGGCCAACGTGCGCAGCTGGGGCAAGGATGTCGGCAACCTGTGGCGCACCAGCGCCGACATCACGGCCAGCTGGACCAGCATGCTGCACAACTTCGACAGCGCCGCCAAACGCGCGCTGTACGCGGGGCCCGGCCACTGGAACGATCCCGACATCCTGCACATCGGCCATGGCGCCTTCGACGCCGCCAACCCGGTCGAAGTGCGCTCGCATTTTTCATTGTGGGCGATGATCAATGCGCCGCTGCTGGTCAGCTACGACTTGCGCAACGGCCCGGCGTCGTTCCTCGAGGTCCTGGGTAACGCCGAGGTGGTCGGTCTGAACCAGGACAAGGGCGGACACCAGGGCGTGGTGACCTATGACTCCGACGACGCGCAGATCATCGTCAAGACGCTCGGCGACGGCCGGCGCAAGGCGGTGGCGCTGTTCAACCGCGGCGCCACGCCGGCGCCGGTGACGCTGCTGGCAAGCCACCTGAAACTGTCGAACAGCGCGCCGGTCACGCTGCGCGACCTGTGGTCGAAGCAAAGCACGACCTTCACCGGCGAAAAGGAATTCACGCTGGCGCCGCACGAGACGCTGGTGTTCGAGGTCAGCGGCAAGCGGCAGCTGGAAAACGGGGTCTATCTGTCGGAGATTCCGGGTTCGATCAACGTCGCCGTCGACGGCACCCGGCAACCGCAGCTCGATCCGACCGTCCACCGCATGATCGACCCATGGTCGAACACCCGCTCCGGCGGTTCGCGCCCTCAATACGCGGGCTGGGGCGGCGCCCAGGCCGATACGACGCCGTATGGCCAGACCCTGCAGGTGGCCGGCCAGGTGTTCGATTCGGGCATCGGCGTGCTGTCGAATTCGCGGCTGCAGGTGAAGAACGATGGCGGCCACGCGCTGTTGACGGCCTCGGTCGGGGTGGACGATTCGACCGACGACACCCGGCAGCCGGTGCGCTTCTACGTGTATGGCGATGGCAAGCTGCTGGCGCAAAGCGCGCCGCTGGCATTCGGCGCCAAAGCGCAGCGATTGAATGCGGACGTCCGCGGCGTCAAGATCATCGAACTGGTGGTGCGCGGCGCGAAGGCAAGCGCTGCGCCGGTGGTGGCGACCTGGGGCGATGCGCAACTGGTGCGTGCCGGCGCCGGCGTGCGCTGAGCGGGCTGGCGAGCGGCAGGCGTCGTGGTACTCTTCAGCGACGCCCTACTGCCGAAGCGACCATCATGCGCCAGCCATTCCGCGTTTTAAGAAAGCTCTCGTTCGCGCTCGCCCTCCTGCTGCCATGCGCCGCGATGGCGCAGCCGGGCATGATCTACCTGGTGCGCCATGGAGAAAAGGCTGCGGGCAAGGATCCGGAACTGACAGCGCAAGGCCGCTTGCGCGCGCAAAACATCGCGACGCTGTTGCACCGCGCCGGCATCCAGGCGATCTTCAGCACGCCAACCATGCGCACACTGCAGACCGCGCAGCCGCTGGCTGCGCGCCTCAAACTACCGGTACAGCAGTACGCGGCGGAGACCCCGAAAGCCCTGGTCGAGAAAGTAAAGTCGCTGCGCGGCGCGGTGCTGGTGGTCGGGCATTCGAACACGCTGTCCGAACTGGTGACGCTGTTCGGCGGCGCGCCCGGCGCGGAGATCGCGGACGATGAATACGATCGGCTGTATCAGCTGATCAATGGAGCGGATGGGAAGGTGACGACGGTGATGTTGACGTCGCTGCCGGCGACGCCGCAATAAAATGCGGCGCCGCACTTGCCGGCGCCGCATGCTTTTTTACAGCGCCACGTCGGTGCGCAGCACCGGGTACAGGTTCAGGCGCTCGTCGTACGACGAATGGCGCTTGGCGAAGAAGGCCAGGCGCGCCTGCGGGTTCTTGGCGAATGCCGGGTCGGTATCCAGCAGGCGCTGGAACTCGGCGGCCACGGCCGGGTCGTTGGCGAGCTGCTCGCGCGCCACGTCTTCGGCCACGTAGTCTTCCATGTACTCCTTGCGCTCGAAGGCGGTGTTGAACATGCCCCAGGCGACCAGCGCATCCGGTGCCTGCGGCTCGAACATCGCCACCACCAGGCGCGCCTTCGGCTGGGCGATCGGCACGAACAGTGCGCCGGCCGTGACCTTGCGCGGTTCGGCTTTCCACTTGCCTTCCAGGCTCAGGCGCTGGTGGCCTTCGAGCGTACCGGCGCCGAAGGTGGCCTTGTCGGCGCGGAAGGTCTGCACGTCGGCGCGTTCGACCACCTTGTCGAGCTTGCGGAACGACACGCCGTGCTGGCGCAGCTTCTCGCCGACGGTGGCGGCGTAGGCGGCCGGCACGATGTAGCCGGCGCGCGGCGCCTTCACTTCGAGGTCGGCCACGACTTCTTCGCGCAGCGGCACGTGCCAGACCTGCGGCTTCGATTCGTCGTAGCGCGTCATCAGGGCGCCCGAGATTTCCGACGGCTTACGGGTGTAGGCATAGCCGTTGAAGTCGACCATCTGGGTTTTATCGGTGGTGCGGTAGGTCAACGCCACTGACTTGTCGCCCAGCTTGGCGGCGCGGGCGTCGGCGGCGTACGCTGCCTGCTGCCATTGTTTGCCGTTCTTGGCGACCTGGTCCAGCACCGAGACCACGGTGTTGCGGGTGATGCGCACGCGCACCGGATACTCTTTCCACGAATGGGTCTCGACCAGCATCGCCATGCGGTTGCGCAGCTGGAAGTAACCGGTCGAGAAGCGCGGATCGGACACGCCGTCCATGAAGCCGGACATCGGGTCGTCCTGCTTGACGAACGACATGTAGTAGGACTGCGGAGTCGAGCCTTCTTTCGCGATGTCCTTGATGACGTTGCTACGCAGCGCCAGGCCGGCCTTGCGCAGGTCCGGGTCGCCCGAATACACCGGCTCGACCTGGATCGAGATGTCGTGCTGGAACTTGGCGCCGTTGGTGGCGTGCAGGTCGACGTAGGTCAGCGGATCCCAGGCATTGACCAGGCCCAGCATGGCCTGCATCTCGGGCGCGTCGGCCTTCAGGTAGTCGCGGTTGAGGTTGAAGTTCTGGGCGGTGGTGCGCCAGCCCATCTCGACCGGGCCGCGCTGGTTCGGGCGGTTCCACTTGCCGAAGCGCTCGTGGCCGTCGACGTTGAACACCGGGACGAAGATGAACACCTGCTTGTCGAGCGCGCCCTTGGCGGCGCTGCCTTCCAGCACCTGGCGCAGGGCCAGGAAGCCGGCGTCCTTGCCGTCGATCTCGCCGGCGTGGATGCCGCCCTGGATCAGGGTGACCGGCAGGCCTTGCTTGCGTGCTTCCTCAGGAGTGAAGGCACCCGTGTTGCTGGCGATGAGGGCCTTCATCGGCCGGCCTTCGGGGGTGGTGCCGAAGTCGATGCAGCGGATTTGCTTCGGGTAGGCCTGTTGGAATGCGTCGCACAGGGCGATCACCTCATCGTAGCGGCCGGTAGCCTCGAAGCCCGAACGTTCGGAGATGGTGGTCAGGTTCGGGGCGGCGTGGGACAGGGGGACAGCCGACAGCAGGGCCAGCAGTAATGCAGAACGGATCATTGATGAAACTCCGGCAATTGATGAGGTGACAAAGCGGAGGATTATAGACCTGTTCCTTGGGGAATTATCGATGTTGATCGGTGGCGCTACAGCAGCGTTAGTCGTCACCAAAAAACTCAAAACCGTCACCCCCGCGCAGGCGGGGGCCCAAGTTTGCATGCACCGCGATACAGTTTGCTTGTCCGGTTACGCGTGAGAACTTGGGCCCCCGCCTGCGCGGGGGGGACGGTTTTAAATGTAGAGGAAGAATATTGCAGCGTGATCGCTACGTTAGCGCTGCACTGCTTCGCCCCGGGTCCGGATAGCGATCTCTTTCACCGCCGGCCGCACGATCTGCATCGGCACGGCGCGCGCACGGCTGGTCGAGACCGGGCAGGCATTATTGGTGCGGTAGGCCAGCGCCGCCGCCAGCATCCCTTCCGCCGGATCGCCCACCGGACGCGACAGATCGTCGCTCACCGCGCAGGTCGGTGCGAAGCCGTCGGCGAAGTCGCCGAAGCCCTTGTGGTTGACGCCCTTGAACTCGATCGAGAAATAAGTCGTGCCGCAGTTCGGCGTCGGGTAGAAGCCGTACGGTTTGCCGCAGGTGGCGCCGCCGATCTGGATCACTTCCACATCGGCGCCGCGCAGGCCGTTGATGATGGCTTCGCTGGCCGAGCAGGTGCCGGACGTGCTCAGCACCGTCACGCGCTTCAGGCCCAGCGTCGGCAGCGGCGTGCCGGCGCGCACCGGATTGGGCGAGTCGAAACCATACGCGGTCGCGCGGAACGGGATCGGATCGTCGGCCGGCGTCTTGTTGTTGACCTGGGCGCGCTCGAACACCTTGCCGGCCGTATTCGCCGGGCCGGCGATCATGTAGGCCAGTTCGCTGGCGACATACAGCAGGCCGCCGCCGTTGTAGCGCACGTCGAGCACCAGGTCGCTCACGCCGGCGTCGCGCAGCGTGGCGATGGCGTCGACCAGCTGTTTTTCGGAGACCGCGTTGTGGGTGTCGAAGGTCAGGTAACCGACCTTGCCGCTGGCGGTCTCGATCACCTTGACGTTCTTCACCGGCGCCACGCGCACTTCGAGCGCGGTCATGCTCACCTCGTACGGCACGCCGTTCCGCTGCAGCGTGAAGCGGTGGGTGCTGCCGGCGGCGTCCGGGAACAGGCCAGCGTTGATGCGCGCCACCGCAGTGGCGTCGCTGGCGTTGACGAAATCGACGCCATCCACCTGCGCCAGCATGTCGCCGCGCAGCAGGCCGGCCGCGGCGGCGGGCGAACCCGGCTCGACCGCGGTGATCAGCCAGGTGCGTGGCGCGGTGGTGCTGTTGCGGGTCCAGGTGATGCCGTAGCCGAGGTCGATGCCTTCGTTCTGCATCGCATCCCATTCAGCCGTCGGGTAGGTGAAGTGGAATTCGTCCTTCGGCTTGCCGGATGGGGTGATGGCCGGGGTCTTGAGCACGTCGAAGTAGGCGATCGGATCGCTGAACGCGGCCATGCGGAAGGTGTTCGGCACTTCGTCGTACCAGAGGTAATTCTCGTTGGTCCAGGCGCGCAGGAATTTCAGTTCGTCGAGCAATGTCCCCTGGCGGTCAGGGAAGGCCTGGCCGCTGGCGTCGACGCCGCTGCGCGGCTTGGCGCACAGGTTGGCGTAGGTGCTGGAGGCGGCCAGCAGGTTCGGGTTCAGGTCTTCCGGCGTGGCCTGGGACGTGACCGGCGTCGGCGCCGGCGTGGCCGGCTGCTGCGCGTCCGGACCGCGGGTACCGACGTTGGGCGAACCGCCTCCGCCGCCGCAGCCGGCAAGCACGAGCAGCGCGGCCAGGGCGCTGGAGGTCAGACGGAACGGAAGGGACTGGCGGATGGGGCGGATTGGCGAGCTCATCCAACCGATTATAGACGTGGAGTTTCGGCCGAAGAACAACGGAATGTCACGGTTGAGGCTAGATCGCAACGAAGGTTATTGGGGTGATAACGAACGACGCGGGAGCGTGCAAGAGCAGAGGCAATGCGCAGGATAGTTGAACGCGTCGGCGGCGGAGCCGCCAACCCTACGTAGGGTTGGCGGGTCTCCCGCCGACGCGTTCAACTCACGCCGGTACGATCAATGCGCGACCGCAATCCCTTACGCTGCACGTGGCGCCGCGCCAGCCGGCGCATGAAACGCCGCCACCAGCCCCGCTTCCTTCTCCTTGGCCGCCTTCAGATGCCGCGCCTTGACGTGACCATAGCCGCGGATCTCTTCCGGGATGCTGGCAATCGCCACCGCCTGCGCCAGGTTGTCCGCCGTCAGCTTCGGCAGCAAGGCCGCCACCGTGTCGCGATACTGCTTGACCAGCGCGCGCTCGGTACGCCGCTCGGCGGTATAGCCGAACACGTCCAGCGCGGTACCACGCAAGCCCTTGAATTTGGCCAGCACGCCGAACGCATTCATCATCCACGGACCATATTCGCGCTTGATCGCATGGCCTTGCTTGTCGTGCTTGGCCATCAGCGGCGGCGCCAGGTGGAACTTGACCTTGATGTCGCCTTCGAACATGCCGGCGATCTTGTCGCGGAAGGCTGGATCGGTGTGCAGGCGCGCGACTTCGTACTCGTCCTTGTACGCCATCAGCTTGTAGAAGTAGCGCGCCACCGCTTCGCTCAGGCGCGTGCCCTTGCCCAGCTTGGCTTCCTCGGCCCGCACGCTGTCCACGAAGCCCTTGTACTGCGCAGCGTAGGCGGCGTTCTGGTAAGCGGTCAGCAGCTCGATGCGGCGGTTGACGATCTCGTCCAGCGTTTGCGTGCGCTTGAACTCGATCACCTTGGCCGGCGCGGCCACTTTCGTCACCGACGCCAGGTCATGCGCCGCCGTGCGGCCCCAGTTGAAGGCGGCCTTGTTGAACGCCACCGACACGTTGTTCAGTTCGATCGCCTTCATGAGCGACGCTTCCCGCAGCGGCACGTGGCCCTTCTGGAAGGCGTAGCCGAGCATGAACATATTGGTGGCGATGGCGTCGCCCATCAGCGCGGTGGCGATGCGGCCGGCGTCGACGAAATCGACGTTCTCGGCGCCACAGGCTTGCAGGATCGATCCGCGCGAACCCTCGGCCGGGAACTGCCAGTCCGGATTCTTGACGAAGGCAGCGGTGGTGGCGCCGGTGGCGTTGACCGCGGCCCAGGTGCGGCCTTCGCCCATGCGCGACAGCGCGTCGCGGCTGGCGGTGACGATCTGGTCGCAGCCGATCACCAGGTCTGCGCTGCCGGTGCCGACGCGGGTCGAGTGCAGGTCGGCCTGGTGTTCGGCCAGGCGCACATGCGACATCACCGGACCGCCCTTCTGCGCCAGCCCGCTCTGGTCGAGCACCACGGCGCCCTTGCCTTCGACGTGGGCCGCGACTGCCAGGATCTGGCCCACGGTCACCACGCCGGTGCCGCCGACGCCGGCCACCAGGATGCCGAACGGCGTCTCGACCGACGGGATGCGCGGCTCGGGCAATGCCGGTGGCGCTGCTTCGGTCGTGGTCGCTTTCTTCGGCTTCTTCAGCCCGCCGCCTTCGACCGTGACGAAGCTCGGGCAGAAGCCCGACACGCACGAGAAGTCTTTATTGCACGACGATTGGTTGATCTGGCGCTTGCGGCCCAGTTCAGTTTCCAGCGGCTCGACCGACAGGCAGTTCGACTGCACCGAGCAGTCGCCGCAGCCTTCGCACACGGCTTCGTTGATCACGGCGCGCTTGGCCGGGTCGGGGAATTCGCCTTTTTTGCGGCGACGACGTTTTTCCGAAGCACAGGTCTGGTCGTAGATCACGGCCGACACACCCGGCATTTCGCGCAGCTCGCGCTGCACGTCCATCAGCTCGGAACGGTGGCGCACCGTGGTGCCCGGCGCCCAGTTGTAGTCGGCGGGATATTTGTCCGGCTCGTCGGTCACGACGATGATCGGCTTGACGCCTTCGGCCGCGATCTGGCGGCTGATCATGCCCGGGTCGAGCGGGCCGTCGACGTTCTGGCCGCCGGTCATCGCGACCGCATCGTTGTACAAAATCTTGTAGGTGATGTTGACCTTGGCCGCGACCGAAGCGCGGATCGCCAGCGCGCCCGAGTGGAAGTAAGTGCCGTCGCCCAGGTTGACGAACACGTGCTTCTCGTTGGTGAACGGCGCCTGGCCGATCCAGGTCGTGCCTTCCGCCCCCATGTGGGTGAAGGTCGAGGTTTCGCGGTCCATCCACAGCACCATGTAGTGGCAGCCGATGCCGGCCATGGCGCGCGAGCCTTCCGGCACTTTGGTCGAGCTATTGTGCGGGCAGCCGGAGCAGAAGTACGGAATGCGGTCGGTTTCCGGATTCGGCTTGGCCGGGATGCTCTTGAGCACTAGCTCCTTGGCTTCGAGGAAGGCAATGCGTTCGCGCACCCGTTCGGCCACCGGATGACCGGCGCAGTAGTGCGAGATGCGCGACGCGATAGCGCGCGCGATCTGAGCCGGGTTCAGCTCATACGTGGCCGGCAGCAGCCAGTCGCCGTGGCCCATGTGGTTCTTGTTGCTCCATTCGCCGGTGTCGTCGAACTTGCCGACCACGCGCGGACGCTCGCTGTCCGGCAGGTTGTACAGCGCTTCCTTGAGCGCGTATTCCATCACCTGGCGCTTTTCTTCCACCACCAGGATTTCGTCCAGGCCGCGCGCGAATTCGTGCACGCCTTCGGCCTCGAGCGGCCAGGTCATGCCGACCTTGTACAGGCGCAGGCCGATGTCGCGCGCCGCCTGCTCGTCGATGCCGAGGTCGGCCAGCGCCTGGCGCGTGTCCAGGTAGCTTTTGCCGGCGGTGATGATACCGATCTTCGGTTTCGGGCTGTCCCAGATGATGCGGTTCAGTTTGTTGGCGCGGGCATAGGCCAGCGCCGCGTACCACTTGAAATTGCTCATCCGCACTTCCTGATCCAGCACGGCGTCCGGCCAGCGGATGTTCAGGCCGCCTGGCGGCAATTCGAAGTCGGTCGGCATGGCGATCTGCACGCGGTCCGGATCGAGGTCGACCACGGCGCCCGATTCGATGATGTCGGTCACGCACTTCATCGATACCCACAGGCCGGTGTAGCGGCTCATGGCCCAGGCATGCAGGCCGAAATCGAGGTATTCCTGCACCGAGGACGGGTACAGCACCGGGATGCCGCAGTGGGTCAGGATATGGTCGGACTGGTGCGCGGTGGACGACGATTTGGCCGCGTGGTCGTCGCCGGCCAGCACCAGCACGCCGCCGTGCTTCGACGAGCCGGCGTTATTGCCGTGCTTGAAGACGTCGCCGCAGCGGTCCACGCCCGGGCCTTTGCCGTACCACATGGCGAACACGCCGTCGTACTTGGCATCCTGGTACAGATTGGTTTGCTGGGTGCCCCAGACCGAGGTCGCGGCCAGGTCTTCGTTCATGCCGGGGTGGAACTTGACGTGGTGCTCTTCGAGGTGCTTTTTCGCCTTCATCGCGGTCTGGTCGACCGAGGTGACCGGCGAGCCGCGGTAGCCGGTGATGAAGCCGGCGGTGTTCAGGCCGGCTTTCAGGTCGCGCTCGCGCTGCAGCATCGGCAGGCGGATCAGGGCCTGGGTACCGGTCATGAAGGCGCGGCCACGCTCCAGCGTCCATTTGTCGTCCAGGGATATATCGTGCTGCGTGGCGTGCTCGGGCAGCGCGAGCTTGGCGCGGTCCAGGGGTGCGTTCATTGCTTGTCTCCAATGTCCTCGTGGCGAGAGGTTGGGTTCGGTACATTGCCGTTCCCTGTCGATCTGCCGCCCTGGCCGTCGCGCTGCCGGCTTCTATCGAGCCGATTCGGGTACGCTGGCGGCGGGCTTGGCAGTCTCCTCCCGTAAGGAACCCAGTATAGTCCTGGGCCTCCAGCATTAAATTCCAATCAATTCCCCCCGCCCGTTGAATTGCGCAATAAAATTGCGATATACAAGAGTAATCAGAGGTGTGTATGTCAAAAATTGAGCTGGATAAAACCGACCGCAAGATCCTCGAGATCCTGCAGAGTGATGGCCGGCTGTCGAACCAGGACGTGGCGGAGCGGGTGAACTTGTCGCCCTCCCCTTGCCTGCGCCGTATCAAGCGGCTGGAAGAGGCAGGCGTGATCCGCCAGTACGTGGCGTTGCTCGATCCGGACAAGATCGGGCTGGGGCTGCTGGCGTATGTCAACGTACGCCTGGAAAAGCACAGCGAGGTGGCCAGCATCAGCCGCGCGCCGGGCTTGCCGGCGACGTCGCCGCGCAACGATTTCGCGGTGTCGGTCGGCACCTGGCCGGAAGTGGTGGCGTGCTATGCGATGACGGGGGAGATGGATTTCCTGCTGCGCGTGCATGTGGAAGACATGGACCACTTCTCGCGCTTCATGATGGGCACGCTGCTCAAGCATCCGGCGGTGCTGGATGTGAAGTCGAGCTTTGCGCTGCAGCGGATCAAGGAGACCACGGCGATGCCGCTGGTGTAAAGCTCGACAGAGCTTAATGCCGCAGAGAAAGTCGAGACCGTTGGTCGCGACTTTCTTCAGTTTGCGAAGACTTAATTCGGTTTGAGCTTATAGGGTGACCTTGCGCCGAATGGCGAAAACAGCCAATAGGCCAAGTCCGATCAATGCTAAGGATTCAGGCTCTGGAACATCGACACGTCGCATTTCACCAACAGCGCCTGCGCAATCGATCTCGATTCCCCATCCGCAACCAGCACCAGTATGCCCGGTGCCATCACCCGACGCTCCAATGGTGAAAAGTCGTCCTTCGGAAATCATTGCTAATGAAAGATCTGGATTGATCGTAGAAAAAAATACCATTCCCTCCAGATATCCTTCTGCATTAAATGTCACGCTCATGTGAATTTGCGTTTGCATGTGCATTAGCCCTATCTGAGGGACGAAATCAACCACGGAATATTGAGGATCGCTGGTTGTATGCCCGTAGAATGGATATGCGAAACGAATACGCTTGAGGCCCAGAGTAGAGTCGGCTGGGCCATCATAATTCCCAGGTTCTAAAGACCAGGAGAATGCCCCTGAAGCCACTGTTGCACGGTCGAACTCCATTTCAAATTGAATACCACGTGGCACCTCATTATTCAAGGCACGCCATTGGTAGACGATGCCTGCATAACTCGACGAAGTAACAAAATAAAGTGCAATTGCAGTTAGCACGGCTCTTATTATCATGAAAAATCCCTTTCGTTTTGAAAAGGACATGAATAGCAATAGTCATGCCATTCGTGATAAGGCCTTGAAATATAAAGCTTCAATAACATCCGCTTAGCCTAAGCGTTCATCGATGTAAAAAATTTCGACAGACGATAGGTACTGCTCTGTCACCGTTTTTTCAGAGTGAAAAATTTCGCAGCTGCTCTGGCATTTGCCTTGACCGTGTAATCGATCACCGCAAACTGCTCCTCCAGGGCCTCGGCCATTACGCTGCCCGGGCTGGGCGGCGGCAACTCCAGGTGGGCATCGGCCTCACCATACTCGCGCTTGATCCGCATCCCGGCCTTCTTGGCAATGTGCATCATGGTCTGGTTCGACGTCAGACACTGCATATACAGCGTATCGACGTCCGAATTGCGGCAATGGATCGCGGCGCGTTGGAACAACCGGGTGCCGACGCCCTGTCCGCGCGCCGAGGCCGAGACCGATACCCCGAACTCGGCGATCTGCTCCTTGTCGGTCTTCTTTCCTTCCGACGGCGCGAACGCCAGGTGCCCCACGCCCACCAGCTGGAACACATTGTTGACCACCCCAAACACGATATCGCGCGCGAAGTCGATCTTGCCCACATAGGCCGTGATCCCCTCGTCCGGGATCATGCTGCCGAAGCGCAGCAGACGGTCGCCGCTGTCCAGCGCCAGCAGGTGGCGCAGGATGCGGCGGCGGTCGCGCTCGCCAAGCTCCTTGACCAGCACCGGCACCCGGCCCTTCTTGCCGCGCAAGCCCTGGATCCAGCGCTGTAATGGGTTGTCCAGCATGTTCACATCCTCGTTGTGCAGTGCAACAAGCCGATTCTAGCCGATCGGGTCGCGGTCCGCGCCGTTTGTTGCATCGGCTTCGATCACAGGCGGCAACTCGCGCAATCGTTCGCGCGGCACTTCCCTGGCTGTCGGTCCCAGCCATTGCGACTGCGGACTGACCACGAAACGGCCCTTGCCAGCCTGCTTGGCTTCGTACATCGCCTTGTCGGCGTCGGCCAGCAAGGCTTCCTGCCCGCGCGCCGCGCCGCTCTGGCCGCGCGCGCTGGCGATGCCGATGCTGGCCGAGATGCTGACCGGATGGCCGTCGGCCTCGACGATCGACTCGATCTGCTCCAGCGCCAGCCGCGCCACCCGCAGCGCGCCGTCGCGCGAGGTGACGTCTTCGAGCATGATCACGAATTCGTCGCCGCCCAGGCGCGCCAGCGCGTCTTCGGCGCGCAGTTTCTCCTGCACCCGGCGTGCCACCAGTTGTAGCACCATGTCGCCGGTGGCATGGCCCCAGGTGTCGTTGACCGCCTTGAAGCCGTCCAGGTCGATGAACATCAGCACCACCACGCTGTCGCGGCGGTCGGCGCGCGCCAGCGCCCGCTCCAGCAGGCGCGTGATCTGGCGGTAGTTGATCAGGCCCGTCAGGCTGTCGTGCTGGGCCAGGCGTTCGAGCTGGCGCGACTGCGCCTCGAGCTCGGCGGTTCTCTCGGCGACGCGGTGTTCCAGCGTCTCGTTGGCCGACTGCAGGCTGGCGTTGACCTCGCCGATGATGCGGTAGCTGCGGCGCAGGCGCCAGCCGGCCCAGGCCAGCAGCACCAGCAGCAGCGCCGCATAGGCGAACAGGTAGACGCGCGAACGCTCGCGCTCGAGCAGCACGGCGTCGAACGAACGGTCGAACTCGCGCTCAAGGCGCTCCAGCGCGGCGTCACTGCCGGTGGCGGCGATCTGCGCTTCCAGCATGTTTTCCAGCGGACGCTTTTCCAGGATCACGCGGCAGCTGTGAATCACTGCATCCATCTTGTCGATCACGGCCGGCGAAAAGGCGATCTGCTGGGCGGCGACGTCACCCAAGATTTCGTCGATGCGGCTCGCCAGCGCGGGAGAGGGGGCGATGTTGTAGCGCAGGGTTTCGGTCAGCAAGGCATTCAGGGTGGTGTCCAGGCGCACCACGATGCGCGCCGGCGCCAGCGCGCCTTCGATGCCGCTCAGTTCGGTCTTGAGGTCGGCCACCGCCGGCGGCATGTGCAGTAGCGCCGCGCGCAATGGCGGATTGTGGATGGCGAACTGGCCGACCAGCTGCTCCTTGTTGCGCAGCGCCGTTTCCAGGCTGCCGAAGGCGGCGCTGGCGCCACTGCCTTGGGTCAATGGCAGGGCGTCACGCAGGCGCTCCATCAGGTCGCGCATGCGCGGCAGCTGGGCGGTGAGCTTGGGGTCGGGCGAGGGGCGGCCGATGTGGGCGCGCAGGATGTTGGCATCCCATTCGGCGTCCAGCTTTTCCAGCTCGCGCAGGTTGAGCGTGACGCGGTTGCTGATGGCGGGGTCGACCGCTTCGGTGCGCAGGTAGAGGATGGCCAGCATCAGGGCCAGCAGGACGACCGCAACGCCTGCCAATAGCTGGCGGCGGCGTTGACTCCAGCTTGTAATGCGCCGCGCCAGCGTGGTAAGCATTGTTTTTTCTCCAAGGCAACGAAATCGGGTTACTTGAAGGATAACAAAAGCTGGCGGTGGGACGCGAGCAGGGTGTAACTACATGTAACACTTATGCGGGATGGGTGCAACAATCGGCCCGCATGCTGCAGCGTTGCGGGCCGCCGGGATTACCGGGGCGCTGCCGGCTCGGGCTGCTCTTCCTGCTGCAACGCCACCTTCACCGCTTCCACCCGCGCCTGGTGCACCGCTTCCGGGATCTTGTCCCGGCGATCGGCCAGGCGGCCCGCGATCGCGCCGGCATTCACCCCGCGCGCCGCGTCCAGCGCATGCAGCAGGTACTCGCGCTGCGGATACGCTTCGAAGCGCATTGGATGCGTCTCGTCGCCGCGTCCGCGTGCATCGCACTCGGCCGCCAGCAGCATCTGGGCGAAACGCTCAGGCTTGCGCAGGCCGTCGCAGCGTTCGATCAGGCTGACGACCGTGTTGGCGCGCAATTGAAGCGCGCGGCTGATGTTGCCGTGTTCGCGCGCGGTCATGATGGCCAGGTCGCGGCATTCGTTCGGCACCTTCAGGCGCTTGCATACTTCGCCGATCAGGGCGACGCCTTCGCCTTCATGGCCATGGTGGCTCGGCCATTGCTCGGGCGGGGTGATGCCCTTGCCGAGGTCGTGCATCAGCGCGGCGAAGCGCACCTCCAGCGAGTGGCCCTGTTCCGCGGCGTAGTCGATGACCAGCATCATGTGGGCGCCGGTATCGATCTCGGGATGGTGCGCGCTTGGTTGCGGCACGCCCCACAGCGCGTCCAGTTCGGGCAGGATGCGCGCCAGTGCGCCGCAGTCGCGCAGCACCGCCAGCATGCGCGACGGGCGCCGCGCCATCAGACCGCGCGCCAGTTCCTGCCACACGCGCTCGGGCACCAGGGCGTCGACCTCGCCCTGCTCCACCATCTGGCGCATCAGCGCATTGGTGTCTTCGGCTACCCGAAACTCGGGCAGGCGCGCGGCGAAGCGGGCGATGCGCAGGATGCGTACCGGGTCTTCGGCGAAGGCCTCCGACACATGGCGGAACAGGCGCGCCTCGAGATCGCGCCGGCCGCCATACGGGTCGACGATGACGCCGTCGTCGCCCAGCGCCATGGCGTTGATGGTCAGGTCGCGCCGGATCAGGTCCTGCTCGAGCGTAACGTCGGGCGCAGCGTGGAAACTGAAGCCGTGATACCCCGGCGCGGTCTTGCGCTCGGTGCGCGCCAGCGCGTATTCCTCGTGCGTTTTCGGGTGCAGGAAGACGGGGAAATCCTTGCCCACCGCACGAAAGCCCGCGTCCAGCATTTCCTGCGGGGTGGCGCCGACCACCACGTGGTCGCGGTCCTGCACCGGCAGGCCCAGCAGCTCATCGCGCACCGCGCCGCCGACGACATAACACTGCATGCTCATTCGCCGGGCAGCTCCATGTCGTGCAGCGGGGTCGGATCGTCTTCCGCCATCGCCTCGCCCACCCAGCGCGCTACCGCCGGGTGCGCCTGCATGCGGTTGCAGTAGGCCTGCAGCGCCGGCGCCAGCGCCACGCCATAGGTCTTGAAGCGCATCACCACCGGCGCATAGAAGGCGTCGGCGATCGAGAACTCGCCGAACAAAAACTGATGGTGGCCGAAGCGCGACAGGCAGTCTTCCCAGATCTCGCAGATGCGGCCAATGTCGGCCTGGGCGCCAGGCGTGCGGCCACGGCCCGGCAAGCTGGACTGAATGTGCATCGGCATCGCGCTGCGCAGCTCGCTAAAACCCGAATGCATCTCGGCCACGATCGAGCGCGCCAGCGCGCGCGCCGCCACGTCCTGCGGCCACAGGTGCTTGTCGGGGAATTGCTCGGCCAGGTATTCGACGATGGCCAGGCTGTCCCAGATCGTCATCTCGCCCGAGATCAGCACCGGCACCCGGCCCGCGTGCGAATAGCGCGCGATCTCGTTGGCGGTGTCGCGCTGGTCGAGCAGGACGCGGATCTCGGTGAACGGGATGCCGAACGCCACTGCCGCCACCCACGGACGCATCGACCACGAGGACAGGTTCTTGTTGCCGATGACCAGGGTCAGGCCGGGCTGCCGCGCCTGCTCCAGGGTGTGCGAGAGGATCGGGTCGAGGTCGATGGTCTGCATGGTGTCCGAGAAAAATGTAAACCGTTAAAGGGAAGCGCTGCCGGCGTAGCGTGGCCGGCAACGTTGCGGGCTATTGCATCCGGCGACGATGGCGGCCGAACAGCGCCAGCCGGCAACGCCGCATCGGCGCGATGCCGGCGGTCAGGCGCTCAGCGCCCGGCATGGGTGCGATAGTCGTCCAGCCGGTCGCCGCCCGCCAGGTAGTGCGGCGCGATCGCTTCGATCGACGAGAGCTTGAGTCCCAGCGCCGCGGCTGTCAAGGCGCGGGTGTCGGGCGCGACCACGTTATCGACCCGCATCGAGTCGAGATTGTCGCGGCTGATCAGGGGGTCTCCCGGCAGCAGTTCGAACAGGCGCGCCTGCAACCGCGCCACGCCGTCCGGCAGGCCGATCACCTTGCGCTCGTGCCCGCTATAACGACCGGACAGGCGTACCAGCTCGGCCAGCGTGTACACGTTCGGCCCGCCCAGCTCGATGATGGCGTTGCGCGTGTCCGGACGCGCCATTGCGGTCGAGATGGCGGCGGCGACGTCGCCCACCCACACCGGCTGGAAGCGCGCCGTGCTGCCGGCCAGCGGCACGAGCGGCAGATGGCGCTGCAGGCGCGCGAACATGGTCAGGAAGTGGTCGCCCTCGCCGAACACCACCGACGGCCGGAAGATGGTGGCGGCGACCGTGCTTTCGCTGCGTGCGGCGGCCTCGCCGTCGGCCTTCGAGCGGCCATACATCGAGGGACTGGCGCTGCTCGCGCCGAGCGCGCTCATGTGCAGGTAGCGCGGCACGCCGCTGGCGGCGCAGGCGGCGGCGATGCGGCGCGGCAGCTCGACGTGCAGGCGCCGGAAGCCGTCGCCGTAGGGCTGGCCGTGGCCGCCGTGCAGCACGCCGACCAGGTTGATCACGGCGTCGCATCCGGCCGCCAGCCGGCGCAGCACGGCATCGTCGTGGATGTCGGCCACGTCGACGTCCACGCCCGGCAGCATGGTCAGGTGGCGCGCCGCTTCGACGTGGCGCGCCGCCACCAGCACGCCGACGCCGTCGTCGGACAGGCGCGCGGCCAGGTGGTTGCCGATGAAGCCGGTGCCGCCGATCAGCAGCACCTTGAGCGGGCGGGTGGTCATGGCCGTCGCGGATGCGCAGTTGCTGCCGGCATCGTTCGCTCCATCAATCGAGCACCGAACCGCTGCCGCCGCCGCGCGGGCTGATCGTGCCCAGGCGCGCCTTCAGCGATTGCGGCTTGCCCTCGAAGATCGAGGCGTAATTGGTGGCATTCGCCATCACGTTGCGCACGTAGCCGCGCGTCTCGGTGAACGGGATGCTCTCGACGAAGATCGCCCCTTCCATCGGCTGGTCGAGGCGGCCGCGCCAGGTGCGCGAGCGTCCCGGACCGGCGTTGTAGGCGGCGGTGGCCAGCACATAGGAGCCGTCGAAATTACCCAGCACCATGTTCATGTAGTTGGCGCCGAGCGTGATATTGGTGCGGATATCGCTGAGCATGTCGTGCACGAAATTCTCCAGGCCGATCTTGTTGGCCACCCACTTGCCGGTGGCGGGCATCACCTGCATCAGGCCCGAAGCGCCGACGCCGGAACGTGCGTCGCGGATGAAGCGCGATTCCTGGCGGATCAGGCCATACACCCAGGCCTTGTCCAGCCCGAGCCCCTGGGCGGTCGGCTTCAGGAGTTCGAGGTGCGGCGCCGGGAAGCGCTGGTCGTAGCTGAGTTCGGTGCGCGTGCGCAGCGAGGTTTCGACCATGCGGTCGAGCAGCTCGTTGCGGCGCGCCAGCTCGGCGGCGGCCAGCAGCTGACGTTCAGACAGATTGCGCAAGCCCCAGTTCCATTCACGGTTGCCTTCCGCGCGCAGGCTCAAACTATAGAACTTCAAGGCCCGTTGCAGGCTCGGATTGCTGCTCGCCTGGGCCAGCTCGGCGGCGCTGATCGGCGCCACCGGCGGCGGCGCCACCACCAGCCGCCCCAGCTCTTCCTGGGCCAGCTGGCCATAGAAGGTCGACTGGGCGGCGATGCCGCTGAACAGGTCGCGCGCCTCGACCGAATGGCCTTCGGCCTGGCGCGCGCGGCCGAGCCAGTAGATCCAGGTGGAATCGTTGCGCAGCGCCGGCGGCATCGCTTCAATCGTCGCGCGCACTTCCTTCCAGTCGCCGCGGCGCAGCGCCATGCGCGTCTTCCATTGCATCTGGAAGTCCGACAGCGGCGCGCCTTTCGAACGGCGCCAGTATTCGTCGGCTTCCGGCGCCAGCGCGATCGAGGCGGCCAGCGCCACGTTGGCCCAGCCGATCGCGCGTTCTTCGGCGTCGAGCTTGGGACCATTCTTGTCCAGGCCCACGGCGGCCAGCTTGAGGCTGGTACGCGCCATGCGGCCGACCGCGACCAGGTACAGTTCCTGTTCGGCGCGGGTCTTGCCGACGCCGCGCGCCATCGCCACCGCCGGCAGGTCGACCGCCTGGGTGGCGCGTCCTTCGGGCAGGCCGAGCAGCACGGCGATGCGGCGCGCCGGGCCGGTGGCATTGGTTTCGCCTGCCAGGCGCAGCTGGCGCAGCAGGTCGGCCTGGGTGAATTGTCCGTTACGGGCGAGCTCGGCAGTCAGGGCGGCGCAGGCGTCGCCGTAGTTCGGCGGATTGGTCAGCAGCGCACGCGCTTCCTGGGCCACCGATTCGCCGCGGCTGGCGCGGCCGAGCAAGGCGTAGCAGCGTACCTGCAGGTCGCCCGATTGGCCAAGGGTGCCGACTTCGCGCTGGAACGTGTTCCATTCACCGCGCTTGCCCAGCTCGATCAGCCAGTCGTTGCGCAGGCGGTCGGCCACCGCCGTACCATCATGGCGGCGCAGCACTTGCAGCACCTCGTCCTGGATGGCCTCGCGCAGGCGCGGTTTCAGACGATAATAGTCGACATACGGCGCCAGCAGGTAGTTGGGCGCCAGGCGCGATGCGATGGCATTGGCGCGCGCGCCGTCGTTCTGGCGCGATGCTTCGCGCAGCAGCATGAAGTTATCGTCATCGGCGCGGGTGTCGCCGGCTGCCGGCGCCACGCCCTGCATGGCGGGCGCGGCCGGGGCACTGGGCGCGCCGGCGGGGACCGGCGGCAGCGCCACTTCGGGCGCGGGTGCATCGGGATCTTCCTGCGCCTGCGCGGCTGGCAATAGCGCACAGAACAGAACAAGGGCAATGGCGGCCGGAACTGCGCCGGCTGACAATTTCGATTGAAACATCCACAACTCTCACAATACGCTGCATTGAAACCATGACCGGCGAACCAAGAATACCACGCACCTCCGGCCCGCTACCAGACGTGGCAGAGGCCGATGTCTCGCTGCAACAGCATACGCAGGCGCCACTGACCCAAGACAAATCTGCCTTGCGCAGCGCCCTCAAGGCGCGGCGGCGCGCGATCGACCCGGCGCTGAAAGCCGCCTGGGACGACCGCATCGGCGCGCAGGTGCTGGCCTGGGTGCAGGCGCATCCACATGCAATGCTGGGGGTATATTGGCCGCTGGCCGGCGAACCGGACTTGCGGCCAGCGTACGCGGAAATGGCGCAGCGAGGCGTACGGCTGGCGTTGCCGGTGGTGCTGGAGCGCGATGCGGCGCTTGGATTTGCTGAGTGGATCCCTGGGGAAGCGACCGTGTTCGATCAGCTGGGGGTGGCGGTGCCGGCGGACCTGCGGCTGGTCGAGCGGCCGCCGGCGCTGCTGGTGCCGTGCCTGGGGTTCAATGCGCAGGGGTACCGGATGGGATATGGCGGCGGGTTCTACGATCGCACGCTGGAAGCCATGCCGCGGCCGGCCACGTTAGGAGTCGCGTATGCGTGCCAGCTGGTGGAGTTCGCGGGCGACGTGCATGACGTGCCGCTGGATCGGGTGATTACCGAGGAATGAATGCCGGGCGCTAGCGCCCGGCACCAATCAACCCCGCAGCCGCTGCCAAATCGCCGTCGTCGGCGCCGCCTGGTTCATGCTGTAGAAATGCAGCCCCGGCGCACCGCCCGCCAGCAGGCGTTCGCACAACCCGGTCACCACGTCCAGCCCGAAGGCGCGGATCGACGCCGTATCGTCGCCGAAACTGGCCAGCTTCAGGCGCACCCAGCGCGGGATCTCGGCCCCGCACATGTCCGAAAAACGCATCAGCTGCATGTAGTTGGTGATCGGCATGATGCCCGCCACCACCGGCACGTCGACGCCCAGCTTGCGCGTGTTGTCGACGAACTGGAAATACGCGTCCGCGTTATAGAAATACTGGGTAATGGCCGCATTCGCCCCGGCCTGCACCTTGCGCGCATACGCCTGCAGATCGTCCTGCGGCGAACGCGCCTGCGGATGCGTCTCGGGATAGGCCGCGACCTCGATGTGGAACCAGTCGCCGGTTTCCTGGCGGATGAATTCCACCAGCTCGCTGGCATAGCGCAGCTCGCCCGCGCCGCCATAGCCGCTCGGCAGGTCGCCGCGCAGCGCCACCAGGCGCCGGATATTGCTGTCCTTGAACTGCTGCAGCACCGCGCGGATCGAGTCGCGGGTGGCGCCGATGCACGACAGGTGCGGCGCCGCCTGGTGGCCTTCGGCCATGATCTCGCGCACCGTCTGCAGCGTGCCGTCCTGGGTGCTGCCGCCGGCGCCGAAGGTCACCGAGAAATACTTCGGGCTCAATTCCGCCAGCTTGGTGCGCGCCAGGCGCAGCTTTTCGGCGCCTTCCGGCGTCTTGGGCGGAAAGAACTCGATACTGAAATCAGGAGTTTCCATTGTCTTTATTGGAAAGAAGCAAAGTGGAAAGCGCCCACGAAATGATGCTGTACAGGATCGCCGCCAGGAAGGCCGACCAGAATCCCGCCACCTGGAAGCCGCCCACCATGTTTGCCACCAGCCAGAACAGCAAGGCATTGATGACCAGGATAAACAGGCCCATCGAGACCAGCGTGACCGGCAGGGTCAGGATCACCAGCACCGGACGGATCAGGGTATTGACCAGTCCCAGTACCAGCGCCGCGATCAGCGCGGTGCCCAGGCTCGACACTTCGACGGAGTGCATCAGGTAAGGCAGGGCCATCAGGGCCGCGGCATTGATCAGCCAGGTAATCAGGAGGCGCATCGTGACAATCGACTTTCATGGTACGCGGGCGCCATGGCGGCGCCCGGCTCGTGGAACAGCGAAGCGCCCGGGGAGCGCTTCGCGTGGAGTACAGCCGAACGACTGCTACTGAAAGATTAGTAGCGGTAGTGTTCCGGCTTGTACGGGCCTTCCTGGCTCACCGAGATGTAGGCGGCCTGCTCTTCGGTCAGCGTGGTCAGCTGGGCGTTGAGCTTCTTCAACTGCAGGCGCGCGACCTTCTCGTCCAGCTTCTTCGGCAGCGTGTACACGCCCACCGGGTACTGCGCGGTGTTCATGAACAGCTCGATCTGGGCGATGGTCTGGTTCGCGAACGACGAGCTCATCACGTACGACGGGTGGCCGGTACCGCAACCCAGGTTCACCAGGCGGCCTTCGGCCAGCAGGATAATGCGCTTGCCATCAGGGAAGATGACGTGGTCGACCTGCGGCTTGATGTTTTCCCATTCGTACTTCTTGATTGCCGCGACTTCGATTTCGTTGTCGAAGTGACCGATGTTGCAGACGATGGCCTGGTCCTTCATCTTGAGCATATGCTGCTCGGTGATGACGTGGTAGTTACCGGTGCAGGTGACGAAGATGTCGCCGTGTTCGGCAGCGTAGTCCATGGTCACGACGCGGTAGCCTTCCATCGCCGCCTGCAGTGCGCAGATCGGATCGATTTCGGTGACCCACACTTGCGCCGACAGGGCACGCATGGCCTGGGCCGAGCCCTTGCCGACGTCACCGTAACCGGCGATGACGGCGATCTTGCCGGCGACCATCACGTCGGTGGCGCGCTTGATGCCATCGACCAGCGATTCGCGGCAGCCGTACAGGTTGTCGAACTTCGACTTGGTGACCGAGTCGTTGACGTTGATCGCCGGGAAGGCCAGCTTGCCTTCCTGGTGCATCTGGTACAGGCGATGCACGCCGGTGGTGGTTTCTTCGGTCACGCCTTTAATGCATGGCAGACGCTTCGAGTACCACTGCGGATCACGTGCCAGACGGCCCTTGATGGCGTTGAACAGGCAGATTTCTTCTTCCGAGCCCGGCTTGTCCAGCACCGAAATATCTTTCTCGGCGCGCACGCCCAGGTGCAGCAGCAGGGTTGCGTCGCCGCCGTCGTCCAGGATCATGTTGGCATGGTTGTCGCCAGGCCATTCGAAGATGCGGTGGGTGTACTCCCAGTATTCGTCCAGGGTCTCGCCCTTGACCGCGAACACCGGGGTGCCGACCGCGGCGATGGCGGCGGCGGCGTGGTCCTGGGTCGAGTAGATGTTGCACGAAGCCCAGCGCACGGTCGCGCCCAGCGCTTCCAGGGTGCGGATCAGGACCGCGGTCTGGATCGTCATGTGCAGCGAACCGGCGATGCGCGCGCCCTTCAGCGGCTGGGCAGCGGCGTATTCTTCGCGGATCGCCATCAGGCCCGGCATCTCGGTTTCGGCGATGCGGATTTCCTTCTCGCCCCAGGAAGCCAGGGAGATATCGGTGACGATGTAGTCTTGGGAATCTTTGAGTACGGCGTTCATCACGCCCTCCTTTCAATGTTTAGAAAAAAGTAACGTGAGCGCGGTTGCTTGGATATCCGAGCCTGGCCAGATGAGGAATTCTGGTCGCAACGCTCCTCGGAACGAGGTAGTTTAGCACGGCTAAGGCGCGCTGTGGCGTGGTTTGAAGCCACTGGTAGGCGGGCAAAACTTGGGTACCCGCCTTCGCGGGACCCAAGTTCGTTGCGCGGCCCGGACATATTCGCCCGTCCGCGCAAGAACAGCTTACGACAGGCCGGCCGCCGCGCGCAGCGCAGCTGCCTTGTCGGTGCGTTCCCAGGTGAACTCCGGCTCTTCGCGGCCGAAGTGGCCGTAGGCCGCAGTCTTGCAGTAGATCGGACGCAGCAGATCCAGCATCTGCACGATGCCCTTCGGACGCAGGTCGAAGTGCTCGTTGACCAGGGCTGCGATTTTCTCGTCCGAGATCACGCCGGTGCCTTCGGTGTACACGGTGATGTTGATCGGGCGTGCCACGCCGATCGCGTAGCTGACCTGCACCTGGCACTGGCGCGCCAGGCCGGCGGCAACGATGTTCTTCGCCACGTAGCGGGCGGCGTACGCTGCCGAACGGTCGACCTTGGACGGGTCCTTGCCCGAGAACGCGCCGCCGCCGTGCGGGGCTGCGCCGCCGTAGGTGTCGACGATGATCTTGCGGCCGGTCAGGCCGCAGTCGCCCTGCGGACCGCCGATGACGAAGCGGCCGGTCGGGTTGACCAGGAA
>NZ_DAMAGA010000039.1:0-47160 GCF_031995545.1 Massilia sp.
GCGGCCGGAAGCGATGCCTGCGAGCCTATTGAGGAAGCTCAAATGAATTCACGGTATCCCCGCGCGCTGCAGGGCCAACAGGATGCTCCGGCTGGCGCCGTCATCGCGTCCGCTCGCGCATAATGGGGCGACGTCAACGAAGAATGCGCTCACATGGAAATCCTGTTCCTCGGCACCTCGTCGGGCACCCCGACCCGGCAACGCAATATGTCCGGCGTCGCGCTGCGTCTGCGCGGCGCGCGCCAGTGGGTACTGGTCGATTGCGCCGAAGGCACCCAGCACCGCATCCTGCGCACGCCGCTGTCCTTGATGAGCCTGCGCGCGGTGTTCATCACCCACATGCACGGCGACCATTGCTACGGCCTGCCGGGCCTGCTGGCCAGCGCCGGCCTGCTCAATCGCAGCGAACCGCTGACGATCGTCGGCCCGCCGCCGCTGCGCGGCATGATCGAGGCCATCATGGCGGCCAGCGAACTGACCCTGCCCTATCCGGTGACTTTCCTGACGCCGCACGACCTGGAAGATGCATCGCTGCTGCAGGAAGCGCTGCCCGACCTGGCGGTCGAGGCCACGGCGCTGTCGCACCGCATCCCCTCCTGGGCCTACGGCTTCACCGAAAGCGCGCTCGAGCGCCGGCTGGATACCGACAAGCTGCGTGCCGACGCCGTCCCCTCGTCGGCGCTATGGGGCGAACTGCAGCGCGGGCGCGACATCACGCTGGAAGACGGCCGCCGCATCGCCGCCCACGACTACCTGCTGCCGCCGCGGCGCGCACGCCGCATCGTGGTCGCTGGCGACAACGACAGTCCGGAGCTGCTGGCCGAGGCTGCGCGCGGCGTCGACGTGCTGGTGCACGAAGCCACGTATACCGAAGAGATCCTGCTGAAAGTCGGTCCCGGCCCGCAGCACAGCTCGGCGCTACGGGTGGCGCGCTTCGCGCAGGGGGCCGGCGTGCGCAACCTGGTGCTGACCCACTTCAGCCCGCGCTACCAGGATGGCGGGCCATTGCCGCTGTCGCTGCTGGAAGACGAGGCGCGCGCCGGGTTCGACGGCCACCTGGTGCTGGCGCGCGACCTCGATCATTTCGTGCTGGACCGCACCGGGGAGTTGCGGCTGGCGGTGTAGCGCTACTGGAACTCGAGGCCGGCCGGGCCGAGGCGCCCGGTGTCGAACACGTCGGAGCGCCCGCTGCTGAGCATGATGCTGAACGGCGACGCGCCGCGTGCGCCGATGTGCGGATTCGACAGCAGGCCGCCGAAGTCGCCATGGCCCGGTGCGGGCGCAACTTCTTGCGCGCCATCTTGCGCCAGCACTTCGAGCCGTGCATTCAAGGTCGCCACCGTGCCGCGCAGGGCCGCCAGCTGGCGATCCTTCTCCTGCAGCGCGGCCTCGTAATCGGCACACAGCGCACGCAAATCCTGCATGTCGCGCTCGGCATCCAGATGCAGGCGCTCGGCCAGCTCTTCCACCAGCGCCTGCAGCGTGCGCGCGGTCTGCCGTCGCTCGTCGCCGCTACCCGGTGCCTCCGCCGCCAGTTCCTTCAGCAAACGGTGGATGGTCGACTTCGATCCCGTGCCGAGCAGCAGGCGCACGGCGTCGGCCGATGGGTGGCGGCCCTGCGCCAGCAGTTCGTCGCGGCAGGCCCTGACCTGGGCCTTGGTCAATCCGGTGCGTGCCATGTGCGCCTCCTGTCGGTCATGAGCTGGCCTGGTTGACCAGGCCCTGGTTCTGGCTGCGGTTCAGCTTCGGATGCACGATCGGGATGGTCAGCATCGTGCTGGCCACCGCCATCAGCAGCAGCGCGGTGAACATCTCGCTGGTGATGATGCCCTTGTCGAGCAGGATGTTGGCGAAGATGATCTCGATCAGCCCTTTCGATTGCAGCAGCCAGCCGATGATCGAGGCTTCGCCGCGCTTCCAGCCCAGCGTGCGGCCGGCGATGTGGGCGCCGGCCAGCTTGCCGCCGCAGGACGCGAACAGCAGCAGCCCGGCGACAAAGAACACCGAGTAGCCGCCCAGATCCCACTTGGTGCGCAGCCCGGTGCTGAGGAAGAACACCGGCATCATCACCAGCAGCACGTTCTTGAACAGGCTGTCGAGCTGCTCCTGGTCGAACCAGTCGGCGTCCATCACCACGCCGGCCAGGAAGGCGCCGACCATGTAGTGCAGGCCGGCCCAGTCGGCCCCGAAGGCGCAGGCGATCAGCCAGATCAGCGCCACGTACCAGCGGTCGCCCTGCGGCAGGCGCGTCATCAGGCGCCGGTACAGCAAGGTGAGCAGCGTGAACCCGACCAGGAAGCCGGCCTGGCGCCCCACCCGCTCCCAGTCGAGCATGATCAGCGCCAGCACGCCCCAGATCGCGACGTCGTCCAGGCTGGCGTAGCGCATGATGCGCTGGCCCATCGGCTGGCGCAGGATGCCGAGCTTTTCCATCAGCAGCACCAGCACCGGCAGCGCGGTCACGGCGCACGCCATGCCGATGCCGAGCATGAACTGCCAGGTGGCGGCCTGCGGCCCCATCCAGCCCTGATAGCCGACCAGCAGCAAGGCCGCGCCGCAGCCGAACAAGAGCGGCATGCCAAGCGACAGGCCGGCCGTGGTCACGCTCTCGCGCCGGTACTGCCAGACTTTTTTCAGGTCCAGCTCGATCCCGGCCAGCATCACGAACAGCATCACGCCCCACCAGGCGATGCCGTTCAGGGTCTTGACCACGTCGGGATTGAAGACGAAGGCGTGGTACTGCGGAAAGGCAGCGCCCAGCACGCCTGGGCCGAGCAGGATGCCCATGATGATCTGGACTACCACCAGCGGGGCGAAATAATCGGTGCGTCCGAGGCGCCATAGCATGTAGGGCGCCACGAAGATGAGCAGCATCGCGATCAGGAAGATCTCGGTCGTATTCAAGTTGTCTCCGTTATCGTTATCGTTTTTGGATTACGTAATTACGTAACTTGACGAATAGTAACGTGTTTCAGACAACTTGGGAACGATTCCAGAGGACGTTGTTTCTTGGCTGGCGGTCGGGGTGTACCGCCAGCACCTGCCTGCTTACGTGGCCGAAGTCGGTTCTTGCCGATCCTCTGCCTTTTTCGCCGCTTTCGCTGTCGAACCACGTTTCCGGAAGTGCGCGACCTTCTCCTGCAACCCCATCACGAACACGAAGAACGCCGGCACAAACAGCACCGCCAGCACCGTCGCCGCCACCATGCCGCCGAACACCCCGGTCCCGATCGCATGCTGGGTCTCGGCACTGGCGCCGGACGCGATCATCAGCGGCACCACGCCCAGCCCGAACGCGAGCGACGTCATCAAAATCGCGCGCAGACGCAGGCGCGCCGCCTCGACCGCCGACTCCAGCAATCCCTTACCCTCTTCCCGGAACTGCTTGGCGAATTCCACGATCAGGATCGCGTTCTTGGCCGACAGCCCGATCACGGTGATCATGCCGACCTTGAAGAACACGTCGTTCGGCAGCCCGCGCAGCAGCACCGCCGCCACTG
The DNA here is from genome assembly GCF_031995545.1 of Massilia sp. Classification (GTDB taxonomy): domain Bacteria; phylum Pseudomonadota; class Gammaproteobacteria; order Burkholderiales; family Burkholderiaceae_D; genus Telluria. The sequence goes on from NZ_DAMAGA010000039.1 coordinate 3,501, forward strand.
CGCCGATCAACCCCAGCGGCACCACCAGCATCACCGAGAACGGAATCGACCAGCTCTCGTACAGCGCCGCCAGCACCAGGAACACCACCAGCATCGACAGCGCCATCAAGAGCGGCGCCTGGGCCGCCGACTCGCGTTCCTGCAGCGACTGGCCGGTCCACTCGACCGCGAAGCCCGGCCCCAGCTGCGCGGCCAGGCGCTCCATCTCTTCCATCGCCTCACCGCTGGACGCGCCCGGCGCGGCGTTGCCGGCGATGCGCATGCTCGGGTAGCCCAGGTAGCGGATCAGCTGCGGCGGTGCCTCGGTCCATACCGGCTTGACCAGTTCCGCCAGCGGCACCATGCCGCCGTTGGCGTTGCGCACGTTCAGCGCCAGCACGTCGTCGACCTGCATGCGCGCCCTTGCCTCGGCCTGGACGATCACCTGCTGCATCCGTCCGGCATTCGGGAAGTCGTTGACGTAGCTGGAACCCATGGCCGCCGACAGCGTCTCGCTGATGTCGGTAAACGACACCCCCAGCGCCTGCGCCTTGGCGCGGTCGATGTCGAGCCGCACGCTGACGCCCGGCGGCAGGCCTTCCGGATACACGCCGGCCACGATCGAACTTTGCGCGGCCAGCGCCAGCAGCTTGTCCTGCGCCGCCTGCAGCGCGGCCTGGCCCTGGTTGGCGCGGTCCTGCAGGCGCAGCGCGAAGCCGGACGAATTGCCCAGGCCATCGATCGCCGGCGGCATCAGGCTCATGATCATGCCTTCGCGGCTGGCGCCCATCGCCTCCGCGGCGGCGGCGACTTCACCCTGCGCGGTCGCCCCTTCACGCTGATCCCAGTCCTTGAGCATGGTGAAGGCCAGCGCCGCGTTCGGCCCCGAACCGGAGAAGCCGAAGCCCAGGATCGCTTCGTTGTCGCCCAGGCCCGGGCGCGACGCGACGTGCGCCTCATACGCCTTGACCACGTTCAGCGTGCGCTCGACGGTGGCTTCACCCGGCAACTGGAACGAGGTGATGAAGTAGCCTTGGTCTTCCTCGGGCAGGAAGGCGGACGGCAGGCCGCGGAAGGCGAACGCCAGCACCACGGCGAGCGCCAGCCAGGCCAGCATCATGCGCCCGGCGCGGCGCGCCAGCACGGTGGTGCCGGCGGTGTAGCGCTCGGTGAGGCGGTCGAACCCGCGGTTGAACCAGCCGAAGAAGCCCTTCTTCTCGTGGTGCCCGCCCTCGACCGGTTTGAGCAGCGTGGCGCACAGCGCCGGCGTGAACGACAGCGCCAGGAAGGCCGAGAACAGGATTGAGACCGCCATCGACAGCGAGAACTGGCGATAGATCACGCCTACGGAGCCGCTGGCGAAGGCCATCGGGATGAACACGGCGGTCAGCACCAGCGTGATGCCGACCACCGCGCCGGTGATCTCGCGCATCGCCTTCTTGGTCGCCTCCTTTGGCGACAGGCCTTCGGTCGCCATCAGGCGCTCGACGTTCTCGACCACCACGATGGCGTCGTCGACGATGATGCCGATCGCCAGCACCATGCCGAACATGGTCAGCACGTTCACCGAGAAGCCGGCCATCAGCATCACGGTGAAGGTGCCGAGCAGCGCGATCGGCGCCACCAGCGCCGGGATCAGGGTGCAGCGCACGTTCTGCAGGAACAGGTACATCACCAGGAACACCAGCACCATCGCCTCGATCAGCGTCATCACCACCTTCTCGATCGAGATCTGCACGAACGGCGCGGTGTCGAACGGCACGCTGTGCTGCATCCCCTGCGGCATCGACTCGGCCAGTTCGTCCAGCCGCGCGCGCACGCCGGCGGCGGTGGCCACGGCATTCGCGCCGGGCGCCATCTGGATGCCGGCGGCGGTGGCCACGTGGCCGTTCTCGCGCGTGCTGAAGCCGTAGCTCTGCGAGCCCAGTTCGACCCGCGCCACGTCCTGCAGCAGCACCGCCGAGCCGTCCGGATTCGCCCGCAGCACGATGGCGCGGAAGGCTTCGGGCGTGGACAGCTGGCCTTCGACTGTCAGTGGCACCGTGATCTGCTGGCCGGCCGGCGCCGGCGCGTCGCCCACGCGGCCCGGCGCGATCTGGGTGTTCTGGCGCGCGATGGCGCCGGTGACGTCGGTCATCGACAAGTTAAACGCAATCAGCCTGGCCGGATCGACCCACACCCGCATCGCCTTTTCGGCGCCGAACAGCTGCACCTTGCCCACCCCTTCCACCCGGCGCAGCTCTTCCACCACGTTGCGCGCCATATAGTCGCCCAGGTCGGTCTCGTCGAAGCGGCCGTCGTTCGAGGTCAGCGCGATGAACATCAGGAAGTTGGAGGTCGCCGACTCCACGATCAGGCCGTTCTGGCGCACCGTCTGCGGCAGGCGCGGCTCGACCGCCTTGATCCGGTTCTGCACGTCCACCTGGGCCAGGTCGGGATCGACGCCGGGGCGGAAGGTGGCAGTGATCTGCGCGGTGCCGCTGGTGTCGCTCGACGATTCGAAATACAGGAGGTGCTTGACGCTCGAGAGTTCGCGCTCGATCAGGCCGATCACGGCGTCGTTCATGGTCTGCGGCGTGGCGCCCGGATAGACCGCGGTGATGGTGACCGTGGGCGGCGCCACCGTCGGATAGCGCTCCACCGGCAGCTGCGGGATGGCGATCGCGCCCAGCAGCACGATGAACAGGGCGATCACCCAGGCGAACACGGGTCGGTCGATGAAGAACTGCGGCATGAAAGTCTTTCGGTAGTCGGAACGATTCAACTGTTGTTACTCGCGCGCTTTCGGTACAGTAGCGGCGGCGGGCAAGACCGCGATTGTGCGGTTGCCCGGTTGTGGTTGAGTTGCACTTTGATGGAGATTCGATGGAGATGCTGCCGCAGGCCGGCGTCGGCCAGGCGCCCGCGCTGGTGCTGATCGCCGAAGACGACGACGAGATCGCCGACATCCTGACCGCCTATTTTTCGCGCGGCGGCTTTCGCACCCTGTGCGCGCTGGATGGACGCCAGGCGCTCGAGCTGCACCTGTCGGCGCGGCCCGACCTGGTACTGCTCGACGTGCAGATGCCGCAGCTGGACGGCTGGATGGTGCTGGCCGAGATCCGCCGCCGCGGCGCCACGCCGGTGATCATGGTCACCGCGATGGACGGCGATATCGACAAGCTGATGGGCCTGCGCACCGGCGCCGACGATTACGTGGTCAAGCCGTTCAACCCGGCCGAAGTGGTGGCGCGCGCCCAGGCGGTGCTGCGCCGCACCCGCCTGCATGGCGCCGGCATGCAGGCGGGTGCGGCCGTGATCCGGGTCGACGACCTGGCGATCGACCTCGACAAGCACGAAGTGACCGTGACCTCGCCCGGCGCCGCGCCGGTGCAGCTGGCGCTGACCCTGACCGAATTCAAGCTGCTGGCGCACCTGGCGCGCGCACCGCGCCAGGTGTTCGGGCGCAGCGAGCTGCTGCTGCACTGCCTGCCGGAAGGCGATACGCTCGAGCGCACCGTCGACAGCCACGTCAGCAAGCTGCGGCGCAAACTGGAAGAAGCCGGCGTGCTCGAGGTCCCGCTCGGCATCCGCGGCGTCGGCTACAAGTTCGGCGGGCGCGCGTGAAGTTCCTGGGCAGCCTGGGCGGACTCACGGGGCTGAGCCGCCAGATCGTGCTGTCGGTCGGCCTGCTGGTGCTGACTGTGGTGGTCGGCATCACGATCGGCTCGTACGCCTTCTATGGCCTGATGTTCTCGTTCGCGCCCGACCACCTGGCCGATGCCGGCTCGTGGGTGCCGTCGAGCCTGGAACTGGCCTGGATCATGCTCACCATCCTGGGCGGCGTGGTACTGGCGATCGTGGTCGCGATCCGGCTGGCGCGGCGCATCCTGGCGCCATTGAATTCGGTGGCGGACAGCCTGCGCCGCGTGTCGCTGGGCGACCTGACGGCGCGCGCCAGCGGCGACGACCGTTCGCTGGGCGAAGCCTCGCTGCTGGTGGAGGACTTCAATACCATGGCCGAGCGGCTCGAGCGCATGGCCAAGGAACAGGTGTTCTGGAACGCCGCCATCGCGCACGAGCTGCGCACGCCGCTGACGGTGCTGCGCGGCCGTCTGCAGGGTCTGGCCGAGGGCGTGTTCGCGCCCGAGCAGCGCCTGTTCGCCAACCTGCTGGCGCAGGTCGAGAACCTGGGCCGGCTGGTCGAGGACTTGCGGGTGGTGGGACTGGCCGACAGCGGCCACCTGACGCTGCACCTGGCGCAATGCGACCTGGCGACCGAGATCCGCGACGTGCTCGCCCTGCTGGAACCGGACCTGCGCGCACGCGGCCTGGTGCTTGCGACCGCACTGGAACAAGGCGAGCTGCCGTGCGACGCGGCGCGCATCCGCCAGGCGCTGCTGGCATTGCTGGACAACGCCAGGTGCCACGCCCTGCCCGGACGCCTGGAGATCGGCCTGCGCCGCGCTGACGGGCACGCGCTGCTGACCGTCAGCGACCAGGGTCCCGGCGTCGACCCGGCATTGGCGGCCACCGTGTTCGACGCTTTCCAGCGCGGCGCCGGCAGCAGCACCGGCAGCGGCCTGGGACTGGCCGTGGTGCGCGCCATCGCCATGGCCCATGGCGGCCAGGCGCGCTGCCTGGCGGCGCCGGGCGGCGGCACCACCTTCGAACTGCGCTGGCCGCTGGCGCAGCGTGTGCCGGGCTCGGCAGCCGGCGCATATAATGCTGGTCACTGAGTTCGATAACTGACGCGCATCCGGGTCGATTCCGGCGCTGCGGGCCGGCCACGTTCACCGCATGAAGATCCGTACCTACCTGCTGCTGATGATCGGCGCGATCATCGTTCCGGTATTTTTACTGGCCGCGATCGCGCTGCGCACCCTGCTGCAGGCCGAGCGCGAAGCCGCGCTGCACACGCTGAGCGAAACCGCCAGCGCCACCGCCCTGCTGGTCGACCGCGAACTGGGCAGCGCCGAAGCGGCGCTGCGCGTGCTGGCGCGCTCGCCGCACCTGGCCACTGGCGACATGCAGGGCTTTTACCGCCACGCCACCAGCGCCGACCGCGGCGACGGCGGCCGCACCATCCTGTTCGCGCCCAGCGGCCAGCAGATCATCAATACCGTGCAGCCGCTGGGCGCGCCGCTGCCGCCGCCGCCCGACTATGTGCGTGTGCGCACGCGGCGGGTGATCGAGACGCAAAAGACGGTGGTCTCGGGCCTGATCAGCGGCGCCGTGCAGAAGATTCCCGTCACCACCATCAACGTCCCGGTGCCGCTGGATGGCGGCCGGCGCTACGTGCTGGCCTCGGTGTTCTCGCCCGATTATTTTTCGAAAGTGATCGCGCGCCGGACGCTGGCGCCGGGCTGGAAGCTGTCGGTGGTCGACACCGAAGGCCACGTCATCGCGCGCACTGGCGAAGCCGCGCGCTTCGGCCAGTTCGCCAACCCGGCCCTGATGCGCGCGGCGGCCGGGCATGTCGAAGGCCTGGCGCGCTACGACACGCGCGCCGGGGTCGACGCCTACCACGCCTTCTTCCGCTCGCCGATGTCGGGCTGGCTGGTGACGGTGTCGGTGCCGGCGCGCGACATCGAGGGCGTGGCGCAGCGCGCGGTGACGCTGGCCGCGGCCGGCATGCTGCTGGCGCTTCTGTGCGCGGCCGCCGCCGCCGCCCTGTTCGGGCGCCGCCTGCTGCGCGCGATCCAGGATGCGGGCGGCTCGGCCGCCATGCTCAGCCGCGGCGAAGTGCCGTCCAGCGGCGCCAGCGGGATCGCCGAAGTCGACCGCCTGCAGCATGCGCTGCACGACGCCGGCGCCAAGCTGTCCCATGCCGCGGCCGAGCGTGCCGCCTTGCTGCAACGCGAACAGGAAGCACGGGTGCTGGCCGAGCAGCAGGTCGAGACGCGCGACGACTTCCTGGCCATGCTCAGCCATGAACTGCGCAACCCGCTCAGCGGCATCGTCGGCGCCACCCAGCTGCTGCGCGGCGGGCCGGCCAGCCCGGCACTGAAGGAGCGCGCCCACGACATCCTGCTACGCCAGAGCAAGCACCTGACCCGCATCGTCGACGACCTGCTGGACCTGGCACGGCTGGCGCGCGGCAAGGTCGAACTCGACATGCGGCCGCTCGACCTGGCCGCCGTGACCGGCGCCGTCGTGGATGCGCTGCGCGTCGGCGGCCGGGTCGCGCACACGCTGCGCTGCGATCTGGCGCCGGCGTGGATCAGGGGCGACCCGACGCGCATCGAACAGGTGGTCGGCAACCTGGTGGGCAATGCGCTGAAATACACGCCGGCCGGCGGCACGGTCGAGATCGTGCTGACCGTGGACGAGGGCCAGGCCCGGCTCACGGTGCGCGACGATGGCATCGGCATCGCGCCCGAGCTGCTGCCGCGACTGTTCGACATCTTCGTGCAGGGCAAAGTGACGCTCGACCGCACGCAGGGCGGGCTGGGGATCGGGCTGTCGGTGGTGCGCAGCCTGGTGGAGCTGCACGGCGGGTCGATCGAGGCGGCCAGCGACGGGCCCGGCAAGGGCAGCACGTTCACGCTGCGCCTGCCGCTGCTGGCCGAACCGCCAGCCGATGCGAACCGTACCGCGCCGGCGCCGGCGCCCGTCGCGGCGGCCAGGTCCGGGGCCGAGGCCAGGGCCGATGACGGCAACTCCACGGTGCTGCTGATCGAGGACAACGACGACGCGCGCACGATGCTGGCGGCGCAGCTGGCGGCGGCCGGCTGCCGGGTACTGGAAGCCGCTAACGGCCCGGACGGCATCGCACTGGCGCGCCAGGGCATCCGGGACTGGCGATCGTCGACATCGGCCTGCCCGGGATGGACGGCTACCAGATCGCCGCCGCCCTGCGCGCCGAGCCGGCGCTGGCCGCCATGCGGCTGCTGGCGCTGACCGGCTACGGCCAGCCGGCCGACCGCGCGAGGGCGCTGGCGGCCGGCTTCGAGCGCCACTACGTCAAGCCGCTCAGGCCGGAGCAGCTGGAAGAGGTGCTGGAGGAATTGCGCACCAGCGCACCGTAGGGTTGGCCCAGGCGGCCCCGCGCTGCGCCGCCGGCGCGGTGATAGTTTGCAGCAAGATCATCCGGTGCGAAAGCGAAGCCGATAACGATCAACGCGCCGGTGGCGGAGCCGACGATTCCCCACCGCGCGGCAGCAGGTCGTGCACGATCTCGTGCAGGCGCTCGACCGATACCGGCTTGCCCAGGTGGGCCGAGAAGCCGGCCTCGCGTGCGCGCTGGATGTCGGCGTCGCGCCGCATGCCGCTCAGGGCGATCGCCGGCAGCCGGGCATGCTTCGGCATGGCGCGCACGCGGCGCAGGAATTCGTAGCCGTCGATCTCGGGCATCGACACGTCCGAGATCACCAGGTCGACTTCCTGGCGCTCGAGCACGGCCAGGCCCTCGAGCGCGCTGGCGGCCTCGAACACGGTGGCGCCGCCGGTCTCGAGCAGCGACTTGAACACCATCAGCATCTCTTCCATGTCGTCCACCACCAGGATGCGCAGGCCGGCCAGGTCGTCGTCGCCCTTGCCGGCGCCGGTCGCGCCCGGCGCCGCATTGTTGGCGAACAGCGGCAGCCAGACGCTGATGCGCGCACCCTTGCCGATGCCGTCCGATGCCGCCTCGATGCGGCCGCCATGCAGCGCGACCAGTTCCTTCACCAGCGCCAGCCCGATCCCGAGGCCGCCCTTGCTGCGGGTGGTCACCGCCATGCTCTGGCCGTACATGTCGAACACGTGCGGCAGGAACGAGGGCGAGATGCCCTGGCCATTGTCGATCACGTCGATGCGCAGCGCGTCCGGCTCGCGCGCCAGGCGTACCTCGATGCGCCCGCCCTTCGGCGTGAACTTGATCGCGTTGCTCAGCAGGTTCATCACCACCTGCTCGATGCGCACGACGTCGGCCAGTACCGGCAGGTTGTCGGCGCCGCCGCTGAATTCGATCGTCATGTCGTGCGCGGCCGGGTCGTTGCGCGTCGCCTCGACCATGCGCTGCAGGACGTCGTCGAGCACGACCGGCGCCATGGTGAGCGACAGCTTGCCGGTGTGTACGCGCGACATGTCCATCAGGTCGTCGATGATCTTGGCCTGGCTCATTACCGCGCTGCGGATGGCCGCGGCGGCGCGCATGAAGCCGGTCGAGTGGCGCAGCTCGGGCATGCGCGCCAGCAGTTCGACGTTGATGTGGATCATGTTCAGCGGATGGCGCAGCTCGTGCGACATCACCGCCAGGAATTCGTCCTTCAGTGCCATCGCGCTCTGGGCATCGGAACGCTCGGCCTGCTCGCGATTGAAGGCCTGCTCGCGCTCCTTGCCCTGGCGCTCGCGCGCGGTCTCGTCGCGCGCTATTTTCGCGTAGCCGTAGAAGTCGCCGTTGCGCAGCGGCGTGGTGACGCCGCTGCAGAAGAATCGGCTGCCGTCCTTGCGCACATGCCAGCGCTCGTCCTCGGCGCGGCCGTCCTCGCGCGCGCGTCTCAGTTCATCCTGCGGTACGCCGGCGGCGATATCGTCGGGCATGAACAGGCGCGCCAGGCCCACGCCCTGCATCTCGCCGGCACTGTAGCCGAACAGGGTTTCGGCGCCCTTGTTCCAGCTGGTCACGCGCCCCTGTTCATCCATCGTGATGATGGCGTAGTCGTTGGCGCTCTCGGCCACCATGCGCATGCGCGCCTCGCTGGCGCGCGCCTGCTCTTCGGCGTGGCGGCGGTCGGTGATGTCGAAGAAGGTCATCACCGCGCCTTCGATGCGGTCCTCGTTGGTGCGGTAAGGCAGCAGGCGCACGATGTAGTAGCGGCCGTCGTTGCTGCGCACTTCGCGTTCGACCAGGCGCAGCGTCTCGAAGCTGGCACTGACGTCCTCGGCCAGCTGGTCGTAGTCGAGCTTGTGGGTCAGGTCGAGCAGCGAACGGCCGACGTCGGACGCGATGATCGAGAACAGGTCGGCCGCGCGCGGCGTGAAACGCTTGATGCGCAGGCCGCTGTCGACAAAGATGGTGGCGATGTCGGTCGAGGCGATCAGGTTGTTGAGGTCGTCGTTGGCCTTGCCGGTTTCCTCGACCTTGACCTTGAGCTCGTAGTTGACCGTGACCAGTTCTTCGTTGACCGACTGCAGTTCTTCCTTGCTGGTCTCGAGTTCTTCGGTGGCCGAGCGCAGTTCTTCGTTGATCGCCTGCAGTTCTTCGTTCGAAGCGCGCAGTTCTTCGGTGGAGATCTCGGAATATTCGATGGTTTCCTGCAGCTGCTCGCGCTTGCGCTGCAGCTCGGCCTCGAGCTGGGACAGCACCACGTCATGGCCGCCGTTCGGCCGCGTCACGGGCGCGCCCGGCTCGGGCTCGGCGCGCTGGAACAGCACCAGCAGGAAATCGCCATCGGATTCATCGTCATGGAATGCGCTGACCGACAGCGCCAGCGTCACCGGCTCCTGGCTGTCCGCCAGCTCGATCGGGCGGCAGTCGACGCGCCCGCCATTCTGGGTCACCTGGTACATGGCGGAGCGCAGTTCGATGCGCAGCTCGGGCAGCACCAGCGCCAGCAGGCTGCGCGACGGCTCGCCGCCGCCCATGCGCAGGTACTGGCCGGCCTGTTCCGACACGTGGATCAGGTTGCCTTCGCGGTCGATCACCACCGACGGCGGCGCGGCCTGCGCCAGTGCGCGCTGGTGCAGCTCGGAATAGGTCGAGACGCGCTTGCCGGGCTGCTTGGGACGGCTGATCTCGGGCAGGCGCACGCCGTACAACGCCGACGACGGGCTTTGGTAATGCATGTGGCGCCCGGTGCTGCGGGCGCGGTAAATGCGGTTCTTCTTGTCGATAGGGATAAAGAACTCCGACACCGATTCGGCCGATTCGGACGAGCCGAGGAACAGGTAGCCACCGGGCTTGAGGGCGAAGTGGAAAGTCTGCAGCACCCGCAGCTGAACGTCGCGGTTGAGGTAAATCAGCAGATTGCGGCATGAAATCAGGTCGAGCCGCGAGAACGGCGGGTCGCGCAGCAGGTTGTGCGAGGCGAACAGGATGCGGTCGCGCAGCGTCTTGCGGATGCGGTAGCGGTTGTCCTCGCGCTTGAAATACTGGCGCAGGCGGGTCGGCGCGACGTCGGTGATGATCGAGGCCGGGTAGTTGCCGGAGCGCGCGATGTCGATCGAATGGTCGTCGATGTCCGAAGCGAATACCTGGAACTGCGGCGGCTGATCGCTCAGCGCGGCCTGGTCGGCCAGCAGCATCGCCAGCGAGTACGCCTCTTCGCCGCTGGCGCAGGCGGCGACCCAGGCGCGCACCTCGTCGTTGGGCGCGCGCTCCTTGAACAGCTCGGGAATGATGTCGCGCTCGAGCGATTCGAAGGCTTCGCGGTCGCGGAAGAAGTTGGTGACGCCGATCAGCATGTCGTCGAGCAGGGCCTTGTTTTCGGCGACGTCGTTTTCGAGCAGGTCGCGGTATTCGGGCAGGGTATTGGTCTGGCGCACCTGCATGCGCCGCTCGATGCGGCGCAGCACGGTGGCGCGCTTGTAATGGCGGAAGTCATGACCGGTGCGCGCCAGCAGCGAGGCAATGATGTCGTGCAGGGCGTCTTCGGCGCCGGCATCGGGATCGATGGTGACGCGATCGATCGGCGCCTCGTCGTCGCCCGTCGGAGGCAGCTGGATGCGCTTGGCGTTGTCCCACAGGTCGATCAGCTTTTGCGGCATCTCGATCGCCGGCATGACGAAATCGACCGCGCCGGTGCGGATCGCCGCGTTCGGCATGCCCTCGTGCTCGGCATCATGCGGACTTTGCACGATGGTCAGCCCGCCCTGCTCCTTGACCCGGCTCAGCCCCACCGCGCCATCCGAACCGGTACCGGACAGCACGATCGCGATCGCACGTTCGCGGTGCACCTGGGCCAGGGTACGGAAGAACAGGTCGATCGCCACGTGCTGGCCGCGCGGACGTTTCAGTTCTTCGACCAGCAGCAGGCCGTCCACCATCGACAGATGCACGTTGGGCGCGATCACGTACACGTGGCCGGGCTCGATCTGGACCCGCGAGGTGACCTGCACCACCGGCATGTTCGTGACGCGCTGCAGGATCGCTGCGGCCGAGCTCGGGTGCTTGGGCGACAGATGCAGGATGATGACGAAGGCCAGCTCGTGCCCGCGCGGCATGTTCTCGAACAGGCGCTGCAGCGCAGGCAGGCCGCCGGCGGAAGCGCCGATGCCGACCACGGGATATTGCAATGTGCTGAGGACGATGCCGGCTTCGACAGGCATGTCCTCTGCCGGGGATGCGGAAGCGGATGTGGTCATGGTCAGCCCTATGGAATTTGCAGTAAGTCTAGACGATTTGACACGAAAAATGCACGAAAAGACGAAAAAATGAAGCCTAGCGGACTTTGTTCGCCCAGCCTGCCGCTCGGTGACGGCGCGCGGAGTGGCCGGATTACCGGGCCGATCGTGATGCGGCGGCCAACCGTTCCTCAGTCCGTTTCGCTGAAGTCGGTCTTTGCCGCCAGGACCCGGCGCAGTGCGGTGTCCGGATCCAGTCCCGCCATGATCAGGTTGATGATTTCCTGCTTGTCCTGCGGCGCCACTTTTTCGCAGGCGCTGCGGTGGGAGCAGAAGTAGGCATACCAGGCGACATCGGCCGGACGCTCCTTGCGTGGTTTCAGGCGCGCAGGCACGGCGGCCCGCGCCATGGCGGCATGGGCGTCGAGCGCGGGCGCGGCGGCGGCCCAGTCGATGCCGGCAACGGCGCGGCGTTCGGCTTCCCATTCGCCCCGGTAGCCCGGGTAAGGCCGCATGCTGGCCGGGTTGACGGCGAGACAGGCCAGGTCGGGATAGCCATGGGCGATGCAGAAGCCGGTAACGAACTGCAATTTCATGCCGATCCCGACCGGGACCGCGCGGCCAAGCGCTGCATCCCTGGGGTGCAGGCTGCGCGCCAGCGTCAGCAGATCGGTGTAGCTGATCAGGGCGCCGCGCATGGCGCGTGCGTGGTGTGCCAGCGCTTCGTGGATGCGCAGGCCGATCTCGATGTCGTTGAGGGTAAAACCGGGGTCTGCTGCGGCGGCGCTGGTCATGGGCGGTTGGTCAAGAAGTCACGGCGACGATTGTAGCGTGCCTGGCTGCCGCCCCTCCAGGATGGCAAAAGGGGTTACGGCATGCCGTAACCCCATGATCTGCCAAGCGCATTGGTAGGCCTCCCGTGAGTCGAACACGGCACCAACGGATTATGAGTCCGCTGCTCTAACCAAGCATGAGCTAGAGGCCCAGAAACTGGAACGGTGGAAAATGAACTCGCCACCGGCTCACCGGCATGTTGCCGGACGAGCGAAGTGGCGAGAGCATATTGCTTTTACTACAGGTCCGTCAAGCGTGGACCAACAATCAGCTGCTGCCCTCGAGGAAGCTCTTCAGCTTGTCAGAGCGCGACGGGTGCCGCAACTTGCGCAGCGCCTTCGCTTCGATCTGGCGAATCCGCTCACGGGTGACGTCGAACTGCTTGCCGACCTCTTCCAGCGTGTGGTCGGTCGACATCTCGATGCCGAAGCGCATGCGCAGCACCTTGGCTTCGCGCGGGGTCAGCGAGTCGAGCACGTCCTTCACCACACCGCGCATCGAGGCGTGCAGCGCGGCGTCCGACGGTGCCAGCGTATTGTTGTCCTCGATAAAATCGCCCAGATGCGAATCGTCATCGTCACCGATCGGCGTTTCCATGGAAATCGGCTCTTTGGCGATTTTCATGATCTTGCGAATCTTATCTTCCGGCATTTCCATCTTGATGGCGAGGGTCGCCGGATCCGGTTCGGCGCCGGTCTCTTGCAGGATCTGGCGCGAGATCCGGTTCATCTTGTTGATCGTTTCGATCATGTGCACCGGAATACGGATCGTACGTGCCTGGTCCGCGATCGAACGCGTGATCGCCTGGCGGATCCACCACGTCGCATACGTCGAGAATTTATAGCCGCGACGGTATTCGAACTTGTCCACCGCCTTCATCAGGCCGATATTGCCTTCCTGAATCAGGTCCAGGAACTGCAGGCCGCGGTTGGTGTACTTCTTGGCGATCGAGATCACCAGACGCAGGTTGGCCTCGGTCATCTCGCGCTTGGCCTTGCGCGCCTTCATTTCACCGGCCGCCATCTGGCGGTTGATGTTGCGCAGGTCCGGCAGCGGCAGCACGACGCGCGCTTGCAGGTCGATCAGACGTTGCTGCAGTTCCTTGATCGTCGGGATGTTGCGGCCCAGGATGGCGCTGTAGGCGTGGCCGGCGTTGACTTCGCCGTCGACCCATTCCAGGTTGGTTTCGTTGCCCGGGAAGACCTTGATGAAGTGAGCGCGCGGCATGCCGCAGCGGTTCACCGCGACGTCCAGGATCTGCTTCTCGATGTGGCGCACTTCGTCGACCTGGCCGCGCAGCGTGTCGCACAGCTTCTCGACCACTTTCGCCGTGAAGCGGATGCCGAGGAGTTCGTTCGAGATCGATTCCTGCGCCTTGACGTAGGCCTTGGAGTTGTAGCCGTCCTTTTCGAACGCCTTGCGCATCTTCTCGAACTGCTGGGAGATTTCGCCGAACTTGCCGAGCGCGGATTGCTTCAGCGCTTCGAGCTGCTCGGCCGAATAGCCGGCGGCGCCGGAGCTGCTGGCGGCTTCCTCTTCCTCTTCTTCCTCTTCTTCCTCGGCCTCGTCATCCTCTTCGTCGTCGGAATCGGTCGAGGTCGTGGCGACCGCGGTCGGCGAAGTCTGCTCGTCGCTTTCTTCTTCGACCAGGCCGTCGACGATCTCGTCGATCTTGATCTCGTCGCGCTCGATTTTGGCGGCGGCGTCGATGATCTCGGCGATGGTCACCGGGCAGGCGGAAATCGCCTGGATCATGTCGCGCAGGCCGTCTTCGATGCGCTTGGCGATCTCGATCTCGCCTTCGCGCGTCAGCAGCTCGACCGAACCCATTTCGCGCATGTACATGCGCACCGGGTCGGTGGTGCGGCCGAAGTCGGAATCGACCGTCGACAGCGCCGCTTCGGCGGCGGCCTCGGCTTCATCGTCGCTGGTCGCGTTCGGGACATTGTCGGACAACAGTAGCGTCTCGGCATCGGGCGCGTGTTCGTACACGGCGATGCCCATATCGTTGAAGGTGCCGATGATGCCTTCGATCGCTTCCGGATCGACAATGTTCTCGGGCAGGTGGTCGTTGATCTCGGAGTACGTGAGGAAGCCGCGCTCCTTGCCCGACTTGATCAGGGCCTTGAGCTTGTTGCGGCGCAGCTCGAGCTCTTCTTCGCTGGCCTCGGTATCGGACGAGAACGCGTCCTTCAGCAGCGCCTTTTCCTTGGCCTTGCGGTCCTTGGCCTTGGCCTTGTCCGCGGCCTTCAGTTCGGCACGCTCGACCGCGTTCAGTGCGGCGATCTCATCGTTCTCGGGGGTGAATTCTTTGGGCTTGCGGCCACGGCGTCCCGGTACCTTGACGGTCGGCAGGACATAGCCGGACGTGTCGATCGCAGCCAGTGCGGCTGCATCGGTCGTCTGGCTGACAGGCGCTGGGTTCGCCGTACGAACCTCGGCCTTGTCTTGCGATTTGTCCACCTTCGCAGCGGACGCTCTCGTGGTTTTGGCAGCCACTTTGGTTTCGGGTTTCTTGGTTGGCACAGGCGCTTTCGATGTCACAACGACGAACTTTACGATGGTTAAAGATAAAGTTTTGTTACCTTACATCTCCTGCAGGCACAAATCTATGGCCCCGCTAACTGAAACTCCACGCATGCAATTGAACCAAAAAGGGTTTCAACAGTTGCAATAGTTAGCGTTTTATTATAGCACGCACCCCTTTTTTTTCCAGTTGCGGACGCCTGCCCATCCATAGCGGATGAGAGCGGTTTTGAAGGCGATCATCGGGGTGTCATCTCTGCTGCAGCCTCGCGGGCCAGGAGGTCCTGCTGAGCGACGATCTCGCGGTAGCGAGTGCTTACCTGATCTGGGGTCAGTCCCGAAGAAAACAACTGGTTAAGTTCTTGTTTTAACGAGTCCATTTTGATTTGACGTATCGCACTGAGCAGCACGATGCGGTCGGAATCGGCATCGTTTTCGGGTTCGGCGGCGATCTCGGCGATCATGTCGTCATACTCGGTGGTCACTTCTCGCAACTGTTGCGACAACGCTGCAAAGGTGCCGGCTTCGCCCAGCGCCTGCGCGGTTTCGACCAGGTGACGTAGGCGGTCGCTCGACTCCTCGCCAAAATGGTTGAATGCCGCCAGCGCGTTCTCGTCGAGCGCCAGCGCCAGGTGCGGGTGAGCGACCAGGATGCGCAGCATCTTCAGTTCCAGACCGACCGGCTGTGGCCGGCCCTGGCGCGGCGGCGCGCGTTTCACGGCAGCCACCGGCTTGGACAACTCGAACAGGCTTTCGATCTCCGCCGGCGTCGATTGGGTCATGCTGGCCAGGCCGCGCACGATCTGCAGGCGCAGGCTGGTCGGCGACATCGCCTGCAGCAACGGCCGGGCTTCGAACTGGGCGTGGGCGCGGCCTTCCGGTGAATCGAGGTCATGTTCCTGCGTCACTTCGCGCAGCAGGAATTGCGACAGCGGCATTGCGTCGGCAATTTCCTGCTCGAAGGCTTCGGCGCCGCGTTCGCGCACGAAGCTGTCCGGATCGTGCTCTTGCGGCAGGAACAGGAACTTGATGGTCTTGTCGTCGCCCACCTGCGGCAGGCAGGCTTCGAGCGCGCGCCGCGCAGCCTTGCGTCCGGCACGGTCGCCGTCGAAGCTGAAGATCACGGTGTCGGTCTGGCGCAGCAGCTTTTGCACGTGGGTACTGGTGCAGGCAGTGCCGAGCGTGGCGACCGCTTGCGGGAAGCCGAGCTGGGCCAGCGCGACCACGTCCATATAGCCTTCGGTCACCAGCACGTAGCCGGCGTCGCGGATCGCCTGGCGCGCTTCGAACAAGCCGTACAGTTCCAGGCCTTTCTGGAACAGCGGCGTTTCGGGCGAGTTCAGGTACTTCGGTTCGCCGCCGTCCATCACCCGGCCGCCGAAGCCGATCACTTGGCCCTTGGTGTTGCGGATTGGGAACATCACCCGTTCGCGGAAACGGTCATAGCGCTTGTGGCGGTTGCCTTCTTCGTCGACTTTGTCGATCACCAGGCCGGACTCGACCAGCACGTGGACGTCGTAGTCAGGGAACACGCTGCGCAGGCTGTCCCAGCCCGACGGCGCGTAGCCCATGGCGAAGCGAGCGGCCACTTCGCCGGTCAGGCCGCGTTTCTTGAGGTAGCCAATGGCATTCGGGGCGTCGCGCAGCTGGGCGCGGTAGAAGTTACAGGCTTGCGTCAGGGCTTCAGTCAGCGCCAATGATTGCGCCTGCTGGGCGGCGCGCTGGGCCGGCGGGATCTTGTCGTCCGCTTCGGGGACGATCATGCCGACGTTCTGGGCCAGGTCCTTGACCGCGTCGACGAAGCCCATGCCCGAGTACTCGATCAGGAAGCCGATCGCGGTACCGTGGGCGCCGCAGCCGAAGCAGTGATAGAACTGCTTGGTCGGACTGACCGTGAAGCTGGGGGACTTTTCGTTGTGGAACGGGCACAGGCCCATGAAGTTGGCCCCGCCCTTTTTCAGCTGGACGTAGCGGCCGACGATGTCGACGATGTCGACACGGTTAAGCAAATCGGTGATGAATGTTTGCGGGATCACTTTGGCGTTACTCAGTGTTTGTCCGGGTTCAGACTATACCGCAGGGCTCGGTGCAAGTTGATGTGCAACAAGTTGCGAACGAGGATGGGTCCGCTGGGAATGGTGGTGGTTTGTTGGTGTTGTTTAGTTGGTGTTGTTAAGTTGGCGCAACAGATATCGCCAGCTCGCGATTCGCAACCATCTTATCCAACGTCATTCCCGCAAAGGCGGGAACCTAAGTTTTACGCGCACAACTGAAAGCAAACGGAGTGGTACGCGAAGAAACTTGGATCCCCGCCTTCGCGGGGATGACGGTTTTTAAGCTAACAACAGAATGGCTTACGCGCCAGCCAGCGCCTTCTTTACCAGCGCCGACACCACGGTCATGTCAGCACGACCAGCCAGCTTCGGCTTGAGCACGCCCATCAGCTTGCCCATATCGCCCGGACCGGCAGCGCCGGTAGCAGCCACGGCCGCCGCGACTTCAGCAGCAATCTCTTCGTCCGACAGGCCGGCCGGCATATAGGTCGACAGAATGGCCAGTTCGGCCTTTTCGATATCCGCCAGGTCGGCACGGCCGCCGGCTTCGAACTGGGTGATCGAATCCTTGCGCTGCTTGATCATCTTTTCGATCACGGCCAGCACCTGGGTGTCGTTCAGCTCGGTCTGTTCGTCGAGTTCCTTGCGCTTGACTTCGGCGATGATCAGGCGCACTGCCGCCAGGCGGCCGCTTTCCTTGGCGCGCATCGCGGCTTTCATGTCGTCGGTCAGTTGTTCTTTCAAGCTCATGGGATCTCCGTGTTAGATGAAATGGGGCTGCGAGCTCATCAATAACCCGCAGCCAAACGACAAAACCCGCTGCGGCGAAACCGGAGCGGGCTTGCGGACATCAGCGACTCGCCGGGACAGGCAATGCCGTCACCGGGTCTTGGCCGGCTGGACTGTCTTAGTACAGTTTCTTCGGCAGTTGCTGGCTGCGGATGCGCTTGTAGTGGCGCTTCACTGCAGCGGCCAGCTTGCGCTTGCGCTCAGCGGTTGGCTTTTCGTAGAACTCGCGTGCGCGCAGTTCCGTCAGCAGACCGGTCTTTTCGATGGTGCGCTTGAAGCGACGCATTGCGACTTCAAACGGCTCGTTTTCTTTAAGGCGGATAGTGGTCATGTAAAAAATTCAAACCGTTGGATTTAGGGAAGAACGAAATTCTAGCAGCATTTCAAGCCCAGTGGAAGCTTTTATCAAGATGTGATGCATTTGCCACATCGTCAATTTCTCACGTTGCAGCCAGCGCCAGACCGGCCGCCACGCCCGAGGCCCAGGCCCATTGGAAGTTGTAGCCACCCAGCCAGCCGGTGACGTCGACCGTCTCGCCGACGAAATATAAACCCGGCACTTTATTCGCCATCATGGTCTGCTGCGACAGCTCGCGCGTGTCGACCCCGCCCAGCGTCACCTCGGCCTTCTTGTAGCCTTCCGAGCCGGTCGGGACGATGGCCCAGCGGTTGATGGCGTCGCCCAGCTTGCGCAATTTGGCGTCGGCCATGTCGGCCAGGCGTGCAGTTGGATCGAAATCATTGCCGAGCAACAGGCCTTCGGCCAGGCGCGCCGGCAGCCATTGGGCCAGCACATTGCCCAACTGCTTTTTCTCGGTTTTCTTCAGTCCGATCAGGGTCTCGGCGACGTCCATCTCGGGCAGCAGGTTCAGCACGATCGGCGTGCCCGGCTGCCAGTAGCTGGAAATCTGCAGAATTGCCGGGCCCGAGAGGCCGCGGTGGGTGAACAGCAGGTCTTCGCGGAAGTGACCATTGGTTTGAGATCCACCCCGTGCGCCCTTGCCTTTGCCGCTGCCGGTGCTGACTTCCACTTCGAGCGCGATGCCGGCCAGCGGCACGAACGGCTGCCAGCTGGGGCCATCAAAAGTCAGCGGCACCAGGCCGGGACGGGTCTCGATGATCTTCAGATCGAAGCCGCTGGCGATGCGATAGCCGAGGTCGGTCGCGCCGATCTTCGGGATCGACAGGCCGCCAGTGGCGACCACGACATTGGCTACCTGCAGCTCGCCCTGATCGGTCTCGACCGTGAAGCCGGTGTCGCTCTTGCGCACGCCGCCGACCTTGCACGGCATCCACCATTGCACGCCGCCGAGTTCGCATTCGGCGCGCAGCATGCCGATGATCTGCTCGCTCGAGTCGTCGCAGAACAGCTGGCCCTTGTGCTTCTCGTGATACGCGATGCGGTGCTTCTTGACCAGGGCAAGGAAGTCTTGCGCCGTGTAGCGTGACAGCGCGCTCTTGCAGAAGTGCGGGTTCTGCGACAGGAAGTTCTGCGGCGCGGCATTGACGTTGGTGAAATTGCAGCGGCCGCCGCCCGAGATGCGGATCTTCTCGGCCAGTTTGGTCGCATGGTCGAGCAGCACCACGCGCTTGCCGCCCTGCGCCGCCACGGCCGCGCACATCATGCCGGCCGCGCCCGCGCCGATTACCGCCACATCATATTGTTTTGCCATGCTGCCGTCTTCCTGGCGCTCGCGCGCTTGCCCAAACCTGCCATTGTAATCCGGCGGAGCGTTCGCAGTCAGTAGCCTGGCTGCAACTCAGGCCGACACGGGCTGGCGTTGGCGGATGGCGCGCGACACTTGCACGCAGTGCGCTACCTGGGTCGCGATCGAGGCCGGCACCGGCACCTCGCCGCGCAGGGCGGCCCCGATCCAGGCCGCGGTGGTGGCCGCGTCGCGTCCGTCCGGCACGTCGGATTGCAGGTCGGTCGGCGCGTCGCGCTCCACCAGCAGCGCCTGCTGTCCCTCATGGAACCAGTCGATGCGCTGGGCGCGGTGCGGGTGGGCCACGGTTTCGCCCTCGGTGCCGCGCATCAGGAAGGCGTCGCCGCGGGTGTCATTTGCGGCTTGCAGGAAATAGCTGCCCAGCGTTTCCAGGTACTCGGGGTGGGTGTACGACACCAGGCGCAGTGCCGGGCCGTCGAATGGCTGCAGGATCTTGACCAGGGTATGGGTCGAGTTGCGTACGCCCAGTACGCGGCGTAGCGACAGCATGTGGGCCAGCTGCGGCGCCAGCCGTTCGATCGGCATGAAGGCCGGGCGGCGGGCGGCGAAGGCGTCCATCAGATCGGCGGTGGAGCCGGCCTCGGCCAGGCCGAGCTCGGCCAGGATCTCGGCGGTGGTCACGCGGCCCGGATCGTTCTTGACGCCGTGTACCAGCACCGGCACGCCTTCGCGCGCCAGCAGCAAGGCCAGCAGCGGGGTCAGGTTGGCCAGCTTGCGCGCGCCGTTGTAGGTCGGGATCAGGATCGGAGCGAATTCGCCCGGCGGGCTCGGCAGTGGCGCGAACGAGGCTTCGGCGGCGTCCATGAAGCCGGCCAGCTCATCCACCGCCTCGCCCTTGATGCGCATGGCGAGCAGGACCGCGCCCAGTTCCAGGTCCGACACCCTTCCCTGCAGCATGGCGCCGTAAAGGTTGCGGGCATCAATGCGCGACATGCTGCGCGCGCCTTTGACGCCGCGGCCGATTTCCTTGATAAAGGGGGCGGCGGCAAAGCGCGCCTGGTCTGGTTGGTGTTCGGTTGTCATGGCAAAAGGATACACGGGAATCGTGGCCCTGATGCAGCTCGTGCCATGCCAACGCTGTCATCTATATCCTGCGAGCAATGGTTTTGCGCCGAACCATGTGCACGTGCAGCAATTTCCGTCTACACTGGTCAATCCCCCAAGAGACTCCCATACAGCATCATGATCAGTACGCCCGATATCGAAAACACCAACGTCAGCTCGTTCGCCCGCATGCCCACGCCGGTCGAGCTGCACGCCACCCTGCCGCTGAGCGACGCCGCCTTCGCCACCGTGATGCAGGGCCGCGCCCTGCTCCGCAATATCCTCGACCGCAAGGACAAGCGCCTGTTCGTCGTGGTCGGCCCCTGCTCGATCCACGATCCGGAAGCCGGCCTCGACTATGCGCGCCGCCTCAAGGCGCTGCAGGAAGAGGTCAAGGACACCATGGTGCTGGTGATGCGCGTGTATTTCGAGAAGCCGCGCACCACCACCGGCTGGAAGGGCTATATCAACGATCCGTTCATGGACGATTCGTTCCGCGTCGATGTCGGCATGGAACGTGCGCGCCGCTTCCTGCTCGATGTGTGCGAGCTGGGCTTGCCGACCGCGACCGAGGCGCTGGACCCGATCTCGCCGCAATACCTGGGCGACCTGATCGCCTGGACCGCGATCGGCGCGCGCACCACCGAATCGCAGACCCACCGCGAAATGTCATCCGGCCTGTCGACTCCGGTCGGCTTCAAGAACGGCACCGACGGCGACGTCAGCATCGCGGTGAATGCCGTGCTGTCCTCGTCCAGCCCGCACGCCTTCCTCGGCATCAACGACCAGGGCTCGGTGGCGATCGTGCGCACCAGCGGCAACGCCTACGGCCATGTGGTGCTGCGCGGTGGCGGCGGTCGCCCGAACTACGATTCGGTGTCGGTGACCATTGCCGAGCAGGCATTGGAAAAGGCCAAGCTGCCGGCCAATCTGGTGGTCGATTGCTCGCACGCTAACAGCTACAAGAAGCCTGAACTGCAGCCGCTGGTGATGTCGGACGTGATCCAGCAGATCCGCCACGGTAACCGTTCGCTGGTGGGCGTGATGATCGAATCGAATATCGTCAGCGGCAACCAGGCAATTCCCGCCGACCTGTCGCAACTGAAATACGGCTGCTCGGTGACCGATGGCTGCATCGGCTGGGAAGAAACCGAGGCGATGTTGCGCAGCGCGCATCAAGAACTGCTGCAACGCCCGTAAAAATGCCGTGCGCTCCCGGGGACGCTCGTTCCCGGGGTAAAATCTGCGGTTCCGCTTTTCTTCTTTTGCCTCCCCCATGATCGTTCTCGGCGTCGAATCCTCCTGCGATGAAACCGGCTTTGCTCTGTATGACACCGAGCGCGGCCTGCTGTCCCATGCCCTGCACTCGCAGGTGGCCATGCACGAAGAGTATGGCGGCGTGGTGCCGGAACTCGCTTCGCGCGACCATATCCGGCGCGCCATTCCGCTGCTGGACGAGGTGCTGAAACGCGCCGCGATTCCTGCATCGAACATCGACGCCATTGCCTATACCCAGGGGCCGGGCCTGGCCGGGGCGCTGCTGGTCGGCTCTTCGGTCGCCTGCAGCCTGGGGCTGGCGCTGGACAAGCCGGTGCTGGGCGTGCACCACCTGGAGGGGCACCTGCTGTCGCCCCTGCTGGCGTCGGAGCGGCCCGAGTTTCCGTTCCTGGCCCTGCTGGTGTCGGGCGGCCATACCCAGCTGATGCGGGTCGATGGCGTCGGCCGCTACACGCTGCTGGGCGAGACGCTGGACGACGCCGCCGGCGAAGCCTTCGACAAGTCGGCCAAGCTGCTGGGCCTGGGCTATCCGGGCGGGCCGGCGATTTCGCGCCTGGCCGAGTTCGGCGATCCGACCGCCTATACGCTGCCGCGTCCGATGCTGCATTCGAAGGATTTCAATTTCAGCTTCTCGGGCCTGAAGACCGCGGTGCTGACCGTGGTGAAGAACCACGAAGAAAAGGTGGTGGCGAATATTTGCGAGCAGGACAAGGCGAATATCGCGCGTGGCTTCGTCGATGCGATTGTGGACGTGCTGGTAGCCAAGTGTGTGAATGCACTCAAGCATACGGGCCTCAAACGTCTGGTGATCGCGGGCGGGGTCGGCGCCAACCGCCAGTTACGCGCGGCACTGGATGCGGCGGCCGTCAAGCGCAAGTTCAAGGTCTATTATCCGGAGCTGGAATTCTGCACCGACAATGGCGCCATGATCGCGTTCGCCGGCGCCATGCGCCTCGAGCGCAATCCCGATCTGGCGCAGCGCGATTACGCTTTCAATGTGCGTCCGCGCTGGCCTCTGGATGAGCTCGAAGCTGCCTGAATGTCATCGGCATGACAGCTGAATAGCGGGCGCGACGCTGCCGATTCCGGCCCGTCGCGCCTGCTCTTTTGGAGCGCTTCAGCATTGAACTTGCCAGTCTGACACCGATCCTACGGTGTGACCGTCTCTCGCCAAACGATGGCAATATCCTACGGTCAAGATTTACGGAGGTGAACAATGCGCGTTGTAAGCTGGAATATTCGTTGGGGTTGCGGCAAGGACGGACGGATAAGGATCCATGCGATCATCGACGTATTGCGCCGCCTGAATCCCGATGTGATCTGCCTGCAGGAGGTGGCCGCCAACCACCCCGAGCTCGAAGGCAGCGCCAGCGCCAACCAGTTCAAGCAGCTCGCCGGCGCCTTCGGCGGCTACCATGCGATGGAGCATGCGCCGAGCGAAATCTACAAGAACAATGTCCCGCGCCTGTTCGGCAACCTGATCCTCTCCAAATACCGTATTTCGCAAGTGCACCGCCACCTGCTGCCGTGGCCGGCCGACCCGGCACATCCGGCCGGCATGCCGCGCGGCCTGCTGGAAACCGTGGTCGATGCACCAACCGGCAAGCTGCGCTTGCTGACCACGCATCTCGAATACTATTCGCCGGTACAGCGCATGGCGCAGATCGGGCGCATCCGCGAACTGCATGCCGAAGCGTGCGCGCGGGCGCGGCTGTTCCAGCCCGATCCGAGCCTGGATGCGCCGTTCCAGCTGGGCTTCCGGCCGGGATCGGCGATCCTGTGCGGGGATTTCAATCTGGCACCGGATGCCGACGATTACCGCGCGCTGCTGGCGGCGCCGGAGAACGGCGCCTTGCCGCTGGTGGATGCCTGGCGCGTGGTGCACGGGGACATGGCGCGTGCGCCGACTACCGGGCTGCACGGGTTCCCGTGGCCGGAGCGGCCTGAGTGCTATGACTATTTCTTTGTGACCGACGACCTGGCGCCGCGCTTGAAAGCGATCGACGTACAGTCGGAGACGGCGGCGTCGGACCACCAGCCGGTGGTGCTGGAGTTGCTGTAACACCCGAACTGTAGGGTTGGCGGCTCCGCCGCCGACGCGTTCAAACAGTGCCCGCGTCACGGCAGAGCATGCCGGAATTGAACGCGTCGGCGGCACAGCCGCCAACCCTACGATTACGCCGCGGCAGGCGCTTCGTACGCCGGGATCTCGCGCAGTGCACGCTCGAAGATTTCCGGCGGCTGGCCACCCGAGATCAGGTGCTTCTGGTTGATGATCACCGCCGGCACCGACTTGATGCCGGCGCGCAGGAAGAACTGCTCGCGCTGGCGCACTTCGTCGGCGTACTCGTCCGACTTCAGAATACGCTCGGCCACCTCGCGGTCCAGGCCGACGCTCTCCACCGTGCGCAGCAGCACGTCGTGGTTGCTCGGGTCTTCGCAGCGGGTGAAATAGGCTTCGAGCAAGGCTTGCTTGAGCTGGCGCTGGCTGCCCTCTTCTTCGGCCCAGGACAGCAGGCGGTGCGCGTCGAAAGTGTTATAGATGCGGCCGCGCCGCTCCATGTCGAAGGTGAAGCCGACCGCGGCGCCGCGCGCGCGGATGGTCTCGCGGCTGGCTGCCTGCTGCTCGGCCGTGGCGCCATATTTCTGGGTCACGTGCTCGACGATGTCCTGGCCGTCCGGGCCCATGTCGGGATTGAGTTCGAAGGGCTGGAAATGCAGGTCGACCTTCACGTCTTCCCCCACCTTCAGCAGGGCTTGTTCCAGCGATTTCAAGCCGATCGCGCACCACGGGCACGAGACGTCCGACACGAAATCGATCCTGAGTTGTTTGCTCACAGGGCACCACCTTTCAGTCTTGCGCGGCGCGAAGGCGCCGCATTCAAGAGCTATGGTAACGCCTGGGGAGAATTTCAGCGCGCGCCCGGCCATTGCGGCCAGGCGGCTCGGGGACACGGTCTTACTTGGACTCTTGCTTGGCCTTCTTGGCGCCGGCCGACTTGCTGCCGATCTTCGATTCCTTGCCGGCGATCAGGTTGCCGATATTGCTGCTGTGGCGCCACACCAGCAGGCCGCTCATCACGATCACGGCGAACAGGATGCTGTCGGCGCCGAACAGCAGGCCGTAGTACAGCGGCGCGAAGATCGCCGCGATCAGTGCTGCCAACGAGGAATAGCGGAAGGCGTAGGCGATGATCAGCCAGGTGGCCAGGGTGGCCAGGCCGAGCCAGACGTTAATGCCCAGCAGCACGCCGAGCGCCGTGGCCACGCCCTTGCCGCCGACGAAGCGGAAGAACACCGGCCACAGGTGGCCCAGGAATACCGCGATCGCGACCAGCGCGATGCCGTCGTCGTCGATACCAAAGTCGGCGCCGAAGCGCACCGCCAGCCATACCGCCAGCCAGCCCTTGGCGGCGTCGCCGATCAGGGTCGCGATCGCCGCCTTCTTGCTGCCGCTGCGCAGCACGTTGGTAGCGCCGGGGTTCTTGGAGCCGTAGGTGCGCGGGTCGTTCAGGCCGAACGCGCGGCTCATCACGACCGCGAAGGAAATCGAGCCGAGCAGGTAGGCGGCAATGGTGGCAATCAGGGTGTTCATCGGGTCTCTTTCGTGTGATCCGGCCTGCTGTTATGCAGCATGCTTATGGTGTTATCAGGCGTACTTACCGGAAATTGGTGCGTGAATATACACCATCGGAAGCCGGCGGCGAAAGCTACTCGGCCAGCGCGCATTGCACGGGCCGCGCCTTGAGCACGTCGACCAGCACGCACGGATCGATGCCGACCAGGTAGCCGCGGCGGCCACCGTTGATGTAGATCTTGCCAAGGGCCAGGATGCTCTCTTCCACGTACACCGGCATCGCCTTGCGGATGCCGAAGGGCGAGGTGCCGCCGACCAGGTAGCCCGAATGACGCTGCGCCACGTCCGGCTTGCACGGCTCGACCGATTTGCAGGGAATCGCGCGCGCCAGGTTCTTGGTCGAGACCTTGCAGTCGCCGTGCATCAGCACGACCAGCGGGCGCGCCGCCTCGTCCTGCATCACCAGGGTCTTGACCACGTCGTGTTCGGGCACGCCGAGCGCGCGCGACGACACCGAGGTGCCGCCGTGCTCTTCGTAATCGTAGGGGTGCTCCGAGAAGACGACGCCGTGCTTGCGCAGGAATTGCGTCGCCGGTGTCTCTGACACGTGCTCTTTCTTGGCCATGCGTGGTACGCTAAATACGAATAACAGGGGTTTCTATTATGCAGGAAGAAATACGGTTTGCCACCTTCAACACTTTCAACCTGGCCCCGCCCGGCGTCCGCCTGTACGACAATCTCGCGCCCACCACGCCTGAAGAGTACGAGGCCAAGCTCGACTGGACAGCGCACCAGCTCGACCTGATCAATGCCGACGTGATCGGCTTCCAGGAAATCTTTTCGCAAAGCGTCCTGCGCGAAGTGCTGCGCCGCACCCGGCGCTATCGCGACGCCCACCACGTCGGCTTCGATCCCGATCCGCTGGCCCCGCGCCTGACCCCGAGCGTGGCGCTGGTGTCGCGCCTGCCGCTGGCCGAGCCGGGTTCGGCGCTGGGCATGTTTCCGTCGAACGTTTCGATGCCGCCCGGCAGCCGCGACCCCGACCGTTTTACCCGCGCCCCGCTGCATGCCGGCGTGATCGCGGCGCCCGGCGTGACCATCGACGTGGTGGTGGTGCACCTCAAGTCGCGCCGTCCCGACTACCGTTCCAGCGACAGCGGCGCCGATCCGCACCTGTACGCGCTGGCCTGCCTGCGCTCGCTGGTACGGCGCGGCACCGAAGCCACCGCGCTGCGCGTGCTGCTGACCGAGATGGGCCACGTCAACCGCCGTCCGCGCATCGTGCTGGGCGACTTCAACGACGTCGCCGACTCGGTCACCACCGAGATCGTGCTGGGCGAAGGCACGCCGCCGAACGAGCGCCTGTATGACGCGGTGCAGGTGCAGCGCCGGCTCGACCACCAGCGCCACGTGGGGTTCTCGATCCTGCACGACACGCGCCATTCGACCATCGACCACATCCTGGTGTCGCCCGAGTTCAATCCGGCGCTACCGGAAGCGATCGGGGAAGTGGTGGATGTGGTGTACCTGAACGATCACCTGAACCTTGGCTTGCCGGAAGCGTCGGACCATGGGCAGGTGCTGGCGAGGATCAGGCTGTTCCAGCAGGCGGGCGACCCTACGTGATCGCGATCGGTTCCAGATCCGGCTGCGCGCTGGCGGCGCTGGCCAGGAAGCCCTGGTAATCGTCACAACCATGCTGGCGCAGGAATTCGAGCTGGGCCGGCGTCTCGACACCCTCCCCCACCACCCGCAACTGCAGGCTGCGCGCCACGGCGATGATCGCCGGCACCATGGCGGCGTCGACCGGGTCGTGGCCGACGTCGCCCACATAGCTGCGGTCGATCTTGAGCTTGGTGAGCGGAAAGCGCCGCAGTGCTTCCAGGCTCGACAGGCCGGTACCGAAACGGTCCACGCTCAATTGCACGCCGCGCTGGCGCAGCGCCTGCGCGGTGGCGGCGAAAGTGGCTTCGTTGCGGATCAGTGCATCTTCGGCGATCTCCAGTTCGAGCGCCTGCGGCGCCAGGCCGGCTTCGGCCAGGGCGGCGTCGATCGCGGTCGGCAGGCGGGTATGCGCCAGCTGGGCGTCGGACAGGTTCACCGCCACCGTCACCGGGTGGCCGACATCCTGCCAGACGCGCGCCTGGCGGCAGGCTTCGTGCAGCACCCATTCGCCGATCGGCACGATCAGGCCGGATTCCTCGGCCGCCGGTAAAAAGTCGCGCGGCAGCAGCAGGCCGCGCTCGGGATGGCGCCAGCGCAGCAGCGCTTCCACCGTGTGCACGCGCCCGCTCGCCACTTCGACTTCGGGCTGGTATTCGAGCAGGAATTCGCCGCTGTCGAGCGCCTGGCGCAGGCGGTTCTCGAGCTCGACGCGTTCGATCACGTGCGCGTTCATCGCCGGGCTGAAGAAGCGGAAGGTATCGCGCCCGTCCTGCTTGGCGTGGTACATGGCGACGTCGGCATGGTGCAGCAGGGTCTCGACGTCGTCGCCGTCGTCCGGGCACAGCGCCACGCCGATCGAGGTCGACAGCGCCAACGACTGGCCGCCGATGTCGATCGGGCGCGCCACCGCCTGGGTCACCGCGCCGGCCACGTGGGCGGCCTGGTCGGCGCCCTTGATATCGGCCAGCAGCACCACGAATTCGTCACCACCCAGGCGGCTGATGGTGTCGACCGCGCGCACGCAGGCGCGCAGGCGGGTGGCGACTTCGCGCAGCACGATGTCGCCGGCCTGGTGGCCGTGGGTGTCGTTGATCGCCTTGAACCGGTCGAGGTCGAGGAACATGACGGCGAAACGGTCGTGCTGGCGGCGCCAGGTGGCCAGCGCCTGGTGCAGGCGGTCGAGGAACAGGATGCGGTTGGGCAGCCCGGTCAGGGCGTCGTGCTCGGCCTGGTGGCGCACCTGCTCCTCGGCCCGCTTGCGCTCGCTGATGTCGGAAAGCATCGCCATATAGCTGCTGACGTCGCCATGCGCGTCGCGGATCGCGGTCAGCGCCACGCGCACCGGATAGCGCTGGCCGTTGCTGCGCAGGCCGGCCAGCTCGCCTTCCCAGTGGTCCTTGCCGTCGAGCTCGGCCCAGATGCGTTCGTAAAAGCCGTCGTCGGCGTCCCAGCCCAGGCTGGCCAGCGGCTGGCCGACGATGCTCTCGGCGCTGTGGCCGGTGATGCTGGTGAAGGCGGCGTTGACCGCGCGCACCCGGTATTCGGCATCCATCATGATGATGGCGTCGCGCGCGTTCTGGAACACCTGGGCCGCCTGCTGCAGATTGCTCTCGGCTTCCTTGCGCGCGGTGATGTCGACTTCCATGCAGAACACTTCCTGCATCACGCCGTCGTGCTTGACCGGATAGTGGCAGGAATACACCCAGTGGCGCCGGCCGGCGCTGGATTCGACTTCCCAGTCGCGCGGCGGCGGCGCCTCGCCGGTGGTCCAGATGCGGGCAATCACTTCTTCGAACTCGTCCTGGCGCTCGAGGTGCAGCACCAGCTGGCGGAACGGCTGGCCGACCGCCGCCGCCGAGGCGATGCCGTACAGCTGCTCGCTGGCATGGTTCCAGAAACGGATGGAGCCGGCACGGTCCATCGAATGCACCGCCACCGCCGGCGCCAGTTCGAGCGCGGTGACGAAGTGGCGCAGCCAGCCGAATGCATCGGGACTGGGCCCGGCGTCATTCGGCGCGGCGAAGGAATCAGCCAGGTTTTCGCTCACGACAGGCCTTTCGATCGGCAACGATCAGGAAAGAACAATCAACAGGCGGACAACACCGTCATTGTTTTCCGGGGCCGGACCGGAGCGCTTGTGAGCACGCAAACGCGTATGCAACAGGCATACGAATGCGCGCGCGGCACATCGTGTATAGAGATGCACCGCATGGCGACCAAAGAGTTATTGACGGCTTGTTGTGGGTTCAGACCGTCGCTGGTGCCAATAGTTCAAATCAGGCGATGCTCGGTGGCGCCGCCTCTGAATTCGCCTGGGCGTCTTCCGGCACGGCATCGCCGCCATCGCCGGTGACGCCGGCCTGGCCGTCGCCGCCGTCGGCCGGCGCCTGCTTCGCGTCCAGCTTGCGCTTGGCCTTTTCCTCGGCCTTGCGCTTCTTTTCGAGTTCCCGCTGCCGCTTTTCGTACTGGAAATTATTCCGTGCCATAGTCACCTCGCTGTGGTTGGTCGGGAGGATGCCGCTTCGCACGGCCATTATGGACCAGCGCGACGCGCGTGGCTTGCCCTAACCGCGGGGATGATGCTGGGCGTGCAGGTGTTTCAGGCGCTCGCGCGCAACATGGGTATAGATCTGCGTGGTCGAAATATCGGCGTGGCCGAGCAGCAGTTGCACCACGCGCAGGTCGGCGCCGTGGTTCAGCAAATGGGTGGCAAAGGCGTGGCGCAGCGTGTGCGGCGACAGCGGGCCCTGGATACCGGCTTTGGCGGCATGCTTCTTGACCAGGATCCAGAACATCTGGCGCGTCATCGGTCCGCCACGGCCGGTAACGAACAGGGCGTCGTCGATCTTGCCGTTCAGGATGATGCCGCGCGCATCCTTCAGGTAGCGTTCCAGCCATTGCCGCGCTTCCATGCCGAACGGCACCAGGCGCGTTTTGCTGCCCTTGCCGGTGATGCGCAGTACGCCGTCGTTGAGGCTGACTTCGACCAGTTTCAGGTCCACCAGTTCCGATACCCGCAGGCCGCTGGCATACATCAGTTCCAGCATGGTGCGCTCGCGCAAACCGAGCGGGGTCGAGGTATCGGGCGCGGCCAGCAGGGCTTCGACCTGGCCTTCGGTCAGCGTGCTCACCAGGCGCAGCGGCTGGCGTGCCGACGGCATTTTCAGGCACGGATCTTCCGATATCTGGCCGCGGCGCAAGGCCAGCCCATAGAAGCGCTTGAACACCGACAGCCGGCGGTTGGCCGTGCTCGGACGCGATTCAGGGTGGCGTTCGGCAAAATAAGCCGTCAGGTCGTGCGGCCCCACCGCCAGCAGGCCGGCGTGGGCGGGACGCGTGCTTTCCAGCCAGCCGGCGAACAGGCGCAGGTCGCGCCGGTAGGCGTCCAGGGAATTCTTCGCCAAGCCCTGCTCCAGCCAGAGCGTGTCGCAGAACTCGTCGATCAGGGCCAGATTGCCTGCTGCTGCCATGGGATCATTGCATGCGCGGTGGCGCCTTCGTGGCGTAGCAGCCAGCGCTTGACCGAGAGGTGGAAACCATTCTCGTCGTCGTGGTTCGAAAAGCCGCCCAGACCGCCCGCCGCCGTGACCCGGTGGCAGGGAATGATCAAAGGAAACCAGTTGGCGCCGCAGGCCTGGCCGACCGCGCGCGGGGCCGACTCCAGCAGCTTGGCCAGCTGGCCATAGGTGCGTACGCTGCCGCGCGGGATGGTCTTGACGCGCGCCCACACCTTGCGCTGGAACTCGGTGCCGGCTTCGTGCAGCGGCAGGTCGAAGGCGAAGTCGGGGTCGCCCAGGTAGTGCGCGACCTGGCGCGCGGCCAGCTCGGCAACGGCACTGTCAGGCGCTTTTTCTTCGAACGCGGGCGGCAGGTAGACCAGTTCACGGACCCGGTCGTCGACGGTACGGATGCCGAGCGCGCCGAACGGGGCGGGCACGATGGCGTTGAAAATCTGGCTGGCGGGATCGGTTTTCATGGTCTCGGGGTGCGGAGGACGGGACGCCGGCGGCGCCTGCCATCGCATGCAGTATCTTAACCGCTGACAACAGGCGGGACTAGTAGGCGCGCTCCATTGTTAGACCATAGGACGAAAAAAAAGCGCACCGTCGGGTGCGCTCCAATTCGGGTTCACGTTTCCGGCCATTCGGATGGCTTTCTGTAAAACGTGGTGTCTCCTCGAATATCTCCGGTATGGATTACCGTTCTTTTGTGTTACTCCCCCAAAACCGTTGCGTTGCAATCGTTCTTGATTTGTTCTACTTATTTTTACTTGTTTAGTGCTAATTCTGTTCGGTTCGCACCATAGCAGTGCGACCGGTCCCCATCATAACGCAAATGCCGTGAGAAAACGTATGTTTTCGACCACAAATGCGCAAAATTATTTTACTTATAAAGAAAACGGCATTAACACTTGCCGCAGTTAAATTTTACCTTGTTACTTCGCGCAGGATGGCGCGCACGGACTCTTTTCCGATACGATTTTCCATCTGTCCATACACTGGCAGCATGGCACGGCGCCATTCCGCCTGCTGGGCAGGCGACAAGGTATGGATGCGGGTAGTGCCGGCCTGCTGGATCTGCTCCATGGCATCGTCGTTGGCGCGCTGGGCGATCGTTTTTTCATAGGCGGTCGCTTCGCGCATGGCGCGCGTCAGCGTGCTGCGGATCCCGCCCGGCAAGCCGTTCCAGAATTTCCGGTTGACGATCACCGCGTAGCCCAGGTAGCCATGGTTCGACACGGTCAGGTGCGACTGGGTCTCGTGCATTCGCTGGGTGTACATGTTCGACGGCGTGTTCTCGGTGCCCTCCACCACGCCGTCGCGCAGCGCCGGCGCCGCTTCCGAAAACGCCAGCACCTGCGGGCGCGCGCCCAATGCCCGCATTTGCGCATCCAGCACCTTGGAGGCCTGGATACGCATCCGCAATCCCTGGAAGTCGCGCGGCGCCAGCAGCGGTTTGTTGGCTGACATGATCTTGAAGCCATTGTCCCAGAACGCCAGGCCGGTGATGCCTTTCGGCTCGAGCTTGCGCAGCAGGTCGGCGCCGATACGGCCCTCGGTCACCTTGTACAGCGCTGCCTTGTCCGGGAAAATATAGGGCAAGTCGAAGGCTTCGAATTCCTTCACGCCCAGCGGCGAGAACTTGGCCAGCGACGGCGCCAGCATCTGCACCGCGCCGAGCTGCAGGGCTTCGAGTTCCTCGCGGTCCTTGTAGAGCTGGCTGTTCGGATACACTTCGACCCGCACCTGGCCATTGGTCATGCGTTCGGCCAGTTCCTTGAAGCGTTCGGCGGCCATGCCCTTGGGCGTGTCGGGCGCCGTCACGTGGCTGAACTTGATGACGATAGGACCTTGCGCCGACGCAGGGACGGCGGCCAGCGCGGCACAGACGGACAACAGGACGCGGGCGGCCAAGGCAGAAAGCGGCATGACGGTTCGTTCTTCCTAATCAGACGTTACTATGGTGGATGGCCGGTAGCGGACGGCCAGTAGCGGACGGCCGGTAGTGGACGCCATACTCGATCGCAACTATGCGCCGCCGACGCCCACCCGGCCATCGTGGACTTCCACAACAGCTCGACAGTGTAACCAAACCAGGACCCAGCATGACAATTCCCATCGACCCAAGCCTGCCGGAACAGCGCCAGCGCACGCGCCGCGCCTGGCGCTTCATGCGCTGGCTGGTGCCGATGCTGCTGGTGCTGCTGTTCCTGGCGGTGCTGATCTGGCTGCCGTGGCAGGCGCGCCAGATGGAAAGCACCGAGCGTCAGGAACAATTGATCGCCGACACGCTGTGGGTCGAGCAGACGCTGCGCTTCGAGCTGGCGCGCAGCGAAGAAGCGCTGTCCGCGCTCGGCGCCGACCTGGTGGTGGCGCCGATGGCCGAAGCCAAGCTGCAGGCGCGCTTCACGCAGATGTTCAAGAACGGCCCGGAACTGGTGCGCGTGGTCTGGACCGATGCCGACGGCGCCGTGATGGCCACCCACGGCAGCGACCTGCCCGCTGCCGGCCTGCCCGACACCACTTTGCAGGCCGGCGAAATGGCGCGCTCAATGCGGCGCGGGCGCTATAGCGAGCCGTACGGCGCCACGCCCTCGACCCACGGCCTGATCGATCTGTATCTGCCCTTGTTCCGCGGCGGCAAATTCATGGGCAGCCTGGTGGCGACCTATAGCCTGCAGGTACTGCTCGACGAAACCGTGCCCTGGTGGTTCGCCCAGGACAATGCCTTGTCCCTGCTCGACCGCAACGAACTGACGGTGGCGCGCCGCGCCTCGGGCGGCCCCGGCCGCGGCGTCTATACCCACCAGCGCGAACTCGACCTGCCCGGCGCCCAGCTGGTGCTGTCCACCAACAGCGTAAAAGGCGCGCCCAGGCTGCTGCCGAACCTGCTGGTCGGCTCGGTGATCGTGCTGGCGCTCGGCCTGCTGCTCAGCCTGGCCGCGCTGTGGCGCCACATCTCACGCACACTGGCCGCCGAACGCGCGCTGCGCCAGCAGATGGCGTTTCGCACGGCGATGGAAAACTCGCTGCTGACCGGCCTGCGCGCGCGCGACCTGGAGGGCCGCGTCACGTATGTCAACCGGGCCTTCTGCCAGATCGTCGGCTTGCCGGCTGAGGAATTGATCGGTAAAAAGCCGCCGATGGCCTACTGGGCGCCGGAAGCCACCGCCGAGTACGAGGAGCGATTCCAGGGCATCCTGTCGGGCAAGGTCACGCCGCAATTCGAGACCGTGTTCCAGCGCTCGGACGGCACCCGGGTGCCGGTGCTGGTGTTCGAATCGCCCCTGGTCGAACGCAACGGCCGCCATACCGGCTGGATGAGTTCGGTGCTCGACATCACCGACCGCAAGCGGGTCGAGGAACTGAACCGCCAGCAGGAAGAAAAGCTGCAGACCAGCGCGCGCCTGGCCACCATGGGCGAGCTGTCGTCGATGCTGGCGCACGAACTGAACCAGCCGCTGGCGGCGATCTCGAGCTATACGGCGGGTGCGCTGAACCTGCTCGAGCGTGCCGCCAATACCGGCGAGGAATTGAAACCGGGCATGCTGCGCCATCCGCTGGAACAGGCGCGCCAGCAGGCGCAGCGCGCCGGCCAGATCATCCGCAGCGTGCACGAGTTCGTCAAGAAACGCGAACCGGTGCGCGAGGAAGTCTCGATCCGCAGCGTGATCGACGGCGTGCGCGCGCTGGTCGAACTGCAGGCGCGCCAGGCCGGCGTGGCCCTGCGCGTACACTTGCCGCCCGGCTTGCCGCCGGTGCTGGCCGACCGCCTGCTGCTGGAGCAAGTGCTGCTGAACCTGACCCGCAATGCGATCGAGGCGATGCAGGACACCCGCCCCGAGCAGCGCGTGCTGCGCATCGAAGCCGACCACGAGGATGGCCAGGTGGCGGTGTCGGTGATTGACCGCGGCCACGGCATTTCGCCGGAGGTGGCCGAGCGCCTGTTCTCGCCCTTCTATTCCACCAAGGCCGAAGGCATGGGCATGGGGCTGTCGATCTGCCGCACCGCGATCGAGTTCCATGGCGGCACGCTGACCCATGCGCCGCACCCAGTCGGCGGCACCGTGTTCACCTTTTCGCTGCCGGCGCAAGCGGCGAGCCGGGCGCTGGGCTAAAATTCGTCTGCGGCGCGCTCCGGATTGGGACGCGCCAATTGAATCGACACAACAGAACCGGGAGCGCGCCCTGCCCATCCCGCCCCTACGGAGACACGCATGCTGCACATCGTCGACGACGAAGACGTCATTCGGGATTCGCTCGCCTGGCTGGCGCAATCGCGCGGCCTGACGGCGCGCGGCTATGCCGGCGGTCAGGAATTCCTGGATGCGGTCGGCACCCTCGACGACAGCGGCGACTGCGTGCTGCTCGACGTGCGCATGCCGGGCATGAACGGCATCGCCGTGTTCGACCAGCTGATCGGCCGCGGTCTGCTGCCGAGCCTGCCTGTGATCTTCCTGACCGGCCACGGCGACGTGCCGATGGCGGTCGATTCACTCAAGCGCGGCGCTTTTGATTTCTTCGAGAAACCGTTCAATGACAATGTGCTGATGGACCGGGTCGAAGAAGCGCTGGCGGCGTCGCGCAAGGCGGCCGCCTCGGCCGGCGTGCAGGCGCGCCTGGCCACGCTGTCGGCGCGCGAGCGCGAAGTGCTGGATCTGATCCTGGCCGGGATGATGAACAAGGTCGTGGCGGATAAACTCGGTATTAGCATGCGCACGGTCGAGGTACACCGGGCACATATCTTCGACAAGATGCAGGTCAAGACGGCGGTCGAGCTGGCCGGCTTGCTCAAATAAAACCGTTCGTTCCCAAGCGTCCCCACACGTTCATTCGGCTCATGATGCCGCGCGCCAACGTGCCCTGCTGAATCAGGGAAGCCTTGTAAAATAAACTTGAACGCGCCGCGGCCACGCGCCGCGATGCACACTCTCTTTTAGGAACTCCAATGAACGAAAAGACAGTTGCAGACAAGATGTTTTTGAGGACGGCGAAGTCGATGCTGATCCTGAACGGCCAAGCCAATCCCACCGTTGCCGCACAGATGCCAGCCGAACTGGTGAAGGAAGGCGATGGCCCGTTCGACGTGATCCTGATGTTCTGCATGCATCGCAAGGATCTCGAGCAATACCTGCCAATCGCCAAGGACAAGCTGGGCGAAAAAGGTTCGCTGTGGATCGCCTACCTGAAGCAGACCGCGTCCAAGGCGACTGACATCAACCGCGACTCGATCAATGCCTATGCCAAGGAAAACGGCATCACCGCGGTGGCGATGATCTCGATCGACGGCGACTGGTCGGGCCTGCGCCTGAAGCGCATCGAAATGTAATGCAGCAGCGGCGCCCCTCGGGCCCGCTTATTCTCCGTGGCGCGCCAGCGCCCATGCCACGTGGTCGCGCACCAGCTCCGACGGGTGTTCGCTCCTGGCCCGCAAGGCCGCCACGATGGCCGCGTTGCCCCGTTTAGCGTCAGCAGCATTGCCCAGCCCCACCGCCAGATTGCGCAGCCAGCGCTCGTGACCGATTCGGCGGATCGGGCTGCCTTCCATGCGGCGGTTGAATTCCGCTTCTTCCCAGCCGAACAGCGTCACCAGGTCGCCCTCGCCCAAGCCGTTGCGCTCGTCGAAATCGGGCACCGCCGCGCGCTGCGCGAACTTGTTCCACGGGCAGGCCACCTGGCAATCGTCGCAGCCGTAGATGCGGTTGCCGATCAACGGCCGCAACTCTTCGGGGATCGCGCCCTTCAATTCGATCGTCAGGTAGGAGATGCAGCGGCGCGCATCCAGCCGGCCGGGGCCGAGGATGGCGCCGGTCGGGCACATATCGATGCAGGCGCTGCATTGGCCACAGTGGCGGCCGGTGGGCGGATCGACCGGCAAGGGCAGATCGACCAGGATTTCGCCGATAAAGAAGGTCGAGCCGGCCGCGCGCGACAGCAGCAGCGTGTGCTTGCCGCGCCAGCCGAGGCCGGCTTTTTCGGCCAGCGGCAATTCCATTACCGGCGCCGAATCGGTGAAGGCGCGGTAGCCGAACGGTCCGATCGCGCCCTGGATGCGCTCGGCCAATGACTGCAGGCGGTTGCGTAACACCTTGTGGTAATCGCGGCCGCGGGCGTACACCGAGACCACGGCGGCGTCCGGATCGGCGTGGCGCAGGCGTTCCTGGGCGCGCCAGTCGCCCTCACGGCTATCCGGCAGATAATCCATGCGCGCCACGATCGCGCGCACCGTGCCCGGCACCAGCTCCGCCGGGCGCGCACGCTTCATGCCGTGGCTTGCCATATAATCCATCTCGCCATGGAACCCCGCATCGAGCCAGGCCTGCAGCCCCGCTTCCAGGTGCGCCAGGTCGACGTCGGCGATGCGCACGTCGGCAAAGCCGAGCTCGACGCCCCACGTCTTGATGGCGCGCGCCAGCTCGGGAAGGTCGGCAATAAGATCTGGGTAAGTGGACATGGAAAGAAGACAACACCGCAGCGCATGACGCTGCACAACCCGTTATTTTATTCGATGCAGCCTATCAAAGCCGAATCCCAGCCACATCGTCGGCACTATCTCGCGGACGAGTCGGCCACCGCCGCCCTTGGCGCCGCGCTGGCCCGCGCCCTGCAGCCGGGACTGGTGATCTACCTGCACGGCGACCTCGGCGCCGGCAAGACCGCGCTCACGCGTTCCATGATCCATGCCGCGGGCCACATCGGCACCGTGAAAAGCCCGACCTATACCCTGTCCGAGCCGTACAAGGTGATGCTGGACGGCAAGCCGCTGAACATCATCCACTACGACCTGTACCGCATGTCGAGCCCGGAAGAATTCCTGGACGCAGGATTCCGCGAAGACTTCGACGGCAACAACGTCTGTATCGTCGAGTGGCCGGAAAAAGGCGATCCGGTGTTGCCATCGCCCGACGTACGCGTCCTGCTCAACGTTAGCGGGCACGGCCGTGAGGTAGAATTGCAGGCGTTGTCCGAATTAGGCCTGCTATGCCTCGACCGTCTCGCCTTTCCTCCCCCCTGAATTCCGCTGACCAGCCCGCCGGCCAGCCCAGGTCCTCGCGCCGCCGCGTTCTGCTGAAAGCTGGCGGCACCCTGCTGCTGTCCGTCGTCGCGCCGCTGCCGGCGTTCGCCAACCAGATCCTCGGGGTCCGGGTGTGGCCTGCCGACGACTACACACGGGTGACGCTCGAAAACGACACCGATCTCAAGACCGAGCACTTCCTGATTCCCGATCCGCCGCGCCTGGTGGTCGATATCGAGGGGCTCGGCCTGAGCAATACGCTGAAGAGCCTGGTCGCCAAGGTCGAACCGAACGACCCGTACATCAAGCAGGTGCGGGTCGGCCAGAACCGCCCGAACGTGGTGCGCCTGGTGTTCGACCTGAAGGAAGAAGTGAAACCACAGGTGTTCACGCTGGCCCCGGTGGCCGGCTACCAGCACCGCCTGATCTTCGACCTGTATCCGATCAAGGAAGTCGATCCGATTGCGGCCCTGATCGAAAAAGGCGACTGGAGCCCCGGCTCCACCACCGCCGTGGCCGAAAGCACCACCACGCTGGGCGACCCGGTGGCCGGCACGCCGCCGGTGCAGATCCCGACCCCGCCGCCGGTGGCGCCGGCGACCCGGCCGAACGCCGCGCCGGATGCGATCGCCAAACTCGAATCGGCCATGTCCGGCCTGCAGGGCACGCCGCCGGCGCAGCCGATCCAGCCGCCGCCGGCGCGCGGCAAGCCGACCGTGCCGACGCAGAAAGTGGCGCGCATGGTCACCATCGCGCTCGACCCCGGCCATGGCGGCGAAGACCCGGGCGCGATCGGCGCGCGCGGCAGCCGCGAGAAGGACATCGTGCTGTCGGTGGCCAAGCGCCTGAAGGCCAAGCTGGAGCAGATGCCGAACACCCGCGTAATGCTGACCCGCGACGGCGACTATTTCGTGCCGCTGGGTAAGCGCGTGGAGAAGGCGCGCAAGGTGCAGGCCGACCTGTTCGTCTCGATCCACGCCGACGCCTGGATCAAGCCGGACGCGCGCGGCTCGTCGGTGTTCGTGCTGTCGGAAAAAGGCGCCAGCTCGAGCGCGGCGCGCTGGCTGGCGAACGACCAGAACCGGGCCGACCTGATCGGCGGCGCCCAGTTCGGCAGCAGCACCGACAAGCACCTGGCCAGCGTGCTGTTCGACCTCTCGACCACGGCCCAGATCAACGACAGCCTCAAGCTCGGCAAGGCCGTGCTGGGCGAGATCGGCGGCATCAACCGCCTGCACAAGGCCTCGGTCGAGCAGGCCGGCTTCGCGGTGCTGAAGGCGCCGGACATCCCGTCCATCCTGGTCGAGACCGCCTTCATCTCGAACCCGCAGGAGGAAGCCAAGCTGAACGACGACGGCTACCAGGATCAACTGGCCGACGCCATCACCAAGGGCATCCGCCGCTACTTCTCCGACAATCCGCCGATGGCCAAGAGCCGCCAGACTTGAACATGGAACACATCACCTTCGGACAATTGCCTGCCGTGCGGATCACGGCGCCGGACGGTGCCGTTGCCGTCGTCACGCTGTATGGCGCGCACCTGGTGTCGTGGGTCGGCGCGGATGGTGGCGAGCGCATGTTCATGAGCGAGCGTTCGGCACTCGACGGCAGCCGCGCGATCCGCGGCGGGGTGCCGGTGATCTTTCCCCAGTTCGCCGAACAGGGCAGCGGCATGCGCCATGGTTTTGCGCGCGTCAGCAACTGGCGCCTGCTTGATAACGGCGTCGAGGATGGCGCTGCGTGGACCGAGTTCGCATTGAGCGAAGGCGATCTGGCGCCGGCGCATGCCGCCGCCTGGCCGTATCAGTTCGCGCTGGCGCTGCGCGTGACGGTGCGCGCCAACGAACTGCGCATGACGTTCACGGTAAAGAACAGCGGCGATGCGCCCTTCCCGTTCGCGGCCGCGCTGCACACCTATCACCTGGTGCCGCACCTGGCCGACGTGCGCATCGACGGCGTCGAGCCGGGCACGCTGGCGATCGACGACAAGCTGGACAAGATCTATTCCGCGATCGGCGGCGCGATCACGCTGGCGACGCCGGCGCGGGTCCTGACACTGGAGCAGGAAGGCTTCACCGACGCGGTGGTCTGGAATCCGGGCGCCGCCGACACGGCAGCGCTGGCGGACATGGACGACATGGAATACCAGCGCTTCGTCTGCATCGAACCGGCACGGCTGGCGCAAGACCTGCTGGCGCCAGGGACGACCTGGGAAGGCCGCTACCGCATCTTCTGATCCTCCGGCCTTGCGTCAATTTCGTTAGTGCAATGTAAAATTGCCATTCCGATCTGACTGCCGCCGAAGGACTCTCCATGCCGCCCGACCTGCGCGCCCTGGTCATCTTTGCCGATTCCTCGCTACACCGTTCGCGCACCAGCCGCCGCGTGCTGGACGCCGTCGCCGGTTTGCCCGGCGTCCAGGTGCAGGACCTCTACCAGCTGTATCCCGACCTCTACATCGACGTACGCCGAGAACGCGAGCTGCTCGACGCGGCGCCGCTGGTCGTGTTCGTCTTCCAGCTCGGCTGGTATGCGATGCCGGCCCTGCTCAAGGAGTGGTTCGATACGGTGTTCAAGCCCGAGTGGGCGCGCATGCAGCCCGGCGGCCTGCACGGCAAGCTGGCGCTGGCCGCCGTCGCCTGCGCCGACCTGCCGGACGATTATCAAGCAGGCGCCAGGCACGGCCGTCCGCTGGAGGATTACCTGATGCCGCTCGAACAGAGCGTCGGCGCCTGCGGCATGCGCTGGCTGGCGCCGCACGTGTTCTACGGTGCCGGCACGGCCTCGGCCGAGGCAACCGACGAACATGCCGCCGCGCTGCGCACGCTGCTGACCGGCTACATGACGGGCAACGACGCAGGAGCCGGCCATGGAGCATAACGTCCTGATCAACGCCCTGGTCTACCTCGCAGCCGCAGTCATCGTGGTGCCGGTCGCCAAGCGCCTCGGCCTGGGCGCGGTGCTGGGCTACCTGCTGGCCGGCATCGCCATCGGGCCCTGGGGACTGGGCCTGATCCGCGAAGTCGAGACCATCCTGCACTTCGCCGAATTCGGCGTCGTGCTGCTGCTGTTCGTGATCGGCCTGGAACTCGAGCCGAAGCGCCTGTGGGCGCTGCGCCGCTCGATCTTCGGCTGGGGCACGGCGCAGGTGGCGGGCGTCACCGCGCTGCTGATGGCGGCGGCGATGGCGGCCGGCATCGACTGGAAGATCGCGCTGATCGCGTCGCTCGGGCTGTCGCTGTCGTCCACCGCAATCGCACTGACCACCATGCAGGAACGCAACCTGATTCCGACGCCGGCAGGCCAGGCCGGCTTTTCGATCCTGCTGTTCCAGGACATCGCCGCGATCCCGATGATCGCGCTGGTGCCGCTGCTCGGCATGCACGATGCGCATCCGGACGCCGGCTGGGGTGGCGTGCTCAAGACCGTGGCCGTGATCGGCGGCCTGGTGCTGGCGGGCCGCTTCCTGATCCGTCCGGTGCTGCGCTTCATCGCGCGCACCGGCATGCGCGAGATCTTCACCGCCTTCGCCCTGCTGCTGGTGATCTCGATCTCGCTGCTGATGCAATGGGTCGGCATGTCGATGGCGCTGGGCGCCTTCATGGCCGGCGTGCTGCTGGCCGATTCCGAATACCGCCATGCGCTCGAGACCGACCTGGAACCGTTCAAGGGTCTTCTGCTGGGCCTGTTCTTCATCGCGGTCGGCATGTCGGCCGACTTCGGCGTATTCCTGGCCCAGCCCTGGCGCATC
The DNA here is from genome assembly GCF_031995545.1 of Massilia sp. Taxonomy (GTDB): domain Bacteria; phylum Pseudomonadota; class Gammaproteobacteria; order Burkholderiales; family Burkholderiaceae_D; genus Telluria. The sequence goes on from NZ_DAMAGA010000039.1 coordinate 44,487, forward strand.
GTGCTGGTCGCGCTGGCCTTCCTGGCGCTCAAGCTGGCCGTGCTGTGGCTGCTGGCGCGCGCCTTCGGCATGCGCGGACGGCAGCAGTTGCTGTTCGCTTTCCTGCTGTCGCAAGGCGGCGAGTTCGCCTTCGTCGTGTTCGGGGCGGCGGCCACGGCGCAGGTGTTCGATCCGCAGACCGCCTCGATCCTGGTGGTGGTGGTGGCGCTGTCGATGATGGCCACGCCGCTGCTGCTGATCCTGTACGACCGCGTGCTCGAACCGCGCTGGCAACGGCAGAACCGGCGCGCCGACGACGCCGTCGATGCCCGGCGCGACCACGTGATCGTGGCCGGCTTCGGCCGCTTCGGCCAGATCGTGGCGCGCCTGCTGCACGCCAACCAGGTGCCGCTGACCATGCTCGACCACGATCCGGACAATGTCGACACCCTGCGCGACTTCGGCTTCGAGGTGTATTACGGCGACGCCACCCGCCTCGACCTGCTGCATGCCGCCGGCGCCGAGCACGCGCGGGCGCTGGTGCTGGCGATCGACGGCATCGAAGACAGCATCAAGCTGGCCGCCGCGGTACGCGCCGAATTCCCGGACCTGACGATCCTGGCCCGTGCCCGCAACGTGACGCATTACTATCAATTGATGGACCTGGGGGTGACCGTGATCGAACGCGAAACGTTCGAATCGGCGCTGATGCTGGGGCGGCGTGCGATGGAAGAACTGGGCTTTGGCGCCTACTTCGCGCGCCAGGCCTCGATGCGGTTCCGGCAGCACAACCTCAAGAGCGTGCTCGAGGTGTATCCCTACTACAAGAACCGGGCCCAGTATGTGTCAATGGCGCGGCGTGCACGGGAGGAATTGCACGCCATGTTCGAACGCGACTTCGTGGCCATGAAGCGCGGGCCGGAGGATGGCGAGGCCTAGCGTGATCAAATCGCACTGACGACAGAAGTGCCGGCCCGGTATGATTTCGGTGCCGGCACCTCGCCCTTCAACTGCTCCGCATGAATCAGCGCCGGCGCGACGAAAATAAGTTTGCGCTGATGATTGCCGGTCCCGTGAGGCTGCATCCGAAAATGTCCACGGCGCCAGTGCGGTGCCACGCCCCCTCCCGTTCCTCCTTCAGAAACCCCAGCTGGCAATGCGTCGGGACCGACAAGTATCCCGTTGTAGAGCGACGCCGATCTCTGCAACAGCTTGGCGCGCTTGCGTTCCCCTAATCCAGCGGCCCGGCGCAGCGCTTCGTCGTACTCGGAATGAGGCATTACGCGCGCCTGCTTCAAGGCCATGTACAGGAATACGCGTACGACGTAGCTGACCGCAGCATGCAGCGGTCGACGCAGCTCGCTTTCGTCCGCTGCGGCAGCGCCACCGAGAACATCGGCCAGCCATTCGCCGACCGTGATGTCTCCCCGGTCCGTTTGGCCAAGCAGTGAGATATGGCCGCCGTAGCCATTCTCGCGCTTGCTGATGAAGATGAGTTCCAGCGTCCAGCATTTGGCCTGCGCATCGCCGCTCGGATGGTGCCGGGTCAGGAAGCAGAAAGCCCCGTCGAAGCAGTGATCGGGAGACTGCGCATCCGGCACCTTCAGATACCGCATGGCCACCTCGCCAAAGCGCAGGTACTGGGCCCGATAAGGCGGCGCAACCATGCTCATCGGCAGCCCCAAGTCTACGTCCGAATTCGCCAGCAGCATTTCCAGCGCCGGCGTGGCCTCGACCACTGTTCCCTCGCTTAAATGGTATTTCAGGTTTGTGCTGGCCTGAAACGCGAGCCGTTGACGATCCGCTGCGTTTAACTGTCCGGATACCGCGGACATCGGATGCATGTTGTCCAGCTGCCACAGGATTTCCTGCCTGATCTGCCAGCACAGGATGGCGGGATCCTGCCAGCGGAGCCAGAGCCTGGTGTTTCCAAGCGCATGCTGCCAGACGTCGAGCGCACCCTGCGCCCGGAACTGTATCGGATAAGGCCGGCCAATAAACCGGGCCATGGCGCTACAAACCAGAGCCGGTCCGATGTCGACGAGCGTATCCATCGGCGTTTGCTCCCGGCCAGTCGTGCTTGTGGCCCGGGCCTGGCCGAGGCCCTTCGAGTTTTTCGTCATTGCTCCTCCTGCGAAGACCATCAGAAAACTTTAGAGATGGAGCAGGGAAACGTGTTGAGACTAATCAAGTTCTTCTTGGCAGCGAAAAGGTAACTTGGCCGCTGGTCTTTCCAAGTGCGCTACGGCCAAGGGCCATCGGAGACAATCAATGGGCGAAGGTCTGGAAATCGCGGTCGATGCCGCTCTGTCAGCGTTCAGCGACGCATCTCAACACCACCGTCTCATGCGGCTCGACTTTCCGTTCAAGGACGGGCCACCTGCGATTCTTCTTCCTAACAAGCTGGTCGCTCATGAGGAGGTGTCGCGCAGCTTCCGTTTTGACGTCGAGGTTCTGTCGGATGATCCGCGCATTCCGCTGAAAATACTGATGGGCCGGATGGTGACGATCTCCCTGGTGCGGGAAGACGGATCCCAGCGCTACTTCAACGGCTACATCACCGAGTTCCGCTTCCTGCGCAGCGACGGCGGCTTCGCCTTCTACCGGATGGTGCTCGAACCCTGGCTCGCCTTCGCCCGCCTGCGCAAGGACAACAGGTCGTTCCACAATAAGAACGTACTCGAGATTACCGAAG
>NZ_DAMAGA010000040.1:0-47014 GCF_031995545.1 Massilia sp.
TTCTTCGAGATCATCCAGCGCAAGGGCAACGAAGGCTTCGGCGAAGGCAACTTCAAGGCGCTGTTCCAGTCGATCGAGCGTGACCAGCTCAAGCGCGGGGCGATTCCGGGTGCGGCGGTAGCGTCCACTGCTGCCGAAGCCTGACCCGCGTCGTCGCCGGCTAACGGAAGTCGAGGGAAATGAACGTGATGCAGTCGTCCTGTAACCAGAGCTGACCGTAAAGAACCCGCTCGCCGATGGCAATGGGCCGGTACTCCATGAGTAACGGAATTCTGACCGGTTCAGAGCCGAAGAAATCGAAAGCGGGCGGCACCGGCGATTGCTTCGCGATGCGCCCGACCGTGTGGTCGAGCGCCTCCTTTTTCAGGCACGGGCGCGATGGGACCGTGAACGTCACGCTACCGGTATCGTGGCGCGCGTGCGAGCGTGGGTTGGCGACCTGGAACTGGCTCAGGTGAGCCCGTGCGTTGTCACCGGATTGATTGACGTATGTGCACCATGAATAGGAAACGGGGCACGCTTGCGGTTGGTAGGTGCCCCCAAACAGTTGTCGCAATCGCTGCCTGGACAGCGGCCGGGGCTGTTTGACCAGGATCGCGAGCGAGGTGAGCAGACGTCGGTGGCTGTCCGCCAACGGTCCCGTATATGGTGGCGCAGCGCGCTCCGGCTCCTCTTCTGCTGTCGCACGCGGTTCGGGCTCCGGCGTCGAAGCGGGATAAAAATGCAGCAATTCGGACGTTTCGCTGAACAAGGGCTTGCCTTCGGCGTCGACCGACACCCGTTCGATCCTGGCCATTCCCTTGAGCGAGGGCGCATACCAGTACGTGGAGTGCACGCGCGCGGCGGCGCCGCTCGGCGCTTCGCCCGGCACCGACGCCATCGTGCGTTCGGTGCGGATGACCGTCGCGTGATGGAGGGCTGATCCGACTTGCACGTCCTGTTTTCGGAGGACCACATGCGATTGCCCGGTGCCTCTTTGCTCGTCATACAGCTTGCCTGTCCATGTCTTGCCGACCGGGAGCGGATCGTCGCAATCGATCTTGCCGGGAAACTCGATACTGGCGGCGATATCGTACAGGCAGGTGTCGCTCAGCAGGCCGAGCCCGAAACCGAGCCCGAGACCGCCCTTGAAGACGATTTTCCCGAGCGTGTTGCGATAACTGGCCAGCTTCGACTCGATGCTGGCGTTGGGTCTGGCATGCGGCTTGACCAGGTCCTGGTAGGTTTCACGGTACTCCCAGCGGTCGCCGAGCATCGGGCGAACCTGCGCGGCCGCGGGTATCGCTGCCAGTATCGTGACCAGTCCCATCAGCATCCGTATTGTCATCGTGCTCCTCGTAAACTGGTCAAGCAGCCACGGCAATGCGCGGCGCCGCTTCGCTCATCCAGTGTACGCCGCCGTTTGCCGCAGTGGCAACCACGCGCCGGTGCCGCAGCCGGCTGCGCGTCGCCACACCAGCTGTAGCGTTTTGCTATGCTTGCAGCTTTTTGCGGCGACCCATGCGGACGGCATCCTGTCAGCCGTCCAGGCGCCGCAGGTCGTGAAGGGGAAATTCATGCTGGCTGCGTTCGCGGTTCTGTTGTTGTTCCAATGCCTGGGCGAGGCCGTGGTATTCGTGCTGCACCTGCCGATTCCCGGTCCGGTCGCCGGCATGCTGCTGCTCGGTGCGGCGCTGGTGGCGAGCCCCAGGCTGCAGGCGCTGGTCGAATCGGCGGCCAATACCTTGCTGTCGCACCTGTCGCTGCTGTTCGTGCCGGCCGGGGTCGGCATCGTCGCGGCCGCGGCCAGCGGCAGCGGCCACTGGATCGCGATCGCCGCCTCGGTGCTGGTCAGCACCATCCTGGCGCTGGCCGTGACCGGGCTGCTGCTGCGCGGTATCGGCGGCAGCGAGACGGATGCGAACGCGGTCGAGGCGAAGGATGGCGATGCTTGATCTGTCCGAATTCGGCCCGTTCTGGGTCTACCTGTCGGCCTCGCCGCTGCTGGGCCTGACCATGACGCTGTGCGCCTACCTGGTGGCGCAGGCGATCTTCGTGCGCTGGAAGGGTTCGCCGCTGGCCAACCCGGTGGCGATCTCGATCGTGCTGATCGCCACCGTGCTGTGGCTGTCGGGCATGTCGTACGAGCGCTACTTCGCCGGCGCCCAGTTCGTCCACTTCCTGCTGGGGCCGGCCACGGTGGCGCTGGCGGTGCCGCTGGTGCGCCAGCTGCCGCGCCTGCGCCGCAGCTGGCTTCCGCTGAGCCTGGCGCTCACCGCCGGCTGCGTGACCGCGATCGTGTCGGCGGTCGCGGTGGCGGTACTGCTGGGCGCGACACCCGAACTGGCTTACACCCTGGGCCCGAAGTCGGCCACCTCGCCGATCGCGATGGCGGTGTCCGAGCGCATGGGTGGCATTCCGGCGCTGACGGCGGCGCTGGTGATCGGCACCGGCATCTTCGGCGCGATTGTCTCGAAATATGTGTTCGAACTGCTGCGCATCCGCGCCGATGCCGCGCGCGGCTTCGCGCTCGGCCTGGCCGCGCACGGCGTCGGCACCGCGCGCGCCTTCCAGCTCAGTCCTGAAATGGGCGCCTTCGCCGGACTGGCGATGGGGCTCAACGGTGCGCTGACGGCGCTGCTGGTGCCTTGGGTGGCGCCCTGGCTGGTGTCCCTGCTGGCGGCCTGGAGCGCCTGAGCTGCGCTTATTGTGCGCTGCGACATGACTGCGCCGCTTCCGGTAGGCTGACGCTTCATACCGAGAGGAGCTCATCGTGACCGATTTCAAGACCATCAGCATCGCGCTCCAGGGCGGAGGGACTTACGGGGCCTTCGGCTGGGGCGTGCTGGACCGTCTGCTGCAGTGCAACGATTTTGTCCTGGACGGGCTCAGCGGTTCGAGCGCCGGCGCGATCAATGCCGTGGTGGTGGCGGACGGCTATGCTCGCGGTGGAGGGCGCGAGGGTGCGCGCAAGGCGCTCGACACATTCTGGCGCGCGCTCGGCGCCACCGCCACCCTCAGTCCGTTGCAGCGCACGCCGCTGGACCGCATGGCGCCGACCTTCACCATGGAGTTTTCGCCGGTCTACCACCTGCTGGAACTGGCCGGGGCGATGGCCGGGCCGGTGCGCGAGGGGCCGGTGACGCTCAATCCGCTGCGCCACTTCCTCTCTGCCACCATCGACTTCGAGCGGGTGCGCGATTGCCATGAGCTGCAGCTGTTCATCGCCGCCACCAATGTCCGCACCGGCAACGGCAAGCTGTTCCGGCGCGAAGAGATGGACGTGCAGCGCCTGGTCGCGTCAGCCTGCCTGCCCACCGTGTTCGCAGCGGTCGAGGTCGAGGGCGAGATGTACTGGGACGGCAGCTACGTGGCCAACCCGCCATTGGCGCCGCTGCTCGCGCATTCGGCGGCGGGCGACCTGATCATCGTGCAGAACAACCCGATCGCGCGCAGCGACATGCCGCGCACGATGGCCGACATCGCCAACCGCGCCAACGAGATCGCCTTCAACATCAGCTTCGTGCGCGAAGTCAGCGCGCTGCAATACCTGAACGGGGTGCCCGAGGAAATTCGCGGGGCGGGAATGATGCCGAACACGATGCGGCTGCACCTGATCAGCGGCAGCGAACAGCTGGCGGACCACGGGATTTCGGCCAAGTTCAATGCGGAGATGGCGTTCCTGCAGATGCTGCATGACCAGGGCTATGCGGCGGCCGACGGCTGGCTCAAGGAGCAGGGCAGGAATGTGGGAGTGAAATCGACGCTGGATATCCAGCCGGTGTTTTTCGCGGACCAGCGCTAGGCTGGTCCGCCCGCCGTGCAGCCGGGAAGACCGGCTGCAGGTGTACTGCTTTTCGAATCGCTTACACGGAAGCCGGCTTCGACTTCCAGGTGTCCTTCTTCGGCACCAGCGCGAAGGCCGCCAGCAGCGCGCCGGCCGCGCCCACCACCATCGCGGCGGTGCTGCCCGAGAAACCGACCACGTGTTCCTTGGCCACCTTGCCGGCCTTCGGTCCCAGCAGCTGCATGCGGCGCACGTTCATGTCGGCGCCCAGTTCGGACAGGCGCTGCTTGCCCAGGATCGCTTCGGCGTCCGGCAGCAGCTTGGTTTCTTCATCGGCCACATGGTGGATCACGTCGCGCATCAGCTCCATCACCAGGTCGTCGTGGCGCGGGTCGGCGCCGCTGGTGCGGCGCAGCTCGGCGATGATGCGGCGCATCTCGTCGTGTTCCGGCTCGGCTTCGTGGATGAACGGTTCCTTGGCGTCGCGCTGGCGCATCACCGGATAGAAGATCTCTTCTTCCAGCGTGGCGTGGATTTCCAGCGCGTCGCAGATGGTATCGGCCAGCGCTTTCTTGACGCGCGGGCTCTTATCCTTCGAATACTGGTGGAAGGTGACCATCACGTGCGAGTGATCGAAACGGATCATGTCGGTAATGGTTGGGCTCAGTTGTTTCAGGTTAAACATGGCAATACCCCCGTTCGTGGTTGTTTGACCAACATGGTAGTGCGCGCCGGCTCGGCTTTACTGTAGGAGCGCGCGCCGGTCGGCTGTCAGCCGCTGTCGTCGCGCCACGCCCGTCCAGGATGGCACTCCCGATAAAAGGGTTATTGCAGATTTGAATTGTTAACTTGGCATAACAGATTGTCACTTTAGTCCTACAAGCGCACGGCGTACGTCCTGATAACTCGTCTGTGCCCGACCTGCGAACATGAACACATCGAGCTGCCGTTCCCGGCGGTAGCTCCCTCGCAGGCCGTGCATGCTCGACGCATGGCGCCTGGATCACCAACTCAATCGGAGAACCCTGTCATGTTTGCACACAACAAGCGGTTGCAATACACAGTCCGTGTCGCCGGGCCCAATCCGGCCCTGGCCAATCTGATGCTGGAACAGTTCGGCGGGCCGCAAGGCGAGCTTGCCGCCGCCATGCGCTACTTCACCCAGGCCGTATCGGAAGACGATCCAGGCCGCAAGGACATGCTGTTCGACATCGCGACCGAAGAGCTGAGCCACCTGGAAGTCATCGGCCACATCATCGCCATGCTGAACAAGGGCGCCAAGGGCCGCCTGGCCGAAGCCGTCGATACCGAAGCCGAGATGTACAAGTCGATCACCGGCCCGGGCAACGACAGCCACATCACGCAAGTGCTGTACGGCGCCGGCACCCCGCTGGTCAACTCGGCCGGCGTGCCATGGACCGCGGCCTATATCGACTCGATCACCGAGCCGACCGCCGACCTGCGCTCGAACATCGCCGCCGAGGCGCGCGCCAAGATCGTCTATGAGCGCCTGATCGCGCTGACCGACGACCCGGGCGTGAAAGAGGCGCTGGGCTTCCTGATGACGCGCGAAGTGGCGCACCAGAAATCGTTCGAGAAAGCGCTGTATTCGATGGAACCGAATTTCCCTCCGGGCAAAATGCCGGTGGACCCGCGCTTCGCCAGCGTCTACTACAACATGTCGCAGGGCCCGGGCGAGATGCGCGGCCCATGGAACCAGGGCGGCGACTGGGACTTCGTCAGCGACCGCGAGAAGCAGATGGCGGTCGACGGCGGCTCCGGCGAAGCCGAAGTGGCGCTGCCGGACGGCGACATCGACGTGCTGAAACAGATGGCGATGCGCACCATGTCCGACCCGGCCTCGAGCCCGCGCACCGGCGCTGAATTGGGCATGATGCAATCGGCAACTGGTGGTACGATGGGTGCTTCCAGCGGCAATGCGATGGGCAGCGCCAATGTCGGTTCCAAGGGCGGTCCGCTCGACGACACCGGCCTGGGCAACCCGATGGGCAGCGGCAAGCCATTCAAATAAGGCTCCGCTGAACCGATAGTGGTTCTTCCGCGTGGTTGAGGTTTCGGCCTTGGCCACGCTTGCCGCGCCAGGGCGCCGTCGACCGACGCGCCGGCGCGGCGTTCGCACAGGGATTTGCATGAATTTTCGTACAGAAAAAGCTGAAGATAGCCCCGCCGTGTCACGCTTCGCCCCGAGCTGGCTGACGCCGCGCCGCGCCATCGGTTTCGGCATCTGTGCCGTCGGATTCCTGGTCCTGCTCGGCAGCATGGTCGAGCAACTGATGAACGCCAATCCCAAGATGATGGCGGCCCTGATGGGCGGCGGCACGGCGGCGGCGGCCACCGCGCTCGGCACCTTACCGGTATTGTTCGCACAGAATTTCACCAAACGCACCTACGATTGCTTTCTCGGCTTCGGCGCCGGCGTCATGCTGGGCGCCACTGCGTTCTCGCTGGTGATCCCGGCCCTGGCCGCGGCCAAGGCCAGTGGCGCCGGCAGCTGGGAAGCCAGCCTGATGGCGGGAGCCGGCATCATGGCCGGCGCCGGCGCCATCCTGCTGCTGGGCCGCGTGGTGCGCACCGAAGGCATCCTGACTTCCGAAGCGGAGAATATCTCGCTGCGCCGGGCCTGGATTTTCGTCTGGGCCGTGGCCCTGCACAACCTGCCGGAAGGGCTGGCGATCGGCGTTGCTTACGCCGGCATCGACGTCGAAAAGGCGACCTCGCTCGCCACCGGCGTCTCGATCCAGGACGTGCCGGAAGGCTTGGTGGTGGCGCTGGCCCTGCACACGGTCGGCTATAGCCGCCTGACCTCGGTCGGCATGGGCATCGTCTCGGGCCTGATCGAGCCGATCGCGGCGGTCTTCGGCGTGGCGCTGATCGGCATCTCGGCCGGGCTGCTGCCGTTTGCCCTGGCTGCAGCCGCCGGCGCCATGCTGCTGGTGATCGTGCACGACGTGATTCCCGAATCGCAGCAGGCCGGCAACGGCACCCAGGCCAGTATCGCGCTGGTGGCGGGGTTCATCTTGATGACGGTACTGGATACGGCGTTGTCCTGACACGGCACGCCGCCAAAGAAAAAGCCACGCAGGGTGCGTGGCTTTTTTTTGCTTGTCAGCCGTTCAGCCGCTCATTCCCTCATCCGCTCAGCCATTGAGCCGCACCTGCAGATACTGCTGGATGTCGTCCAGTGTCTTGCGCGCCTTCTGGTTGCTCGCGGCGGCCGGCTGGGGGCCCTGGTGAAACGCGTCGAGCGTCAGTTCATAGTCGACGAAGCGCGCCGACGCGGCGGCATTGGCCACAGCCTGGCGCCGCACCCGGCTGGCCAGCAGCACCTGGAGGCGCGGAATCCTGGCCTGCGCCGCTTCGGCCAGGGCAAAGCCGTTGGACGTGCCCAGCACCAGGGTGCAGATCAGGATATCGAAATTGATGCTCTCGAAGGCCTGCAGGGCCAGTTCCGAGCGTGCGTAGGGCACCACGATATGGCCGTCGGCTTCCAGCAGCGCGGTCGCGCGGTCCAAAAAATCCGGTTCGAAGGACACCACGGCGACAAAGGCTTTCATAGGGCGGTCGGCAGCAGGAAGAAGGTGGGAAGCGGCACGCACGGCGGATGGAGATCGGTGTCGGCCCGAGTTGCAAAAGGGAAAGATAGTAGCCGATTTGCTATCGCTTGAGAAGAGCGAAAACCATGCGCGCATAAAAAATGGCGCTCTCATCGCTAGATATGGATGAATCAGAACGCGATGCGCAGCAATTGCTCGATAGAATCGATTCGGCCGCCATCGAGGGCCCAATGCCAGCCCAGGTAGTTGGGCAGGCGGCGTGACGCCACGCCATGAAAGCGCGCCAGCCATTCCTTGAAACGTCGATGGTAGGCATTGACGTTTTGCACGTGGATGGCGCCCTGGGTGCTCGCGCGCACCCGCGCCCCGGCTTGCAGATTGACTGCCTGGTGCGCGATCCCGTGCTCGCGAGCGAAGCGCCGGTAGGCGGCATTGGCGTCCGTGACCAGCAACGCTTGTCGGTCGAGCTTCGGCAGCAGGGGCCGCACCAGTTGGGATGCCTTCAGGGCGCCGCGGCCGGTGACGGCGCCGATGGTGTTCCCGTTGCGGTCACGCGCCACCAGGATGCAATCGAGGTGGTGCGAAATGCCGCGCAACGCGGCCTTGCCGCCACGCCTGCGCGGCGTGCGGTCGAGCTTGCGTGCGCCCTTCTGCGATTCGAGAAGAAATGTCTCGTCAGCCTCGACGATTCCAGTCAGCTGCGCCGGCCGGTCGTCCTTGACGCGGTCGAGAAAACGATGGCGCCAGCGAAACGCGGTGTTGCGATGGACGCCGACCCGCCTGGCGGCGGCGCGTACCGTCAGCGAGTCCAGCAAGACGCTCAGGTAATCGAGCCATTTGCCTTTCAGCCTGAGCCGCGCCAGCGGCGTGCCGGTCAGGTCATTGAAAGTGCGGCCGCAGGCGCGGCACCGGAAACGCTGCAGATCGTTGGCGCGCCCATGCCGGTGCCAGTGTTCGCTGCTGCAGTGGGAACAGCAGCGCCCGGCAGAGCGGATTTCTCCGATGAGGGCGATGATCCGATCGAGTCCGGCCGCCGGATGCAGGGCGTCGAGCACTTGCAGCCGCTGCGGCTGATTAAGCAGTGGGAGCTGCGCGAAAAACTTCGCAAACCGTGGCGCCTTCACGATCTTCTCCTATCGACGACGATAGGTGTTGGACCGTTGATCAGCTCAGCAGTTCAATCCTCATCCATATCTAACGTTGACAGCGCCTAAAAAATGGCCCCGCAGGGCCATCGTGAATGCCGTCAGGCTCAGACCTTGGCTTCGGCGCCCGGGGTGGCCGAACGCGCCAGGAAGGCGGCGGTGATTTGCGGCAGGTGTTCCAGCAGCCAGGCGGCCATCGCTTTTTCCTGGACCAGGATCTGTTCGCACGCCGAGGCGGTGGCGGTGTCGCCCACCGCATTGGCGGCGCCGATCAGCGAGGTGTAGCTGGCGATTTCGAGGTTCTCGAACACGTAGCCGGCCATCGCGCCTTTCACCACTTCGTCGCTGGTCATCATGCCGCCCACGCCCTGGCCGAAGGCGGCCAGCTTGCCGCCCAGGTCTTTCAGCACCGAGTTCTCGATGCCGCGGCGGGTCAGGATGCCGTCCAGGATGGTCTGCTGGCCGCGGGTTTCTTCGATGTGCTGCACGATGCGTGCGCGCAGTTCCGGATAGTGCTCCAGGCGCTCGGCCTGGGCCTTGAGCATGGTTTCAGCCTGCTTTTCCATCGCGTGCGCGTCGCGCAGCCAGTCGTTCAGGTGGTCGTTTGCCGCTGTGGTCATGGTCTTCTCCGTCAATGTAGGTTGGTGATTGGCGCCGCGCGGGCGGTGTCCGTGATGGTTCCGGCCGCGCTTGCCTCCTGACGTCAGCTTCGCAGAATTGTAAAACGGTGTTTGTTAGGTGATACACACTTGCGGCGATTTGACACCGCGCCTGCCGTGCGGCGGGGAGGGCGCTGCCGCCTCCATAGCTGGCGCGCAAAAAAAGATGGCCCGCAGGGCCATCTCCAGGTCATGCGAAAAGCGTCGAGCTTACTCGCGGATCTCCAGCTTGCGGTTCAGGCTCAGCGCCGCCAGCGAGGCGACCGCACCCGACAGCAGGTAGAGGCTGACATAACCCAGGCCGAAGTGCGCCGACAGGCCCAGTGCGACCAGCGGAGCGAAGGCCGCGCCCACCAGCCACGCCAGGTCCGAGGTCAGCGCCGCGCCGGTGTAGCGGAACTGCTTCTGGAAATTCGAGGTGGTGGCGCCGGCGGCCTGGCCGTACGACAGGCCGAGCAGGGCGAAGCCGATCAGGATGAAGGTGTTCTGGCCGGCGGTACCGCCGTCGAGCAGGGTCGGCACGAACGCCGAGAACAGGGCGATCAGCGCGGCCAGGGTGCCGAGCGTGGTGCGGCGGCCGACCTTGTCGGCGATGACGCCCGACAGCAGCATCGCGACGATGGCGATCGCAGCGCCCCACATCTGGATGTGCAGGAATTCTTCGATCGGACGGGTATCGTACAGCTGGATCCACGACAGCGGGAACACGGTAATCAGGTGGAACAGGGCGTAGCTGGCCAGCGCGGCCATGGCGCCGATCACGATGTTGATGCCTTGCTTGCTCACCAGTTCGCCGAGCGGGGCCGGGTCGAAGTGGTGGTCGTCCAGCAGCTTCGAATACTCGGTGGTCGAGATGATGCGCATGCGCGCGAACAGGCCGACCACGTTGATGGCGAAGGCGACGAAGAACGGGAAGCGCCAGCCCCAGGTGAGGAATTCTTCCTGGGTCAGGTTAGCGGTCAGGTAGGCGAATACGCCGGACGCGATCAGGAAGCCGACCGGAGCGCTCAGCTGGCCGAGCATCGCGTACCAGCCGCGTTTGCCTTCAGGAGCCGACAGGGCCAGCAGCGACGGCAGGCCGTCCCACGAGCCGCCCTGTGCCAGGCCTTGCGCAATGCGCAGCAGTGCCAGCACGACGATGGCGGTGGCGCCGATTTCGCTGTAGGTCGGGATCAGGGCGATGGCCACGGTGCTGGTGCCCATCATGAAGAGCGAGATCAGCAGTTTCATGTCGCGGCTCCAGCGCTTCTGGATCGCCATGAAGATGACGGTGCCAAGCGGGCGCGCCACAAATGCCAACGCGAATATCGTAAACGAATACAGGGTCGCGTCGAGACGGTCGGCCCAGGGGAAGAAGATCGACGGGAAGACCAGGGCCGAAGCGATGGCATACACGAAGAACTCGAAGTATTCGGCCGAACGGCCGACCACCACACCGACGGCGATGTCACCTGGGGAAACGTGCGCGTCGCGGGCGTTGATGTTGCGGGCCCCGCTGTTCGGGCTTGTGATTGGAGCGGCCCCTGCGCCGCCGTATGTTGTCGTGCTTTGCATATATGTGTTCTCCAAGGTGATGTCCACGGTCGCTGGTTTTGTTCAAACCGTTGCTAAAATTGCACTAGGGCAAAGGGTGGGACAAACTGTCCAATGTTCTTCGGCGACCGTAGACGTTAAAGTAGCATGTTCTCATTCCATGTAACGTTAGATACCTAGCATGATTCCTAAAATTGTCCGCCGCGGACTCCCATTACTTCTCGTTGCAGTGCTGTCCGGCTGTAACACGGTCGTAATGAATCCCACCGGCGATATCGCGAAGCAGCAGGCCGATCTGATTACCATATCGGTCTGGCTGATGTTGATCATCATTATTCCGGTGATGATCCTCACCATCGTGTTCGCCTGGCGCTACCGCCAGAGCGCGAATGCGAAGTACGAACCCGATTGGGACCACTCGACCAAGCTCGAACTGATCATCTGGGGCGCACCGCTCCTGATCATCATCGTGCTGGGCCTGATCACCTGGGTCAGCACCCACAAGCTCGATCCTTACCGTCCGCTCGACCGCATCGATGCCAACCGTCCGATCTCGGCATCGGTCAAGCCGCTCGAAGTGCAGGTCGTGGCACTCGACTGGAAATGGCTGTTCATCTATCCGGAGCAGGGCATCGCCTCGGTCAACCAGCTGGTGACCCCGATCGACGTGCCGGTGCGCTTCAAGATCACTGCCTCGACCGTGATGAACACGTTCTATATCCCGACCCTGGCCGGCATGATCTACGCGATGCCGGGCATGGAAACGGAACTGAACGCCGTGCTGAACAAGACCGGTAACTTCCAGGGCCTGTCGGCCAACTTCAGCGGCGACGGTTTCTCGCACATGAAGTTCGCCTACAAGGGCGTGACCGCCGGCGAATTCGACGCCTGGGTGTCCGAAATGAAGAACAACCCGGGCGTGCTGGACCGCGCCGACTACCTGGTGCTGGAAAAGCCGAGCGCCAAGGAGCCGGTGCGCCACTACGGCCAGGTCGAGCCTGCGCTGTTCAACCGCGTGGTGAACCGCTGCGTGGCCGAAGGCACCATGTGCATGAACCAGCAGATGCATGAAGACACCAAGCGCAACCAGATGGCCGCGGCGATCCGCCAGCTGCCGAAGGACGGCAGCAAATCGATGCTGGCCGAAGCGATCGAAATGTGTGTCGCCCCTTTTAATACTGTGAAGAAGTAACCATGCAAGACTCTTTCGACTTGACGAAGTTTATCTTCGGTCGGCTTGGCTGGGATGCGATTCCCTTCCATGAGCCGATCCTGATCGCTACCTTCGCGGGCGTGATCGTCGGCGGTCTGGCCCTGTTCGGGCTGATCACCTACTTCCGCCTGTGGGGCACCCTGTGGCGCGACTGGATCACCAGTATCGACCACAAGAAAATCGGCATCATGTACATGATCCTGGGCCTGATCATGTTCCTGCGCGGCTTCGCCGACGCCCTGATGATGCGTACCCAGCAGGCGATCGCCTTCGGCGACAACGCCGGCTTCCTGCCGCCGCACCACTACGACCAGGTCTTCACTGCCCACGGCGTGATCATGATCTTCTTCGTGGCGATGCCGTTCGTGACCGGCCTGATGAACTACGTGGTGCCGCTGCAGATCGGCGCGCGCGACGTGGCCTTCCCGTTCCTGAACAACTTCTCGTTCTGGATGACCACCATGGGCGCCGTGCTGGTGATGGCTTCCCTGTTCGTGGGTGAATTCGGCCGTACCGGCTGGCTGGCGTATCCGCCGCTGTCTGGCATCCTGGCCAGTCCCGGCGTCGGCGTCGACTACTACATCTGGTCATTGCAGGTGGCCGGTGTTGGTACCACCCTGTCGGGCGTGAACCTGATCGTCACCATCATCAAGATGCGCGCTCCGGGCATGGACCTGATGAAGATGCCGGTGTTCACCTGGACTTCGCTGTGCACCAACATCCTGATCGTGGTGACCTTCCCGATCCTGACCGCCGTGCTGGCCATGCTGGGCATGGACCGCCTGTTCGACACCGCGTTCTTCACGAGCGACCGTGGCGGCAATCCGATGATGTACGTGAACCTGATCTGGATCTGGGGCCACCCCGAGGTGTACATCCTGATCCTGCCGGCGTTCGGTATCTTCTCCGAAGTCGTCTCGACCTTCTGCGGCAAGCGCCTGTTCGGCTACACCTCGATGGTGTACGCGACCTGCGTCATCATGGTCCTGTCGTACCTGGTGTGGCTGCACCACTTCTTCACCATGGGTTCGGGCGCCAGCGTCAATGCGTTCTTCGGCATTACCACGATGATCATCTCGATCCCGACCGGGGCCAAGATCTTCAACTGGCTGTTCACCATGTACCGCGGCAAGATTCGCTTCGAACTGCCGATGATGTGGACCGTGTCGTTCATGCTGACCTTCGTGATCGGCGGTATGACCGGCGTCATGCTGGCCATTCCGGCGGCCGACTTCGTGCTGCACAACTCGCTGTTCCTGATCGCCCACTTCCACAACGTGATCATCGGCGGCGTCGTGTTCGGTATCTTCGCCGGTATCAACTACTGGTTCCCGAAAGCCTTCGGCTACAAGCTGGACCGCTTCTGGGGTCTGGTCTCGTTCTGGCTGTGGTCGATCGGCTTCTGGGTCGCGTTCACCCCGCCGTACATCCTGGGCTTCATGGGCTACACCCGCCGCGTCAGCCACTTCGACGATCCGTCGGTGCAATGGCTGTTCCAGATCTCGCTGCTGGGCACCCTGATGATCGCCGGTGGTATCGGTGCGCTGCTGATGCAGATCTATGTCAGCTACCGCGACCGCAACACCGCTCGCCTGCGCGATTTCACGGGCGATCCGTGGGAAGGCCGTACCCTGGAATGGTCGACGTCGTCGCCACCGCCGGATTACAACTTCGCCTTCACCCCGGTGGTGTTCGATAACGATTCGTACGCCGACATGAAGAAGAACGGCTACCGTCGTCCGCTGAAGGACTTCGTGGCGATCCACATGCCGAAGAACACCGGCGCCGGCATCATCGTGTCCGCCCTGGCGTGCGCGGTCGGCTTCGGCATCATCTGGCACATGTGGGCGTTCACCGTGGTGTCGTTCGTCGCCATGATGGCCGCGATCATCATCCATACCTTCAACTACAAGCGCGATTACTACATCCCTGCCGAAGAAGTGGCACGGACCGAAGAAGCGCGTACCCGTATGCTGGAAAGCCATGTCTGACATTAAGCAAACTATCACCGGCGGCAGCATCGCCGACGACGTGAGCGGGCGTTACATCTCCCGCGACCACCACCCGGAGCAGGGGACGCTGCTGGGCTTCTGGCTCTACCTGATGAGCGACTGCCTCATCTTCGCGTCCCTGTTCGCGACCTACGCGGTGCAGGGCCGCTCGTACGCCGGCGGCCCTACCGGCGCCGAGCTGTTCGAGCTGCCGCTGATCGCGCTCAACACCACGTTCCTGCTGGTGTCGTCGCTGACCTTCGGCTTCGCGATGATCGCGGCCCAGGCCAAGAACCTGGCCAAGACCCGCCTGTGGCTGGTCGTGACCGGTATCCTGGGCCTGGCGTTCCTGTGCGTGGAAATCTATGAATTCCACCACCTGATCCATATCGGCGCCGGTCCGCAGCGTTCGGGCTTCCTGACCGCGTTCTTCGCGCTGGTCGGTACCCACGGCCTGCACGTCACCTTCGGTATCGTGTGGCTGGTGACCCTGTTCTTTCAGTTGGGCAAACACGGCCTGACCCCGGAGAACTTCCGTCGCCTGTCGTGCCTGTCGCTGTTCTGGCACTTCCTGGACCTGATCTGGATCTTCGTCTTCACCTTTGTCTACCTGATGGGAGTGCTGCCATGAGCGACCACCACCACGATCATGACGCCCACGGGCATGACGTCCACGTGACGCACTACAGCACCAAGGACTACATCACCGGCTTCGTGCTGGCGGCGATCCTGACCATCATTCCGTTCTGGCTGGTGATGGGCAACGTGCTGGCGCCGGATACCACGCGCTACGTCATCCTCGGCTTCGCGGCCGTTCAGCTCATCGTGCAGATGATTTACTTCCTGCACTTGAGCTCGAAGGCGGAAGGCGGCTGGAACATGATGGCGCTGCTGCTGACGGTCGTCATTCTGGTCATCGTGATGTCGGGCTCGATCTGGGTCATGCACCACATGAACGAGAACATGATGCCGGGCATGGGTCCGAACAGCACCCACGACATGACCTGAACGGTCTGAATGGCGAACATGCACGCACAGCCGGCAGGGCCGGTCAACCAGGAATCCCACCCGCCACGCTCCGCCTTTGCGCGGCGCCTGGTGGTGGTGCTGGCCCTGCTGCTGCTGGTGCTGTTCGCCGGTCTGGGGACCTGGCAGGTGGTTCGCCTGCAATGGAAACTGGACCTCATCGAACGCGTCGACGCACGCGTTCACGCGCAGCCCGTTGCGCCGCCAAACATGGCGCAATGGCCGCACGTCTCCCGCGAGTCCGACGAATACCGGCATGTACGCCTGTCGGGCCGCTACCTGTTTGCCTACACCACGCCAGTCCAGGCTTTGTCGGAACTGGGTGCAGGCTTCTGGCTGCTCACGCCGTTATGCACGGCGGAGGGCCACATCATCTTTGTCAATCGCGGTTTCATTCCCTCGAGCGGGGATATCGCCAAGCGTTATCCGGGCGCGCAGGCGCCGCGTGACGCCTGCGTCGCGGGCGGTGCCAGCCCGGTCACGCTTGCCGGCCTGCTGCGCATTCCTGAGCCGAAGGGCGGCTTCCTGCGCGATAACGACCCGCAGGGCAACCGCTGGTATTCGCGCGACGTGACGGCGATCGCCGCCGCGCGCGGCTTCGAACCTGCGCACGTGGCGCCGTTCTTCGTCGATGCGGCGAAAGGGCAGGACCCGCAAACGGCGCCCGACCGGCCGGTCGGCGGCCTGACCGTCATTTCTTTCCCAAATAATCACCTCGTTTACGCGCTGACTTGGTATGCTCTCGCCCTCATGGTGGCAGCCGCCTGGTGGTGGATCGCCCGTCACGGCGCGAGCCGCCTGCAAGACTAGCTAACAACAACGGGTTCTGATGCAATCACCGCTGGACTTTTTCGCCCGGGCGGCGCGCCTGTCGCCGTCCGCCGCCGCCGCGAACGTCGAATTCGCCGCCGGCCACAAGAACATGCTGCAGCTGATCGAGCTGCGCTGGATCGCCGTGGTCGGCCAGATCACCACCATCGCCGCCGCCATCAGCCTGTTCGGCATCGAACTGCCGCTAGTGCACATGCTGCAGGTGCTGGCCTGCCTGATCGCCTTCAACGTCGCCAGCCACCTGCGCTGGCACGAACGGCGTCCGGTCTCGAACGGCGAGATGTTCATGGCGCTGCTGGTCGACGTCTCGAGCCTGACCGTGCTGCTGTACCTGTCGGGCGGCACCACCAATCCGTTCGCCTTCCTGTACCTGCTGCAGGTGATCATCTCGGCGGTGCTGCTGGACGTGCTGTGGACCTGGTCGATCGTCGTGATCACGATCTGCTGCATGGCCGGCCTGGCCGCCTACGCCCAGCCGCTGGCGCTGCCGTTCGACCACGCGCGCGGCATGGCCAGCCTGTACGTGCAGGGCCTGCTGGTGTGCTTCGCACTCAATGCAGCGCTCTTGGTGCTGTTCATCTCGCGTATCTCGGATACGGTGCGCGACAAGGCGACCCAGCTGGCCGCGCTGCGCCAGCGCGCCGCCGAGGAAGAACACATCGTGCGCATGGGCCTCTTGGCCTCGGGCGCGGCCCACGAACTGGGCACGCCGCTGGCCACCGTCTCCGTGATCCTGGGCGACTGGAAGCGCATGGCGCCGTTTCGCGACAACCCGGAACTGCTGGGCGAGCTGACCGAGATGCAGACCCAGCTCAAGCGCTGCAAATCGATCGTCAGCGGCATCCTGCTGTCGGCCGGCGAGGCGCGCGGCGAATCGGCCGAACGCACCACCGTGCGCGCTTTTCTCGATGGCGTGGTCGAGGGCTGGCAGGCCAGCCGTCCGGTGCGCGCCTTCACGTACAATAACCGCATCGCCGACGACCTGCCGGTGGCATCCGATTCGGCGCTGCGCCAGACCATCGACAACCTGCTCGACAACGCGCTGGAAGCCTCGCCCGGCTGGGTCAGCCTGGATGCGTACATCGCCGACGGCAACCTGGTGGTGACGGTGTTCGACCGCGGCCCCGGCTTCGCGCCCGCCATGCTGGCCCAGCTGGGCAAACCCTACCAGTCGAGCAAGGGCCGCCCCGGCGGCGGCCTGGGCCTGTTCCTGGTGGTGAACGTGGTGCGCAAACTCGGCGGCACGGTCACGGCGCGCAACCGCGGACCGGGCGAGAGCGGCGACCCGGCCGATCGCGGCGGCGCCGAAGTCACGCTCACCCTGCCGATGTCGGCGATCGAACTGGAAGAGGAACTGAACGATGGACAAGCTTGAGTCCGCTGCACCGCTGCTGCTCATCATCGAGGACGACGAAGCGTTCGCGCGCACGCTGAGCCGCTCGTTCGAACGGCGCGGCTACCGCGTGATCGCCGCCACCGGCCACGACGAGGCGGCCGCGCTGCTGCAGGACCATACGCCGGGCTACGCCGTGGTCGACCTCAAACTGAAGGGCAATACCTCGGGCCTGGCCTGCGTCAACCTGCTGCACGAGCACGATCCGGACATGCTGATCGTGGTGCTGACCGGCTTTGCCAGCATCGCCACCGCGGTTGAGGCGATCAAGCTGGGCGCCGTACAGTACCTGGCCAAGCCGTCCGACGCCGACGACATCGAAGCCGCCTTCGGCCATATCGCCGGCAGCACCGATATCGAGGTGACGAATCGCTCGACCTCGATCAAGACCCTGGAGTGGGAACGCATCCACGCCGTGCTGGCCGAGACCGACTTCAATATCTCGGAAGCGGCGCGCCGCCTGGGCATGCACCGGCGCACGCTGGCGCGCAAGCTGGAAAAGCAGCGGGTGAAATAGGGATGCGGCGCCTCGCTTGTTTTCTCGGCCTGCTGGCGGTGCTGCAGGGCGGCGCCCACGCGGCCGACCGGGTCGATGCCGGCAAGCGCGTGTTCGCGCGCTGCCTCAATTGTCATGAAGTCGGCCCCAATGCGCGCAATATCTTCGGGCCGCAGCTCAACGGCGTACTGGGGCGCAAGGCCGGCAGCGTGCCCAACTACAGCTATTCGGCCGCGATGAAGAATTCGCGCGTGGTCTGGAACGAGCGTAACCTGGCCGCCTTCCTGCGCGACACCGACAAGATCATCCCGGGCAACAAGATGCGCTTCTTCGGCTTCTTCAGCCAGGGCCAGCTGGACGACCTGATGGTCTATCTGCGCGCCAATCCAGTGCCGGCAGTGCCGGCAGCGGCCGCGGCCCCGCGCAAATAACCTTCATCCACCGAGCTTGCTGAGCGCGAACGCCGCCAGGAAGCCCGCCACCGTGATCAGCCCGGCGAAGTCGTGCGTTTCGGCGAACGCTTCCGGGATCATGGTATCGACCACCATCGCCAGCACGCCGCCCGCCGCCACCGCCGTGGTCGCCGCCAGCATCTCGGGCGGAAACTGGTGGAACACGGTGAAGCCAAGCGTGGCCGCCAGCCCGGAGGCGAGGGCGATGCCGCACCAGATGCCATAGATGGCGCGCGGCGAGTGGCCGGCCCCCTTCATGCCCGCCGCGCTGGACAAGCCTTCCGGCAGGTTCGACAGGAACACCGCCACCACCATCGCCATGCTCACGCCGCCGCCGCCGAGCAGCGACAGCCCGATCACGATCGACTCGGGAATACCGTCGAGCAGGGCGCCGATGGCGATCGCCGTGCCGCTGCCGCCGCCGTCCTTGCGCTCCTGTGACTGGTGCTTCCCGGAGCGCTTGCGGTGGCGGGCACCGCGGTGCGCCAGCACCCAGTTGGCGCCGGTATAGATCAGGGCGCCGACCAGGAAGCCGGCGGCGGTGGCGGCAAAGCCGCCGGTCTCGATCGCCTCGTCCATCAGCTCGAACGACAGCGCCGAAATCAGCACACCGCTGCCGAAGGCCATGATGGCGGCTACCAGGCGTGGCGGCACCCGGAAGCGCACCCCGGCAAACGCGCCCAGCAGCAGCGCGCCGCCGGCCAGTGAACCCCACAGTCCCGCCTGCAGCCAACCGGGCATGTCCATACATTCTCCTTGTCGATTTCCCCGATGATAATATTGGGCGACGATAGGCCGCCGCACCTGATAAAACCGGCGCCGTGCAAGATACCGTGCTGCACTGCAAGATACGGCTTCGCGCCCGCTACCGCAGTGATATCGGCGCCATTGTGCTGCATCGCACAGGTGGCAGCGGCAATCAATGTAAACACATTTCCACAAATAGGGTTGCCTTCGTTATATTTCTAGGGCAATATAGCTAAGTGGCGACCGGCCCGCAGTTCCGGTTGCCCGATCAGCGATGAGGCGGCTCACACCGTTTCTTTTCGTCCCCCAGGCGTCCGCCGGGGGACATTTTTTCGACGGTCGACGCGCACTTCCCAGAGCGCAGCCGCGACCATGGCCTGACTGGTCCACCCGCCAGCCCCATGCCAGCCGGATCACCGCGCCGCGCGGCTACCCGCCGCTCCCGGTGCCCCTACCGGAGATGCTCCATGCGTGAATTGCTGTCCCTGACCGACGCCCTGGCCTGGCCGCTGGCACTGACGCTGGCCTGGATGGCCGGCGAGCTGCTGTACCGCTGGGCCTCGGTGCCGCGTATCGCGGTGTACGGCCTGTGCGGCTTCATTTTCGGCAATTTGGCGGCCGGCTACCTGCCACCGGCCTACGCCGACGCCTTCCTCATGCTGGCCAACCTGGGCTTTGGTCTGATGCTGTTCGAGCTCGGCTACCGCATCAACCTGCGCTGGCTGCGCATCAATCCCTGGCTGCCGCTCACGGCGCTGCTCGAATCGGCGCTGACCTGGGCCGCGGTGTACCTGGTGTCGCGCGCCTGCGGCGTGGCGCCGCTGTCGAGCTGCCTGCTGGCGGCGCTGGCCATGGCCAGTTCGCCTGCCGGCCTGCTGCGCGTCATCAACGAGGAGGGCGGTGCCGGCCAGGTGACCGAGCGCGCCATGCACCTGACCGCGATGAACTGCGTGCTGGCGGTGTTCGTCTTTAACGTCACGGTCGGGGTCGGCGTGTTCCAGACCTCGGGCGACGTAGTCCACGCCGGCTGGGCCGGGCTGGTGGTGCTGGCCGCATCCAGCGGCCTGGGCGCTGCTTTTGGCTTCCTGGTGCCGCTGTGGCAGCGCCTGGTCGGCCATGCGCGCGCCGACGCCACCCTGACCTTCGCCGTCGCCGTGTTCCTGCTGGTGGCGATCACCCACGTGCTGCGCCTGTCGCCGGTGCTGGCCGCGCTGACCTTCGGCCTGGTGGCGCGCCACCGCCGCATTACCCTCAGCCCGGCGCAGCGCAACTTCGGCGCCCTGGGTGACCTGCTGGCGGTGCTGCTGTTCTTTTTCGTGGCCACCACCGTCGAATGGTTCTCGGTGTTCGAAGGCTTCATGCTCGGCCTGCTCTTGCTGCTGGTGCGCGCACTGGTGAAGGTGGCGGTGTGCACGGCCACCGCGCGCGCGTCCGGCATTTCGGCGCGCAAGGGCGCGCTGACCGGGGTCGCCATCATGCCGATGGCGGTGTTCACCATCGTCATGGTGGAGCAGACCCGGCGCCTGGGCGTGGACCTGTTCGACAGCCTGGCGCCGCTGGCGGCGATGGCGATCCTGGCCGAGGTGCTGGCGCCGGTGCTGACCCAGCGCGCGCTGGCGGCGGCGCGCGAGTCGAGCCAGCATCCGGGCGCAAATCCGGGCACAAATCCGGAACAACCGAAGGAGAAGACCGATGCCGTTGCCTGAATTCGCCACTTCCTCGCCGCTCACGATGGGCGTCGAGCTCGAGCTGCAGCTGGTCGGCCTGTCCGACTTCGACCTGGCGCCGGCTTCGCCCGACATGCTGGACCTCTTGAGCCGCAAGCCGTTCCCGGGCGCGGTGACGCCGGAAATCACCCAGAGCATGATCGAGGTGAACAGCAGCGTGCACACGCACTACGCGCCGCTGGTGGAAGAACTGCGCCTGATCCGCGACACCCTGCTGGCAGCGGGTGACCGCCTGAACGTCGGCCTGGCCGGCGGCGGTACCCACCCGTTCCAGCAATGGTCGCAGCGCCGCATCTATGAAAAGCCGCGCTTCAAGGAAGTCTCGAGCCTGTACGGCTACCTGGCCAAGCAGTTCACCGTATTCGGCCAGCACGTGCACATCGGCTGCGGCAACGGCGACCAGGCGCTGTTCCTGCTGCATGCGCTGAACCGTTACATCCCGCACTTCATCGCGCTGTCGGCTTCGTCGCCCTTCCTGCAGGGCAGCGACACCGCGTTCCAGTCGGCGCGCCTGAACTCGGTGTTCGCGTTTCCGCTGTCGGGCCGGGCGCCGTTTCTCCTGAAGTGGGAGGACTTCGAGCGCGACTACTTCAAGCGCATGGAAGACACCGGCATCGTGCGCAGCATGAAGGACTTTTACTGGGACCTGCGCCCGAAGCCGGAATACGGCACCATCGAACTGCGCGTGTGCGACACGCCGCTTACGGTCGAGCACGCGGCGGCGCTGGCCGGCTATCTGCAGGCGCTGTGCAGCTATCTGCTGGAAGGCAACGAGCCCCCGCCGCGCGAGGACGACTACCTGGTCTACAACTACAACCGTTTCCAGGCCTGCCGCTTCGGGCTGGAAGGGTCGATCGTGCTGCCGCAGGCGCACGAGTCACGGCTGCTGCGCGACGATATCCTGGGCACGCTGGAGCGCATCGCGCCGCATGCCGAACGGCTCGGCGCGGGCGCGGCCCTGACGCACCTGGCGCAGGTGGCGCGCGACGGCGGCGACGCCTCGCAGCTGCGCGCGGTACACGAGCGCGAAGGCAGTGTCGAATCGCTGGTCAACCTGGCGCTGCGGCGCTTCCGCGGCGCCGACGCCTGAAGTAGAGCAGGGCGGCAGCAACTGCCGCTCGCCGACGAGGGTGGCTTACGACTGGCCGAGCGGAATCTTGCCGGCCGACTCGTCGGTGTCGAGCCGCTCGATCAGGCGCGCCAGATCCTGCTCCAGGCGCAGCAGGGTGTCGTCGTCGAGGCTGGCCAGGGCATTGGGCAGCACCCCGGCCAGCGGCGCCGGCGCGCGCAGCAGGATTTCTTTCCCCGGCGGCAGGATGCGCAGCGCCACGCTGCGCCGGTCGCTGCCTTCGCGCGCGGTGCCGACATAGCCGCGTTCGACCAGGCCGCGCACCAGGTTGCTGGCGGTGGACTGGTGGATGTCGAGCGCGCGTGCCAGGCTGGTGGCGCCGATGCCGGGCTGGCTGTCGATCACCGACAGCGCCCAGACCTGGGCTCCTCCCAGACCGGATTCGCGCTCGAGCTGGCGGAAGTGGGTCTTGACGGCGTTGAACACGATGCGGAACTGGCGCAACACGCGCTGCGGCGGTGCGTCCTTGGGCAAAAGAAGGGAATCAGGCGACATGGCATGATGATAATCCATCGGCGCCCGGCGCGCAGCCCGATCCCGAAATTCGGTCCTGGAGTAAATGTCGCAAAAGAATCCGACACTCGACGAGTGGCGATTTATCGCTCCCGCATTTGCGCCCGCGCGCACCGATCTGCGCTAGCATCGGCATATGCAACGCGCATCCGCCAGCACCAGCCAGGGCCGGGGCCGCGACCTGTCGCGCGCCGCGCTGGCCACCTGTGTGCTCGGCCTGGTCCTGACCGGCGCCCTGTGCGGCGCGGTGCGCAAGATGGAATACGAGCGCAGCCGCGCCGAGTTCGTGCAGCGCACCGCGGTACGGGTGGCCGGCGTCACGCGCGCCTTCGGCGAAGCCACCGATGCGCTGCGCGCCGTCAACCTGTTCTTCAGTGCTTCCACCGGCGTCACGCGCGCCGAGTTCGACGCCTTTGCCGCACCGATGGCGGCGCGCCACGACTACCTGCAGGCGCTGGTCTTTCACCGCTTCGTCAGCGATGCCGAGCGCCCGGCGTTCGAGGCCGAGCGCGCGCTCGGCTGGCCCGGCTTCGAGATCCGCGAGCGCGGCCCCGGCGGTACCCTGGTGCGCGCCGCGCGGCGCGAGCGCTACCTGGTCAACGACTACGTGTCGCCGATCGAGGGCAATGAAGTCACCTATGGCTACGACGCCTGGTCGTATCCGGTCCAGCGCAGCTACACTCAGCGCGCGATCGACAGCGGCGAACCGGCCTCGAGCCCGGTGATCGATCTGCTGCAGGGGGGCGGGCGCCGTCACGGCCTGTTGATCGTGCTGCCGGTGTACCGGCCGGGCGTGCGTCCCGCCAACATGGCCGAGCGGCGCGCCAGCGTGGTCGGCGACACCGAGGTGGTGCTCGATGTCGGCCTGCTGATCGGCGGTTCGCTGTCGGCGGTGCGCCTGCTCGACGGCAACGGGGTGGCGATGTCGCTGCGCGGTCCGGACGCGCACGGCAATATCGTTACCGCCTACCAGCACGGCACCCTGGCCGCGCCCGGCAGCCGCTGGGAGCAGCTGATCGACGGCATGGCGCTGCGCCACGTGGAAGAGTTCGATATCGCCGGCAGCCCGTGGCAGCTGGTGATCGAAGAACCGCCGGCTGCGCTGGCCAGCCACACCGCCGAGCTGGCGACGCTACTGCTGGGGGTGGTGCTGAGCGTCGCCGCCGGCGCGCTGGTGCAGGGCAGAGTCGCGCGCACGCGCCGTATCGAGGCCCTGGTCGAGCAGCGCACCGCCGCGCTCAATCGCGCCACCGGCGACCTGCGGCTGTACCGGCGCGCGATGGAGTCGGCGGCCAATCCGATTTTATTGGTCGACGCGCGCCGTCCCGGCTATCCGATCGACTACGCCAACCCGGCCTGCGAGCGCATGTTCCGGATTCCCGCGGCCGAGCTGGAAGGCCAGCCGCTCAAGACCCTGGCCGGACTGGATGCCGGCCTGCCGGCGGTGCAGGAGCTGCGCATGGCCCTGCACGAGGGGCGCCAGGGGCGCGCGCTGGTGACCCAGCGCACCCGCGACGGCGCCGAGCTGGTGAGCGACGTGCACGTGGCGCCGGTGCGCCAGCCGGGCGACGGCATCGATCACTTCGTGGTGATCGTCTACGACGTCACCACCGCCAAGCGCTACGAGGCCGAACTGGAGCACCGCGCCCATTACGATACGCTCACCGGCCTGGCCAACCGGGTGCTGCTGGCCGACCGCATCGAGCGCGCCATCGCCAGCGCCGGCGACACCCCGGTGTGGGTGGTGTCGCTCGACCTCGATCACTTCAAGCTGATCAACGACACGCTGGGCAGGCGCGCCGGCGACGACCTGCTGCGCGCGCTGGCCGCGCGCATCAAGGGCGCGCTGCGTCCGCTCGACACCGCGGCCCGAGTCGGCGGCGACGACTTCGTGCTGGTGCTGTGCGGCTGCGCCGACGAGCGCCAGGCGGCGGCCCGGATCCAGGCGGTGCGCGACGCCATCGCCGGCCCGCTGCAGGTGCAAGGGCAGCAGCAGCTGGTGTTCGGCTGCAGCGCCGGGGTGGCCGCGTATCCGGTCGACGGCGCCGATCCCGATACCCTGGTCAAGCATGCCGAGATCGCGATGTACCGCGCCAAGAGCGGCGGGCGCAACGGCGTGCAGTTCTACGCGCCGTACATGAACGCCCAGGCCTTCGACCGCCTGGCGCTGGAAGGCGCGCTGCGCCACGCGCTGCAGGAAGGCCAGTTCGAGCTGCACTTCCAGCCCCAGGTGGACCTGTCGAGCGGGCTGGTGGTGGGCACCGAAGCGCTGATCCGCTGGCGCCACCCGCTGCTCGGCACGGTGCGCCCGGACCGCTTCATCGCGCTGGCCGAAGAGACCGGCCTGATCGTCCCGATCGGCGCCTGGGTGCTGCGCGCCGCCTGCCTGCAGAACCGGCGCTGGCAGCGTGCCGGCTACGGTCCGCTACGGGTGGCGGTGAATCTGTCGGCGCGCCAGTTCGCCGAGCCCGACCTGGTGGCGACCGTGGCCCGGGTGCTGGAAGAAACCGGGCTGGCTCCCGATTCGCTCGAGATCGAGCTGACCGAAAGCATGATGGTGACCGACGTCGAGGCTGCGATCCAGACCATGCTGTGCCTGAAGGGGATGGGCGTCAAGATCTCGATCGACGACTTCGGCACCGGCTACTCGAGCCTGTCGTACCTGAAGCGCCTGCCGGTGGACGTGCTCAAGATCGACCGCTCCTTCGTGCACGACATCGCCGGCAGTGCCGACGGCGCGGCGCTGGTGCACGCCATCGTCTCGCTCGCGCACGGCCTGCGCATGGGGGTGATCGCCGAGGGCGTCGAGACGATCGAGCAGCTCGACTACCTGCGCGGCTGCGGCTGCGACGAGGTGCAGGGCTATATCTACGGCCAGCCGCAGACGGTGGAAGCGCTCGAGCCGCTGCTGCGCGCGCGCCGCGCCGAGCCGGTGCCGACGGTGTGATCCGGCGCGGGGTCGGGCGCTGATCCGAGCCGAACCGTGGCGCGCTTGGCGGTCGGCCCGGGTCGGCTATACTTGCCGGATATTGACGAATTTGCAGGCAAGGACGACGCGTGGACCAGCACCAGGAGAACAAGAACACCGACCAGGAACATGAAGCGCCAACCGCCGCGCGCAGCGATTCCCCGTCCCGGGCCAACGATCTCAAGGAGCGCCTGCAGCGCGGTGCGCGGCGCCTGTTCGCCGCCGCCTCGACCGGCGCCGGCGCGGTCCACGCCGGCGCGCGCCAGCGCCTGCATGGCCGTCCGCTGCCGGTCAAGATCGCACTGCTGGCGCTGTGGAGCGCGGCCGCCGGCCTGTCGGCCTTCTTCGTCTGGCTCTTGGTGCTGATCCCGCTTACGCCCGGCATCGACGACCTGCAGCAGGCCAGCTCCTCGCGCCCGAGCGTGATCCTCTCGAGCGACGGCAAGAAGCTCGGCACCTTCGAGCAGGGCCTGCAGGAGCGCGTCAAACTGTCGCAGATCTCGCCGCACGTGGTCGACGCCCTGATCGCCACCGAAGACCACCGCTTTTACGGTCACCACGGGGTCGACTTCCGGCGCGTCGCCGGCGCGGCCTGGGCCACCTTGAAGGGCGACTCGCAGGGCGGCTCGACCATTACCCAGCAGCTGGCGCGCAATATGTTCCCCAAGGAGATCGGGCGCAGCCGCAGCATCAACCGCAAGATGAAGGAACTGATCACCGCGATCAAGATCGAGAACACCTACAGCAAGACCGAGATTCTGGAAGCCTACCTGAACACGGTGCCGTTCCTGTACAACGCCTACGGTATCGAGATGGCGGCGCGCACCTATTTCGGCAAACCGGCCTTGAAGCTGGACGTTCTGGAAGCAGCTACCCTGGTCGGCATGCTGAAGGGCACCCACTACTACAATCCGGTGACCAAGCCGGAGCGCTCGCGCGCGCGCCGCAACGTGGTGCTGGGCCAGATGCGCAAACACGCGGTGATCAGCGAGGCGCGCTACCAGGCGCTGGTGAAACGTCCGCTGCGCCTGCGCTTCGCGCGCCTGCCGGACCGCAGCGGCAAGGACAACCACTTCACCGCCTACGTGCGCAAGTGGCTGCAGGAGTGGGCCGACGAGAACGACTACGACCTGCAGCTCGACGGCCTGGTGGTGCGCACCACGCTCGACGCCAATCTGCAGGCGGCGGCCGAGCGCGCGGTGGAGCGCCAGGCCAGCACGCTGCAGGCGATCGCCGACGTCGAGTGGGCGCTGCCGAGCGTGGCGCGCTCGACCTCGACCGGCATGTACACCTCGATGCGCTCCAGCCTGGAGCCGTTCAGGTACTACTGGAATTCGCATCCGCAGATCCTCGACGCGTTCGTGCGCGAAAGCGGCGAATACCGGCGCGCGGTGGAAGAGGGCGAAGCCCCGGCGGCGGCGCTCAAGCGCCTGAAGGGCGACCGTAAATTCCTGGCCGCCCTGAAAAGCGCCAAGGCGCGCCTGGAAGCCGGCTTCGTCGCGGTCGATCCGACCAATGGCGAGGTGCGCGCCTGGGTCGGCAGCCGCGACTTCGACAAGGACCAGTTCGACCACGTAGCGCAGGCCGCGCGTCAGCCAGGATCGACCTTCAAGCCGATCGTGTATGGCGCCGCACTGGAACGCGGCATTGCGCCGGACCAGGCCTACCGCGACGTGGTGCAGGAATTCCGCGGCGCCGGCGGCAGCGTCTGGAAGCCGACCGACATGAGCGGCAACAGCGGCCGCCTGATGCCGATGAGCGAAGGCCTGGTGTTTTCAAAAAACACCATCACCGCCCAGGTGATGCAGGAAGTCGGGGTGCAGCCGGTGGTGCGCCTGGCGCAAAGCATGGGCATCCGCCAGAGCAAGCTGGAAGCGGTGCCGTCGCTGGCGCTGGGCACCAGCCCGGTCACGCTCCTGGAGATGGTCAGCACCTATTCCACCATCGCGGCCCAGGGCCAGTACCACAAGCCGGTGATCGTGCGCAGCATCGAAGACCGCGACGGCCAGGTGATTGCCGACTTCAGCACCGGCGCGCCGGAACGCGCCATGTCGCAGCAATCGGCCATCGCGCTGATCGACATGCTGCGCGGCGTGGTCAACCGCGGCACCGGCGGCGGCGTGCGCTACCGCTTCGGCATCTATGGCGACGTGGCCGGCAAGACCGGCACTACCCAGAACAACACCGACGGCTGGTTCATCCTGATGCACCCGAACCTGGTGGCGGGCGCCTGGGTCGGCTTCAACGACAACCGCGTGACGATCCGCAGCACCTACTGGGGCCAGGGCGGGCACAACGCGGCGCTGCTGGTGGGCGACTTCTTCAAGAGCGCGCTGGAAGGCGGCAGCATCGACGCCCAGGCGCTGTTCCCGGGTGGACGCAAGCCGGAGCCGCGCCGTTACGAGGAGCCGCCGGAAGAAGTGTTCGAGGTGCCGGACGAATTCGGCGCCGAGGAGGCGATCGAGGTGATCGAACCGGTCGAAGCGCCGCCGGTGGAATCGTCGCAGCCGATCGAATCGTTCGAGCCGGTCGACGTGCCGCCGCCGGATGTGCCGCCACCACCTACTTATCAGGGGCAGAGCCAGAACCCGTCCCCGGGCGAACCGGCGCGGATCGATCCGCGCCAGGAGCTGTACTGAGCGCGGCAGTCCTGGCAGGCTGGGCGCGCAGCAACGGATAGGGATTGATCGCGCCGCCGCTTTCGTACACGCCGTAATGCAGGTGCGGCGGGGTGCCGGCGGCGTTGCCGGTGTTGCCGACATAGCCCAGCACGTGGCCGGTCTCGATGCGCATGCCGGCCGTCACGCCGGCATAGCGGTCCAGGTGGGCATAGTAATGACGCTGGCCGCCCGGTCCCATCACCCACACCACCAGCCCGCCCAGGCGGTTGGTGCCGACCCGCATCACGATGCCCTCGGTGCTCGATTTCACCGGCGTGCCGCGCCTGGCGAAGATGTCGATGCCTTCGTGCTTGCGGCCTTCGCTGCGCGCGCCGTGCCAGGTATCGCGCAGCTCGCGCCGCAGCACGCCCTCGACCGGCATCGCCAGCGCGTCCGGCGTCGGCATCGCCGTCAGGCGCGCCGTGTACATGGCGCGTTCGATGGCCGGCTCCAGCAGGCCCCAGCCCAGGATCAGGAAAGTCGCGACGAAGAGGCTGCGCAGGAAGGTTCGCATGGCGGGTCCGCAAATGTGGTCATGCAAGCCACATGGGGTCGCCCGTCCGGATTGCTACCTCGGCGCCGCCTTCTTCGCACTGAGCATCACCCAGGCCACGCCGGCCAGCGTCGCCAGTCCTGCGCCGACGCTCCACGCGCTCATCCGCTCGCCCAAGAACAGCAGGCCCATGACGGCGCCGATCACCGGTACCGACAGCTGCACCGCGCCGGCGCCAATCGCGCTCAGGCGGCTGCGCACCCAGTACCAGACTGCGTAGCCAAGGGCCGAGGTGATGCTGCCGGAAACGACGGCGTAGGCCGCGCCCAGCGGGTCGAACACCAGCGCATCGCGCTGGAGCAGCAGCAAGGCCAGCGCCAGCGGCACCGCCAGCAAAAAGCTGGCGGCGGTATTAATTACCGGCGGCCCGGCCGTCCGTCCGAGCAGCGAAAAGCCGCCCCAGGCGCAGCCGGCCAGCGCCATCAGCAGCGCGGCGCCAAGCGGCGGGCTGGATGCCGACGGCAGCAGGAAGGCGGCCAGCCCGCCCAGCGCCAGCAGCAGGCCGGGCACGCTGGCGCGTTCGCCTTTCACCAGGCCATAGCCGATCATGACCAGCTGGGCCGAGGCGAACAGCACCAGCGCGCCGGCGCCGGTGCCGATGTCGCGGTAGGCAAAGGAAAACGCCGCCGCATAGACGAACAGCAGGGCGGCCGAGTACGGCGCGCCGCGCGGCAGTGCAAGCGGCTGGCGCTGCAGCCGCGCGATGGCGAGCAGGGTGAGTGCGCCGGCGATGATGCGGATCGCCGTGAAGCCGGCGGCGTCG
Organism: Massilia sp.; assembly: GCF_031995545.1. GTDB lineage: Bacteria > Pseudomonadota > Gammaproteobacteria > Burkholderiales > Burkholderiaceae_D > Telluria. Next base: position 29,141 of record NZ_DAMAGA010000040.1, read on the forward strand.
ATGGCGCTGGTCTGGAACGCGAGCCGGGCCAGCAGCGAGTTGGCGGCGAAGGCCAGCATCGCCACCGCGGTGAGGACGACAATGAGCGTGCGCCGTGTGGTCGCGGCGGGTTCGGACGGGGAGGCGGCGCTGTGGTTCATGGCGGCATCTGGTTTCGCTACTCCGGCAGTATGCCATGGCCGCCGGGGCGCGAGGGTGTTGCGGTTAACGGCACGAACTGGAGCGAACGGCGACCGTTATAGCGCGGAGCACCCGGCAGGATGCGGTACACCGCCTGTGCCCGCGCTACCGGCTTGCCGTCCGCAACCGGGCTGAAGTCGCCGTTGCCGGCCGTGTGCCGCACGTAGCGCACGACCTGTCCGCCGGCGACGAATGCCAGCGACATCTCGCCGTCGTCGCCTGACTCGAACGGAACCACCCTGGAGCAGGCGCCCGGCGCAACCCCGAGGATGCTGCATACATGGCTGCGCGGCGCATACGGGCCGAACACATGGACGTAATCCCACTCGCCGGGAACCGCGTCGGCCAGGCGCAACGTTCCGTCGCTCGACTCGAGTTCCAGTTTCCAGATCTTTTGGCTGATATCGTCTTGCCCGGGCATCACCCAAACTGCCACGGCAGCGAATGCCAGGCAAATCAGCAGGATCGTTCCCGCGCAGAAGGCGATGATGGCGCGGCGCGCCAGTTCGGCGGGTCGGCTCACCGGCTGATCCGCGCGCATGCGGCGGCCGTCGAGGGCAATGAAGTATAGGTATGCATTGTGGAGCGGGAGCCGGTTCTGCAAGTGCGAACATGGCAGGAAGCAGTGGAAGTGTTGCGCCATGCCGGGCAATGCGAATTGTACCTTGCCCGATCCGGGGTGCAAGCCGGGAAGCGCAGCGCGCCGCGCCGAACACGCGGCGTCGGAACCGCAGGAGGCCCGCCCGCAGCGAGCCTCCCAATGGGATTACAGGATCGGCGTGCCGCCGGTGACGGCGATGCGCGCGCCCGAGATGTAGCTCGCTTCGTCCGAGGCCAGCATCACGAACGCCGGCGCGACTTCCTTCGGCTGGCCGGCGCGCTTCATCGGCACCTGGCTGCCGAAGCTCTCGACCTGGTCGGGCGGCATGGTCGAGGGGATCAACGGCGTCCAGATCGGGCCCGGCGCCACCGAGTTGGCGCGGATGCCTTTGTCGGCCAGCAGCTGGGCCAGGCCGGCGGTGAAGTTGGCGATCGCGCCCTTGGTGGTGGCGTAGGCCAGCAGGGTCGGCACCGGTTTGTCCGAGTTGATCGAAGTGGTGTTGATGATCGAGGAACCCGGCTTCATGTGTTTCACCGCTGCCTTGCAGGTGTGGAACATGGCGCTGATATTGACCTTGAAGGTGTGGTCCCATTCCTCGTCAGGGATGTCTTCGATCGATTCGTGCGACATCTGGAAGGCGGCGTTGTTGACCAGCACGTCGATGCGGCCGAATTCCTGCACCGCCTTGTCGATGATGGCGCGGCAGTGCGCCGGGTCGGCCAGGTCGCCCGGCACCAGCACGGCGCGGCGGCCGGCTTCCTCGACCAGGCGTGCGGTCTCCCTGGCGTCGTCATGTTCGTTGAGGTAGGAAATCAGGACGTCGGCGCCTTCGCGCGCGAACGCCAGCGCGACCGCGCGCCCGATGCCGCTGTCGGCGCCGGTGATCACGGTGGCCTTGTCCTGCAGGCGGCCGGATCCGCGGTAGCTGGATTCGCCGTGGTCGGCCTGCGGGGTCAGTTCCTTCTCGCTACCTGGTGGTTGCTGCTGTTGCGGTGGCATGTTCATACAGTCGCTCCTTGTCGAGAGGTTGGTCGGTGGTGGTGCAATGAAAGGCCAGTGTGGATCAGTGTGCAAAATGACGTAGCGCGCCTGCGCCGTCGTCCGCTTCGGCATCGCTGTCGGTGGCGGGCCGTGGCTGGTCCTGCAGCTCGCGCACCAGCAGCGGCTGCGGACGCGGGCCGGTCGAGATGCCGAGTTCCTCGAACAGGCGCATGGCGTCGAAATTGATGGCCTGCTGGACGTCCATGTAGCGGTTGTAGTTCGCGTCCTGCATGATGTAGACCACTTCGTACTCGAGCCAATTCGGGTCGACGGTCTTCAGGTGCGCGCGGTCGAATCTGGCGATCTCGTTCTTCTCGACGATGGCGCGCAGGCGCTCGGGCACCTGCTCGGCCAGTTCCACCGGCGTGGTCGGATTGACGCGCAGCGAGAACAGGATGCGGCGCGTATTCATGCGCTTGAAGTTGAACACCGTCTGGCGCAGCATCTCGGCGTTGGCGATCACGATCTGCTCGCCGCCGAGAGCGCGGATGCGGGTGGTCTTCAGGCCGACGTGCTCGATGGTGCCGGCGTTGCCGCCGACCGAGACGAAGTCGCCCACCTCGAACGGCTTGTCGGCCGCGATCGACAGCGACGCCAGCAGGTCGCCCAGCACCGTCTGCACCGCCAGCGCGATGGCGATGCCGCCGATGCCGAGGCTGGCCACGAAGGTGGTGACGTTGATGCCGAGATTGGCCAGCAGGGTCAGGCCGAAGATCACCCAGACGATGGTCTGCAGCAGCCAGCGCATCAGGGTATGGGCTACGGTGAACGTGGGCGCGGCGCCGCTGCGGCCGTTCAGGCGCACATACTGGTGAATGCCGACCGTGACCGCGCGGTGCAGGTAGAGCGCGATCTGGATCCCGAGCGTGAAGAACCACAGATGCGCCACGCGCCCGTTCCACGGTTCGGGCAGGTCGAGCACCGACAGGCCGACCAGGGCGGCGGTGACGGCGATCGCCAGGCCGCTGGTGCGCGCCAGCGTCTTGCGCAGCACCTCGGCCAGCGGCCGGTGCGCGCGCTCGTCGCTCAGGGCGCCCAGGCGCTTGCGGGTGATCGAGACCGCGCCCTGCATCAGGACGAAGCTGAGGGCCGCCGCCAGCAGGGCGACGACGGCATTGGTGAGCGTGATGTCGAACGATTCGATATAGGTGTGGAGATTCATCCGGACTCCTTGCAAGGGGAGTGCCGGCGCACGGGCCGACAGCAGGGTTTTGGCCGATGGGCGGCATGCGGCGCATGCGCACCGCATGCTCACACTGCATGCCACCAGGGCATAGCTTGGCGGCGCCGGTCGATGCCGGCGCGGCAGAAATAATCGAAGGCGCGGCCCGGGCAGGTGCCGGGCCGCGCGGGCCGATGTCGATCGGCCTGGCTACGGGCGCAGGATCAGTGGCGGCCCAGGTGCTCGCGCACCGCGCTCACGCTCGGGCCGACGTCGCGCACCGCGCGCTCGAGCTGCTCGCGGCTGACGCCGAGCGCCTCGGTCCAGTGACGCACTTCCCATTCTTCGTGCACGTTGATGCGCGAACGGTCTTGCTGACCACGGTCGTTGAGATTGTCGGACATGGTTACCTCCTATGCATAAGCCTGACTACAGCGTGACAGTGCAAGGCGGGGTCTTCCGTTAAGTGTCACACGCTCCGGACGATTTCGTGACAATCCCGGTGCATTGGCAGCGCCTGCGTGCTGCCGGCGCGGCGGTTTTGAGGTAGGCTTAGGGCGTTGATAGACCTATAACAGAGGAGACCGAGCCATGACCGCACCGTATGAAACCGCCCAGCCCGAACGCAGCAGCATCGACGCCACCCCCGGCGTGGTCGCGCTCGACTTCGGCACCAACTGGTGCGGCTATTGCCGCGCCGGCGAGCCGCTGATCGAGCAAGCCCTGGCCGACTATCCGCAGGCGCGCCATGTCAAGGTCGAGGACGGACCGGGACGGCCGCTGGGACGGTCGTTCCGCATCAAGCTGTGGCCGAGCGTGGTGGTGCTGAAGGATGGCCAGGAAGTGGCGCGCGTGGTGCGGCCCGACAGCGCCGATGCGGTGCGCGAAGCGCTGGCCAAGGCGGGCGCATGAGCGTGGGGTCTGCTCCGGCTGCACCTGCCGCGGGAACGGTGCCCGCGAACAAGCCGCGCACCGTCCTGTTTGCCAGCCTGATCGGCACCACGATCGAGTTCTACGACTTCTACATCTACGCCACCGCCGCGGTGCTGGTGTTTCCGCGGCTGTTCTTCCCGAGCGCCGATCCCGGCGCCGCCGTGCTGCAGTCGCTGGCGACCTTCGCCATCGCTTTTTTCGCGCGTCCAATCGGCTCGGCCGTATTCGGCCACTTCGGCGACCGCATCGGCAGGAAAGCAACGCTGGTGGCGGCGCTGCTGACCATGGGCGTGTCCACGGTGCTGATCGGCCTGCTGCCGACCTATGCCCAGGTGGGCGTGGCGGCGCCCTTGCTGCTGGCGCTGTGCCGTTTCGGCCAGGGGCTGGGCCTGGGCGGCGAATGGGGCGGGGCGGTGCTGCTGGCCACCGAGAACGCGCCGCCCGGCAAGCGCGCCTGGTACGGCATGTTCCCGCAACTGGGCGCGCCGATCGGCTTCTTCCTGTCCGGCGGCACCTTCCTGCTGCTGGGCGAACTGATGAGCGACGCGGCCTTTTTCAGCTATGGCTGGCGCATCCCGTTCCTGGCCAGCGCCCTGCTGGTGGCGGTCGGGCTGTACGTGCGGCTGAAGATCACCGAAACTCCGGATTTCCAGAAGGTCCTCGACAGCAAGGCGCGCGTGAAAGTGCCGATGGTAGCGGTGATGCGCGACCACCGGCGCGCCTTGGTGCTGGGCACCCTGATCGCACTGGCGACGTTCGTCGTGTTCTATCTGATGACCGTGTTCGCGCTCAGCTGGGGCACGGCGCAGCTGGGCTTCACGCGCCAGCAGTTCCTGCTGCTGCAGCTGTTCGCGGTGATCTTCTTTGCCCTGACGATTCCACCGTCGGCGCTGCTGGCCGACAGCAAAGGCCGGCGCACGGCGATGATGCTGGTGAGCGGGGCGATCGCGCTGTTCGGCTTGCTGTACGGGCCGTTTTTCGGTTCCGGCGGCTGGGTCGCGGTGACCTTCTTCATGGTGCTGGGCATGTGCCTGGTGGGCTTCACCTATGGTCCGCTGGGTACCCTGCTGGCCGAATTGTTCCCGGCCGAGGTGCGGTACACCGGTGCTTCGCTGACCTTCAATTTCGCCAGCATCCTGGGCGCTTCGCTGGCGCCGTATATCGCGATGTGGCTGGGGGCGAATTATGGGCTGGAATACGTCGGCTACTACCTGAGTGCGGCGGCGTTGATCAGCCTGTTGGCGCTGGTGTTGGCCGGCAGGCAGACGCGCGCCGCGTGACCACACAGCCAAGTCGCAGCTTCGGCCGGTGTTCCGCACGGACGCCCGAAGCGGGGGATCGGGCGTTTCTTTCGGCGCTGTATCTGGCCTGCCGTCCCGACCTGGGGGCGCTGCCGGTACCGCGCAGCGTCATCGAGGGCATCGCGCGTCATCAGGAAGGGCTGCGCGACGCCGGCTACGCAGTGCGCTATCCGCATCTCCAATCTTGGCTGCTGGAAGATGGGGGCAGGCCGGTGGCATGGGTGCTGCTGGCGCGGATGGATGGTGGCGTGCGGGTGGTGGATCTTGCAGTGGATGTTGGTCAGCGCAGGAAGGGCGTGGCACGTGCGGTGTTGCATGCCCTCCAGAGCGAGGAAGCAGCAATCGAACTGCGGGTACGCACTGGTAATGAGGTAGCGCGGGCGCTGTATGCGAGTCTGGGCTTTCGGGCCGTGGGCGACCAGGGCGAGGCGCTTGAGATGTGCTGGAGCCGGAATTGGTGATCGCAATGGCGGCGTATCTTCAGTGAGATGGCACGGGCAATAGCAAGGTCGGTTTGCGTTGAAATAAAACGTAACTAACCAACATCGAAAATCCCGCCCCAAAATCACACACGCCAACACTTACAACAACATTCCGACTCTTCAAGAAGCCACCAAAACAAGGTCGGCAGCCATACGATACGCATCGACAAAGGGAAAGCGATCCCACCGATATCGCGCCCCCTTGTAGACAACGAACTCATCAGCCAGAATGCGCAGGGCAGGCAAGCCCATCGGCTTGCTTCGCACCTACCAGGAGGCAGCATGCGACAACTCTCTCGTGGCGAACGCCTGCCACTGACCCAACACGTACCGGGCGGCATGCTGCAAGTCGGCTTGGCAGTCCAGGGGCTGGCGCTCGATTTCGCCTGTTTCGCGCTCGACGCCGGCGGCAAGCTGGCCGACGAGCGCTACATGACGTTCTTCAACCAGCCGGCTTCGCCATGCGGCGCGGTCGCCCTCGGACCGGTCGGTGGAGAGCGGGACGGCTTTCGTTTCGATCTCGGCCGCTTGCCGGCCTGGGTCGAGCGCCTGACGATCGTGGCCAGCACCGACGGCGCCGCGATGTCGCAGCTTGGCACCGGCAGTCTGCGCCTGCATGGACCGGACGGCGAGTTCGCGCAGTTCTCGTTCGGCGGCGCCGATTTCGCGCAGGAGCGCGCCGTGATGCTGGGCGACGTGTACCGCAAGGACGGTCAATGGCGCTTCATGGCCGTGGGCCAGGGTTTCAATGGCGGGCTGGATGCGCTGGTGCGCCATTTCGGCGGCACGGTGGCCGACGCGCCGGCCGCGAGCACGCCACCCGCGCCGATCTCTGCCGCTGCGGCCGCAAGCGGCTCAGGCGCCCCGTCCAGCGTCAATCTGGAAAAACGGGTGCAGCAGGCCGCGCCCCAGCTGGTCAGCCTGGTGAAGTCGGCCGGCGTCTCGCTGGCCAAGGCCGGCTTGTCCGGCCATCGCGCCAAGGTGTGCCTGGTGCTCGATATCTCCGGCTCGATGAGCGCGCTGTACCGCAGCGGCGCGGTGCAGGCGTTCGCCGAACGCATCCTGGCGCTCGGCTGCCGTTTCGACGACGACGGCGAGATCGACGTCTTCCTGTTCGGCAAGCACGTGCACCAGGGCGCGCCGATGGGTCTGTCGAACTGGAGCGATTACATCGCGAAGATGGTGGCACGTCATCCGCTGGAAGGCGATACCCGCTATGGCGCCGCCATCGAGACGGTGCGGCGCCATTATTTTCCGGACAGTGGCGGCGGCACGCGCACGGCGCCGCACCGGGCACAGGTGCCGGTGTACGTCATGTTCGTCACCGACGGCTCGACTTCCGACAAGCCACTGACCGAGCGCCAGATTCGCTGGGCCAGCCATGAGCCGATCTTCTGGCAGTTCATGGGCATCGGCAAGGGCCGCAAATCGAAGAGCAAGAAGCTGCTCAGCTACGCCGATTCCGATTTTCCTTTCCTCGAAAAGCTGGACGAACTCGACGGCCGCCTGATCGACAACGCCGACTTCTTTTCGGTGGCGGCGCCAAACGAGCATTCCGACGATGCTCTGTACGACCTGTTGATGACCGAGTATCCGGGATGGGTGGCACAGGCGAAGCGGCACGGCCTGATCGGCTAGCCGTGCATTCGATCCCCGCCATCGCGGGCCCGGCCGGTCACCCGGCGCGGCCCCGCGATGTTCAGGTAACGCTTGCCGCCATTCATTTGCACTCGTAGCAGATGCGTGCCCGCGTCATCGGCGTGCGCGTCGTGTGCAGTTGATACAACCTGCCTGCCGCGCCCGCGGCAAGACGCCCGGTGGCCGGATTGTTGTCATGCATCTGCCAGCCCGGGCACGAGGCGCCGCTGCAGGTCGCGCCGGTCGAACGCCACACCCGGCCGCTGTTGTGCAGCTGATAGAGATCGCCGCCGTCGGCGTAAATGGCGATGGTGGCGGGGTTGTTGTCCAACATTTGCCAACCCGGACAGGATGCGCCGGTGCACGGCGCGCCGGTCGAGCGCCAGATCCTGCCGTTGCCGTGCATCTGATACAGGCGGGTGCCGGCGGCAATCGCGACCGTGGCAGGATTGTTGTCGAACATCTGCCAGCCCGGGCAAGAACTGCCGCTGCACGGCGTGCCCGTGAAGAGCCAGACGCGGCCGGTGCTGTGCAGCTGGTACAGCCGGCCGCCGCCGGCGCTGATGGCGACCGTCGCGCCGTTATTGTCCAGCAGCTGCCAGCCGGGGCAGGATACGCCGCTGCAGGGCACACCCGTGTGGCGCCAGATGCGGCCGTTATTATGCAGCTGGTACAGCTGGCCGCCGTCGGCGACGATGGCGACGGTCGCCGGATTATTGTCCAGCAGTTGCCAGCCCGGGCACGAGGCGCCGCTGCAGGGCACGCCGGTGTAGCGCCAGATGCGGCGGTTATTGTGCAGCTGGTACAGCTGGGCGCCATCGGTTTCGATGGCGATGGTATTCGGATTGTTGTCCAGCATTTGCCAGCCGGGACAAGAACTGCCGCTGCACGGGGTGCCGGTCGAGCGCCAGATGCGGCCGTTGCTGTGCAGCTGGTACAGCTGCGTACCGCCGGCGGCGATCCTCACGGTCGCGACGTTGTTGTCGTACAGTTGCCAGCCCGGGCAGGAGTTGCCGCTGCAGGCCTGGCCGGTCGACCGCCACACCTTGCCCGAGCCGCCCGCGCTTACCGCGTTCCAGGTAGTGACATTGCGAAAGCTGGTGCCGGCATTGGTGCCGCCGGCCGCGCTGCAGCCGCCGTTGGTATGGATGCCGATCGCGGTATTCGTGCCTTCCACGATCACCGGGCTGCCCGAATTGCCGCCCTGGGTGTCGACGTCGTAGCGTAGCACGCCGTTGCTGGGGCCGCCCGTGTTTTGCGTGAGCGAGCGCACGTGGGTCTGCTGGGTCTGGTTCTGGGCGTTGCGCGGCCCGCCGGCGCCGAAGTTCGGTGCCGGTCCGTCGACGCCGTGGCCGGTGATCCGCACCTGCTGCGGATTGTCCGAATTCGACAGCTGGAAGGTGGCTCCTTGCGCCGCCGCCGGCATCAGGCCGGTCTCGGTGTTCGGCAACACCTCGAATACTGCCCAGTCGTTGCCGACGCCGCCGTTCTGGCTGTTGATCGTGGCCGCGACCACGCGGTACTGGTCACGCACCGCCGGCGCCACCGGTGTGCCGTCCGCGCGCGAGGCCGGCACCCGGAACTGCACCGTCTGGGTGGCCGAACTGATGCAGTGGCCGGCGGTCACCAGGCGTCCGCCGGTGATCAGCCAGCCTGTGCAGCCGATCGGCATGATGCGTCCGACCCGCACATTGCTGGAGGCGACGCGGTCGTCGGTGGTCCCGCAGATCGATTCCTGGCCGCCTTCCAGCTGCTGCAGCAACCCCTGGATGCGCAGCTCGCGCAGGTCGTCGGGGATGAAGCGCCGGATATCCGGACCCAGCAGCTGACGCAGCCCGCGCGGCAGGGCGGTCTCGGCGGCGGCGGCGTTGGTGGTTGCCGAAGCGGCCGAGGCTGGCAAGCCGATGATGATTTCCTTGACGTTGGCCGAGATCTGCGCCGCGCCCGCCGTCCCTTTGAGGGTGACGCGCAGTTCGGCGCCGTTGAAGGTCGCGCTCAGGCCGCCCCAGGAATCGATCTGCGTCTGGGTGAAGCTCTGGCTCTGGCCATTGGCGCCGGTAATGGTCAGCACGCCCTTCGGACCGAGCTGGACGTCGGAAAACTGCAGCTGCAGCCAGGATGCGCCGGGAATGGCGATGCGTTTCTCGCCCGCAGCAAGCGGGCTGAACATCGACGTCATCGCTTCAGGGGCGGCGTTTGCCGGCACCACCGCGCGCAGCGCCGGCGCCGGCTGGCCCCAGGCCGGGTTGCCCGCGCCCGCAACCAGCAGGCTCAGCAAAAGGCCGAACAGCAGGGCGATCCTGCCGAGCGAATACGTGAGATAGCGCGTGAGATAGCGACTGCTACAACTTGTCGAGACCATTTTCTTCACCTTTTACGCTGTTGCGACAATGACGCGCACCGGTTGTCCGGACGCGCGCGGACCGGCGAATGCACACGGCGATTCGCCCATCGGCAAACAGGCATGGAGGCGAGCAGGCACGCGGCCCGGCAGGCAAACGATGTCGTTCGAATGAAGCAGGTCGAATCGTCACCTGTATTGACGCCGGCCGCACCCCGATAGTTTTATCCGACGGTGGCGGCGAGGGCGCCGACAGCGACGCTCTTGATAAGGATCAGGAAGAGGAAGATACCGCGGAACCGAATGATCCCGCGGCTAAATGTTGCCTACGCCAGGCCGGGAAACGGCGCGGCGGTTCGAAGACCAGCTGGCGAATATGCCTTAGAACGAATACACCATCGTCAGCGAAGTCTGGGTATCGGTGTTCTTCTTGTCGTCCGGGACACTGGTGTCGTTGCGGATCGAGAAGCCGGCCTTCATCTGCATGGTGCCGTTGATCTTGGTGCTGAGCGACGTCTCGGCCACCGAGTGGGTGTTCGAGGTGCCTTTTTCGACGCTGACGGTTTGCGAGAAGAACGCCGACGGGCTGACCTGCCAGCGGAACTGGGCCGCGCCGCGCACGGTCAGGCCGTCTTCTTCCTCGCCGGTCTCGCGTTCGCCGGCGAAGTAGCCAGGACCGATTTCCACGTCCAGCGTCTTGTCCGGACGCGTCAGCCAGCGCGAACCGTAACCGACGGCCAGCGTCGAGTAGCGGGTGTAGGCGCCGAACTTGTCGTTGACGTGGCTGCCGAGGACGAAGGCGCGGCGGCCGTCGCGCAGCAGCTTGAGCGAAGCCTTGGCCGAGGTGGCCCAGCGCTCGGCCGAGCGCACGTGCTCGCGCTCGCCGTTGTCGTTCTCGTACTCGTCTTCCTTGAAGTAGCCGCTGACCAGGAATTCATGGCTCCAGCGCGGCGTTTCGTGGCGGGCATCGATCTTGCCAGTGACCGAGGTGCCGGTGGTGTTGCCCGAGGTGCTGATCGCACCCAGCTCGGCCGAGGTGAACCAGCCGCCATCGGGAATGGCCGGCTTGACCACCGTGAGCGGCGCGTGGACGTCGATCACTTGAGGAAGATCGGGGGAGGCGCATGCCGCGCCGTGCAGGCCGGCCATGGCCACAGCCAGGGCAAGCGCAGGGATCGGTAAGGATTTCATCAGCATCTGTGCGGCCGACTCTCGCGTGAAACATCGTGCAAAAGCGGTCCGGCCCGTCGTTGGTGGAAAGTACGCGGCCGCCTGGGCGTCGCGGATTGGCGGACATTGTATCCCAAAGACAGCGAGATGCCATGCATTCGAGCATGTTTCGTGCGCGGGCATCTTGCTGTCAAGTATCTTTGCCTTGGCCCTAGGTGCCGACGTAGACGATCTTGAACAGGAACAGCGCCGCGATCACCCACACCACCGGCTTGACCGTGCGCGCCCGACCGGTCAGCAGCTTGAGCGCGGCATAGGTGATGAAACCGAAGGCAATGCCTTCCGCGATCGAATACGTGAACGGCATGCCGAGCGCGGTGACGGCGGCCGGGATGCTCTCGGTGGTGTCGCCCCATTCGACTTCGCTCAGGTCGGCCAGCATCAGGCAGGCCACGAACAGCAGCGCCGGCGCGGTGGCGTAGGTCGGCACGGCGGAGGCCAGCGGCGCGATGAACAGGCAGGCCAGGAACAGCGCCGCCACCGTCAGCGCGGTGAGGCCGGTGCGGCCGCCCGCCTGTACGCCCGAAGCGCTCTCCAGATAGGCGGTGGTGCTCGAGGTGCCGAGCACGCTGCCGGCCAGGATCGCGCCGCTGTCGGCCAGCAGGGCGCGGTTCATGCGGTGCATCTTGCCCTCGACCAGCAGCCCGGCGCGGCGCGCCACGCCCATCAGGGTGCCGGTGGCGTCGAACAATTCGACCAGGAAGAACACCAGCACCACGTTCAGGATGCCGGCCGCCCGCGCGCCCTTGATATCGAGGTGGAACAGGGTCGGTTCGATCGACGGCGGCACCGAGAACACGCCACGGTAGGTATTGCCGCCGAAGAAAAAGCTGAGCACGGTGACCAGCACGATGCCGATCAGGATCGCGCCACGCACGCGCAAGCGGTCGAGCGCGACGATCACCACGAAACCGGCCGCTGCCATCATTGCCGCCGGCTGGTGCAGGTCGCCGGCCTTGACCAGCGTGTTTTCGTTGGCCACCACGATGCCGGCGTTCTTCAGCGCGATCAGCGCCAGGAACATGCCCAGGCCGACCGTGATCCCGACCCGCATCGAGCGCGGAATGCCGTCCACGATCATGCCGCGCAGGCCGACCAGGGTCACCACCACGAACAGGCAGCCCGAGATGAACACCGCGCCCAGCGCGGCTTGCCAGCCGATCCCCATGCCGCCCACCACCGCATAGGCGAAATACGCGTTCAGGCCCATGCCGGGCGCCATCGCGATCGGATAGTTGGCGTACAGGCCCATCAGCGCGGTGCCGAGCGCGGCGACCAGGCAGGTGGCGACGAACACCGAGTCCTTCGGCATGCCGGCGTCGCCCAGGATCGAGGGGTTGACGAAAATGATGTACACCATCGTGAGGAAGGTGGTGAGGCCGGCCACCAGTTCGGTGCGCACGTCGGTGTGGTTATCGCGGAGTTTGAAAAGTCGGTCGAGCATGGGCGCGGGTGAAAAATGAAGCGGCCGGCGTGCACGTCCGGGCGGCACGCCGTGGTTGGCCCGAAGCTTAACACCGCGCGAGCCCGAGCGTGCGCGGCCATTCAGGTGGCCGCAAGGACGGTTCCCGGTGATACCATGCCAACTCAATCAATTTCTTCAAGTACGACATGTCCAAGAACAAGCGTCCCGCTCCCCGCACCTCGAACAATACCCGCGAACCGGACACCGATGCCCAGGCCCGCCAGCTGGCCGACCTGGCCCTGGAAATCGCCGAACGCGAGGATGCGGCGGCGGCCGGTCTCGGCCCGATCGAGGACGAGGATCCGGACGCCGCGCTGACGGTCGCGGTGCGGCGTGCAGTGCGCAAGGGCGGCAAGAAGGGCGCCGATGCGGTGCTGTACGAAGCCATCGAGCTGGCGCGCTACACCGACCCGCTGGCCTGCCGCCTGCTGCGCGCGCGCATCGAGGAAGAGGCCGCCACCTGGCGCTTCCGGCGCGACGCCAACGGGGCCGGCGACGGCCCGGAATACGAGATCGACGCCTTCCTGGTGCCGCTGTTCGTGCGCAGCCAGGGCGGCTTGGTGGCGCAGGAAACCTTCCAGGACGAACAGGCCTTTGGCCTGCTCGCGGCCAGTTTCCAGGAAGCCGGCCTCGACAGCAAACAGGCGAAAGTGGTGCTGCTGCAGCACGCCTTCGACCTGGCCGAGATCGACCACATCGGCTACGGCGCGCTGCACGAGATGCTGCGCGAAGCGGCCAGCTCGCTGCTCGACAAGAAGCTGCAGCCGGCGCCGACCATCGAAGCGAGCATGCGTGGCTGGACCGGCGAGCCGGTGGCGCCGGACGAAACCGCGCTCGAGCTGCGCTTCCTGCTCGGCTTCTCGCTCAAGCGCGCCGACGATCCGTTCTACCGCGTTCCCGCCGACGAAACCGGCAGCGACGCCTATTTCGCCGAGCGCATGGCGCGCTACCGCGCCTGGACCGAAGAAGCGGCTGCCTCGGTAGCGCGCTGCCTGGCGCGCGATCCGGCGCGGCTGGAGCTGAACTTCCTGTACCAGGACCTGTTCTACGGCGCCAAGGAACAGGCGGTGGCCGAACTGGCCACGCTCGGCCTGCTGGCCGAAGCCAAGCGCCTGCTGGCGGCCAAGGACCTGGCGCCGGATGCCGTCCACGCCACCGTGGCGCCGCTCGACATGGGCGAGCACGTGCTGCTGCGCGCCAACCTTTACGCGCTCGACGGCGGCCGGCCGTGGGGCAGCGTCGAGAAACCGGTCGACCTGGCGGCCGACCTGGCGCATGAGGTCGACGAACTGTGCGATGCGTTGCTGTCGCTTGGCCTGGAAGGGGTGTCGGTAGCGACGGGCTTCAGCGAAGACGGCCACGCCGAGGGCGCCGAACCCTACCATCCGGCTTAAGTCCGCAGCGGCCGCGGTTCCCGGTTCGTGCCTCGAGGGCGCGTCCGGGAACGCCGGAAACCGGCATTTCCGGCTGGCCGAGGCTGGCGAAAAATCAAAAAAATGCCAAATTCTCGTAGTTGCTTTCCGCGTCAAAGTGTAGGAAGCCCCCTACAGCACGGGGTATAAAAGCCGGACTCTCCCTATGAAACTCATCCATACGCATCCGCTGATGAGTTTCCTTTTATGCAATGTTGCTCCGCATAAATGGAAATATTGGGAAAATTGCATGTTACGATTCTGAGGTCGGCCAGGTTCCCGCTACAAGCGGCCCACGCCGCGCAGTGCGTCGCCCGATCGCGATCGCTCGCCGCGGCGTCCAGAGAGAGAAGAACTGGCCACTCTGACATTGCCAACAACTACACCGCCAGCAGGCGAAAGGAAACCAACATGCCGACCCTCATCGTGTTTTGCCACCTCCGCTGGGATTTCGTGTTCCAGCGCCCCCAGCACCTGATGACCCGTCTGGCCGAACACTACAACATCCTCTTCGTCGAAGAGCCGATGCATACCGAGGGTGAGGCACGTCTGGAAAAAAACCAAGTTGCCGCGAACATCACGGTCTGCCGCCCGCACACCCCGATCCACCAGTTCGGCTTCCATGACGACCAGCTGCCGGTCCTGCAGACCCTGCTGGCCGACCTGGTGCCGGCGGACGAGTCGCCGATCGTCTGGTTCTACACCCCGATGGCACTGCCGCTGCTGCAGCTGTTCAAGCCGTCGAAAGTCATCTACGACTGCATGGATGAACTGGCCGCATTCAAGAACGCACCGAAGCAGCTGCTGCAGCGCGAAAGCGCACTGCTGAACATCGCCGACGTCGTCTTCACCGGCGGCCCGAGCCTGTACGAATCGAAGCGCGACCGCCACGCCAACGCCCACTGCTTCTCGAGCAGCGTCGACGCCAAGCACTTCCGCCAGGCGCAGGACGCGTCGATCTCGCACCCGGAACAAGCCAATATCCTGCATCCGCGCCTGGGCTTCTACGGCGTCATCGACGAGCGCTTCGACACCGAGCTGGTCAAGGCCATGGCCGACAAGCATCCGGAATGGCAGATCGTGCTGGTCGGCCCGGTCGTCAAGATCGACCCGGCCACGCTGCCGAAGCAGCCGAACGTGCATTACATGGGCCAGCGCACCTATGACCAGCTGCCGCAGTTCCTGGCCGGCTGGGACGTCTGCCTGCTGCCGTTCGCGATGAACGAATCGACCAAGTTCATCAGCCCGACCAAGGTGCTGGAATACATGGCGGCCGAGAAGCCATCGGTGTCGACTCCGATCACCGACGTCAAGGTGCCATACGGCGACGTGGTCGAGATCGCGGAAAGCTACGACGACTACATCGCCGCCTGCGAACGCCAGCTGGCCCTGAGCGACGACGCCCGCGCAACCATGGCCCAGCGCATGCGCGAAGTCGTGGCCGGCACCTCGTGGGACCGTACCGCGTCGCGCATGCACGAACTGATCGAAAGCGCCGTGCAGAGCAACAAGGTCGAGCGTTTCTTCGCCACCGGCCAGCAGGATGAAGCACCGGTGCAGGTCGAGAAAGTCGCTGTCGCCGGTTGATGCGGAGGGCGCAGGCCCACCAAACGCATGATGAAACGCCGTTCCCGTGCCAATGCGGGAACGGCGTTTTTACGTTAACGCATGAAGCAGACATGAAGCAGACAGGAAGCAGGTGAGCACTGCACCGATGGCCTACAACGCCCCCAGCACTTCCTCGATCGCTTCAAGCGTCGCCGGCTTGGTCAGATGCCGGTCGAACCCCGCCGCCGCTGTGCGTTCGCGGTCGGCCGCGCCGCCCCAGCCGGTCAGCGCCACCAGTCGCACGCCATCGTAGCGCCGGTCCTGGCGGATCGCCGCCGCCACCTCGTAGCCCGACATCCCCGGCATTCCCAGATCCAGGAACATCACCTGCGGCATCAAACTGGCCAGCATGCGCAGCGCCTGGTGGCCGTCGTTGGCGACCGGGGCGCTGTGCCCCAGCAGGTTGAGCAGCGCGGCCAGGGTCTCGGCGGCGTCGCGGTTGTCGTCCACCACCAGCACGCGCAGGGAGGCGCGGTCGGCCTCGTCGAGATCCGCGGCCGGGGCCGGTTCGATTGCGGCCGGCTGAGGCGGCAGCAAGGGCAGGCGCACGGTGAACACGCTGCCGGCATTGGTGCCGGCGCTGGCCGCCTGCACCGTGCCGCCGTGCAGTTCGACCAGGCTGCGCACCAGCGACAGGCCGATGCCGAGCCCGCCCGATCCGGGCTGCTGGGTCTGGCCGACCTGGGTGAACATCCTGAATACCGCTTCCAGTGCTTCCGGTGCGATGCCGATGCCGTTGTCCGACACCGCCACCACCGCCTGGTCGCCATCGCGCTCGGCCGCGAGCACGATGCGTCCGCCCTTCGGGGTGTAGCGCGCGGCGTTGTTGAGCAGATTGCTGACGACCTGGGTCAGGCGCGTGGGGTCGGCGTCCAGCATCAACGGCTCGGACGGCAGGCGCACGTCGAGCTGGTGGCGCGCCGCTTCGATCAGCGGCAAGCTGGTTTCGACCGCCGCCGACAGGATCGCCGCCAGGTCGACCCGTTCGCGCCGCAGCGCGATCTGGCCGCGCGTGATGCGCGCCACGTCCAGCAGGTCGTCCACCAGGTTCACCAAATGGCCAAGCTGGCGTTCCATGATCTCGTGCACGCGCGCCACGCCGGCCGCGCCCTGCGCATCGCCCGGCGCGCGCCGGATGAACTGCAGGCCGCTGCGGATCGGCGCCAGCGGGTTGCGCAGCTCGTGCGCCAGCGTGGCCAGGAATTCGGTTTTCAGGCGGTTCGCTTCCGACAGGTCGTGCGCCATCTTGCGCAGCGCTTCCTCGGAGTTGCGGCGCGCGCTGATGTCGTTGAACAGCACCGCCACCCGGCGCTGCTCGGGCGCGCCCAGGCGCGTGGCGTACACGTCGTACCAGCGTCCCAGTGCGCTCGCTTCGTTCTCGAAGCGCACCGGCACGCCGGTCTCGGCCACGCGGCCGTAGATATCGAACCAGTGCTGTTCGTGCTGCGGCGCCATCTGGCGGATGGTCTTGCCGACCGCGTCCACCAGTCCGGTATGCTTGATGAAGGCCGGGTTGGCTTCCACGAACAGGTAGTCGCATGGTTTACCCGCCTCGTCGTACAGCATGTCGATCACGCACAGGCCTTCGTCGATTGAGTCGAACACGGTGCGGTAGCGTTCCTCGGTGGCGGCCAGTTCCTGCTCGGCCTCGAGCTGCCGGGTGGCGTCGATCACCACGCCGCGCAGTTCGCGCGCGGCGCCGTCGCGGTCATGTTCGACGTGCCCGCGCGCGATCACCCAGCGCCAGCTGGCCCCGGGCCGGCGCACGCGGTAGGTCGAGGCATAGCTGCCGTTGGTCTCGACCGCGTGCGCGATCTGGGCCTGGGTCTGGCCGACGTCGTCGGGGTGGATCGCCGCCAGGTAGGCGGACAGCGGGGCGCGTCCGCGGGCGTCGAACGGCACCCCGAACAGGTCGGCCATGCGCATGTCGGCATCGACCCGGTCGGCACCGATCTCCCAGGTCCAGATGCCCAGCTCGGCAGCCTCGATGATGCTTTCCAGGCGCGCCTGGGTCTGCACCAGCGCCAGCTCGGCGCGGCGGCGCTCGACCTGGCTGTCGAAGGCATCGATGTAGAAGCGCGCCTTGGCGCGCAGGATGGTCGGCGACAGCGGTTCGTGCAGTACCGCGATCGCGCCGGCTTCGTACAGCAGTTCTTCGGCAAACGGCGCCGGCAGCGGCAGGCCGATCGCCACCAGCGGGGTATGGCTGGTGCGCCGGTGGCCGCGCAGGCCGCGCAGCGCCGCCAGCATGCCCTCGGTGTCGCCCGAATAGCCCACCAGGATCAGGGCGAAGTCGCGTTCTTCGATCTTTGCCAGGGCGTCGTCCAGCGAAAAAGCGCGCTCGACGGTCTGGCCCAGCTCGGCGGCCACCTCGGTCAGCAGCGGATCGGCGATCTCGCGCCGGCAAACGAACAGGATACTGCTGCGGCCTGGGGAAACTGTGGCCACGGTCAGCATGAGGCGCCGCCTGGCGCCGGGGA
>NZ_DAMAGA010000041.1:0-45002 GCF_031995545.1 Massilia sp.
CTCGACGCCTTCGCCCGACGAGATCTTGCGAACGATGAAGTTCGAGTTCAGGCCGCGGTTACGACGCGAGATGACCACGCCTTCGTATGCCTGGGCGCGCTTGCGGTTGCCTTCGACGACGTTGACGCTGACGACAACGGTGTCGCCTGGTGCGAAATCAGGGATGGTGCGGCCGAGGCGCGCGATTTCTTCTTGCTCGAGTTGTTGGATCAGATCCATTTTTATTACTCCAAAAACCATCTTGCTGGCACTACCTTCGCCCAGTAGAGGATGGGGGTGAACCGGGGGCAACATGCCCACGATTGCATGCGCCGTGTTACCGGCGCATATTCTTCATTCTGCGGTTTTGCTCAAACCTGCCAGAAACTGCTCATCTGCTTTGGTCAGCTGGCCCGCGGCGCGCGCCTTGTCCAGCAGATCCGGCCGTTTCGTCAACGTCGCTTCCAGCATGCGCTGGCGGCGCCACTTGACGATCTCGGCGTGGTTGCCTCCCATCAGGACGGGCGGCACCGGCATCTCTTCGTACACTTCCGGCCGCGTATAGTGCGGCGAATCGAGCAGGCCGTTGACGAAGCTGTCTTCGACCGCCGACGCATCGTCGCCCAGCACGCCGGGAATCAGGCGCACCACGGCGTCCATCAGGGCCATGGCCGGCAATTCACCGCCGGACAGCACGAAGTCGCCGAGCGAAATTTCTTCGTCGACGCAGCGGTCCAGCAAGCGCTGGTCCACCGCTTCGTAGCGGCCGCACAGGATCACCAAACCTGGCTCGTCCTTCAGCGCCATCGCGCGTTCATGGGTCAAGGGCTTGCCTTGCGGCGACATGAACACCACGCGCGGAGATGGCAGGCCGAGGTCGACCTGACGCTGCTTGGCTGCATTGATCGTCGCTTCGAGCGGCCTGGCCATCATCACCATGCCGGGGCCGCCGCCATAAGGGCGATCGTCCACGGTGCGGTGGCGGTCTTGCGTGAAATCGCGCGGATTCCAGATCGACAAGCCCCAGCGCCCCTGCTCGAAGGCGCGCCGGGTAACACCCGACTGCGTCAATGCGGCGAACATTTCGGGAAACAAACTCACGACGTCAAATTGCATCGCGTCCTGCCTCCGGTGTGGACTGGCTCAAAAATCGAGGCCCCAGTCCAGGGTAATCAGTTTTTTGTCGAGGCTGACGGTCTTGACGAAATGGTCCACGAACGGCACCAGGCGCTCGGGCGCCTTCGCCTCGACCGCCGGATCGGCGACGGGGGCGATGCGCAAAATCGATTGCGCGCCGTTGTGCATCATGTCGGTCACCTTGCCCAGGGCTTCGCCCTGCAGGTTGACCACATCCAGACCGATCAGGTCGGACCAGTAATACTCGCCTTCCTCGAGCTGGGGGAAAGCGCTGCGTGGCACTTGCACCGTTGCACCCTTGAGCGCCTCGGCTTCGTTGCGGTCACGCAGGTCGACCAGGGTGGCGACCACGTCGCCGCCATGCAGCTTCGCGCTACGTACCGAAACGGCGCGCAGGGTCGGCTTGTCGATCCACCAGGTCTTGACGTTCAGCAGCGCATCGGCCTCGGTCGAATACGGGGAGACACGAATGCCGCCCACAATTCCATATGCACCGGTTACATGCCCGACCTGAACCAGGTCGTCGGGGATTGCCACCCCTGCTGCTGAATCGTTCAAATCTACTACCTTGCTTAAACTAAATTAAGCAGCCGGCTTGTTCTGGGCGACCAGACGAGCGACGGTTGGCGACAGTTGTGCGCCGACGCCTTGCCAGTGAGCCAGACGGTCAGCAGCGATACGCAGGCCGACTTCGGCGCCCGAAGCCATCGGGTTGTAGAAGCCGATGCGCTCGATGAAACGACCATCGCGACGGTTGCGCGAATCGGTTGCAACGATATTGAAGAACGGACGCTTTTTAGCGCCACCACGAGCCAAACGAATAACGACCATAATATTTCCGAAAAAGTTGTTCTGGACGGAGAAAGTCGACGATTATAGCGCGCGACACCGAACAGCAGCAAGCGTTAATGACAACAGGGCGCGCCGTCCCAGCCGAATCCACCATTATCCCCGATTTTTGGCCACACCGCTACCGGCCATTCCCCTGATTGCGCCGCCTGTCGCCTTTGGCGTGCCATTCTTGCCATTCTGGCCGATACTGTTGTTTTCCTGAACTGTTGAACAACATATATGGCTGCTGCTGCGCACAAGAACAAAACTGTTGCTACTTTGCTGGCCCTGCTGTTGGGTGGGCTGGGCGTACACCGCTTCTATCTGCGCGGAAGCGTCGACCGGCTTGGGTTGCTGCATGTGTGCAGCTTGCCGGTGATGGGGATTCTGTATGGGGCGGTGAAGCCGCATCCGTTTTATGTAGTGTTGCCGGTGCTGGTGTCGTTCATTGTCGGCTATATCGAGGCGCTGGTGATCGGGCTCATGCTGGATGAGAAGTGGGATGCGCGTTTCAATGCGGGGAGCGGGCGGGTATCGCGTTCGAACTGGGTGTTGCCGGTGGTGCTGGTGCTGACCGTGATGGTGGGTGCAATCGTCCTGATCGGGACGATTGCGCGCCTGTTCGATATTCTCTATACAGGCGGCGCTTACGGGTAAGTCTCCAGGTTGGCGGCGGAACCGCCAACCCTATGTCAGAACTGCTCGACGTCCAGCGCCAGGACGCCGGCAGCGCCCTCGACGATCGACGCGCGCATTCCCGGCGCCTGCACCAGGATGTGATCGGCAAAGAAGCGCGCCGTCGCGATTTTTGCGCGATAAAACGCGGCATCGCCCTCGCCGCTTTCCAGCTTCTTCTGCGCCACCAGCGCCGCACGCGCCATCTGCCAGCCGCCCAGCACGATGCCGGCCAGCTTCAGATAGGTGACGCTGCCGGCGAACACGGCCCGCACATCCGACTTGGCGTTGGCAACCACGTACTCGACCACGCCCTCCAATGCCGCCGCACCCTCCCCCAGCCGCCGTGCAATCGCCGCGAAATCCTCGCCCTGTACGTCGCCCAGCTGCCCCACCACGCCACGCATCTGCTCGATGAACGACCTGGCCACCGCGCCGCCATCGCGCACGGTCTTGCGCCCGACCAGGTCATTGGCCTGGATCGCGGTCGTGCCTTCATAGATGGTCAGGATCTTGGCGTCGCGATAGTGCTGCGCCGCGCCGGTTTCTTCGATGAAGCCCATGCCGCCGTGCACCTGCACGCCGTCACGCGCGACGTTCTCGCTCATCTCGGTCGACCAGCCCTTGATGATCGGTACCAGGTATTCGTACAGCGCCAGGTTGGCGGTACGCGTCGCCTCGTCCGGATGATGGTGCGCCAGGTCGGACAGCGCCGCGCCGACATAGGCCAGCGCGCGCGCCGCCTCGGTCTGCGACCGCATCGACATCAGCATGCGGCGCACGTCCGGGTGGTTGATGATCGCCACCGGACCGGCGGAACCGGCCACTTCGCGCGACTGGATGCGGTCCTTGGCGAACGCCACCGCGCCCTGGTAGGCGTGCTCGGCCAGGCCGACGCCCTGCATGCCGACACCGAAGCGGGCCGCGTTCATCATGATGAACATGTATTCCAGGCCACGGTTCTCTTCGCCGACCAGGGTGCCGATGGCGCCGCCGTTATCGCCGAACTGCAGCACGGCGGTCGGGCTGGCCTTGATGCCGAGCTTGTGCTCGAGCGACACGGTGTGTACGTCGTTGCGCGCGCCGAGCGAGCCGTCGTCGTTGATCATGAACTTCGGCACGATGAACAGCGAGATGCCTTTCACGCCCGGTGGCGCATCGGGCGTGCGCGCCAGCACCAGGTGCACGATGTTCTCGGTCATGTCGTGGTCACCGTAGGTGATGAAGATCTTGGTGCCGAAGATTTTATAGGTGCCATCGCCCTGCGGCTCGGCACGGGTGCGCACCGCGGCCAAGTCGGAACCGGCCTGCGGCTCGGTCAGGTTCATGGTGCCGGTCCATTGGCCCGAGACCAGCGGCTCGAGGAAACGCGCCTTTTGTTCATCGGAACCGGCGGTCAGCAGCGCCTCGATCGCGCCGTCGGACAGCAGCGCCGCCAGCGCGAACGACAGGTTCGAGCCGTGCAGCATTTCCATGCACGGGGTCGCCACCAGTTTCGGCAAGCCCTGGCCGCCGAATTCCTGCGGGTGCTGCACGCCCTGCCAGCCGGCGTCGGCGTAGGCGCGGAAGGCTTCGCGGAAACCCTTCGAGGTGGTGACGCTGCCGTCTTTCCAGAAGCTCGGTTCCTTGTCGCCGGCGTGGTTCAGCGGGGCGATGACTTCGCTGCAGAACTTGGCGTTTTCTTCCAGCACCGCTTCGACGGTGTCGGGGGTCGCGTCTTCGCAGCCGGGCAGCTGGCTGATCTCATGCAGGTT
Source organism: Massilia sp. (assembly GCF_031995545.1). Taxonomy (GTDB): domain Bacteria; phylum Pseudomonadota; class Gammaproteobacteria; order Burkholderiales; family Burkholderiaceae_D; genus Telluria. The sequence continues at coordinate 4,377 of NZ_DAMAGA010000041.1, forward strand.
GGCCAGCTCGTTGAGCACGAATTGCATGTCCTTCAGCGGGGCGTTATAGCTCACCTTTGTCTCCTGTGTATGCTTGCATGCGAAAAAAAACGCCGTCCCGGCTCAAGCTGGAACGGCGCTCATGGCGATTCGAGTGGGCGCGGCTATCAAATCGCCGCGCCGACGGATCAGCCCAGTTCCTTGACCAGCTCCGGCACGACCTCGAACAGGTCGCCCACCAGGCCGTAATCGGCGACCGAGAAGATCGGCGCTTCCGGATCCTTGTTGATGGCGACGATGGTCTTCGAGTCCTTCATGCCGGCCAAGTGCTGGATCGCGCCCGAGATGCCGACCGCGACGTACAGGGTCGGAGCGACAATCTTGCCGGTCTGGCCCACTTGCCAGTCGTTCGGCACGAAGCCGGCGTCGACCGCGGCGCGCGAGGCGCCCATGGCGGCGCCCAGCTTGTCGGCCAGCGGCTCCAGGATCTTGAAGTTCTCGGCCGAGCCGATACCGCGGCCGCCCGAGACGATGATCTTGGCGGCGGTCAGTTCCGGACGGTCCGACTTGGCCAGTTCGCGGCCGACGAAAGTCGACTTGCCCGAATCGGCGACGGCGGTGACGTTCTCGATGGCAGCCGAACCGCCGGTGGCGGCGGCGTCGAACGCGGTGCCGCGCACGGTGATGACCTTCACCTTGTCGCTCGACTGCACGGTGGCGATCGCGTTGCCGGCGTAGATCGGACGCTCGAAGGTGTCCGGCGAATCGACCTTGGTGATTTCGGAGATCTGCGCCACGTCGAGCTTGGCGGCCACGCGCGGCAGGATGTTCTTGCCGAAGGCGGTAGCCGGAGCCAGGATGTGCGAGTACTCGCCGGAGGCAGCCTGGGCCAGGACCTGCTCGGCCACGTTCTCGGCCAGGCCGTCGGCGAAGTGCGGCGCGTCGGCGACCAGCACTTTCGACACGCCCGCGATCTGCGCGGCAGCCTCGGCAGCGGCGCCGCAGCTCGAGCCGGCGACCAGGATGTGCACGTCGCCACCGCACTGGGCAGCCGCGGTCACGGTGTGGTTGGTAGCGCCCTTCAGGGAGCCGTTGTCGTGTTCAGCAATGACTAATGCGACCATGTTGATTCCTATCTTGTAATTGACGACAGCGGCTTAGATGACTTTGGCTTCGGTGCGCAGCTTTTGCACCAGCGTCGCCACGTCCGGCACCATGACGCCGGCCGAGCGCTTGGCCGGCTCGACGACTTTCAGCGTCTTCAGGCGCGGCGTCACGTCCACGCCCAGGTCTTCCGGCTTGACGGTCTCGAGCGGCTTTTTCTTGGCCTTCATGATGTTCGGCAGCGTCACGTAGCGCGGTTCGTTCAGGCGCAGGTCGGTGGTGATGATGGCCGGCAGGCTCAGGGCCACGGTTTCCAGGCCGCCGTCGACTTCGCGGGTCACGGTCACTTTACCGTCTTCCAGCACGACTTTCGAGGCGAAGGTGGCTTGCGGCCAGCCCAGCAGCGAGGCCAGCATCTGGCCGGTCTGGTTGGAGTCGTCGTCGATCGCCTGCTTGCCCACGATGATCAGCTGCGGCTGCTCCTTGTCGGCCAGCGCCTTCATGATCTTGGCCACGGCCAGCGGCTCGGTGTCGCCGGCGGTTTCCACCAGGATGCCGCGGTCGGCGCCGATCGCCATGCCGGTACGCAGGGTTTCCTGGCACTGCGTCACGCCCACCGACACCGCCACCACTTCGGTGACCTTGCCGGTTTCCTTCAGACGGGTCGCTTCTTCCAGCGCGATCTCGTCGAATGGGTTCATCGACATTTTGACGTTGGCGATATCGACGCCGCTGCCGTCGGATTTGACGCGGACCTTGACGTTGTAGTCGACCACGCGTTTGACGGGTACCAGGACTTTCATAGGGTGCCTTTAGTAAATGAGAATGATGACGAACGAAAGTGGCCTAGATTATAAGAGATATTCAGGCGACGGGCTAAATTAAAGCACGATCGTGCGATTTTTAGCTAGAAGAATCCGTCTAATCGTTCATATCACGGTATCAGGGAGATGGTCGACGGGACGGTCGCCCCGTCACGGCCTGTGCGTTACCGGCAGATTATTTGCGGCGCATCAGGAAAGTAAACTCGCCGTTGACGTGCGAGTGCGACAACAGGGCGTTGCCGGTTTGCTTGGCGAAAGCCTGGAAATCGCGCACGGAGCCGGTGTCGGTGGCGACGATGCGCAGCACCTCGCCGCTCTCCATCTCGGCGAGCGCCTTCTTGGCTTTGAGGATGGGCAGCGGGCAGTTCAGGCCGCGTGCATCCAGGTCTCTCTGGAATTCCATGGTATCGGTGTCGGTGTCGAAAGTGATAGCGTTCATCGCTTTGCCTTCAGATTAGGTGGTCCAACTTCAGTCGCATACTACTCCAATTTCGGCAGTATGACGCAGCGCACCAAAATAGTCACAGATTGTTGCAAGACTGCAACCTCAATGTTAAAAGCTTGACGAATTAATATTGAGTGTGTACAGGACGCTCACACAACCGGCACCCGCATGGTGCATCACAGCGAAAGATGCGGTCCGAAACGGGGCGCGCAATAGTCGGAGATACAAGCCGGCGAGATAAATTCGACGCCGTTGTCCAATGAAAAACGCCGCCCGAAGGCGGCGTTCTGGAGCCAGGGACGACGGCCGCGAACGGCCGGTCCCATGCGGGATGGATCAGGCGCGTTCGCCGACCCAGCCGGCCACGCCGGCCAGTGCCGCTGGCAGGCCCGACGGGTCGGTACCACCGGCCTGCGCCATGTCAGGACGGCCACCGCCCTTGCCGCCCACCTGCTGGGCGACGAAGTTGACCAGCTCGCCGGCTTTCACTTTGCCGGTAGCGTCCTTGGTCACGCCCGCGATCAGGCTGACCTTGCCCTCAAGCACGCTGGCCAGCACGATGGCGGCGGTGCCCAGCTTGTCCTTCAGCTTGTCCATCGCTTCGCGCAGCGTGGCGACGTCGGCGCCTTCCATGGTGGCTGCCAGCACCTTGATGCCGTTCACATCCACGGCCTTGGTCACCAGCTCGTCGCCCTGGCCTGCCGCCAGCTTCGACTTCAGCGCGGCGACTTCCTTCTCCAGGGTCTTCACTTGATCCTGCACCTGGGCGATACGGCCGGTCAGCTCGTCCGGGCTGGTCTTCAGCGCGCCGGCCGCGGCCAGCAGCTTGGCGTTGATCGATTGCACCAGCGCCAGTGCGCCCTCGCCCGTCACCGCTTCCACGCGGCGGATGCCGGCAGCGACGCCGCCTTCCGACACGATCTTGAACAGGCCGATGTCGCCGGTGCGGGTCACGTGGACGCCGCCGCACAGCTCTTTCGAGGTGCCGATGTCGAGCACGCGCACGGTGTCGCCATATTTCTCGCCGAACAGGGCCATCGCGCCATGTTTCACCGCATCGTCAAAGCTCATGTGGTGCGACTGGGTCGGGTGGTTTTCCAGGATTTCGCGGTTGACGATCATCTCGACTTGCGCGATTTCCTCAGCAGTCAATGCCTGCGGGTGGCTGAAGTCGAAGCGGGTCTTGTCCGGATCGACCAGCGAGCCCTTCTGCTGTACGTGGGTGCCGAGCACTTCGCGCAGGGCCTTGTGCATCAGGTGGGTGGCCGAGTGGTTGCGGATGGTACGGCCGCGCTTGACGGTGTCGACTTGCGCGTCGACGGTGTCGCCGACCTTCAGCGAACCTTCGCGCAGCACGCCGTGGTGACCGAACACGTCAGCCTGGATCTTCAGGGTGTCTTCGACTTCGAACAGCTTGCCCTCATGGCCAATCACGCCCTGGTCGCCGACCTGGCCGCCCGATTCGGCGTAGAACGGCGTGGTGTCGAGCACCACGATGCCAGCCTGGCCGGCCTTCAGCTCCTGCACCGACACGCCGTCGGCGTACAGCGCCAGCACGTGGGTGTTGTGGGCCAGCGATTCGTAGCCGACGAACTTGGTCTTCTCGCCTGCGTACTCGACGTTGGCGGCCATCTTGAACTTGCCGGCGGCGCGCGCAGTCTTCTTCTGCTGTTCCATGGCGGCGGTGAAGCCGGCCTCGTCCAGCGTGACATTGCGCTCACGGCAGATGTCGGCGGTCAGGTCGAGCGGGAAACCGTAGGTGTCGTACAGGGTGAAGGCGGTGGCGCCGTCCAGGTTGTTCGGATCCTTGGCCAGCTGGGCTTCCAGGATCTTCATGCCGTTTTCCAGCGTTTCGCCGAAGCGCTCTTCTTCCGCCTTCAGCACCTGCGCCACACGCTCCTTGGCGTCGCGCAGTTCCGGATAGGCTTCGCCCATCTCCAGGTCGAGGTCGGCCACCAGCTTGTGGAAGAACGGCTTGGTCTGGCCCAGCTTGTGGCCGTGGCGCAGCGCGCGGCGGATGATGCGGCGCAGGACATAGCCGTGGCCTTCGCTGCTCGGGATGGTGCCGTCGACGATCAGGAAGGCGGCCGAGCGGATGTGGTCGGCGATCACCTTGAGCGAATTGGCGCCCAGGTCGGTGGCGCCGGTTTCGCGCGCGGCTGCCTTGATCAGGTTCTGGAACAGGTCGATTTCATAGTTGCTGTGCACGTGCTGCAGCACCGCGGCCAGGCGTTCCATGCCCATGCCGGTGTCGATCGACGGCTTCGGCAGCGGGGTCAGGGTGCCCGACTCGTCGCGGTTGAACTGCATGAACACCAGGTTCCAGATCTCGATGAAGCGGTCGCCGTCTTCTTCCGGCGAGCCCGGAGGACCGCCCCAGATGTCGGCGCCGTGGTCGAAGAAGATCTCGGTGCACGGGCCGCATGGGCCGGTGTCGGCCATCTGCCAGAAGTTGTCCGAAGCGTAGCGCTTGCCCTTGTTGTCGCCGATGCGGATGATGCGCTCAGTCGGCACGCCGATTTCGTTGGCCCAGATGTCGTAGGCTTCGTCGTCCTCGAAATAGACGGTGATGGTCAGCTTGTCGGCTGGCAGCATGTACACCGTGGTCAGCAGTTCCCAGGCGAACTTGATGGCGTCGCGCTTGAAATAGTCGCCGAAGCTGAAGTTGCCCAGCATTTCGAAGAAGGTGTGGTGACGCGCGGTGTAGCCGACGTTTTCCAGGTCGTTGTGCTTGCCGCCGGCGCGCACGCAGCGCTGCACCGAGGTCGCGCGCGAGTACGGACGCGTATCCAGGCCCAGGAAGACATCCTTGAACTGCACCATGCCGCTATTGGTCAGCAGCATGGTCGGGTCGTTGCCCGGCACCAGCGAGCTGGAGCGAACGATGGAATGGCCTTTGGATTCAAAGAACTTCAGGAACTTTTCGCGAATGTCGGAGGATTTCATGTCTGATCGTGGGCGGAATGAGGCAGCGTGCCAATAAAGGAACGATTATAGCCTAGCTGGCAAGGGGAATATTGGTCGGGCTGATATTGACGCGCGGATCACACGCACTCCGGCCCGATGAGGTCGATGCGGTCGGTGCAGAAGGCGTCCACGCCCCACGACAGCAGCTCGGCGGCGCGCGCCGGATCGTTGACCGTGTAGCAGAACAGGCCGAAGCCCTGTGCCTTGACCGCCTGCGCCAGCACCGGCGTCAGGTGCAGGTGATTGGTATGGATCGCGACCGCCTCCAGCGCCCTCGCCCGCCGCTCCCAGTCGCCGTCCAGTGCACTGATCAGGCAGGCGCGCGGCAGGGTCGGAGCGTTCGAGCGCGCCGCCGCCAGCGCCACGTCGCTGAACGAGGACAGCAGCGGTAAGCGCTGTACTTCACCGGCCGCGATCTCGTCGGCGAACAGCATGGCAGCCTCACGCGCCACTACCGCGCCGGTCTCGAGTTCGTAGCCGGGCGCCGGCTTGATCTCGATGTTCATCCACACGCCGTGTTCCTTGCACCAGGCCGCGAACTCGCCGAACAGCGGCACCGGCTCGCCCACGTACCCGGCGCCGAACCAGCTGCCGGCATCCATCCGTGCCAGGTCCGCCGCATCGTGCTCGAACACGCTGCCGCTGCCACGCACGGTGCGCCCCAGCGCCGGATCGTGCATCACCACCGGCACGCCGTCGCGCGCCAGCATCACGTCGAACTCGATGGCGCGAAAACCATATTCCATGCCGCAGCGCAGGCCGGCGAAGGTGTTTTCCGGCGCCAGCGTGCCGCCGCCGCGGTGCGCCAGGATGCGCGGATAGGGCCACATGGCAGTGTCCTCGTTCATAAGGTTCAGGCCTGTTGCCGGCCGAAGCGCCAGGCCAGCAGGGCGAACAGGCCCAGGTTCAGGGCTACCGTCAGCTGGAACTTCCACTGGAACGCTGGCTTGGTGGTTTTATGGCGCAGCCACTGTTGCGCCAGCACGGCGCCGGGCCAGCCACCGACCAGGCCCAGCAGCAAGAGCGTGACCTCGGGCGTGCGCCAGGCCTTGGCGCGCGCGGCCGACTTGTCCATGGCATAGGCGATGAAGCAGCTGACGCTGGTGACGGCATAGGCGGCGCCGACCACTTGCGGCAGGCTCCAGGCCAGGCTGGCGACAGCATAAGCGACGAGAAAAATGATGAGCGGCAGGTAGGGCATCCCGACAGCTTAGCGCCCGCCTGCGCGCGCTGTCCATCTGGCGAATGCAAACGGATGGTTCCCAACCGTTCGTGAACGAACAGAGTGACATTGACGAAGTGCCTACGCTGACGTTTTACCAGTTGCCAGACAGAGATGAAGAGGAGTTGGATATGGCTTTTGATTTAGGAAATCTGTTGCAACAATACATCGGCGGCGGCGCCAACAACGGTCGTGCCGCCGATGACTTCGACCAGGTGGCGCAAAACGCGCCCCGCGCCAGCATCGCCCAGGGGATCGCCAGCGCCCTGCGCTCGGACCAGACCCCGCCGTTCCCGCAAATGGTGAGCCAGCTGTTCGGCCAGAGCAATCCGGAGCAGCGCGCCGGCATGCTGAACAATCTGCTGGGCGGCAACGGCTCGCTGCTGTCGTCGGTCGCCGGTGGCGCACTGGCCAAGATCTTCGGCGGCAATGCGCCGGCCAAGGTGACGCCGGAACAGGCGTCGCAGATCTCGCCTGAGCAAGTGCAAGAAATCGCCGAAAAGGCGCAACAGCAGAACCCCGGCATTGTCGATCGTATGAGCGACTTCTACGCCGAACACCCGACGCTGATCAAGGCCGCCGGCGGCGCCGCGCTGGCAGTGGCACTCGGCTACATGGCGCAAAACATCCGCAAGCAATCACCAGAAAAGGAGGGTCCAGTGGGTATCCTAAGCAATATCTTCCACAAAATTTTCCCAGGCAAAAAAGACGACGCGCCGGCGCAGACCCAGGCGCAGGCTCCGGCCGCCCCGACCGCCGCACCGGCCCAACCGCAAGCCGCTCCGCAGGCTGCGCCCCAGGCCGCACCGCAAGCCGCTCCGGCCCCGGCCGCCGCCCCTGCCATGCAGCAGGTGGACGTCGAGCAGATCCTGAACGGCATGCAGCAATCGTCGGGCCAGCAGCTCAACTGGCGCAGCTCGATCGTCGACCTGCTCAAGCTGCTGAACCTGGACAGCAGCCTGCAGTCGCGCAAGGAACTGGCCGCCGAGCTGAACTACACCGGCGACACCAATGATTCGGCCAAGATGAATATCTGGCTGCACCGCCAGGTGATGAACAAGCTGGCGGCCAATGGCGGCAAGGTGCCGGCCGATCTGCGCGACTGATTCTGCGCAATCAAGGCTGACCGGCCTGCCAGCCGTCCCACCGCATTGCGGCTGGGGTCGGAATACGACCCTGCCCGATTTCAATCGGCCAGGGTCGTATTCGCTTGGGTCCCGCACGCAAAACAGAAGCGCGCAAACGCGCTCTTGCGCGTGGCGCAGCAGGTGCAGCGGTTGAACAGGCCGATGCCGCAATGCGGACAGAAGTCGAGCTTCTCGTCCTTGACATTGATCGGCCGTTCGCAACCCGGGCATACGCCCTTGTCCATGCGCGCCAGCGCCACGTCATAGCGCATGCCCTGGCGCCGCTCGGCGTCCGGTAGCGCTTCAGCCTGCTTCTGCCGTTCCAGGTAGCCCTGCAGCCAGGCGATCGCATAGCGCCCGGCGACGACCGTCAGGATGATGCCGACCACATAACGCACGAAGCCGCCATAGCTCGGCAGATACGGCACCAGCTCGAAGAAGAAAGTGAACAGCGCGAAGATGATGAAGCCCCAGGCGAACGGCCAGTCGGGCGTCTTGCGCTTGTACTTGAACAGCCAGCCGGCAATGACCAGCAATGGCAGAGTCAGCAGCAGCCGGTATAGGAATTCGCGCAGTTCTCGCGCACGCGACTCCTCCGCAAAGGCCGCTTGCGCCGGCTGCTCGAGCGCGTTCCAACGCGCGCCGGCACGGTCGTAGGCCTGCGCCGCATCGAGCCGGACCTGTTCTTCGACCTGCACTGCGGCCAGCGCCTGGCGCTCTGCGCGTTCCAGCGCGTCGAGCGCTTCGGTGCGCTTGATCAGCTCCGGATCCTGGTCGGGCCGCGCCGTGGCCTGGCGCGTGGCCAGCCAATTGTCGAAGGTGGCGCGCGCCGAGCGCGTATTCGACTGCGCCACCGAATGTTTCTGATCAGCCTGTTCGCGCCGCTCGTTGGCCGCTTCGACCTTCGCCTGCGCGGCCGCCATCTCGGCGCGCACCCTGGCAGCCGCTTCCTGGTCCATGAACTGTTCGACGCTCAAGGGCGCCTCGACGTCATGGACGGCTGCGACGATCAGGCTGCCAAGGCCGATCAGGAAAGCGGCGAAGATGAAGGCGACCAGCCACAGGGCGCGCTGCATCCATTTTTCGGTCAGGCGTAAACCTCGGGTCATGCGAGTTCTCCGGATGATGGACAAGCGCACAGCTTGCCATCATCGGAGCACATATGGATGACTAACTGAAAAGTTAGTCTGGACGAATAAAAAGTCGCGCCTGACGATACCGCGCAGGCGCCGCGCCCCTTGGAAGGGCAATCAGAAGTACGACAGCCCCAGCGCCTTCTTGACCTCGTCGGTCGTCGCCGCCGCGACTTCGCGCGCCTTCATCGTGCCTTCCTGCAGCATCTTCATCACCTGCGCCGGGTCCTTGGCGAACTCTTCGCGGCGGGCGCGGATCGGCGCCAGCAGGTCTTGCAGGATGCCTTCCAGGCGCTTCTTGACGACGCTGTCGCCCAGGCCGCCGCGCTGGTAGTGCGCCTTCATCTCGGCCAGGCCGTCCTTGTCGGTGTCGAACGCATCCAGATAGGTGAAGGCGACGTTGCCTTCGATATGGCCCGGATCCGACACCTTCAGGTGCAGCGGGTCGGTGTACACGTTCTTGACCGCGGCGCGGATCTCGTCGGCGCTGGCGCCCAGGTTGATGGTGTTGCCGAGCGACTTGCTCATCTTGGCCTTGCCGTCGATGCCCGGCAGGCGGCCGACTTCCGGCACGAAGGCCTTGGCTTCGACCAGGATCTCGCGCCCGACCGTGCGGTTGAAGCGGCGCACGATCTCGTTGCACTGCTCGATCATCGGAATCTGGTCTTCGCCCACCGGCACCACGCTGGCCTTGAAGGCGGTGATGTCGGCGGCTTGGCTGGCCGGATAGGTCAGGAAGCCGGCCGGGATGTCGCGCTCGAAGCCGCGCAGGACGATCTCGGCCTTCACGGTCGGATTGCGCTCCAGGCGCGCCACCGTCACCAGGTTCAGGTAGTAGAAAGTGAGCTCGGTCAGTTCCGGGATTTGCGACTGGATGAAGATGGTCGTCTTGGTCGGGTCGATCCCTACGGCAAGGTAATCGAGCGCCACTTCGACCACGTTCCGGTGTACCTTACCCAGGTCATCCATATTGTCGGTGAGGGCTTGCGAGTCGGCCAGCATCACGAACTGGCGGTACTGATCCTGGTAGCCGACGCGGCCGCGCAGGCTGCCGACGTAGTGACCGAGGTGCAGCGGACCGGTCGGACGGTCGCCGGTCAGGATGATTTGATTCGAGGTGGAAGAAGTTTGCAGTGTCATCGAGTTAGTCCTTTGTTGGAGCCTCGACCGTCCTGCGTCAAACAATGAACGCCACCTGAATCGAGGCGGCGTGTGTTTGAAATGCTCATCATTTCCCGGGGCCGCGCGCTATCAGCGGCGCCACCAGGTGAGGGAAATTGGATGTGCTTTCGGAAAGATCATGGACCGCATGGTTACAGGTTGACGGCGCGCTGTCAACCCGGCGTCAATTTGCCGTTGACGATGAACCGGTACCGTGACTCGACAGCAGCGCCCTCCGCACGCGGTTTCACACTCCATGTCGACCAAACGCGCGCCGCTATCAGCAATTTGTTGTTATAAGAATAAGGAATGAACACCATGAACAAGACCACCACCCTCCCGGCCGATTCCCTGCAGCTCTGGGGCGGCCTCGAATGCACGGTCAACCGCGTGCAAGATCAATACTTCAGCCAGCTCGATCGCAACGGCCACAGCGAGCGTGCCTGCGACATCGGGCGCTTCGCCGCGCTCGGCATTAAGGCGATCCGCTATCCGATCCTGTGGGAACGCACCGCCCCGGACGGTATCGATGGCGCCGACTGGACCTGGCCCGACGGTCGACTGAACGCGCTGCGCGCGGCCGGCGTCGTCCCGATCGCCGGCCTGATCCACCACGGCAGTGGCCCGCGCCACACCAGCCTAGTCGACGTTGGCTTTGCGCAAGAGCTGGCCGACTACGCCGGCGCCGTCGCCGCGCGCTATCCCTGGCTCGAGTACTACACCCCGGTCAATGAAATCTGCACCACCGCCCGCTTCGCCGGCCTGTACGGCGTGTGGTACCCGCACGGCCGCGACGACCGCACCTTCATCCAGGCCCTGCTGAACCAGTGCCGCGCCACCGTGCTGTCGATGCGCGCCATCCGCGCCGTCAACCCGAATGCCAAACTGGTCCAGACCGACGACCTCGGCAAGACCTACAGCACGCCGGAACTGTCCAAGGTGGCCGAGTTCTACAACGAACGGCGCTGGCTGGGTTGGGACCTGCTGTGCGGCATGGTCGGCCCGGAACACAAGCTGTGGAGCTACCTGCTGCGCACCGGCATCGCCGCCGAAGAATTCCTCTGGTTCCGCGACAACACCTGCCCGCCCGACATCATCGGCGTCAATTACTACGTCACCAGCGAGCGCTGGCTCGATCACCGTCCCGAGCGCTACCCAGAACACCACCGCGGCGTGGCCGACGGCATCCCGTGCGCCGACATCGAAGCCTCGCGCGCGCTGGCTACCCCGACGCCGGGCATCGCTCCGCTGCTGCAGGAAGTCTGGGATCGCTACGGCATCCCGCTGGCGATCACCGAAGCCCACATCGACGCCAACCGCGAAGACCAGATGCGCTGGCTGCTCGAGATCTGGGAAGCGGCGCAGCAGTCGCGCGACAACGGTGTCGACGTGCGCGCGGTGACGGTCTGGGCCCTGCTCGGCTCGTTCGACTGGAACTGCCTGGTCACCGCCAACCGCGGCTACTACGAACCGGGCCCGCTCGACGTCCGCTCGCCGCTGCCGCGCCCGACCGCGCTGGCGGCGATGATGCGCGAACTCTCGAGCGGCGCACCGCTGTCGCACCCGGTGCTGCGCGCCCAGGGCTGGTGGCGCCGTCCGGGCCGCCAGCTGTGCCAGCCGGTGGCCACGCCCGATGCGCTGACCTCGATCTCGGCCGACGGCCACCGCCTGGTCGGTATCGAGGCCGCCCCGATCCTGATCCTCGGCGCCACCGGCACCCTGGGCCAGGCCTTCGCCCGCATCTGCGAAAAGCGCAACCTGGCGCACCGCCTGCTGTCGCGCCAGGACATGGACATCGCCGACGCCGACTCGGTCGAGCGCGCCTTGGCCAGATACAAGCCGTGGGCGGTAGTAAACACCTGCGGCTATGTGCGGGTGGACGACGCCGAGAACGACATCGAGCGCTGCGAGCGCGAAAACACCTTCGGCGCCGCCACCCTGGCCGCCGCCTGCGCGCGCCACGGCGTGCACCTGACCACCTTCTCGAGCGACCTGGTGTTCGACGGCCGCAACGAGCGTCCGTATGTGGAATCGGATGCGGTCAATCCGCTTAACGTGTATGGCCGCACCAAGGCCGCCGCCGAACGCGCGGTGCTGGACAACCATCCGGGCGCACTGGTGGTGCGCACCAGCGCCTTCTTCGGTCCGTGGGACAAGCACAACTTCGTCACCCTGGCCCTCGAAGCGCTGGAGCGCGGCGACCCGTTCGTGGCAGCCAGCGACATGACCATCACCCCGACCTACGTGCCGGACCTGGTGCATGCCTGTCTGGACCTGGCGGTGGACCGCGAAGCCGGCATCTGGCACCTGGCCAACAAGGGCGAACTGACCTGGGCCGAACTGGCGCGCCGCGCCGCCGAACTGGCCGGTGTCGACGCCTCTTTGCTGGAGCCGCGTCCGGCCGCCGAATTCGGCTTCACGGCGGCGCGTCCGGCGTATTCGTCGCTGCACAGCGAACGCGGGGCGCTGCTGCCGGCACTGGACGATGCGCTGCGCCGTTATATCGAGCTGCGCAATGCGGATCGGGCCGAGCGGCGTGCGCTGGAGCAGGAGGCTGAGGGACGCCAGCAGGTGGCGGGCGGCGACAGCCAGGCCGAGGCGAATGAGGTCGAGGCGGTGCAGTCGGGGACGTGACCGGCTTCTCTTCTTGATGCGTTACCGGTGTTCTCACAAGCACCGTACATGCTTGCAAACTTGGATCCCCGCCTGCGCGGGGATGACGTGCTGAAGGACTTGGCCGAAGTCGAATCGCCGATTGATTCACCACTATCAAACAACGTCATCCCCGGACGAACGTCGCACTCGGCGGGGACCCAAGTTCCCATCCGAAGCCACCAACCAAAAGTCCACCCGATCCAAAACCGCAAGTCCCCCACACCGCCAGCGCTACAATACCCCGGCCACCCACCACCCAGGCCACCCTCGTGCACGACCAACACGCCTTCCCCTTTCTGCGGGAAATCCTCCTGTTCCTGATCCTGTCCGGCATCCTGATCCCGCTCTTGCAGCGCCTGCGCATCAACCAGGTGCTCGGCTTCCTGGCCGTCGGCGCCCTGCTCGGCCCCTTCGGCCTGGGACTGCTGGCCGGCGACGTGCCCTGGCTCTCCGCCCTCACCTTCCCGGCCGGCCCGGGCGTATCGATGCTGGCCGAGATCGGCGTGCTGTTCCTGATGTTCATGATCGGCCTGGAGCTCTCGGCCGCGCGCCTGTGGTCGATGCGCAGATGGGTGTTCGGCGCCGGCACGGTGCAGGTGCTGGCCAGCGCGCTGCTGATCGGCGGCGCCCTGTGGTTGACCGGCCAGCCGCCGCAGACCGCCGCGATCCTGGGCCTGGTGCTGTCGCTGTCGTCCACCGCGATCGTCATGCAGCTGATGAGCCAGCAGCACAGCACCGGCACGCCGCTCGGCCAGGCCGCGTTCGCGATCCTGATGCTGCAGGACCTGGCCGTGGTGCCAATCCTGATCCTGATCGGCGCGCTCGGCAAGGGCGCGGGCGCCGACGACAGCGTGGCCATGCTGACGCTGGTGGCGATGGCCAAGGCGGCCGGCGCCATCGCACTGATCTACCTGCTGGGTGGGCGCGTGGTGCACCCGCTGTTTCGCGCCTTCGCGCGCCAGCGCCAGCCGGACGTGTTCATGGCCCTGATCCTGCTGTCGACCTTCGGCATCGCCGCCCTGTCGGCCGCGGCCGGACTGTCGATGGCGCTCGGCGCCCTGATCGCCGGCCTGCTGCTGGCCGAGACCGAATTCAAGCACGAGGTCGAGCTGATGGTGGAGCCGTTCAAGGGGCTGCTGATGGGCCTCTTTTTCATGACGGTCGGGATGACCATCGATACGCGCCAGGTCCTGGAGTCGCCGCTGTGGCTGGCGGCCTTCGTGGCCGGTCTGGTGCTATTGAAGGCGCTGGTAGTGGCGCTGCTGCTGCGCAGCGGCGGCATGGCATGGGGCCGCGCAGCCGAGGGCGGCCTGCTGCTGGGCCAGGGCGGCGAGTTCGCCTTCATCGTGATCGGCTACGCAGTCAGCACCCGCGTGCTGGAGCCGGCGCTGGGCGCGCGCGTGATGCTGGCGGTGGGCCTGTCGCTGTTCCTGACGCCGCTGCTGGCGCGCCTGGGCCGCATCATCGGCGAGGGTTCCGAGCGCGCCGAGCGCGAACAGGCGGCGCAGGGCGATGCGGCGAATTTGGCAGCAACACTGGCGGCGGCGCGCGGCCAGGTGATCGTGGCCGGCTTCGGGCGCGTCGGCCAGCAGCTGGGCAAACTGCTGGCGGCGCAGCACATCCCGTTCGTGGCGTTCGAAAACGACGCCCGCCTGGTGGCGCAGTTGCGCGCCGCAGGACACCCGGTCTGGTTCGGCAACGCCGCGCGGCCCGAGCTGCTGCGCCGCGTGCACGCCGACGCAGCGCCGGCGATCGTGCTGACGATGGACCAGCCGGCCGCCGCGCTGCAGGCGGTGCGCGGCATCCGGCGCGAATTCCCGCACGTGCGCCTGTTCGTGCGTTCGCGCGACGAAAAGCACGCGCGCGCCCTGCGCCTGGCCGGCGCCAGCGTGGTGGTGCCCGAAACGCTGGAAGCGAGCCTGCAGCTGTCGAGTTTTGTCCTGAGCGCGATGGGCCTGGACCAGCGCGTGGTGGACGGCATCGTCGAGCGCGAGCGCGACCTGTTCGCGGCCGGGCTGTCGGAGCCGCGGTAGTGCGCCCGATGCGGCGCGCACCGGCCGTTCACGCCGCTTGCAGCGCGCCGGCCTGCTGCGCCTGCAGCCCGTCGATCAAGGCCTGCAGCGCCAGCGAAGGCTGGCCGCGCCAGACCAGATGCGTCCGGTTGTGGGCGAAGCGCTCGGGAAGCGCATGGCGCTTGACCTTGGCGCTCGCCTGCAAGGCGGCCAGCACCGCTTCGGGCACGATCGCGAAACCGGTCCCGGCGGCGACGCAGGCGATCATGCCCTGGTAAGAGCCGAATTCGAGGGTGCGTTCCGGCATCACGTTGTCGCTGCCCAGCCAATCCTCGAGACGCTTGCGGTACGAGCAGCCGTGGGCAAAGGCGATCATGGTGCTGCGTCCCAGGTCGCGCGCGCTACGGATATCGCCGGCATGCGCCGGCGTGATCAGGACCAGCCGCTCATGGAACACCGGCAGCGACGCCAGTTCGGCGGCGGTGAACGGTTCGGACACGAAAGCGGCTTCGAGTTCGTAATTCAGCACGCGGTTGATCAGGGCGCCGGTGGTGCCGGTGATCAGCTCCACCACCACGCCCGGGTTGTCGGCATGGTAGCGCGAGAGTACCGGCGCCAGCCGGCTGCCGGCGGTGCTCTCCAGCGAACCGATGCGAAAAACGCCCTGCGGCTGGCCGGCGCGCAGGTCGTTCACGGCTTCGTCGGCCAGGCGCAGCAGGCGTGACGAATAGTTGAGCAGCCGCTCGCCCTCGGCCGACAGCACCAGCGTCCTCCCCTCGCGCCGGAACAGGCGCACGCCCAGGTATTCTTCAAGCTGGCGCACGCGGGTAGTGACATTCGACGGCACCCGGTGCAGCTTCTCGGCTGCCCGGTGTATGCCGCCTTCCTCGACCACGGCCTGGAAGATGGCGAGGGCATTCAGATCGATTGTTCTCATTCCGAGAATGCTACTCCACTTTTATTCACTGGTCAGTGCCGCCGATCTACGTTTAAATACGGGCCATGAATCGTCCCGCTTCCCTTCACCACGGCGCCCGGCGCCACGATGCAGCGCTGGTCTGCGCCGCCGCCATGATCGCACTGGCGGTGGCCATGGGCGTCGGACGCTTCGCCTTCACGCCGCTGTTTCCGCTGATGGTGCGCGACGGCCTGCTGGATGCCCAATCGGGCGCGCTGCTGGCCGGCAGCAATTACCTTGGCTATCTGGTGGGCGCCATGCTGGCCTCGCGCCTTCAACTCCGGCCGGCGCCGCTGATGGCCTTCGGCCTGGTCGCCACCGTGGCGGTCACGGCGGGCGTGGGCCTGGCCGCGTCCAGCATGGCGTGGGCGATCCTGCGTTTCATTGCCGGCGTGCTGAGCGCCTGGACCCTGGTCGCCACCAGCGCCTGGGGGCTTGGCTGGCTGGCCAGCCTCGGACGCCCGAACCTGGCCGGCGCCGTGTTCGCCGGCGTGGGACTGGGCATCGCGGCGGCCGGCGTGTTCTGCCTGCTCGTGCCCGGCGTCGAAGCATCGTCGCTGGCGATGTGGGTAGAGCTGGGCGCTCTGGCGGCGCTGGCGATCGTCGTTCCGCTCCTGGTCAGCCGGCGCCTGCCGGCACCCGTACCGATGCCGGCGGCGTCCTCGCCCCGGCATGCTGCGCCGGCGCCGGCGCCCGGTGCGGGCGGCCTGATCGCCTGCTACGCCCTGTTCGGCTTCGGCTACATCCTGCCCGCCACCTACCTGCCGGCGCTGGCGCGGCAGGTGGTCGACGATCCGCATGTGTTCGGCTGGGCCTGGCCATTGTTCGGCGCCGCCGCGGCCTTGTCGACGGTGCTGGTGTCGGCGCTGCTCAGGCACGCCAACCGCAGCGCCGTGTGGGCGGCCTGCCACCTCGTCATGGCAGTGGGCGTGCTGCTGCCGATCGCGTGGCCGGCGCTGGCCGGGGTCATCGCCTCGGCCCTGCTGGTGGGCGGCACCTTCATGGTGATCACCATGGTCGGAATGCAGGAAGCGCGCAGCCGCGTCGCCGACAATCCGACCGCGGTGCTGGGCCGAATGACCGCCGGCTTCGCCTTCGGGCAGCTGATGGGACCGGTCGTCTCGGCCGCCATCGGCCACCTGACGCCGGACCACGACCTCGCCCTCGACCTGGCCCTGGCCGCATCGGCAGCCGGGCTTCTCGCGAGCGCTTGTTACCTGTGGCGCCATGAACGCCATCCATCAACGAAGGAGCACCCATGAACGACCCTCAGCAGCCACAAGCCACCGCGCAAGGTTTCGGCGCCGACAACGGCGAGCGCATCGGCATCCCCGCGCGCGAAGCCATGAACGAAGCGCAGCAGGCCGCAGCCGACGCCATCATCAACGGCCCGCGCAAGGCGATCTTCGGTCCCTTCGTTCCCTTGCTGCAGACGCCGCTGCTGATGGAGCGCATCGGCAAGACGGGCGAAGCGCTGCGCTTCAACGGCACGCTGCCCGACAACCTGCGTGAACTGGCGATCTGCGTGGTGTCGCGCGAGACCGGCAACCAGTTCGAATGGCAGACCCATGCGCCGCTGGCGATCAAGGCCGGCGTCGATGCCGGCGCGATCGAGGCGCTGGCGGCAGGCCGCCATCCGCGCGGCCTGCCGCCGCCTGAAGCCTGCGTGGTCGACTTCGTCAGCGAGCTGGTGCGGCGCCACGGCGTGAGCGACGCCACCTATGCCGAAGCGGTGGCCTGCTTCGGTGAAGCGGGCACGGTCGAACTGACCGCGCTGGCCGGCTACTTCGTGATGGTGTGCTGGGTGATGAACGTGGCGCGCACGCCGGGCCCCACGGGTTCGTCGACGCCGGGCCTGGCCGCGTTTCCGGGCTGAGATGCGCCAGCTATAATCGCCGTTCCACCAGCGAACGACAGGAACGGCGACATGACGCACCCGGTTACTCCCTCTCCCGCCCGGCCCAGGGCCCTCGGCCACATCCGCGTACTCGACCTGTCGCGCGTACTGGCCGGTCCCTGGTGTTCGCAGAACCTGGCCGACCTGGGCGCCGACGTGATCAAGATCGAGCGTCCCGGCAGCGGCGACGACACCCGCGCCTGGGGTCCGCCCTATGCCAAGGATGCCGAGGGACGCGATACCGGCGAAGCCGCCTATTACCTGAGCGCGAACCGCGGCAAGCGTTCGGTGACGGTGGACATCGCCAGCCCCGAAGGACAAGACCTGCTGCGCGAACTGGCGCGCCATTGCGACGTCGTGCTCGAGAACTTCAAGGTCGGCCAGCTCAAACGCTATGGCCTCGATTACGAATCGATCAAAGCTATCAAGCCCGACATCGTCTACTGCTCGATCACCGGCTTCGGCCAGGACGGCCCGTATGCGCACCGCGCCGGCTACGACTTCCTGATCCAGGGCATGGGCGGCCTGATGTCGGTCACCGGCGAGCGCGACGACCTGCCCGGCGGCGGCCCGCAAAAGGCCGGGGTGGCGCTGACCGACCTGATGACCGGCATGTATGCCACCATCGCCGTGCTGGCCGCGCTGACCCACCGCGACCGCACCGGCGAAGGCCAGTACATCGACATGGCCCTGCTCGACACGCAAGTGGCGATGCTGGCCAATGTCGGCAGCAATTACCTCAACAGCGGAAAGGCGCCGCAGCGCTGGGGCAATGCGCACGCGAATATCGTGCCCTACCAGACCTTCGCCTGTGCGGACGGCCACATCATCGTCGCCACCGGCAACGACGGCCAGTACCGCAAGTTCGTGGAAGCGGGCGGACGGCCCGATCTGGCGACGGACGAGCGCTTCACCACCAATCCGCTGCGCGTGAAGAACCGCGACACGCTGGTGCCCCTGCTGGCCGAGATGGTCAGGACCAAAGCACGCGACGAATGGATCGCGCTGCTGGAAGCGGCCGGCGTGCCGTGCGGTCCGATCAACGATGTGGGAGAAGTGTTCGCCAACGAGCAGGTGCGGGCGCGGGAGATGGCGATCGAACTGCCGCACCCGGACGCGGGCCGGGTGAAGCTGGTGCGCAATCCGATCCGGATGTCGGCCACGCCTGCTACCAGCGGCGTGGCCCCGCCCCTGCTGGGCCAGCACACCGGCGAGGTGCTGCGCGATGTGCTGGGCAGGAGCGAGGAAGAGATCGCGGCCTTGCGCGAGCGCGGCGTGCTCTAGGCGTCAAGCCCGGCACGCGCGCCGCCAGTCGCGCTTAGTGCAGCTGGTGCTTCAGGTTCGACAGTTCGTCGTGCACGCGCACCACCACCGACTGCACCTGCGGCGACGGACGGGTGCTGGTGCACACGCGCTTGGCTTCGTCGCCGATCGCTTCCAGGTCGTCGATGCACTGGATGATGTCGGACTGGTCGTTCGACTGCATCACGCTTTGCGCGCGGTCGGTTTCCTGCGCCAGTTTCTGGATGCAGTCGCGGATTTCGGACGGCACGCTCTGGTCGTTGCGGCACACTTCCTCGGCCTGGTTCACCACTTGCTGGACCTGGCTGAAACGTTGCTGGATCTGGGATGGTTGCAGCATGATAACCTCCTGAAAATATTGGAAAAGATGCGCAGGACACTGCGCTGACCCTTACCAGCTTAGGACGCATTCCTCCATTATCAAGCAGCGATTGCGCCTGAGCCGCGGGACAATTTCGGTGCATTCCTGACAGCATCAGCCTGGGCGGCGCAAGATCGCGGTACAGCTGCGCATCGAGCTCAACGCTGCGACAGTCCCTTCACATAGTCGATATGATTTAAACAACCACATCACTCATGAGGGACTCAACCAATGTCTTCCGTCACCACGGCTGCTCCGGCATACCGAAGCCCGCCCGGCCTGCTCCACACCATCCTGCTTGCCGGATCGGTGCCCCTGTTCCTCGGCGCATTGCTGAGCGATATCGCCTACCACAACACCTACCAGATCCAGTGGAGCAACTTCGCCTCCTGGCTGATCGCCGGTGGCGAGCTGTTCAGCGGCCTGGCGCTGCTGTTCGCGCTGGTCAACCTGCTGCGTGCGCGCCGCAAGGCCGGACCGGTCCTGATGTACTTCCTGGTGCTGCTGGCCACCTGGGTGCTGGGCGTGGTCAACGCCTTCCAGCACGCCAAGGATGCCTGGGCCGTCATGCCCGGCGGCCTGATCCTGTCGATCGTCGTGTTCATCCTGGTCTGCATCAGCGCCTGGCTTGGACTGGCCGCGCGCGCCGATGCGCGTGTCGATGCATCCAACCGCGTGCACGCCGGAGGTGTCCAATGAAACGACTGAGCACACTGACCCTGGTGAGCATGGCGCTGCTGGTCAGCGCCTGTAACGACAACGGCGCCGACACCCAGGCGCGCGGCGCCGACCCGAAACTGCCGGAACCGCAGCGCGGCCTGCTGCCGAGCATGAAGATCGCCGAACCCAGCCCGTGGGGCAACGCCAAGCCGACCGTGCCCGAGGGCTTCGAGGTCACCGCAATCGCCACCGACCTGTTGATTCCGCGCCAGACCCTGGTGCTGCCGAACGGCGACATCCTGGTGGCCGAAGGCCGCGGCGGCAATGCCGCCAAGCTCAAGCCAAAGGACGTGATCGCCGGCTACATCAAGGCCAAGGGCAATACCAAGGTCAAGAGCGGCAACCGCCTGACCCTGCTGCGCGACGCCGACGGCGACGGCAAGTACGAGCTGAAGACCGTGTTTGCCGAGAACCTGAACGCGCCGTACGGCCTGGCCTTCTTCGACAACAAGATCTACGTCGCCAACCAGGATGCGCTGGTGCGCTTCGACTACACCCAGGGCCAGACCGCGGCCGCCGCGGCGCCGACCACCATCGTGCCGCTGCCGTCCGAGATCAACCACCACTGGACCAAGGCGATGACCATCAGCCCCGATGGCCGCTTCGTGTACGTCGGCATCGGCTCGAACAGCAACATCACCGAGCGCGGCATGGAAGCCGAAGTCGACCGCGCCATGGTATGGCAGATCGACGTCAACACCCGCACCTACAAGCCGTTCGCCACCGGCCTGCGCAACCCGACCGCGCTGGCGATGCATCCGGAAACCGGCCAGCTGTGGTCGGTCGTCAACGAGCGCGACGAACTGGGCCCGGACCTGGTGCCGGACTACCTGACCTCGGTGCGCGAAGGCGGCTTCTACGGCTGGCCGTACAGCTACTGGGGCCAGAACGTCGATCCGCGCGTCAAGCCGGAGAACCCGAAAAAGGTCGCCGCCGCCATCAAGCCCGACTACAGCCTGGGTTCGCACGTGGCCGCGCTCGGCCTGGACTTCTCGCGGCCCGAGATGGGCGCCAAGTTCGCCAACGGCGCCTTCGTGGGCGAGCACGGCAGCTGGAACCGCGACAATCCGGTCGGCTACAAGGTGATCTTCGTGCCGTTCGCAGGCGGCCGTCCGGCCGGCGAGCCGATCGACTTCGTCACCGGTTTCCGCGATGGCGACGGCAAGACGCGTGGCCGTCCGGTGGGCGTGACGGTCGATCCGAAAGGCGCGCTGATCGTGGCCGACGACCTGGCCAACGTCGTGTGGCGGGTGACGCCGAAGCGGTAATGCGAGGCCGATCGGGCGGCGTAACCCGTCTGCTCAATCGGCCGATGTCACCGTGACGCAGCGCGCCTGCTCTTCGTCGCCCAGCACGAAGCGGCGCACCGCGTTCACGGAGCAGCCACTGCCCTGCCACAGCACGAAATGGGCGCCGTCCTCGACAGCGAACAGTTCCACCGGGCCGGCCTTGCGCAGCGCGGCGACATGGCGCCGGGCGGCGTCGTACGGCGTCTTGGCGTCGCGCGTGCCATGGATCACCAGCGTCGGCGGCAGGCGCGCCGGCAAGCGCGCGAACCAGGCATCGCGCGCGTAGAACGGGAACGGCTGCCCGACCAGCAGGCCCGGCAGGCTGCTGGCGAACAGCAGCCCTTGTTCCTCCTGCGCCACCCCCTGCGCCGTGCGCTGCGGCTGCAGGTTGTTTTCCGCGCCGCTGATCAATATCACCAGCGGCGTCGACGACGGCGATTGCGGGAAGCCGCCCAGCGCCGCCATCTCTTTCTGCACCTCGGCCAGCACCGACGCGACGCGCGCCGTGTCGCCGGCATCGAGCCCCTTGATCATCTGCGGCAGCTGGCTGGCGGCCGCTGGAACATCGAGCAGGCTGCCAAAAAACCGTTTCAGGTTGTTGCCCGGCACGCCGGCCAGCAGCGCCGGCTCCCGGTCGGCGCGCGCCAGCACGCGGCGGTAGATCTGTTCCAGCGGTTCGCCCATGCGGGTGCTGCAAGCGCGCGAGGCGTCGCAGCGCGCCAGATACCCCCGGCCGACGGCGTCGGCGACCAGCGAACGGCGGCTCAGGTCCGCCGTCTCGTCATCCTGCAGCGGCACCAGCGAATCGAGCACCACCCCATCGATACCCTGCGCTCCGAGCGCGACGGTGCGCAGCACCAGGTGGGTGCCGTACGAAACGCCATACACATAGGTCTTGCCGCTGCGCGCGGTGCGCTCGAGCAGCAGCTTCAAATCGTAGGCGGCGTTGGTCTGCGAGAACCGGCGCGCACCGGCGGGGTTGGCATTCAGATGCGCAAAACAGCTGCCCCATTCGGCGCCGGCCAGCGCCGTGCCGCTGGGCGACGCCGGCGCTTCTTCCTGCGGGCACATGCGGCTCGAGAAACCGGTGCCGCGGTGGTCCGGCACGATCAGGTCGAAGCCGGGGAAGCTCTGGCGAAAGCGCGGCAGCAGGCCATAGAACGAGGCGCCCGATTCGCCGGGACCGCCGGCGATCAGCCACACCTGGCCGCGCGCGGTTTCACTGGTGGGAAATTTGCGCACGAACAGCGAGATCGTTGCGCCTGGCGCCGCGCCGGCGTGGTCTGCCGGGACTTGCTCGATGGCGCACAGGCTGCCGGCCAGGGCCGCATGGCTGGCGGCATCGTCGCAGGGTTTGTAGTCCGCCGCGTGCGCGGCGCCGGCGCCGATGACGGCCATTACTCCGACCGTGAATTGCTTCCATCCGCTCATTGCTGCTCCCTGGCCAGAAACGTCCAAGCCTAACGCCGAAGTATTTCGTTGTCTATCAGACATTCTCCTTGCATAGACCGGTGCTGTTCGCACACGAAAAAAAAATTGCGACAGCTGCATCCGATCGCGCATCCGGCGCGTAGTACTGGTGTAGACGACGCAAACAGAACAGTTTCAAAACCCAATTTCGCAGCAGACCACCAAGGAGATAGTATGAACCAGCCCCGATTCGCCAAGCTCATCCTGGCATCCTCGATCGCCCTCGCCCTGGGCGCCTGCGGCAGCAGCAGCGACGACGACAATGTTGCCAATCCGCCGGTCGCCAATCCGCCGGCAATGACCGCAGGCGACGTGTTCGTGCTCACCGCCAGCAACAGGCTGGTGTCGTTCAACCGCGATGCGCCCGCCACCATCCGCACCAATGTCGCCATCCAGGGCCTCCAAGGCGGCGACACCCTGGTCGGCATCGATGTGCGTCCGGCCGACGGCAAGCTGTACGGCGTGAGTTCGAGCGCCCGCCTGTACACGATCGACACCGCCAGCGGCGCCGCCACCCTCAAGAGCACCCTGAGCGCCGACGCCAGCGACACCAGCGCACCGTATGCCGCGCTGGCCGGCACCGCCTTCGGCGTCGACTTCAACCCGGTCGCCGACCGCCTGCGCATCGTCAGCAACACCGGCCAGAGCCTGCGCATCAATGTCGATACCGGCGTCACGACCACCGACGGTGAGATCAACGGCGGCCCCGCCAACACCATGATCACGGCGTCGGCGTATACCAACTCGTTCGCCGGGACGGCGACCACCACCCTGTACGGCATCGACGGCGCCAGCGGCACCCTGTACGTGCAGAACCCGCCCAACAACGGCACCCTGGCGATGCCGGTGCCACTCGGCGTGGCGGCAGGCAGCGCCAACGGCTTCGACATCGATGCCCGCACCAACGTCGGCTACATGGTCGCCACGGTCGGCGGCGCGCGCAACCTGTACAGCGTGAACCTGGGCGCGACCGGCAGCACCAATGCCGCGACCCTGGTCGGCGCGCTCGGCATCAACGAGGACATCCGCGGCCTGGCACTGGGCGCGCAGAGCGTCACGCTGCTGGGCCTGAGCGACGCCAACCGCCTGCTCAGCTTCAAGCTGGCCACGCCCAACACGATCGACAGCGAGCGCCCGATCACGGGCCTGAACGGCGACGAAGGACTGGTGGGCTTCGACGTGCGTCCCAAGGACGGGGTGCTGTGGGGCCTGACCTCGGGTGCGCGCCTGGTCACGATCGACCCGGCCACCGGCGCCGCCACCGTCCGCGCCACGCTGCGCGCCGACAGCGCCGACACCACCGCGCCCTACGGCGGCATGCAGGGCACGGCGTTCGCGGTCGACTTCAATCCGGTGGCCGACCGCCTGCGCGTGATCAGCAACACGGGTCAGAGCCTGCGCATCAACGTCGACACCGGCGCCACCACCACCGACGGCGCGATCAACCGCGCCGGAACCCCGGCCGTGGTGAGCGCGGCGGCGTACACCAACAGCGTGCCGGGAGCGGCGACCACCCAACTGTTCGACCTCGATAGCGCGAGCGGCGTGCTGGCGCTGCAGAATCCGCCGAACGACGGAACCCTGACCAATGTGGGTTCGCTGGGTGTGGGCTTCGCCGGTGGCAGCGCATTCGATATCGGCGGCGGGGCGAACGGGCTGGTGCTGGCGGCGCTGCGTTCCAGCGCCGGTGGTGCCAGCTCGCTGTACCGGGTCGATCTGGCGACCGGTGCGGCGACGCCCGTGAACGGGGCGGCGACGTCGGCGACGTCGGTGATTGGCGGGACGGCGGGCCTGCGCGACGTCGCGATCTGGGTGCGCTAAGACGGCAGACAGCACCTGCCGGCAGCCGAACGCCGGCAGGTGCCTATTCTTACTCTACTCTTACCCTGCTTTTACCCTACCTTCACCGCCCGCCCGATATACAGAATCGGCCCGGTCGGACGCCCGATCGGCGACCCGTTCTGCGGCTCCAGCGTGATCTCGAACAGCTGGTTCGGCACCACCTTCGGCAGCCTCGCCAGCTTGACCTCGACCGTCTCGCCCGGCCGCACCAGCCCCAGCGACACCGGGCCTTCCCAGTCGTCGGCCTTGGTCCACAACTGCAGCGCGCGCTGCGGCGGCACCACGGTCCTGACCAGCGGCTTGAGGCGCAGCGTGTCGTCACCCACCAGTTCCAGCACCCAGCCCGGGGTGGCGTTCTGCGGCGCGGCCAGCACCACCATCAAGTGCGGCTGCGCCACCTCGTGCAGGCGCAGACCGACCACAGCCGCCATGATCGCGGCGGCGGCGAACCCGCCGGCGGCCAAGGAGCGCCACAGGCCGAGGCGCTGCCACCATGAAGCGCGCACGGAACCCGCGGGCGCCGGTCGCAGGCCGGCGACGCTGCGCTCGATGCGTGTCCACAACGCCGGTGGCGGCGCCACCGGTTCGACCATGCCGCTCAGGGGCAGCAGGCGCTGCTCCCAGTCGCCGACCGCGGCGCGCAGCGTGGCGTCGTGCGCCAGCGCTGCGTCAACCGCATTGCGCTCGGCCTGCGACAGTGTGCCGAGCACGTATTCGCCGGCCAGTTCGTGCGGATCGCGCACCGGCTCGTCCCGTTTCGCGTTCATACCATGCACTCCCGCAGCGCGCTCAGGCCGCGCTTGATCCATGCCTTCACCGTACCGAGCGGCGACTTGAGGCGCTCGGCGATCTCGCTGTGCGAAAAGCCGTCGACATAGGCGTACAGGATGCTGTTGCGCTTGGCCGTGTCGAGCCGGGTCAGGCACTCGTGCAGGCGGCCCAGGTCCTGGCGCAATTCGAACGCTTCCATCATGTCGGCACCCGCCTCCCGGTCCAGCGCATCGAATGCTTCTTCATCCGCCGCCAGCTCGCGCGCGCCGTCGCGCACCGCGTCCAGCGCCCGGTGCCGCACCACCGTGTACATCCAGCCGCGCGCCGAACCGCGCGTGGCGTCGAACGTGGCCGCGCGGGTCCAGATGCTGACGAAGGCGTCGTGCAGCACATCTTCGGCCAGCCCGCGCTCGCGCACGATGCGCAGCGCCACGCCGAGCAGGCGCGCGCTCTCCTGGTCGTACAGACGGCGCAGCGCCTGGCGCTCGCCGCGCGCGCAGGCCGCCAGCGCGGCCTCGTAGTCGAAGCTGTCGGCGACGGCGCTCATGATGCCTGCCGTGCCACCGGCATGGCGGCCACGGAGCCGGAGTCGGCAAGCCGCTGGCGCGCCAGCGCGCGCTCCACGCCCAGCGCCAGTTCGGCCAGCTGGAACGGCTTGCGCAGCACCAGGCCGTCGCCGATCACCTGTTCGATCGCCTTCATGTCGGCGTAGCCGGTGGCGATGATCATCGGCAGGCCGGGGTACAGCACGCGCGCGCGCTGCACCAGTTCGGCGCCGGTGAAGCCCGGCATCAGGTAGTCGGTGATCAGGAGTTCGGGCCGCGCCGCCTGCAGCGCGGCCAGCCCGGCCTCGCCGTCGGCCGCCTGCGCCACCTGGTGGCCGAGGGCCTCGAGCGACGAGACCATCGATTCGCGCACGAAGTCGTCGTCTTCCACGATCAGGATGCGCGCCGGACGCGCCGCCGCCCGCACGCGTGCCGGCGCCGGCGCCGCTTGCACCTGGTCGGCGCCGCCGGCCGCGCGCAGCCAGATCTCGACCGTCGTCCCCTGCCCCGGCTCGCTGGCGATGCGCGCGCCGCCGCCCGACTGCTGGGCCATGCCGTACACCTGGCTCAGGCCCAGGCCGGTGCCCTTGCCCACGCCCTTGGTGGTGAAGAACGGCTCGAACACCTTGGCCAGGATCTCGGGCGCCATGCCGGCGCCGCTGTCGGTGACCGCGATGCGGATGTAGTCGCCGGCCGGCAGGAAGCCGTCCGGCGGCGTGGCCGGGCCGGCGCCGAAGGCCAGGTTGCCGCCGTCCTGCATCGCGTCGCGCGCGTTGATGGCCAGGTTCAGCAGCGCCATCTCCATCTGGTTGGCGTCGGCCAGCACGCCGGGGCAATCGGCGGCCACCTCGAACCGCAGCCGGATGGTCGAACCGAGCGAGGTCGCCACCAGTTCGCGCACGCCGTCGAACAGCGCGTCGATGTCGATCTCGCGCAGGTCCAGGCTCTGGTTGCGCGCGAAGGCCAGCAGCTGGCCGGTGAGCTTGCCGCCGCGCTGGCACGAGCGGCGTGCGATCTCGGCGCGCGCGCGCACGAATTCGTCCTGCGACTTCAGCAGGATCAGGTCCATGCTGCCCTGGACCACGTTGAGCAGGTTGTTGAAGTCGTGCGCGATGCCGCCGGTCAGGCGCCCCACCGCCTCCATCTTCTGGTACTGGACCATGGCCTGCTGCACCCGCTCGCGCTCGATCACTTCGTTCATCAGGCGGTCGTTGGCCTGGGCCAGCGCGCGCGTACGTTCCTCGATACGCGATTCGAGCGTCTCGTTGAGCGCTACCAGCGCTTCCTGGCTATGGCGCAGGCTGGCCGCCGTGCGTTCGCGGTCGGCCAGCACCGCGCGCGCCTGGTACTGGCGGCGCCGGGCGCGCAGCGCCGAGGCGGCCGCACTGCGCAGGGTCTCGGCATTGAGCGGACGTTCCAGCAGGATCAGGTTGCCCAGCTCGGCCAGGCGCGCACGCGCGCCCGGCTGTGGCAGCCCGATCGCCTTGGCCAGCAGCACGATGAAGGGAAAGTCGGACCACGGCCCCTGGCGTTCGAGCCAGGCGTGCAGCGCGGCGCCGTCGGCGCCCTGCAGCGCCTCTTCGGCCAGGATCGCGGCGCCGGCGCCGTCCTCGATGCTGGCGGCCAGCGTGGCGACGTCGGGCACTACCTCGCACACCAGGCCGTCGCGCCGCAGCACGCCGGCCATGACCTCGGCATCGCGCCCGTGCGGGGCGACGATCAGCAGGCGCTGTTCGCGCGCTTCAAGCGTCGGCATTGCCGGGCGCGGCCATCATCGGGGTGACCCCGTGGTAGTTCGGGATACCGGTGAGCACGCCCTGGAAGCCTTCCAGCGCGGCGCCGATGCGCACCCCACCCTGGCCCAGCTGCAGCTCATGGATGCTCTGCGCGTGTTCGGTGGTGCGGCTCTTGATCACGCTGATCGCGCGCCGCACCTTGCCGCCGGCTTCGAAGAAGCGCAGCAGCACGGTGTTGTCGCTCAGGTAGCTCAGGTCGACGTCGGTGCGCGCCTCCGAGATCAGGCCATGCTGGCCCAGGATCATCAGGGTGGTCACGCCCTTCTGGTTGAGGTACGAGAGCAGCTCGTGCATCTGCAGCGTCAGGTAGTGCTCGCCCGGCATCGCCTGCAGGTAGGCGTTCAGGCTGTCGATGCCGATGAAGCGGGTGGCGCGCTGCTCGACCGCGTCGCGCAGCATCTGCGAGAATTCGCCCGGCGACAGTTCGGCCGGATCGATCTGGTGCACCCGCAGCAGGCCGCTGGCCAGGTGTGGCCGCAGGTCGAGCCCGAGCTGCAGGCTGCGCGCGTGGAAGGTGCCCAGGCCCTCGTCGAACAGGTAGTAGGCGGTCGGCTCGCCGCGCTCGAGCGCCGCCAGCAGGCAGCGGGTGGCGAGCGTGGTCTTGCCGATGCCCGACGGCCCCACTACCAGGGTGTTGGTGCCGCGCGCCAGTCCGCCGCCCAACAGCGCGTCGAAGCCATCCGAACCGCTGGAAGCCAGTTCCGGCACGAAGTCGGCCGTATGCTCGGCCGCGATCAGGCGTGGGTACATGGTGATGCCGCCAGTGTCGAGCGTGTAGTCGTGGTAGCCGCCGCGGAAGCGGATGCCGCGCATCTTGAGGATGTTCACGCGGCGTCGTTCCTTGCCATACTCGCGCGCGATCTGCTCCAGGCTGATCACGCCGTGGGCGATGCTGTGCAGGTGCTGGTCGGACTGGGCGGTCTTGTCATCGAGCAGCAGCACGGTGCAGGCGCGCGCCGCGAAGAACTGCTTCAGGGCCAGGATCTGGCGCCGGTAGCGCAGCGGGTTCTGGGCCAGCAGGCGCACCTCGGACAGGCTGTCGAACACCACCCGCACCGGACGCAGTTCGTCGACCCGGTTCATCACGTTGCGCGTGGTCTCGCCCAGCTCGACCTCGGACGGGTGGAACACCGACTGCTGCGAGTCCAGGTCGAGTGCGTCGTCGCCGGCCAGCTCGTAGATCGACAGCGCACCGATGTCCCAGCCGTGGCTGGCCGCCACCGCGATCAGCTCGTCGGTGGTTTCCGACAGCGTGATGTACAGGCCGCTTTCACCGCGGGCGGCGCCGTCAAGCAGGAACTGCAGGCCGAGCGTGGTCTTGCCGGCGCCGGGCGAGCCTTCCACCAGGTACAGGCGCTGCGGCGTCAGCCCGCCGCCCAGGATGTCGTCGAGGCCGGCGATGCCGGTGGAAATGCGTGCGGAAACTGCGTGGGTCATCGGAACGGCCTGTCGTGCGGCCGACCGAGTCCGCGCAATGGCGGCTGGAACGACCCGGTGGGAAAAGCCGCAATCAGCGGCAACATTGCAAGCGGCCATTATATCGTTCTTTGGCGGGTGGTCATGCGTCATCCTTGCGCCTGTGTTACACTGATGGACGTTGGAATGTTCTTGCTTCTTCATGCTCAGCCGCGCAAGCATCGCTGCGCTGTGACGGGCGGTCTTGAAAATATTCATTCCGTCCCCAACTAGTCTTTCTCACCCGGAACGCCCCGCGCCGCGAGCATCGCGCCGCCGCCCGCTGTTCCGCCCGGACTTTTCCGGCAAGGCGTTCGCGCCGCGCCATCATTTTCACCGTGACATGCAGCCTGCCCCGCAGGCCGCCCCGCCCGTTTCCGCGTGTTTGGCTGGAGCCGGCGATTTATCAATCATCTAACCGGAGCCCATCATGGCAAAAGAAGAACTCATCGAAATGAATGGCGTGGTGTCCGAAGTCCTGCCAGACTCGCGTTACCGCGTCGACTGCGAAAACGGCCACAAGCTGATCGCCTACACCTCGGGCAAGATGCGCAAGAACCACATCCGCATCATCGCCGGCGACCAGGTCAGCCTGGAAATGTCGCCGTACGACCTGAGCAAGGGCCGCATCACCTTCCGCCACCTCGGCAAGAGCGCCGGCGCCCCGCGTCCGCCGATCAACCGCGCCGCCCGTCGTTGATCTGACGCTCTGCTGCTCTGCCTTCTGGTCCGGCAGCAACAAAACGCCACGCCCATGCGCGTGGCGTTTTTTTATCCGCGGTCAGTATCCGTCCAGCGGCGCACTTTTGGCCCGTCGGGGCTGGCAGACCGCTCCGAGGGCGGGTATCATCGCGCCAAACGCGATCCGGCCCGGCTCGCGTCCACTTTTTGATGTCGAATACCGAAGGTGTTGTCCATGCATGTGCGCCAGCGACGCAGCGATGAAGCCACCGCCAACGCCGTGGCGCGCGGCCTGAATATCCTGGGCGTGCGCGACGCCGTCCAGGCGCGCCGCTACATGGAATTCAAGAACGTGCCGGCCACCGTGATCGAACGCGTGCTGGCCAATCCGGCGCAATGCCGCAAGCCGACCCCGGCGCAGATGGTGTCGGAAGCGATCACGCCGCTGCCGTTCGGCCAGCGCCGCTACAGCTGAGCATCCTGCTCAGCCTTGCGGCTGTACCGGCGCCAGCGAGCGCAGGCGCAGCGCGATCAGGAGGCCGATCCCCAGGATCATCCCCAGCAGACCCACCACGCCGCTCCAGCCCCAGTGTTCGTAGACGTAGCCGGTGAACCACCCCACCACGCTCGACCCCAGGTAATAGAAGAACAGGTAGATGCCCGAGGCCAGCGCCTGTGGTGGCTGCGCGCGCCGCCCGACCCAGCTGCTGGCCACCGAGTGCGCGGCGAAGAAGGAAAAGGTGGCCAGGCCGACGCCCAGCACCACCGCCACCACCGAATCGACCAGGGTGATCAGCAGGCCGCCGATCATCGCGCCCATGAACAGCCATAGCACGTTGCGCCGTCCCAGCCGGTCGGCGAGCTTGCCGGCCCACATCGAGCTGAAGATGCCGAGCAGGTACAGCAGCGACAGCAGCCCGACCACGCTCTGGCGCAGCTCGAACGGCGGCGCCAGCAGGCGGTAGCCGATGTAGTTGTACAGGCTTACGAACGAGCCCATCAGCAGGAACGGCAGCGCGAACAGCCACGGCAGACCGGGGTCGCGCAGGTGGATGCGCAGGCCGTCGATGAAACCCGGTCCGCGCGCGCCGCGCACCGCGCCGTGGCGCGACGGCGGCAGGCTGCGCGAGAATTCCCAGGCCGCGTACAGCCCGGCCGCACCGAGCAGGCCGACGGCCAGGCGCCAGGACGCGAAGTCGCTGATGAAGGCCGACACCACGCGCCCGCTCATGCCGCCGAACGCGCTGCCGCTGATGTACATGCCCATCGACAGGCCGAGCGAGGTGGGTTCGATCTCGTCGCTCAGGTAAGCCATCGCCACCGCCGGCAGGCCGCCCAGCATCAGGCCGAGCAGCGCGCGCACCGCCACCAGGTGGGCGTAGTCGGAAGCGAAAGCGGACAGCAGCGTGAGCACCGCGCCGCTGACCATCGAAGCCACCATCACGGTCTTGCGGCCGTAGCGGTCGGCCACGCTGCTCGACGCCAGCAGCGCCAGCGCCAGCGTCACCGTGGAGGCGGACAGTGCCAGGCTGCTCTGGGCCGGCGACAGGTGAAAGTCGTGCGCCAACAGCGGCATCAGCGGCTGCACGCAATACAGCAGCGCGAAGATCGAGAAGCCGCCGAAGGCCATGGCGCGGTTGATGCGCCGGAACGCCGGGCTGCCGGCCTGGATGCGCGCGCCGGACTCGGGCACCGGCGCGGTCACGGGCGCTTGCTCACGGATATTCCGCGTCCAGTTCCGACCCGGCGTAGTTTTCCAGTTCGGTGAACAGCTCGGCCAAAGTAGCCTTGGACCCGATCTGCTGCAGCACGGTGCAGCTGTTGCGGTAGGTCTCGATGCGTTCGGCGATCACGGCCTGGTGCGCGGTTGGGATGCGCGCCATCAGCTCGGCCCAGCCGGCTTCGAAATCGGGATTGTTCTTGCGCACCGATTTGACGAAGCGCTCGAATTCCTTCTGGCCGGTGCGCGCGGTGATGCGCCCGCCCCCTTCCACCGCGAAGATGATCGCCATCGCGATCACACCCTCGGCATTCAGGTCCGGATCATTGACCGGGCCTTCGTAGTGGTTGCGGCGCAGCCAGCGCGCGGCATCGACGATCGCCTGCACGCCCTTTCTCTGTTGCAGCTGGCCCAGATAGCGCTCGTAGCCGGTCCAGGATTCGCCCGGATCGGCGGTGCAGATATCGACGAACAGCTCCTTCAGGCGGCGCTGCGCGTACACCGGGTCGTTGTCGTACTCGCCCACCAGGCTGTCCTCGGGCAGCGCGGCCAGCTCCCGGATCAGGCGGAAGCCCGCCTGGAAGGCGTGCTCGGCGCCGTCCCCAATCAGGATGTCGACCGCGTCCAGGTCGCCCTCGGTTTCGGTCTGGATCAATACTTCCAAGCCGAGCGAGACACCGCCCACGGTGAGCAGTTGCGCGCGCTGGATGCCTTCGGCGGTGCGGTCGTTGGTGAACTTCTCGGCCACCATGGCGGTGATCCCGGACAATTCGTCGGCCAGGATCGCCGCTTCTTCCGCCGTGGCTTCGCCCGGCAGCAGCTTGATCGCACGCACCAGGCGCGGCGGTTGTTCGATGACGATTGCAGGCAGCATATTGCTAGGCGCTCCGGTCACGAGAAGATGTCCGTGCCCAGGCTGCGGCGCGGGCTGCGCGGGGCGCGGCTGCGCACCGACGGCACCTGCTTGCGCAGACGCAGCAGCAGGTCGCGCGTCGAGCGCTGCATGAATTCGGACTCTTCGTCCGGATCGTCCGGCAGCTCGATGTCGGCCATCTCGGCGCTGTGGCGGAATTCCGGGAACAGCTCCAGCAGCGAACGCTCCCAGCCGTCTTCGCTGGCCTTGGCCAGGTCGACCGCCAGCGGCACGATGTCACTGTCGGCGCTGGTCTGGCCGCTCACGTAACGTCCCTTGGACAGGATCTCGCCCGCCACTTCCAGGATTTCGCGCGGTGCCAGCGACCACATGATGGCGAACACGGTGGCGCCGTGGTCGGTGGCGGAAGCAGCTTCCAGCAGTTCGTTGCGGCGGTCTTCGTCGTCCTGGGCATACACCACGCCGTGCACGTGGTTGAACAGGTTCTCGGCGATACGCTCGGGATCGTCCTCGATCATGTTGTCGGGCCAGGTGGCGGCGATATAGGCCAGGCTGTCGGCCCAGGCCTTGGGCGGCACCAGCATGGTGGCGAGCGAGGTCTTGGCGCCGTCGAAGCCGGACAGGTGCAGCGCGGTCACTTGCGGCGGCAGTTCGGTCAGCACCTGCGCCACGGCGTAGTCGCCGTGCTCGTCGGCCGCCTTCGAGAACACCTCTTCGGCGTGCTCGAGCGAGCCGGCCAGCACCAGTTCGCCGACCTGGCTGACCAGGGCCGGCAGGTTGCTGTTCTTGTCGTTATCGCTCATCACGCTCACCTTCGTCGAACAGGCCGGTGAAGTCATCCGATGCCGGGCCGTCTTCTTCGTCGTTGTCGTCGCCGTCGTCATTGCGGCCGAGCTGCTCGAGCGACTGGTCGTCGTCGTCCCAGCGGCCCTGGTTCTTGAACAGGAAGGCGGTGATGATCGCCTGGCGCGCCAGTTCCGGGTAGTTGGCGGTCATCGATTCGTACATGGCCTTGCCGTCTTCGCCGCTGCACTCGGCCATCGCGAACACGCGCGCCGGGTCGTCGCCTTCGTAGTCGGCCGCTTCGCGCATCAGGCCCTTCGGGTCCAGGAAGCGGATGCGGTCGACCAGCGCGAAGGCCATCATGTTGACGTCGTCGAGGCCGCTGCCGGAAGCGTATTCCGAGACCAGTGCGCCGACCATCATGTCGTAGTTCTTCTTGTTGGGCGGGTCGCCCAGGGTGCCCTCGATCTGGCCGTCCAGTTCACGCGACTGGAACGAGAATTCGGGATGTACGTGTTTCATGTTCTATCCTGTGATTGTGCCCGGCCCGGCATCGGCGCCGGACCGCTGTTCTTTATCTGGGTTGCTTCAATGTGCCGGCAGGTTCACGCCATTGAGCGCGAACAGCGAGCGCCACAGCTCGAAGGCCTCGGCCTCGGCGTCCAGCACGATGCGGTGGTTCACGCTCTGGTTGTACTCGGCGCGCTTGACCGGGTCGGACAGGGTCTCGTAAGCCTTGGTCACCGCCTTGAAGCGCGCTTCGGCGCCCGGGGCCTGGTTGCGGTCCGGGTGGTAGCGCATGGCCAGCGAACGGTAGACCTTCTTGATCTCGTCGTCGCTGGCATTGGGCGCGACGCCGAGGATCGCGTATAAATTTTCCAATTGGAATTCTCCCGGCAAAGCCGCAAATAGAGCAAAAGCGAGATTATCCTATAGAAAACGCGAATGCGGCGGCGTACGGACCTATGCGCCCTACCGCGGCGACCCTCGGCGAGCGCCGACTACGGTAAAATGCCCGCAACTTACCTCTACAGAAACATTATTTTCATGAGCAACGACAAGAACACCCCGGCGCCGGGCAATGCACCGTCGTCGAACTTCGTGCGCGCGATCGTCGAATCGGACCGCGCCGCAGGCACCCATGACCGTCCGGGCCTGCCGTCCGTGATCACCCGTTTCCCGCCGGAGCCGAACGGCTACCTGCACATCGGCCACGCCAAATCGATCTGCCTGAACTTCGGCCTGGCACGCGACTACGACGGCATCTGCCACCTGCGCTTCGACGACACCAACCCGGAGAAGGAAGACCAGGAATACGTCGACACCATCATGGACAGCGTCAAGTGGCTCGGGTTCTCGTGGCAGGATGCCAGCAAGGAGCACCTGTACTACGCCAGCGACTATTTCGACCGCCTGTACGAGATGGCCGAGTACCTGATCACCAAGGGCTACGCCTACGTCGACAGCCAGAGCGCCGAAGACATGGCCAAAAACCGCGGCAACTTCGGCACCGTGGGCACCAACTCGCCGTTCCGCAACCGCCCGGCTGACGAATCTCTTCAACTTTTCCGCGACATGAAGGCCGGCAAGTACAAGGATGGCGAGCACATCCTGCGCGCCAAGATGAGCGAAGACGCAATGTCCTCGCCGATCATGACCAACCGCGACCCGGCCCTGTACCGCATCCGCCACGCGCACCACCACCGCACCGGCGACAAGTGGTGCATCTACCCGATGTACGACTACACGCATCCGATCTCGGACGCGATCGAGAACATCACCCACTCGCTGTGCACGCTGGAATTCCAGGATCACCGCCCGTTCTACGACTGGCTGGTCGAGACCCTGGCCGAGGGCGGCTTCTTCAGCAAGCCGGTGCCGCGCCAGTACGAATTCGCGCGCCTGAACCTGACCTATGTCGTGACCTCGAAGCGTAAACTCCGTGCGCTGGTCGACGACGGCGTCGTTACCGGCTGGGACGACCCGCGCATGCCGACCATCGTCGGCCTGCGTCGCCGCGGCTACACGCCGGAATCGCTGCAGCTGTTCTGCGAGCGCATCGGCGTGTCGAAGGCCGACGGCTGGATCGACATGAGCACGCTGGAAGGCGCGTTGCGCGACGACCTCGATCCGAAGGCGCCGCGCGCGATCGCCGTGCTGCGTCCGCTGAAGCTGATCGTCGACAACTTCCCGGAAGGCGAAGCGCACGAGTGCTCGTCGCCGGTCCACCCGCACCATCCGGAACTGGGCAAGCGCACCTTCCCGTTCACGCGCGAGCTGTGGATCGAGCAGGAAGACTTCATGGAAACCCCGACCAAGGGCTACTTCCGCTTCACCCCGCCGCAGGGCGACCAGCCGGGCAGCCGCGTGCGCCTGAAGTACGGCTACGTGGTGGAATGCACCGGCTACGACAAGGACGAGAACGGCAAGGTCACCGCCGTGCACGTGAAGTACTTCGAGGATTCGAAGTCGGGCACGCCGGGCGCGGACAACTACAAGGTCAAGGGCAACATCACCTGGGTCAGCGCCACCAGCGCGCTCGAGGCCGAAGTGCGCCTGTACGACCGCCTGTTCACCGAGCCGCAGCCGGACGCGGGCGGCAAGGACTTCAAGGCGGCGCTGAATCCGAACGCGCTCGAGACCATTACCGCCTACCTGGAACCGGGCATGAAGGATGCGGTGGCGGATCAGCGCTTCCAGTTCGAGCGTCATGGCTACTTCGTGGCGGACCGCGTGGATTCGCAGCCGGGCAAACCGGTGTTCAACCGCGTGACCACGTTGAAGGATAGCTGGGGCAAGTAAGTTTTTTGCCGCCAAAGAATCCCGCCCCGGTGCTGCCGCGGCGGGATTTTTTTTTGCACTGCGCGCCATAGCGGCAATACCCCAAGCGCGCCTCGATCCATGTCAGACGTGCGCAGGTGCGCGCATGACGCGTTCGGTCCGGGGGTGAACGGCGTCCGGCCATGATGAAGGTCCAGGCGCCCACGCGACGGAGGCAAAGGCAGCCTCAACGTTTTCAATCCGGAGAAGACATGCACACGAAGTCCCATGGCGTGGGGCGTCACGTCATCGCTGCGTTATTGCTCGTCACCCTCGTGCTTGCAAGCATGGCGTTCGCCGCGCCGCCGCAATACGGCATCGATGCAGCGCAGGCGCAGCGCACCAGCTTCGGCAAGACCACCTACCGCGTCGTCAACCTGACCGACGGCGAACACTACGGCGACGTCGCGATCAATGCCAGCGGTCAGGTCGCTTTCTCGTACACGAGCGACCTGTTCCAGGTGCCAGTCGCCGCATTCTTCTACGACGGCACCCGGATCCGCAACATCGGCCGGCTCGGCGACGACTATGCCGTTGCTGCCGAGCTCAACGATGCCGGCCAGGTGGTCGGCCAGTCGCGCAATGCCGAGGGTCTCGATCGCACCTTCATCTGGAGTCCATGGCGCCCGATGACCGACATCGGCATCCTGCCCGGCACAATCTACCCGTATCAACCGGTCATCAATAACAACGGTGTCGTCGCCGGCTACATGAGCGGCAACCTCGCCGTCCGTTCCTACCGCTGGAGCCGGTCCG
This sequence comes from Massilia sp., assembly GCF_031995545.1. Taxonomy (GTDB): domain Bacteria; phylum Pseudomonadota; class Gammaproteobacteria; order Burkholderiales; family Burkholderiaceae_D; genus Telluria. The sequence goes on from NZ_DAMAGA010000041.1 coordinate 41,046, forward strand.
ATGGCTTCACCGACCTCGGCCATCTGGCGCCGTCCCCGCCGTACGTCGCCAACGCCCTGGCGCTCAACGACGTCGGCGTGATCGTCGGCGACGCCCGGGTCGGGAATGGCCGCTCGCACGCCTTCCGCTGGACCTTCGGCAGCGGCATGGTCGACATCCATACCCTCGGCGTCACCGATTCCGTGGCAATCGGGATCGATGCCAGCGGCAATATCGTCGGCAATTACTACGACCAGCCGGTGGGCGACGCGATATGGCGCGCATTCATCTGGACGCCCGGCAGCGGCATGCGCCCGCTTGTCAGCGGCACCTACGACATGAACGCCATCGGCATCACGCCCAGCGGACGCGTGATCGGCACCCTCAGCCGTTCCCGCGACTACTTCCGCGCCTTCACATGGACTCGCGCGGGCGGTGTCGTCGAGTTGGGCTCGCTGGGGAGCCCCGAATCGATGCCTTCGGGCGCCAACAACAACGGGCAGGTGGTCGGCATGGCGGGCGACGCAACAGGCCTGCAGCGCGCGTTTGTGTGGAGCGCCAGGCTTGGCATGATCGACCTGAACAAGCGCCTGCGCCATGCGCCCCCAGGCCTGGAACTGTACGAGGCATTGGCCATCGCCGACAACGGCGCGATCGTGGCGCGTGCCAACAGCGGCCTGGTGCTGCTCAAGCCTGCGACCGGGGCGTCGTGCGCCTGTCCGCACACGGTCGGACCGATCATGGCGCGCGCAGTGGCGCTGCCGGGCGCACCTTTCGACGCCTCGGTCGGCATCGCCGGCGACAGGCCGGCAGCGCGCTACAAGGTCACCTGGTCGTGGGGCGATGGCGCGACGACGGCCACCGGTTCCAAGGCAGCGCATAGCAGCGCGCGCCACACGTACGGCGCGCCGGGTGTGTACACGGTGTCGGCAACCGTGGTCGATGACAGCAGCGCCAGCGTCAGGGTCAGCCGCAAGATCGCCGTGCAAGCCGCGCAGGGCGCGTCCGGCGCCGGCGCGTTCATGGCGCAGCCTGCCGCCGCCAAGGGGTCGCCGCAGCGCGCCGAGCGCGCGCGCTTCGCGTTCAGCGCGCTACCGGCAGACGCGTCGCATGCCGCTCGTGCCAATCGCAGCGGTCCCGGCGGCGCCGCGCTCCACTTCAGGGTGGGCGATCTCGACTTTCGCAGCGCCGACATCGCACCGGTCGCCACCGCTCCTGGCCGGGTCCGGTTCACAGGCAGCGGCGCAATCAACGGCAAGGGCACCCATCACTTCGACCTGGTGACGCTGGCGGCGACGGGCGATGCACCTGCACGCTTCGGAATAAAAATCTGGCATACCGACGCCGCAACCGGCGCGCAGGTGATCGACTACGACAACCAGCAGGCTGACGCCGGACGCATGGACGCAGCCACGGCAGAAGCCCGGATCACTACTGCGTCCGGTGCCATCGGCAGCGCACTGACCGAAGGCAGCATCGCCCTGCCGTAGAGGCCTTCCGCATGTAACAAAGCGGTCATGCAAGAATGCAATCATCCCCGGCAATTTCGTTGACCGGAGCATTGCATGACCCGTTTATTTTCCACCGGCGTTTCTACTGGCGCCGCCGCGCTGTCCCTGGCTCTGCTGGCCGCCTGCAGTCCGGGAGAGCCAGACGCCCCCGTCCAGACCACGCCGACCCCGCCGGTGCAGACCCCGGAGCCGACTCCGGCCCCGGTCAGCACCGCCGTCGCCTTCATGAGCGACGTCCACTTCCAGGACGTCTACGGCGACTTCAAGAGCAGCCAGTTCAGCGGCATCCCGACCAAGGACGGCAAGAACGCGACGATCCGCACCATGTACGCGCAGCTGACCTCGACGCGCCTGTTCAACGAAAACTATTTTGCCTTCTACGCCGCGCTGGACGACGCCTACGCCAAGGGCATCCGCTACGTCGCGCTGCCGGGCGACTACACCGACGACGCCCAGCCGATGAACGTCGACGGCATCGCCGCGGTCATGAAGCAATACCAGGCCAAGGGCATGCGCTTCTTCCTGGCGCCGGGCAACCACGATCCGGTCGAACCGTACGACGACCAGGAAGCCGGCAAGAACGACTTTTTGACCAAAGAAGGCAAGGAACAGAAGGTCTACGCCACCAGCAACGCCGCCTGCGTCGCCAAGGATCCAAGCGTGGTCTGCACCGATCAGCTGATGGAGCAAGGCTACGAAAAACTGATGACCAAGATGGGCGAATTCGGCTTCATGCCGAACAAGGCCGACATCCTGTGGGAAACGCCGTTCAGCAAGCACAGCGGCGGCAAATATACCTACGACGAAGCCGTCACCCAGGCCGCCCTGGCCAACCGCAAATTCGAGATCTGCGCCGAAGGTTCGGGCGGCGTCTACAAGGCCGCCGGCGAAGCCAAGCTGGGCAAGGCCTACACCAAGTGCGTGAAGATGATCGACAGCACCTACCTGGTGGAACCGGTCAAGGGCCTGTGGCTGCTGTCGATCGACGCCAACGTGTTCGTCCCGAACGCCAACTTCGATCCGGCCAAGCCCGAATGGTTCAAGGGCTTCGACGGCGCCGGCAACGCCGGCTGGAACAAGGTCATCACCCACAAGATGCACCTGATGGAGTACATCAAGTCGGTCGCCGCGCGCGCCAAGGCGGAAGGCAAGCAGCTGATGGCCTTCTCGCACTACCCGACCATGGACTTCTACGCCAACCAGACCGAGGCCATGAAGGCCGTGTTCAAGTCGGGCGCGTTCCAGACCGCGCGCGTGCCGGATGCGACCGTCGCCAATGCGGTGGCGGCCACCGGCCTGCGCCTGCACGTGGGCGGCCACATGCACTTCAACGGCACCAACGATCACCAGGACACGAGCGGCAACTACCTGGTCAACGTACAGTCGCCGTCGCTGGCAGTGTATGGCGCGGCCTACAAGATCATCACCTACAAGGATGCCGAGACGATCGACGTCCAGACCATGCCGCTCAATACCGTGCCGCGCTTCGCCGAACTGTTCCCGCTGTACGTGGTCGAGAACGACTACCTGAAAGGCAGCAGCGTCCCGGCCGACGCCGGCAAGCGCTGGGACCGCGCCATCCTCGACACCCGTTCGTATGGCGAATACACCCGCTACTACTTCGACGAACTGTCGCGCCTGCGCTTCATGGACGAATACTGGCCGTGCGAGATGAAGGAAGCGGCGATGAACCTGAACGGCAAGCAGATGCTGATTCTGTCGCAGCTGCAGACCAAGGTCACGCTGAGTCAGCTGAAGGACATCCCGGGCATCGTGCCATTGAGCGCCTCGTGCGCCGCCGCCGGCACTGTCACCGGCATGCCGGTCGCCGCTTCGGCCTTGAGCACGGATTGGGCTGACGCCACGGCCCGCGCCGATAAGCTGGCCACTGCCGCCGGCCTGCGCCTGGACGACTTCGCAGCACTCACCGCCTACGAGTTCTACGGCGACTTTCACCGCACCGTGTACGCCGGCGAACTGGCCCTGCGCGACATGGGCCAGCAGCGCGTCAACCAGTACAAGGTCCTGATGTCGGCCTTCCCGGCCACCCCGGCGGCGGTGCTGCGCGTGGGCGACAAGCCGTCCGACCAGAACCCGGTCGGCGCACCGTTCCAGAACCAGTTCAAGCAGGTGTTCGCGATCTTCAAGGGCCTGGGTTCGGCCAAGCCGAGCGACCATTTCACGGTCGACCTGAAAGGCAAGAAGGTCAGCAACGCCAGCAACAACGGCCTGAGCTTCAATTGATACGTTGAGTTGAAACACCGGCAAGCGGCGCGCCTGCAACGGCGGGCCGCGCCTGCCGAAAGTCGACATCTTGCGGCGCCCCTTCCCTCGCGGGAACGGGCGCTGCGGTGCTATGCAACAAGCGTTTTTAACCAACCGTTCCTTCAAACTTACGTAAAACTATTTGCAGCTAGCTTTACCGTTGAATTCCTGCTTCGTCGAAGCTGGTTTCACCCTGCAATTT
>NZ_DAMAGA010000042.1:0-42424 GCF_031995545.1 Massilia sp.
TGAGTCTGGGTGGGCGTAGTCCAGTGCAGTACAGGACTCGCCCCCTTTCAACTTGATCAAAAAAGCTGTCCGACTAAACGGGGTCAGTTCAGAAGGCGGGAACCTAAGTTCGTATCCGGAGCTCCTTAAGGCGATCGGCGGCTGCTCGAGGGAACTTGGGTCCCCGCCTTCGCGGGGATGACGTGCTCAAGTAATCGGCCTGGCGTGGCGTGTATCAATAACGCCAGGTGCCGCGGCGCGACGACGCCATCGGACGCTTCATCACCTTGGTCTGGAACTTCTTCCACAAGAATCCGGCCAGTGCGGCCATGATAATTTTACGCATGGGTTTCTCCTGTTGGTCAATGTGCGGCCGACGGTCCGGCCGCTTTCGTTCTCAGCATAGCGCGCCGGCGGGGCGCGTGGCGCAGGATTGGCGCAGGACGACTGCAGCAGCCGCAAGCGGCGCCGATGCAGTAAAATCGCTATCTTTCTGGCAACCCAATCTGGCGAACGATGGACGACGCGCACAATCAACTCAAACGTGGACTGAAGAACCGTCACATCCAGCTGATCGCCCTCGGCGGCGCGATCGGCACCGGCCTGTTCCTCGGCATCGCCTCGACCATCCAGATGGCCGGTCCCTCGGTGCTGCTGGGCTACGCCATCGCCGGCGCGGTCGCCTTCCTGATCATGCGCCAGCTGGGCGAGATGATCGTCGACGAGCCGGTGGCCGGCTCGTTCAGCCACTTCGCCGACAAATACTGCGGACCGCTGGCCGGCTTCGTCTCGGGCTGGAACTACTGGGTGATGTACATCCTGGTCAGCCTGGCCGAGCTGACCGCGCTCGGCATCTACATGCAGTACTGGTTCCCCGAGGTGCCGACCTGGGTCTCGGCGCTCGGCTTCTTTGTGCTGGTCAATTGCCTCAGCCTGTTGAACGTGAAAGCCTTCGGCGAACTCGAATTCTGGTTCGCCGTGATCAAGGTGGTGGCGGTGGTCGGCATGATCGTGTTCGGCCTGTACCTCTTGACCAGCGGCGGCGCCGGTCCCGAGGCCGGGATTTCGAACCTGTGGCGCCACGGCGGCTTCTTCCCGAACGGCATTGGGGGGCTGGTGATGGCGATGACAGTGATCATGTTCTCGTTCGGCGGCCTGGAGATGATCGGCATCACCGCCGCCGAAGCCGACGATCCGGCGCGCACCCTGCCGCGCGCCACCAATAACGCCCTGTACCGGATCCTGATCTTCTATATCGGCGCCCTGGCCGTGCTGCTGGCGCTGTATCCGTGGCAGAAGGTCGTCACCGGCGGCAGCCCGTTCGTGCTGATCTTCCAGGCGCTCGACAGCGGCTGGGTGGCGAATATCCTGAACCTGGTGGTGCTGACCGCCGCGCTGTCGGTCTACAACGGCTGCGTGTATGCCAACAGCCGCATGCTGTTCGGCCTGGCGACCCAGGGCAACGCCCCGCGCGCCCTGCTGCACACCACGAAGCGCGGCGTGCCGGTCAACGCGCTGGCGGTGTCCGCCATCGCGACCGGCTCGGCGATCCTGATCAATTATTTCCTGCCGCGCGAAGCGCTCGGCACCGTGATGAGCCTGGCCGTGGCGGCGCTGGTGATCAACTGGGCCATGATTTCGTGGAGCCATCTGCGCTTCCGGCGCGCCAAGGATGCGGCCGGCGAACGCGCGCTGTTCCGCAGCCCGTGGTTCCCGCTGGCGAACTACCTGTGCCTGGGCTTCGTGGCGGCGCTGCTGGTAATCATGTTCATGACCCCGGGCCTGCGCATCTCGGTGTACCTGATCCCGGCCTGGCTGCTGGTGCTCGGCGTCGGCTACTGGCTGCGCCAGCGCCGCGCCGCCGGCAGCGCCGCGGTCGCCGGCTGAGCAGACGTGCCGGAATGAGCGCGCCCGATTCCGACACACCCGACAGCACCGTCGGGCCCGCACTTCCGGCCGCCGGCGCCTGGCGCCGCTTTCTGGCGCGGCTGTTCGACCTGTCGTGGCAGCTGGTGCTGCTGGGCGCGGCGCTCGGCGCCTGCCTGGCCATGTTCGCCAGCGGCAACCTGGGCTGGATGCAGTCGACCGCCGGCGGCTTCCTGCTCGGCGCTGTCCTGATGCTGCTCGGGCTGCTGCTGGACGCGGTGCTGCTGGCACGCTTCGGCAGCACGCCCGGCAAACGGCTGCTCGGACTGCGTGTGCTGACGGTTGCCGGCCAGCGGCTGCCATTGCGCGCCGCCGTGCTGCGCAATCTTGGGGTATGGGTGAGCGGACTGGGTCTGGCCCTGCCGCTGGTGAACCTGGTCACCATGGGCCGCCAGGGCTGGCGCGTCGCTCAAGGCCGTCCCGCCAGCTACGACCAGGACCGGTTCCAGGTGCAGGCGCAGCCGCTGCGCGCCTGGCAGCGGGCCAAGTTCGGCCTGGCCCTGCTGGTGCTGTTGCTGGTCGTGGGCGCCTTCAACCGCAGCGGCCCGCAAAGCGCGCCAAGCCGCACGGCCGCTGCGCCGATCAGCTGGACCAATCCCGAGAACGGCCAGGTCGCCACCATCGCGCCGGGCTGGTCGCACGACATGGTGTACGGCGACGACGGCAAGCCGCGCCACCGCTTCGTGCGCAACGGCGGGCGCGCCGCGCTGCTGCTGTCGTCGGAGCCGGTGGGGCCGATGCCGCTCGCGGTGTTCGTCCGCACCGTGGTCGACGACATGGCCGCACAGGTCAAGCTCGAAGGCCGCTATGAAACCTTTCTTGGCAGTCCTTCATGGGCCGCCGAGAACTTCATGGACGATCGCAAGGTCACGCGGATCGAGGTGCGGGTGCTGCAGCACGACGGCGTCTACTGGCGCATGACGTCGGCGCAGGAATATCCTTACCGCGACACCGACGCCACCGTCGAAGCGCTGCGCGCGCAGCTGTGGGCCACGCTCGCGGCGCCGGGTGAAGGCAGTTAGAACGTCGCGAAGTCGTCCTTCTCGTCCTTCAGGCTGGCCATGTCGATCACGTAGCGGAAGCGCACGTCGCCCTTGATCACCTTCTTGTAGGCGTCGTTGATCTGCTGGATCGGGATGATCTCGATGTCCGGCCCGATGCCGTGTTCGGCGCAGAAGTCCAGCACTTCCTGGGTGTCGGCCAGGCTGCCGATCAGCGAGCCGGACACGTTCTTGCGGTGAAACGCCAGCTCCTGGTTGTCGACGCCCTTCATGGTATCGAGCGCGCCCACCACGCAGATGGTGGCGTCGCGCTTGAGCAGCGCGATGAAGGGATTGATGTCGTGCTTCTCGGGCACGGTCGAGAGCATGAAGTCGAAGCTCATCGCCAGCTGCTCGAGCGCCTTCTTGTCGTCTTCCAGCACCCCTGCGAAGCCCAGGCGCGCCGCTTCATCCAGTTTCTCCTTGGTGCGCGTGAACACCGTCACCTCGGCGCCCATCGCCTTGGCGATCTTGGCCGCCATGTGTCCCAGGCCGCCGAAACCGAGCACGCCAACCTTGTCGCCCGCCTTCACCTGCCAATGCTTGAGCGGCGAATAGGTGGTCACGCCGGCGCACAGGATCGGCGCCGCCACTTCGGGCGTCAAGCCGGCCGGGATCTTCAGCACGAAGTCTTCGTTGACGGTAACGATGTCGGAATAGCCGCCGAAGGTGTTGTCGCGGCCGTAGATGTTTTCGCCGTCGGCCTGGCTGGCCGGCACCATCGGGCCGTTGTAGGTGGCGAGCCAGCTGTTCGGGCTCTCGCAATAGTTTTCCTCACCACTCTTGCACGGTTCGCACTGGCGGCAGCTGTCGATCATGCAGCCGACACCGACCAGGTCGCCCACCGCATGCTTGCCGACATGGGCGCCGACCCTGGTGATGCGACCGACGATCTCGTGGCCCGGCACGCAGGGGTACACGGTGTTCGACCATTCGTTCTTGGCCTGGTGGATGTCCGAGTGGCACACCCCGCAATACAGGACTTCGATCTCGACTTCGTGCGCGCCGGCTTCCTGGCGCTCGAACTGATACGGCTTCAGATCGGTAAACGAATGTTTGGTGCCATAGCCTTTTGCTGTAATCACGATCACTCCCGGGTTCAATTGGACGAATTTGACCAAGAATAGGATGGGGCCGGTGACGACGCCGCACGATTGATGGATCGGTCCGTTTCACCGGGGCCGGTTATGGAGCATGGGCAATCATTCGCCGGGCAAACGCTTTGCTGCTATGCGCCAAACGGATTCCGCGGGCAAGCGCGCCATGCCGGTGCTGGGGCATGCTTCCCGGCACACGGCCATTGCGTGATGCCGGCGTGTTGCATAGCAATATGAAAATACTTTGTTCAAGTTGACGTATACGTCAATTCTCCGCGTATTATCGTAGAGTCGCACCACCACCTCACAAGGGAAACAACGCGTATGAGCCAGAGTAAGCCTCTGTCGCTGCACGTACCGGAGCCTACCGGCCGCCCGGGCTGCAAGACTGATTTTTCGTATCTCCAGGTTAGCCCGGCCGGCTCGGTCCGGCGGCCCGCCATCGATGTCGCCCCGCTCGAGACGGGCGACATCGCTTCGCAACTGATCCGCGTCCTCGACGACGACGGCAACGCCGTCGGCCCGTGGGCCGAGCAGCCCGACCGCGAACTGCTGCGCTTCGGCCTGCGCACCATGATGAAGACGCGCATTTTCGACGCGCGCATGGTGATCGCCCAGCGCCAGAAGAAGATGTCGTTCTACATGATCTCGCTCGGCGAGGAGGCGATCGGCACCGCCCACGCGCTGGCCCTGCAGGACGGCGACATGAACTTCCCCACCTACCGCCAGCAAAGCCTGTTGATGGCGCGCCAGGTGCCGCTGGTGGACATGATCTGCCAACTGCTGTCGAACGAAAAAGACCCGCTCAAGGGCCGCCAGCTGCCGGTGATGTACTCGGTGAAGAGCGCCGGTTTCTTCACCATTTCGGGCAACCTGGCCACGCAATACCCGCAAGCGGTCGGCTGGGCCATGGCATCGGCGATCAAGGGCGACACGAAAATCGCCTCGGCCTGGATCGGCGACGGCGCCACCGCCGAAAGCGACTTCTCGACCGCCCTCACCTTCGCCCACGTGTACCGCGCGCCGGTGATCCTCAACGTGGTCAACAACCAGTGGGCGATCTCCAGCTTCCAGGCCATCGCCGGCGGCGAGAGCGTGACCTTCGCCACCCGCGGCATCGGCAGCGGCATCGCTTCGCTGCGCGTCGACGGCAACGATTTCCTGGCCGTGCTGTCGGCGTCGCGCTGGGCCGCCGAGCGTGCGCGCTCGAACCTGGGCCCGACCCTGATCGAATGGGTGACCTACCGCGGCGGCCCGCACTCGACCTCGGACGACCCGTCGCGCTACCGTCCCGCCGACGACTATTCGCGCTTCCCGCTGGGCGACCCGATCGCGCGCCTGCGCCAGTACCTGACCAAACAGGGCTGGTGGTCGGATGCGGAACACGACGCCGTGCAGGCCGAACTGGAAGCCGAAGTGCTGGCCGCGCAGAAGCAGGCCGAAAGCTACGGCATCCTGGGCGACGAGCGCGCACCGAGCGCCGCCACCATGTTCGAGGACGTTTATAAAGACATGCCGGAGCACCTGCGCCGGCAGCGCCAGCAGTTGGGAGTATGAGGATGGCACGAGACGATCAACCGAAAGACGCGGCGCAAGCGACCGCGCCGATGACCATGATCCAGGCCCTGCGCTCGGCCATGGACGTGATGATGGAACGCGACAACAACGTCGTGGTGTATGGCCAGGACGTGGGCTACTTCGGCGGCGTGTTCCGCGTCACCGACGGCCTGCAGGCAAAATATGGCAAGAGCCGCGTGTTCGACGCCCCGATCTCCGAGGGCGGCATCGTCGGCACCGCGGTCGGCATGGCCGCCTACGGCCTGCGCCCGGTGGTCGAGATCCAGTTCGCGGATTACTTTTATCCGGCGACCGACCAGATCGTGTCCGAGGCGGCGCGCCTGCGCTACCGCTCGGCGGGCGAGTTCACCTCGTCGATGGTGATCCGCATGCCTTGCGGCGGCGGCATCTACGGCGGCCAGACCCACAGCCAGAGCCCGGAAGCTTTCTTCACCCATGTGTGCGGCCTGCGCACCGTGATGCCGTCGAATCCCTACGACGCCAAAGGTCTCTTGATCTCGTCGATCGAGAACGACGATCCGGTGATCTTCCTGGAACCGAAGCGCTTGTATAACGGCCCGTTCGACGGCCACCACGACCGGCCGGTGGTGTCGTGGAGCGGCCATCCGAAGGGCGACGTCCCTTCCGGCTACTACACCGTGCCGCTCGATAAAGCGGCGATCGTCCGCGCCGGGAACGACGTCACCGTGCTGGCCTACGGCACCATGGTCTGGGTCGCGGAAGCGGCGGCGCGCGAGAGCGGCGTCGATGCCGAAGTGATCGACCTGCGCAGCATCTGGCCGCTGGATCTCGACACCATCGTCGAATCGGTCAAGAAGACCGGCCGCTGCGTGATCGTGCATGAAGCGACCCAGACCAGCGGCTTCGGCGCCGAACTGGCGGCGCTGGTGCAGGAACACTGCTTCTACCAGCTGGAGGCGCCGATCGGGCGCGTGGCCGGCTGGGACACCCCGTATCCGCATGCGCAGGAATGGGCTTACTTCCCGGGGCCCGACCGTGTCGGCGCGGCCTTGAAACGCGTGATGGAGAAATAAGATGGGTATTCATGTGATCAAGATGCCGGACCTGGGCGAAGGCATCGCCGAGGTCGAAGTGGTGGCGTGGCATGTGCAGCCGGGCGACACGGTCAAGGAAGACCAGGTGCTGGCCGACGTCATGACCGACAAGGCGACGGTCGAGATTCCGTCACCGGTGCATGGCGTCATCACCAGCCTGGGCGGCGCCATCGGGCAATCGCTGGCGGTGGGCGCGGAGCTGATCCGCCTCGAAGTCGAAGGCGCCGGCAACTATTCGGGCGACAAGGCCAAGCAAGAGCCGGCCAAGTCGGCGGCTGCCAAGGCACCGGCCGAGGAAGTGGCCGAGCCGCAGCTGGAAGCGGTGGCTGAAGCGGCCACACCGGCGCCGGCAGCCCCGCCTGCACCGGCACCGAAGCCTGCGCCGCGCGCGCCGCAGAAATCGTCGTCCAACGCGCCTGCGATGCGCGCCGCGGGCGAAAAACCGCTGGCCGCACCGGCCGTGCGCCAGCGCGCCTGGGATCTGGGCGTCGAGCTGCAGTTCGTTGCCGGCAGTGGCCCGGCCGGGCGCATCACGCACGCCGACCTGGATGCACACGTCGAAGGCCACCGCATTGGTGCCAACGGCGGCGGGCGCGACGAGCGCTACGCCGAGCAGCACGGCGAACACGCCGCGCCGGTGATCGGCCTGCGCCGCAAGATCGCCGAGAAGATGCAGGAAGCCAAGCGCCACATCCCGCACTTCACCTACGTCGAGGAAGTCGACGTCACCGAACTGGAAGCGCTGCGCGCCCAGCTCAATGCCCGCTACGGTCTTGAACGCGGCAAGCTGACGCTGCTGCCGCTCTTGATGCGCGCCGTGGTGCTGGCGCTGCGCGCCTATCCGTCGATGAACGCGCGCTACGACGACGAGAGCAATATGCTCACCACTTACGACGCGGCCCACATCGGCATCGCCACCCAGACCGAGACCGGCCTGATGGTGCCGGTGGTGCGCCACGCCGAAGCGCGCGATCCGTGGTCGAGCGCGGCCGAGATCCTGCGCCTGGCGGAAGCCGCGCGGAGCGGCAAGGCCACGCGCGACGAACTGTCGGGCTCGACCATCACGATCACCAGCCTCGGTCCGCTCGGCGGCATCGTCACCACGCCGGTGATCAATCGTCCCGAGGTCGCCATCATCGGCACCAACCGCATCGTCGACCGTCCGGTAATCCGCGACGGCGCCATGGTGGCGCGCAAGATGATGAACCTGTCGTCTTCGTTCGACCACCGCGTGATCGACGGCATGGTGGCGGCCCAGTTCGTGCAGACGATCCGCGGCTACCTCGAGTTCCCCGCAACCCTGTTCGTGGAGTGAGCCGATGGAGACGATCAATACCACATTGCTCATCATCGGCGGCGGGCCTGGCGGCTACGTGGCCGGCATCCGCGCCGGCCAGCTCGGCATCCCGACCGTGCTGGTGGAAGGCGCGCAGCCGGGCGGCACGTGTCTGAACGTCGGCTGCATCCCGTCCAAGGCGCTGATCCATGCGGCGGATGAATTCTGCAAGGTACGCGGCTACGCGGCCGAAACGTCGAGCCTCGGCATCACCGCCAGCAGCCCGCGCATCGATCTCGATCGCACCGTGGCCTGGAAGGACGGCATCGTCAAGAAGCTGACCGGCGGCGTCGGCGCGCTGCTCAAGAAAAACGGTGTACGCCTTGTGAACGGCTGGGCCACCATCCTCGACGGCAAGACGGTCGAGGTGACCCCTGGCGGCGCGGCCGAAGCGACCGTCCGCATCCGCTGCGAGCACCTGCTGCTGGCCAGCGGTTCGCAAAGCGTCGAGCTGCCGTTCATGCCATTCGACGGCACTGTCATTTCGTCGACCGAGGCGCTGTCGCTGGACCGTGTGCCGGAGCGGATGGTGGTAGTCGGCGCCGGCTACATCGGCCTGGAGCTGGGCACCGCATTCCGCAAGCTCGGCGCGCAGGTGACGGTGGTGGAAGCGGCCGAGCGCATCCTGCCGGCCTACGATGCCGAGCTGGTAAAGCCGGTGGCGGCGTCGCTGGCGCGCCTGGGCGTCGAGCTGCGCCTGGCCACGTCCGTGCTGGGCATGGAGGACGGCCGCGAGGGCAAGCAACTGCGGGTGCGCGATGCGTCGGGCGTGGAAGCCTTCCTCGAAGCCGACAAGGTGCTGGTCGCGGTTGGCCGCAAGCCGCGCACCGTCGGCTGGGGCCTGGAAAACCTGATGCTCGACATGAACGGGCGGGCCTTGAAAGTCGACGACGGCTGCCGCACCTCGATGCGCAATGTCTGGGCGATCGGCGACCTGACCGGCGAACCGATGCTGGCGCACCGGGCGATGGCGCAGGGCGAGATGGTGGCCGAGATCATTTCCGGCAAGCGCCGTCACTTCGCCCCCGCCGCGATTCCGGCGGTGTGCTACACCGATCCCGAGATCGTGGTCGCGGGTCTGTCGCCTGCCGAGGCGGTGGCCGCCGGCATCGACGCCATCAGCGCCAGCTTCCCGTTCAGCGCCAACGGACGGGCGATGACGATCGAAGGCACGGACGGGTTTGTGCGAGTCGTGGCGCGCAAGGACAATCACCTGATCGTCGGTTGGCAGGCGGTGGGGGTCGGTGTATCCGAGCTGGCCGCAGGCTTCACGCAGTCGATCGAACTGGGAGCATTGCTGGAAGACGTCGGCCGCACGATCCATGCGCATCCGACGCTGGGTGAGGCGGTGCAGGAAGCGGCGCTCAGGGCGCTGGGGCATGCGCTGCACATCTGATACCGGGGTCCCCGCCGAGTGCGACGTTCGTCCGGGGACGACAGGCATGATGACGCGGTGACCGCCTAGCCGGCCGCCGTTCCCGCGCTGCCCTGCTCCTGCGGAGCGGCCGCCAACACCGTCCCCATCTTCAGCGCCGACTCCACCGCCTGCTCGATCGGCGGCTGATACCCATTGCCGATCCAGCGCAGCGCGATGGCGATCACGCCGCCCACCACGCCCGCCTGCAGCAGCTCGTCTTCGACGGCGCCGGCCGGCGTTGTCATGCGCGCCACTTCCTTGCCGATCGCCTTGAGCGCGTCATCGAACGCGGCGTCCATTGCACGGCTCACGCCCCTGATCTCGACCAGGAACACGCGCGCCTTGCGCGACTCGCGCTGCAGCGCCGAGAAGTACGCATGCAGCATGGCACGCGAGCGCGCCAACGGGTCCGGGGCGGCGGCAGCACCGGCGCGCACGATCTCGCCCATCACGGTGGCCGTCACCACGTGAAAACAATCGATGAGAAGCGCTTCGCTGTTGACGAAGGACTCGTAGAAATAGCGCTCGGTGAGGCCAGCGGCCTCGCATACGCCTTTGACGGTTGCCTGGTGGTAGCCGCGTTCGCCATAGACGGCGATCGCCGCGGCGATCAGGCGTGCGCGGCGTTCGGCACGGCGTTGCTCCTGCGACTGGCCGCGATAGGAACGGGTGGAAAGCTCTGCTGTCATGACGCTATTTTGACACATTCTTGCCATAGGTAATTTGACAATGTAGAGTGTCAACATTCAACCAGTGGATACAGAGACCAGATGGCTCCAGTTTTTCCGGCCGCCGCAGACCCTGATGCGCCTCTCCAGGCGCCTCTGGAAGACCCCGGCGCGCCAGCGCATACGCCCGATATTCTCGACGTCCTGATCGTCGGCGCCGGCCTGTCCGGCATCGGCGCCGCGGCCACGCTGCAGCGGCGTTGTACCGACAAACGTTACCTGATTCTGGAGGAGCGCGCCGCCATCGGCGGCACCTGGGACCTGTTCCGCTATCCCGGCGTGCGTTCCGATTCCGACATGTACACGCTCGGCTACGGCTTTCGGCCGTGGACCGCGCAGGACGCCATTGCCGATGGCGCCACCATCCGCGACTACATCGCCGCCACCGCGCGCGAACACGGCATCGAGCGCCACATCCGCTTCGGCCACACGGTGGTCGATGCCGCGTGGTGCAGCGAACATGCCCACTGGACCGTGCAGGCGCACCGCGCCGACGGCAGCAGCGTGGTGCTGCACGCGCGCTTCCTGCACCTGTGCAGCGGCTACTACGACTACCAACGCGCGCACCGGCCGCGCTTCCAGGGCGAAGCGGCTTACCGCGGCCGCATCGTGCAGCCGCAGTTCTGGCCGCATGACCTCGACTACGCCGGCCGGCGCGTGCTCGTCGTCGGCAGCGGCGCCACCGCCGTCAGCCTGGTGCCGGCGCTGGCCCAGACGGCCGCGCACGTGACCATGCTGCAGCGCTCGCCGAGCTACGTGGTGGCGCGTCCACGGCGCGACCGCTTCGCCCTGCGCCTGCGGCGCTGGCTGCCCGAGAAAGCGGCCTACGCGCTGGCGCGCTGGCGCATCGTGCTGGAGAGCATCGCCCTGTACCGGCTGCTGCGCGTCCTGCCCGGCTTCACCCGCCGGCGCATGATCGCGATGGCGGCGCGCATGCTCGGCCCCGGCATCGACGCCGGCACCCACTTTGCGCCCGGCTACAAGCCGTGGGACCAGCGCATCTGCGTTGCTCCCGGCGGCGACCTGTTCCGCGCGCTGCGTTCCGGCCGCGCCGAGGTAGTCACCGACGAGATCGCGCACTTCAGCGAGCGTGGCGTGGTGCTGGCGTCCGGGCGCGCACTGGAGGCCGACGTGGTGGTGCTGGCCACTGGCCTGCGCATGAAGATCCTGGGCGGCGCCACGCTCAGCGTCGACGGGCGCCGGGTCGATCCGAGCCGCGCCATGTCGTACAAGGGTATGATGCTGAGCGACGTGCCGAACTGCGCGCTGACCTTCGGCTACACCAACGCTTCGTGGACGCTGAAGGCCGACCTCACCGCCGAATGGGTGTGCCGCCTGCTGCGCTGGATGGACCGGCGCGGCCTCGACATCGCGGTGGCGCGGCGCGACCCATCGGTGCCCGATGCGCCGTTCCTCGACCTGAGTTCGGGCTATGTGCAGCGCGCCGCCACCATCCTGCCGCGCCAGGGCCGGCGCGGTCCTTGGCGCGTGCACCAGAACTACCTGCGCGACCTGGCCGCGATCCGCTGGCGCCGCATCGACGACGGCACGCTGCGCTTCGGCCGCGCCGGTGAGCTGCCCGGTGACGATGTTTTGACCACTCCCACGAAAGCCGCATCCCGATGATCGTTGTTGCTTCCTTCTGCTTCCTGTTCCTCAGCCTCGCCCTGGTGCTGGGCGTGTTCGCCTGGTACACGCGTGGCACGGTGCGCCGCATCGAGGAAGCGCTGCCGCCGCTGGGGAGCATGATCGAGGTCGACGGCCAGCAACTACACGTGCGCGACCAGGGCGGCGGACCGGCGCTGGTGCTGCTGCACGGCCTGGGCGGCCAGATGCGCCATTTCGATTTCGGTGCCATGGCCGACCTGCGGCTGGGATTCAGGGTGATCAGTGTCGACCGCCCGGGTTCGGGCTATTCGCGCCGCGCCAAGGGGCAGAGCGCCGTCCTGGCGGCGCAGGCACGTACGATTGCGGCGCTGATCGACAAGCTGGGCCTGGAGCGGCCGACGGTCGTGGGACATTCGCTGGGCGGCGCGGTAGCGCTGCAGCTGGCGCTCGATTACCCGCAGACGGTGGGCGCGCTGGCGCTGGTGGCGCCGCTGTCGCATGTGCCGGAACGGGTACCGGCCGTGTTCCAGGCGCTGGCGATCCGCCCGCGCTGGCTGTGCGCGCTGTTCGCGCATACGCTGGCGCTGCCGGCGACCGTGATCGGCGGCGGGCGCCTGATGGCGCGCGTGTTCGGCCCGGAACCGGTACCGCGCGACTTCGCCACGCGCGGCGGCGGCCTGCTGGCGCTGCGGCCGTCGCAATTCCTGGCCGGCGCCGCCGACCTGGCCTCGCTACGCACCCACATGCCGCCGCTCGAGCGGCGCTACCGCGACCTGACCGTGCCGCTGTCGGTGCTGTACGGCCGCGACGACGAATTGCTCGACTGGCGCGCCAACGGTCGGCAGCTGGTGGACCAGGTGCCGGGCGCACGGCTGCACCTGACCGACGGCGGCCACATGCTGCCGATCACCCGCCCGACCGTTACCGCGGACTTCATCGCGCAAGCGGCGGCCGAGCGCAAGCTGGCGGCGTAGCTCCGGGCATTAGCCCGGCGCGGTGCCGCCGGCTCTCGATTACTGCTTGTCTTTGGACTGGTCCGACTGGCGGTTGCCGGTGCCGGCCGCTGTCTGGCTGCCCTGCTGCGGCGACTGGCCCTGGAAACCCTTGTCGGACTGCTCGGCGCTGGAACCGCCGGCCAGCAGGTCGTCGGTGCGGCCGGCTTGCGCGCTCTGCTGGTTGTCCTGGCGGCCGGCCTGCTGGCTGCCTTGCCCAGCATCCGGTCCCGGAATCGCGCCCACGTCGCCGGTCGAGCCGGCGCCCATGCTGCCGGCACTGGTGCTGCCGTCGGTGATCTGGTGGTAGTTACGTCCTTTGGCGTCCTTGCCTTCGCTTTGCATCGACATGGCGATCTCCTCGTGATTGATAACGTCCATCCATCTTAGCCAAGGCTGCCGGGGCCACGAATAGGCGGCGGGCGCCAGGCGCTGTAGGACTGGACGCGCAACGGCCGAGATCGTTTCGCCAACAATCTTGTCGCCCACACCACGTTTTGCTGCAGAGCAACAAGAATTGCTTTATTGATCTATACTATCGATACACAGATTCCAATTAACATCCATCAGGGCTGGCACACGGCGGCAAACGTCCGTCACGTTGCCCGTGCCGCCCTGCCGCACAGGAGTAGCACCATGAAAAACCTGAATATCGGAGCCCGTCTCGGGCTCGGCTTCGCCGTCGTCATTGTTCTGTTGCTGGTCATGACCTTCACCTCGCTCACCCGCATGGGCGAGGCCGGCGCACTGACCAGCCGCCTGGTCAACACCAGCATGAAGAACCAGGCCACCGTGGCCGAATGGCGCACCCTCACCGAAGTGAACAACGCCATCATGGACACCATCTACCATGGCGCCGATGCCGGCATCGTGGCGGAATACGAACCGCGCCTGCGCGCCAACATCCAGCGCGGCAACGAGCTGCAGGCAGACGTCGACGCCAACCTGCTCAATGCCAAGGTGCGCGTCTACCTGGACCGTGCCAAGGCGCTGCGCGCCGACTTCAGCCAGGCGCGCGAAGACGTGCTCAAGGCGCGCCTGGCCAACGACCCTGCCGCGATCGAACAAGCCTACAAGCGCCGCTTCGAGCCGGCCAGCAAGGCCTTCGTCGACGCGCTCGACGAGTTCGCCAAGCAGCAGAGCACGGCCACGGCCGGCGTCGGCACCAGGATCCTCGATTCGTTCGCCGAAACCCGCGTGATCCTGATCGCGCTCGGCATCGTCGCCGTCGTGTTCGGCATCGCCTGCGCCATCTTCATCACCCGCACCATCACCGCGCCGCTGGGGCGCGCGCTGGAAGTGGCCGAGCGCGTCGCTGCCGGCGACCTGACCAGCCGCTTCGAGAGCAACCGCCGCGACGAAGTCGGCCAGCTGATGGACGCCCTCGGCCGCATGAACGCCAGCCTGGCTGCCATTGTTGGCCAGGTACGCGACGGCACCGCCACCATCGCCCGTGCCTCGGACGAAATCGCCAGCGGCAACCAGGACCTGTCGAGCCGCACCGAACAGCAGGCCAGCTCGCTGGAAGAGACCGCCGCCTCGATGGAAGAACTGACCGCCACCGTGCGCCAGAACAGCGAACACGCACGCCGCGCCAACGGCCTGGCCGGCAGCGCCGCCAGCATCGCCAGGGAAGGCGGACGCATGGTCGGCGACGTGGTGGGCACCATGGGCAAGATCGACGCCTCGTCGCAGCGCATCGTCGACATCATCGGCGTGATCGACGGCATCGCGTTCCAGACCAATATCCTGGCGCTGAATGCCGCGGTGGAAGCGGCGCGCGCCGGCGAACAGGGGCGCGGTTTCGCGGTCGTCGCCAGCGAAGTACGCAACCTGGCCCAGCGCTCGGCCACCGCTGCCAAGGAAATCAAGACGCTGATCGACGATTCGGTCGAGCAGGTGCAGGAAGGCACGCGCCAGGTCGGCCGCGCCGGCGCCACGATGCAGCAGATCGTGGACAGCATTGGCCAGGTGACGACCATCGTCAGCGAGATCGCCGCCGCCAGCGAGGAGCAAAGCGCCGGCATCGATGGCGTCAACACGGCCGTGGTCGAGATGGACCGCGTGACCCAGCAAAACGCGGCCCTGGTGGAACAGGCTGCCGCTGCCGCCGAATCGCTGCGCGAACAGGCGGCCCAGCTGGCGGACGTGGTCGGTACTTTCCGCCTGGCCGCCGGACAGGAAAGCCCGGTAGCCGCTGCCGCGCCGCAGCGCACCACGGCGCCACGCCCGTTACTGTCAGCCCAGCCCGCCTGAATGGCGGCTGCAGCAATTGCAACATCGTGAAATTTTTATGTTGCAGATTTGCCGCAAAGGAACACAACCGATTTTTCCGGATTTATACTATTGTTCTCGCGCTCCTGCTTGTCATGAGCGCCACCGCCCTCACCCGCATGCAATCGGCGGGCGACCTCACCTACCGCCTGGTCAACACCAGCGTCAAGAACCAGCGCAGCGTCGCCGAATGGCGCCGCAACATCGAAGTCAACAGCGCGATCAACGATACGGTCTATCACGCCGCCGACGCCTCGGTACTGGAACAGATGGCGCCCAAGCGGCGCGCCATCACTGAGCGCTCCAACGCGCTGCAGAAGGAAATCGACGCCTCGCTCAAGAACGAGCAGGTGCGCGAACAGTTCAAGGTGGTCAAGGAAGAGCGCCTGGCCTATATGGCCGCGCGCGACGCCCTGTTCGAGGCGCGCCGCGGCAACGACCGCGCGCTGATGGACCGGATCTACCGCGAGCGCCTGCTGCCGAGCACCACCTCCTACCTCGGCACCATGGCCAAATTCGCCGACATGCAGATCGCCGCTTCGGACGTGGTGGCCGACACCATCCTCGACTCGTATGCAAGCACGCGCACCATCCTGTTCGTGCTGGGCGCCGGTGCGCTGCTGTTCGGCGCCGCCTGCGCCTGGTTCATCACCCGTTCGATCACGACCCCGCTGGGCGCCGCGGTGCGCGTGGCCGAGCGCGTGGCCGACGGCGACCTGACCAGCCGCTTCGACAACACGCGTCGCGACGAAGTCGGCCAGCTGATGGATGCCCTCGGCCGCATGAACGCCGGCCTGGCCGCCATCGTCGGCCAGGTGCGTGACGGCACCCAGGCCATCTCCCAGGCATCTAGCGAGATCGCCAGCGGCAACCAGGACCTGTCGAGCCGCACCGAGCAGCAGGCCGGTTCGCTCGAGGAAACCGCAGCCTCGATGGAAGAGCTGACTTCCACCGTGCGCCAGAACAGCGAGCACGCCCAGCGCGCCAATGGCCTGGCCGGCAACGCGGCGGCGATCGCGGTCGAGGGCGGCGCCATCGTCGACGGCGTGGTCCGGACCATGGGCGCGATCGACGCTTCGTCGCAGCGCATCGCCGACATCATCGGCGTGATCGACGGCATCGCCTTCCAGACCAATATCCTGGCGCTGAATGCGGCGGTGGAAGCGGCGCGTGCCGGCGAACAGGGGCGCGGCTTCGCCGTCGTCGCCAGCGAGGTGCGCAACCTGGCGCAGCGCTCGGCCACCGCGGCCAAGGAAATCAAGGCGCTGATCGACACCTCGAGCGCCCAGGTCGCGGCCGGCACGCGCCAGGTCGACCAGGCCGGCGCCACCATGCGCCAGATCGTCGACAGCGTGCAGCAGGTAACCCTCATCATCGGCGAGATCGCCGCCGCAAGCCAGGAGCAAGGCGCCGGCATCGAGCAGGTGAATACGGCGATCGTCGAGATGGACCGCGTGACCCAGCAGAACGCGGCGCTGGTCGAGGAAGCGGCGGCAGCCGCCACCGCGATGCGCGAACAGGCGGCGCAGCTGGCCGGCCTGGTGGGCACCTTCAAGACCGCACCGGAGAGCCGTGCCGCCATCGCGCGGCCGGCGCTGGGAAGCGGTTACGCGGCACTGCCCGCGTAAGCAGTCAGTCGAGGGCGACGCAGCCGACGCCATTCCGGCCGGCTGCGCGCCTGCGGCGAATCGGCCAGATCGTCTAATTTTGACAAGGGCGCGTTGCAAACGCGTCCTTTTTTGTTCGTTAACTCATCGTAGGACTATTTCCTGTAGTAATCCCCTGCTAGACTGACGAGCTTTGCATCCCGCTGCGCAACGTAGATTGCCAACAAGAACATAAAGCGCGGATGTGTTTCTCATGACGAGAAACTGACAGTCTAAACACAGGGAGTTTGTCCATGAAAGCATCACAGGTCCGCCCAGCCAAAAAGCTGCTGGTCGCGGCAATCTCGGGTATTGTCTGCAGCATCGCCCAGGCGCAGGTCGCGCCTAGCGCCGCGCAGTCCAACAGCAACGAAGTGCCGGAAGTCGTCGTCACCGCCCAGCGTACCGCCTCGCTGGCTTCGCGCACCCCGGTCGCGATGAGCGTCGTCACCGGCGAACAGCTGCGCGACATCGGCGCCGACAGCGCCGCCACCCTCGGCCCGCGCCTGCCGAACGTGCACTTCGACCAGGCCTTCTCGGGCCTGCGCGTCACCATCCGCGGCATCAGCAACAACGACACCACCGACAAGGGCGACCCGTCGGCGGCCTTCATGCAGGATGGCGTGTACATCTCGCGTCCGGCCGGCCAGTCGGCCAACTTCCTCGACGTCGACCGCGTCGAAGTGCTGCGCGGCCCGCAGGGCACGCTGTACGGCCGCAACACCACCGCCGGCCTGGTCAACGTGATCTCGAACGCCCCGACCGACCGCCTCGAAGGCGCTGTCGGCGCGGAACTGGGTACCTACAGCAACCGCAAGGTCGATGGCATGATCAACGTGCCGGTCAACGACATGCTGTCGCTGCGCGCCGCCGTCAGCGCCCGCAAGCAGGACCCGTTCCTGAAGAATAACCAGGGCACCACCCACCGTCCGGGCATGGACCGCGACGAACGCGACGCGCGCCTGAGCGCCAGGCTGAAGTTCAACCAGGACGCGACCCTGGTGCTGCGCTACGACCACAGCGATACCGAAGGCAACAACGACCGCTTCGTCCCCGACACCAACTTCTATACCGGCGTGGCGCAAGGCGCGCCGGTATGGCGTCCGGGCAGCACCGACGAGCGCCTGACCAACAGCTTCCGTCCGTTCAACATGACCCCGGTGCAGGGCTGGAACGACCGCCGCATCCGCGGCCTGACCTCGGACCTGACCTGGAACCTGGGGCCGGCGACCGTGTACTACATCGCCTCGCACCGCGAGCTGGACCAGGAAATCCGCCAGAACTACTACTACCGCGTGGCGCCGACCCTGGCGCTGGGCGTGATCAACAACTACGACGGCCACAACAAGCAGGATTCGCACGAGCTGCGCATCGCTACCAACGGCACCGGGCCAATCAGCGCCCAGGGCGGCCTGTACTACTTCAGCGAAGAGTCGGACACCTCGTACTTCTTCCAGGGCCTGCAACCGGTCGGCCTGCCGCCGGTGTACTCGTTCCCGCTGCTGACCAGGGCACAGAGCAAGGCCATCTTCGGCCAGCTGACCTGGCGCGTGCGTGACGACCTGCGCCTGACCGCCGGCGCGCGCCGCACCGAGGACGACAAGAGCCGCCTCGGTTCGACCAACTTCCAGCAAGGCCCGGTCTTCAATCCGGCCACGGATCGCGCCCAGCTGAACACCGCCAGCCTGGAGCACGGCGAGACCACCTGGCGCCTCGGCGCCGAGTTCGACCTGGCGCCGGCCACCCTGCTGTACGGCAGCGTCGCCACCGGCTACAAGGCCGGCGGCTTCAACGACGGCTGCCTGGCAGGCAGCAGCGCCATCGGCCTGACCTGCCCGGCCGCCACCGCCGTTACCGAATCCGCGCTGTACTACCAGCCGGAGCAGCTGCGTGCGTATGAAGCAGGCCTGAAGAGCCGCCTGCTGGGCGGCCGCGCGACCTTCAACGCCGTCGCCTTCTACTACGACTACACCAACCTGCAGCTGTCGGGCAATGCGATCGTCTCGGGCGCCCCGCGCATCCTGACCCGCAACGCCGGCCAGGCCCGCTCGCGCGGCATCGAGCTCGATGGCGAAGTGCGCGTCGGCAGCAACGGCCGCCTGAGCTACAGCGCGACCCTGCTCGACGCCGAGTACGTGCAGTACAGCCCGAACGGCAGCGTATCGTGGGCCGGCCGTCCGCTGGACCGCGCGCCGAAGCACGTGTACATGCTCGGCTACGACCACCGCTTCGCGGTGTTCGGCGGCCAGCTCAATGCCGGCGTGTTCGCGCGCAGGAGTAGCGAGTACGTGATCGCGGTGCCGAGCCAGCTGCTGGAGTACCGCATCCCGCACTACACCAGCACTGACGCCACCCTACGCTACCAGCCGGACGGCGCTAGCTGGAGCCTGCTCGCACGCGTGCGCAATATCGAGGACAAGGTGCGCCCGTCGATCATCGACAGCTTCGGCATGACCACGCCGACCGCGCCGCGTACCGCCGACCTGCGTCTGGACGTGCGCTTCTAAGCGCCGCCCCTCTGGACCATCATCCGGCCGCTTGCGCGGCCGGGTGTACGTCTGGAACTGCAATTAACGCTGTCACCATCTATCCCAACTGATCAAAGAATTAGGAGGCTGCATGCAACGCGACGACCACCAGCTGCTATCGCCCACTTTCCGCGCCGACGCGCCGGCCGACGACACCGTCGCCCGCATGCTCGAGGGCTGCGACGGCCCGCATGAACTGGCCGACCGTATCGCCGCCATCAACCGCGAGATCGTGCGCTGGGATTCGAACGGCATGCTGGCCGGTTGGCAGCCTGCGCCCGACCTCGATCCGCGCGCGGCCGCCGCGCTGAAGGATTACCTGGCGCGCTGCCCGGCGCTGCCGGAGTGGGCCGACCCGGCGAAGATCGCGCGCGCCGAAGCGCTGTTCATGGACATGAGCATGCTGTCGTGCACCCTGCTGTTCTGCGCCAGCCTGCCTGAATGCTATGTGCTGCCCGACCTGTCGGCGGTGCTGCACGCGGCCGGCCAGCTCGAGGCCCACACCGACTACCGCGTGCGCTCGACCGCCGCCATGATCTTCCCGGTCATGATGAAGGGCGGCCTGACTTCACCCGAGGGCGCGGGCGTGGCCCAGACCCTGAAGGTGCGCCTGATCCATGCCACCATCCGCCACCTGGTCCTGCGCGGTGCGCCGCGCGATGCGCTGGGCGCGGCCCCGCTGCCGGCGATGAACCCGGCCGGCGGCGGCATCTACCACCAGCTGTACGCCCACGGCTGGGATACGGCGCGCGACGGCCTGCCGTGCAACCAGGAAGAGCTGGCCTACACCCTGCTCACCTTTAACTACATCTTCCTGCGCGGCCTGCGCCGCCTAGGCCTGGGGCTGGAGCGCGCCGACGAGGAAGCCTACCTGCACGCCTGGAACGTGCTGGGCCACGTGCTCGGCATCGAGCGCGAGCTGATGTCCTGGACCATGGACGAAGCCGAAAGCGCATTCGCGGCGATGCAGGCGCGCGGCCGTGCGCTGGTGCGCCAGCCCGACCCGCGTCCGCCGCTGGCCGCGGCGCTGATGAAGGCGATCGAGAACGAGATTCCGTTGGCGATCCTGAAACCGTTCCCGACCCTGCTCACGCGCCTGCTGTGCGGCCGCGACGCCACCGCCGACCTGGGCCTGAATGCGCGCCTGCCGCTGTTCTCGCGCCTGCTGTTCACGGGCGGCCTGGGCGCGATCCGCGCCTTCGACGCCGTGGTGCGCGTGTTGGTGCCGAACTTCTCGATCACGCGCATGGTCACGCGCGCGCTCGGCTACCGCCTGGTGACGCGCTTCCTGATGGACGAGACCCGTCCGCTGCGCCTGCCGCCGGCGCTGCTCGAACAGATCGAAGACGCGACCGACGCCTGGCGCCACGACCCGCAGGCACCACGCTGGGTCAGCCGCATCGAAGCGCGCCTGAATGCCGGCGCCGATGCCGCAGCCGCCGCTCCAGGAACCGCTACTACCCGCTGAACTTCATGACCGTCACTTCGCCTGCGCCGCTTCCGGCGCCGCTCCTGGCACGCCTGCTGCGCGCCGCCATCCTTCCGTTCATCCTGCTGCTGGCATTCGCCGCGCTCGCGCCATCGGGCGCGCACGCGGCGGCGCTGGAACTCAAGCGCGACACCGCCAGTCTCGACGCCTGGAGCGCGCTCTCGCTGCTGTACGATACCGAATCCAGACTCGACGCGCCGGCGGCGCTGGCGGCCGGCGAACTTTTCAGCGCTCCCAGCCTGGCCACCGGCGTGATCGGCATGCGCAAGGAACCGACCTGGGTGCGCATCCCGCTGCGGGTGGCGCCGGATGCGCCGGCGACCTGGGTCGCGGTGATCGATTATCCGCTGCTCGACTGGGTCGACTTCCACCTGGCCGAAGCAGGCCGGCCGGAGACGCTGCACAAGATCGCCGACGCCGGCCGCCGCCAGCAGGAAGACGGCGCACTCAAGGGCCGGGTGCCCGAAGTCGTGCTGAACCTGACGCAGGGCCGCGACTACGTGCTGCTGGTGCGCATCGCCTCGCGCGGCCCGCAGATGGCGCCGATCCGCATCATGCAGCCGGTCGCGTTCCACCAGTCCGCGTTGGGCGAGCAGATGCTGCAGGGGATGATGGTCGGCCTGGCGCTGTGCCTGTTCCTCTACAGCCTGGCCCAGTTCGTGACGCTGCGCCAGAGCCTGTACGGCAAGTACGCGATGTTCGTCGGCGGCCTGGGCGTGTATGCGGCCTGCTGGTTCGGGCTTACCGAACAGTTCCTGTGGCGCGACAACGACTGGCTCAGCTCCCACGTCACCGGCATCGCCTCGCTGATCGCCGGCGCCGGCGGCTACCTGTTCGTCCAGCACGTGCTGGCCCGCCCCGGCAAGGACCGCAAGTTTTCGCTGCTGATGCGCACCATGGCGGCGCTGTGCCTGATCATCTGCGTGCTGTGGATCTTCGACCTGGTCCCGCCAGCGGTGCTGGTGCTGTTCGTGACCACCGCCGGCTCGATGCCGATGATGTTCGGCCTGCCCGGCGCGGTGCGCCTGATGCGCGCCGGCGAGGCGATGGGTTTCTACTTCCTGATCAGCTGGGCGCTCAGCTTCACCACCACGGTGGTGCAGATCCTGGTGGCGGCCGGCAAGCTGCCGTCGAACTTCCTGACCATGCACGCGATGCAGTTCGGGATCGCGATCGACATGCTGATGTTCATGCGCATCCTGGGCCTGCGCACCAAAGACATGCAGACCGCGCTGCTGCGCGCCGAAGCCGAAGCGCGCATGAAGAGCGAGTTCCTGGCCAATATGAGCCACGAGATCCGCACCCCGATGAACGCGATCCTCGGCATGAGCCGCCTGGCGCTGATGAGCGACCCGGCGCCGAAGCTGCGTAACTACCTGGGCAAGATCCTGGGCGCGGGCGAGCACCTGCTGGCCCTGATCAACGACATCCTCGACCACTCGCGCATCGAGGCCGGCAAGCTGAATATCGAAGCGGTGCCGTTCGAACTGGACGACATGCTGGAACACCTGTCGACCCTGACCGGAGTGAAGACCGACGCCAAGGGCATCGAACTGATCTTCCGGGTCGGCCCCGGCGTGCCGCAGCGCCTGATCGGCGACCCGCTGCGCATCGGCCAGGTCCTGATCAACCTGACCGGCAACGCGGTCAAATTCACCGAGCGCGGCGAGATCGTGGTCTCGGTCGAGGCGCGCGCCAGCGAAGCTGGCCGGGTGACGCTGGCGTTCTCGGTCAGCGACACCGGCATCGGCATGACCCCGGAACAGGTCAGCCGCCTGTTCCAGGCCTTCAGCCAGGCCGATACCTCGACCACCCGCAAGTACGGCGGCACCGGCCTCGGCCTGTCGATCTCGCGCCAGCTGGTGGAACTGATGCACGGCGCGATCTCGGTCCAGAGCACGCCGAATCAGGGCAGCTGCTTCACCTTCACCGTGCCGCTCGGCGTGGCCGACGGCCAGCTGGCGGCCAATGCGGTGCGCCAGGCGATGCTGGCCGACGTCCGCGCGCTGGTGGTCGACGACAGCGCCAGTGCGCGCGCCGCCCTGGCCGAGATGCTGGCCACGCTCGGCGTGCAGGCCGACACCGTGGCCTCGGGCGAAGAATGCCTGAAGGCGCTGGCGCGCGCCCAGGAGCTCGATCAGCCTTACGGGATCGTGCTGATGGACTACCTGATGCCGGGCATGGACGGCGTCGAGACCATCCGCAACATCAACAAGTATGTGCGCGACGCCGCGCCGCCGGCGATCCTGATGGTGTCGGCGGTGAACCGCGACGCCGTGCTGGCACAGGAAGGCGAGCTGCCGGTGGACGCCTTCCTGCACAAGCCGATCGGCCCGGCCCTGCTGTACCACAGCATCCTGCAGGTGCTGCACCCGCAACTGGGCGCGGTCGAGAGCCTGGGCACGCCGCTGGCGCACAGGATGCCGATCCCGGATCTGCCGCGCCTGGACGGCGCGCGCATCCTGCTGGCCGAGGACAACGCCAACAACCGCGAAGTCGCGCTCGATTTCATGGCCGCGGCGCGGATGCAGGTCGATGTCGCCTTCAACGGCGTGGAGGCGGTGCGCATGGCGCAGCAGGGCGACTACGACCTGGTGCTGATGGACATCCAGATGCCCGAGATGGACGGCCTCACCGCCGCGCGCGAGATCCGCAATGTGCCACGCCTGGCCAGGCTGCCGATCGTGGCGATGACGGCGCACGCGATGGCCAGCGACCGCGCCCTGAGCCGCATGGCCGGCATGGTCGACCATGTGACCAAGCCGATCGACCCCGACCTGCTGTTCTGCACCCTGCTCAAGTGGATCGACCCGGCGCGCCTGCACGGGCGCGCCGTGCCGCAGCACCTGGAGGCGCCGCGTGCGGCGCCGGCGGTGCGCGAGCCGGTCGGCGCGCTGCCGGTGGTGGCCGGCATCGACTGGCACCTGGCGCTGGAGAACGTCGACGGCCAGCGCAGCCGCCTGGAAAAACGCGCCGGCAGCTTCGTGCGCGAATACGGCGGCGCGCCACGCATCCTGCGCGAAGCGCTCAGTGGCGGCGACCATGGCCGCCTGCAGTCGCTGGCGCACAACCTCAAGTCGAGCGCGGCCTACGTCGGCGCGTTCGAACTCTCGGGCGCAGCCAACCGGCTGGAACAGGACTTGCGCGCCGGCCTGTACGACCGTGTCGCGGTGCAGGTGCCGTCGCTGGTGACCGCGGCCGAAGGGGTGCTGGCCGGCCTGGCCGACCTGGCCGCTGCCGCGTTGCCGCGCGCGCTCGACCTGCAGGCACTGGCGCCGCTGGCCGCGCCGCTGGTGGCGCGCCTGGAAGGCTACCTGCAGGACGACGATGCGCGCGCCGAAGACGCGCTGCGCGAACTGGCCGCGCTGCTGGCCGGCAGCGCATTCGAGGATGGCCTGGCGCCGGTGCGGCGCGCGGTAAATGAGATCGAATACGAGGCGGCACTGGCGCCGCTGGCGACGCTGGCCGCGGCGCTCGGCCTGCAGACTGCCGGCCCGGACACCATGAAAGGCCCGGCATGATCACGGTCGTCGAATCGCAGAAAGTGCTGGTGGCCGACGACGACGCGGTCAACCGCGAAGTGCTGGGCGACCTGCTCAAACCCGAGTACACCGTGCTGCTGGCGCGTAACGGCGCCCAGACCCTGGAGCGCGCCGCGCGCCACCTGCCCGACCTGATCCTGCTCGACGTCCTGATGCCCGACATGGACGGCTACGAGGTGCTGCGCCGCCTGCGCGCCGATCCCCAGACCGAGCACATCTCGGTGATCTTCATCTCTGGCCTGAACCGGCCCGAGGACGAGGCCAACGGCCTCAAGATGGGCGCCTCGGACTACATCGTCAAGCCGTTCAACCCCACCGTGGTGATGGCGCGCGTGGCGCTGCACTTGCAGGTGCTGCGCCAGCGCAGGATGCTGGAACGGCTGGCGAATATCGACGGCCTGACCGAACTGGCCAACCGGCGCCGCTTCGATGAGATGTACACGCTCGAATGGCAGCGCGCACGCAGGAGCGGCCGCCCGCTGTCGCTGGCCCTGCTCGACATCGACGCCTTCAAGCAGTACAACGACCGTTATGGCCACCCGGCGGGTGATCGCGCGCTGCGCTCGGTGGCGCGGGTGGCCGGCGCCGCCATGCGCCGCCCGGCCGACCTGGCCGCGCGCTACGGCGGCGAAGAGCTGGTGCTCCTGATGCCCGAAACCGACGCCGCCGACGCCCGGCGCATGATCGGCCAGCTGCGCGAGACCGTGGCCAGCCTGGCGATCCCGCACGAAACATCCAACGTGGCGCCGGTGCTGACCGTGAGCGTGGGCGGCGCCACGCTGGTCCCCAACAGCGGCGAACAGCAGCCTGAATTGTTCGAGG
This sequence comes from Massilia sp., assembly GCF_031995545.1. Lineage (GTDB taxonomy): Bacteria > Pseudomonadota > Gammaproteobacteria > Burkholderiales > Burkholderiaceae_D > Telluria. The sequence continues at coordinate 25,058 of NZ_DAMAGA010000042.1, forward strand.
CCGCCGACGCCCAGCTGTACCTGGCCAAGCAGGCCGGCCGCAACCGCATCGCCTGGCGTCCATGACCGGCCGGCGCTGAAAATGCCGGCCGCGGGCATGCCACAGCCGGTCCCGACCTGCTAGACTGATGAGGTTTGCGTGCAATGCGCACGCCGGAGCCGCCTCCGGGCGCCACCGGCCTGCGTCGAAGGGCACGCGCCGCCGTTCAATCCCGTCAAGAGGATCACGACCATGTCGACCTTGCCGCTTCAAACTTCGCGCCTGCCGCTCTTGCCACGCTTTGTCCTGCTGGGTAGCGCCGCCCTGGCCCTGCTGGTTCCCGTGCTGCTGCACGGCTGGCCGGCCCAGACCCAGTTGATCGTCGCCAGCGCACTGCTGATGGCCGCCCTGTGCTTCGCCAGCGCCGTCAGCGTGCTGGGTTCGGACGCCGCGCTGCGCCTGACCGCGATCGCCGTCGCCGGCGGCTGGTTCGCCGAACAGATGGGCGCCTCGCACGGCTGGTTCTTCGGCGACTACGACTACACCGAGGTGCTGGGCCCGCGCCTGGGCCAGGTGCCGCTGGTGATCCCGCTGATGTGGTTCGCGCTGACCTATACCGGCTACGTGATGGCCAACCTGATCGTGTGGCAGACGCCGGTCGACGGCGCCAACGGTGTGGGACGCACGGTCACCATGGCCTTCCTGGCGGCGCTGATCGTCACCGCCTACGACCTCGGCGTCGACCCGTACATGGTCTACAAGCTGGGCGCCTGGGTCATGGACAAGAAGGACGGCTGGTGGTTCGGCGAGACGCTGCAGGGCTTCGCCGGCTGGATGCTGGTGGCGTTCGCGATCGTGAGTGCCTTCCGCGCATCGTCGGCGCGACAGCTCAAGGAAGCGGCCACCGCGCGCCCGGCACTGCGCCATGTGGCAGTGCCACTGCTGCTGTACGCCGCCCTGATGGTGTATGAAGTGACCCAGGGCGTGCCGGTCGAAACCCGCACCATCGCCCTGTTCGTGATGGGCATTCCGCTGTTCTGCGCCTGCTGCGGCCTGGCGCGCTGGCATGGCGAACGCATGCCTGCCGCGCGCGGAGAACCGGCATGACGGCAGGCGGCATGTCGTTCCGCATGCGCGTCGTCAGTTCGCTCCTGAGCACGCTGCTGCTGTTCATGCTGCTGGCCGCGTTGCCGCACCTGGCCGCGGCGCAGACGCCGCTGGTGCTAGGTCCGGACGTGCGCCAGGTCGACGCCTGGCCCGCCATCACTATCCTGCGCGACCCCGAACGCAGTTTCCAGGCCCAGGAAGCGCTGGCCGCGAAGGAGCGCTTCGTACGTCCGGACACCAGCTACGCCACGCTCGGCATGCAGCCGGGGACGACCTGGGTCCGCATTCCGGTATCGGTACCGGCCGACGCCCCCAACGCCTGGGTGATGCAGGTCGACTTCGCCCTGCTCGACCAGCTCGACGTCCACGTCGCCGCTCCCGATGGCCTCAGGCAGGTGGCCAGCGCCGGGCGCATGCAGGTCCAGAGCGGCGACGCGCTGCGCGGCCGGGTGCCGACCGTGGTGCTGCGCCTGACGCCGGGCGCCGACTACACCGTGCTGCTGCGGGTGGCCGCGGTCGGCCCCAAGATCCTGCCGCTGTCGTTCATGCAGGTCAACGAGGTGCTGCCAGGCTCGCTCACCGAACAGATGCTGCAAGGCGTGATCCTGGGCCTGGGCATCTGCCTGTTCCTGTACAGCGTCGGCCAGTGGCTGACGCTGCGCGAACCGCTGTTCGGCAAGTACGCGATCCTGGTCGGCGGCGTGACGCTCTACTCGGCCTGCTGGTTCGGCATCGCCGGCCAGTTCCTGTGGCCGGGCAATGCCTGGTTCCTCGAGCACGGCGCCGGCATCTCCTCGATCATGGCATCGTGCGGCGCCTACCTGTTCGTCGAGCAGTCGCTGGCGCGTCCAGGCATGGACCGCCTGTTCAGCCGCCTGATGCGCGGCTTCGCCGTGGCCTGCCTGGTGACCGCGATCGGCTTCGGCCTGGGCCTGATCAGCCACAAATACCTGGTGGCGATCGTCGGCACGCTCGGCATCATGCCGATGCTGCTCGGTCTTCCCGGTGCGGCGCGGCGTGCGCGCGCCGGCGACACCATCGGCACCTGGTTCCTGATCGGCTGGGCGGTGAGCTTTTCGAGCTCGCTGATCACGGCCCAGGTGATCAACGGCCGCCTGCCGGCCAACTTCTTCACCATGCACGCGCTCGAATTCGGCAGCACCTTCGACATGCTGGTGTTCATGCGCATCCTCGGCCTGCGCACCAAGGCGATGCAGACCGCGATGCTGCGCGCCGAAGCGGGGGCACGCATGAAGTCGGAATTCCTGGCCAATATGAGCCACGAGATCCGCACCCCGATGAATGCCATCATCGGCATGAGCCGCCTGGCCCTGATGAGCGATCCCGCGCCGCGCCTGCGCAACTACCTCGGCAAGATCCTCGGCGCGAGCGAGCACCTGATGGGCATCATCAACGACATCCTCGACTTTTCCAAGATCGAGGCCGGCAAGCTGACCCTGGAAAACGTGGCGTTCGATCTCGACGAGATGCTCGACCACCTGTCCACGCTGGTGGGCGTAAAGACCGATGCCAAGGGCATCGAGCTGATCTTCCGGGTCGGCCCCGGCGTGCCGACACGCCTGGTGGGCGACCCGCTGCGCCTGAGCCAGGTGCTGATCAACCTGACCGGCAACGCCGTCAAGTTCACCGAACGGGGCGAGATCGTGGTCGCGGTGGAGCTGGCCAAATCCGACAGCGACGGCGTCACGCTGGCGTTCTCGGTGGCCGACACCGGCATCGGCATGGCGCCGGAACAGCTGCCGCAGCTGTTCCAGTCGTTCAGCCAGGCCGACAGCTCGACCACCCGCAAGTACGGCGGCACCGGCCTCGGGCTGTCGATCTCGCGCCAGCTGGTCGAGCTGATGCAGGGCACGATCGCCGTGCGCAGCACGCCGGGCAGCGGCACCACCTTCACCTTCACCGTGCCGCTCGGCGTGGCCGAGGGCCATGGGGCGACCGGCGCCGGCAGCGCCGCGCATGCCACCCGCCTGGCGCTGCTGCTGGACGTGCGCGCGCTGGTGGTCGACGACAGCGCCACCTCGCGCGCGGCGTTGGCCGAGATGCTGGCCGCGTTCGGCGTGCAGACCGAGGCGGTCGGCTCGGGCGAGGAATGCCTGGCGGCGCTGGCACGCGCCCAGGAGCTCGGCCAGCCCTACCAGATCGTGCTGATGGATTACGTGATGCCTGGCCTGGACGGGATGGAGACCATCCGCCGCATCCGCCAGTACACGCGCGACGCGGCGCCGCCGTCGATCCTGATGGTGTCGGCGCTGACCCGCGAAACGGTGCTCGAACAGCAAGGCGAGCTGCCGGTGGACGCCTTCCTGCACAAGCCGGTCGGCCCGGCGCTGCTGTATCACAGCCTGCTGCAGGTGCTGCATCCGCAGCTGGCCGCGCTCGAAGGCGCCGGCGCCGCCAGCGGCAGCGCGCTCGACGCCCAGAACGGCGTGATGGCAGACATCCCGCGCCTGGACGGCGCGCGCATCCTGCTGGCCGAGGACAATGCCAACAACCGCGAAGTGGCGCTCGACTTCATGGCCGCGGCGCGCATGCAGGTCGATGTCGCCTTCAACGGCGTCGAGGCGGTGCGCATGGCGCAGCAGGGAGACTATGACCTGGTGCTGATGGACATCCAGATGCCCGAGATGGACGGCCTCACCGCCACCCGCGAGATCCGCGCCAAGGCCGGCAGCGACGCGCGTCTGGCCAAACTGCCGATCGTGGCCATGACGGCGCACGCCATGGCCAGCGACCGCGCCCTGAGCCGCATGGCCGGCATGAACGACCACGTGGCCAAGCCGATCGACCCCGACCTGCTGTTCTTCACCCTGCTCAAGTGGATCGACCCGGCGCGCCTGGAAGGCCGTCCGCTGCCGCCGCGCAGCGCGCGCCAGGGCAGCGCCGCGCCGGAACCGGCCGGCACCCTGCCGGCGGCGCCCGGCATCGACTGGCGCCTGGCACTGGAAAACGTCGACGGCCAGCGCAGCCGCCTGGAAAAGCGCGCCGGCAGCTTCGTGCGCGAATACGCCGGCGCGCCACGCATCCTGCGCGAAGCGCTCAGCGCCGGCGACCATGCGCGACTGCAGTCGCTGGCACACAACCTGAAGTCGAGCGCGGCCTACGTCGGCGCTTTCGAACTCTCGGGTGCGGCCAGCCGGCTGGAACAGGACCTGCGCGCCGGCATGCTGGAGCGGGTCGGGGTGCAGGTGCCGGCGCTGCTGGCGGCGCTCGACAACGCGCTCTCGGGCCTCGCGCGCATGGCCGCCAGCGCCCTGCCGCGCCCGCTGCCGGACGAGGCGGCGGCCGCGGTGGCGGCGCGCCTGGACAGCCACCTGCGTGCGGACGACGCGCGCGCCGAAGACACGCTGTCCGAACTCGAGGCGCTACTGGCCGGCAGCCCGCACGCGGCGGCGCTGGAACCGGTGCGCCGCGCGATCGACGAGATCGAATATGCTGCCGCTGTGGAGTCGCTGGCCGTACTCATAGCCCAGCTGAGCGCGCAACCGGAAGCGCCGGCCAATGCCCCCGCAAACAACAGCGCAACCCAGAGCAGCCTCGAAGGAAGCACATGAACGCAGTGGAGACGCAAAAAGTCCTGGTGGCGGACGACGACGCCATCAACCGCGAAGTGCTGGGCGACCTGCTCAAACCCGAATACACCGTACTGCTGGCCCGAAACGGCGCCCAGACCCTGGAGCGCGCCGCGCGCCACCTGCCCGACCTGATCCTGCTCGACGTGATGATGCCCGACATGGACGGCTATGAAGTGCTGCGCCGCCTGCGCGCCGATCCGCACACGGCCCACATCTCGGTGATCTTCATCTCGGGCCTCGACCGTCCCGAGGACGAAGCCAGCGGCCTCAAGATGGGCGCCTCGGACTACATCGTCAAGCCGTTCAACCAGACCGTGGTGATGGCGCGCGTGGCGCTGCACCTGCAGGTGGTGCGCCAGCGCAGGATGCTCGAACGCCTGGCCAACATTGACGGCCTGACCGAACTGGCCAACCGGCGCCGCTTCGACGAGATCTTCGCCATCGAATGGCAGCGCGCGCGCCGCAATCACGCGCCGCTGTCGCTGGCGATCCTCGACATCGACGCCTTCAAGCAGTACAACGACCGCTACGGCCACCCGGCCGGCGACCGCGCGCTGCGCTCGGTGGCACGCGTGGCCTATGCCGCCATGCGCCGCCCGACCGACCTGGCGGCGCGCTACGGCGGCGAGGAACTGGTGCTTCTGATGCCGGACACCGATGTCGCCAACGCCCTGGGCATGATGGAAGAACTGCGCGAAGCGGTGGTCAACCTGGCGATCGCGCACGAAGCGTCGTCGGTGGCGCCGATGCTCAGTGCCAGCATCGGCGGCGCGACGCTGGTGCCGGGCGGCGCCGAGCTGCAGTTCGAACTGTTCGAGGCGGCCGACGCCCAGCTGTACCGGGCCAAGCAGGCCGGGCGCAACCGCGTGCACTGGCGCGGGCGCGACTGATTCATCGGACGCCGCGGCCGTCAGCCGCGGCAGGCCAGGCCGAATTTGGTGGCGACGCAGCCGCGCCGCGCGCACTGGCTGGCGTGGTAGCCGGCGGCGCGGCACTGGCGCAGGGTCTCGGCTTGCGACAGTGCCGGTTCGGAAGCGGCCGGCTTCGATGGTGGCGCGGTGCGCGCAGCGGCTTTGCGTTCAGTCTTTTTCGCGTCGGCTTTGCGTGGCTCGCTTTTCGCGGCCGCTTTGCGCGTGTCCGCCTTGCGCGCCTCTTCTTTCGACTGCACCTTCTTGACCGGTTCCTTGCGCGGCGCCGGCTTGCGCTCGGCCTCCTTGCGCACTTCGGACTTCGCTTTCGCCGCAGGCGCGGCTGCGGCGATGGCGGCAGCGGCAGCGGCCGGCGCAGCCTTCACCGCCGTGTCGGCGAACTTCTCTTCCTCGCCCTCTTCCACCTCGCCCGCACTGTCGGGCAGGCGGACGTCGAGCTGGCGCGAGTCGTCCATCTCGGGTACTGGTTCAACCGTCGACGTCCCCGGCTTGACCAGCACCAGCGGCGGCGCCGGCTCCGGTGCCGGCGGTACATAAGGGACGATGACGGCGGCCGGCGCGCTTTCGCCGGCGACCAGCGCCAGCGTCGCGGCCACCTTGCGGTCCTGATAGACCCAGGCGCCGGCGCCGACGACTGCAACGCCCAATAACGCGGCGGCGCCCCAGGCCACCAGCCTGCGCCCGCTGCGCTCGAACCAGGACGGCTGGGTGACCGGGAAACGCAGTGCTCCATCGGGTGCGCGGCTGGCGAAGGAAGGAATGACATCCGCAGCCGGCTGCGGGGCCGGCCGCGATGCGAACATCGGTGCCGGTTCGGGCGATACGGGCGCGGGTTCGGACGGTGGCGGCGCCTCCGGCGCCACCGACTCCGGCGCCGCGGCTTCGCGCGCACGCCACACCGGCGGTGCGCTTGCACGCCGGGCACGCCAGACGCGCGGACGCTCTGCGGGCACGCCGGCGCTCGCCTGCACTTGCGGCGCAGGATCAGGCGCCGCCTGCGGCGGACGCGGCGGGGAAACAGGTGATGGGACGGCCGGTAGCGAGCGGCTATCCCCGAAATCTTCCAGCAACTGACTTTTCATGTGCACGGGCGTGGCATCGAACACGCCGATTGTAGCCGCATCGCGCGCGGCAGGACACAATCAGCGCACACCGGCGTGCGCTCGCGGCGCGGCGGGCGTTGCGCGCACGCCGCGCCGGACTCGGGTCTGCGGGTTCAGGCCTTGCGCGACTTGAAGGTCGCCACGCGGTACAGGTACCAGCCCACCAGGCCGATCAGCACCGCCTTCGACACCGGATCGACATAGTCGGCGACGCGCTCGTACTGGCTCTCGAGCAGGTAGCCGGCGCCGGTCAGGATCCCGGTCCACAGCAGCGAGCCGACCGTCGAATACAGCAGGAACTGCGCCAGCGGCATCTTGGCCAGGCCGGCCGGCACCGAGATCAGGGTGCGGATGGCCGGAATCAGGCGACCCAGCAGCACCACCTTGCGGCCATGTTTTTCGAATGCGTCCATCGCGTGCTCGATGTCGCCGTGGGTCACGGTCAGCCAGCGCGCGTGGCGGTCGGCCAGCTTTTCCAGGCGCTCCTTGCCGTACACCTTGCCCGCGTAGTACCAGGGCAAGGCGCCGGCCACCGAACCGGCGGTGCCGGCAATCAGCACCCCGACCACGCTCAGGTCGCCTCGCGCGGCGACGAAGCCGGCGAACGGCATGATCAGCTCGGACGGGATCGGCGGGAAGATGTTCTCCAAAGCCATCAGGGCGAATACGCCGAAATAGCCGCTGTTTTGCATGAACTCGGTAATGAAATCGAACACGGGAAAGGCTCCGGCGTGGTTGTCAGCCCCTACGATACCAATTTTGTCGAAATAACACTGTTTTCCAAAGGTATCGTGTTCTGGTCCATTTTGCGACGGCAGTGTTCACTGTTGCCGCAGCGCCAGGCGTGGGGCGCAACGCCGATGGTCTCGTGGAAGGTGCGCGTGAAATGCGACTGGTCGCAAAAACCGTGGGCATGCGCGATCGCCGTCAGCGGCGCGTCGGACGCCAGCATCGCCGCGCAGGCGGCCGCCAGCCGGCGCCGGATCACGAACACCCGCGGCGGCACGCCGACGCTGTGCTTGAAGGCGCGCGTGAAGTGGCTGACGCTCAGACCGACCGTGGCGGCCAGGCTGGCGGTGCGCAGGGTGGCGTCGAGATTGGCATCGATATAGGCGGTGACTTGCCTGATCTGCCAGCCGGGCAGCCCACCGGGGCGCAGCGGATTGTCGAAAGTCGGGGTCAGGGGCGCGATGTGCACGGGGCGTCTCCAATGTGGCCGAACGGGGATCGTTCAGGCCACGATGGTGCAGCGCGGGAACGATCCCGCCCAGACCGGATCAGGGCAGCCCCGCACCCCACGAAAGTGTTGGTTCGGTTGCCTGCTCTTCAGTCCGTGCTACCATGGGTCTTGATCACCTCGCTTCACGTCCACATGAAACACCGCTTGTTCCTGTTCGACCTCGACGACACCCTGCTCGATTTCCGCGCCTCCGAACGGCTCTCCTTCGTGCGCACTCTGGAGGCGCTCGGCGCCGACGGCCCGGTACTCAATCCCGATGCGCTGTTCGCCGACTACCAGACCATCAACCTGGCCTTGTGGAAGGCGTTCGAGCTGGGCACCGTGACCAAGGATTTCCTGAAGGTGGAGCGCTTCCGCAAAGCGTTCGAGGTGCACGGCATCGAGCGCGATCCGCAGCAGGCCAGCGCCCTGTACCTGGAAGCGCTGGCCGATACCGTGGTGCTGCTCGACGGCGCCGTGCAGCTGTGCGAGACGCTGGCTGCGGTCGGTGAAATCGGCATCATCACCAATGGCGTGCACCAGATCCAGACCCGGCGCATCGCCGCCTCGGGGCTGGATGCGCACATCTCCTTCGTGGCCACCTCGGAAGCCTGCGGCTTCGCCAAGCCCGACGTGCGCTTCTTCGAATATGCAACCGGCATGGCGCGCCGCTTCGTGCGCGAGGAAACCGTGATCGTGGGCGACCGCCTGGACGCCGACATCCTCGGCGCCAACCGCTTCGGCATCGACAGCTGCTGGTTCAATCCGGACGGCTCGCCGAACAACTCGCACGCGGTGCCGGACTGCGAAGCGGCCAGCCTGCACGAAGTGATTCCGGCGCTGCGCGAACTGGCGCCGGCCTGACCGGTTTCGGCGCGCCACTGGCGCGGTTGGCGCCGTTAAACGGCGGGTTCGTCGCACCGCGTTCCGTCGCAGGCTCCTGGAAGGCATAGTGAGGCCATCTCAACGCCATCACCTTCAGGAGTCGACCATGTCCCAGATTCTCACCCACACCCCTGTCCATGTCTGGGCCATCCTGGCCGGACTGATTGCGCTGGGAGTGTCCGCCATGCGCGACCGCGAGATGACGCCGCGCCGGCTGGCCATCCTGCCGCTGGCGATCGTCGTGCTGTCGTTGAGCGATATCGGCAACAAATTTGGATTCGGCGCCCTGTCACTCGGCGCTTGGGCTATGGGCTGCATCGCCGCGGTGATGCTGACCATGCGCTTCGCCCGTTCGCGCATCGCGGCCTCGAACACGCCGGGGCGAGTCCGGGTCGGCGGCAGCGTCGCGCCGCTGGCAATCATGATGGCGGTATTCTGCACCAAGTATGCAACCGCCGTCATGCTGGCGCTGCGCCCGGAACTGGCCGGCGCCGCGCAGGCGGTGCTCGGCGTGTGCGCCGTGTCGGGTCTGTTCAATGGCGTCCTGCTCGGCCGCATGATGCGCGACCTTGGCGACTGCCGCGCGGTCGGCCTGCCAGAAGGCAGCGCGCGCATCGCAGCATGACTCTGGCCGGACGGCGCTAGCCGCCGGCCGCGCTGCGCAGCCAGTCGCGGCCGCTCTGATCGAGGGCGGCCGCGATCACGTCTTCGGGCAGGCTGTACACGGTGGCCCAGGTGGCGCGGCCGTCGACCGCATTCGACGGGAAGCTGGTGGTCTCGATCGGCCAGTGATACTTGCGTTTCAGGGCGCGAACGATGGCGGCCAGCGTGACGCGGCCGCGCAGCGGTTCTGCGCCGGCCTGGTCGGCGTTGGAGAGCAGGACGGCGAGGACGGCGCCGCGCGCCGTGCGCGGGCCGGGGAAGATGGGTGTCTTTCTTGGCATGCGCTCATTCTAGCGCCAACCGCCGCATGGCGATGCCGGCATGCGCACTACAGCTCGATGAAGCCGCGCTCGATCCCGATCGTCACCGCGTGGGTGCGGTTATTGGCCCCGAGCTTGTCCATGATGCTGCGCAGGTGGCCCTTGACCGTGTCTTCGGACAGCCCGAGCGTGCCGCCGATCTGCTTGTTGGCATTGCCGCGCGCGATCAACGCCAGCACCTGCAGCTCGCGCGCGGTCAGCGATTCCTGGCCCAGATGGTGCGCCAGTTCGGCCGCCACCTGCGGCGGAAAATAACGGTGGCCGGCGGCGAGGATGCGCACCGCCTCGGTCAGTTCGCGCCGCAGCGCGCTCTTCAAGAGGTAGCCCTGGGCGCCGGACTTGATGGCCTGGGTGACACGGGCATCGCCGCTGTAGGTAGTCAGGATCGCCAGGCAGGCGTTCGGAAACTCGGCGCGGATCGCCTGCACCGCTTCGAGTCCGTTCATGTTCGGCATCTGCAGGTCGAGCAGCGTCACGTGCGGGCGCAGCTCGCGGTAACGCGCCAGCGCCTCCCGGCCGTCATTGGCCTCGCCCACCACCCGCATGTCCGGCTCGCCGCTGATCACGGCGGCGATCCCTTCGCGCATCAAAGGATGGTCGTCCGCGATCAGGACCTCGATTGGCAGCTGCTTGATGTTCACTCGCTCTCCTCTTTCATTTCAATGCGGCCGGCGCGGACCTGCGCCGTCTGCGGCACCAGCCACAGACAGACCAGCACCACGTGCAGCGCCGAACCGAGGGGCGCATACCACAGCGCCAGCACGACCGCGGCCGCGTACAGCGCCACCGACAGCCGGATTTTTTCGTTCTGCCAGGAGTGGGCATGATCGACCCCGCCCAGCGTCCCCAGGCGCCAGGACAGCAGCATGAACGAGATCGAGCACATCAGCAAGACCACGCCATACAGCGCCACCGGCGCCGACGCCATCGGATGCTCGCCGGCCCACGCGGTCACGAAGGGAATCAGCGACATCCAGAACAGCAGATGCAGGTTGGCCCACAGCGTGGCCCAGTCGACGCTGCGCACGCGGTCGAGCATCGCGTGGTGGCTGACCCAGTAGATACCGACGTACACAAAACTCAGTGCGTAGCGCAGCCAGGACGGGATCACCGCCGCCGCGTCGTGCAGCGTACTGGACGCCGGCGGACGCAGCTCGAGCACCATGATCGTGATGATGATCGCGATCACGCCATCGCTGAAGGCCTCGAGCCGCGTCTTGTTCATGCCGCTGCCGACGCCGGTTTGGCTTCAAGCGCCGGGGCGGGCAGCCACAGGTGCAGGCACAGGATCGCGATCGGCGCCAGCAGCGCGACGAAGCCGAACTCCAAAAAGCCGAAGGCGGCGCCGGCGCAGCCGAGCGCGAAGCCGAACACCGGCCAGAAGAACTTGCCGCAGCGGGCGGCGGTGGCACCGTCGCCGGCGCCGCGCAGCCAGTCGACGCCGTCGATCACCAGCTGGGTCACGTTCCCGGTCATCATCGAGGTCGGCGCCAGGTTAGACAGCAGCAGCTTGCTGGCCGCGCTGTGCGCGCCCATCGCCGCCGTGCCGAGCAGGCCGGCCGCCATCGCCAGTGGCCCCATCTGCTTCGGCACCGGCTCGGCCAGCATGCCGCACACCATGAAGCCGGTCAATAGCACCAGCTGCAGCAGGTAGTTCGGCTTGTGCGCCGAGACGCCGCGCCGCTCGCACGAGGCCACCAGCAGGCGCGCCGCGGCGATGCCGAGGATGAAGGCCGGGAAAGCCAGGATCTTCAGCAGCGACGGTATCTGCTGCGGGTCGGCCAGCGAGGCCCCGAGCAGCACGAAGTTGCCGGTCACGTGGGCGGTGAACAAGCCGAACAGGGCGATGAAGCCGAGCGTATCGACGTAGCCGGCCAGGAAGCCCATGCCGAAGCCGTTCAGGCGTTGAGGTGAAGTGGTTGCCATGATCAGAACGCGAAGCAGCTGCAACCGAGCGCGCCCCAGAAGCCGCCATGGTCCGACACCGGCATGTTGGAACGCCGGGCGCGGTCGTGGCTGTGCGCGTGCACGCCGCATGGGCCGCTGCACTGGTGCGCCAGCGCAGCCACCGGAGCCGCTTTCGGCTCCGCCTTGCGCCAGTGGCCCGACACCTCGCGCACCGGTGACCATTCCGGCAACACCGGAATCGGCGGTGGCCCGAGCGAGGTGAACTCGGCGGCGCCGTACACCATCTTGCCTCCCACCACGGTCAGCACCGATTCGATCGCCTTGATCTCTTCGGCGTCGACGCTGAAGAAGTCGCTCGACAGCACGGCCAGGTCGGCCAGCATGCCTTCGCGGATGCGGCCTTTCTTCTCTTGCTCGTTCGAGAACCATGCGCTGCCCGCGGTCCACAGTTCCAGTGCGACTTCGCGCGGCAGGTGGCCGGCCGTGCCGTACAGCGGCAAGCCGCCCACGGTGCGCCCGGTCACCAGCCAGTACAGCGCGGTCCACGGGTTGTAGCTGGCGACGCGGGTGGCGTCGGTACCGGCGCCGACCGGCACGCCGGTTTCCAGCATGCGCTTGATCGGCGGCGTGGCGCGCGCCGCGTCGGCGCCGTAGCGCTCGACGAAATACTCGCCCTGGAACGCCATCCGGTGCTGGATCGCGATGCCGCCGCCCAGGGCCTGCACGCGATCAATATTGCGCTGGGTGATGGTCTCGCAGTGGTCGAACATCCAGTGCAGGCCGTCGAACGGGATGTCGCGGTTGACCTTCTCGAACACGTCGAGCATGCGCGAGATCGATTCGTCGTAGGTGGCATGCAGGCGGAACGGCCAGCGCTGGGCCACTAGGTGGCGCACCACGCGCTCCAGTTCGTCTTCCATGCCGGGCGCCAGGTCCGGGCGCGGCTCCAGGAAGTCTTCGAAGTCGGCGGCCGAGAACACCAGCATCTCGCCGGCGCCGTTGTGGCGGTAGTAGTCGCTGCCCTGCCCTGGCGTGACCATGCCGGTCCAGCGCTGGAAGTCTTCCAGCTCGGCGCCCTTGTTCTGCGTGAACAGGTTGTAGGCGATGCGGATGGTGAGCTGGTTGGCGGCATCGAGTTCTTCGATCACCGCGTAGTCTTCGGGATAGTTCTGGAAGCCGCCGCCGGCGTCGATGGCGCTGGTCAGGCCCAGGCGGTTCAGTTCGCGCATGAACTGGCGGGTGGAGTTGACCTGCAGGTCGCGCGGCAGCGTCGGGCCCTTGGCCAGGGTGGCATACAGGATCATGGCATTCGGACGCGCGATCAGCATGCCGGTCGGGTTGCCGCCGGCGTCGCGCACGATCTCGCCGCCCGGCGGGTTCGGCGTATCCTTGGTGTAGCCTACCGCGCGCAGGGCTGCGCGGTTGAGCAGGGCGCGGTCGTACAGGTGCAGGATGAACACCGGCGTATCGGGCGCGGCGGCATTGATCTCGTCCAGCGTCGGCAGGCGTTTTTCGGCGAACTGGAATTCGTTCCAGCCGCCGACCACGCGCACCCACTGCGGGTTCGGGGTGCGCAAAGCCTGTTCCTTCAGCATGCGCAGGGCGTCGGCGAGCGAGGGCACGCCTTCCCAGCGCAGCTCCAGGTTGTAGTTGAGGCCACCGCGGATCAGGTGCAGGTGGGAATCGTTCAGGCCGGGGATCACGGTGCGGCCATTCAGGTCGATCACCTGGCTGCCTTCGGTGCGCTGGCGCATCACGTGTTCCAGGTCGCCCACGGCGACGAAGCGGCCGTCGCGGATGGCGACGGCGCTGGCCAGGGGCTGCTCGCGGTCGACGGTATGGAAACGGCCGTTGATCAGAATAAGTGCAGGTGAGGATGCAGACGACGGCGCGCCGGCTGGGGACTGGGATTGCATGCTGGTCTCCGGTGGTTGCCGGACGTGGCGCGCCCGGCGGGGAAAATCACCGGCACGGCGCACAGCGCCGGCCGGCTTGAACACTACTGCGTGACGATGACGCTTACAGCCAAGCGATCAGCGTGCCGGCGCCGGGTCCAGCACTTCGTGCGAACCGGCAGCGCGCGCCGGCGCCTTGTGCACCATGGTGTAGGCGTAGTCCACGCCCATGCCATAGGCACCCGAATGTTCGGTGACGATCTTCATCACGGCGTCGTAGGTGTCGCGGTGGGCCCAGTCGCGCTGCCACTCGAGCAGCACCTGCTGCCAGGTGACCGGCACCACGCCGGCCTGCACCATGCGCAGCATCGCCATGTCGTGCGCTTCCTTGGTGGTGCCGCCCGAGGCGTCGGACACCATGTAGATCTCGTACTCGCCTTCCAGCATCGCGCACAGGGCGAAGGTGGTGTTGCACACCTCGGTCCACAGGCCGGCCACGATCACCTTCTTGCGGCCATTCGCGGCCAGGGCGTCGCGCACTTTCTGGTCGTCCCACGAATTCATCGAGGTGCGCTCCAGGATCTGCTGGCCCGGGAACACGTCCAGCAGTTCCGGGTAGGTGTTGCCCGAGAACGACTGGGTCTCGACGGTGGTGATGGTGGTCGGAATGCCGAACACCTTGGCCGCCTTGGCCAGGCCGACCACATTGTTCTTCAGGGTCTGGCGGTCGATCGACTGCACGCCGAAGGCCATCTGCGGCTGGTGGTCGATGATGATCAGCTGCGAGTTATGCGGGGTCAGGACTTCGAGTTTTGGATGGCTCATGGTGTTCTCCTTGTTGGCTCGTGGTGGGTGGCGCCTCTTCGTGTGAGGCAGCCGTTCTAAAAGGCGGTTCGGATTCAGCCCTGGCGGCTGCCCGGCTCGCAGTCGGCCGCCGCCGTCTGTTGCGGCGCCTTGGCTTCTACGCCAGTGATCTTCGGTTTGCATTCGCTGGCGAACCAGGACACGGTCAGCGGCTCGCCTTCGATCAAGCGCTTGGCCACCGGCACGACCTGTTCGCCGATCAGCATGCCCAGCAGGCCGATCAGGGCAATCGCCGGCGGTGCCGGCGAGCGCACGTTGATCACGCCGTACAGCAGCCCGGCGAGAATGCCGGCGCCGAGTGAAATCAAATACATAGCAGCTCCCGTTAGGCGGGCGCATCGGGTCGCGCCCACTCGTTGAAGTATCGTTTGACCGCCGTTACGGCGATAGAATCAGATTGCTGTGTTGATGCGCATGAAACTACGGGCTACCATGCGGCACCACCATTACAGGATTGCACCTTGCTGAAACTGAGCCTCGACGCCCTCCAGATCATCGACACCATCGCCCGCAAGGGCTCTTTCGCCGGCGCCGCCAAGGAACTGTTCCGCGTGCCGTCGACGATTTCGTACACCGTCTCCAAGCTCGAGGAAGACCTGGGCGTGCGCCTGTTCGACCGTTTCGGCCCGAAGGTCACGCTGACTCCCGCCGGCCAGGAACTGCTGAAGGAAGGCCGCTACCTGCTGCGCGCCGCCGGCGACCTGGAGTCACGGGTGCGGCGCGTCGCCTCGGGCTGGGAAACGGAGATCGCCCTCGGCATGGATTCACTGTTGACGGCGACCGGACTGCAGGCCGACATCGAAGCCTTCTACGCGGCGGCCGACCAGACCCGCCTGCGCATCGTGCGCGAGTCGCTGTCGGGCACCTGGGACGCCCTGCTCGACCGCCGCGTCGATCTGCTGGTGGGCGCGGCCGGCGAAGGCCCGTCGGGCGGCGGCTACACGGCCGAACCGATCGGCACCAGCGCCTTCGTGTTCACGGTGGCGCCGCACCATCCGCTGGCCGCCGCCGTCCACCCGCTCGACAAGGCCGATCTGCTGCCGTACCGGGCGATCTCGGTGTCCGATTCGGCGCGCCTGCTGGGCGCGCGCACCGTCGGCCTGCTGTTCGGGCAGGACACGCTGGCGGTGCCGGACATGACCACCAAGTACGAGTTCCAGGTGCGCGGCCTCGGTTTCGGCTTCCTGCCCGAGGCCTGGGCCCGGCCGGCCATCGAGCGCGGGCTGCTGGTCGAAAAACAGGTGGTGGAGCCGAAGGCCGATGAAACGTTCTATCTCGCCTGGCGCAGCGGCGAGGATGGCGCCGCGCTGCGCTGGTGGATCGAGCGCATGCGCAGCAACTCGCCGTTCGGCCGCATGCTGCGCGACCCCTGCGCCTGATTACACGGCCTCGGTCTGGATCCGGATGGTGCCGGACAAGGTTTTGTGTACCGGGCACTTGTTGGCGATATCGAGCAGGCGCACCTTCTCGTCCGCACCCAGCGCGCCGACGAATTCGATGTGGCGCTGCAGCTCGTAGGCGCCTTCTTTCTGGCCGTGCTCGATGCGCACCTTGACGTCGTCCAGCGCCATGCCCTTGCGTTTGGCATACATGGTCACGGTCAGCGCGGTGCAGGCGGCCAGTGCGGCGGCCAGCAGGTCGTGCGGTTCGGGGCCGCTGTTCTCGCCGCCGAGCGCTTCGGGCGCGTCGGACAGCAGCTGGTGCTTGCCGATCTGGATCGCGTATTGCAGCGGGCCGGTCCCGCGTTGGGCTGTGACTTGCATGGCGTGCTCCTCGTTCTCTTTAATCAGGCTCGGTGATCGCGCCGTCCGGGCGGGACGGCGCACCGGCATTTACTGCGGCAGGTCGAACACCAGCACTTCGGCCGCTTCCGCCTGGACCAGAGTGACCGCTTCTTCATCCGTCACCTTCAGCGCGTCGCCGCCGTTCAGGGCGATGCCGTTGACCGTGACGCGGCCCCGGATCACGTGGACATACGCCTGACGGCCGGCGGCCAGCGGATGGCTCACCGCGTCGTCGCCGTTCAGGATCGAGGCGTAGATCGACGCATCCTGGCGCATCGAGACCGAGCCCTCGCGGCCGTCGCTGGAGGCGACCAGGCGCAGCTTGCCGGTCTTGGAGGCGGTATCGAAGTGTTTTTCTTCATAGCCGCCCGGCTCGCCGCGGCGGTTCGGCTCGATCCAGATCTGCAGGAAGTGCACTTCTTCGGTCTTCGAGTGATTGAACTCGCTGTGCACCACCCCGCTGCCGGCGCTCATGCGCTGCACGTCGCCGTAGCGCAGCACCGAACCGTTGCCCATGCTGTCCTTGTGCTCCAACGCGCCGTCCAGCACGTAGGAGATGATTTCCATGTCGCGGTGGCCGTGCGGCTCGAAGCCGCGGCCGGGCGCCACGTGGTCTTCATTGATCACCCGCAGCGGACCGAAACCCATGTGTTTCGGATCCTGGTAGTGACCGAACGAGAAAGTGTGTTTCGAGTTCAGCCAGCCAAAGCTTGCACCGCCGCGTTCATTGCTTTTACGTACGTTCAACATGATGAGCTCCTTGTATGTGGTTAAGATCATCGAACAGCTCGACCCTGCGTTCCAGCTGCTGCCGCTTCTACTGCGTCTGCTGCAACACGTCTTGTGTTCGATGCGATGGAGTCATTATGCTCGGGTCCAGACAGCTTGAAAAACGGATAATTTCCAGCCCTATGATCGATTTTTTCGACGATCCATCCAGCCGGTACACATCACGGCAAACATCCTGGTCGCAGCAGGGCACCAGGCCACGGCGCAAAAAAAAGGCGCTGTTATCGTTAAATATGGATGAGTGTTGAACTGCTGAGCCGTCTAGCGGTCCAACCCTTCTCGTCATCCATAGGAGCCGATCATGAAGGCGCGCAGGTTCAAGAAGCTGT
>NZ_DAMAGA010000043.1:0-41221 GCF_031995545.1 Massilia sp.
GGCTAGTTATATGAAAAAGCCCGCTCAGTGATCTGAGCGGGCTTTTTTGCGTTCTGCAGCGCCAAACGGAACGAAAATGCCAACGCAGGTTGAACGCGTCGGCGGCGGAGCCGCCAACCCTACGCGATAGACGTCGCATCGGCTGGTTAAACGCGTGGACGACAAAGTCGTCCACGTTACGTCGATATCGCTGCTTCAAACACCCCAGAGAATGTCGGTCTTGTTGTCGCGGGCCGAGCGCAGCATTTCCAGCATCGGGTACATGCGGGTTGAGAAGCTGACGACCTGGATCGGTTCATGGTCGTGATCGTCGGCGTCGCGGTCGTGCGCCTGGATGTCTTGCGCCACTTGCTCGGAGGCTTGGTGCCTGCGGCTTTCCTCGATCTCTGGTTCGATCAGCTCGACTGCGCGCGCGGCTTCGGCCGACGTGATGACGCCGCGTTCCGGCTGCTTGTCCAGCAGATCGAAGATGCGCTTGGCGTGCTCCTGATACATCAGCACTTCGGGATACGACTTGCATTTAAATGTGATCAACATAGCTATCTCTTGGTTTTGTTAGTGATTAAACGATAGCACGTCTCACGCACACTTATCGTGCGCCGACGCTCACACGGCGCGATCGCGCTGCTGCCGCATCAGCCAGGATGAAGCGAGCACCAGCATCGCCACGCCGAAGGCGGCGCCGGCCCCAAGCGCGGCATTGCCGGACGGCGGCGTGAGCGTGGCATCGGCCAGCAGCCAGGCCAGCGCGCCCCATGACAGACTGTTGAACAGCTCGAGCATGTTCATCATGAATCCGCGCTTGCCGTTCGCCCTGAAGTCGCTGCGCACACTTGGCCGGCCACACCAGAACACGATCAGCCCGGCGCCCAGCACCGCGGCGCAGACCGTAAAGCACAGCACCAGCCCGGCCAATGGTGACCTCACGACCAGCCACAGCAAGGGCACGCTGACCAGTAGCAGCACCGGCATTACCGCCGCCGCCAGCTTGGCCAGCCGCAGCGCGCGCGGCGACGCCGGCGACACCAGCAGCAGGTCGGGCGCATCCTCGGCCGACAGCGCGATCCAGGCCAGCGACCCGGTCAGCGAGCTGGCCAGCAAGGTCAGCCCGGTGCCGACCGCCGGCACGTGCAGGCCGCTGTCGCGAAACACCACGAAGCACATCGGCACCAGGTACAGCAGTTGCAGCAGCACCTGCGAAATCAGCTGCGGGTCGCGCACGATCAGGCGCCACTCCTTGACGATGACCGTATCGAACAGGCTGCGACCGAAACGCGCACGCACCGGCGCGGCCTTGCGCGTCATCGGCGCCGACCCGGCCGATGCCGACAGCTGCAGCCCGACGGCAAAGAAGCGGTGCGTATAACGCGTCGTAAAAGCGAACGCCGCGATGCCGAGCAGCGCCAGCACCAGCATCGGGCCTGGCTCGCCTAGCAAGGCGCGCGCCGGCAGCCATACGAAGCTGTCCGCGGCCAGCACGCCGTCCGGCCCCAGCATGCCGACCAGCAGCTCGCGCGTGCGGCCCTGCCACTGGCGCCCGAACAGCGAATACGACTGCGAAGCGATCACCAGCAAGGCCCCGGCCAGCGCACCGATCACCTGCGCCACCACACGCGTACGGCGCGCCCCAATCAGGCGCACCAGCCCGAGCGTGAGTAGCATCGCGGCGCAGGCGCACAGCACCCCGACCCCAAGCAGCGCCGGATACACGCCCAGCCAGCGCCACTGTCCATGCAGCAGCGCGCCGTGCGCGAACGGCGCCAGGAAGAACAAGTGAATGCCGACGGTGCCGGCCACCACGCCGGCCAGGCGCACCGTGAAGATGCTGCGCGAGGGCAGGGGCGACGACAGCAGCAGGTCGAGGTCGCCGCGCTCGAACAGCGCCAGCACGCTCGACTTGATGGCGGAAGAAAGCATGAAGGTGCTGCTTGCCGCCAACACGGCCGTCACTGCCAGCAGGATGCGCGGATCGTCGCCCGGCACGGCGCCGAGTCTGCCCATCGCCAGCCAGCCGACCGCATGCAGCGCCAGCCACACCAGCGCGACGGTCGCGATCGCGCCGCGTCCCGGCCGGCGTCCGGCACCAATGCCCTTGCTGCTACCCGCGCCGTACCAGAACAGGCGCAGTTCGTGCCGCAGCAACCAGGCCGCACTCCCAGGTGCCGGCATCCAGCCGCGCTTCATGAGGTGGCGGTCAGCTGCAGGAACACCTCTTCCAGGCTGCCGCCCTGCGTCAACGCGCGCAGCTCGTCCAGCGTGCCTTCGGCGATCAGCTGCCCCTGGCGGACGATGCCGATACGCTGCGCCAGCCGCTCCGCCACTTCCAGGATGTGGGTGGTCAGGATCACGCTGCCGCCCGCCGCCACGTGCGACAGCAGCAGGTCTTTCACCTGCCGCGCCGCCGCTGCATCGAGCCCGGTGAGCGGCTCGTCCAGGATCAGCAAGTGCGGCTGGTGGATCAGCGCACCGGCCAGCGCCAGTTTCTGCTTCATCCCGCGCGAAAAGCCTTCGGTCAGCTCGTGCGCATGCTGGCTCAGGTCGAGCCAGTCGAGCAGCTCCTGCGCGCGCGGCGCGGCAACCTCGGCGCGCACGCCCCACAGGCCGGCGACGAATTCCAGGTATTCGAACGGTTTGAGCTTCCCGTACAGCAGCGGCTCGTCGGGCAAATAGGCCATGTGCATTTTGGCCGCGGCCGGCGCCGTCGCCAAATCGACGCCGAGCACCTCGATCGTGCCGGCGTCCGGCGCCAGCAGCCCGGTGACCAGGCGCAGCGTGGTGGTCTTGCCGGCGCCGTTGGGCCCGAGCAGGGCATACAGCTCGCCGCGCCGCACGGTCAGGTCGAGGCCATCGACCGCGGGACGGCCGAAGTGCTTGCGCAGCCCGCTCAGGCGCAGCGCGGGGGATTCGTTGTTCATCTGCTCGTCCATCGCGATTCCTATTGCGGCGTGAACGAGGTCAGGAACTGCTCGACCTGCTCGGGCGGCGCCGCCCCTGGCTTACCGAGCACGATCACCTGGAACATGCGTGCGCCACGCGCCACGAAGCGCCCGTTCAGCTGCACCGGCCGGCCGTTACTGCTGCCGCCGGCGTCCACCTGCAAACCGTCCTTCGCGGGGGCGTCGGAAGAGTCGGCGGCGCCGATATTGCGCAGCAGCGCGCGCCGCATCGCCGGCAGCGCCGCCTGCGCCCGCGCGGCATCCGGCGCGGTGGCGCTGCCGACGGCGAAGGTGACGCCGTCGACCTCGGCCGCCGTCATCGTCATCTCCACCTTCAGCCCGTCGAGGTCGACCGGGCGCGTGAACGTGGCGGGCTTGGCCGGGAACAGCACCTTGTAGGCGCCGTCCGGGCTGGCGTGGTCGCGCCAGTTATAGGTCGGGTTGCAGGCCGCCAGCAGTGTCGCCGCCAGCAAGGCGGTGGCCATCAGGGCGGCGCGCGCCCGGGACAGGATGAGTGGTCGCATGGGGCGATGGTAGCAGTCCCGGCGTCCCCGCTCACCGCTTTTTTGCGCGGTGCCGGCGGCGTTGACGTATGATCTGCAATCACGTGCCGTCGCCCGGCGACTATCGAGGACCACCATGAAACGCAGAATCGGCTTTTTGCTCCCGCCCGGATTCCAGGCGCTCGATCTGATGGCCACCACCGTGTTCGAGATCGCCAATCACCTCGACGGCGGGCCGTTCTACGACGTGACGCTGCTGTCCGAGCAGGGCGGGGTGCTGGGCAGCTCGTCCAGCGTCGGCGTGTTCACCGAAGCCTTCGAACGCCACGACTACGACACCCTGATCGTGGCCGGCATCATGCAGCCCCTGACGCAGCGCCCGAGCAGCGCCTTCCTCGACTTCCTGCGCGATGCCAGCCACGCTTCGCGCCGCACCGCCAGCATCTGCACCGGCGCCTTCATCCTGGCCGAAGCGGGCCTGCTCGAAGGCCGGCGCGCCACCACCCACTGGGCGCTGGCGCGCGACCTGCAGCGCGCCTATCCGCGCACGCGGGTCGAGGAAGACCGCATCTTCATCAACGACGGCCGCATCTGGACCTCGGCCGGCATGACCGCCTGCATCGACCTGTGCCTGGCGATGGTCGAGGCCGACCTGGGCAAGGATGCGTCGAAACACATCGCGCGCCAGATGGTGGTGTATCACCGCCGCAGCGGCGGCCAGTCGCAGTTCTCCGCCCTGCTCGAGCTGGAGCCGAAATCCGACCGCATCCAGCAGGCGCTCAGCTACGCCAAGCGCCACCTGCAAAAGCCGCTGTCGGTGGACGAGCTGGCCGAAGCGGCCAACCTCAGCACGCGCCAGTTCAGCCGCAGCTTCCGCCTCGAGACCGGGCAGTCGCCGGCGCGCGCGATCGAAGTGCTGCGAGTGGAGGCGGCGCGCGCCCTGATCGAAAGCAGCAACCATTCGATCGACGTGGTCGCGCGCGAGACCGGCTTCGCCGATCCGGAACGCATGCGGCGCGCCTTCCTGCGCGCCTTCGGCCAGCCGCCGCAGGCGATCAAGCGCGCCGCGCGCGAGCAGGCCGCCACGCCCGCCTGAAACGGCACTGGATCAGTCTTCGCGTAGCGCGCGGCGGTAGCCGATCGCCTCGGCCACGTGGTTCGCCGCCACGTGCTCGGCGCCGGCCAGGTCGGCGATCGTGCGTGCCACCTTGAGCACGCGATGATAGGCCCGCGCCGACCAGTGCAGGTGCTGGGCCGCGCTGTGCAGCAGGCGCCGCCCGGCGTCGTCGGGTGCGCAATGGCGGTCGACCTCACCCGGCGTCAATTGGCTGTTGGCGTGGCCCTGGCGCTCCAGCTGGCGCGCATGGGCCTGCGCCACGCGCGCCGCGATCAGGTGACTGGCTTCGCCCGCGGCCTGCGCCCCCATGCTGTCGGGCGGCAGGGCCGCCACCGGCAGCTGGATGTCGATGCGGTCGAGCAGCGGTCCAGAGATGCGGCCCTGGTAGCGCATCACCGCCTCGCCCGTGCAGCGGCACTTGCCGCTGGCGTGACCGAGCCAGCCACAGGGACAGGGATTCATCGCCGCGATCAGCTGGAAGCGCGCCGGGAAGTCGGCCTGGTGCGCCGCGCGCGAGATCGTGATCTGGCCCGACTCCAGCGGCTCGCGCAATACTTCCAGCACGCGGCGGTCGAACTCGGGCAGCTCGTCCAAAAATAGCACTCCGTGGTGCGCCAGCGAGACTTCGCCGGGGCGTGGCAGGTTGCCGCCGCCGACCAGTGCCACGCCGGACGTCGTGTGATGCGGGCTGCGAAACGGCCGCCGGCGCCAGCGCTCGGGCGAGAAGCCGCCGGCCAGCGACTGCACCGCCGCCGACTCCAGCGCCTCACGCTCGCTCATCGGCGGCAGCAGGCCGGGAAAGCGCGCCGCCAGCATGCTTTTCCCCGCGCCAGGCGGCCCGATCAGGATCGCCGAGTGCGACCCGGCGGCCGCCACTTCGAGCGCGCGCTTGGCGTGCTGCTGCCCCTTGACCTCGGCGAAGTCGGGATACACCGGCGCTTCCGGCAGGGTGGGGCGCTGGTAGCGTGCCAGCCTTGGCGCGTCCGGCGTGTTGGCGAAATGCGCGCACACCTCGAGCAGCGTGCGCGCCGGATAGATGGCGGCCGCGTCCACCAGCGCCGCCTCGTCGGCATTCGCCTGCGGCAGGATGAAGGCGCGCGTACTGTCTTCATCTTCGTTCTGGCGGATCATGGCGAAGGCCATCGCCAGCGCGCCGCGGATCGGGCGCAACTCGCCCGACAGCGACAGCTCTCCCGCGAATTCAAAGCGCTCCAGCGCGTCGTCGCGGATCTGGCGCGAGGCCGCCAGAATGCCGAGCGCGATCGGCAGATCGAAGCGGCCCGATTCCTTGGGCAGGTCGGCCGGCGCCAGATTGACCGTGATGCGGCGCGCCGGGATATCGAAGCCGGAATTCTGCAACGCCGCACGCACCCGGTCCTTGGCTTCGCGCACTTCGGTGTCGGGCAAGCCCACGATCGCCATGCCCGGCAAACCGTTGGCCAGGTGGACTTCGACATTGACCGCGGGCGCTTCCATGCCGGCCAGGGCGCGGCTTCTGAGGACGGCAAGACTCATGGCACTCCTTCTGCTGGGAACTGAAGTGGCCCTATGCTAAGGCGCTCGCAGGTTCGCCTGTTGAGAGCGGACAGCGTGCGCATGCGCGCCGTATGAGGTATGCATATGCCTGTGAAATCGTCTTCCATTCCCGGATTTCTACCGGCTGTCACAAAAATCTGACATTGCATTTCATTAACGTTACATTGGCTTAAACGACATAAATACGCTCGCGCGTGCTGCGCGACACACCATCCACGAACCGGGGAGTAGCAGCCGATGTTATCGATCAAGCAGCTCAACAAGACCTACGCCAATGGCGTCAAGGCCATCAACAACGTCAGCCTGGAGATCCCGAACGGCATGTTCGGCCTGCTCGGCCCGAACGGCGCCGGCAAGTCGTCGCTGATGCGCACCATCGCCACGCTGCAGGACCCCGACAGCGGCAGCATCCACTTCCATGGCCTGGACGTGTTGCAGGACAAGGAAGCGCTGCGGCGCCAGCTCGGCTACCTGCCGCAGGACTTCGGCGTCTATCCGAAGGTGAGCGCCGAGAAGCTGCTGAACCACTTCGCCGTCCTCAAGGGCGTCACCGCCAAGGGCGAGCGCAAGGAAGTGGTCGAAGCGCTGCTGCACCAGACCAACCTGTGGGAAGCGAGGAAGCGCGGCCTCGGTACCTATTCGGGCGGCATGCGCCAGCGCTTCGGCATCGCCCAGGCGCTGCTCGGCGCGCCGCGCCTGGTGATCGTCGACGAGCCAACCGCCGGCCTCGACCCCGATGAGCGCAACCGCTTCCTCAATCTGCTGGCCAAGATCGGCGAACAGGTGGTGGTGATCCTGTCGACCCATATCGTCGAGGACGTGACCGACCTGTGCCCGCGCATGGCGATGATCGCCAAGGGCACGGTGCTGCTGCAGGGCGAACCGCAGGCCGCGATCGACACGCTGAAGAACCGCGTCTGGCGCCGCACCGTCAGCCAGGAAGCGCTGCCCGAATACCAGCAGCGCTTCAATGTGCTGTCCACGCGCCTGGTGGCGGGGCGGCCGCAGATCAATGTATACGCCGAGTCGCAGCCGGACGACGGCTTCACCAGCGTCGAGCCGGACCTGGAAGACGTCTACTTCCTGCAGGTGCGCGGCGCCGGCAGTGCGCTTGGCGCCGCCGCCGGCAGCGCCGCGCCGGTGACGGCGTAAGGAGCGGCCATGCTGAGAGAATTCTTCAAGTTCGAGCTGGACTTCCAGCTGCGCCAGCCGCTGCTGTGGGTGTGCGCGCTGATCTTCGGCGCGCTGGCCTTCGGCGCCACCACCACCGACGCGATCCAGGTCGGCGGCAGCATCGGCAACGTCAACCGCAATGCGCCGACCGTGGTGGCGCAGCTGCTGGGTTTCTTCAGCCTGATCTCGATGTTTGTGGTCACCATCTTCATCGCCGGCGGCGTGCTGCGCGACGGCGAAGTCGGTATTTCCGACATGCTGTTCGCCACGCCGATGAAGAAGCGCGACTACCTGGTCGGGCGTTTCTTCGCCGGCCTGGTGGCCTGCCTGTTCATCTTCGCGCTGATCGTGGTCGGCATGATGCTCGGGCCGCTGATGCCGTGGGTCGATTCCCAGCGCGTCGGCCCGTTCCCGGGCGCGGCATTCCTGTGGGGACTGGGCGTGATCGTGATTCCCAACCTGTTCTTCATCGGCGCGCTGTTGATGCTGCTGGCCGCCACCACGCGTTCGATCATGATGGTGTACGTCGGCGTGATGGCCTTTTTCGTGTTGTGGATCGTCGCCGGCAGGTTCACGTCGAACATCGACAACGAGTGGATCGCCGTGCTGATCGATCCGTTCGGCATCCGTGCGCTGGGCCGCGCCACACGCTACTTCTCGACCGCCGAGTCGAATTCCGGCCTGCCCGATCTTGGCGGATTCATGCTGGCCAACCGGGCGCTGTGGAGCGCGATCGGCGTAATGCTGGTGGGGCTCACCCTGACCCTGTTCAAGCCGCAGCGCGCCGGTACCGGCCGGCGCCTGTTCGGCAAGGCGAAAGTCCAGGCGTCCACGGCCCCGGCTGCGCGTCCGGTACAGCCTGCGCTGCCGCGCTTTGTGCCACGCTTCACCACGACGACGCGCTGGATCCAGTGCTGGCATATCCTGAAGTTCGACGCCGTGTCGGTGTTTCGCAGCGTGCCGTTCCTGGTCATGCTGCTGTTCGGTATCCTGAACATGGTGGGCAGCGCGAGCCAGCTCGATGCGATGTTCGGCACCAACGTCTATCCACGCAGCTACCTGATGATCGAACTGCTCAAGGGCAGCTTCAACTTCTTCCTGATCATTATCGTGACCTTCTATGCCGGCGAGCTCATTTTCAGGGAACGCCAGGCCCGGATCGCCGACGTCAGCGACGCCATGCCGATGCCGAACTGGGCGCCGCTGGTGGCGAAAAGCCTGGCGCTGGCGGGCGTGGTGCTGGCCTTCCTGTTCGCCGGTATTCTGACTGCGATCGCCATCCAGCTGGTCCGGGGCGGGGCGCCGGTCGAATTCGGGGTGTACGTCAAAGGCATCTTCATGGCCGGCTTGCCGTACGTGCTGATGGCACTGGTCGCGGTGGCGCTGCAGGTGGTGACCAACAACAAATTCATCGGCTACCTCTTGATGATCGTCCTGATGATCGCGCAGATCGTGCTGAGCGTGCTGCACTTCGATCACAACCTGTATAACGTCGGGCTGCTGCCGGAGACGCCGTACTCGGACATGAACGGCTTCGGGCACTTCGTCGCCGGGTGGGCCTGGTTCGCGCTGTACTGGACCCTGTTCTGCGTGGCGGCGCTGATCGTGGCCCAGGCGTTCTGGGTGCGCGGCCTGGTCAGCGGATGGCGGGCCCGCCTGCGGGATGCGCGGCGCCGCCTGAAAGGTGGAGCGGGCGTGGCGCTTGCGCTGTGCACGATCGCCTTCGCGCTGGTGGGCGGCTGGATCTTCCACAACACCGTCACCCTGGACCGCTACGAGGCCAGGGACGTCAGCATGGACAAGCAGGCGCGCTATGAGAAGCGCTATCGCCAGTACAAGGACCTGCCGCATCCGAAAGCCGTCTCCGTGCGCGCAGCGGTCGACATCTTCCCGGAGCAGCGCCGCGTGATCGTCAGGGGCAGCTATGTCCTGCAGAACAAGACCGGCAATCCGCTCGACACCCTGCGCCTGCAGCGCAACGCCGACGTGGTCACCACCCTGGGCAAGCTGCCCGCGCACAGGGTGATCCTGGACGACCGGGAGTCCGGCTTCCTGATCCTGAAGCTGGACCAGCCCCTGGCGCCGGGCGCGCGCATGCCGCTCGACTTCACGGTCGATGCGCGCCGGCCGGGCTTCTCGAATTCGGGCAAGGCCGACACCTTCAACCTGAATGGCACCTTCTTCAACAATCGCGAGTTCTTCCCGATGATCGGCTACCAGGACGACTTCGAGCTGCTGGATCGCAACGAACGCCGCAAGCGTGGTCTGGGCGAACCGCAGCGCATGGCCAGGCTCGAGAACGCGGCAGCGCGCGCCGACACCGTGTTCGGCGCGGGCGCCGACTGGATCGACTTCGAGACCACGGTCTCCACCAGCGGTGGCCAGATCGCGCTGGCGCCGGGCTACCTGCAAAAGTCGTGGAAGGAAAATGGCCGCAACTACTACCACTACAAGATGGACCGCAAGATGATGCCGTTCTTCGCCTACCTGTCGGCCGACTGGAAAGTGAAAAAGGGCGAGTGGCACGGCATCCCGATCGAGGTCTATCACGATCCCAAGCATGGCTACAACGTGGAGCGGATGATCGAGGCGACCCGCAAGTCGCTGGACTACTTTACCACCCAGTTCACGCCCTACCAGCACAAGCAGGTGCGTATTCTCGAGTTCCCGAACTACCAGCGCTTCGCCCAGTCGTTCGCCAACACGATCCCGTTCTCGGAATCGATCGGCTTCATCGCCGACCTGCGCAAGAGCGAAGACATCGACTACGTGTTCTATGTCACCGCGCACGAGATGGCGCACCAGTGGTGGGGCCACCAGGTGACCGCGGCCAATGTGCAGGGCGCGAGCATGCTGCTCGAATCGCTGTCGCAGTATTCGGCGCTGATGGTGATGGAAAAGGAATATGGCCGCCATCAGATGCGCCGCTTCCTGCGCTACGAACTCGATCGCTACCTGCAGTCGCGCGGCGGCGAGAAGATCGAGGAGCTGCCGCTGGCGCGCGTGGAAAACCAGGACTACATCCACTACCGCAAGGGCAGCCTGATCTTCTATCGCCTGCGCGACGAGATCGGCGAAGAGGCGCTGAACCGCGCGCTCAAGCGCTTCCTGGTGGACAAGGGCTATCAGGAGTCGCCGTTCACGACGTCGGCCGAGCTGCTCGAGTACATCCGCGCCGAAGCGCCGCCAGCCAAGCATGCGCTGATCGCGGACATGTTCGAGAAAATCGTGTTTTACGATAACCGCGTGCTCGAAGCCAGCGCGAAGAAGCGCGCTGACGGCCAATGGGACGTGACGATGAAGCTGCACCTGGCCAAGATGGAAGCGGACGGCAAAGGCAAGGAAACCGCACGCACTTACGACGAGCCGGTGGAGATCGGCGTGTTCGCACGCACCAGGGGGGCAAGCGAAGCCGACGAGCGCACGCTGCTGCTGGACAAGCGCGTGCTCTCCGGCGACAACCCGGTAGTAACGGTCACGGTGAAGGAGCAGCCGTTCGACGTCGGCGTCGACCCTTACAACAAGATGATCGACCGCGTGGCGCGTGACAACCGCAAGGAGGTCACGATCGAGTAAGCCGCGCCGGCTTCGCCATGGGCGCCGCTGCAGGACCCCGGTCCGGCAGCGGCGCCGTTTCAGTACGGCGCGACCAGCATGCGCGAACAGGCATACTGGCGTCATCCGCATTTTCGATGGCTTCCGATGAAACCGATTCTGCTCGCAGTCAGCGCCGCGCTACTCCTGTCTTCGACCCTGGCGCATGCTGCACCCACCCCCGCCGCGCAGGCCGAAATCGCGCACCTGGTCGGCTACCTGAAAGCGTCCGGCTGCAGTTTCCATCGCAACGGCAGCTGGTACGAGGCCGGCAAGGCGGCCCAGCATCTGGACCGCAAATACGAGTATCTGGTCAAGCGCGACCTGGTCGCGACCAGCGAAGACTTCATCGCGCGCGCCGCCAGCGAAAGCAGCATCAGCGGCAAACCGTACCAGGTCCGCTGCGGCAACCAAGCGCCGGTGGCCAGCGCCGCCTGGCTGAAAACCGAGTTGGCGAAATACCGCACCGCCCAGCGCGCATCCCGTTAAGCGCAATCAGATTTCGGCTGGTGCAATGCCAGCCGATGTGCTGTCGCCGACTGCGATCGGGCACTGTCGTGCAACGTGTCGAATTTGCCGAATTCGCCAAAAATTTCGTGCGTCCTAGTACTCCTGTGTATTGACGAACAGTTACCCGTGTGTGACGATTTGTTCTCAATCAATAAAGACAGCGCTTATCCAGGGTGCATGATGTAGAGGCGGCCACGACGATGGTCTGCCCGCATGACGGGAGGGGAAAGCGATGCTTGCGAACGCGTGGTCGTGCTGGAAAACGTTGGCGCCGCTGGCGTTGACGCTGGTGGTACTGGTAGCGGCGTTGTCGGGCGGACCGGCGCAGGCGGGCCAGGCCGATTCCGTGGCGCAGATGGTGCACCTCAAGCGCTATGTCGAGGCCGATCGCGCCATCGTCGAGCGGCTGGCCGGCAATGCCAACGATGCGGCGGCGCTGGCCGGCGGCGTCGACCTGGCGCTGGCGCGCGCTCAGGACGGACACCTGCAGGAGGCGCGTACCCTGGCCGCGCGCTGCGTGCGCGCCAATCCCAACGCCAGCCCGTGCGCCGAAGCGCTCGGCAATGCGCTGGCGGCGCAGGCGCGCGCCGGCGGCGTGTTCGGCCTGGTGCGCCATGCGCGTTCGATCCGCGACAGCTACGAACGTGCGCTCGAACTCGATCCCAAGAACTACCGCGCACGCGTTGCGCTGCTGCGCTTCTATCTCGGCACGCCGTTCTTCCTGGGCGGTAGCGAGAGCCGTGCGCGCGAACTGGCCAGCGAAGCCCAGCGCACCGACCCCGACCTGACGCGCCTGATGCGCGCCCTGTATGCGCTGGAAGAGGGCCGGCCGGCCGACGCCGAGCAGTACATCCTGGCGGCCGACCTGTCCGAGTACGAGCTGGTGCAGGACAGCCAGCGTGAGCTGCTGCAGGAGCTGGCCGGTGCCCACCTCGACGCCGGCCGCTATCCCGAGAGTGCGCGCCTGTACCAGGAACTGGGGCGGCGCGTGCCGTCGAGCGAAGCCGGACCGTACGGACTGGCGCTGGTGGCGCGTGCCCAGGGCAAGCTGACCGAGGCCGCGGCCCAGCTGGAACGGGCGGCGCTGGTCGCGCCCAAACCCTACGTGTACAAGACGCTGGGCGAGGTGGCCGAAGCGCGGCGCGACAAGCGGCGCGCGATCTCCGCCTACCGCGCCGCGCTCACCGGCCATCCGCCGCTCGATCCGCGCGAGCAGGAAGAGGCCAAGGCGCGCCTGGCGTCCCTGAAGCAGCGCTGAACATCAGCGTTGAACGCCAGCCGCGCGACGTCGGACGCGACGACCGCACGCCGCTGCCGCTCACGCCGCGATGAGCGGATGCTTGGTAACCGCCACCGCCACGATGTAGCCGAAGCAGGCCAGCGCCGCGACGAAGGCGAGGGCGCGTACCCGCGGCGTGCGGCCGCGCTTGAGGGCCAGCGTGCCCAGGCCGATGTAGAGCAGCAGCGCCAGCAGCTTGGCAGCCAGCCACGGCGCCCGCCATGGATACTGGCCGCTCCACACCACCAGGCCGATGGCGCTGGCCAGCAGCAGGGTGTCGACGACGTGCGGCGCGATACGCACCCAGCACCGCTGCAGGTGGGCGGAGCCGGACAGCATCCATAGCCCGCGCAGCAGGAACAGGGCGCCGCTCGATGCGGCGAAGGTCATGTGAAGGTGCTTGAGGGCGTAGTAATCCACTCAGCCGCACTCGCCGACGTAGTGGCAGGATGCGCAGCGGGTGCAGCCGTCGACCTTGCGCAGCGCGCGGGCGCCGCATTCGGGGCACTTGGCGCCGTTGGTGGAGGGCAGGGCTGACAAAGGTTCGGCGACAGTGTCGTCATGCGCGTCCGATTCGGGCAGTGGCTGCGGCGCGGTGTCGGGCTGCGCCGCGACCGCGCGCGCGGCGAAGGCGCGCGCCAGCTGCGGCACCGACGCCCCGTTGCCATGTTCGTCGAGGAAGCCGCGCCGGATCAGGATCCGCTGCAGCATGAAGGCGATCGCCGCGACTTCGGAGTCGTGGTACACCGGCACCTGCACGCCATCGTCGCGTACCAGGTAACCGCAGCGCACCGGGCCTTTTTCCCACACCACGTCGCGCATGTCGGCCAGCGCACGCGCGATCGGCCCGCCGGCGCGCGCCACCATCGACAGCAGGCGCATCGAGGCCGTGATCCACTGGTGTCCGCCGGTGCGCTGGTTGGCCGGCATAAAGAACTCGAACGGCCGCTCGATCGTCACCGGCTTTCCCTCCCACACGCCTTCGGCGCGCAGGAAGCTCACCGTCAGGTAGGCGCTCTTGCGGCCTTCCTGGGTCGAGTACTCGATCTTCGAGGTCACCGATTCCAGCTCGCCCAGCGGCCGCCGTTCGAAGCGCTTGCGCAGCGGGTCGTCGTTGGCCGGCGGTATCGGCGGCTCGGGCTCGATCTGCGACGGCGTTTGCGGCGGTTGCGGCGCGGTCGACAGCACGCTGCCCAGTACCGTGTTGGGACGATAGGTGGCGAGGCCTTTCAGCCCGGCGCGCCAGGCTTCCAGGTACAGGTCGCGGAAGTCGTCATAGGGATAGTCTTCCGGCACGTTGACGGTCTTCGAGATCGCGGTATCGATGAAAGGCTGCACCGCCTGCACCATGCGCAGATGGTCGAGCGCGCGCATCTCGAGCGCGGTGACGAATTGCGGCGGCAGCGCGTCCATGTCGTGGCCGGCCTGGCGGTACAGGCGCCAGGCGTGGTCCGCCACCTCATAGCTGCGCGTGCCGCCGTCCGCCGTGCGCTTCTTGCGCAGATAGGTCCAGGCATACGGCGGCTCGATCCCGTTCGAGGCATTATCGGCAAAGGCGAGCGAAATGGTGCCGGTGGGCGCGATCGACAGCAGGTGCGAGTTGCGGATGCCGTGGCTGCGGATTGCGTCAAGCAGATGCGCAGGCAGGCGTCCGACGAACTGGCCGCGCAGATACTGCTCGGCATCGAACAGCGGGAACGCGCCTTTCTCTTGCGCCAGTTCGATCGAGGCGGCATAGGCGCTGTCGCGCAGTTCGGTGGCGATACGCGTCGCCATCGCGCGCCCTGCGTCGCTGTCGTAGCGCAGGCCGAGCATCACCAGCGCGCTGCCCAGGCCGAGGAAGCCGAGGCCGATGCGGCGCTTGGCCCGGCTTTCGGCCGCCTGCTGCGGCAGCGGCCATTCGGTAGCGTCCAGCACCAGGTCGAGCATGCGCACCGCTACCTGCGCCACCGCGCGCAGGCGCTCGAAGTCCAGGCGCGCTTGCGGCGTGAACGCATCGTCGATGAAGGCGGTGAGATTGAGCGACCCGAGATCGCAGCAGCCATAGGCCGGCAGCGGCTGTTCGCCACAGGGATTGGTAGCGCCCAGGCGCTCGCAATACCACAGGTTGTTCTCGAGGTTCATGCGGTCGACGAACAGCACGCCCGGCTCGGCATGGTCGTAAGTCGAGACCATGATGCTTTCCCACAGCATGCGCGCACGCACGGTGCGGTACACCCACAGGCCGTCGTCGCGCCGATAGCCGCCGGCGGCCAACAACTCGTCCCCCGGCTCCGCGCGGTGCACCAGTTCGAAGCCGGCGTCGGCTTCCACCGCGCGCATGAAAGCGTCGGTGACGCCGACCGAGATATTGAAGTTGGTGAGCGCGCCCTTGTCCTTGGCGGCGATGAAGCGTTCGATGTCGGGGTGGTCGACCCGCAGCACGCCCATCTGGGCGCCGCGCCGGGCGCCGGCCGATTCGACCGTGCGGCAGGACGCGTCGAACACTTCCATGTACGACACCGGGCCGGAAGCCTGGGAGGCGGTGCCGTGCACCTTGCTGCCGAACGGGCGGATGGCGCTGAAGTCGTAGCCGACGCCGCCGCCGCGGCGCAGCGTCTCGGCCGCTTCGGCCAGCGCGGTATAGATGCCGGGCAGGCCGTCGTCAGTACCGGTAATGGCGTCGCCCACCGGCTGCACGAAGCAGTTGATCAGGGTGGCGCGCAGATTGCGGCCAGCGGCGGCATTGATGCGGCCGGCCGGCACGAAGCCCTGTTCCTGCGCCCACAGGAAGCGCGCCTCGTGTTCGGCGCGCGCGTCCGGCAGCTCGAGCGCGGCCAGGGCGCGCGCCACGCGCCGGCGGACGTCGTCCACGCTGCGTTCGTCGCCGCGCGCGTATTTTTCGCGCAGGACGTCGAGCGACACCTCTTGCGGCGCAAGGCCGCCGGGGTGCTTGTCGATCGCATTCATGTTCGCTGCCGGTCCATGAATGCAGGTCCCCTTACTTCTTGTCGAGATTTGGCGGCACGACCACGGTCGGGTCTTCCGGCGCTGCCGGGAAGGCCGTGTCGGCGCGGGCGCCGGCAGCCGCGGTGGCAGCCGCTTCGGCGCGGGTGTTGGCGGCGCTGGCGGCGCCCGGCTGGCTTGACAAGCGTGCTTCCAGTTCGATCACGCGCAGCTCGAGCGCTTCGAGCTTGGCGCGGGTCTTGGCCAGCACCTGGGCCTGGATATCGAATTCCTCGCGCGTGACCAGGTCGAGCTTGGCGAAGCCCTGGGTCATCGCCGCCTTGACGTTGCGTTCGATGTCCTTGGCCGGACCGCTTTCGAGGGCCTGGTTGATCTTGCCCTGAATATCGCTGAAGAAGTTGCTGTTCATATCCCTGTATCCCTTTATGCCGGGGCTGCACGCACCACGACAGTGCAATGCAGCCTGATTTGGTGCGCCATGCCGCGCGCTGGACGCCCCGCGCGGTCGCTTGTGTTGAAGCAACACCGATATGGGGCGTGTTTACCAAAAAAACAAGGCGTTTTTTTGGCGCTATTGGAGCTGGCACGCATCCTGCTAAATCAACGATGAATGCGTTATTAGAAAAGGATTTTAAACCGCAACAGCTTTACCGTTCACAAGGGGGTTTGTCATGAAGTGCAAAGCAACACATGCAGCAGCCAGCCTGGCCATCCTGGCCTTTACCAGCATCCCGGGCATGGCTCAGGAACAACCCGCCGAACACCAGGTGAGCTACAACGCCAGCATCACCAGCGACTACCGTTACCGCGGCCTGTCGCAAACCCGCCTCGACCCGGCCCTGCAGGGCGGCGTCGACTACGTGCATGGCCCGACCGGCCTGTACGTTGGCACCTGGCTCTCCACCATCAAGTGGACCGAGGACCTGGGCGGCGACGGCAATATCGAATGGGATCTTTACGCCGGCAAGCGCGGCCAGCTGACCGAGACGGTCAGCTACGACGTCGGCGGCCTGTATTACTACTATCCGGACAACAGCCTGGACCCGAGTGCGAACACCTTCGAACTGTACGGCAAGCTCGGCTTCGGCCCGGCCTACATCAAGTACTCGCACTCGACGACCAATCTGTTCGGTACCGCCGACAGCAAGCGCAGCGGCTACCTGGACCTGGGCGCCGACCTCGATGTCGGCAACGGTTTCCTGCTCAACCTGCACGTCGGGCGCCAGCGGGTGAAGAACAACAGCGCATTCTCGTACACCGATTACAAGGTGGGCGTGACCAAGGACTTCGGCGTCGCCAGCGTGTCCCTGGCCTGGATCAAGGCCAACACCGATGGCTACCTAAGTCCGGAAGGCAAGAACCTGGGACGGTCGGCCGCCGTGCTGTCCGTGTCAAAAACTTTTTGATAGCAAAAGAGGCAATACCATGAAAATGATTACCGCCATCATCAAGCCCTTCAAGCTCGACGAGGTGCGAGAAGCGCTGTCGGAAATCAACGTGCAAGGCATGACGGTGACCGAGGTGAAGGGTTTCGGCCGCCAGAAAGGCCACACCGAGCTGTATCGTGGCGCCGAGTACGTGGTCGACTTCCTGCCCAAGATCAAGATCGAAGCCGCCGTCGACGATGCCGTGGTCGACCAGGTAATCGATGCGATCCAGGGCGCCGCCCGTACCGGCAAGATCGGCGACGGCAAGATCTTCGTGGCCGACCTGAACCAGGTCATCCGTATCCGCACCGGCGAGACCGGCAACGACGCACTGTAAGAGGGAAAGTTCCATATGAAGCGTATAACTACAACGATCCTGACCGCCATGCTGGGCCTTGGCACGGCCCTTCCGGCCATGGCGGCGCCGTCCATCAACAAAGGGGATACCGCCTGGATGTTCGTCGCCACGCTGCTGGTGGTGATGATGGTGATTCCAGGCCTGGCGCTGTTCTACGGCGGCCTGGTGCGCGCCAAGAACATGCTGTCGGTGCTGATGCAAGTGATGATGGTGTTCTCGCTGATCATCGTGTTGTGGTGCCTGTATGGCTACTCACTTGCTTTTACGCCGAATAACGCCTTCATCGGCGGCTTTGACCGCCTGTTCCTGAACGGGATCTGGGATCCGGCCGCCGGCACCTTCGCCATGGCCGCTACTTTCACCAAAGAGGTGATGATTCCTGAATTCATCTTCGTTGCCTTCCAGGGCACCTTCGCCGCCATTACCTGCGCCCTGATCGTAGGCGCCTTCGCCGAGCGCGCGCGCTTCGCGGCGGTGCTGGCCTTCGTGGTGATCTGGTTCACCTTCGCCTACCTGCCGATGGCGCACATGGTCTGGTTCTGGGCCGGTCCGGATGCGATCACCGATGCCGCTTCGCTGGCCACCGTCACTGCCGGTGCCGGCTACCTGTGGCAGCAGGGCGCGCTCGACTTTGCGGGCGGCACCGTGGTGCACATCAACTCGGCCGTGGCCGGCCTGGTGGGTGCCTATGTGATCGGCAAGCGCATCGGCTACGGCCGTGAATCGATGGCTCCGCACTCGCTGCCGCTGACCATGGTCGGCGCTTCGATGCTGTGGGTCGGCTGGTTCGGCTTCAACGCCGGCTCGGCGCTCGAAGCGGGCGACGTCGCGGCCCTGGCCTTCATCAACACCCTGCTGGCAACCGCCGCCGCTGCCGTATCGTGGGCCTTCGCCGAGTGGATCTTCAAGCGCAAGCCGTCAATGCTGGGCGCCGCTTCCGGCGCCATCTCGGGCCTGGTGGCAATCACCCCGGGCGCTGGCTTCGTGGGTCCGATGGGCGCTCTGATCATGGGCCTGCTGGCAGGCGTCATTTGCCTGTGGGGCGTGACCGGCCTGAAGCGCCTGCTGCGCGCCGACGATTCGCTTGACGTGTTCGGCGTGCACGGTGTGGGCGGTATCCTGGGCGCGTTGCTGACCGGCGTATTTGCATCTCCGTCGCTGGGCGGCCAGGGCGTGTGGGATTACACCACCAATGCCATGGACACCGCTTACTCGATCGCGGACAAGGTTCTGGTGCAGGCGCACGGAGTGGTCGTGACCGTCGTCTGGTCGGCCGTGGTCGCCTTCGTCGCCTTCAAGCTGGTGGACATGGTGATCGGCCTGCGCGTGCCGGAAGACGAAGAGCGCGAAGGCTTGGACGTGACCAGCCATGGCGAGTCGGCTTACCGCTATTGATTCCTGAGTAGTCGAAACGGCAACAGGGCGCCATCCCCGCGCAAGCGGGGGTGGCGCTTTTTTGTGCGCGCGGCATTCCCCTTTAAAATGGACGCGTCAGCCCCACATGACATACCCGACTCAATAAGAAGCGCATAAAGGACGTCCCACATGGTTCCGCACCTCGCCACCGCCCAGACCGGCCCCTTGCTCGACCTGGAAAAGAAAATCCTCGAAGCCACGCCCGCGATCGAACGCTGGTTCCGTCTCGAGTGGCAGGAGCACACCCCGCCGTTCTATTGCTCGGTCGACCTGCGCAATGCCGGCTACAAGCTGGCACCGGTCGATACCAACCTGTTCCCGGGCGGCTTCAACAACCTGGCGCCCGAGATGCTCCCGCTGACGGTGCAGGCCGCGATGGCCGCGATCGACAAGTATTGCCCGGACGCCCGTAACCTGGTGCTGGTGCCGGAAACCCATACCCGCAACCCGATGTACCTGCAGAACGTGGCGCGCCTGATGCAGATCTTCCGCCAGACCGGCCTGCACGTGCGCCTGGGCTCGTTCTCGCCCGAGATCACCCAGCCGACCCCGCTGGCGCTGCCGGACGGGAACATGCTGGTGCTGGAGCCGCTGGTGCGCTCGCCCAACGGCCGCCGCCTGGGCCTGGCCGACTTCGACCCGTGCACCATCCTGCTCAACAACGACTTATCTGGCGGCATCCCGCCGATCCTGGAAAACGTCTACGAGCAGGCGCTGCTGCCGCCGCTGCACGCCGGCTGGGCGCTGCGCCGCAAGAGCAATCACCTGAAAGCGTTCGATGAAGTGGCCAAGAAATTCGGCAAGCTGATCGACATCGACCCGTGGCTGGTCAATCCGCTGCACAGCAAGTGCGGCGAAGTCGACCTGCGCGAGAACGTCGGCACCGAAGAGCTGGCCGACAGCGTGTCGGCGCTGTTCTCGAAGATCAAGAAGAAGTACAAGGAGTACGGCATGAAGGAGCAGAAGCCCTTCGTGATCCTGAAACCGGACGCCGGCACCTATGGCATGGGCGTCATGACCATCAAGGACGCCAGCGAAGTGCGCGACCTGACCGCCGCCCAGCGCGCGCGCATGTCGGTGATCAAGGATGGCGTGGCGGTGACCGACCTGATCATCCAGGAAGGCGTGCCGACCCACGAGTCGATCGACGACGCCGTGGCCGAGCCGGTGGTGTACATGATCGACCGCTACGTGGTGGGCGGCTTCTACCGCGTGCACGCCGAGCGCGGCATCGACCAGAACCTGAATTCGCCGGGTTCGCAGTATGTGCCGCTGGCGTTTGCCCAGCAGCATGCGATGCCGGATCTGAAGGCCAAGCCGGGGACGGCGGCGCCGAACCGGTTCTATGTGTATGGCGTCGTGGCGCGCCTCGGCATGTTGGCGGCGTCGCTGGAGCTGGAGCGTACCGATCCGGATCCGGAAGTATATTGATCCGAGGATAATCCTGCGGATCGACCGCAACCTTCACGTTTCCTTTCGCACCACGTACATGAAATGCGACCTCAGCACCGGCGCGATCGCCGTCAGCAGCTCGCACGCCAGCCATGGCGCCCCGGCCAGCACGCGGTGGATCGGCGGCGCCAGCACCAGGCTGCGGTAGCGCTGGCCGGCGCCGGGCCACCACTCCTGCAACTCGGCGCGCGTGACCTTGCGCACGTTGCGGTTGCGCGGATTGTCATACCTGAAATCGAACACCAGGCACCAGCCGCCGGGCCGCAGCGCGCGCCACATCTGCGCCGCCAGCTCGCGCCGCAGCGATGGATCGAGCACCGAGGAAAACACCGTCTGCGCCGTCACCAGGTCGAAGCCTTCCTGCGGCATCGCCTCGAGCGTGCCCAGGTGCCACAGGACCCCGGGCGCGGTGCAGCGCCGCGCGTGGTCGAGCCGGTCTTTCTGCAGCTCGGTGCCGGTGAGTTTGGACGGCGTGGCGCCCCAGTCGATCAGCTGGCGCAGGAAGCCGCCGGTGCCGCAGCCGACGTCCAGCACTTCGACCGACGACAGATCGGAGCCGACTGTGTTCGACAGCAGCTCGGCGAAGCCGCGCGCCCGCGCCGCCACCTGCTGCAGGATCTCGGGACGGTTCCAGGCATAGCGCGCCAGCGCGGCGCCGCCGTGCCAGGCGCGGTAGACATGGCTGATGCGTTCCTGCTCGGCTTGGCTATTGGATTGGGGTTCCATGACGCTATGTTGACCCGCATGCGATGCAGCGCGATTGAGGCTGCTCACGTGGAAGGGCTGAGACCTCACAAATTGCCAAGGTGCATCTACTAGTTCGACATTGAAAAGCGGGGTGGCGGACCGAACCGGGGCCCCGGCCGCGAGGTTTGCCGTTTCGGGCTAAAATCAGGTCATCACCTCAATTGGATGCCCCATGAAAATCGCTTTTCTCGCCGACCCGCTGTCCGGCTTCAAGACCTACAAGGACTCGACCTTTGCGATGATGCGCGAGGCGGCGCGGCGTGGCCATGCCGTGCATGCCTTCGAGCAGCGCGACATGGTGCTGGAAGGGGGCGTGGTCAGCGCCAAAGTCGCGCGCATTCACCTGACCGGCGATGCGGACGACTGGTACCGCGCCGACCCGGCCGAGGACGTGTCGCTGTCGACCTTCGACGCCATCATCGAGCGCAAGGACCCGCCATTCGACATGGAATATGTCTACGGCACCTATCTGCTGGAGCTGGCCGAGCGCCAGGGCGCGCGCGTATTCAACCGCCCGTCGGCGATCCGCGACCACAACGAGAAGCTGGCGATCGGCCAGTTCAGCGACTACACCTCGCCGACCCTGGTGACGTCGAGCGAAGAGCGCCTGCGCGCCTTCCATGCCAAGCACGGCGACGTGATCTTCAAGCCGCTGGACGGCATGGGCGGCGCCGGCATCTTCCGTGTGAAGAGCGACGGCCTCAACCTGGGTTCGATCATCGAGACCCTGACCGCCAACGGCCGTCACACCATCATGGCGCAGAAATTCATCCCCGCCATCGAGAAGGGCGACAAGCGCGTGCTGGTCATCGGCGGCAAGCCGGTGCCGTTCGTGCTGGCGCGCATCCCGCAGGGCGGCGAAGTGCGCGGCAATCTGGCTGCCGGCGGCCTGGGCGTGGCACAGCCGATCAGCGAGCGCGAACGCGCCATCGCCGAGGCCCTGGGCCCGGTGCTGGCCGAGCGTGGCCTGTTGCTGGTAGGATTAGACGTGATCGGCGATTTCCTGACCGAGGTGAATGTCACCAGCCCGACCTGTTTCCAGGAGATCTTCGACCAGACCGGTTTCGACGTGGCAGCGATGTTCATCGACGCGGTCGAACAGGAAGCAAACAAGCAGGCACAGCAAGCAAGCAAGTAACCGAGCGAATATTGACATGGTAGGCATTCTGCTCCTGACCCACGCACCGCTGGGCCAGGCCTTCATCACCGCGGTGGCGCACGTGTTCCGCGGTCCCACCGAACGCTTCGAAGCGATCGACGTGGTCGCCGACCAGGACCCGCACGAGGTCAACAGCCTGGCCAAGGCCGCGATCACGCGCCTGGACGAAGGCGACGGCGTGCTGGTGATCACCGACATCAAGGGCGGCACGCCGTCCAACTGCTGCAACGCGCTGTCGAACAGCGACAACGTGCAGATCATCGCCGGCATCAGCCTGCCGATGCTGCTGCGCGCGATCACCTACCGGCGCGATACGCTCGACGTGGTGGTCGAGATGGCGCTGGCCGGCGCCCAGAACGGGGCAGTGCGGGTCGACAACCGGATCCGGGTCGGCAGCGGCTGATCCGGCGGCGCTCAGGGAAAAGCGCACAGGCGCGATGGCGATACAGATTCGACAATTAAAACGATAAAGCGAACATGATTCAACAAGAACTCGAGATCATCAACAAGCTGGGCCTGCATGCCCGTGCTTCCGCCAAATTCACCCAGCTGGCCGCGAAATACCAGAGCGACGTCTGGCTCACCCGCAACGGACGCCGCATCAACGCCAAGTCGATCATGGGCGTCATGATGCTGGCCGCCGGCAAGGGCGCCAAGGTGACCCTGGAAGCCGAGGGCAAGGACGAAGAAGCCGCGGTCGCCGCCCTTAGTGCCCTGGTCAACGACAAGTTCGGCGAAGGCGAGTAATGTCGCCGCCCGCTTACGGGTTCGACACGGCGCCGCGTTCTTCGGGCTCCAGCATGGCCGCTTTTCTCCTGCACGGCATTCCGGTCTCGCGCGGCATCGCCATCGGCCGCGCGCACCTGCTCACGCCGGCCGCGCTCGACGTCAAGCACTACCTGGTGCTGGAAGAGCAGGTCGAGGCCGAGGTGCGCCGCCTGCAGGACGCGATCGCCGCCGTGCACCGCAACCTGCAGGAACTGTGGACCGACCTGCCCAAGGACGCCCCGACCGAACTGGGCGCCTTCATCGACGTCCACGCCCTGATCCTGTCCGACCCGATGATCTCGGAAGCGCCGCTCGACATCATCCGCGCGCGCCGCTACAACGCCGAATGGGCGCTGGTGACCCAGATCGACGAGCTCTCGGCGCAGTTCGACGAGATCGAGGACGAGTACCTGCGCGAGCGCAAGCACGACATCCAGCAGGTGGCCGAGCGCGTGCTGAAGGTGTTGACCGGCACCGCCCTCAGCGTGCCGCCGATCGTGGTCGACCCCGACCAGCCGCCACCCCAGATGATCGTGGTGGCGCACGACATCTCGCCGGCCGACATGCTGGCCTTCCGCGACCGCCCCGGCGTGCCGCGCTCCTTCATCGGCTTCGTCACCGACGTCGGCGGCCAGAACTCGCACACCGCGATCGTGGCGCGCAGCCTGGACATCCCGGCGGTGGTCGGCATGAGCCAGGCCTCGCGCCTGGTGGAGCAGGACGACTGGGTGATCGTCGATGGCGACGCAGGCGTGGTGATCTGCAATCCGAGCCAGCTGGTGCTGGAACAGTACCGCGCGCGCCAGGCCGCCATGATCAAGGCGCGCAAGCGCCTGTTGAAGCTCAAGAAAACCCCGGCGGTGACCAAGGACGGCACCCCGGTCACGCTGCTGGCCAACATCGAGCTGCCCGACGACTGCCCGGCGGCGCTGGAAGCGGGCGCCAACGGCGTCGGCCTGTTCCGCTCCGAATTCCTGTTCATGGGCAGCGGCGCGCAGGCGCTGCGCATCCCCAACGAGGACGAGCAGTTCGAGCAGTACCGGCGCGCGGTGCTGGCGATGAAGGGCCGTCCGGTGACGATCCGCACGCTGGACGTGGGCGCCGACAAGCCGCTCGACCAGACCGAGCACACGGCGCTGAACCCGGCGCTGGGCCTGCGCGCGATCCGCTATTGCCTGGCCGAGCCGCAGATGTTCCTCACGCAGCTTCGTGCCATCCTGCGCGCGTCCGCCTTCGGCAAGGTGCGCATGCTGATCCCGATGCTGGCGCACGCCTTCGAGATCGACCAGACCCTGAACATGATCGAGCAGGCCAAGGCCCAGCTGCGCGACGAAAAGATCAAGTACGACGAAGGAATCGAGGTCGGCGCCATGATCGAGATCCCGGCCGCCGCGCTGGCGCTGCCGCTGTTCGTGCGCCGCATGGATTTCCTGTCGATCGGCACCAACGACCTGATTCAGTACCTGCTGGCGATCGACCGCGTCGATTACGAGGTGGCGCACCTGTATAATCCGCTGCATCCGGCGGTGCTGCAGCTGATCGCCTCGACCATCGCCACCGGCCACAAGGCCGGGCTGGACGTGGCGGTCTGCGGCGAGATGGCGGGCGACGTCAAGCTCACGCGCCTGTTGCTGGGCATGGGCTTGCGCGAATTCTCGATGCATCCGGCGCAGCTGCTGGCGGTGAAGCAGGAAATCCTGAACACCGACCTGGCGGCGGTCACGACCCGCACCCGGCGCATCCTGCGCGCGATGGAGCCGGGCGAGATCGCCACGGCGGTCGAGTCGCTGCAGACGCTGTAACACCGCACCTTGCGCCGGCCTCGCGCCGGCGCAGCACAACCCGCACCGCAATCACACACAGTAGCAATCATAAGTAGCGACACCTTCATGGGATCTCTTGGAATAGTCACACCGCAGGCGATGCACTTCGCCGAGCCGCTGCGCCTGCAAAGCGGGGCGGAACTCGGCGATTACACGCTGATGTATGAAACCTACGGCACGCTCAACGCCGACAAATCGAACGCGGTGCTGATCTGCCATGCGCTCAATGCCTCGCACCACGTGGCGGGCCACTACGCCACGCCCAAGAGCGCGGGCTGGTGGGACAATATGGTCGGCCCGGGCAAGCCGGTCGACACCGACCGCTTCTTCGTCATCGGCATCAACAACCTCGGTTCCTGCTTCGGCTCGACCGGCCCGATGCACGTCAACCCGGCCACCGGCAAGCCGTACGGCGCCGCCTTTCCGCTGGTGACGGTGGAAGACTGGGTCGCGGCCCAGGCGCGCCTGGCCGACCGCCTCGGCATCGACTGCTTCGCCGCCGTGATGGGCGGTTCGCTGGGCGGCATGCAGGCGCTGTCGTGGAGCATCATGTATCCCGAGCGCCTGCGCCACTGCATCGTGATCGCCTCCACGCCCAAGCTGTCGGCGCAGAACATCGCCTTCAACGACGTGGCGCGCCAGGCGATCCTGACCGACCCCGATTACCGCGGCGGCGATTTTTATGAACACAACGTGGTGCCGAAGAATGGCCTGAAAGTGGCGCGCATGGTCGGCCACATCACCTACCTGTCGAACGACGACATGGCCGAGAAGTTCGGTAGAAAACTGCGCAACGCGGCCGAGACCAACGACTACAACTTCGACTTCGGCATCGACTTCGAGATCGAATCCTATCTGCGCTACCAGGGCGACAAGTTCTCGGAATACTTCGACGCCAACACCTATTTGCTGATCACCAAGGCGCTCGACTACTTCGACCCGGCGCGCGAGCACGACGGCGACCTGGTAAAGGCGCTGTCGGGTACCAAGGCCCAATTCCTGATCGCCTCGTTCAGCACCGACTGGCGCTTCTCGCCGGAGCGCAGCCGCGAGATCGTGGAAGCCTTGATCAGCAACCGGCGCCGCGTGACCTATGCCGAGATCGACGCGCCGCACGGCCACGATGCTTTCCTGCTCGAGGACGAGCGCTACATGAACGTGGTGCGTGCCTACTACGACCGCATCGCACTGGAGCTGGCGATCGACCCCGCCGTTGCCAACATCGGCAGGGAGGCCGCATGAACTTCACCGACCTGAATACCCTGCGTCCCGACCTGGCCTTCATCGCCCACTGGGTGGGCGAACGCGCCCACGTGCTGGACGTTGGCTGCGGCGATGGCGCCATGCTGCGCTACCTCGAATCGGGCAAGCGCTGCAGCGGCTACGGCATCGAGATCGCCGACGACAAGGTGCTGGAAAGTACCCGCCGCGGCGTCAGCGTGATCCAGCACGACATGGAGCAGGGCCTGGGCCTGTTCGGCGACAACACCTTCGACACGGTGCTGTGTCTGAACTCCTTGCAGATGATGCAGCACGTGGAGGCGCTGCTGCGCGACATCGTGCGCGTGGGTCACGAAGCGATCGTCTCGTTCCCGAATTTCGCCCACTGGCCGCACCGCCTGGCGCTGCTGCGCGGACGCATGCCGGTGTCGCGTTCGCTGCCGTACCAGTGGTACGACACGCCCAACGTGCGCTGCGCCACCATTTACGACTTCCAGGAGCTGGCCGAGGAGTGCGGGCTCGAAGTGCTGGAATGTGTGGCGCTGGACGACGGCAAGGTGATCAACTTCCTGCCGAACCTGCGCGGGAGCCTGGCGGTGTTTCGTTTGCGCAAGAAAGTAAAGCCTGCCGGCTGACGGAGCGATCCCTTATGTGCGTT
Source organism: Massilia sp. (assembly GCF_031995545.1). Taxonomy (GTDB): domain Bacteria; phylum Pseudomonadota; class Gammaproteobacteria; order Burkholderiales; family Burkholderiaceae_D; genus Telluria. The sequence continues at coordinate 26,624 of NZ_DAMAGA010000043.1, forward strand.
GGCGGCTAGAACGACAACGCTGTATGGACGATCATCGCCGCTGAGCTGAGCTGCGCCGTGCGCCGCCAGAACCGTGCCGACCAACTTCTGAGAGGATGGACCGCCAACAACGGTCCCCCACCGAACCGATGAAAAAAATGAAACAGCTTGCCGCGCACCTGACCCTGTCGCTGTCCGTGTTCGCCGTCACCGGCCTGGCCGTCGCCCAGGATAGCAGCCAGGTGGTCCAGGACGGCATCGCCGTCAAGCCGCTGTCGCGGGTGCGCGTGCTGGCGCCGGAGGAAACCGTCAACGAGGCGGCGCGCCAGCAGTACGCCGAGATGCTCAGCCAGGCCCAGCAGAAAGGCGCACTGGTGCCGACCAGCGACCCACAGGTCAAGCGCCTGCGCGCGATCGCCCAGCGCATCATCCCGCACGCGCCGCGCTGGAACCAGGCCGCCACCAAGTGGGAGTGGCAGGTCAACCTGTTCCAGTCGAACGAGGTGAATGCCTTCTGCATGCCGGGCGGGCGCATCGGCTTCTATACCGGCATCATCAGCCAGCTCAAACTCAACGATGACGAGATCGCGGCCGTGATGGGCCACGAAATCGCCCACGCCCTGCGCGAGCACGGGCGCGAGCGCATGGCCAAGAGCGGCCTGACCTCGCTCGGCGCGCGCGTCGGCGGCGCCCTGATCTCGGGCATCTTCGGCGTCGACCCCAACATTACCGGCACCGTCGCCAACCAGGCCGGCCAGTTCCTGGTGCTGAAGTTCTCGCGCGATGAGGAACGCGAGGCCGACCTGGTGGGCCTGGACATCTCCTCGCGCGCCGGCTACGACCCGCGCGCCGGCATCGCCCTGTGGCGCAAGATGGCGCAGCTGAACCAGGGCGCGCCGCTCGAGATCTTCTCGACCCACCCGGGCGGCGAGACCCGCATCAAGGACATGGAAGCGCACATGAACGTGCTGCTGCCGCTGTACGCGCGGGCCAAGAACACCACGGTGGCCAAGCTGCCGTCGTACCAGAGCACCGCGCTGCGCTGACCGGAACCGATGGCAAAAGGCGTACCCGGTCACCAGGCCGAAGCAAATGCAGTTGTGCCGCTGCCGACGCGCGACGGCGTCGCACCCAGCTACCTGTGGCTGACCGAAACCCGCGCCGGCGGCATGCTGCGCTTCCTGGTCGAGCGCTTTCCCGACGTGAGCGAAGCGGCGTGGACGGCGCGCCTGGCGCGCGGCGAGATCGTCGACGCCAGAGGGACGGCGCTGCACGCCGACAGCCATGTACGCCAGGGCATGCGCATCTGGTACTACCGCGAGCTGGAACACGACGAGACGCCGATCCCGTTCCGGGAACGGGTGCTGTTCATGGACCAGCACCTGCTGGTGGCCGACAAGCCGCACTTTTTGCCGACCATCCCGACCGGGCGTTTTTTAAAGGAGACGCTGCTGGTGCGCCTGAAGCGCGCGCATGACCTGCCGCACCTGGTGCCGATCCACCGCCTCGATCGCGAAACCGCGGGCGTGGTGATCTTCTCGCACAATCCCGATTCGCGCGGCGCCTACCAGTCGATGTTCCAGAAGCGTGTGGTGAAGAAGACCTACGAGGCGCTGGCCGGCTTCATCGAGGGCAGGGAATTCCCGTTCACCTACCGCAGCCGCATGCAGGACGCCGAGCAGTTCTTCGTGAGCGAGGAAGTGGATGGGGAGCCGAATTCGGAGACGCTGATCGAGCTCCTGGAGCGGCGCGGCGACGTCGCGCGCTACCGCCTGCACCCGCACACCGGGCGCAAGCACCAGCTGCGCCTGCACCTGTCGTCGCTCGGCGCGCCGATCGTCAACGACACTTTCTATCCGGTGGCGCTGCCGTGCAAGGGCGACGACTACAGCGCGCCGCTCAAGCTGCTGGCGCGCTCGATCGCCTTCGACGATCCATTGAGCGGCCAGCCGCGCAGCTTCAGCAGCGAATTCACGCTGGAGTGGAACTGAATCTAAGCGCTACCTACAGATCGTAGTCGATGATCAGGGGCGCGTGGTCCGAGAACTTCACGTCCTTATAGACCGACACGGTTTTCGCGCGTGCGGCGATGCCCGGGGTGGCGACGTGGTAGTCGATGCGCCAGCCGACGTTCTTGGCATAGGCCTGGCCGCGGTTGCTCCACCAGGTGTACTGCTCGGGGCGCGGATCGAGCCCGCGGTGCACGTCGACCAGTCCCAGTTCGTCGAAGATGCGCGTCATCCAGGCGCGTTCTTCCGGCAGGAAGCCCGAGTTCTTCAGGTTGCCCTTCCAGTTCTTGAGGTCGATCTCTTTATGGGCGATGTTCCAGTCGCCACAGATCACGACTTCGCGGCCCTCGGCCTTCAGTTCCATCAGGTGCGGCAGGAATACTTCCATGAAGCGGAACTTGGCCAGCTGGCGCTCGGGCGACGAGGAGCCGGACGGCGCGTACAGCGAAATCACGGTCAGGTTGCCGAAGTCGCAGCGGGTGTAGCGCCCTTCGGCATCGAACTCGCCGCAGCCGAAGCCGATGCGGTGGGTGTCGGGGGCGGTCTTGCTGTACACGCCGGTGCCCGAGTAGCCTTTCTTTTCGGCGTAGTGGAAGTGGCCGTGGTAGCCGTGCGGACGCAGGAAGTCCTCGGTCATGTCGGCTTCCTGGGCCTTGAGTTCCTGGACGCAGATGTAGTCGGCCTGCTGGGTGGCCAGCCAGTCAAAGAAACCCTTCTTGTGGGCGGAACGGATCCCGTTCAGGTTGGCGGAAATAATTCGTGGCATGGTGATATGCGAAAGCAGTGGAGGGACCGCCGGACGGCGATGTTGATAATGTCCGGCAACTTCAAGCGGCAAGTGTAACGCGTTTGTCCTGACCGGGGATAGGCTCTCGCTGTTGCGCAAATGCAGTAAGGACAGTGTCACTAGGAAACGATCTGTTACACTAGCCAATCCTTCCGCGCGCTGGACTTCATCTTTGCCGCGCCACTTACGCATCCCAATTTCATGAACAACCACAAATCGTTCGCCGTCGAACCCGGCGCGCGCCTGCACGATGCTTCGGTCACGGAGCTGGCCGACTTCGTCGAGAACGCCGTCGAAGGCCTGCACCGCGTCGGCCCCGACGGCACCATCCTGTGGGCCAACCGCGCGGAGCTGCAGATGCTCGGCTACGGCTGGGAAGAATACGTCGGCCGCCACATCGCCGAATTTCACGAAGATGCGTCGACCATCGATCACATCCTGAGCACGCTGCTGTCGGGCGGGGCGCTGTACGACCAGCCGGCGCGCCTGCGCTGCAAGGACGGATCGATCAAGCGCGTGCTGATCCACTCCAACGGCCACTTCGAAGACGGCGAGCTGCGTTATACCCGCTGCTTTACGCGCGACGCCACCGAGCGCCACGAGCGCGACGTCGCCCTGGCCCAGCGCGACGCGATGCTGATGGCGGCGCCGGTGGCCGCCGCGCTGCTGAGCGGCCCGGAGCTGCGTTTCCACCTGGCGAACCATCGCTATTGCGAACTGGTCGACTGCACGGACCTGAAGGGCAAGACCTTCCTCGAAGCCTTCCCGCAGCTCGATGGCAGCGTGGTGGCCGAGGCCATCGCGCGCGCCTACCGCAGCGGCGAATCGTTCAACGAAGAAGAGCTGGCACTGCAGGTGCCGGATGCGGATGGCGAGGCACAGGAGCGCTTCTTCCGCTTCAGCCTCGAGCCTTTGACGGGCGCCGACGGCCGGCCGGAAGGCGTGATCCTGGTCCAGGTCGAAGTGACCGAACATGTGCGCAACCGCCAGGCGGTCGAGCGCGCGCAGCGCGAGCGCGAGCAGCTGCTGGTCGACCTGAGCGCGGCCAGCCAGGCCAAGGACGAGTTCCTGGCCATGCTCGGCCACGAGCTGCGTAATCCGCTGTCGCCGATCGTCACCGCGCTGCAGCTGATGCGCATGCGCGGCGACGGTTCGCACGGGCGCGAGGTCGCGATCATCGGGCGCCAGGTCGACCATCTGGTGCGGCTGGTGGACGACCTGCTCGACGTGTCGAAGGTCACGCGCGGCAAGATCGAACTCAAGATCGAACGGGTCGACCTGGCGCAGACGCTGGGCAAGGCGGTCGAGATGGCCAGCCTGCTGATCGAGCAGCGCCGGCACCGGCTGGACGTCGAGATCGAGCCGGGCGTGGCGTGGGAGGGCGATCCGGTGCGGCTGGCGCAGGTGGTCTCGAACCTGCTGACCAATGCGGCGCGCTACACCGAACCGGGCGGGCATATCCGCCTGCAGGCGCGGCGCGACGGCAATGACGCCGTGGTGAGCGTGCGCGACACCGGCATCGGCCTGGCGCCGGAAGTGCGCGGACAGGTGTTCGACCTGTTCTTCCAGGGCCGGCGCAGCATCGACCGCGCCGAAGGCGGGCTCGGGATCGGGCTGGCGCTGGTCAAGAACATCGTCGAGCTGCACGGCGGCCGGGTCGAGGCGCGCAGTGAAGGACGCGGCCTGGGCAGCGAATTCGTGGTGCGCCTGCCGCTGCAGCGCGGCGCCGGCATGCTGACGCCGGTGTCGGCCGATGCATTGACGCTGCCGCTGCCGTCGGCGCCAAACGTGGCGCCGCAGCGCGTGCTGCTGGTCGACGACAATGCCGACGGCGCCGATACGCTGGGCCGCCTGCTGCGCGCGCATGGCCACGAGGTCGAGGTGTATTACGACCCGGTGACGGCGCTGGCCGCGCTCGAGCGCCTGCGGCCGACCGTGGCCTTGCTGGACATCGGCCTGCCGGTGCTGGACGGCTACCAGCTGGCCGCGCGCATCCGCGCGTCGGAAGCGGGGCGCGCTTGCCGTCTGGTGGCGCTGAGCGGCTACGGCCAGGAGGCCGACCGCGAACGCAGCCGCGCCTGCGGCTTCGAGCGCCATCTGGTCAAACCGATCAGCCCGGACGATGCAGCGCGGGTGGTCGCGGGCGGCGAGCCAAGCGCGTAAAATAGCCGCTTTCGACATTCAGGGGGAAGCACGTGAGCGATCTGCGCCAGCAATTCATTGGATTTTCGGTCGAGGCCGAGGTATTAAAGTTCGGTCAATTCACGACCAAGGCCGGGCGCCTGTCGCCGTACTTCTTCAACGCCGGCCTGTTCCACGACGGCGCCACCCTCGGCAAGCTGGCCGAGTTCTACGCCCAGACCCTGCTCGATTCGGGCGTCGAGTTCGACATGCTGTTCGGCCCAGCCTACAAGGGCATCACGCTGGCCAGCGCCACCGCGGTCGCGCTGGCGGCCAAGGGCCGCGACACCTCGTTCGCCTACAACCGCAAGGAAGCCAAGGACCACGGCGAAGGCGGCACCATCGTCGGCGCCAAGCTGACGGGCAAAGTCGTGATCATCGACGACGTGATCTCGGCCGGCACCTCGGTGCGCGAATCGGTCACCATGATCCGCGCCGCCGGCGCCGAACCGGCCGCCGTGCTGATCGCGCTGGACCGCATGGAACGCTCGGGCAAGGACGACGCACTGTCCGAACTGTCGGCAGTACAGGAAGTCTCGCGCGAGTTCAACATCCCGGTGATTTCGATCGCCAACTTGAGCGACCTGTTCAGCTACCTCGACACCCACACCGCCGACGCCCGCCTGTCCCAACACAAAGACGCCGTCGCCGCCTACCGCACCCGCTACGGCATCTAACCAGCCGCCGCCAGCCTCACTCTCAATTAGGGTCAGAGTTAAATTGTTTGACAACTTTCGAATGTTGTCATTCAATTCGACTCTGACCCTAATTATTTTGCAACTGTTTCTCTAAAAACAAATTAGGGTCAGAGTCGAATTGTTTGGCAACTTTGAAAAATTGCTCAACAATTTGACTCTGACCCTCATTATTTTTAGGGTGCTTTGTTGCTGGTGAATAGTTTTATTGATGCGCGGTTCAGCGGTATCTGCAGGCATTCAGAAAAGCCTCAAATTCAATTGCGAGCTGCAACTTTTGAAGCCAAAACAATGAGGGTCAGAGTCGAATTGTTGGGCAATTTCTCGCGCATCGGCGTTAAATGGGGACAGGGTGCCTTCGATAGGAAATTGCGTGCGGTGAAAAGCAATCAGGGTCAGCAGTCAAATCGCCGGGCAACGTGAGAAATTGCCCAACAATTTGACTCTGACCCTAATTATCGGGGCGGAGCGGGGAGCTCAGCCGGCGAGTTTCTTCTTCAGGAGCTCGGTGACTTGCGCCGGGTTGGCCTTGCCCTTCGAGGCCTTCATCGTCTGGCCGATCAGCGCATTGATGGCGGCTTCTTTACCGGCGCGGTATTGTTCGACCGACTTGGCATTGGCGGCCAGGACTTCGTCGACGATCGCTTCCAGCGCGCCGGTGTCCGAGATCTGCTTCAGGCCTTTCTGGTCGATGACGGTGTCAGCCAGGGCTTCGTCCTGCGACTTGGCTTCCCACATGGCAGCGAACACTTCTTTCGCGGCCTTGTTCGAGATGGTGCCGTCGGCAATGCGCTGCAGCAGCAGGGCCAGCTGGGCGGCGCTGACCGGGGAATCGACCAGCTCGACGCCTTCGCGGTTCAGGGTCGACGAGACGTCGCCCATCATCCAGTTGGCGGCCGCTTTCGCGTTTTCCTTGCCGGCCTTGGCCACCACGGCTTCGTAGTAGTTGGCCATCGCCTGCGACGAGGTCAGCACCAGACTGTCGTATTCCGGCAGGCCGTAGTCGCCGGTGAAGCGCGCGCGCATGGCTTCCGGCAGTTCCGGCATCTCGGCCTTCACGCGCTCGATCCAGTCCTGGCCGATGATCAGCGGCGGCAGGTCCGGGTCCGGGAAGTAGCGGTAATCCTGCGCGTCTTCCTTGGTGCGCATCGAGCGGGTTTCCTTGCGGTCCGGGTCCCACAGGCGGGTCGCCTGGATCACCTTGCCGCCGTCTTCGATCAGCTCGATCTGGCGCCGCACTTCGTAGTGGATCGCTTCTTCCATGAAGCGGAACGAGTTCAGGTTCTTGATCTCGCAGCGGGTGCCGAATTCCTTCTGGCCGAGCGGACGTACCGAGACGTTGACGTCGCAGCGGAACGAGCCCTCTTGCATATTGCCGTCGCAGACGCCCAGCCACATCACCAGCGAGTGCAGCGCCTTGGCGTAGGCCACGGCTTCTGCAGCGCTGCGCATCTCCGGCTCGGACACGATCTCGAGCAGCGGGGTGCCGGCGCGGTTCAGGTCGATGCCGCTCATGCCGGCGTAGTCTTCGTGCAGCGATTTACCGGCGTCCTCTTCGAGGTGGGCGCGGGTCAGGTTGACGGTCTTGGTTTCCAGCTTGCCGTCCTTCTCGTAGGCGAAGCTGATGGTGCCGCCCTGGACCACCGGATCGTCCATCTGGCTGATCTGGTAGCCCTTCGGCAGGTCAGGGTAAAAATAGTTCTTGCGCGCGAAGACCGACTGCGGCGCGATTTTTGCGCCGACCGCCAGGCCGAAACGGATCGCGCGCTCGACGGCGCCGCGGTTCAGTACCGGCAGCACGCCCGGCAGCGCCAGGTCGACCGGGCTGGCCTGCGTGTTCGGCTCGGCGCCGAAGCGGATCGAGCTGCCGCTGAAGATTTTCGATTGGGTCGTGAGCTGGACGTGGTTCTCAAGACCGATGACGACTTCCCATTGCATAGTGTTCTCTCTTTGTTCAGTGTCGACGGACTTACACGCCTTGCGGCGCGCGGGTATGCCAGTCGGTCGCCTGCTGGTACTGGTGCGCGATGTTCAGCAGCTTGGCTTCGGCGAAGTAGTTGCCGATGATTTGCAGGCCGACCGGACGCTTGCCGTTCTTTTCACCTTCGCCGAAACCGCACGGGATCGACATGCCCGGCAGACCGGCCAGGCTGGTCGACAGCGTGAAGATGTCGGCCAGGTAGTTGGCCACCGGGTCGTTCGATTTCGAGCCCAGGTCCCATGCCACGGTCGGCGCCACCGGTCCCATGATCACGTCGCACTTGTCCGCGAACGCGGCCTGGAAGTCGTCGGCGATCAGGCGCCGGATCTTCTGCGCCTGCACGTAGTACGCGTCGTAGTAGCCGTGGCACAGCACATAGGTGCCGACCATGATGCGGCGCTTCACCTCGCTGCCGAAACCTTCGGCGCGGGTTTTGCGGTACATGTCTTGCAGATCCTTGTACTCGCTGGCGCGGTGGCCGTAGCGCACGCCGTCGAAGCGCGACAGGTTCGACGACGCTTCGGCTGGGGCGATGATGTAGTAGGTCGGGATCGACAGCGCGGTCTTCGGCAGCGAGATGTCCACCAGGGTCGCGCCCAGTTTTACGAACTGCTCCAGCGCCGCGCGCACCGCGCTTTCGACGTCAGGCGCCAGGCCTTCGCCGAAATACTCGCTCGGCACGCCGATGCGCAGGCCGTTCAACGGCTGGTTCAGGTCGCGGGTGAAGTCTTCCTTCCGGTTGCCCTGTTCCGGCGTCAGGCTGGTCGAATCGCGCTCGTCGAAGCCGATCATGTCGTTCAGCAGCAGCGCGCAATCCTCGGCGGTCTGGGCGATCGGGCCACCCTGGTCGAGCGACGAGGCGAACGCGATCATGCCGAAGCGCGACACGCGGCCGTAGGTCGGCTTGATGCCGGTGACGCCGCAGAAGGCCGCCGGCTGGCGGATCGAGCCGCCGGTGTCGGTGGCGGTGGCGGCCGGCGCCAGGCGCGCGGCGATCGCGGCGGCCGAACCGCCCGAGGAGCCGCCCGGCACCGCCGTGGCGTCCCATGGATTCTTGACCGCGCCATAGGCCGAGTTCTCGTTGGCCGAACCCATCGCGAATTCGTCCAGATTGACTTTACCCAGCGTGACCATGCCGGCCGCGCCGAGGCGCTCGACCACGGTGGCGTCGAACGGGCTGACGTAGCCCTGCAGCATCTTGGAGCCGGCGGTGGTGCGCCAGCCGCGCGTGACGAAGATGTCCTTGTGCGCGATCGGCACGCCGGTCAAGGCGCCGGCGGTGCCGGCGGCGATGCGCGCGTCGGCCGCGGCGGCCTGCGCCAGCGACAGTTCGCGGTCCACGTGCAAGAAGGCGTTGTGGGCGCTGGCGTCGATGCGGTCGAGGTAATGGCGCGTCAGTTCGGTGCTCGAGACCTGCTTCGATTGCAGGAGCGCGGACAGCTCTTTGAGGGTCTTGTTATGCATAGTGGTTCGATTCAAAAACGATTCAAGAGAGCAGGGCGATTACTCGATGACCTTCGGCACCAGGTACAGGCCGTCCTGGGCTTTCGGGGCCGGCGCCTGGTAATCCTCGCGGCGGTTCTGTTCGGTGACCACGTCGTCGCGCAGGCGCAGCGGCAGGGCCAGGATGGCTTCCAGCGGCTGGGCTAGCGGCGCCACGCCGCTGGTGTCCACCGCCCCCATCTGCTCGGCCAGGGCGAAGATGCCGTTCAGCTCGGCCAAAGCGGTCTCGGCATGGGCATCGTCCATGTCGAGCTGGGCCAGGTTGGCGATGCGTTTTACGTCTGAAAGAGTCAGGGACATGGCAAATAGGCACGCATTGAGGCGCACGAAAATATGATTGGGCGAATAATGAATGTTAGCAAGTTGTCAGCAAACGGCGTCCTTCGGTCGATAAAACCCTGCAAACACCCCTGAATTCGCTTGCTAATCGGCCGGTAAAAGCGCCGGTATTCAGCATGTAAACGTCAAATTATAAGGTAGAATGGCGGGCTAATGCGTTGTCGTGCCGAAAGCCAGGCGCGCATGCAGCCAAGCCCGCGCCGCCCTCGGTTGGCAGCTGCGGCAAAGAATTCCCGATCAATGTTTAGGCGCACATTGATGCGCATCAGGACACCCATGTTTGGTTTTTTACGCAGCTACTTCTCGAACGACCTGGCGATTGACCTCGGCACCGCCAATACGCTGATCTACGTCCGCGGCCTGGGCATCGTGCTGGACGAACCGTCGGTGGTGGCAATTCGCCAGGAAGGCGGCCCGAACGGCAAAAAGACGATCCAGGCGGTCGGCAAGGAAGCCAAGCAAATGCTGGGCAAGGTGCCGGGCAATATAGAAGCGATCCGCCCGATGAAGGATGGCGTGATCGCCGACTTCACGGTCACCGAGCAGATGCTCAAGCAGTTCATCCGCATGGTGCACGACTCGAAATTCTTCCGTCCGTCGCCGCGCATCATCATCTGCGTGCCGTGCGGCTCGACCCAGGTCGAGCGCCGCGCGATCCGCGAATCGGCGCTCGGCGCCGGCGCCTCGCAGGTGTACCTGATCGAAGAGCCGATGGCGGCCGCGATCGGCGCCGGCCTGCCGGTGTCGGAAGCGACCGGCTCGATGGTGGTCGACATCGGCGGCGGCACCACCGAGGTGGGCATCATCTCGCTGGGCGGCATGGTCTACAAGGGCTCGGTGCGCGTCGGCGGCGACAAGTTCGACGAAGCGATCGTCAACTACATCCGCCGCAACTACGGCATGCTGATCGGCGAACAGACCGCGGAAGCGATCAAGAAGGCGATCGGCTCTGCGTTCCCGGGTTCGGAAGTCAAGGAAATGGAAGTCAAGGGCCGCAACCTGTCCGAAGGCATCCCGCGCTCGTTCACCATCTCGAGCAACGAGATCCTGGAAGCGCTGACCGATCCGCTGAACCAGATCGTGTCGGCCGTGAAGAACGCGCTGGAACAGGCACCGCCGGAACTGGGCGCCGACATCGCCGAGAAGGGCATGATGCTGACCGGCGGCGGCGCGCTGCTGCGCGACCTCGATCGCCTCTTGATGGAAGAAACCGGCCTGCCGGTGCTGGCGGCCGAAGATCCGCTGACCTGCGTGGTGCGCGGATCGGGCATGGCTCTCGAGCGCATGGACAAGCTGGGCTCGATCTTCTCGTACGAATAAAAACAGACGGGCGCGCGCGATGGCGAAAGGCGGGCAGTACGCACGGCGGCGAGCCGCTTGCGGCTGTCCGCCTTGATCGCATCCGCGCGCTTCTTTCGTCTCTTCACCCGACGTCATGGAATACAGTCCTCCGCCGCTGTTCAAACAAGGCGCGCCCGCGCGCGTCAAGGTGACGGTGTTCGCGCTGATCGCGATCGTGCTGCTGGTGCTGGACGCGCGCATGAACCTGCTCGCCGGCGTGCGCAGCGTGGCCGCCACCGTGCTGTACCCGGTGCAGATGGCGGCCCTGATGCCGCGCGAAGCGCTGTCCAACATGGGCGGCTACTTCTCGTCGGTGTCGACGCTGCAGCGCGAAGTGCGCGCCCTCAAGGACGAGCAGATGCAGCAGGCGACCCTGCTGCAGCAGGCCAGGCTGCAGATGGCCGAGAACGCGCACCTGCGCCGTCTGATGGAAGGCAAGGCCCAGCTGCCGGTGCAGTCGCAGATGGCCGAGATTCTGTACGACGCACGCGACCCGTCCACCCGGCGCGTGGTGATCGACCGCGGCTCGCGCGCCGGCGTCACGCTCGGCCTGCCGGTGATCGACAATGCCGGCGTGGTCGGCCAGGTCACGCGCGTGTTCCCGTTCACCTCCGAAGTCACGCTGCTGACCGACAAGGACCAGGCGATTCCGGTGCAGGTGCTGCGCAGCGGCTTGCGCAGCATCGTGTATGGCCGCGGCCATTCGGGCCTGCTCGACCTGCGCTTCGTGGCCCAGGATGCCGATATCCAGGTCGGTGATGTGCTGGTGACCTCGGGCCTGGACGGGATGTACCCGGCCGGACTGGCGGTGGCGCGCGTGACCCAGGTGGAAAAGGCGGCCGGTTCGTTCGGACGCGTGGTCGGCCTGCCGCTGGCCGGCATCGACCGCAACCGCCAGGTGCTGGTGATCATGTCGCACAACGCGCTGCCGGAACGCCCGCAGCCGGCACCGGCGCACGAGACCAATCGCCGCAAGCTGCCGAAGATGGACCCGGTGCCGCAGCCGCCGCTGGCTTCGGCGCCGCTGCCGCCGGCCGGCGCGCAGCCGGCCGGGACTCAAAACGGCGCGCAGAACGGCGCAACGCCTGCCGCAGGTACGCCTGCCGCTACCCCTGCCGCAGCCGCCCGCACCACGCCGCCGGCCGCCGCGCCGCAATCGGCCGCAGCGCAGAACACCGCGCAAGCCGCAGCGCCGCGCGCCACCGCACCGCAGGCCGCAGCACCGCAGGCCGCCGCACCGCGCGCGGCCGCCCCGACACAGCCTGCCGCACCGCGCCCGGCCACCACGGCCGCCACCCCGAGCGGTGCGCGAACGGAGTAAGCACTCATGCCCGGTAACCGTCCCCATTACATCCTGCTGCCCGTCAGCCCGCTGTTCATCGCGTTCAGCCTGGTGTGCGCCTTCATGCTCAACCTGCTGCCCTGGGGCCGCTGGGTCGGCGCGCCCGACTTCGTCGCGCTGGTGCTGGTGTTCTGGGGCATCCACCAGCCGCGCAAGGTCGGCATCGGCGTCGCCTTCGGCATGGGCCTGCTGATGGACGTGCACGACGCCAGCCTGCTCGGCGAAAACGCGCTGGCCTACACGCTGCTGTCCTACCTGGCGATCATGATCCACCGCCGCGTGCTGTGGTTTCCGGTGCTGACCCAGGCCATGCACGTGTTCCCGCTGCTGCTGCTGGCGCAGGCGATCCAGGTGCTGGTGCACTTCTTCGTCTCGGGCCGCTTTCCGGGCCTGCTGCAGTTCATCGAAAGCGTGGTGGCGGTGGCCCTATGGCCGGTGATCACCTGGCTGCTGCTGGCGCCTCAGCGCCGCGCCGTCGACCGCGACCACACCCGTCCGATCTGACTTTCAGGTCCATCTTGACCCGCATCCTTCTCGCATGACCGAGTTCAAAGACAACGACCGCGAGATCCACCAGTTCCGCACCCGCCTGACGGTGCTGGTGGGCCTCGTCTTCATCTGCTTCGGCATCCTGGTCGCGCGCGTGGTGTGGCTGCAGGTGCTGCACCACGACCAGTACGCGGCCCAGGCCGAGGACAACCGCATCGCGCTGGTGCCGATCGTGCCGAACCGCGGCCTGATCGTCGACCGCAACGGCGTGGTCCTGGCGCGCAACTACTCGGCCTACACGCTCGAGATCACGCCGTCGAAGCTGCAGGCCAACATGGAATCGGTGATCGACGAACTGGCCAAGCTGATCGAAATCGATGCGCGCGACCGGCGCCGCTTCAAGCGCTTGCTGGAAGAGTCGCGCAGTTTCGCCAGCGTGCCGCTGCGCACCCGCCTGACCGACGACGAAGTGGCGCGCTTCACCGCCCAGCGCTTCCGCTTCCCCGGCGTGGAAGTGCAGGCGCGCCTGTTCCGCCAGTACCCGATGGGCGAAGTCGCCTCGCACGTGATCGGCTACATCGGCCGCATCAACGCCAGGGAAGCGGCGGCGCTGGAAGAAAGCGACGCCGCCGCCAACTACAACGGCACCGACCATATCGGCAAGGAAGGCGTCGAGAAGCGCTACGAGCGCCAGCTGCATGGCATCACCGGCTACGAGCAGGTCGAGCGCTCGGCCGGCGGACGCGCGATCCGCACCCTGCGCCGCACGGCGCCGACCCCGGGCAGTAACCTGATCCTGTCGATCGACATCGAGCTGCAGAAGATCGCCGAGGAAGCCTTCGGCGACTACCGCGGCGCGCTGGTGGCGATCGAACCGTCCACCGGCGACGTGCTGGCCTATGTCTCGCGCCCGGGGTTCGACCCGAACCTGTTCGTCGACGGCATCGACACCCAGAGCTGGAACGAATTGAACACGTCGCTCGACCGGCCGCTGATGAACCGTCCGCTGTCGGGCACCTATCCGCCCGGCTCGACTTTCAAGCCCTTCATGTCGCTGGCGGCGCTCGAGATGGGTTTCCGCCGTCCGCACGACGCGATCCGCGACCCCGGCTTCTACATGCTGGGCGGGCACCGCTTCAACGACGACAAGCCGGGCGGCCATGGCATCGTCAACATGTACCACTCGATCGCGCACTCCTGCGACACCTATTACTACCAGCTGGGCAATGAGATGGGGATCGATAACATCTCGAAGTTCATGCGCGAATTCGGCTTCGGCCAGCCTACCGGGATCGACCTGGACCACGAAAAGACCGGTGTGCTGCCGTCCAAGGAATGGAAGGCCGAGCGCTTCAAGCGCAACCGCGCGGCCCAGAAATGGGTGGGCGGCGACACCATCTCGATTTCGATCGGGCAGGGTTTCAATAACTACACCATGCTGCAGCTGGCGCATGCAACCGCGATCCTGGCCAATAACGGCGTGGTCATGAAGCCGCACCTGGTCAAGATGGTCGAGGATGGATCGACCCACGAGCGCACCCTGACCGTGCCCAAGGAAACCCGGCGCCTGGCGATGAAGCAGGAGCACATCGACTTCATCAAGGATGCCATGGCGGGTGTGATCCGCGAAGGCACGGGCCAGCGCGCCTTTGCCAGCGCCAGCTACACCGCGGGCGGCAAGACCGGCACCGCGCAGGTGATCGGCCTGCGCGGCAAGAAGTACAACGCCAATGCGATCGACGAACGCCATCGCGACAACGCGCTGTTCACCGCCTTCGCGCCGGCCGAGCAGCCGCGCATCGCGATCGCGATGGTGGTCGAGAACGCCGGCTTCGGCGGCGTGGTGGCGGCGCCGATCGCGCGCAAGGTGCTCGACTACGCCATCCTCGGCAAGCGTCCGGCGCCGCCGCCGGAACCGCCGGCACCGAAAAACGGCGCCGCACCGGCCACTG
>NZ_DAMAGA010000044.1:0-40635 GCF_031995545.1 Massilia sp.
ATCCGGCCTTCACGCTGCGCAACCCGAACCGCGAGCGCAGCCTGGTGTCGACGTTCTGCGCCAACAACCCGGTCGGTTTCCACGCCCCGGACGGCAGCGGCTACGCCTTCTGGGCCGAGCAGGTGATCGCGCTCGACGCGCTCAACCCGCAAGTGGCCAGCCGCCTGGCGCGCGCCATGGACCGCTGGCGCCGTTATGCGCCGGAGCTGCAGGCGCAGATGCAGTCGGCGCTGCAGCGCGTCGCGGGCCAGGCCACGCTGTCGAACGACGTGCGTGAAGTGGTGACCAAGGCACTGTCGAATTGATTAAAACGGTGGCCATCGTAGGGTTGGCGGCTCCGCCGCCGACGCGGTGATCGTTGGCAGCAAGATCATCCGGCGCGATATCGGAGCCGATAACAATCGACGCGTCGGCGGCGGAGCCGCCAACCCTACGTAGGGTGGATCGGGACGCGCAGTCGATTATTGGCAGTACCACACAAAAGAATTGAAACCAAACCTGAGGAAGTCATGAAACGCGTCAGTCTTACGCAATACCTGGTGGAAGAACAGCGCCAGCACCAGACCATCAACGCCGAGCTGCGCCTGCTGATCGAAGTGGTCGCGCGCGCCTGCAAGCGCATCAGCTATTCGGTCAGCAAGGGCGCCCTGGGCGAAGTGCTGGGCAGCGCCGATACCGAGAACATCCAGGGCGAAGTCCAGAAGAAGCTGGACGTGATCTCCAACGAAATCCTGCTCGAAGCCAACGAGTGGGGCGGCCACCTGGCGGCGATGGCGTCCGAGGAAATGGAAACCATCCGCCAGATCCCGAGCCGCTATCCGAAGGGCGAATTCCTGCTGCTGTTCGATCCGCTCGACGGCTCGTCGAACATCGACGTCAACGTCTCGATCGGCACCATCTTCTCGGTGCTGAAAGCCCCGGAAGGCATGGAGTCGCCGACCGAGCAGGACTTCCTGCAGCCGGGTACCGCGCAAGTCGCCGCCGGCTACGCCGTGTACGGCCCGCAGACCATGCTGGTGCTGACCACCGGCAATGGCGTGCACTGCTTCACGCTCGATCGTGAGCAAGGCTCGTGGGTGCTGACCGGGAGCGATATGCAAATCCCGCCGGCGACGAAAGAGTTCGCGATCAATATGTCGAACCAGCGTCACTGGCATCCGCCAGTGCAGCGCTATGTCGAAGAGCTGCTGGCCGGCTCGACCGGTCCGCGCGGCAAGGATTTCAATATGCGCTGGATCGCCTCGATGGTAGCCGATGTGCACCGGATCCTGACCCGCGGCGGCGTCTTCATGTACCCGGCCGACCGGCGCGACCCGTCGCAGCCGGGCAAGCTGCGCCTGATGTACGAAGCCAACCCGATGGCCATGATCGTCGAGCAGGCCGGTGGCGCCGCTACCGACGGGCAGGGGCGCATCCTGGACATCCCGCCGACCAAGCTGCACCAGCGCGTGCCGGTGTTCCTGGGCTCGAAGGAAGAAGTCGAGGTCGTGACCGGCTATCACGCCGGCTGAACACCTGACCCGGCAAATGATCCGGGAACTTGCCGGGCACTGTAGAAATACAGACTAGCAAGTTTACGGGATTGTTTGCTAGAATATGGTTCTTTCATCAGTACCGCCTGCTTGCGTAAGCAGTGGAACGGTACAGGCGAAACCCAGGTTTCGCCGCTGTAGCTCAGTCGGTAGAGCAGCGCATTCGTAATGCGAAGGTCACCAGTTCGATTCCGGTCAGCGGCACCAAGTCAGTAAGCAGTATCAGGATGTGCAAGAAACCCGCCTTCTCACAGGAAGCGCGGGTTTTTTTTGCGTCCACGCCACTGGCGCATCCAGCTCGGCGTGTGTCTACACCTTTCCAGACATGCGCGACCACCGGTGGCCGGTGAGCCGCTCGAGTTCCTGGAGGAAGCCGGGCGACAGTTCCGGCCAGTTCCAGAATTCCAGGCCGAGCGTGCCGAGCAGCAGATCATCGTGCTCCCATGCCGGGACCGGCTCTTCGCAGCCGCATCCGGTGCACGCCAGTTCTCCCGCGCCGCCTTCAGACCATTCCTGGCTGGCGGCAAAGTAGTCATCGATATCGCGCTCGGCAGCGCAATGCGGACAGCGCGCCGGGCCGAAGGTGCCTTGCGCGTTGGCGAACCCATTGCGCTGCGTGTAAAGCTGCACGCCGTCGGGGCACGTTCCGCTATCCTCGCCGTCGGTGCCGGTCGCGCTGCAAGCGCGCATGAAGTGGCGCCCGGGCGGATAGGCAGGCGTCCCGAGGCCGCAATCGCTGATGTCGGACTCGATGATTTCCTGTCCGATCAGCCAGGCAACGACGCGCGCGCCGAGGCGCTCGGCGTCTTCGCTACGGGTGGTCTCGCGATCGACAACACTTTGCGTGTGCATGCCCATGGGCTGCGCCTTTCCTGGTCGGGTCCAAGGTAATCAAGACAGCGTGACAGCCACTGCGGCAGTACTGCCGGCTGAGAAGCTTACTCTACAGGCAAGCGGGGAGCGGTACACGTCGAACAAGGGCGCTGCACGGAATTACCCGTTGTGCATCGGCCATCCAGTTTTCTCCACGGAGGCAATTGCTGCGAACAATTGTTTCCGTGTGTCTTTTGAAAATTCGATTTTTTACAATCCTCTTAGAATGGCCCTCCAACATACGAGGAGGACCTATGCCAAAGAAAGATGTACCGGGAATCGGAGAATACGGCGGCCCGGCCGGCGGCTGGGGCGCGCTGCAGGCGGTAGCCAAAGCGCTGCGCGGCCAGATGTCGACCAACCGCACCCCCATCATGCTGCAGGTGAACCAGCCGGAAGGCTTCGATTGTCCCGGCTGTGCCTGGCCAGATCCGCGCCACGGTTCGTCCTTCGAATTCTGCGAGAACGGCGCCAAGGCGGTGTCATGGGAAGCGACCAACAAGAGGGTGACGCCGGACTTCTTTGCTCAGCACACGGTCAGCGAGCTGTGGCAGTGGGAAGACTTCGCGCTCGAGTGGGAAGGACGCCTGACCCATCCGATGATCTACGACGCCGCCAGCGACCGCTACGTGCCGATCGCCTGGGAGGAGGCGTTCCGCCGCATCGGCGAAGAGCTGCGCCGCCTGCCGGACCCGAACATGGCCGAGTTCTACACCTCGGGCCGCGCCTCGAACGAGGCGGCCTTCCTGTACCAGCTGTTCGTGCGCGAATACGGCACCAACAACTTCCCCGACTGCTCGAATATGTGTCACGAGGCCACCAGTGTCGGCCTGCCGCAATCGATCGGCGTCGGCAAGGGCACCGTGACGCTCGAAGATTTCGACCATTGCGATGCGATTTTCTCGTTCGGCCACAACCCGGGCACCAACCACCCGCGCATGCTGGCCACGCTGCGCGCAGCGTCCTTGCGCGGCGCGCCGATCGTGGTCTTCAATCCGCTCAAGGAGCGCAGCCTGGAACGCTTCAAGTCGCCCCAGCACGCGCTCGAAATGGTGGGCAAGGCGGTGCCGATCGCTTCGCACTACTACCAGGTCAAGGTCGGCGGCGACGCAGCGGTGGTGAAGGGCATGATGAAGGCGCTGCTGGCGATGGAAGAGGCGCGCGGCGGCGTGCTCGACCGCGCCTTCATCGACGAGCACACCGAAGGCTTCGACCAGCTGGTGGCCGACATCGAAGCCTGCCCGTGGGACGAGATCGAGCACATCGCCGGCCTGTCGCGCGCCGACATCGAAGCGGCGGCCGAGGTGTATGCCAAGGCCGAGCGCGTGATCCTGTGCTACGGCATGGGCATCACCCAGCACCGACATGGCACCTGCAACGTGCACCAGCTGGCCAATCTGCTGCTGATGCGCGGGAACATCGGCAAGGAAGGCGCCGGCATCTGCCCGCTGCGCGGCCACTCCAACGTGCAGGGCGACCGCACGGTGGGCATCACCGAGATTCCGAGCCAGGGCTTCCTCGATTCGCTGGAACGGGTCTTCAATATTCCGATGCCGCGCGAAAAGGGGCACGGGGCGGTCGAGACCATCGAGGCCATGCACGCGGGGCGCTCGAAGGCGCTGATCTGCCTGGGCGGCAACCTGCCGCTGGCGATGCCCGATCCGCAGGTCTGCTTCGAGGCGATGCGCAAACTCGACCTGTCGGTGCACATCGCCACCAAGCTCAATCGCTCGCACCTGATGGTGGGCAAGACCACGCTCTTGCTGCCGTGCCTCGGACGCACCGAACTCGACGTGCAGGCGAGCGGGCCGCAATCGGTGACGGTCGAGGATTCGATGTCGATGGTGCACGCTTCGCGCGGCTCGCTGCCGCCGGCGTCGGAACACCTGAAGTCGGAACCGGCCATCGTCGCCGGCATCGCGCGCGCAACCAAGCCCGACAGTACGATCGACTGGGAAGGCTATGTGGGCGACTACAACCGCATCCGCGACGCGATCGAGGCGGTGTTCCCGGACTTCGACGATTACAACGCGCGCGTGCGGGTGCCGCATGGCTTCCGCCTGGACAGCCCGGCATCGCGCCGCCAGTGGCGCACGCCGTCGGGCAAGGCGCAGTTTTTGGTGGGCAAGCACGACGAGAAGGGACCGCTGGCGCGGCCCGAGGCCAGGGACACGCTGGTGCTGGCGACAGTGCGCAGCCACGACCAGTACAACACCACGATCTACGGCAAGAACGACCGCTACCGCGGCATCACCGGGCGGCGCGACATCATCTTCGTCAACGAGCAGGACCTGGCCGAACGCGGGCTGGCGCATGGCGACGTGATCGACATCGAAGCGGTGGCGGCGCACGACGGCGCCAGCGAGCCGCGCATCGTGCACGACTTCGTGGCAGTGGCGTACGACATCGCGCGCGGGTCGGTGGCGGCCTATTATCCGGAAGCGAACGGGCTGATCGCGCTGGGCAACTTCGACCGCCAGAGCGGGACGCCGTCGTATAAATCGGTGCCGGTGGTGCTGCGCAAGGCGCGTTCGGGGGCGGCGTCGATCGACGTCGGGCGGCAGGAGGATGTGGCGGCGGCCTGAGGCCGTTGTTACCGGGGCGGTCGCGGGACCGCCCTGTTTCGCTGCAGCGCCGTTAGTCCGGGACGCTGTCCTCGGTCGCCGCTTCCTGCAGGCCGCGCACCAGGCTCGACATGCTCGGGTTGTCGACGAACACGCAGCGCTTGCCGTGGCGCTTGCAATGGTCCTTCACGCGCCAGTAGGCGCTGTGGCTGATGCAGCCGGTCTGGCAGATGACCAGGTCGGCCGCCGCCAGGCTGGCGTCGAGCTGGCTGCTGCTGTCTTCCAGGCCGCCGTCGTGGTGAGCGAACTGGGCGCCGACGCGCTCGATCATGTTGCGGTACACCGGGATGCTGCTGCTGCGTCCGCCGACGCAGAGGATGGCGCGGTTTTCCAGACGCACCGGCGCCGGAGACACAGGTTCCGGGACGATCTCGATGACCGGTGCGGCGGTCGGCGCCGGCGCCGGGGTCGGACGCGCCGTCTTCAGTTCGGCCAGCTGCGCACGCAGCGACTGTTCGCGCAATTCCATCTGCGCCACCCGCTCGGCCAGGCGCTCGCGCGTGTCCAGTTCCGGCACCGCGGCCTGCACGCGCGCCAGTTCCGCGCGCAGCTGGGCGATCTCGGCATCCTTCGCGATCAGCGCGGTGCGCGCGCTCATCAACAGGGCATCCTGGCGTTCGGCTTCGAGCTGTTTTTCCTGCGTCAGCGCGTTGCAGCGCTCCTGCAGGCGCGTGGTTTCGCGTTCCAGCCGCGCGTTGTCGAGCACCACCGCATTGAACTTGTTGATGTCGGCGCGCGCGCAGGCGCCGGCCTGGTGCTGCACCATGTGGATGTCGCGGCACATCTTTTCTTCGAGCGAGACGGTGCAGCGCGGATGGGTCAGCCCGGCCCAGAACGCCCCGGCGACATCTCCCGCCGTCACCGCCGCCGTCC
The DNA here is from genome assembly GCF_031995545.1 of Massilia sp. Classification (GTDB taxonomy): domain Bacteria; phylum Pseudomonadota; class Gammaproteobacteria; order Burkholderiales; family Burkholderiaceae_D; genus Telluria. The sequence goes on from NZ_DAMAGA010000044.1 coordinate 5,903, forward strand.
ACAGCGCCTCGACCTGCTCGGTCGTCTTGGCCGCGCGGAAGCGCTGGATGTGCTGCACATAGCGCCGCTCCAACTCCTTCTGCACCGCCTCGGCGACCGGGGTGCGCAAGGCGCATTCGCTGACGGTGCCGACGTGGATATCGTAATCGTCATGCAGCACCCGCCCGCCGGTCACTTTCTCGACCAGCTTGCGCAAGCCATTCAACGGCAAGCCGACCCCGATCAGCGGGCAATGGCAGGCATGAGAAAGCTCCCACACGCGCCTGCGGCGCGAGCTCTGCTGAGTCTCAGCGGGGCAGGGCTGAGTCGAAGCGTGTTTGTCGCACATGTCGTTCCTCTCGATGCAATGAGTCTGCAAGCCGGGAGGCACCACCTCCCATCAGATGATAATGATTCTCATTTATATTCTATCGAACTCCCGTCATGACGCAAGCGAAATCTGCATGCATACCCCGTTCACCCTGGACAAATAGGGTCAGAGTCAAATTGTTGACCAACATCTTCCGAGCATTTGCAACTAGGGATTCAGTTAGCACCGCGCGCACTCACGTGCAATTGCCAATGGTGGTGACTCTGTCCCCAATTATTTGAATTTGTGAGAAATTGCTCAACAATTTGACTCTGACCCTAATTGTTTGGGGTGCCAAAAATTGTCGGGTGATATCAAAAACGGCGGTTCGTTGAGCTCTCGAAACTTCGTTTCTGTAGAGATGTATAAACGGCCTTCAATCGACCCCAAAACAATGAGGGTCAGAGTCAAATTGTTGAGCAATTTCTTCTTTACCTGAGCCGACGGAAGTGGCTCCTGGTCACGCTGACCCTGGGCAATTGGCCAACAATTCGACTCTGACCCTCATTGTTGGCTTTTGCGAGAAATTGCTCGGTAATTCGACTCTGACCCTATTTGTTGGGGTGTCAGGCGGGGAGGGTGATGGTGGCGGTGAGGCCGGTGGTTGCGTTGTTGGTCAGGCGCAGGGTGCCGCCGTGGGCTTCGATGCAGGTGCGGGCGATGCCCAGGCCGAGGCCGACGCCGCCGTTGGCGGGGCTGCTGCCGGGGGCGGTGTCACGGCAGCGGGCGCTGTCGAGGCGGGCGAAGGGTTCGAACACGCGCTCCAGCTGGTCGGCAGGGATGCCGGGGCCGTTGTCGATGATGGCCAGGACGATGTCGCTGCCGGTGCCGCTGACTTCCGCGGCGCTGGCGCACAGGGTGACGTCGGTGCCGTGGCGGACGGCGTTCTCGGCCAGGTTGCCGAGGGCGCGCCGCAGCGCCAGCGGACGGCAGCGGTAGGGGAGCGATGCGGGGCCGGCGTAGCGTACGCATACGCCGGGACGAGCCAGCTCGCCGGCCAGCTCGCGCATCAGCTGCGCCAGGTCGGCGTCGACCGCGGCTTCGCCAATGCAATCGTCGGCGGCGAAGCGCAGGGTCTGCTCGACCATTTGCCCCATCGTCTCCAGCGTGCGCCGCATCGCGCTGCGCAGTTCGGCGTCGTCGATCAGTTCGGTACGCAGGCGCAGCGAGGTGATAGGGGTGCGCAGGTCGTGGCTGATCGCGGCCAGCATGCGCGTGCGGTCTTCGGTAAAACGCTGCTGGCGCTCGGCCATCAGGTTGAAGGTGGCGGTCAGTTCGCGCGCCTCGCGCGGGCCGGTCACCGGCAATGGGCCGTCGTGCTCGCCGCGGCTGAAGCGCTCGGCGGCGCGCTCCAGGGCGCGGATCGGACGCAGGATGCGGCGGATGAAGGGCAGTGCCACCAGCAGCACCGGCAGCGTGCTCACGGGGATCGAGAAGTGCAGCGGCCGCCACCACGGGCTGGAGCCGGGCGACTGCTGGTAGCCGACCAGCCAGCGCCCATCGGGCAGCTGCACCGAGACCAGCATGCCGGCCTGCGCCGCGCCGCCGCTCTCGCCCGGCGCATGGTCGGTCAGCTGCACCCAGCTGCGCGGCGCCGGCGCGCGCGGCAGGCGCTGCGCCAGTGCGCGCGCCTGCGTCTGCTCGGCGGCGTTCATGTCGGGGCCCGATCCGCTGGCGCTGGAAGCGAGCCAGAAACGCGCCGTTGGCGAACTGATCGCCGCCAGCATGTCTTCGGCGCGATCCGGCGCCAGGCGCAGCGACTGGTAGATGCCGGCCACCCGGTCGAGCATGTAGCGCGCCGCCAGCGGATGCATGCTGTCCGGCGCCATATGCCGCACCGCGATCGCCGCCAGGTGCGCCACGATCACGGCCAGCAGCATGGTCGCGATCAGCTGGCCGCCCATGGTGCGCGGCAGGATGCGCGCCACGATCCGCTTCATCGCTTCCATCATTGCGCACGCCAATGCCATGACGCTGCCGCCACCATCAATCCACTCACGACGCCAGCGCCTTCACATCGGCAGTGAACACATAGCCATCGCCCCACGACGTCTTGAGCAGGCGCGGCTTGCGCGGATCGCTCTCGAGCTTCTTGCGCAGCCGGCTTACCTGGCTGTCGATGCTGCGGTCGAAATTCTGCACGTCGCCGTCGCGCGTCAGGTCCAGCAATTCGTCGCGGCTGAGCACCGTGCCGGCGCGTTCCACCAGAACGCTCAATAGACGGAACTCGGCCCCGCTCAGCGCCACCGGCTCGCCATTGGCGTCGCGCAGCTCGCGCCGGTCCATGTCCAGCGTCCAGTGCGCGAAGCTGTAGCTGCGCGGCGCGCGCCAGTTGCCGGCGGCGCGTCCCAGCTGGCCGAGGCGGCGCAGCATGCCCTTGATGCGCGCCACCAGTTCGCGCGGGTCGAACGGCTTCACCACGTAGTCGTCGGCGCCCATCTCGAGACCGGCCACGCGGTCGGCCTGGTCGGCCATCGCGGTGAGCAGGATCACCGGCGTGGCCGTGGTGCTGGCCAGGTGGCGGCACAGCGACAGGCCGTCTTCGCCCGGCAGCATGATGTCGAGCACCACCAGGTCGACCTGGTGCTGGCGCAGCAGGGTGCGCGCGCAGGCGGCATCGGCGGCGGTGAGCACGTCCAGGTCATGCCGGCGCAGGTAGGCCGCGAGCGGGTCGCGGATGTCGGCGTGGTCGTCGACCACCAGGATGCGGGAAGGGTGTACGGGTTGATTCATTGCGTCGCTGCCAATGTTTGCCACAACTTGACAAACTTTCTGAGGGTTAAGTGCATATGATAATGATTATCATTCGCGGCGACCGCGGTGGCAAGCCTTTACAGCGCCATCGGAAAAGATCGGACGCCGGCAGTACCGGATTTTGAACGACAGAGAGAGAAAAGAGCGTATGCAGTACACGACTACGGGATCCACGGTCTTGAAGAATACCCGCCGCACCGCCATCGCGGCCGCCTTGCAATCGGTGCTGGCGATCGGCTTTGCCCATGCCGGCCCGGATGCCCCGGCCTACAATGGTCAGGCCGCCGGCGCCGCCGGCACCGTATCGACCGTGGTCGTCACCGCAGCAGGCTTCGAGCAGTCGGCGCTGGACGCGCCGGCCAGCATCACCGTGATCACCCGCGAAGAGCTGGACAAGCGCCCGTTCCGCGACCTCACCGACGCGCTGCGCGACGTGCAGGGCGTGACCATCACCGGCGTCGCCAACGAACAGGACATCCTGATCCGCGGCCTGCCCGGCGCTTATACGCTGATCCTGGTCGACGGCAAGCGCCAGAGCACGCGCGACGCCCGCACCAACGGCAACGCCGGCTACGAACAGAGCTTCATCCCGCCGCTGGAGGCGATCGAGCGCATCGAGGTGGTGCGCGGCCCGATGTCGTCGCTGTACGGCTCCGACGCCATGGGCGGCGTGATCAACATCATCACGCGCAAGGTCGCCAAGGCCTGGGGCGGCTCGCTCGGCGTCGACGGCACGCTGCAGGAGCACGGCGACTCGGGCAATTCGACCCAGGGCCAGTTCTTCCTGAATGGCCCGCTGGCCGGCAATGTACTCGGCCTGCAGCTGTGGGGTAAACAATATAAACGCACCGAAGACGAGGTCCTGAACGGCTTCAATGGCGCCAACGACCGCGACCTGACCGCGCGCCTGAGCTGGACCCCGAATGCGGCGCACGACGTGCTGCTGGAAGCCGGCACCAGTGAACTCAAGCGCCACAGCTCGGGCGGCGGCGTGCTCGCTGCCACTGCGGCCGACACGCGCCAGAAGCACACGCGCGACCATTATTCGCTGTCGCACAACGGGCGCTGGGGCTGGGCCACCTCGCAGGTCTCGTTCACCAACGAGAAGGGCCAGCGCGAGACCTTTGCCGAAGACCGCAACGGCGACTTCATCCGCAACGCGCGCGCGCCGGAGATCGAGAACTCGGTGCTGGACGCGAAACTGAACACGCGCCTGGGCAGCCATTTCCTGGTGGTCGGCGGTCAGTGGAACCGCGCCGAACTGACGGACCAGAACCCCGGCCGCCGCACCGGTGTCGATGAACACTTCAGCATCGTCCAGAAGGCCGTGTTCCTGGAAGACGAATGGAGCCTGACCGATACGCTGTCGCTCACTGGTGGCCTGCGCGCCGACGACCATGAAATCTACGGCAACCATTGGAGTCCGCGCCTGTACGCGGTGTGGCACGCCGACGAACGCGTCACGATCAAGGGCGGCGTCTCGCGCGGCTTCAAGGCGCCGGACCTGCGCAGCATCGCGCCGGGCTACGCCTACACCACCGGCGGTGGCGGCTGCACCTATGGTCCGAACGGCACCTGCGGCGTCATCATCGGCGACCCTAACCTGAAGGCCGAGACCAGCACCAGCTACGAGATCAGCGCCCACCTGGATACCAAGACCGGCGTGCAGGCCAACGCCACGCTGTTCTACACCGACTTCAAGGACAAGGTAGCCAACGCCCTGATCTACAACGCCGACGGCAGCATCGCGCGCTGGTCGGAAGACCCGGGCTACCGCCTCTGGTACAGCTACAACATCGACAACGCCACCATCCGCGGCCTGGAGACCGGCCTGACCTGGCAGGCAAATAAAGCGCTGTCGCTCAAGGCCAACTACACCTACACCGACTCGAAGCAGAAGGGTGGCAGCTACGACGGCTACGCATTGACGCGCACGCCGAAGCACCGCGGCACCCTGCGCGCCGACTGGGCCGCCACGCCGGCGCTCGACCTGTGGGCCTCGGTCACCTACAACGGCAAGGAAATCAACGCCGCCGCACGCTCCGGCAGCAATGGCGTGACGCTGCCGAACGGCGCCAAGGAATACGGCGACTACACCCTCGGCGACATCGGTGCCACCTACGACTGGAGCCGCAATGTCGTGCTCAAGGCGGTGCTGTTCAACGTCAGCGACAAGCGCCTGGACGAGCTGACCTACAACACGGTCGGCGACGGCCGCCGCCTGTGGCTGGGTGTGACCACCCGCTTCTGAATCGCCCGAAGGTGCATGGCCGGGCAGGACGCCCCGCCACGCACCAGAATTTATTCAACAACCTGAAAACAGAGACACCATGACCATCAAGAACACCATCCAGCGCCGCCGCGCCATCGTCGCCATCGGTGCCGCTTTCAGCCTGGCCTTGGGCGCACTGCCGGCGCAGGCCCAGTCGACCGTGCAGGTCAAGCACGCCAGCGGCACCACCGCGGTCCCGGTCAATCCGAAGAAAGTAGTCGTGCTCGACGCCACCACGCTCGACAACCTGTCGGCGCTGGACGTGAATGTCGCCGGCGTGCCGACCATGAGCACCACCGCCAAGCCGCTGCCGCGCCACCTGGCGCGCTACAACGCGGCGCAGAAGGTCGGCACGCTGTTCGAGCCGGACTACGAAAAGATCTTCGGCCTCAAGCCCGACCTGATCATCGTCGGCGGCCGTTCGCAGGCCAAGTACGCCGAACTGGCCAAGATCGCGCCGACCCTTGACATGACGGTCGACCGCACCAAGCTGCTGGACAGCGCCAAGGCCAATGTCACCACGCTGGGCAACCTGTTCGGCAAACAGGCACGCGCCAAGGAACTGACCGGCAAGCTCGATGCCTCGATCGCCAACCTCAAGTCGCAAGCCGCCAATGCCGGCACCGGCCTGATCGTCCTGACCACCGGCGGCAAGATGAGCGCCTACGGCCCTGGCTCGCGCTTCGGCATCCTGCACGACAGCTTCGGCATCAAGCCGGCGGTGGGCAAGCTGGATACCTCGAACCACGGCCAGGCGATCTCGTTTGAATTCATCCAGAAAACCAATCCGGACTGGCTGTTCGTGATCGACCGCGACGCCGCCATCGGCCGCGAAGGCGCCTCGGCCGCCAAGTTCCTGGACAATGAACTGGTGCGCCAGTCGACCGCCTGGAAGAACAAGCAGGTGGTCTACCTGGATGGCTTCAACTGGTACACCCTGGGCGGCGCCGGCATCACCGCGATGCAGGAAAACGTCGACCAGCTGTCGAAGGCACTGAGCGCCAAATCGGGACGTTGATCGTATGACGAGAAGTGATCCGCCGCGCCGCGGCGGGGAGCGATGATGGCTGCATCGTCGCTCCATAAGCACGCGCACGCGCCTGGAAAGGCGCGTGCGCTTTCGCACATCTGGCTGGCGCTGCCGATCGTCCTGACGGTGGCGCTCGTTCTATCCAGCGTGGCCATCGGCGCCGGCGACTTCAGTTTCGCCGGCGTGCTCGCGGGCCCCGGATCCGACGCCTGGAATCTGCTGATGGTCAGCCGCCTGCCGCGCACCCTGGCCCTGCTGCTGGCCGGGATGTCGCTGGCGGTGGCCGGCCTGATCATGCAGATGCTGGTACGGAACCGCTTCGTCGAACCGTCCACCGCCGGCACCATCGAGTCGGCCACGCTGGGCGTGCTGGTGCTGGCCCTGCTGGCGCCCGACACGCCGGTGTTCGGCAAGATGCTGGTCGCCGCCGGCTTCGCGCTGGCCGGGACCTTCCTGTTCCTCGGCCTGCTGCGCCGCATTCCCCTGCGCTCTCCGTATCTGGTGCCGCTGGTCGGCCTGATCCTGGGCGGCGTGGTGCAGGCGGTGACCACCTTCTTCGCCTACCGTTACGACATGCTGCAGACGCTGCACGCGTGGACCGTGGGCGACTTTTCCGGCGTGCTGCGCGGACGCTACGAGCTGCTGTGGATCGGCGCAGCGCTGACCTTCGCCGCCTGGCTCGCAGCCGACCGGTTTACCGTCGCCGGCATGGGCCAGCAGTTCACCACCAACCTGGGGCTGAACTACAAGCGGCTGACGTTCTGGGGCCTCCTGATCGTGGCCTGCATCTCGTCGGTGGTCGTGGTCACGGCCGGCAGCATCCCGTTCCTGGGACTGATCGTGCCGAACGTGGTCAGCATGATCTTTGGCGACAATATGCGCCGCTCGGTACCGTGGGTCGCGGTGCTGGGCGGGCTGTTCGTGCTGGCCTGCGACATCGTCGGACGCCTGGTGGTGTTCCCGTACGAGATCCCGATCGGCACCGTGGTCGGTTCAATCGGCGGCGCCCTGTTCCTGTTCCTGTTGTTGCGAGGTCGTCACCGTGGCGAGTAAATCATTCACTAGCAGCGTCACGCCGCCGGTGCGCCTGGCGTTGCTGGCGACGCTCGCCCTGAGCGTGGTCGCTGCCTTCATGCTGATCGGCGCCGGCGGCAACTGGAGCTTCGTGCTGCCGTTCCGCGGCGCCAAGCTGGCGGCGATGGTGCTGGTGGCGTACGCGATCGCGGTGTCGTCGGTACTGTTCCAGACCATCACCCACAACCGCATCCTGACGCCGTCGATCATGGGCTTCGATGCCCTGTATTTGCTGATCCAGGCCGCGATCGTGTTCAGCCTCGGCATCGATCCACTGGGAGACACCGGCAACGTCAACCTGCGCTTCGCGGTCGAGGTGATCCTGATGACGGGCTTCGCCTGCCTGCTGTTCCGCGCGCTGTTCAACGGTGCGGCGCACAGCCTGCACCTGATGCTGCTGGCGGGAATCGTATTCGGGCTCTTGTTCCGCAGCCTGGCCAGCTTCGTGATGCGCCTGATCGACCCCAACGAGTTCCTGGTGCTGCAGGACCGCATGTTCGCCTCGTTCAATGCGATCCAGACCGGCCTGCTGTGGGTGGCGGCCATCGCCATCGCGCTGGCGTCATTAGTGGCGTGGCGCCTGCGCCGGCGCTACGACGTGCTGGTGCTGGGGCGCGAGATCGCGGTCAACCTCGGCATCGACTACCGCCGCACGGTGATGCTGACGCTGGCCCTGATCGCCGTGATGGTGTCGGTATCGACCGCGCTGGTGGGGCCGGTGACCTTCTTCGGCCTGTTGGTCAGCAACCTGGCCTATGTCACCGCCGGTTCGTCGAAACACCGCTGGCTGCTGCCGGTGGCGGTGCTGTGGGGCGTGGTATTCCTGGTCGGCGGCCAGGTGCTGCTCGAGCGCGTGCTGGAGTTGAATGCCACCGTCAGCGTCGTCATCGAATTCGTCGGCGGCCTGTTGTTCCTGTTCTTGATCACCCGAAGAAAGTCGCACTAATGATCGAAGTATCCAACATCAGCAAGCGTTACCAGGACAGCATCGTGGTCGACGACGTGTCGCTGACGCTGCCCGCCGGCGGCGTCACCGCCATCATCGGCCCGAACGGCGCCGGCAAGTCGACGCTGCTGTCGATGATCAGCCGCCTGCTGCCGATGAGCGCGGGGCGGGTCCTGGTGGACGGCATCGACGTGGTGCAGGGCGACAGCGCCCAGCTGGCGCGGCGCCTGGCGATCCTGCGCCAGGACAACCACCTGCCGATGCGCCTGACGGTGCGCGACCTGGTCGCCTTCGGCCGCTATCCGCACACCAAGGGCCGGCCGACGGTGGAAGACGCGGCCCACGTCGAGCGCGCACTGGGCTACCTCGGGCTGGAGGAACTGGCCGAGCGCTACCTGGACCAGCTCTCGGGCGGCCAGCGCCAGCGCGCCTTTGTCGCCATGGTGCTGTGCCAGGACACCGACTACGTGCTGCTGGACGAGCCGCTGAATAATCTCGACATGCGCCACGCGGTGGACATGATGCGCCTGTTGCGGCGCGCGGCCGATGAACTGGGCAAGACCGTGATCCTGGTCCTGCACGACATCAATTTTGCGTCGTGCTACGCCGACCGCATCGTCGCCATGCGGGCAGGGAAGCTGGCCTATGTCGGCACGCCGCAGGAACTGATCCGGCCCGAGGTATTGAACGACCTGTACCAGCTTGCCATCCGGGTGCACGAAGTCGACGGCCAGCGCATCTGTGTCTATTACTGAAAGGACGGCCATGGAACGCTGGGTCGTGTATGCCTTCCTGTCGATGCTGTTCGCCGGCGTCACCGCCGTCATTGCCAAGCCGTGATTGAGCGGCATCTCGGGCGACCTCGGGATGGCGGTGCGCACCTGCTTCGTGTTCGTGTTCGTGCTGTTGTTCGCTGCCGCCGTGGTGCCGGCGCGCGAGCTGCAGGCGCTCACCGCCAGCAATATCGCCTGGCTGGCCGGATCGGCGGTGGCCACCGCGCTGTCGTGGATCTTCTACTACAAGGCGATCAAGGAAGGGCAGGTGTCGACCGTGGCGCTGATCGACAAGGGCAGCGTGGTGATCGCGCTGCTGCTTGGCTGGCTGTTTTTGCAGGAGGCGATCACGCCGGCCAAGCTGCTTGGGGGTGGCTTCATCGTGGTCGGCCTCCTGGTGATCGCGCGCGGCTGAAGAAGCGTCCTCTGCTACACTGGTCCGACTACCGTTTGTATCGACCATCGCTTGAGCAAGACACCTCCCTTCGCCGACCTTCCGCCCGTCCTGGCCGGTCCCATCCTGCGCCGTATCGAACCCGGACGGCTGGTGCTATGGCTGGCCGGGAGCACGCCGCTCGACCTGACCATGGTACTGGCGGCGCCCGGTGGCGCCGAACAGCGCATCGTGCTCGATGAGAACAGCTGCCGCCTGGTGCGCGTCGGCCGCGCCGCCTGGATCCACCTGATCGACGTCACGCTGCCTGAAGCGCTGCCGCAGGACACGCTGATCGATTACGACCTGCTGACCGGCGAAGACCACGGCATCGCGCACTGGGCGCCGCACCTGCTGCACGACGGCCAGGCGCGCCCGACCCTGGTGCTGCGCAGCCGCATGGACGACATCCTGTACGGCTCCTGCCGCAAGCCCCATCACCCGTCGCGCGACGGCCTGGCGCGCGGCGACGCCTTGCTGGCCGAACGTATCGGGCAGGCCGACGCCCGCCCCGCGATGCTGATGCTGTGCGGCGACCAGATCTACTGCGACGACGTCGCCGGCCCGATGCTGGCGGCGATCCACGCGCTGATCCGGCGCCTCGGCCTGTACGGCGAATGTCTGGAGGGCGCGACGGTGGAAGACAGCGAAGCGCTGTACGCCCACGCGAAGTGCTATTACCGGCGCGAAGACCTGCTGCCGGGTTTCAAATCGAACGACAACCTGCGCGACCGCTTCTTCGGCGGCACCGAAAAGCCGGTCTTCACCACCGCCAACGCCCACAACCACCTGGTGACGCTGGCCGAGATCATGGGGATGTACCTGCTGACCCATTCGCCGCTGGCGTGGCAGGTGGTGGCCGGGATGCCGGCGCCCGCCTGCGCACAGGACGAGCGCTCGGCCGAGCGCTGGCAGCGCGAGAGCGCCATCATCGCCGACTTTTGCGCCGAACTGCCGCAGGCGGCGCGCCTGCTGGCGCACGTGCAGACCCTGATGATCTTCGACGACCACGACGTCACCGACGACTGGAACCTGTCGGCCAAGTGGGAAGCCACCGCCTACGGCCACCCGTTCTCACGCCGCATCGTCGGCAATGCCTTGACTGCCTACCTGCTGTGCCAGGGCTGGGGCAACCGGCCCGAGGCCTTCACCGGGGTGCTCGACCAGATGGATACGCTGTTCGCCGCGCCCGACCACAAGGACCGGCTCGACCCGGCGCTGCAGGACGCGCTGGTGGACCGCCTGCTGGCCTTCAACTGCTGGGACTACACGCTGGAGACCGAACCGGCGGTGATCGTGCTCGATACGCGCACCCGGCGCTGGCGCAACCGGCGCGTGCCCGGCCATCCGTCCGGCCTGATGGACTGGGAGTCGCTGACCGAGCTGCAGGTGAACTTGATCGGCAAGAAGGCGGCGGTGATTGTGTCGGCGGCGCCGATGTTCGGGGTCAAGCTGATCGAGGTGGTGCAGCGCATCGCCACCTATGTCGGCCTGGCGCTGACGGTGGACGCCGAGAACTGGATGGCGCACCGCGGCGCGGCCAGCGCCATGCTGAACATCTTCCGCCACTCGCGCACGCCCGGCAATTACGTGGTGCTGTCGGGCGACGTGCATTATTCCTTCGTCTACGACGTCGAGGTGCGCTACAGCGACCGCGTGCCGCACATCTGGCAGATCACCAGCAGCGGCATCAAGAACGAATTCCCGGCGCGGCTGCTGGACTGGCTCGATCGCCTGAACCGCTGGCTGTATTCGCCGCGCTCGCCGCTGAACTGGTTCACCAAACGGCGCGCGCTGGCGCTCAAGCCGCGCCTGCCGGACCAGCGCCGCAGCGGCGAGCGCCTGTGGAACGGGTCAGGCCTGGGCCAGGTGTGGCTCGACGCGCATGGCCGGCCGGAGCGCATCGTGCAGCACAATGCGGATGGCCGGCCGTCGACCCGCTTCCTGCCCCAGGGTCAGGCCGAGGACAAGGGGCCGCCGCCCGCCGCCGGCGCCGCGGCCAGCGCCAGCGGGAGCGCACGCGCCCAGCGGTTGACCGACAGCGAAAAGCTCAGCGCACGCACCTGGTGATACCAGCCGGCGGGCACGTACAGCAGCTCGCCCGGCTCCATGATCACCTCGATCGGCGCCGCCTGGCGCGCCAGCGGAAAGCGGTCATAGTCCGGCGCTTCCGGATCGAACGGCGAGCCGAACAGCATCGGATTGGCTTCGCGTACGTATAAAAATTCATCGTGATGCGGCGGCACCAGGAAGATGCGCTTGCGGCCCCAGACCTGGGCAAAGATATTGTCGTCGTAGTCGCAATGCAACGGCGTCACCGTGCGCGCCGGTCCGATCCAGAAGCGCGGCGGCCCCATTTTGTCGAACCAGGACGGCCAGTGGCACAGCGCGTTGAGTTCGCGCAGCTCGAGGTTGCCGACGTAGGGCGGCAGCGAGTCGTCGCCGGTTTGTAGCGCCAGGTAGTCGCGCATCGTCATGTCCTGCATCGCGCGGTCCGGGGCGAAGGCGGTGTTGACGTAGTCGCCGATGCGGGCGCGCACCGGCGCGTCGCCGAATCGCTCGCCGAGCACCCCGGGCGTCAGCGCGGACAGCGGCCAGCGCCCGACCAGGCCGGTGACGACGAAGGGCAGGCCGGCCGCGGCGCGCTCGCGGAAGGTGGCGCCGTCGGGACGGGCGATGCGGGACACTTGCGTCATGACCGGCAGCGTGCGCGCGGCGGCGCGGATGGCGTCGCGCATCGCCGCGATCGAGGCCACGCCACGTACCTGCGCGTCCTTTTGTTCGCGCGACTGCTTCACGCCGCCGTTGTCGGGCGTGTCCTGGCGCCAGGGGCGGATCGGGGGCAAGCGCTGGGCGGCGCCGGCCGGGGCCGGGGAGGGTGGCGTGGGGTCTTTCTGTGCCGACATACTTGTGTTTCCGATGATCTCTACTCTTGCATATGGTAACCGCCAGACCCGGTCCTCTGCATGGTTTTAGAGGTTTTGCGGATCGATGGAACGGCTCTGTTAGTCAGCGCACTGTGAGCAAGCGGCTGCGCATTGTACTTTTTGTATCACGACGCAGGTGGTCCGATACTGCGCTCGTGACGGCCGCCACGAGCGGTCGACCGAGGACGAAATGCCGGCCTGGACGATCTCTGGAACTTTTACGCTGGTGCCTGGTCAGGAGTACAAGAAACTGACCTTGGGCATAAAGCTAGATTGCCATTGACGCACCGCAGGTCGTTTTCGTTACCGCGCTTGTATCGGACTGAATCAGGGAAGAATGTGGTGATAGTCGATTTTCGGTCTACTCCGCGTTGGTCAATATTTTTATGAGGGATACATCATGGATAATCAAAAGTCTAACGAAGGTAAAGGCAGCGACGTGAACAACGCAGGTTCGAGCATCGGCAAGGATTCGAGCCTGAACAAGGGCTCCACCGCATCGTCGGGTACCCAGCAAAGCGCTTCGTCGAGCGGCAACCTGGGCTCGTCGTCGTCGTCGATCTCGTCGTCGCCAAGCAGCGCCGCCGGCAGCAGCGGCTCGCTGGGCAACAGCGCACTGGGCACCAGCGGCAACAGCGCCAGCACCACCTCGGGCTCGGCATCGGGTTCGACCTCGGGTTCGACCGGCTCGACCACCGGCACCCAATCGTCGTCGGCATCGGCCGCCGACAAGCTGGGCGAAGCCAAAGACCAAGCCGCTGACAAGCTGGGCGAAGCCAAGGACCAGGCCGCCAGCAAGCTGGCCGACGTCAAGGAACAAGCCACCAGCAAGTTCAACGATGTCAAGGCCGCGGTCACGTCGATCACCCCAGAGAAAGTGCATGACGGTATCGACAAGGCAGCGCAAGCCGCCCAGCCGATGGTCGACCGCCTGGTCAGCTCGGCACACGCCGGCGTCGACCGCGTCACCGGCCTGCTGAGCAACGCCCAGCAATCGCTGGGCGACCGCACCGGCCAGCTGTCCGAGAAATACTCGGACCTGTCGACCCAGGGTAAAGAGTACGTCCGCAACAACCCGGGCAGCGCCCTGCTGGCCGCCGTCGGCGTCGGCTTCATCCTGGCCAAGCTGCTGGGTGGTTCGAGCGACCGCGACGAATACCGTTCGTACCGCAACTACCGCGACTGATTCGCGGCGGTAGCGTAGGCGCCTTGCGGCGCCGCGTACCGAAAAGCCCGTCCGGCATATGCCGGGCGGGTTTTTTTTCGCCTCCAGCAGAGCTGCGCCGATCCGCTTATCATTCACCGATGCGATTACACGATGTTGCCTGATGCGGCCATCGACACCGCCACCGATCGGCCGAACAGGCCACCCCTGAAAGGATAAGAATGTCAGTACTGAATCAAAAGCTGGAATGGCGCTACGCCACCAAGAAGTTCGACCCGGCGCGCAGCGTGCCTGCCGAAAAAATCGAGCGCATCATCGAGGCGATCCGCCTGGCACCGACCTCGAGCGGCCTGCAGCCGTTCGAGCTGCTGGTGGTCACCAATGACGAGATCCGCGCCAGGATTCGCGACGTGTCGTGGAACCAGGGCCAGGTGACCGACTGCTCGCACCTGCTGGTGTTCGCGGCCTGGGACGACATCACGCCCGAGCGCGTGAACATGATGTTCGACCTGACCAACGAAGTGCGCGGCTTCAGGAACGAAGGCTGGGAAGCCTACCGCCAGCAGCTGCTGGGCATCGTCGGTGCGCGCGGCACCGAAGCGAATTATCAGGCGGCGGCGCGCCAGGCCTATATCGGCCTCGGCATCGCCCTGGTCGCGGCGGCGTTCGAAGAAGTCGACGCCACGCCGATGGAAGGGTTCGATCCGGAAGCGGTGGACGCCATCCTCGACCTCAAGTCGAAGAACCTGCGCAGCGTGATCCTGCTGCCGCTCGGCTACCGCGCGGACGAGGGCGACTGGCTGGTCAATTTGAAGAAAGTGCGGCGCGAGCGCAGCAAGTTCGTTACCGAGATCAAGTAAGCGGTAACATCAAGGGCCGGCGCCGTAGTGCGCCGGTTTTTTTTCGCGCCGTCATCGGCGGCGCCGGCACCACCTTCCCCCCCCCGATTTAACGCTTTCTTAACGTCTCCCTAACGCGGCAGTGACGACAGGCGTCCTAGCATGCCTGCTGCATGAGCCGCGCCTGGATCGTCGATCCATGCGCTCCCTTTCCAACGCCGGGCCAACGTGCCGTGGCTGCGCAAGATCACGAATCCATGAATACCGAGAAGCTTCCTCTTTCGCAAGGCGTGGCCGTCAGCACGCGGCAGTCCGTGGCAGGCACCCCCCGGCCATGGCGCCTGGCCGTACTGGCCGGCCCCTTCGCCAGCCTGCTGGCGCTGCTGCTGGCCGGTCTCCTCGTCCTGTCGCTGTCGCGTCTGGCGCTGGTTGCCTGGCAATGGCAGCGGGTGCAGGCCACCGGCATCCTGTTCGAGATCCTGGTCCAGGGCGTGCGCGCCGACCTGATCCTGCTGGGCTACCTGCTGGCGCCGCCACTGCTGCTGGCGCCGTTTCTGGCACAGCGCCGCAGTTTCGCGCTGTGGCGCGCCGGGTCCGCCATCTGGGCCGGTGCGGCGCTGGTCTTCATCGTGTTCATGGAACTGTCGACACCACAGTTCATGATGCAGTACGACGTGCGTCCGAACCGCCTGTTCATCGAATACCTGAACTATCCGCAAGAAGTTTTCTCGACCTTATGGAACGGCTTTCGCACCGCGTTGCTGCTTGGCTGCGCGCTGACCGCCATCCTTGGCGTGGGCATGGTGCGGCTGATGCGGCGTACAGCCGCCGCCATGCAGCCATGGCCGGCGCGCCGGCTGTTGCTGGTCTGGCCCTTCCTATGCGTGCTGGCGATCATGCAGATCCGCTCGACCACCGGCCACCGCCCCGCCAATCCGGCGCTGTTCGCGCTCAGTGGCGACCCGCTGGTCAATTCGATCATCATCAATTCGCCGTGGTCGGTGCTCGAAGCGCTGCGCGCAATGGACAACGAAGCCAGGTCGTCCGAGATCTATGGCGAATTTCCGCGCGCGCGCGTCTTCCACGACGTCAAGGCCGCGCCGTGGCTACGCGATATCGCCTTTTCCGATCCCGAGCTGCCGACGCTGCATGTCCAGCAAGCCGCGATCGTGCGCGACAAGCCACTGAACCTGGTGATCGTGCTGCAGGAAAGCCTGGGTGCGACCTTCGTCAAGTCGCTCGGCGGCCTGGCGGTGACGCCGGAGCTGGAGCGGCTCAAGGACCAGGGTTGGTGGTTCGAGCAGCTGTATGCCACCGGCACCCGCTCGGTACGCGGCATCGAGGCGGTGGTGGCCGGCTATGCGCCGACGCCGGCGCGCAGCACGGTCAAACTGTCGCTGGCGCAGCGCAATTTCTACACGCTGGCCGACGGACTGGGACGCCAGGGTTACCACACCGAATTCGTGTATGGCGGCGAGGCCCACTTCGACAATATGCGCAGTTTTTTCACGGGCAACGGCTTCCAGAAGATCGTCGATATCGGCGACATGAAACCGTCCTTCGTCGGCAGCTGGGGCGCGTCGGATGAAGATTTGTTCGACAAGTCGCTCGAACGTCTGGGCCAGCTGCAGGCCCAGCGGGTGGAGAGCGGCAAGCCATTCTTCAGCCTGATCTTCACCTCGTCGAACCACGCGCCGTTCGAATTCCCGGACGGGAAGATCACGCTGCACGACAAAGAAAAGCAGACCGTCAACAACGCGGTCAAGTATGCCGACCATGCGCTGGGCAATTTCATTCGCGCTGCCAGGAAACAAGCCTACTGGAAGGACACCGTGTTCCTGATCGTGGCCGACCATGACAACCGGGTGTACGGCAACAGCCTGGTGCCGATCAAGAAATTCCATATTCCCGCCCTGATCCTGGGCGCCGACGTCGCGCCGCGCCGCATCCAACAAATTGCCAGCCAGATCGACCTGGCACCGACGCTGCTGTCGCTGCTGGGCGTATCCAGTACCCATCCAATGATCGGGCGCGACTTCGTGAAGGATGGCACGTCGCCGGGGCGCGCCCTGATCCAGTACAACGACGTGTTCGCCTATCTGGACGAAGCGGGCGCGACCGTGCTGAGGCCGGGCCACGCGCCGCTGGCGGGCAGCTACGACGCCGTGCGCGGCGAATTTGCCGCGCGCGCCGCCCCTGCCGCGCAGGCCCGGATCGACCAGGCGATGGCGCATGTGATGCTGCCGTCGCTGCTGTACCGCGAGCAGCGCTACCGGGTGCCATGAGCGGTCATCGGTGCCAGGCGTCCGGCGGCATCGTGGCGCCGCGCCGCCTGCCATTGCAGTGCGAAAATCACCCCCAGCAAGATCGTACAGGCGACCCACATCGACCACAGCGTGTGGGTCAGGAAGTGGGCGCCGCGCATCTGCTGCAGCCAGCCGCTGGCGCCGCCGAACGCCAGCGCCATCAGCGCGACCACGGGCGCCCCACGCCGGCGTGGCAAACGCGCCGGCAGCCAGTACACCGCCAGCGCTACCAGCCATAGCGAAGCCGATGCATGGCCGGCAGGCAGGCAGTGGCCGGCCTCGATACCGGCCGGCAGCGCGTCGAACAGGCGCAGGTAAGGCTGATTGCCGCCGTAGCGCGCCAGATCCCACGGACAGTGCGACATGCTGGCGCGCTTGAGCAGGCTGACCGTCAGCGGCACCAGCAGCGCGCACGCGGCCACCACGCGCAGCCGCAGGCGCGCCAGCGCGTCGCGCCGGGCGCGCGGCCTGGCCAGGTCGATCACGGCGGCGCCGATGAAAGCGAGCGCCGCCAGCGTCGACAGCGCTTTGAGGATGACATGGTTGAAGGTATCGGCCAGCCAGGCGTCGCGCCATGGAAAGGTGCGGGCGCTGGCGTCGTACAGCCAGTCGGCCAGGCGCAGGTCGATGTCGCTGTACTGGCCGATCCAGGCAATCGTCGCTGCCACCAGCGCCAGCAGGGCCGCGAGGAAAGCGCCGCTGCCGCCATCGAGCAGCCGCGGACGCTCCAGGTGATCGGATTCAGTCATGCGTCGGTGTGCGGATGCAGGCATGGAACAGATCCAGGCGTGGATTGAGTACTGCCGTGCGGATGTCCAGCATCCCCAGTACCGAATGGAACACGTTGTCGTGCGACAGGGCCTGGCCACGGCGTGCGTTGAGGCAGGTGCGATCGATGCCGAAGCGCGCACTGAAGCCGTCCGACATCCACAGCATCATCGGCACCCGCGTCTGTTCGCCCGGCGCCAGCATGTAGGGCGCACCGTGCAGGTAGACGTTGTTCTCGCCCAGCGACTCGCCATGGTCGGAAAAATACAGCAGCGCCGTGTCGACATCCTGCTCGCGTGCGAGCTCGCGCAGGCGCTCGATGGCGCTGCCGAGCACGTAGTCGGTGTACAGGATGGTGTTGTCGTAGGCGGCCTGGATCGACGCGCGCGAGCACTTCTCGAACCGGCCGCCGTCGCACACCGGCCCGAAGCGGCCGAAGCCTTGCGGATAACGGCTGGCGTAGGCCGGGCCATGGCTTCCTTTCTGGTGCAGCACCAGCACCGTGTCCCTGGCGCCCGCGCGCATCAGCCCGGGCAAGCCGTCGAGCAGGCGCTCGTCGTAGCACTCGTCACCGCGGCAGCGGCTATCGTGTGGCGTCGGCCGCGACACGTCCTGGTAGGCAACCCGGTCGCACACGCCCTTGCAGCCCGAATTGTTGTCGCGCCAGATCACGTTCAGGCCCGCATGCGCCAGCACGTCGAGCAAGCCCTCCTGGCTGGACGCCCTGGACTGGCTGTAGCCATCGCGCCCCAGGTTCGAAAACACGCAAGGCACCGATACCGCGGTGGCGGTGCCGCACGAGCTGACATTGGAAAAATTGACCAGGCCGTCGACCCGGGCCAGACGCGGATTGGTCTGGCGCGGGTAGCCATTGAGCGAGAAGCTGGCGGCGCGCGCCGTTTCGCCGACCACGATCACGGTCAGGGTCTTGCGCGTCTGGCCGGCCCAGGCCACGCCCTTGACCGCGTCGCGGCCGAGCGGCGCCACCACCACCGGTCGGGCCCAGCGGCCATGCAGGTAGCCGTGCACCGCCTGGATCACGTTGGTCGGCACCAGCAGGAAGCGCAGCTCGCGGTGCTCGTGCAGCGCCGGTGCCAGGTTCTTGAACAGGCACATCAGCAGCAGCGCGGCCAGTGCCAGCGAGCCGCCGGCGATGCCGGCTTGCCGCAACAGGCCGCGCACACCGTGCGCGAAGCGGATCCGGGCGCGCGCTACCCACAGCGACGGCAGCACGCCGAGCACGGCGACACGCACAGCCAGCCGCCAGTCGAGCAGTTCGAATGCCTCGCGGGTGTCGGTCTCGAACACGTTCTGGATCATCGCCTTGTCGATCACGATGCCATACGTGGCGATGAAGTGGCTGGCCACCGCGGCGCCCAGCAGCAGGGCGATCAGGACCGGCTTGGCCACATAGCGGAAGCTGGCCGCGGTCAGGCAGGCATTGAAGAACAGGACCACGATCAGGAAGGTGCCGGCCAGCAGCGGCAGGCTGGCATGTGACAGGCCGCCGGCGGCGCCGATGAAGGCCGACCAGAAGCGGGCGTTGGCGGCTGCGGCCAGCAGCAGCGCCACCAGCGCTACCACGACGGACGCGTCGATGCGTCGTGCGAAAAATTTGTTCACGCGTGAACCCCATTGGACATGGCGGCGAGGAGCCGCCGCCTGTTCCTCAGGATAGGCAGGGACGTGTCAGGCGCCGGTCAAGGCGGCGTTAGGATCGCGTTAGGTTCCCCTGAGCCGGGACGGCTGGGCGTCCTGGGCGGGAAAGGCGATCGTGAAGCGGCTGCCGCCGCCGCTGCGCTGCTCGTAGTGGAGCGTGGCACCCAGGTATTCGCAGATGCGGCGCACCAGCGACAAGCCCAGGCCGGTACCGGCCGAGCCGCTGGAAGGCGCACCGCGTTCACCTGGCTCGCCCGGCTCGCCGGCGTCGAGCGTGGCGCGCACCGCCGCCGGCAGGCCGGGACCGGTGTCGTCGACCACCACCTTGCCCGGCTCCAGCCATACCGTGACGGCGCCGCGCTCGGTGTACTGGCAGGCGTTGCGTACCAGGTTGCCGATCGCCGAGATGCACAGCTCGGCCGGCGCGCGGACCTCGATCGCGGCGCCGCCGGCGCAGCGCAGCACGACCGGCTTGTCCGCCACCATCGGCTGCAGGCGTTCGGTTTCACGGCGCGCGATGTCGCCCACCGAGACCGGCGCCAGGCGTGCCAGTTCGGGTGCGCGCGCCAGCAGCAGCAAGACGTTGACGCATTCGGTCGCCTCCCGGGCGGCGCGGTAGATGCGCTCGGCCGGGGCACGGCTGGCCGCCATTGCGCCGTCGTGCAGCATGACTTCGGCCGCGCCCATGATCACCGTGAGCGGGGTGCGCAGCTCGTGGCTGACGTCGCCGGTGAAGAAGCGTTCGCGATCGAGGAAAGCGCGCAGTTCGGAAGTATGGGCGTCGAGCGCGCGCGCCAGGATGCCCAGTTCGTCCTTGCGTTCGGTGAGCGGCAGGCTGGCGCTGCCCTGGGCCACGGCGTCGGCCAGTTGCTGTATCGGCACCACGATGCGGCGCCCGACGAACCCGCCCAGGCTGGCGGCCAGCAGCAGGAAGCCGAGGAACAGGGCGGCGAACATCGAGTACACCACCAGTTCGACCTTCTCATAATCGCTCTCGTAGTCGACCACCACATATGGCCCCAGTTCGGCGCTGCCCGACAGCACCTGCAGCCCGATGCCGTCGACGTCGACGCTGGAGACGCCGGCCGGCAGGTGGCGCAGTGCCGGGGGGATGGCGTCGCCCTGGTGGAAGCGCAGGCCGGCAGGCAGGTCGACTTCGAGGCCGGCGGCATGGCGCGGCACCGCCCACTGCGCCACATCGGCCAGGCGGTTGTCGACCAGGTGCACCTCGATACCTTCGATCGCCAGCGCGGCCAGCCCTGCGCACAGGAGCGAAAGCACGACGCCGAACAGGACGAAGACGGCGATGATACGCCGGCTGAGCGAATCAGCCGCGCGCATCGGGCCCGCTACCGGTGGCAGACGTGGATGCCTCGGGCAGCATCAGGCGGTAGCCGACGCCCGGTACGGTGTGCACCATCGGCTGCGCGAAGGGCTTGTCGAGCGCCTGGCGCAGCGCGTGGATATGGGTGCGCAAGGCGTCGCTTTCGGGCCGGTCGTCGCCCCATACCGCCTGTTCCAGCGTCTCGC
The DNA here is from genome assembly GCF_031995545.1 of Massilia sp. GTDB lineage: Bacteria > Pseudomonadota > Gammaproteobacteria > Burkholderiales > Burkholderiaceae_D > Telluria. Next base: position 26,728 of record NZ_DAMAGA010000044.1, read on the forward strand.
GGGTGACGATGCGCGGGGCCGCGGCCAGCAGGCAGCGCAGCAGGGTGTAGCCGGTCCTGGTCAGCGTGATGCGGGCGCCGTCGCGCGACGCTTCCTGCAGCTCCGGGTCGAACGCCAGCGGGCCGAAACGCAGTGCGCTGGACAGCGTGTGGCTGCCGGCGGCGCGCCGCTGCAGGGCGCGCAGGCGCATGTCGAGTTCGATCATCGAGAACGGCTTGACCAGGTAGTCGTCGGCGCCGCTGTCGAAGCCGGCCACCTTGTCGGGCAGGCTGTCGCGTGCGGTCAGCATCAGCACCGGCGTCGCCAGGCGGAATTCCGAACGCAGCTTCTGGCACAGTTCCAGCCCGTTCAGGCCGGGCAGCATGATGTCGAGCACGATGACGTCATAGCTGTTTTCCGACAGCAGGGCCAGGCCCGCGTAGCCATTGCGGGCCGAGTCGAGCGTGTACCCTTTCGGTTCCAGGAAACCGTACAGGTTGGCCAGGATGTCCGGATTGTCTTCGACGATGAGAATGCGCATGGCGGATATTGTAAGAGCATTTGCGCGCCCGGCGTGCCGGGCGGGCAGCGTCAGCCCGGGGTGTGCTGTTCCACCTTGGCCGGCGCGGCGGGCATCTGCTTGCGCCGCAGCCGCCGTCCCTGGCGCTTCATCCAGCCCTCGAAGTCGTCGACGTAGGTGTACACCGCCGGCACCACCAGCAGGCTCAACAGCGTCGAGGTGATCAGGCCGCCGATCACCGCCACCGCCATCGGCGAGCGGAAGCTCGGGTCGCCCGACAGACCCATCGCCAGCGGCAGCATGCCGGCGCCCATCGCGATCGTGGTCATCACGATCGGGCGGCTGCGCTTGTGGCAGGCGTCGACCAGGGCGTCGAAGCGTTCCATGCCGGCTTCGCGCGCCAGGATCGCGTAGTCCACCAGCAGGATCGAGTTCTTGGTCACGATCCCCATCAGCATGATCAGGCCGATCATGGTCGGCATCGACAGCGCGTTATTCGTCAGCAGCAGCGCCACGAAGGCGCCGCCGATCGACAGCGGCAGCGCCGCCAGGATCGTCACCGGCTGCATGAAGTCCGAGAACAGCAGCACCAGCACGCCGTAGATGCAGAGCACGCCGATCGCCATCGCCACGCCGAAGCTGTTGAACAGCGCCTGCATCTCCTGGGCGTCGCCCAGTTCCGCGATCTGCACCGAGGACGGCAGCGACCCGAACACCGGCAGCGCGCGCGCCTCGGCGTTGACTTCGCCCAGCGAGCGGCCCTGCAGCTCGACGTCGAGCGTGACGTTGCGGCTGCGGTTCAGGCGGTCGATCTGGGCCGGGCCGCTGTCGACCGTGATGGTGGCCACGTTCGACAGCAGCACCGGGCCGTTCGCGCCCGGCACCGTCAGGCGCCCGATGGCGTCCAGGTCGGCGCGCACGCTATCGGGCAGCTTGACCCGGATCGGCACCTGGCGCTCGTCCAGGTTCATCTTGGCCAGCGACTGGTCGTAGTCGCCGGCGGTGGCCACGCGCACCGTCTCGCCGATCGAGGCGGCGGTGACGCCCAGGTCGGCCGCGCGCGCAAAATCGGGACGCACGATGATCTCGGGCCGCACCAGCGAGGCGCTGGAGCTGACGTTGCCGACGCCGGCCAGGGTGCGCAGCTGGCGCTCGGCCTCGCGCGCGCTGGCGGTCAGCGCCGCCGCGTCTTCGCTGCGCAGCACCAGCTGCAGCTTGGTGCCGGTGTCGGGCGCGCCGACCGTGAAGCGCGCACCCGGAATCGGCGCCAGCGCTTCGCGGATGCGGCGCTCGATGTCGTCCAGGCCGACCTTGCGCTCGTCGCGGTGCACGGTGGTGAGGGTCAGCACCGCGCGCCGCGCTTCGGCCGCGCCGCCGGGAGCAAACGCGTCGCCGCTGGAGCCGCCGCCGATCGAGCTGAACACGCCCTTCACGCCGGTGACCTTCATCGCTTCCAGGCGCACCCGCTCGGCGACAGCGCGGGTATCGGCCAGCGTGGAACCCGGCGCCAGTTCGACGTTGATCTGGGTCTGCGAGCGGTCGTTGGGCGGCACGAAGCCGGTCGGCAGCAGCGGCACCAGCGCCAGCGAGCCGGCGAAGAACAGGGCCGCGCCCAGCATCGTCAGGCCGCGGTGGCGCAGGCACCACTGCATGACGCGCAGGTACCAGCGCATCAGGGCGCCGTCCTGCGGCGCGTGACCATCGGCGCCGTGCGGCTTTTTCGGCGCCTTCATCAGGTAGGCGCACATCATCGGTGTGAGCAGGCGCGCCACCAGCAGCGACGCCAGGATCGCCAGCACCGCGGTCCAGCCGAACTGCTTGAAGAACTTGCCGGGGATGCCGCCCATGAAGGCGGTCGGCAGGAACACGGCGACCAGGGCGAAGGTGGTGGCGATCACCGCCATCCCGATCTCGTCGGCCGCTTCCAGGGCCGCCTGCATCGGGGTCTTGCCCATGTGGAGGTGGCGCGAGATGTTCTCGATCTCGACGATCGCATCGTCGACCAGCACGCCGACCACCAGGGCCAGCGACAGCAGCGTGACCATGTTGAGCGTGTAGCCGAACAGGTACTGGCCGAGGAAGGCCGGAATCACCGACAGCGGCAGCGCGGCGGCCGCGATCAGGGTCGCGCGCCAGTCGCGCAGGAACCACCACACCACCAGCACCGCCAGCAGCGCGCCTTCGTACAGCATGTGCATCGAGGCGTCGAAGTTCTCTTCGACCGAGAACGAGTTGTCGATCACTTCGCGCAGCACCAGCTTCGGATTCTCTTTCTGCAGCACCGCCACCGCTTCGCGCGCGCCGGTGGCGACGTCGATCTCGCCGGCGCCGCGGGTGCGGAACACTTCGAAGGCGACCACGCGGCGGCCATCCTGCTCGGCCACGGCGCGCGGTTCGGTGACGGTGTCGAGCACACGCGCCACCTGGTCCAGGCGCACGTGGCGTCCGTCCGGCAGCGGGATGTCCATCGTGCTCAGTTCCTGCGCGGTGCGCACGGTGGCCAGGGTGCGCACCGATTGCTCGGCGCCGCTGATGTCGCCGCGTCCGCCCGGCGCTTCGCGCTGCACGTTGCGCAGCTGGCGCGACACGTCCAGCGCCGATACGCGCAGGGCGGCCATGCGGGCGTCGTCCAGTTCCACGCGCACTTCGCGCGCCACGCCGCCGACGCGCTTGACCGCGCCCAGGCCCGGCACGCTGAGCAGGCGCTTGGCGACGTCGTTGTCGACGAACCAGCTCAGGTCCTGGTCGTTCAGGCCCGAATCCTTGGCGGCCGCCACCGTGAAGGTGGACACCACGCGGCCGGCGGTGGTGGTCTTGGTGACGCTCGGGTCACGCATCTCGGGCGGCATGTCGGCGCGCACGCGCGAGACCGCGTCGCGCACGTCGTTGACGGCGTCGGACGAATCGCGTTCGAGGATGAATTCGACGGTGACGGTGGCCACGCCATCGAGCACGCGCGTATAGATGTTCTTGATCCCCTGCAGGGTGGCGATCGAGTCTTCGAGCTTGCGCGCCACTTCGGTCTCGAGCTGGGCCGGCGCGGCGCCGTCGAGGGTGGCGGTGACGGTGACGATCGGCAGTTCGATGTCGGGGAAATCCTGCACCTTGCTGGCCTTGAATGCCAGCAGCCCGGCCACGGTGAGCAGGGCGAACAGCATGATCGCCGGGATCGGATTGCGGATCGACAGGGCGGAGAAATTCATCGCGCTATCCTTACTTGGCCGCAGTGACGCGTGGGGCTGCGGCCGCCGGTGCAGCGACCGGGTTTGCCACCGGGTTTGCCACATTCCGTACCAGGTCGCCGTCGTTGAGGAAGCCGGCGCCGCTGACCACCACCGGCACGTCGGCACTCAGGCCGCCGGTGATCTCGACCCGCTCGCCCAGGCGGCGGCCGGTGGTCACCTTGACCTGGCTGACGCGACTGTCCTGGTTCAGCCGGAACACGTAGCTGAAGCCGTCGCGCACGGCGATCGCCTGCTGCGGCAGGGTCAGCGCGTTGGAGGCGCCCAGCTCGAAGCGGCCGCTGGCGAACATGCCGGCCTTCAGCGGCGCGTCGGCGGAGAGCGACGGCGGCAGGTCGACGTACACCAGCGCGATGCGGGTTTGCGGATCGACCGACGGCGCCACGGTGCGCACCTTGCCGGCGATCTCGCCCCCGCTGGCGGCGCGCACCACGGCGCGGCTGCCGGTCTTGATGCGGCCCAGGTCGGGCGCGGTGATTTCGGCGCGCCATTCGAGGCGGCCCTGGCGGATCATGCGGAACATCTCGGCGCCGACGCCGACCACGGCGCCGACAGTGGCGCTACGCGCCGAGATCACGCCGCTGTCGGGCGCCAGCACCTGCGTGTATTTCAGGCGCAGCTGCTGCTGGGTCAGGGTCGCCTTGGCCGACAGCACGCGCGCGTTGGCAGTGCGTTCGGCGGTGAAGTACTGGGTGACCTGCTGGGCGCTGAGGGCGCCCGAGCTTTCTAGCTTGCGTGCGCGGTCGGCGTTGGCGACCGCCTCGGAGGCATTGGCCTGCGCTTCCTGCACCGCGGCGCGCGCCTGGTCGACTTCGGCGCGCACGGTCTCGTCCGAGAATACCGCCAGCACCTGGCCTTTCTTGACCACGTCGCCAACATTGACGCGCACTTCGGTCAGGCGCAGCCCGCCGGACTCGCTGCCGATCACCGCTTCCTGCCAGGCCGCGATGCTGCCGTTGGCGTCCAGGCTGATCGGCAGACGGGTAGCGCTGGCGCGCGCGGTGGTGACGGTCAGGGCGGGGCGCTGGGGCGCGGCTTTTTCGTCCTTGGCGGTGGCGCCGTTGGAGGTCGCCAGCGCGAACAGCGCGCACAACGCGGCGGCGCCGGCGGTCAGGGCAAGGGCACGGGGATGTCGGAACGTTCTCATGGTCTCAAACACTTTTAGGTAAGCAACTAAGTGTAGCAAATGCCGCTTCCCGGACGGCGGCGCACGAGATGTAATTACAAACAATTACAGCTCGCTGTGGAGCGGCGGTGCAGGTGGTGGATACGGTTCGACCGCGATCGGGGGGATTGATGCGGGGGCTTGTTGTGTGTAACTCACACACCAGAACGGCAAGGAGTGTTTTGAGATTGCTCAAACTCACGAAACTGGCCGGGATCGTGGCTGAAACCGAGGGATACCGGGCTATCGTGCATGGCGCAGTGCGTCAAAATGTGTCGAAAGCTGACACTGTTAGAGCGCTTCCTCTATTGAAACAACTACAGTAGATCTACCGTATTGCACTGCACAATAAGTTGGGCTATATTGGAACTGTCTCCTCCAGTTTTCTCCGAAAATTGGATTCCCGCCCGCTAACCCCCAGGTTTCGCGGGCGTTTTTTTTGCCTGGAAGCGTTACCTCATTCAGGCGTTCTCGCCCTGGAACCCATTCGCGCGCCAGGTTAGCACCAGCGTATCGCGGTGCCCATGCTCGCCCAGCGGCTGGATCGGCGTCGATTCGTGGATCACGGCAGCGTCGTCCAGCAGCAGCAGGGTCCAGGGTTCGAGCATGGTGAAGCGCTGGCCGTTGGGGCCGTCGGCGTCGAAGACGCGGGTTTCGCCACCCTTGATGTTCGCGCGCCCAATCAGCATCACGGCAACGAAATCGACGCCGTCGCGGTGCGCGCCTTCCGGTGTCGGGCGGCCGATGCCGTCGGCGGTGTCGATGCGGAACTGGTGCGCTTCGACGTACCACGGGCGCTGGCCGCGCACTTCAGAACATACGTTGCCGAGCGCGCGCAGCAGGCGCTCCCAGCAGGGGTTGGCGACGGTCTCGCCTTCGACCGGGGCGAACAGGCGGTGCATGCCGCCGTGCAGGGCGTTGTATTCGACCGGCTGCCAGTGGGCGCGGTGCGGCGTCTGGCTCAGTGCGGCGCCGTCGTCGATGAAGCAGGAGTGGCGCCGGCGCCGGTAGCGGCCGCCGTCTTTCAGGTAATTGTCCAGCTCGAGACGGTTCCAGCTCGGCACCAGGGTGTCGAGTTCGGCGATGCTGCAGCCGGCAAGAAAGGCCACGTCTGCGGGACGCAGCAGGGCGTAGCCGCTGCCACGCAGCGCGTCCGTCAGCTGCGACGGTGCGGTGTAGGGAGGTTGCGAAGTAGTCATCCGGCTAGCGTAGCATTTTTCAACGCAGCCGGTCAGAGGCTGGCCGGTTCTTGACCAGCCTCAAATGAAGCGAGCACAGCTTGATTCAAGCGCGACATCGGACGCGCCAGGCGGCGCGTCCGGCACCGATCAGCGCGCCGGCTGTTCCAGCCGCTGGCGCATGAAGGTCAGCGAGTGCACCGCGCCGCCTTCGTTGATGTTGACGGTGTTGACCTGCTCCGGTAGCAGGTCCATCAGCACGCCCTGGCGGATGACGGCGGTGCGCGCCAGGGGCGATTGTTCCAGTTCCTGGTACACCGTCACGCTCTGGGCGTCGACCGTCATGCCGACCCATTTGACAGGCAGGCGCTTGCCATCCTTGCCGGCCAGCCAGAACTGGCTCTCGATGTACTTGCGCAGCACCTGCTGGTCTTCCGGCTCGCCCAGGTCGAACTGGCGTCCGTGGCGCGCCAGCAGCAGCGCGTCGATGTCGTGCGCCGTGTAGGTGTGGACGATCTCGGTGCTCTTGGTGCGCGCGTTGTACGAGATGTCGGTCATGCCGAAGTGGAAGCGATGTGCGCCCGCTGCCGCGCTCACGCACAGCAACAGAATCGCAAACAGGCTTTTCAAGTTACGGGGTGTCATTCGGCGGCCTTCGGTGCAGCAGCGCTCTTCAGCGGCGTACGCGCATCACGCATCAGGTTACTTGGATCGGTGTCGGTCTTGAACAGTTCCAGGCGCGACGGCGTGGGTTTGCGCGGCCAGCTGTTGTTGCTGACGTCGATGTCGGCGGTTTCCCAGTACGGGTCCTGGGTCAGGCCCACGATCGGCTCGTCGGTGATGAACAGCTTGGTGATCCTGGTCGGCGAATAGCGCCATACCTCGGCCGGGATGCGCTCGACCGTCTTCTTGCCGCTCTTGAGTTCGAGTTCGACGATCAGCGGCATCACCAGCCCGCCCTTGTTACTGAAGTCGACCAGCGTCAGGTGCTTGCCTTCCTTGAGCAGGTCCTTTTGCCAATCCTCCAGGCCGGCCATGGTCTCGGCGTACTTGTTGCGGTCCTTGTTGGTGATCGTGGACTCGTCGTTCTCGTTGTAGAAGTCCTTCAGCTCTGGATGTGCATCGACGCGGCGCGCCATCCCCTTGTTGCGCTGGTCGGTCACCGACACCGGCTGGCCGGCTTTTTGTGCACGGGCCCAGGCTTTTTCGGTCTCGGGATCCTGGCTCGACACGGTGTACTCGGTCATGCCGTCGACGCTGATGTCGACCGCGTCGGTGGTGTAGAACCAGCCGCGCCAGAACCAGTCGAGGTCCGTACCGGAAGCGTCTTCCATGGTGCGGAAGAAGTCGGCCGGCGTCGGGCGCTTGAACTTCCAGCGCTCGCCGTATTCTTTAAAAGCGAAGTCGAACAGCTCGCGCCCGAGGATGGTCTCGCGCAGGATGTTGAGCGCGGTCGCCGGTTTGGCATACGCGTTGTTGCCGCGCTGGAGGGTCGATTCGGCGTTGGTCATGATCGGCGCCTGGTTCGTGCTGCGCATGTAGTCGACGATGTCGCGCGCCTCGCCGCGCCGCGCCGGGTAGTTTGCCTCCCACGCGTCTTCGGCCAGGAATTGCAGGAAGCTGTTCAGGCCTTCGTCCATCCAGGTCCACTGGCGCTCGTCCGAGTTGACAATCATCGGGAAGTAGTTGTGGCCGACCTCGTGGATGATCACGCTGATCAGGCCATACTTGGTGGCGCGCGAATAGGTCAGCTCACCGGTCTTGGCGTCCTTGGTCGGACGGCGGCCGTTGAACGAGATCATCGGGTATTCCATGCCGCCCACCGGGCCGTTGACCGAGATCGCCACCGGATACGGATAGTCGAACGAGTACTTGTTGTACTGCTCGATGGTGTGGACCACGGCCGGCGTCGAATACTTTTCCCACAGCGGGTTGGCTTCGGCCGGGTAGTAGGACATCGCCATCACATCCTGCTTGCCGCTCTTGATGCCTTGCGCATCCCAGATGAATTTGCGGCTCGATGCGAACGCGAAGTCGCGCACGTTCTTCGCGTTGAAGCGCCAGGTTTTGGTATTGTTGGCGCGGCCTTTTTCGGTGGCCATCGCTTCGGCCTGGGTTACGATCATCACCGGCTTGTTCGAGCTGCGAGCCTGCTTCAGACGATCGCGTTGGGCGGCCGTCAACACGTCCCCAGCGTTCTGCAGTTCGCCGGTCGCCGCCACCACGTGGTCGCCCGGCACCGTGATCTGCACGTCGTAGTCGCCGAATTCGAGCGTGAATTCGCCGTCGCCCAGGTATTGCGCGTTCTGCCAGCCGGCCATGTCGTAGTAGGCCGCCATGCGCGGGAACCACTGGGCGATCTCGTAGATGTCGTTGCCGTCCTTGAAGCGCTCGAAGCCCATGCGGCGGCCCAGCACGTTCATCTCGGGGATGTTGAAGCTCCACGTGACATTGAACGAGGTGCGCTGGCCGGGCTTGAGCGGCTGCGGCAGGTCGATCCGCATCATGGTCTTGTTGATGGTGTGCGGCAGGGCGCGGCCGTCGCTGCCGGTCACGCTGGCGATGTTGATGCCGCCGGCGAAGGTACGCGACGCGAGCTGAAAGCGCAGCGCCTCGAACTTGACGCCGTCGTTGCCGCGCGCCTGCCAGGCGCTGCGCGAAGGCAGGGTCGAGATGTTGCGGTTGTCCGAGTCGCCCCGGAACATGTTCTGGTCCAGCTGCACCCACAGGTAAGACAGCGTGTCCGGCGAATTGTTGTGATACGTGACCGTGCCCGAACCGCTCACCGCGCGCTTGGCTTCGTCGAGCGTGACGCGCAGCTTGTAGTCGGCGCGCTGCTGCCAGTAGGCGTGGCCCGGCGCGCCGGAGGCGGTGCGGGTCTCGCCCGGCGTCGGCAGCAGCTCGTCGAGCCGGCGGAATTTGTCGTCGAAGGCCGGGCCGGCGGCCGAGGCGGTGACCGAGAAACCAAGGAACAGGGCGGCGAGGCCGGCGTGCAGGGGCTTGAGCATCATGTGGCAGGTCTGAAAATGAAAGCACCGGCCGGCGCATCGGATGCGCCGCCGGTGTGGGGCGGGCGCATCGCTGCGCCCGCGCGGGTCAAGATGGAAGGTGAGCGATCAACGCGCAGGCGTGGCGGCTGGTGCCGGGGCCGGGGTCTGCGCTGGCGCCGCTGCCGGAGCAGCCGCTGGCGCCAGACCCGATTCCTGCTCCGGTGCCTTCAGCTTGGTGTTGAAGTCGCGCATCAGGTTGTTCTGGTCGGTGTCGGTCTTGAACAGTTCCAGGCGCGACGGCGTGGCTTTACGCGGCCAGCTGTTGTTACTGACGTCGGTGTCGGCGGTTTCCCAGTACGGGTCCTGGGTCAGGCCGACCATCGGTTCATCGGTGATGAACAGCTTGGTGATCTTGGTCGGCGAGTAGCGCCACACTTCGGCCGGGATGCGCTCGATGTACTTCTTGCCGCTCTTGAGTTCGATCTCGACCATCAGTGGGGTCACCAGGCCGCCGATGTTGCTGAAGTCGACCAGGTACAGGTGCTTGCCTTCCTTCAGCAGGTCCTTCTGCCAGTCTTCCAGGCCGGCCAGCTTTTCCTGGTAGGCGTTGCGGTCCTTGTTGGTGACGGTGAACTCATCGTTCTCGTTGTAGAAGTCCTTCAGCTCCGGATGCGCATCGACGCGGCGCGCCATGCCCTTGTTGCGCTGGTCGATGATCGACACCGGCTCGGCCTGGCGGCGTGCGCGCTGCCACGCTTTCTCGACTTCTGGATCCTGGCTCGACACCGTGTATTCGGTGATGCCGTCCACGCTGACGTCGACGTTGTCGGTGGTGTAGAACCAGCCGCGCCAGAACCAGTCGAGGTCCGTGCCGGAAGCGTCTTCCATGGTGCGGAAGAAGTCGGCCGGGGTCGGACGCTTGAACTTCCAGCGATTTGCGTACTCTTTAAAGGCGAAGTCGAACAGCTCGCGGCCCAGCACCGTCTCGCGCAGCACGTTCAGCGCGGCGGCCGGCTTGGCATAGGCGTTGTTGCCGAACTGGAGGACCGATTCCGAGTTGGTCATGATCGGCACCTGGTTACGGCTCTTCATGTAGTCGGTGATGCGGCGCGGTTCGCCGCGGCTGTCCGGCCAGTTCTCTTCCCAGGCCTGCTGCGCCAGGTATTGCAGGAACGAGTTCAGGCCTTCGTCCATCCAGGTCCACTGGCGCTCGTCCGAGTTGACGATCATCGGGAAGTAGTTGTGGCCCACTTCGTGGATGATCACGCCGATCAGGCCATACTTGGTGCGCTGCGAATAGGTGATCTCGCCGGTCTTCTTGTCCTTGACGGGACGCGGACCGTTAAACGTGATCATCGGGTATTCCATGCCGCCCACCGGGCCGTTGACCGAGATCGAGGTCGGGTACGGGTAGTCGAACGAGTACTTGTTGTACTGCTCGATGGTGTGGATGATCGCCTGGGTCGAGTACTTCTCCCACAGCGGGTTGCCTTCCTTCGGGTAGTACGACATCGCCATCACGTTCTGGTTGCCGCTCTTGACGCCCTGCGCATCCCAGATGAACTTGCGGCTCGAGGCGAACGCGAAATCGCGCACGTTTTTCGCCTTGAAGTGCCAGGTCTTGGTGGCAGTGCTGCGGCTTTTCTCGGCCGCTTCGGCCTCGGCCTGGGTCACGATGATGACCGGCTTCTTGGCGGTGCGCGCCTGTTCCAGACGCTGGCGCTGGGCGGCGGTGAGGACTTCGCCCGGGTTCTGCAGTTCGCCGGTGGAGGCCACGATGTGGTCGCTTGGCGTGGTGATGCGCACGTCGTAGTCGCCGAATTCGAGCGTGAATTCGCCCGAGCCCAGGAACTGCTTGTGCTGCCAGCCGTAGACGTCATAGTAGGCCGCCATGCGCGGGAACCACTGGGCGATCTCGAACAGGTCGTTCTTGTCGTCGAACTTCTCGTAACCGGAGCGGCCGCCCAGCACCTTCTGTTCGTTGATGTTGTAGCGCCAGTCGACGCTGAAGGTCACGCGCGCGCCGGGTTTCAGCGGCTGCGGCAGGTCGACCCGCATCATGGTCTTGTTGATGGTGTATGGCAGGGCGCGGCCGCCGCTGTCCTTCACCGCCAGGATGTCGAAGCCGCCGGGGAAGGTGCGCTGTTCCAGCAGCGAGCGCAGGGCGTCGAACTTGGGACCGGTCTGCGCGGTCTTGCCGGACCAGGCCTCGCGCGACGGCAGGATCGCGGTCGAGCGGGCGTCGGAATCCTGGCGGTAGATGTTCTGGTCCAGCTGCAGCCAGAGGTATTTCAGCGTATCCGGGGAATTGTTGTAGTAGGTGATGGTGCCGGCGCCGCTCAGCGCGCGGCGCGATTCGTCCAGTGTGGCGCGGATCGTGTAGTCGGCGCGCTGCTGCCAGTAGGCGTGGCCCGGGGCGCCGGAGGCGGTGCGGATCGTGTTCGGGGTCGGCAGCAGCTCGTCGAGCTGGCGGAACTTGTCATCGAACGGTGCGGCGGCCAGTGCCGGGGTGGCGGCAATCGTGGAAAACGCCGAGGCAACGAGGCATAGCGCTGCCACGCGGGTAGGCAAACGGGACATGGTTCCCCTGGATTTGTTGTTGAAATAAGAAAAGAATTCTAGCGTTGATATTCATCAACTGCTTGGCCGATTTGTAAAAAACCTGAAATATGTGGTTTTCGGCCAGCTTGTCTAGACAGCCGGGCATGCATACGTCATGCAGATGGCATGGACAAGTGCGTCACGCGGCCGGCATGACGAACGTGAACGTGGTGGTGCCGTCGCGCGACGAAACGCAGATGGTGCCGCCGTGCGCGCGCACGATCTGGTCGACGATGTACAGGCCCAGTCCCAGCCCGTCATTGCCGGTGCGCGAGATGGCGCGCCAATAGGGCTTGAACAGGTGTGACATCACGGCCGGGCTCAGGTCCGGGCCGCCGTTGCTCACTTCGAGCACGAAGCATTCGTCGGTATCGATGCGCGCCGTGACCACCGCCGGATGCAGCTTGTCGCCATGTACCAGCGCGTTCTTGAGCAGATTCGACAGCAGTTGCGCCAGGCGCTGGGCGTCGCAGCGCAGTTTCAGGCGCGGCGCGATGTCGGCAATGATGGTGCGGTCGGGATTGGCGGCGCGCAGTTCTTCGACCACCTGCTCCAGGATCTGATCGACGTCGGTGTGCTTGCGCAGGTCGAGCGCCAGGCCGTCGCCCATGCGTCCGCGCGTGAAGTCGACCACGTTGTCGACCAGGCCCTCGATGCGCAGGGCGCTGGCACGGATGCGGTCCAGCGCATGCACGGTATTCGCTTCTTCATGGCGCCGGCGCAGCAGCTCGACCCGGTTCAGGATCGCGTTGAGCGGGGTGCGCAGGTCGTGCCCGAGCACGGCGATGAACTGCTCGCGCAGTTCGGCGGTCTCGCGTTCGCTCAGCAGGTCCGAGCGCGCTTCGCGCAGCGAGCGCTCGGAATCGAGCTGGTTCGAGATCAGTTCGGCGAACAGGGTCAGCGTGGCCAGGGTTGGCCCGTGCGACAGCGGCAGGGGTTCGGGATCGGTGCCGCACAGGGTGCCGAAATACAGGCCGTCGCGGCGGAAGATCGGGATCGAGAAATAGCTCTTGTAGCCATTGAGCAGCGGGATGTAATTGCGGAAACGCGGCGGGCAGTCGCGTACATCGTCGATGACCACCGGCTGGCGCGTGGCGTGCACTTCCTGGCATACCGTGGAGCCGATCTCCAGCTGGTCGCCCGGCTTGACGCCGAAGTCGATCAGGTCGTGTACTGCGCAGGCGGTCCAGCTGGTGGCGGTGACATGGGCGACACAGGCAAAGCGCACGCCGGTGAGTGCCGCCACGGTTTCGAGCACGCGCGGCACGACACTGATGGCCTGGATTTCGCTGACGTGTTGTAAAACATTGTCCACCATGCCCTGATCGTGATTAATTGCAATTTTTGTATCCTAGCACGCATTAGTGCGTGCCCGGAGTACGGTGCAGGGCTGGTTCGGGTCAATAGCGGGGCGGGAAATATCGGTTCATACCGGTTCACGCACGGCCGGTCAGGCCAGCCAGCGTCCCTCGACGTAGACTTGCTCGTCGCCCAGGAACACGGCGTCGGTCACCGCGAACACGTCGATGTGAAAGCGCGCATCCTTGCGCTTGAATCCCGGCTTGGTGTACACGCCGTGCTTGGCGCCGAGCGACAGGTGGATGCCGCACATGCGCTCGTAGGTGCCGATGTCGTCCACCCGCAGCTCGCGCGTGAAGGCGCGGTTCAGGCCGAAGCCCAGCTCGCGCACCCAGACTTCGCCTTCTTCCGCCGTGATGTTGTCCAGCACCTGCTGGAATTCGGGCGTGGCGTTCTCGGTGGCCACCACGCGCCCGCGTTCGACCACCAGCGTCACCGGCACTTCGGGGTGATTCGAGCGGTAACTGATGTCGCCAAATACGTGCACCTGCACCCGGCCGTGCACCGCTTCCAGGTCGAGCGCTTCGGTGAACACTTCGCCGATCGGGAACTGGCCGCCGACGTTATTCATCTCGCTGTAGTCGCCGATATTCAGCTTGGCCGGCTCGAAGGGCGAGGCGAAGGTGAGCGTCTCGCCGCCGCCGACCACGCGGCCATGCGGGGCGCGGTCGATGCGCTCCTTGAGCGCGCGCCCGGTGCCGCGGAAGTAGGCCGGGTCGTAGGCCAGCGCGTCGATGTAGTGCTCGCCCTGGATGCCCGGCATGCGCGACAGGTGCACGTGCTCGATCACCTTCAGGCCCAGCTTTAACAGCTCGACCCTGATGCGAAAGCCATCCAGCCGGAAGTTGGTCGACTGCAGCAGCACCACCAGCTC
>NZ_DAMAGA010000045.1:0-40514 GCF_031995545.1 Massilia sp.
CCCTCATCTTTCCTCCTGCAGCTCCCCGGTGTAGAGTACCGACCTCACACCCCAGGAGTCCGCCTTGTCCGAGCCCGACCTGCAGCGCCGCTGCCACACGATCTTCCCCGGCCACCGCCCGCGCCGCCCGGCCGAGATGTTCGCGGCCATGGCCGCCTGGTGCGAGCAGCACGACATCGACCACGACGTCTACGGCAACGGCGCGCTGATCCAGGAGTTCGAAGCCAAGGTCGCCCGGCTGCTCGGCTTCGAGGCCGCCGTGTTCTGCATCAGCGGCACCATGACCCAGGTCACCGCGCTCCGTTTGGCATGCGAAGACCGTGGGAGCCGCCTGGTCGCGCTGCACCCGACTTCGCATATCTTCGTGCATGAACGCGGCAACCATCAGCTGCTCGATCACTTCCACGCACTGCCAACCGGCGACCGTCATCGGCCCTGGACCGTGGCTGACCTCGAAGCCATCCCAGACCACCTCGGCGCCGTAGGCCTCGAGATTCCGATGCGCGAGATCGGCGGCCAGCTTTCGACCTGGGACCAGCTGGAAGCGATCAAGCAGCACTGCCAGGCGCGCGGCACCCACCTGCACATGGACGGCGCGCGTCTGTGGGAAGCGGCCGCCGGCTACGGCCGCCCGGTATCCGAGATCGCGGCCGGATTCGATTCGGTCTACGTCTCGCTGTACAAGGGCATCGGCGGCCTGGGTGGCGCCATGCTCGCCGGCGGCCACGCCTTTGTCGCACGCGCCGCCGAATGGTTCCGGCGCCAGGGCGGCAACGTGATCCACCGCTCTCCGTACGTGGTCGCCGCCGCGATGCAGTTCGACGCGCGCATCGCCGCCATGCCGGACTACTTCCGCCGTACCGAATTCCTGTACGAAGCGCTGCGCGAGCATCCCGCGCTGCGCGTCAATCCGGCGGCGCCGCAAGCCAACATGCTGCACCTTCACCTGCCGGTCAGCCGCGATCGCGCGCTGGCGGTACGCGACACGCTGGCGCGCGAGCACGGCATCTGGATGTATAGCCGTGCGGTGCATGGCGCCCTGCCCGACACCGCGGTGGTCGAGATCTATGTCGGCGAGAACCTGATGCTGATGAGCGACGAGACGCTGCGCGGCGCTCTGCGCCTTTTCACGCAGCATCTGGAGGGTGACTGATCGACAATGATAAAATGGCGCGCTGTTTCATCCAGTTTCATCTACCTACCGCAATGCGCCAATATCTCGAATTCATGCGCCATGTAAAAGAGCATGGCGCCATCAAGACCGACCGCACCGGCACCGGCACCCGCTCGGTGTTCGGCTACCAGATGCGCTTCGACCTGCAGCAGGGCTTTCCGCTCCTGACCACCAAGAAGGTGCACCTGAAGTCGATCATCCATGAACTGATCTGGTTCCTGCAGGGCTCGACCAACATCGCCTACCTGAAGGAAAACGGCGTTTCGATCTGGGACGAATGGGCCGATGCCGAAGGCAATCTCGGTCCGATCTACGGCTACCAGTGGCGCAACTGGCCTACCCCGAACGGCGAGCATATAGACCAGATTTCGCAGGTGCTGGACCAGATCCGCAACACGCCCGATTCGCGCCGCATGATCGTCTCGGCCTGGAACGTGGCCAACGTGCCGCAGATGAAGCTGCCGCCATGTCACGCGCTATTCCAGTTCTACGTCGCCGACGGCAAGCTCTCGTGCCAGCTGTACCAGCGCAGCGCCGACATCTTCCTCGGCGTGCCATTCAACATCGCCTCGTATGCGATCCTGACCCACATGATGGCGCAACAGGCGGGCCTCGAAGTGGGCGACTTCGTCTGGACCGGCGGCGACTGCCATCTGTATTCGAACCACATGGAACAGGTCGAGCTGCAGCTGTCGCGCGAGACCCGCGAGCTGCCGCGTCTGGTCATCAAGCGCAAGCCTGATTCCCTGTTCGACTATCGATTCGAGGACCTCGAGATCGAGGGCTACGACCCGCATCCGGGCATCAAGGCGCCGGTCGCGGTGTAACAGTACAGGACGGCGCGCGCGCCGTCCTGATCGTGTCCCCTGTTCCGACACGTAGCGCCCGCGCAATCGTGCCGATATTTGGTATGCTCCAGTCCAGCATGACCATTTCGACTTTTATCGTACTTCCCCTATTCGGCCCGCTCGCGGGTCATTGTTTTTTCAGGATCGTGACATGACGCCGGAGCCGCTCGCACAACCCTCACTGAACGAGGCGGCGGACGAACCGCTTCAGTCGTCATTACTCACCCTGGCGATCACCGCCGACCCGACTACTGGTTACGCCGCGATCCAGAACAACATCCCGGTGCTGCGCTCGATCACGATCGCCAACGCCGGCGCGTCACCAATGCACGACGTCGAACTGACGATAGCCTGCACGCCGGCCTTCGCGACCGGCGAGCGCATTCGCTTCGAGCGCATCGAAGCCGGCGAGACGCGCACCGTGTCGCCGGTGGACCTGAAGCCGGACCATCACTATCTGGCATCGCTCGACGAGGCCGAGCAGGCCAGCCTGCAAGCCACGGCGCGCGTCAATGGACAGGTCGTCGGCCACGCCACCAGTCCGATCGAGGTGCTGGCCTACGACGGGTGGCCCGGCATGCGCGCCCTGCCCGAACTGCTGGCCGCATTCTGCATGCCCAATTCGCCGGTGGTGGACCGTCTGCTGGCCAAGGCGTCGATTCTGCTACGCGGCGCCGCGCCCGATCTGGCGCTGAGCGGCTACCAGACCCGTAACCGCGAACACGTGTGGAAGCAGGTCTCGGGCATCTACAGCACCATCGCCGGCGAGGAGCTGCACTACGCGAATCCTCCGGCTTCCTTCGGCAGCAACGGCCAGAAGATCCGCACGCCCGAGCGCATCCTGGACGGGCGCATCGCCACCTGCCTCGACCTGGCCATGCTGTTTGCCTCCTGCCTCGAGCAAAGCGGCCTGCACCCGGTGGTGCTGTTCAAGGAGGGCCATGCCTGGGTCGGCGTCTGGCTGGTCGAGCAGTCGTTCCCGACCGGCTGCATCGACGACCTGCAGGCGGTGCGCAAGCGCGTCGCCTCGGGTGAGTTGATGGTGTTCGAAACCACCATGGTCACCCAGTCGCAGCACGTCAGCCTGCGCTCGGCCTGCGCCAATGGCGACGCCCATCTGGCCGACGAAGCCGGTTTTATCTGCGCAATCGATATCCGCCGCGCGCGTGAATTGCAAGTGCGCCCGCTGCCTTCGCGCGCTGCGCCGGGCAGCACCGCGCTGCCCGAACTGGACCACGCAGCGCCCGCCATTGAAGAGATGCCGGCCCTGCCGCCGCTCGACCCGGCCGCGCTACCGGGCCGCGACGCCGGCAATGTCGACACGCCCGAGGGTCGCCTGGCCAAGTGGAAGAGCCGCCTGCTCGACCTCACGCTGCGCAACCGCCTGCTCAACTTCAAATCGTCCAAGACCACGCTGCGCGTGCTGTGTCCAGACCTGGCGGCTTTCGAGGATGCGCTGGCCGAAGGCAAGGATTTCAGGATCCGCGCCATGCCGCAGCTGATGGCCGGCGCTGCCGCGCCCGATAACCGCGACGCCGCCGTCTATACCGCGCGCCACGGCGCCGACCCGCTCGACGTGCTGGCGCAGGATGCGCTGGGCCGCGGCGAGATCGTCGTCGATGTCGCCGAAGACGTGCTCGATGCACGCCTGCTCGAGATCTTCCGCGCCGCCTCGACCGGCTTGGAAGAAGGCGGCGCCAACACCTTGTACCTGGCCTTCGGCTTCCTGCAGTGGAAAGAGGAGCCCAGCGCCGAGACCACGCTGCTGGCGCCGATCCTGCTGGTGCCGGTGACGCTCACCCGGCAGTCGGTGCGCAGCGGTTTCCGCCTGACGCGCCACGACGACGACGCCCTGGTCAATCCGACCCTGCTGCAAAAACTGGCCCAGGATTTCAGCCTGCGCCTGCCGTCGTTCGATACCCTGCCGCTGGACGACAAGGGCCTCGACGTCGGCCGCATCCTGCAGACCTTCCGACTGCACGTCGGCGAGATCAGCGGTTGGGAAGTTCGCGACACGGTGGAACTGGGCATCTTCTCGTTCACCAAATACCTGATGTGGAAGGACTTGCAGGACCGCCAGCAGCAGTTGATGCAGAACAGCGTGGTCGCGCACCTGATCAACAACCCGGGCCAGGCCTTCGCCAGCGAAGGCATCGGGTTCGACCCGCGCACGCTGGACGACACCTTCCGCCCGCAGGAAGTGTTCGCGCCGATGCTGTCCGACTCGTCGCAGCTGCGCGCGATTCTCGCCGCCAGCGACGGCAAGAACCTGGTGATCGAGGGGCCGCCGGGCACCGGCAAGAGCCAGACCATCACCAACCTGATCACGCACCTGCTGGCGACCGGGCGCAGCGTGCTGTTCGTATCCGAAAAGATGGCGGCGCTGGAGGTGGTGCACCGGCGCCTGTCCGGTATCGGCCTGGGCGCGTTCTGCCTGGAGCTGCATTCGTCCAAGGCGCGCAAGGCCGACGTGCTCAAGCAGCTCGGCAACGCCCTGGACGCGGCCGGCGAACGTGGCGTGCGCGAATGGGAACGCGAGGCCGAGCGCCTGTGGGCCTTGCGCCAGGATCTGAACGGCGTGGCCGCGGCCCTGCACCGCATCCACGACAACGACCTCACCGTGTATGAGGCGATCGGCGCCACGGTCGCGCATCGTGACTGGCAGCCGGCGCCGATGGCGTTCGGGCGTCACGACACGCACACGCGCGCTGAACTGGACCGCCTGCGCGAGACCTGCCGCCGCATGGCGACGCTGGCCGGGCGGCTCGATACGCTGGCAGACAATCCGCTGGCGATGATCGGCTGGCGCGACTGGACCCCGGCCTGGGAGCAGCAACTGCTGCAGGCCGGCGCCGCGCTGGAAACGGCTACGGAAAAGCTGCAGACCGCCGCCGCGCAGTTCTTCGGCCTGCTCGAGCTGGACCACAGTGGCCTGGCGCACGCCGAGCTGGCGATCCTGAACCAGCTGGCCGACATCCTGCTCGCGGCCCCGCGCATGCCGGCCGGTGTCGCGCGCGCTGCGCATGACGAAGCGGCGCGCACTCGCCTGGCCGCACTGGCGCGCCACGGCGCGGCGCGCGCCGCCGCCTGGGATACGCTCGGCGGTGCCTACCGCGACGATGTCGCAGCGCTCGATGCCGGCGCCCTGCGCCAGGAATGGGCGACAGCGCAGCAGACCTGGTGGCCCAGGAGCTGGTTCGCCAAACGCACCCTGGTCGCGCGCCTGCGTGCCTGCCGCGCCGACGGTGGCGCTGTAGCGCCGGACGCGGTGCCGGGCGTGCTCGATGCGCTAGCGGTGGTCAATGCCGAAGACCGTGTCCTCAACAACATGACCGGTGAAGCACGCGAACTGCTGCAGGATGAATTCAGCGGCCATGGCACCGACTGGAATCTGGTCGACAATGCCGGCCTGTGGGCCGCGCGCTTCGCCGACGCGGTAGAGCGCCTGGCCGTTGCCGATGCCGATCTGCTGGCTGCTCTGCAGGCGCGCCTGGCGCCGCTGGTCGCCGAACGCCGCGCCCAGCTCAAACCCGGTATGGCCACGGCCAACGTGATGCTGGCCTACCGCGATGCCTGGCGCACGTTCGAGGAGCGCCGTAACGCGCTCGAACGGCTGGCTGCCAGCCCGTCGCTGGCCGAAGAGGAATACGGCGCCGCCGGCGTTCTGGCGCGTATCCAGGCCATGCTGCAGGGCTGGCGCGTGGCGGCGCGCCAGTTGCAGCCGTGGTGCCTGTGGCGAGGCGCGCGTGGTCAAGCGATCGAGGACGGCTTGCACGGCATCGTGCAGGCACTAGAAGCGGGCCGCGCGCCGCTGGCGCAAACCGCCGAGTATTTCGAATTCAGCTATCGCAGCTGGTGGCTGCGCGAGGCGATCGGCGCCGAGCCGGTGCTGCGTGCCTTCTCGAGCGCCGACCACGAGCGCAAGATCGCCGAGTTCCGCGTCGCGGATGAACGCTTCCAGAAACTGACGGAGCAGTACGTGGCGGCGCGGCTGGCGGCCCGGGTCCCGGCCAGCACCGGCATGGCGCCGAGCGCCGATTCCGAAATGGGCAAGCTGCGGCGCGAGCTGCAAAAGCAGAAGAAGCACATGCCGATCCGCCAGCTGGTGCAGAACCTGCCGACCCTGATGCCGCGCCTGAAGCCTTGCCTGTTGATGTCGCCGCTGTCCGTGGCGCAGTACCTGGACGCCAACCATGCCCAGTTCGACGTGGTGATCTTCGACGAGGCGTCGCAGATTCCGGTATGGGATGCGGTAGGAGCGATCGCGCGCGGGCGCCAGCTGGTGTGCGTGGGCGACACCAAGCAGCTGCCGCCGACCAGCTTCTTCAACCGCGGCGACAGCGACGACGGCGACGGCGCGGACGGCGACCTGCAAGACCTGGAAAGCATCCTCGACGAAGCGCTGAGCATCGGCCTGCCGAAACTGACGCTGCAATGGCACTATCGCAGCCGTCACGAAAGCCTGATCGCGTTCAGCAACGCGACCTATTACGACAATGCCCTGATCACGTTCCCGTCGCCGTTCACCGAGGACACCGGCGTGCGCTTCCAGCGCGTGCACGGTATATATGACCGCGGCGGCGCGCGTTCCAACCGCGCCGAAGCCGACGCGATCGTGCGCGCGGTCGAAGCGCACTACCTCGATCCGGTGCAGCGCCGGCGCAGCATCGGCGTGGTAACGTTCAATCAGGCGCAGCAAAGCCTGATCGAGCGCATGCTCGACGAACGCCGGCGCGCCGTGCCGCAGCTGGATGCGGCACTGGCCCAGGCCACACAGGAACCCCTGTTCATCAAGAACCTGGAGAACGTGCAGGGCGACGAACGCGACGTCATCTATTTTTCGATCACGTATGGTCCCGACGCCGCCGGCAAGGTCAGTCTGAACTTCGGCCCGCTCAACCTGGAAGGCGGCCATCGCCGCCTGAACGTGGCGATCTCGCGCGCCCGCCAAAATGTAGTCATCTTCAGCACCCTGGTGCCGGAACAGATCGACCTGTCGCGCGTGCGCGCCAGCGGCGTGCGCGACCTGAAGCATTATCTGGAATTCGCGATCCGCGGTCCGCGCGCGCTGGCCGGGCAAAGCCTGCCGACCGGACGCGAGCCGGACAGCCCGTTCGAGGCCCAGGTGATCGCGCTGCTGCGCCAGAACGGCTGGGAGGCACATCCGCAGGTCGGCGTGTCCGGCTACCGCATCGACATCGGCGTGGTCGATCCGCGCGCGCCGGGACGCTACCTGCTGGGCGTGGAGTGCGACGGCGCCAGCTATCACTCCGGCGCCACGGCGCGCGACCGCGACCGCCTGCGCCAGCTCGTGCTCGAAGGCCTGGGCTGGGAGCTGCACCGCATCTGGTCGACCGACTGGTGGCTCGATCCCGACGCACCTGCGCGGCGCCTGCTGGCCCGCCTCGAACAACTGGCCAGCCAGCCGCTCGAGCAGGAGCCGGCGCCGCCGGTCGAGCAGATTGCCGAGCCCGAACCGGAAACTGCCGCAGCAACGCCCGCCCAGGCCCCCGGCCTGCCCTACTATCGCGTCACGGCGCTCGAAGGCGGCGCGCCCGACGACTTCCACGAGCGCGCCGCCCTGGCCACCCTGCGCGCGCAGCTGGTCAACGCGATCGAGCTCGAAGGCCCGATCCTGCGCGAGCTGCTGTTCCGGCGCGTGGCCCGCGCCTGGGGCCAGCCACGCATGAGCCGGCGCATCGAAGAGCTGCTCACGCGCCTGGCGCCCCATGCGCCCGACAGCGCCGGCGTGTACTGGCCGCGCGACGCCGATCCCGCGACCTGGGACGGCGTGCGCATCCCGTCGCCAGAGCCGGAATCGCGCCGCGCAATCGACGAGATCAGCCGCGAGGAGCTGGCCAACGCCGCGCTCCACGTGCTGCAGCAGCAAGGCAGCACCTCCGTCGACAGCCTGGCGCGCGCTGTGTGCCGGCTGTTCGGCATCGCCCGCACCACCGCCGACGCCGAAGCGCGCATCGTCGGCGCGCTGGCGCACGGCCGCGCGCCCGGCCTGATCGCGCTCGACAACGGCGTGGCGCGCATCAACGCGCAGCCTTGACACCTAGCCGCCAAACAACCACCATGCCCTGCTTTCATTGATCGGATCTCCCCATGACCAGCCAGCCGCCGCAACTCACCCTCGTCGTCGCCGTCGATGCCAACAACGGCATCGGCATCGACAACCAGATGCCATGGCACCTGCCCGAGGACCTGGCCCACTTCAAGCGCGTCACGCTGGGCAAGCCCGTGATCATGGGCCGCAAGACTTTCGACTCGATCGGCCGTCCGCTGCCGAAGCGGCGCAACATCGTCATCACCCGCAACAGCGAATGGTCGCATGAAGGTGCCGAGGCCGCGCCCTCGCTCGAGGCGGCGATCGCGCAACTGGACGGCGCGCCGGCCAGCATCATCGGCGGCGCCCAGATCTTCGAACAGGCCATGCCGCTGGCCGACGCCATGATCGTCACCCACATCGAGCAGGCCTTCGCGTGCGATACCTTCTTCCCGCCGATCGACCCTTCGATCTGGGTCGAAACGACGCGTGAAACCCATCAGGACGAGGCCAAGGGCCTGCGCTACGCCTTCGTCACCTACGCCCGCCGCGCCGTAGTGGCAGAGCATTCCAGCTAGAGTGCGCCGCCGATCCCGTTCTGTGGCTAAGCTGGCAAAATAATTGCACCGGGATCCGCGATTTCTGCGAAAATCCGCTTCTCATTTTTTACCGGTGCCGTGCGGCGGCCGGGCCTTCCGGATTGAGCCGGGCAAGGGCCCGCCGCCGACACGGCGCTTCGCATTGGAGCTGTCGATGAAATTTCGTTTCCCCATCGTCATCATTGACGAGGATTTCCGCTCGGAGAACACCTCCGGTCTCGGCATTCGCGCACTTGCTGCCGCGATGGAACAGGAAGGCATGGAGGTCGTCGGTGTGACCAGCTATGGCGACCTGTCCCAGTTCGCCCAGCAGCAGTCGCGCGCATCCGCCTTCGTGCTGTCGATCGACGACGAGGAATTCGGCGGCGGTTCGATCGAGGAGACCGACACCGCGCTGCTCGGCCTGCGCGCGTTCGTGAAGGAGATCCGCCACAAGAACGCCGACATCCCGATCTATATCTACGGCGAGACCCGCACCAGCCGCCACATCCCGAACGACATCCTGAAGGAGCTACACGGCTTCATTCACATGTTCGAGGACACCCCGGAATTCGTGGCGCGCCACATCATCCGCGAAGCCAAGGCTTATCTGGACAGCCTGGCGCCGCCGTTCTTCCGTGCGCTGGTCAACTACGCCTACGACGGTTCCTACTCGTGGCACTGCCCGGGCCACTCGGGCGGCGTGGCTTTCCTGAAGTCGCCGATCGGCCAGATGTTCCACCAGTTCTTCGGCGAGAACATGCTGCGCGCCGACGTCTGCAACGCGGTCGAAGAACTCGGCCAGCTGCTGGACCACACCGGCCCGGTCGCCAAGTCGGAACGCAACGCCGCGCGCATCTACAGCGCGGACCACTGCTACTTCGTCACCAACGGCACCTCGACCTCGAACAAGATGGTGTGGCACTCGACCGTCGCCCCGGGCGACATCGTGGTCGTCGACCGTAACTGCCACAAGTCGATCCTGCACTCGATCATCATGTGCGGCGCGATCCCCGTGTTCCTGATGCCGACCCGGAATCACCTCGGCATCATCGGCCCGATCCCGCTCGAAGAGTTCACGCCCGAATCGATCGCCCGCAAGATCGAAGCCAATCCGTTCGCGCGCGAAGCCGTCAACAAGAAGCCGCGCATCCTGACCATCACCCAGTCGACCTACGACGGCGTGGTGTACAACGTCGAGACCCTGCGCGAAATGCTGGACGGGAAAATCGACACCCTGCACTTCGACGAAGCCTGGCTGCCGCACGCCACCTTCCACGACTTCTACAAGAACATGCACGCGATCGGCCAGAACCGTCCACGCGCCAAGGAGTCGATGATCTTCTCGACCCAGTCCACGCACAAGCTGCTGGCCGGCCTGTCGCAGGCGTCGCAGGTGCTGGTGCGCGAATCGGAATCGGTCAAGCTGGACCAGGATGCGTTCAATGAGGCTTACCTGATGCACACTTCGACCTCGCCGCAATACTCGATCATCGCCTCGTGCGACGTTGCCGCCGCGATGATGGAAGCGCCGGGCGGCACCGCCCTGGTCGAGGAATCGATCCTGGAAGCGCTGGACTTCCGCCGCGCGATGAAGAAGGTCGATGCCGACTACGGCGACGACTGGTGGTTCCAGGTCTGGGGACCGGACAAGTTTTCGGAAGAAGGCATCGGCACCCAGGACGACTGGATGATCCGCGCCGAAGAAAACTGGCACGGCTTCGGCAAGCTGGCACCGGGCTTCAATATGCTCGACCCGATCAAGGCCACCATCGTGACTCCGGGCCTGGACCTGTCGGGCCAGTTCGGCGAGACCGGCATCCCGGCATCTATCGTGACCAAGTACCTGGCCGAACACGGCGTGATCATCGAGAAGTGCGGCCTGTATTCGTTCTTCATCATGTTCACCATCGGCATCACCAAGGGCCGCTGGAACACGCTGGTGACGGCGCTGCAGCAGTTCAAGGACGACTACGACCGCAACCAGCCGATGTGGCGCGTGATGCCGCAGTTCGCCGCGGCCAACCCGCGCTACGAAACCCGCGGCCTGCGCGACCTGTGCACCGAGATCCACCGCTTCTACGCCGAGCGCGACGTAGCGCGCCTGACCACCGAGATGTACCTGTCGGACATGATCCCGGCCATGAAGCCGTCGGACGCATTCGCCAACATGGCACACCGCAAGATCGAGCGCGTGGCGATCGACGAGCTGGAAGGCCGCATCACGGCGATCCTGCTGACGCCTTATCCGCCGGGTATTCCGCTCCTGATCCCGGGCGAGCGTTTCAACCGCACGATCGTGGACTACCTGCGCTTTGCGCGTGACTTCAACGAGCGCTTCCCGGGCTTCGAGACCGACGTGCACGGGCTGGTCAAGCGTGAAGTGGATGGCAAGCGTGGTTACTTCGTCGATTGCGTGAAGCAGGACGAAGTGTGATCGAACACGTTTGATATGAAAAAGGCCCGGAGCGATCCGGGCCTTTTTTTTGTAGGGTTGGCGGCGGAGCCACTAACCCTACGCTATCAGGTCTTCGGCAGCGTTACGCCGTGCTGGCCCTGGTACTTGCCGCCACGGTCCTTGTACGAGGTCTCGCACACTTCATCGCTTTCGAAGAACAGCACCTGCGCGCAGCCCTCCCCCGCGTAGATCTTGGCCGGCAGCGGCGTGGTGTTCGAGAACTCCAGCGTCACATAGCCTTCCCACTCCGGCTCGAACGGCGTCACGTTGACGATGATGCCGCAGCGGGCGTAGGTCGATTTGCCGAGGCAGACGGTCAGCACGTTGCGCGGAATGCGGAAGTATTCGATGGTGCGTGCCAGCGCGAACGAGTTCGGCGGGATGATGCAGACGTCGCTCTTCACATCGACGAACGAATTCGAATCGAAGTTCTTGGGGTCGACGATGGTGCTGTTGATGTTGGTGAAGACCTTGAATTCGTCGGCGCAGCGGATGTCGTAGCCGTACGACGAGGTACCGAACGAGATGATGCGGCGACCATCCTGTTCGCGCACCTGGCCCGGCTCGAACGGCTCGATCATGCCGGTGCTCTCCGCCATGCGGCGGATCCATTTGTCGCTCTTGATAGTCATTGTCGGTTTCCAGGCAGGGATGAAAATCCCGCGATTCTACTTGAAAACGCGCTTGAAATGGCGAACGGAGCGCCAGATCACGACGCCAGCAGCCTGCCGATCATCGTGTGCGCCAGGCGCGCCGTCTCGGCCGGCTTCTCGAGCGGGTACAGATGACTGCCCTCGATCATGACGAGATTCTCACCCACCAGCCTGCGCGTCGGTCCCAGCGTGGCCTGGCGCAGTTCCTCGGAATCGGTACCGGCGATGAAGCCGACCGGCACCGGAAACGGCTGCTTCAGCACCTTGCCCATGCGGTGCGGCAGCGTGGCATAGATCGCGGTCTCGACCTCGCGCGTGAAGCGCAGCGTCACGCCCTCGGCATGCGGCACTAGGCCGTGCTCGAGATAGTCGTCCAGCGCGCCCGGGGCCCAGGCCTGGAAGATCGGCTTGGCAATGAAGTGCTGGTGCGCGGCCTCGCGGCTCGGCCACAGGAAGCGCCGCTTGTGCGAGAAGCGCGCCGGCGACAGCCGTTCGCCGTAGCCGAAGCGCTTGGCCAGGCGCCATACCAGTGCGCGCCAGCCGCCGACTACCGGCGAATCGAGCATCACCACGCAGCGCGCCAGATCGGGACGGCGCGCCGCCGCCATCGCGCACAGCATGCCGCCCAGCGAATGGCCGACCAGGATCGCTGGGCGTCCGTAGCTTTCCAGGTGGGCCAGCAGTTCCTCCACCAGCGACTCCCAGCCATCGCCGACCGGGTAGCGCGGATCGTGGCCGTGCATGTCGAGCGTGCGCACCTCGTAGTGCTCGCCCAGCGCCTGCAGCAGGCGCGCATAGGTGCCGGCCGGGTAGCTGTTACCGTGGGCGAAGTGCAGCAGCGGCTTGGTTGCGGTGGCGGTCATTGGTGCGGGACGGTGGTGGAACTCGACGGGCCATTGTACTGGCTGGCACCGTCCCGCGAACCGCCGTTAGAGTGAAACCCCTACTACCAAAGTCGCGGTATAGCCCTGGGTCGCGTTGCCGCTGACGGTCGCCATCTGCAGCGTGGTACCGTCGCTGAACACATTGTCGGTGGCGTAGCTGATGCGCGACAGGTTGCTCACGCTGCTGCCGTAGCCGCTGGCGGTATAGGCTTCGTTCAGGGTCGCCATCGGGAACGTGAACTGCGAGGTCTTGACGCGGTTGGCGGCGCTGCCGGCTTTCGCCAGCGTCGGGTACACCTCGAAGTGCACGTGCGGCATGCGACCGTCATAGCAGCCCGGGAAGATGGTGGTGAAGGTGACCCAGCCTTCGCTGTCGGCTTCCTGCACCCCGCGCAGGTAGTTCTCGTTCACGATGCCGTTCGAGTACATCGAGTAGCCACCTTCGCGGGTACAGTGCCACAGATAGATCGCAGCACCCGGCGCCAGCGTGCAGCCGGTGGCCACGTTCACCAGCTGCAGCCGGATCGTCAGCGGCACCCCGGCCGCCACGCCGCTGGCGCCGGCGATGCTGGCGCGGATGTCGCTGCGCACGATGCCCGACAATACCAGCGCATTGGCCACGCCGTTGGCGTTGCGGTTGGTGCCGTCGCCCGGATACGGGCCGCCGGTTTCTTCCGGAATCACCGAGCAGGCGGCGCTGGTGGCGCCGGTACTGCCGGTGCTGTTGCCGGTGGTGGTCGAGGTCGAGATGCCGAAGCCATCGTCGCCGCTGCTGCCGCCGCAGCCGGCCAGCGGCAGCATGGCGGAGCCGGCGCCGGCGAACAGCCAGCGCAGCGACTGGCGCCGGCTGGCCGGTTGCCCCAACAGGCGTTCGAGGTCGGCCGACAGGCCGTGATCATGGTCGTGCATGGCGTCTCCTTGCGAACCGAGGCTCATTTGCGCGCCTCGCCGGAATCGGCGCGCGATGGGCGGCGCTGGCCGTCCTTGTTGCCGTCCTTGCGCTCGCCCTTACGGCCGGTGCGCGCCGGACGGTCATCCGTGTCTTCACGCAGCTGCGCGCGCTGTTCCGGCGTCAGCACCGCCATCAGCTGGGCATCGGTGCGCAGCTTCAGCAGCTCCTGCTCGGCGATCGCGCGGCCGAAGGCTTGCGCGTGGGGGGTGGCTGCGGCGGCGTCGAATTCGGTGCCGCCCGCCAGCGCGTGCAGGGCGTCATGCGCCTTGCGCTCGGCCTTGTCGAGTTCGCGCCGCTTCGGCGCCTGCTCATGCAGGATCGCGAACACGCGGTCCTGCTGCGCTTCGCTCAGGTCCAGGCCGCGCAGGAAGGGCGCGCCGGGGCCGAAGCCGGGACCGGCGTCGGCAGGTAGCGCTCCGCCGGGCGGCATCGGTTGCGCGTGAATGGCGGGCGCCGCGAGCAGGCAGGCCGCGAAGGCAGCGGCGACGGCGGTACGGATGGGATGCAAGGTCATGGTGTCCTCCAGTGTTTTGGAGCTCGCATTCTGTTGCGTGCCGATGTAAAGCGCGGCCAAGCGGCGTAAATCCGCGTAAAACTTCGCGCGCCGCGGCGGACCAGCGCCCCGCACTTTGCTATCCTGTCGCCATGAATCACGTATTACTCATCGACGACGACGTCGAACTGGTCGGCATGTTCGCCGAATACCTCGAGCAGGAAGGCTTCCAGGTCACGGTCGTGCACAATGGCGAGGACGGCGTGCGCGAAGCGCTCGGCGGACGCCACGCCATCGCCGTATTGGACGTCATGATGCCCGGCATGAGCGGTATTGAAGCGCTGCGCCAGATCCGCGCCGCCAGCCGCATCCCGGTGCTGATGCTGACCGCGCGCGGCGACGACGCCGACCGCATCCTGGGCCTGGAACTGGGCGCCGACGACTACGTACCGAAGCCCTGCACCCCGCGCGAACTGACCGCGCGCGTGCGCGCCATCCTGCGCCGCACCCACGCCACGCAAGACAACGGCCCGGGCGTGACCCTCAGCGTCGGCAAGCTGACCATGATCCCGGAACAGCGCCGCGCCACCTGGGACGGCAAGGCGCTCGACCTGACCAGCACCGAATTCAACCTGCTCGAAGTCCTGGCGCGCAACGCCGGACGGCCGGTGAGCAAGAACGAGCTGTCCGAACAGGGACTGGGCCGTCCGCTGGCGCGTTTCGACCGCAACATCGACGTCCACCTGAGCAGCCTGCGCCACAAACTGGGGCCATTGTCGGACGGCCGTTCGTGCCTGCAGACGATCTACCGCCAGGGCTACCAGCTGATCCGCGACTGAGATGGGCCGCCTGTTCTGGAAGTTCTTCCTGTCGATCCTGCTGGCTCAGGTGGCGGCCACGATCGGCATTGGCGGCGCATTCTGGCTGCGCGACCAGGCGCGCCAGCGCCCTGCTCCGACCCTCGACAGCGGCCCGCCGGCCGCGATCGCGCTCGACGCCGCCGCCGCCACGCTGCGCCACGGCGGCCTGCCGGCGCTGCGCCAGATGATCGGTGAAGTGCGGCGCCCGCAGATCTACGTGCTCGATGAACAGCAGCGCGACCTGCTCGGCCGCAGCGTGCGTCCCGACCTGCTGGCACAGGCCGAGCGTATCCTGGCCTCCGGCGATGCCGAAGGCGAAGCGGCGGCGCGGCGCCTGCGCGCGCCCGACGGCGCGCAGTACCTGGCGTTCGTGTCGCGCACCTACGGCCGCCCGGAAGGCGCGCGCGGCCGGCGTCCGGACGGACCGGGCCCCGGCCTGATGCCGGGCATGGACCCGGGCTTTGGGCGCCGCATCGGCCAGATCGCCGGCATCGTCGCCGCCGTGCTGGCCAGCCTGCTGTTCGCGGCGCTGCTGGCCTGGTACTTCTCGCGTCCGATCCGCGCCCTGCGCAGCGCCTTCGAGGCGGCGGCCGCGGGCGACCTGGCGCCGCGCTTCGCGGCCGGCCCGAAAGGCAGCGACGAACTGAGCGACCTGGGACGCGACTTCGACCGCATGAGCGGCCAGCTGCGCGCGCTGATGGACGGCCAGCGCCGCCTGCTGCACGACGTCTCGCACGAGCTGCGCTCGCCGCTGGCGCGGCTGCAGGCGGCGGTCGGCCTGGCGCATCAGCAGCCGGACAAGGTCGCCAATTCGCTCGAGCGCATCGAACGTGAGAGCGTGCGCATGGACAAGCTGGTGGGCGAGCTGCTGACGCTGTCGCGCCTGGAAGCGTCGCCCAAGGTGGCGCGGCGCGAGCCGGTCGACCTGACCGAACTGGTGGACGCGATCGTTGGCGACGCCCGCTTCGAAGTCACCCAGGCTGGCAAGGCGCGGACCGGCATCGTGGTCGACGCTCCCGGACCGTTGCCGGTCGAGGGCGACCCGGATTTGCTTTGGAGCGCGATCGAGAACGTGGTGCGCAACGCGATCAAGCATGGCGCGCAGGGCGGGCTGGTCGAAGTGGTGCTGCGCGCCGGGAGCGGCACGGTGCAGGTCGAGGTCCTGGATCGCGGACCGGGCATCGCACCGGGCGATCTGCCCGCCATTTTCGAGCCGTTTTTCCGCGCCGGTGCGTCGCGCACGGGCGTGGACGGTCATGGATTGGGACTGGCCATTGCGCAGCGCGTGGTGCATGCGCATGGCGGCACGATCGCGGCTGCCAATCGCGACGAAGGCGGACTGCGGGTGACGATCACGCTGCCGTTCGGCCACGGCAAAGCGGCGGCATAAGCAAGGCGGCGCGCGCATCATCTCCCATGCCAATAACGGGCGTTCGTGTCGCGCCAGGCACTGCTGGCAACTCCGTGTCCGGCGCCGAACTGCAGCGTGACTGCGCCGCGCTGGTCGGTGCGCATGCGTTCGATGCCCATCTCCGCGTAGCGCGCATAGATCTCTCGTTTGGGGTGCCGGTAGCGATTACGATGTCCTACCTGGAAAATCCCTAGCGTGGGCGACACCGCGCGCAGGAACCCGACGGTCGACGAAGTGCCGCTGCCATGGTGCGGTGCCAGCAGGACGTCGGCGCGCAGGCGTTCGTCGCCGCCGCGCAGCAGCGCTGTTTCCTGCGCCGCTTCGATGTCGCCGGCGAGCAGGATCGCCTGGCCGCCGGTGGCGATGCGCAACACGCAGCTGCGGGCGTTGGCTTTGAGCCTGGTGTCGGCGTAGCTGGCCGGCTCGGGGCCGAGCATCTCGAAATCGACGCCGTCCCAGTGCCACCATTGCCCCGCAGTGCAGCGCCGATGCGACTTGGCCATACTCAGCAGCGCATGATTGTCCGGCAGCGACGAGGTCACCGCATCGACCTGCACCGCGCCCAGCAGTTCGGACGCGCCGCCGACGTGATCGAGGTCGCTGTGCGACACCACCAGCGCATCGAGTTGCCGGATGCCGCGCCCGCGCAGGTAAGGCAGGATCACCCGCGTGGCGCCGCTGGCGCCGGGCGCGTACTGCGGGCCGGTATCGTACAGCAGCCGGTGATGCGGCGTTTCGACCAGCAGCGCCATGTCCTGGCCGACGTCGAAGGCGGTAACGGTGAACTGGCCGGCGGGCGGCGTGGCGGGCAATTGGGTCAATAGCGGCGTCCAGGCGGCAAGACCGGTCCAGCGGTGCGGCCAGCCACGCGGCGCCAGCATCCACGCCGTGCCGATCAGCGCCAGCAGCAGGATCCAGCCGGATGGCGCGGGCGCGGTCCATACGGCCAGTGCCGGCGCCGCGAACCAGGACAACAGCCGCGCCAGCAGTTCGATCGCGAGGTGCGCCGTGCCCAGCACCAGGCCGCTCAGCGGCGCCGGCAGTACGCTGCCGATCAGGGCCAGCGGCGTGACGAACAGGCTGATGACGGGGATCGCGATCGCGTTGGCGAGCGGGCTGACCAGCGACACCTGGCCGAACAGCAGCAGTGTCAGCGGCGCCAGGCCGATTGTCACCGCCCACTGGGTACGCGCGCCCAGCGCAAGCGAAGCGCGCCAGCCGCGCGTCTGCATGCCGACGCGGCCGCTACAGGCGTACAGGATGGCGGCCACTGCGCCGAACGACAGCCAGAAGCCGGGCCACAGCATGGCCCAGGGGTCGAGCACGAGCACCACGCCGAGCGCCAGGCACAGCACGTGCGAGCTCGATGCGATCCGACCGCACCAGAGCGCGATGGCGACCACCGCCAGCATGTAGAAGGTGCGCTGGGCCGGCACGCCGAAGCCGGCCAGCAGCACGTACAGCAAAGCGGTGACGGCGCCAGCCAGGGCTGCGGCTTTTTGTGCGGGCAGGCGTAGCGGCAGTTGGGCGTCGGTCAAGAACGAGCGGCGCCACAGCATCGAGACGGTCCACGCGGCCAGGCCCGCCACCATCGTGATATGCAGACCGGAGATCGACACCAGGTGGCTGATGCCGGTGCGGTTGAACACGTCCCAGTCGTCCTGGCCGATGCCGCGCTGGTCGCCGATCACCAGCGCGACGATCACGCCGGCGTAAGGCTGTCCGGCCAGCGCCTCGAGGATGCGCTCGCGCAGCAGGCCACGGATGCGTTCGACGGCGTAGCCCGCGCCCATGACCCACGTATCGAGGCGTGCGTTCTTGTGCCCGGCCGGGCGCACGTAGCCGGTGGCGCGCACGCCCTGCTCCAGCAGCCAGGCTTCGTAGTCGAAGCCGTGCGGGTTGGCGTTGCCGTGCGGGCGCTGCAGGCGTACCACCAGGCGCCAGCGTTCGCCGGGGTGAATACTGTCCGGATCGCTGGCCTGCTCGCCGTACCAGGACAGGACGACCTTCGGCGGGACTGTCGCGCCTTGCGTCTCGACCCGCTCCACGTCCAGGTGGAAGCGTACGCCACCGTCGAAGCGATGCGGCAGGCTGGCGACGATGCCGGTGACGGTAATGTCGCGGCCTTCGTCGGCATGGGGCAGCGCGTCGGACAGTGCCAGGTGGGCGACGGTGGCGGCCCAGCACAGGCCGCACAGGAAACCGGTTGTGATCGACCGTGGAATGCCGCGCAGGAGAAGCATCGCCAGGAGTGCGGCGCTGGCGCAGGCCAGCAGCACCGTCCATGACGGCAAGCTCGACTGGACCTGGATGCAGCAGGCGCCGGCGCTGAAGGCAAGGATGGCGCAGCGCATGGGGAGGCGTCAGCGCGTCACGGATGCGGCGTCGCCACGAGTTGACATTCAGCGTCCTGATCGGCGATGAGTTTTGGTGGCGGACTGCAGCCGCAGATACAGAGGTCGTCGCTCAGCGCGTATTGCTTGCCCATGAAACTGTCCGGCAGGCGCGGACCCACGATCCGGATCAT
This sequence comes from Massilia sp., assembly GCF_031995545.1. Taxonomy (GTDB): domain Bacteria; phylum Pseudomonadota; class Gammaproteobacteria; order Burkholderiales; family Burkholderiaceae_D; genus Telluria. Next base: position 18,891 of record NZ_DAMAGA010000045.1, read on the forward strand.
CCCCTGCGTATCACAGGCGGGGCAATCCACGGGGTCCCCGTCCAGTGCGAGCGCGCGACCGTCGACCCGGCTGAAATCGCTCGATGCAAGCACGACGCCGTTGGCAGTGGTCGTGTCTCCGGCTCTAATGTAATAGCGCTTGTAATTCATGGCTGCCTTTGCGTGAGTGAACGGCTGGACAGGACAGCCTTTAGCCTGACGCGGCAGGCGCGTCGACGCGCGTGCTTGCCACAGGCTGCGTGGGGCGCAGGCGAATGCTGGAAATGATTTTGTCCCGCAAGCCGAGGGCGGCTCCGTCGGATAGCGAGGATGGCACTGGCTTGCCCTGGCCGACTCCGGTGGTCATGCTGAAGACGAGGTGTGGAACCAAAACATCGTCTTCGGTACCACTTACCTCCCACCGGAAGCTGTGGACGCGCGCGTCATTTACCTCGACCACGCGTTCGACCAGCTCCTCCCCCGTGACGCCGCCGATTTCCCGTGGTGCGCCCCGCAATCGCGTGACGCGCATCAGATCCATGATCGACCATTTTGCGTCCGCGGCGCCGGTTCTCGCCAATAACCCCTGGGCGTCAGGCTTCAGTCCCGCCGCCAGGATGAACCTGAACTCGACATCCGGATGACTTGGCAGCCCGGCGAACATCGTGATCTGTTCGCGTTGATCGGCGCTGAGCGGATCTCGCATGTAAAGCCGGTCCATGCAAAAACCTGGTTCGGCCGGAATGCGGTTATCGGGATTTGCAGCCAGCTGATTGACCAGCCTCGGCAAATCCTCGATCCATTCGACTCCACGGTCCTTTGAGAACAGATCGATGCTGATGCCTTGGCCATGCACCAGGGCTTCGGTCGAAATGCCTTCATCGCGATAGTGCTCTACGCCGCCCAGTCCGTTGCCTTGCGTCCCTTCGGTCACAGTCCGGCTGTGAATGAAGATCTTCCCGATCAGGCCGTTACCGGTTTCAACCGCCCGTACCGACTCGAGGTTCTTGTTGCCTCCGCGCCTGTCCGGTGTAGCCCCGAGTTGTTCCTCGCGATCGGCAACCCGTTTCTCGAATTCGTCTAGGGTTTCATTGAAGCCCGCGATGTCGAAGCTGTCGATTCTTGCCCCCCGTAATTCAAGCTGCGCCTCTTCCGGCATATCAATCAAAAACCTGCCGACACATACGGTTTTCAATTTGTCGGTCATGCGAGCTAATTCTTGCCGATCCTGCCGATCCGTCTCGCGTCTATCGTGGATTTTGTCCAACGCCCAGCTCGCCAGCACTATCGCAAGCAGTAGCCCGGCCAGCATTTTCGCCAAACTGCCGCGAACCCAACTCCTGGAGAAGCGTAGACGATACATGGCAGCCTTTGCGTAAGTGGAACGGCCAGACAGACTGGTTGAACAATGCAGTAACGTGTACGGCCTGATTCACGCAACTATGCATGCCGAACTGATTGATCCGCGGTTTCCAGCGCGGCTCCCGGCGCATCGGAACAGGATTGTCCCGGCTCGTCCGCCAGGCGGACAAGCCTCCATTCACCGCGACGCCGGATCGTTTTGGGGACATTCGTCGATCTGCCGAATACGCCAGGCGACACAGCAAACGTTGCCGGCGGCAGCAAGGTGCCTTGCGCAAACCAGCGAGTGCTGTCGAGCGCGTGCGACTGTTCGCAACGCCACCAGCCGCTGGCCGGACATGGCGTTCCGGTCACGGCAAAACTGCCGACGCTCACGCGACTTTGATCACTCATCGCAACGCCGTGGCGGGCAATGGCGGTGCTGAACGGTGCGACGGGCAAAGCCAGTGCCGGAGACGGTGGCGCACGCTTCTGACTGCGCTTATCGACCAGCTTCCAGAAAGTCACGTTCTTCGATTCGAAGCTGGGCTGCACGCCACGCACTTTGTCCCACAAGGTGCGTGGAGGAAGCAGCAGGGCCTGGGGCACCGTGTCGCCTTTTCTGATGTATTGTCGCTGACCGCCCAGTACACCGATGCCATCGCCGCCATCACTGCACAGCCACCAGCCGCTTTCAGGGCAGCGCTCGCCGGCCGTGGCGTAGGTGCCGAGCGGAGTAGCCGGCGCTTCGCCGTGGCTGATCTCCGCTGGCTGCGTCGGGCGCAGGCGTATGCTGGAGGTGATCTTGTCCCACAACCCGAGCGCGGCGCCGTCGGATAGTGAGGATGGCACTGGCTTGCCCCGTCCGACCCCGGTCGTCATCCTGAATACGAGATGCGGAACCAAAACATTGTCTTCGGTTCCGTCAACCTCCCACCAGAAGCTGTGGACGCGCGCCTCGTTTACCTCGACCACCCGTTCGACCAGTTCTTCCCCGGCCAAGCCGCCGATTTCCCGTGGCGCGCCCCTTAATCTCGTCACACGCATCAGGTCCGCAATCGACCATTTTGCATCCGCAGCATCAGACCTTGCCAATAGGCCGTGCTCGGAAGGTTTGACTCCCGCCCCCAGGATGAACATGATCTCGACATCGGGATGACTAGGCAGTCGGGCAGACATCATGATCTGTTCGCGCTGCTCGGCGCGGAGGGGTTCGCGTATATAAAGCCGGTCCATGCAAAATCCCGGCTCGGCTGGGATACGGTTATGGGGATTTGTGACCAGCTGTTCGACCAGCCGGGGCAGATCCTCGAGCCAGTCAAGCCGACGGTCTTCAAAGAACAAATCGATGCTGATCCCATGACCATGAACCAGTGCTTCGGTCGAAATCCCCTCATAGCGATAGCGTTCCACCCCACCCAGTCCATTGCCCCGCGTGCCCTCTTCGACGGTCCGGCTGTGGAAGAAAATCTTCCCGGCAAGGCCGCTACTGGTCTTGACGTCACGCGCGACCTCCAGGTTCTTATTACCACCACGCCAGTCGGGTTTGGCACCGAGTTGCGCCTCGCGATCGGCAAGCCGTTTATGGAACTCGTCCTCGCTTTCATGGAATCCCGAGATGTCGAAACCGTCGATACTCGCCCTTCCCAATTCAACCTGCGCCTCTTCCGGCAAGTCAATCAAGAACCTGCCGACACATACTGTTTTCATTTTGTCGGTCATGAGCGCTACCTTATGTTGATCCCGCCGATCCACTTCGCGTTTATCTATAGCCTTTCCCACGGCCCAGGTCGCCGCCAATCCCGCGAGCAGGGCCCCGGCCAGCATTTTCGCCAGCCTGCTGCGGAACCAACTTTTCACGCGATCTCCTGCACAATCTTGGTAACCAAGCGGAGCGTCAACATGAGCATGTGCTCATTGTTAAACGATCCCTGGTGGTCATAGCCCTCGGTCGCAAACACCTGCTTTACTTTACCGGCCGGACCGGCGCCGGACTGGTGCGGCACGGTGCCATCGCCGCGCGCATCTTGGCGGTCTAGTGCGAAACGCAATTCTGTCTTTCCCTCGACAAGCACCCTGCGCTGTCCGGTAGCGGATTGGCCGACATACTGCGCTGCAGTCAGGTTGGCGGGGGTGAGCGCGGTGCTCGCTCCCGGCTGTTGAAAAGCAATCCAACGGACCTGCCCGAATGACGCCTGGTCCCGATCGTCGCCATAGAACGCATACGTATTGGGATGGTAATACTCGCCAAGCGTATTATGGAAAACCTCCGCAGCAGTCACTGCTCTTCCAATCCTGGATTCCACACCATCTACCTTGCCGCGATATTTATCTGCCGGATCGGCCAGATTTGGATCGATCACGCGAAACCAGGACTTCGTATCTCGATATAGATCATAGGGATTCTTCAGGTTCGCATTCGGAAAAGTCAGCGCGTCATAATGCTTTGCCTCAACGCCATAGTACCCATGGTGCGCCTTTGGGTTGGCGACAAGCCGGACCACGCGCACATGCAGCCAAGGGTGCGGGTACAGGTGATTGGGCAGAAGCTCAAGCGCTCCGGGTGAAGTTGCCATCACAGGTGTGGTTTTTTCTGTACTGTCCCCCAACACCATCGCCAGCCTGGAATCTGCAAACTTCTTGAGAGGATAGCTATTCAGGGAAAACGGCTCAGTGCCACCAGCGAGCCTGCGGTAGGTAACTGGCGCACCCAGTGCCGGCAGCACACCGTGGATGACGCCGGCGATCTGGTCCGGAATGCGCTTCGCGCACGCCCTGGCGACCAGCCCCCCCATCGAATGCGTCACCAGGATCACTTGCGAGCACTGCCGCTGCGCCTTCTTCCAGGTGTCGATGATCGCGAGAATGCGCTTCTCCAGCAGTTCGGCCGACGTTGTACAGTCGTCCAGCCAGCAGTATCCAACCGCATAGACCGGGAAGTAGAACTGGGCATGCTTCACCAGGTGCTCTTCGGTCAGCGGCGCAAACCGGCTCAGCCCCCAACGCTGCGGATCGCATGTCATCACGTCCTTCCAATGCTGGCTGATAGAACGCGTCTTCATCTGCTCGTCATAGCGGAACGTTTGATTCAGGCGCGTCTGCAGTCCGTACAGAAGGCCGCCATACGCATCGGCATGTACCTCGCCCCACCCGCGCGCGCGCACCTCGCCCTCGGTCAAGACATAACCGTCTTCGGAATCCGGCATGACGACAGGACCATCGGGGTCTACTTCGAGGGTAGCGCGGTCGAGCATCAATTGGCGCTCTCGCGCCGAATAGTTGTCCCAGACACGTGCGGCGACGAGCCCCTCGATGATTCCATTGGGCGCACGCCAGACAGGCTGGCCAGCCTTGACCATCTGGTGGCGCTCGTCCTCGACGCGACCCAACCGTGGCTTCTTCTTGGCCCGCAAGTTCGTGCCCATGATGCCGGGTACAAAGATGACCGGGATGATCTTGTTGGGAGGGACCAGCCCCAATCCGCGCAAGGTGTACTGCGCCGACGACATGAAGGAACTGGCCTGCCACCCGCCGTTCGGCAAGGGAATCAGCGATGGGAGTGGTCGGGTCGACTCGCTCATGACAACATGGCCCCTGCGGCAAGGTTATGGAAGAAGTTCGAAGCGAACGGTGCCGAGGCTAGCGCCCTGGACCAGCGCCGTGCGTCCGTGCTCGTCGCTGATTCCTTCGACCGTTCTTCCATCCTCGAGGTGCGCGATGTAACGTTGACCGGGAATAGGTTCGCGCGTTTGCAGATGCCGTAGCACCAGGCGCTCGTCGGTGTTGAGGTCGCTGGTGGCGAAGTCGGGCGCGACCGGATTGCCGCCGCCGGCACCGGCGCGCACGATCGCCGCCGCCTTCAGCACGTGCTCGCCACTGCTTTGCTGGACGATTTTCCTGTCCGCCCAATCGGTTTGCGCGCCTTGCGACACGATCCTGACGGAAGGCGCTTCGATATGGATCGCTTCGGCGGAAATGAGACTGATGCGCCCGGACGACTTCAATTCGATGCCGCCCTTGTGACTCTCGATCGCCACGTTGCCGCGTGCGGCGATCAGCTTCATTCCCAGCTCGTAGGCGAACACGCTCAGTGCGCGCGAGGCGCGCAGAAACAGACTGCGGCCGGTGGCCAGCTCGGCGTCGCCGGCCGAGACGATGTCGATCTTTTCCTGCGCCCCGAGGGCGATGCTGTCGTCGCTGGCCAGCACCACGCCGGCCGGCGCCGTCACCGCCGCCATCGGCTGGGCGCCCGCGCCGTCTGCTGCGGCATCCGGCGCCACATTGCTACCCTCGTGCCAGCCGCGCAGGCGGCGCGCCAGTTCGGCCAGGCGCGGCCTGGCCTGCTCGTCTTCGCCGTGTTCGGCCGCCAGCCGGCCCAGCTCGTCGAGCACCCCGTGCATCACCTCGGCAATCCCGACCAGGCCGCTGCGCTCGAGCTGGGCGACACTGTCATGGTCCCTGCCGCCGGCGCTGATCAGGACACCCTCGCCGCCGCGCACCGCCACCGCCTTGCTGCTGCGTAGTTCGGCGCCCTCGCCGCGCGGCGTGCCCTGGCCGTTGGCGCGCGGTTCGGACATCCAGCCCAGGTTGAGTTCGGCATTGGCGTGCTCGCTGGCCAGCTGTACGCCGATCTGCCCCGGCGTGTCGTCAAACAGCAGCTGACCGCCGCGCGCACCGCCGATTTCGCGGCTGCGCATGCCGGACAGGTAGCGGTTGCCGGGCAGTTCGCCGGCGCGGCTGAGTGCCGGCGGCTGGGCGCGGCCGTTATAGAGTTGGGACAGGATCACCGGCCGGTCCGGGTCGCCGCCGAGGAAGGCGACCAAGACTTCGGTGCCCACGCGCGGCAGGCCGAGCGTGCCTGATTGCTGCTGGGCGCCGGCGCCGCTGCCGGCCCAGTTGGAGGCAACGCGCACCCAGGCCGAATCGGCCGCGGTGTCTGAGGCGCCCGCGCCCTGGGCGTGGCCGTGGTCGGCCGGGCGCATGCCGGGAAAGCGGATGCGCACCCGGCCCAGCGCATCGCAATGCACTTCTTCGCCGGCCGGGCCGGTGACGATCGCGCTTTGCAGCTGCGGATGCGGCAGGTCGACGCGCGGGTCGAATGCCGGCGCCAGTGGAATGCCGCGCCGCACGGCGTCGAAGCCGACCCGCACCCGCACCGTCTGCAGCGTCGGCGTGGTGTCGCTGAACGCGCCGCCCTCGCCGTCCAGCCAGGCACCCATCAGGCGCCGAACGCGGCCAGCGACGTCGGCCGGCAGGTTGTTCTCGGCCTCGACCCGCAGCGCGGTGACGACGAAGTCGCGCTCGGCCGCCGGATGGGCGTCGATCTCGGGGTGTCCACTCAGGGTGAACCATTCGCCGGCACGCAGGTCGCGCGCGGTGCCTTCGCCGTGGAAGCACTTGGTCTCGAATTCGTGGCGTCCCATGCGCACCTGGCCCAGGCGCCAATGATCGTCGACGTCGTTGCCGGCGTGCGGCATCTCGACCACGTAGTCGTCCAGGCTGGCGGCCAGCTGGTTGCCGCTGCGGCCCTGGTCGGCGCTGCCGTGGGCGGTGGCGGTCATGAACTGGCTGCCGCCCGGATTGCGGTAGTCCCAGCTGTGGCGCGTGGTGCTGCCCGGCTGCAGGCGGCGCGCCGCGCTCCACGAGACAATGGTGTCCCGTTCCTCGGTGGCGCCGCCGCGGTGGTAGCGCACGGTGCCGGCGGCGTTGCGCGGCAGCGAATGGGGATCGGCGAACAGCACCAGGGTGTGGGCCGGGGTGGTGTCGCGCTCGACGTCGAGACTGCCGCCGCGCGCTTGTCCGGGTCGGACGGTCCAGGCCACGCCGCGCCGGCGCAGCAGACGCCGCACGAAGGCGGCGTCGGACTCGTTGTACTGCATGGTCTGTTCGCGCGCAGGATACTGGCGCGGGTCGAGCAGCGGGTCGAGTTCGTAGTGGAAGGCACTGGCCAGCACCGGATTCGACTGGCGCCATTCGTCGAACAGCAGCTGCACGATGGCCAGCTCGCTCTGGCTGCGGAACACGCGGCTGTTGATGCGTTTTTCCATGATCGCCAGCGCATCGCGCACCACCAGCTGGTAGACCGCCATGCCGCCGTCGTAGTCGCCGGCGCGCGCCTCGGCCACGATGCCGCAGGCGCCGCGCAACTGGCCCTGGTCGGTGACGAACTGGATCTCGGCCGGCAGCGCGATCAGTTCCTTGAGCGGCAGGCGCGGCGTGCTGGCGATGCAGGTGACGACGTAGTCGATGCCGCCGCAGATCGATTCGTTCCCGGCGACGCGCTGCGGCAGCAGCACCTCGTCGGCAAAGGCGCCGCCGTCAGCCAGGCCGAGGCGCAGCCGGATCGGGCGGTGGGCGGTGGTGAGCGAACGCTCGTGCTGCAACATGCGCAGGAATTCGCTCGCGCTGTCCAAGGGGTTCTCCTGTCAGGTAGCCGCTTGCGCAGCGAGGAAAACATCTTGGCATGGCGGCCCGGGCCGGGCCTTGCTAAGGCTCAGCAATGTCGAGTGAGTTCGCCTGAACTTTTCTGGTAAAACTTCTGTCGCGTGGTAAAAGCGCGACCCTCACAGCGCTTATACCAAGCCGGCCAGGCGCGGAATCGCCTTCAGCGACGCATCCCAGGCAGCGCGCCGCACCTCGTCCAGCGGCAGGCCACGCAGCTCGGCCAGCGTTGCGCCGATGCCCGGCAGCTGCTCCGGACTATTCCTACCCGGGTGAATCCAGGCAGGCGCGATGTCGGGCGAATCGGTTTCCAGCACGATCGACTCCAGCGGCAGCTCGGTCGCCAGGCGCCGGATCTGCAGCGCGCGGGTGAAGGTCATATTGCCGCCAAAGCCCAGGTGAAAGCCCAGGTCGATGAAGTTCTGCGCCTGCTGGAAGCTGCCGTTGAAGGCGTGCGCGATGCCGCCCGGCGGACGGATCTGGCGCAGGTGCTTGAGCACCTGGTCCTGCGAGCGCCGCACGTGAGTCAGCACCGGCAGGCCGAAGTCGCGCGCGATGCGCAACTGCTCACGGAAGAACCGTTCCTGCTTGTCGCGCATCTCCGGCGTGCACAGCTCGGGAATGAAGAAATCGAGGCCGACTTCGCCGATGCCGACGAAGCGCGGATCGTTCATCGCCTGCTCCACCGCCGCGCGCATGAACACCAGGTCGTCGTCCTGTGCCTGCGGCACGCAGATCGGGTGGATGCCGAGCGCATAGCAGGCGTTCGGGCTGCCGTGGGCCAGCGACCTGACCGCCTCGAAGTTGCCGCGTTCGACCGCCACGATCACGATCATCGACACGCCCTCCTGCGCCGCGCGGCTCGCCACGCCGGCGCCGTCGCCGCCGTACTCGCGCGCATCGAGGTGGACGTGGGTGTCGATCCACATGCTTATGGCACCACCGGCTGCAGGCCGTGTTCGGTCATGCGCAGCACGCGGTCGCAACGGCGCGCCAGTTCCATGTCGTGGGTCACGATCACGAACGCGGTGCCGAGGGTCTGCGCCAGCTCCAGCATCAGGTCGAAGATGACCTGGGCCGTGGTCTGGTCGAGGTTACCGGTCGGCTCGTCGGCCAGCACGCAGGCCGGCTGGGTCACCAGCGCGCGCGCCAGCGCTACCCGCTGGCGTTCGCCGCCGGACAGCTCGCCCGGACGGTGCACCACGCGCCGTCCCAGGCCGACCCGTTCCAGGATCGCCTGCGCGCGCTCCAAGGCCACCGGCCGAGCCTCGCGCCGGATCAGGAGCGGCATCATGACGTTGTCGAGCGCCGAGAATTCCGGCAGCAGATGGTGGAACTGGTAGACGAAGCCGAGCGCGCTGTTGCGCAGGTCGCCGCGGCGCGTCTCGGACAGGCTGGCGAAATCTTCGCCTTTCAGGGTCACCGAGCCGGTGCTCGGCGTATCCAGCCCGCCCAGCAAATGCAGCAGGGTCGACTTGCCGGAGCCCGACGCGCCGACGATCGCAACCCGCTCGCCGCGATACACGGCGAAGTCGATGTTGTCGAGTACCCGCACCTGGGCATCGCCCTGGCTGAAGGTTTTACCGAGGCCGCGGCAAGCCAGGATCGGCGTGCCGGCATTGTTCATCGCATCACTCATAGCGCAGCGCCTCCGCCGGTTTGACGCGCGACGCCGCCCAGCTCGGGTATAGGGTCGCGGCGAAGGACAGCAGCACCGAGACGATGCCGATGATGTAGACGTCCGGCCAATGCAGGTCGGACGGCACGGTACTGAACACGTAAATATCTTTGGACAAGAACTCCACTCCCAACAACCGTTCGATGAACGGGACGATCACATCGATGTTCAGGGCCACGCCCACGCCCATCCCCACACCGGCCAGCGTGCCGAGCAGGCCGACCACCGCGCCCTGGATCATGAAGATTTTCATGATCGACGCGGGCGAAGAGCCCAGCGTGCGCAGGATCGCGATGTCGGGCTGCTTGTCGGTCACCGTCATCACCAGGCTGGAGACCAGGTTGAAGGCGGCTACCGCAATGATCAGGGTGAGGATGATGAACATCATCTTCTTTTCGGTCTGTACGGCAGCGTACCAGTTGGCATTCAGCTTGGGCCAGTCGCGCAAGGTCAGGTCGCCGCTCATGGTTTTTTTCAGTTCCGCCGCCACTTCCGGCGCTTCGCGCATGTTGGCGATGCGCAGGCGCAGGCCGGACGGCGCCGGCAGCCGTTCCAGGCGCTGCGCGTCCTCCACGTGCACGAAAGCCAGCGTGGCGTCGAAGTCGAAGTGGCCGGCCTCGAAAATCCCGGCAACATTGAAGCTGCGCGTGCGCGGCACGATGCCGGCCGGCGTGATCTGCCCTTGCGCCAGCACCATGGTCACCTTGTCGCCCAGGCCGACGCCGAGCGCGCGTGCCAGCGCGTAGCCGAGCACGATGTTGAAGCTGCCCGGCTTCAAGGCATCGAAGCTGCCCGCACGCACCTGCTGCGCCACGCTCGACACCTGATCTTCCACGCCCGGCAGCACGCCGCGCACCACGCTCGGACGCATCACGCCGTCGCGCAGCAGCAAGCCTTGCGTCTCGACGAACGGTGCCGCGCCGCGCACCGCGGGATTGCGAATCGCCTCCTTCGCCTTGGCCTGCCAGTCCGGCATGCTGCCCGAGGCATCGAACACCTCGATGTGGGCCAGCACCGACAGCATGCGGTCGGTCACCTGCTTCTGGAAGCCGTTCATCACCGACAGCACGATGATCAGGGCCGCCACGCCGAGCGCGATGCCGGCCACCGAGATCAAGGAGATAAACGAAATAAACCCATTGCCGCCCCGTTCGGACGATCCCTTGCCGGCGCGCGTGTAGCGCAGACCGACCTGCCATTCGTAGGGAAGTTTGTGGATGAAACTCATACGACCGTCGCTTTTTGCTTCACTCTTTGCCTCACTCATAACGCAGCGCCTCGGCCGGACGCGTACGCGACGCCGACCAGCTCGGGTAGATCGTGGCCAGGAACGACAGCAGCACCGCCACGCCGCCGATCCAGGCCACGTCGTTCCACACCAGCTCGGACGGCATCTCGCTGATCAGGTACACCTCCTGCGACAGGAAGTGCACGCCCAGCACGCGCTCGATGAAGGGCACGATCACGTCGACGTTCAGCGCCACCGTCACCCCCAGCAGCACGCCCAGGCCGGCGCCGAGCAGCCCGACCAGCGTGCCCTGCACCATGAAGATCTTCATGATCGAGCGCGGCGAGGAACCCAGTGTGCGCAGGATCGCGATGTCGGCCTGCTTGTCCTTGACCGTCATCACCAGCGTCGAGACCAGGTTGAAGGCGGCCACCGCCACGATCATGGTCAGGATGATGAACATCATGCGCTTCTGCGACTGCACGGCGGCGAACCAGACGGCGTTGACCTTGGTCCAGTCGCGCAGGTACAGCTCTTCCGGCAGCATGGAACGCAGTTCGAGCGCGACGCGTGGCGCTTCCTGCAGATCGGCCAGGCGCAGCCGCAGGCCGGCGGGGGCCGACACGCCGGCAGCGGTCTGCACGTCTTCGACGTTGGCCAGCGCCAGGGTCGAATCGAATTCGAAGTGACCGGCCTGGAAGATGCCGGAGACGGTCAGCGCACGCGTGCGCGGCAGCGGGTTCTGGCCAGAGGTGGCTGCGGCGCCGAGCGCTTCGCCGTTGGCGATCAGGAGCGTCACGCGGTCGCCCACCTCGACGCCCAGCGACGTCGCCAGCGCGCGGCCCAGCACCACATTGAAGGAACCGGGACGCAGCGAATCGAAACTCCCGGCCGTCATCTGCTGGGCAATGCTGGAGACTTTGCCCTCAAGCCCCGGATCGACGCCGCGCAGCAACGCCGGCTTCATGACGCCGTCGACCAGCAGCATCGACTGCGCATCGATGAACGGCGCCGCGGCGCGCACCTCGGGGTGGCGCAGGGCCTGGGCGGCGCTGGCGCGCCAGTCGGGCATGGCGCCGCGCGCGTCGAACACCTCGACGTGGGCCAGCACCGACAGCATGCGGCTGGTGACTTCCTTCTGGAAGCCGTTCATCACCGACAGCACCACGATCAGTGCCGCCACGCCCAGTGCGATGCCGGCTACCGAGGCCAGCGAGATGAAGGAAATGAAGCTGTTGCGGCTGCTGCGCTTGCCGGCGCGGGTATAGCGCAGGCCGACCTGCCATTCGTAGGGAAGTTTGTGGGTGATGCTCATACGGTCAAATTCATGCGGTCGAATAGCAGGTAAATCGATCCAGACTGCACGCTCCATGCGGTGCCAACCCGGCAGTTTGCCAGACAAACCACATTCGTGGCGCAGAATTCAATGTTTCATCCTTGAAAACGCGCCGAACCACGGTTCGGACCGCCGTGGCGAAAGCGCATCCGAGCCGCCCGGACGCGCGCCATTTGGCCTAAAATAGCGGGATGGCTCATATTACGCTTGTCCTGCCTTACGCACTCCCGCTCCCCGAATTCGCCCCCGACCTGGTCCGCGCCCTGGACGCGCCGTCCCTGGCCGCCCTGCTGTCGCGCGGCGCGGTGGTGCGCCCGGCCGCGGCCAGTCCGCTTCCGAGCGCGCTGCCGCACGAAGCCTGGCTGGCGCGCACCCTCGGCCTGAGCGCCGACGGCCGCCCGGCCTTCGCCAACGCCGCCATGCGCGGCCTCGGGCTCGATCCGGATGGCAGCGCCTGGCACCTGGTCACGCCCGGCCACATCCAGGTCGCGCGCAGCCACCTGATGATGGCCGACCCGCGCCAGCTGCGGCTGAACGACGACGACAGCCTCGCCCTGTTCGACAGCGCGCGCCTGCTGTGCGAAGAACTGGGACACGCTCTGGTGTATGGCGACGCCGAGACCTGGTTCCTGCGCGCCGACGGCTGGAGCTTCGACATCGCCAGCCCGGACACCGTGGTCGGCATGGACCTGACCGACTTCATGCCCAAACACGTCGATGCGCGGCCGTTCCGGCGCCTGCAGAACGAAGTGCAGATGGCCTGGCACGGCCATCCGGCCAATGCCGCGCGCGAGGCGCGCCGGCTGCCGGCCGTGAACGCGTTCTGGGTCTGGGGCGCGGGCGGCGAGCAGACGCCGAAGCACGCCATGAGCACCTACGCCGCGCCGGGCTGGCTGGCCGCGCTCGGCGAGCGCAAACTGGCATCGCTCGACAAGCTCGCTGGCGCCTTGACGAACGACGGCCTGCTGGTCGCCGCCAACCTGGCCGAAGCGGCGATCGCCGCCGACTGGAGCGCCTGGCTGCAGGGCATGCAGCAGCTCGAAAGCGCGCTGTTCGCGCCGCTGCTGGCCGCCGTCAAGGATGGCCGCGTGCGCGAACTGCGCCTGGTGCTGAGCAGCCGCGAAGGCTTGCTGGAGTCCAGCACCACGCCGATGGCGCAGCGTAAATTCTGGCGCCGCCCGACCCTCGACGCGCTGAAAGCCGCCTGACCACGTAAAGAACAGACCGAGACCGATTTGACCCAGAAGACCCGCATCACCACCCGCCCCTGCCCGTTCCGCACCTCGGAACTGCTGCGCCAGGAAGGCGTCCATCCCGTGCTGGCGCGCATCTACGCCGCGCGCGGGCTGGAACACACCCGCGAACTGGCCAGCGAGCTGGCCGCGCTGTCGCCGCCCGCCGGCCTGAAACACATCGACGCCGCCGCCGCTTTCCTGGCCGACTGCATCCAGGCCGGCAAGCGCATGACCATCGTCGCCGACTACGACTGCGACGGCGCCACCGCCTGCGCCGTGGCCCTGCGCGGCCTGCGCGCGATGAACGCCCACGTCGACTACATCGTCCCGAATCGCTTCGAGTACGGCTACGGCCTGACGCCCGAGATCGTCGAACTCACCGCGCGCGAAAAGTCGCCGGACGTGATCATCACCGTCGACAACGGCATCGCAAGCATCGACGGCGTGCTCGAAGCCAACCGGCGCGGCATCGAAGTCGTGGTCACCGACCACCACCTGCCGGGCGACTCGCTGCCGCCGGCGCGCGTGATCGTCAATCCGAACCAGCCCGAATGCGGCTTCCCGAGCAAGAACCTGGCCGGTGTCGGCGTGGTGTTCTATGTGCTGCTGGCGCTGCGCGCCGAACTGCGCAAGCGCGGCGTGTTCGATGCTCAATCACAGCCCAAGCTCGACCACCTGCTCGATCTGGTGGCGCTCGGCACCGTGGCGGACGTGGTCAAGCTCGATGCCAACAACCGCATCCTGGTGGCGCAGGGCCTGAAGCGCATGCGCGCCGGCCGCATGCACGCCGGCGTGGCGGCGCTGTTCCGCGTGGCCGGCCGCGAAGCGCGCTGCGCCTCGCCGTTCGACCTCGGTTTCGCGGTCGGTCCGCGCCTGAACGCCGCCGGCCGGCTGGAAGACATGTCGCTCGGGATTGAGTGCCTGACCACCGACGACGAAGGCCGCGCCTGGGCCATCGCCCAGCAGCTCAACGAGATCAACCTCAAGCGGCGCGAGATCGAAGCCGAGATGCAGGACACCGCCCTGCTGCACCTGGACAGCTTCGAGCCGACCAGCGCCAGCACCATCGCGGTGTTCGACGACGGCTGGCACCAGGGCGTGATCGGCATCGTCGCCTCGCGCCTGAAGGAAAAGTTCTACCGCCCGACCATCACCTTCGCTCCGGCCGGCGACGGCTGGATCAAGGGCTCGGGACGTTCGATCCCTGGGTTTCACATGCGCGACGCGCTGGACCTGGTGTCCAAGCGCGTGCCGGGCCTGATCGACAAATTCGGCGGCCACGCGATGGCGGCCGGCCTGTCGATCCGCCACGATGCGTTCGACCACTTCTGCCAGGCGTTCGAGGCGGTCGGCCAGGCCTGGCTCACCGAAGCCCAGCTGGAACGCATCATCGAGACCGACGGCCCGCTCGAGGACGAGTTCTATTCGACCGGCTTCATCGAACTGATGGACGGCCAGGTGTGGGGCCAGGGCTTCGCGCCGCCGGTGTTCTGCGACGAATTCCGCGTGGTCAGCCAGCGTGTGCTGAAGGAACGCCACCTCAAGCTGCTGCTCGAACGGAACGGCCGGCGCTACGACGCGATCTGGTTCGGGCATACGGACGGCCTGGGCGAACGTGCGCGCGTCGCGTTCCGGCTCGACGCCAACGAGTACAACGGCGTGACCAAGGTGCAGCTGCTGGTCGAGCACGCCGAGGCGGCCTGAATCCGCTCCGGCAAGTCCCGTAAATATGCCGCCGGGATACATTCCGGCGACATATATTCCACTTTGCCAATATCATTGGCGCGCCGCGCCGTGCTCCCACGGTGCGCCAACATCCCTTTCGATTCACGTCGCCGGCCAGGACCCGGCAGGAGCACGCATGTTTTCGATCATCCTGAACGTCATCGGCACGCTGATGCATTTCTACGTCGCCCACCGCCTGTATGCGCTGGGCCCGGTGCGCGCACGCATTCCGGCGCGCGCCTGGTGGGCCGGCGCCGTGCTGCTGTGGCTGCTCTACATGTTTGGCCTGCGCATGGGCGACGCGGCGCTCGACTGGCGCTGGTGGCCGGGGCAATTCGCGATGACCTGGCTCGGGGTGCTGTTCGTGACCACGCAGTGGCTGCTGCTGGCCGACGTCATTACCGGCTTCGGTTTCTGGCTGCGTAAGCACGGACCGCGCATCCGCCTGATCGGTGCGGTCGCGGGTGTCACGATCAGCGCCTTCGCCATCTTCCAGGCGGTGCGTGCGCCGGCGATCGTCGAACATGAACTGGTGCTGCAAGGCTTGCCGAAAGCGCTGGACGGCACCGTGGTGGTGGCGATCAGCGACACCCACCTGGGTGCCCAGCGCCGTGCAGCGTGGCTGGGCAAGCGCGTGGACCAGATCAACGAATTGAAGCCGGCCGCGGTGCTGATGCTGGGCGACCAGGTCGAGGACGAGCCGATCAACGATGACCAGCTGGCGCCGGTGCTGCGCCGCCTGCAACCGCCGATGGGCGTATGGGCGGTGACCGGCAACCACGAATACTACGGCGACGCCGGCGGCACCATCGAGGAATTCGCCGCCGGCGGCGTGCGCTGGCTGCGCGACGAACGGGTCGAGATCGCGCCCGGGCTGCATCTGGCGGGGCTGGACGACATCGGTCGCGCGATGCGCGGTGGTGGCGATATCTACGCGGGTTTGGGACGCACCATCCCCAGCCGCAGCGAAGGTGCAACGATCCTGATGTCGCACATCCCGGCGCCGGGGCTGGTCCAGCGCGCGGCGCGCGAAGGCGTGAGCCTGATGCTGTCTGGACACACCCACGGTGGGCAGATCTGGCCGTTCAACCACCTGGTGGCGCGCGAATTCCCGCACATGGTCGGCTTGCACCGCGAAGGCGACATGCAGCTCCTGATCAGCCGTGGCGCCGGCGGCTGGGGACCGCGCATGCGTTTGTGGCAGCCGGGCGAAATTCTCAAGCTGACGCTGCGCGCACCGTAGCGCTTACTGGTCTTGTTGCGGCCGATACGTCGCCCCGTGCCTCATCACGAAGAAGGCGTCCTCGGCCACGCCCTGTGCCTCGCGCGCCTGTGCCAGGTCGAGCGGCGCCTGATCCAGCCGCTCCTGCCCCATCGGATAGGTCCCCCAGTGCATGCCGACACTCCGCTTGATCTTCAGCTCGCGATGAATCCGCACCGCCTCGTCCGGACTGACGTGCGAATTGCGGTACCACACCGGCTGATACGCCCCGATCCCCACCGCCGCCAGGTCGAAGCCGTCGAAGCGCGCCGCGATGTCCTGGATATCTTTTGAGTACGCCAGGTCGCCCGAGAAGAAGAACGAGAACCCCGGCCGCGTCACCGCGAATCCACCCCACAGCGTTTCGTTGCGGTCCCACGGCGAGCGCGCCGACCAGTGGAACACCGGCAGCAGGTGCAGCTCGACGCCGTCGACCGTGGTCTTGTCCCACCAGTCCAGCTTGACGATGCGCGAACGGTCGCCGCCGGTAACGTTGTTCGCCAGCCAGATGTCCACGCCCAGCGGCGCCACCAGCAGCGGCGGCCCGCCGGCCTGTCGGTACAGCGCGCGCAGCGAATCCTTCGACAGGTGGTCGTAGTGCGAATGGCTGAGCAAGACCACGTCGATGCGTGGCAGCTCGGCCAGCGCCACGCCGGGACGCTGGTGCCGCTTCGGCCCCGCGAACGGCACCGGCGACGCGCGCTCGTCGAACACCGGATCGGTAAGGATGTTCATCCCGGTCCCGGTCTGGAACAGAAAGGTCGCGTGCCCGATCCAGGTCAGCGCCGGTTCGCTACGGTTGGCGTGGATGAAGGCCAGGTCCGGCGTCACCGGTTCGATCGGCGCGCGTGGTGCCCGTGCATCCGCATCCTCGGTCCAGTTGCGGATGCGCGCCGCCCAGCCCTCGAAGAAGCCGAGCTTCGGGCGCTGATAGGCGGGGTTCGGTGGGTAGTTGTTGGCGAATCCTTCAGGCCGGTGGTGCGGCTTGTTAGAGTCGAAATACGGGTTGACGTTCGCGCAACCGGCAAGAAGCAGGCCAAGGACCAGCACGGATATTGGACGTAGAGTGGGCATGCGGCTGAGTAGAAGCTGTCGGGAGCGCCAGTATTACATGAGCACATGCCGGGCATAAGGCGGGCACGGCAGCGACACCGCCAACCAGGTGTACAGACGGTGGCGTATTCGCCCCATTTTTGCACCCGGCCCATGCATTCTTGATCGCTTTCCGGTAGGATAGCGCCTTTCGCCGACGCACAAGTTTGCCAAGGCGATCCCGCGATTCCAAAGATGCAACGCATCGATTCCGGGAACTTGATGTCCGAGCCCGGAGTGCCGAACGTGTCTGCTGGGTTCCCACCACTGGAGCGTATGGAAATATCCCGGAATCCCCGGTCGCTTAGTAGCCACCTCATTGGCAACTGGACCGTCCTCGTTTGTGCCCTCATCGTGCTGCTCGTGATCGGCGCCGAAGCGCTGCGCTGGAGTCATGCCGCGCGCGCCACCGCCCTGCCCAGCATGGGTGCGGCTGATGCCGCCTCGAGGACCGCGCCGGCGACCCTGACCGAACTGTCGCGCACCCACATCCCCGCCCCGAACAACATGCCGTCGGCGCATGCCAGCGCCCTGACGCCGCTGGCCGGCGACGGCATGCTGGCGTTCTGGTGGGCCGGCAGCCGCGAGAGCGGTCCGGACGTGAAGGTATTTGCTTCGCGCTGGCGCAACGGCGCCTGGAGCGCGCCATGGGAAGTGGCCAGCCGCGAGTCGCTCGGCAAGGCGCTCGGCTACGGCGTGCGCCGCATCGGCAATCCGGTCGCCTGGACCGACCGCGCCGGCAAGGTCCACCTGTACGTGGTGGCCACCGGCCTGGGTGGTTGGGCGGCGGCGCGTATCGCGCATATCGTCTCGACCGACGGCGGCGCCAGCTTCACGGTGCGCCGCGTGCTGCCAACTTCGCCGCTGTTCAACACCAGCGCTCTGGTGCGCACCTCGCCGGTGGCGCTGAGCGACGGCGGCTGGTGGCTGCCGGTGTATTTCGAGATCGGCAACAAGTATCCGATGCTGATGGCGTTCGACGCCGACGGCAATCCGACTTCGCTGGCGCGCATCGGCCACAGCACCTCGACGCTGCAGCCGGCCATCGTGCCGGTGTCCGCCACCGAAGTGCGGGCCCTGATGCGCGACGATAGCGAGCAGATGCGCGTGCAGCACGCCAGCAGCCGCGACGGCGGCGCCAGCTGGGAAGACCTGCCGGCGCTGGATCTGCCGAACAAGAGCACGTCGGTGGCGGCGATCCGCCTGACCAGCGGCCAGTTCCTGATGCTGCATAACCATATTGCTGCCGGCGGCTCGGACCGCAACCTGCTGCGCCTGTCGATCTCGGACGACCTGCGCACCTGGCGCACGGTGGCCGACATAGCCAAGGGCCCGGCCGGCGACGAATTCTCGTACCCGACCATGCAGCAGGTCGGCGACGAGCTGCACATCACCTATACCTGGCAGCGTCAGAACATCGCGCACCACCGCTACAAGATCACGCTCGGAGATACCATCTGATGACCTTGCCTGACCTGGCACTGCAAATCGTCTACGCCCGGCTCGGCTGGGCCGTGGTCGCCGCCACCATCGTCGCCGCGCTGTGGCGCGGCCCGGCGCTGACGCGGCCGGTACTGGCCGCGATCCTCGGCGGCGCATTGGTGGCGATGCTGCTGCCGGGCGAACTGTCGCCGGCCTGGTGGCTGGGCCTGGCGTTCCAGTACCCGAGCGGCCTGCTGGTCGGCTGCTGCGCGCTGCGTCTGGTCGAACGCTGGCACGGCATCCGCCGCAGCCGCGCCATGCCGCATACGCTGGCCGGGGTGCTGGTGGTATGCGGCACGCTGCTGTATCTGGACACCTTCGGGCTGCTGGCGCGCGGCTTCTATCACGCCGGCTTCTGGCCTACACTGGCGCCGGCCGTCGCGGCGCTGGGTGCGGCGGCTTGCGCACTGGCGATCGTGCGCGGCCATGCGCGCAGCCCGGCGTCGGCGATGCTGGGCGCGATCGCCCTGTTCTCGCTGCTGCGCCTGCCGACCGGCAACCTGTGGGATGCGATGCTCGATCCGCTGCTGTGCGGCTGGGCCGTCTTTACCCTGGCTGCCGGCGCCGTGCGCAAGAGCGGCCGCCGCGCCAGCGACCGGGTGGTCGGCAGCCAGGAAGCGCCGCTGGCGCCCGTGCTGCAGCCGGCACCGCTGGAACAATTTTCGTCTGTGAAGGAGTAAGTAGTTGGAAAATCAAAAATGGTACAAGCACCCGGTGATCGTCACCGCGAGCGTGATCAACGCGTTCGCGCTGTTGCTGGCCCTGATCTGGAAAGACAATCCGCATGAGCTGTCGCGCCTGCTGGTCGAGGACGGCATCGTCGAGTGGACCCAGTTCCTGGCCTTCGCGCTGACCGCCGGCCTGCTTGGCTACGTGACGGTGGACCGCTACAAGCGCAACGGCTTCGGCCTGGAAGTGCTGGTGCTGGGCGGCCTGTCGGCGCTGGTGGCGCTGGCCGCGCTGGAAGAGATCAGCTGGTTCCAGCGCATCCTGCAGATCCAGTCGTCGGAATTCTTCTTGCAGAATAACCGCCAGGGCGAGACCAACCTGCACAACCTCGGCTTCGGCAAGGAAAGCCTGCACAAGGCGGTGCTGCTGAAGATCATCGTCATCGCCGGCCTGACCCACAACCTGATCCTGCCGCTGCTGGCGCGCAAGCGTCCGGCGATCCGCACCTTCGTCGAGCGCTTCGGCCTGTACCTGCCGCCGCTGGCCGCCTCGGTGCCGTATTTGATCCTGGTGATCCTGTCGCACATCTTCATCGAGCACCCGCGCAAGGGCGAGCTGGGCGAACTGTTCGGCGCGGTGCACTACATGGCCACCGTGTTCGGCGCCTATTTCGTCGGCGTGGCGTACAACAAGCCGGCGCTGTTCGAAGGCGTTTCGGCACGCCGCATCTCGGTGCTGTTTGCGCTCTTGATGCTGTTCCTGTTCATGAACGGCTGGATGCTGAGTGCCGGTGCTGGTGCCAGCGCGATGATGAATACCGTGGGCCTCGGCGACTGAGGCTCGGGAGCCGGCCTCGAGGGCCGGCTTTTTTTTCGCCTCGATTTCCTATTGCCGGCAATCGCAACCGCGGTCTTGCGCGACCCGATCGAATACCACCCGCCAGCGCCCCGGCGCTTCCAGGCGCCATACCGAATTGAAGTTCCCGATCCGCTTGCCCGCCGGGTCGCGGATCGCGCCGCTGCTGTAGGCCAGCGTGCCCGACTCCAGCACCTCTACCTGTTCCGGCTGCCACGAGAACGGTGCCTGCGGACCATCGTAGTAGCGGCGCCACGCCTTTTGCACGGCCTGGCTGCCGCGCAGCGCCTGCGTCCCCGACATGAACACCGCCTCGTGCGCCAGGAAACGCCCGAAGCCGTCGAAATCACGCGCCGCCATCGTGGCAGCGAACGCGCTTTCGCTCTCGAACACCTGCCGACGCAGGTCGGCGTTGGTCTGGCGCGCGCCACCAGCCGTCATGACTGCCGCCAGGCAGACTGCCAGGAGTGAGAGCGAGCGTAGGCGCATGGGGAGCGAGGTTTGCGATTTGGCAATTCAGGAATTCTGTCATTGTCGCGCGGTCTTTACAACCAACGGTTGCGATGTTTTTTAAATCGGAGTATAAAGACTCCAATACCGGAGGAATCATGAGCCTAGCCTACGCCTATCCCAAGAGCCGCTTCGAGCCGGCGGTACTGGTCGACCTCAATTCCCGAGCCGAACGCGAACGCCTGTCGCGCTCGGCCCTGACCGGATTCTTCAGGCTGGCCACAGCCTGGCAGGTACGCGACGACGATGCACGCGAACTGCTGGGCGGCCTGTCATCGTCGTCGTACTACGAATGGAAGAAGAATCCCGAGCGCGTGCTCGAAGTCGACCGCATCACGCGCATCTCCTACCTGCTCGGCATCTATAAAGCGCTGCACATCCTGTACGGCGACAAGCTGGCCGACGAATGGGTGCACCTGCCGAATACCAACCCAGTATTCGCCGGCCGCACCCCGCTGGCCTACATGCTGGGCGGCGGCCTGCTGGCGATGCAGAACGTGCGCCGCCTGCTCGACGCCCGCCGCGGCGGACTGTGAGCGAGCGCCCATGGCCCTGCGCCTCGTCCCCAAACTCAACCTGCTGCGCCAGTACGACACCTGCCGCCTGATCCCGTCGCGCTTCGCCGACATCGAGGATTCGGTGCTCGCTCCGCTGGCCGAAAATGACAGCGCCCTGCGCGACCTGTTCGACCTCGACAACGCCACCAGCGAGCGGCTGCGCGGCGAATCCGGCCTGTTGCCGGGCATCGGCATGGACGAACTGGTGTTCGGCCTGCCCAACCTCCGCATCATC
>NZ_DAMAGA010000046.1:0-38677 GCF_031995545.1 Massilia sp.
GGTCGACCAGGTCGTCGACGTAGGCGGCTTTTTCCAGCAGGCCGGGCTGGTCGTCGGGCAGGCGCGCCGACAGCATCGCCAGCGCCATCTTGATCGCCGTGAGATTGCCGCCCAGGTCGTCGTGCAGTTCGCGCGCGATGCGGGCGCGCTCGTCTTCCTTGGCCTGCTCGATGTGAGCGGTCAGTTCGAGCAGGCGCTCGTGCGAACGACGCGCCTCCTCCTGCTCGTGGCGGCTGGCGCTGATGTTGGTCATGATGCCGTCCCACTGTATCACGCCCCCGGGCAGCGGGTGCGGCGTGGCGCGCAGGTTGATCCACTTGACGTCGTTCCAGGCGGCGATGTGGATGCGGCCCTCCCAGTTCCAGGCCGACAGGTCGGCGGCCGAGGCGGCCATCGCGGCGCGGTAGCCTGCGATGTCGTCGGGCAGGATCAGGGCTTCGAACAGGGTTGGATCGTGCTGCAGTTCCTCGACCGACAGGCCGAGCAGGGCGCTGCAGCCGTCGCTCAGGCTGGGGAAGGCGGAGCGGCCGTCGGGCCACAGGGCGAACTGGTAGACCAGGCCTGGCGGCTGGTGGCTGGCGGCGGGGAAGGGGTCGGCGGAAGGCAAAGGGGCTAACGGCGTGCTCATCTGGTTTGTCTCTCTCATTGTGCCGCACGCGACGGATCATGTTGGCATCATGATACGGCAATCGCGGCGCGGTCCGGACAAACTCTAGTTACAATGGCGTCATGAACAAGGCATTCGTAAAAGAGTCCGACAACGACGACGATGACGGCGAAGCGCTGGCGTTGGCGCAGGCCATTCCGGCCGGCGCCAAGAACTACATCACGCCGGCCGGCTACCAGCGCATCAAGGACGAGCTGCTGCAGCTGATCGACGTCGACCGGCCCGAGGTGGTGCGCATCGTGCACTGGGCCGCATCCAACGGCGACCGTTCCGAGAACGGCGACTACATCTACGGCAAGCGCCGCCTGCGCGAGATCGACCGCCGCATCCGCTTCCTCACCAAACGCATGGATTCGGCGTTCGTGGTCGATCCCAGCGTCCACCACGGCAACGACCAGGTGTTTTTCGGCGCTACCGTCACCTACGTCAACAAGGCCGGCGAAGAGCATACCGTGAACATCGTCGGCATCGACGAGCTCGACCCGCTGAAAGGCAAGATCAGCTGGGTGTCGCCGGTGGCGCGCGCGCTGACCAAGTGCCGCGAGGGCGACGTCGCCCAGCTGCAGACGCCGCTCGGCATGGACGAGCTGGAGATCATCGCGGTCGAGTATCCCGAGCCGATCGCCGACTGAAAGCCAGCGGCTTGCACAAGGGGCTGGTAAGATGGTGGATGCTCTTCCAGAATCTGCTTCCCTCTTTCCCGGCCGCCGCATGAACCAACCCCACGACACCGCGCACGCAGATGCGCTCGGCGCCCTGCGCGCCGCCACCGGCGCGCGCCACGAAAGGCTCGACAGCGGCATGCCGCTGGCGCGGCCCGCTCCCGACCTGGCCGACTACGCGGCGCACCTGACCATGGTGCGCGACTGGCTGCTGCCGCTCAAGGCGTGGCTGGCGCGTTTCGACGACGGCCCGCAGGCGGCCTTGCCGGCGGTGGCGCATGTGGAATTGATCGAGGCCGACCTGAATGAACCGGGCATGCCGCCGGTAGCCACGCCGCGCCATGCTCCAGCACCGTCGCCCGCGGGCTGGCCGCTAGATGCCAGCGCCGCTTACCGCTGGGGCGTGTGCTATGTGATCGAGGGTTCGCAGCTTGGCGGGAAGGTGCTGTATGGGCGCCTGTCGGAGCGGCTGGCGCCGCATCCGCTGCGTTATCTGCGCGGGGCCGACGAAGGCCCGGGACCGCGCTGGCGCGCGTTCATGCAGGCGTTGAAGGCTGAGGTGACGACGCCGGAGCAGATCGCCGAAGCATGCCAGGGCGCATGTGATGCGTTCGACAGCATCCTGGCATTGAGCGAGTAGGGTTGGCGGCTTCGCCGCCGACGCGGCGGCAGGCGCTCCGGTGATCGTTTGCAGCAAGATCATCCGGCGCGATATCGGAGCCGATAACACTCACCGCGTCGGCGGCGAAGCCGCCAACCCTACGGACGATGCGGCTCAGGTCCGCTCGCGCTCCACGCGATTCACTCCCGCCACCCGCCGCAGATTGCGGATCAGCTGCGCCAGATGCACCCGATCCTGGATCTGGATCGTGAAGCGCAGCTGCGTCATCGTGCCTTCATCGTCCTCGTCCATCCCGACATAGGTAATGTTGGCGTCCGACTCGCCGATCTCGGCCGCCACACGCGCCAGGATGCCCTTCTCGTTGTTGATGAGCAGGCGGATCCGGGTCTCGAAGCGCCGGTTCAGTTCTTCGCCCCACTGCACCGCGATCCAGCGGTCCGGTTCCTTGGCGCGCACGCGCTTGGCCGGCTGGCAGTCGCAGGTGTGCACCACCAGGCCCTGGTCGCGCCGCAGCTGGCCGATGATCTGGTCGCCCGGGATCGGCAGGCAGCACGGCGCCAATTGCACCGCCACGCCTTCGCTGCCGTAGATCGTCACCGGCGCCACATCGCCCGCCGGCAGCGGCTGGTTCGACGGCAGCAGGTCCAGATCGCCTTCCATCAGGCCGAAGATATGGCGCGCCACCAGCGCCGGCATGCGCTTGCCGATGCCGATGTCAGCGTACAGCTCGTCGAGCGTGTTGGCCGACGACTCGGCCAGCAGCTTGGCGACGGTCGCTTCCGGCAGCTCGGGCTTGATGTTGCGCACCGCCAGCGCTTGCGCCAGCAGTTCCTGGCCCAGCTCGACCGACTCGTTGACGTCCACCGTGCGCAGGTGGTGCCGGATCGCCGAACGCGCCTTGCCGGTGCGAACATAGGTCAGCCAGGTCGGGCTCGGGCGCGATTCCTGGTCGGTGATGATCTCGACGATGTCGCCGTTGTGCAGCTCGGTGCGCAGCGGCTGTTCTTCGTTGTTGATCTTGACGCCCACCGTGTGGTCGCCGATGCCGGTATGGATCGAGTAGGCGAAGTCGAGCGCCGTGGCGCCGCGCGGCAGGGCGATGATCTTCGACTTGGGCGTGAACACGTAGACCGAATCCGGGAACAGGTCGACCTTGACGTGTTCGAGGAATTCGGCCGAGTCGCCGGTCTGCTGCTGGATGTCGAGCAGCGACTGCAGCCAGGCGTGGGTACGCTGCTGCAGGTCGGACAGGTTCGAGTCGCCGGTCTTGTACAGCCAGTGCGCCGCCACGCCCGATTCGGCGGTGCGGTGCATGTCCTGGGTGCGGATCTGGAATTCGACCGGGGTGCCGTAGGGGCCGATCAGGGTGGTGTGCAGCGACTGGTAGCCGTTGATCTTGCCGATCGCGATGTAGTCCTTGAACTTGCCCGGCATCGGCTTGTACAGCGCGTGCAGGGCGCCCAGCGCCACATAACAGTTGGGCACGCTGTCGACGACGACGCGGAAGCCGTACACGTCCAGCACCTGCGAGAAAGACAGGTGTTTATTCCGCATCTTCTTGTAGATGCCGAACAGCGTCTTTTCGCGGCCGTCGACCTCGAACTGCAGGCCGCTGCCGGCGAGCTGGGTCTTGACCGACTCCATGATCTTCTTGACCACTTCGCGCCGGTTGCCGCGCGCGGCCTTGATCGCCTTCGACAGGGTCTGGTAGCGCAGCGGGTACAGGTGCGAGAACGCGAGATCTTGCAGTTCGCGGTAGATATTGTTCAGGCCGAGGCGGTGGGCGATCGGCACATACACTTCCATCGTCTCGCCGGCGATGCGGCGCTTCTTGGCCGGCACCATGAAGCCGAGCGTGCGCATATTGTGCAGGCGGTCGGCCAGCTTGATCAGGATGACGCGCACGTCCGAGGCCATCGCCAGCAGCATCTTGCGGAAGTTTTCCGCCTGCGCCTCGAGCTGGCTCTGGAATTCGATCTTCTCGAGCTTGGACAGGCCGTCGACCAGGTTCGCGACCTGGGCGCCGAAGCGCTCGATCAATTCGTCCTTCTTGACGTCCTGGTCTTCGATCACGTCGTGCAGCAGGGCGGCCATGATGGCCTGGGCGTCGAGCTTCCACTCGGCGCAGATTTCCGCGACCGCGATCGGATGGGAGATATAGGGCTCGCCCGACTTGCGGACCTGGCCCAGGTGCATTTCGTCAGAGAAGCGGTAGGCTTCCTTGACCTTCTTGAGTTCGGCGGGGGTGAGGTACTCGGACAGCTTGGTGATCAGCTGCGTCACCGATGCCACGCCGGGAACGGCGACGGTCTCGATAAAGTCCGGGGGACGGTTATCGGCGCGCCGCTCCTTGTGGGCGGGGTTGCGTGGGTGAGTCGAGTCCGGGGGAAACAGGTTCATACTTTAATCGTCAAGCCGTGGTGAGTACAGAATAGCAGAAGACGGGATGACGCAGATTCGGAGCAAAACTCGGGCAACCCCGAGTAATTACATCGGGACTTTCTTCAGCATTTCCAGGCCGACTTTACCGGCGGCGATTTCGCGCAGGGCGACCACGGTCGGCTTGTCCTTGGCTTCGACTTTCGGGGTGTGGCCCTGCAGCAGCTGGCGTGCGCGGTAGGTCGCGGCCAGGGTCAGCTGGAAACGGTTCGGGACGTTCTTGAGGCAGTCTTCGATGGTGATGCGGGCCATGTGATGCTCCTAATGGACAGATAAGGATAATAAACGCATAAAGCGCGCCTGGAAATGGCGCGCTCGATGACAGCTACGTCAGGATTGCGGTTGTTGCGCGTGGATACCCAGCTGGGCAAACAGCGCCGCGTTGCGCGCCGCCTGCTGTGCGAATCGGCAACGTGTCGCTTTGACAATCGCCTGCAGTTCGGCCAGGGCGACGTTGAACTCTTCGTTGATGATAGCATATTCGAACTCGGGAGCGTGAGCCATCTCGCCCCCGGCCGCCAGCAGACGGCGCGTGATGATGTGCGGTTCGTCGGTGCCGCGCTTGTGCAGGCGCTCTTCCAGCGCCTCGATCGACGGTGGCAAAATGAAGATGCCGGCCGCGTCCGGGAACAGCTTCTTCACCTGGCGCGCACCCTGCCAGTCGATTTCGAGCAGGATGTCGGTGCCGTTTTTCATTTCCTTTTCCACGGTCAGGCGGCTGGTGCCGTAGTAATTACCGTGCACTTCGGCCCATTCCAGGAATTCGCCGCGCTCGGCGCGATTCACGAAATCCTCGGCGCTGGTGAAGTGGTAATGCTGGCCATCGAGTTCGCCCGGACGCGGCGGACGCGTGGTGGTCGAGATCGACAGCTTGATGCCCGGTTCATTCGCCAGCAGCGCGTTGACCAGGCTCGACTTACCGGCGCCGGACGGGGCGGCGACGATGAACAGGCTGCCGGAGAAGGCGTGTGGGAGCATGGTGGTTCCTTTGTTGGTACGTTGGCCGCGATCGTGCAGGTGGCACGACGCGCGATTGTTCATGTTAACGTTGAACGCGTCGGCGGCGTAGCCGTCAACCCTGCGCATGCATCAACGCAGGGTTGACGGGTCCCCCGTCGACGCGTTCAACCGGCTCGAAATCGGCCGCTGATTTTTTATTTCCGGATCATTCCAGATTCTGCACCTGCTCGCGCATCTGCTCGATCAGGAGTTTGAGTTCCATCGACGCATCCGCCAGCTCTTTCACCGACGCCTTGGCGCCCAGCGTATTGGCTTCGCGGTTCAATTCCTGCATCATGAAGTCCAGCCGCTTGCCGACCTGGCCGCCTTTTTTCAGGATGTGGCGCGTTTCGGTCAAATGCGCCGACAGGCGCGACAATTCTTCCGAGACGTCGATCCGGATCCCGTACAGGGTCACTTCCTGGCGAATCCGCTCCAGCACTTCCTGGCGCGTCAGCGTCGACGGATTGCCGTGGCCGGCCAGGCCCAATGCATCCTGCATGCGCTCGATCGCCTTGTGCTGGAACTGCGAGATCACCTGCGGGATCAAGGGCGAGATGCGCTTGACGATCACTTCCATCGCGTCGATACGCGACTGCAGCATCGCTTCCAGCGCCGCGCCTTCGCGCTTGCGGCTGTCCACGAACGCGGCGATGGTGGTGGCGGTCAGCGCCGCGACGTCGGCCTGCAGCGACTCCTGGCCGATGGTCGACTCTTCGATCACGCCCGGCCAGCGCAGCAGCTCGGCGACCGTCATCGGCGTGGCCTGGGCGAAGTGGGTCGTCACTTCGGCCTGCAGGCGGGCCAGGTCGGCCAGCAGCTCGTTGTTCAGGGCCTGCGAGCCGCCGCTGGCCTTGCGGCCGAACGACAGGCGCACTTCGACCTTGCCGCGCGTGATGGCGGCCATGATCGCCGAACGCAGCTCAGGTTCCAGCGCGCGCAAATCATCGTTGATGCGGAACTGCAGATCGAGGAAACGCGAATTGACGCTCTTGATTTCGATCGTGAGGGTTCCGGCAGCGCCTTCGCTGGTGGCGACCGCATAACCTGTCATGCTTGAAATGCTCAATGGGATCCCCGGTTTTTATTCTTTACAAAGCCGACATTTATCCACACAATCGCCCTGTTTAGCAAGGAAACCCTTTGGATGGCTGCACAGAATAACGCTCCCCTGCCCGATGGGCTGGACATTGCCGGATACCGCATTGTAAAGAAAATTGCGTCCGGTGGGTTCAGTATTGTTTACCTTGCCTATGACGGCGAGGGCAATGCGGTGGCCATCAAGGAGTACTTGCCGAGCGCGCTGGCGCTGCGCCAGCCGGGCGAACTGACTCCGACTGTCGCCAAACAAAACCTCCCGGTCTTCCGCATCGGCCTCAAGTGTTTTTTCGAAGAGGGCAGGGCGCTGGCGCGCATCGTGCACCCGAACGTGGTGCGGGTGCTGAATTTCTTCAGCGCCAATGAGACCGTGTACATGGTGATGGCCTACGAGTCCGGCCACTCGCTGCAGGAACACGTGGCGCGCAGCGCCGCGCGCGGCAGCCGCCCGAGCGAACAGTTCATCCGCCAGGTGTTCGGCTGCGTCTGCCGCGGCCTGCGCGAAGTGCACGCCAACAAGCTGCTGCACCTGGACCTGAAACCCGCCAACATCTATCTGCGCCTTGATGGCACCCCGCTGCTGCTCGATTTCGGCGCCGCGCGCCAGACCCTGCACAGCGACGCGCCGATGCTCGCGCCCATGTACACGCCCGGCTTTGCCGCCCCCGACCTGTACGCACGCGGCGCCAGTCTGGGGCCGTGGACCGACATCTACAGCCTCGGCGCGGCCATGTTCGCCTGCATGACCTGTTCCACCCCGCAGGCGGTCGACGCACGGCGCGCCCAGGACAAGGTGCTGGGTCACCTGGCCGCGCTGCAAGGTAAATACTCGCGCGAACTGATCGCGCTGGTGCGCACCTGCCTGGAACTCGATCCCTTGGCGCGTCCGCAAAGCGTGTTCGAGATCCAGAAAGCGCTGGCCGCCGATTACGAGCTGCCGCCGGCCAGGATCGAGGAACCATCCGCGGACGAGGCCCCGGCCGGCTGGCGCGGCGTGGTGCGGCGCCTGGGCGCTTTCCGGCGCGGCTGAAAGGACAAGCGATGCAGTTTTCGGTGTACCAGCAGAGCCATATCGGCGGGCGCAAGACCAACCAGGACCGGATGGGCTACAGCTTCACGCGCGACGCCTTGTTGCTGCTGCTGGCGGACGGCATGGGAGGGCACCGCGGCGGCGAGATCGCGGCCGGCATCGCGATGCAGACCGTGGGCATGATGTTCCGGGTGCAGGCGCGTCCCTACGTGAAGAAGCCCGAACGCTTCCTGGAAGAGGCGCTGCTGCAGGCGCACCACGACATCCAGGCCTACGCCATGGCGCACGACCTGCCCGAGCTGCCGCGCACCACGGTGGTGGCCTGCCTGGTGCAGCACAACTGCGCGGTGTGGGCGCACTGCGGCGATTCGCGCCTGTACTGGGTGCGGCGCAACCAGATCCTGGCGCGCACGCGCGACCACTCGCACATCGAATACCTGATCGAGCGCGGCCGCGCCGACCCGCTCGAGCGCGCCACCCACCCCGACCGCAACAAGCTGTACAACTGCCTGGGCGCGCCTACCCCACCGAAGATCGAGCTGTCGGCGCGCGCCGGGCTGCAGCCGGGCGACATGCTGCTATTGTGCTCCGACGGCCTGTGGTCGATGCTGCCCGACAGCGAGATCGTGCACAGGCTATCCGGCGCCGGCGGCGTGGTCAGCGCCGTGCCCGAGATGGTGAATATGGCGGCGGCGGTCGGCGGCGCCCAGGCCGACAACACGACCGCGCTCGGCATCATGTGGCAGGGAGCGGACGCAGCGGGCGACGGCGAACCGAACGTGATCTCGACCCAGATGCTGGCCGAGGACCACGTCAGCACCACGATCATTGCCGCCGAACCGGCGCCGGGCGAGGCGGACGGTTTCGGCGAGGACGACATCGAAAAAGCGATCGCCGAGATCCGTGCGGCGATCGAGAAATCATCCCAGTTACTCAAATAAAGAAAGCATCATCATGACTTTTGAACAGCGCCCCAGCGGCCGCGCCGTCGACCAGCTGCGCCAGATATCGCTCACGCGCCAGTACACCAGGCACGCCGAGGGCTCGGTCCTGATCGAGTTCGGCGACACCAAGGTGATCTGCACCGCCAGCATCGAAGAAAAGGTGCCGCCGTTCCTGAAGGGCAAAGGGCAGGGCTGGCTGACCGCCGAATACGGCATGCTGCCGCGCTCGACCCACACGCGCATGGACCGCGAAGCCGCGCGCGGCAAGCAGACCGGCCGCACCCAGGAAATCCAGCGCCTGATCGGCCGCTCGCTGCGCGCCGCGTTCGACCTGGAAGCATTCGGCGAGCGTACCCTGCACCTGGACTGCGACGTGATCCAGGCCGACGGCGGCACGCGCACGGCGGCGATCACCGGGGCCATGGTGGCGGCGCATGACGCTTTCAGCAAGCTGGTCGAGCGCGGGCTGATCGCATCCATCCCGGTGCGCCATTTCGTGGCGGCGGTGTCGGTCGGCGTGTACCGCGGGGTGCCGGTGCTGGACCTGGACTACGTGGAAGATTCGGACTGCGACACCGACATGAACGTGGTGATGACCGAGCATGGCCACTTCATCGAGGTGCAGGGCACGGCCGAAGGCGCGGCATTCGACCGCGCCGGGATGAACCGCTTGCTGGATCTGGCGCAGCAGGGGATTGCGGATCTGGTGCATTTGCAGAAGCAGGCGTTGCGGGTCGAGGGGTGATCGGCTGGCGAAGGCGCCGCTGGTTGCGGTGCGAACTTGGGTTCCCGCCTTCGCGGGAATGACGTGCTACTGCTAGTGGTAAGAGAATGTTTGCCTATGTAGCATCGTTAACCTCAAGACTGTCATTCCCGCGAAGGCGGGAACCCAAGTTCGCAGCCTACCCACAGCGCTGCTCAGAACCACGTCACGCCGCACACCTAAACAACAACGGCGTAAAATACCCGCCTTTCCACCCAAGCTTTCACCCACCATGACCCAACGCCTGATCCTCGCTTCCAACAACGCCGGCAAGCTGAAGGAATTCGCCCAGCTGCTGGCCCCGATCGGCTTCGACCTGCACCCGCAAGGCGAATTCGACGTGCCGGAAGCGGAAGAGCCGTTCGGCACCTTCGTCGAGAACGCGCTGGCGAAGGCGCGCCACGCCTCGCGCCTGACCGGCCTGCCGGCGCTGGCCGACGATTCGGGCGTGTGCGTCAACGCCCTCGGCGGCGCCCCCGGCGTGCATTCGGCGCGCTTCGGCGGCGAGCCGAAGTCGGACGACCGCAACAACCGCAAGCTGCTGTCCGACCTGGCCACCAGGGCCGACAAGTCGGCCTATTACTACTGCGTGCTGGTGTACGTGCGCCATCCGGACGACCCGCAGCCGATCATCGCCGACGGCCGCTGGGACGGCGAGATCATCGCCACCGCACGCGGCGCCAACGGCTTCGGCTACGACCCGCACTTCCTGATCCCGGCGCTGGGCAAGACGGTCGCCGAACTCGCGCCGCAGGAAAAGAACGCGCTGTCGCACCGCGGCCAGGCGCTGCGCGCGCTGGTCGAGAAACTGAAATAAATCGCTGAAGTAAATCGCTGAAATGATTCCAATCAAAGTCGCCGCGCCGGTCGCCGGCGAGCCACGCACCCCGGCCAGCGCCGCGCTGCAATACCTGCAGCCGGGCGCGTTGAACCTGACCGCGCTGCCGCCGCTGTCGCTGTACGTGCACTGGCCGTGGTGCGTGCGCAAGTGCCCCTACTGCGACTTCAATTCGCACGAAGCCAAGGGCGAACTGCCGGAAAAAGAATACCTGGACGCGCTGCGCCTCGACCTGGAGCAGTCGCTGCCGCTGATCTGGGGCCGCAAGATCCATACCGTGTTCATCGGTGGCGGCACGCCGAGCCTGATGTCGGCTGCCGGCCTCGATCGCTTGATGTCCGACCTGCGCACGCTGCTGCCGCTGGAACTCGACGCCGAGATCACGATGGAAGCCAATCCCGGCACCTTCGAGGCCGAGCGCTTCAAGTCCTACCGCGAGAGCGGCATCAACCGCCTGTCGATCGGCATCCAGAGCTTCAACCCGGCGCACCTGGAGGCGCTGGGCCGCATCCACGACGGCAACGAGGCGCGCCGCGCGGTCGAGATCGCGCAGAACACCTTCGACAACTTCAATCTCGACCTGATGTACGCGCTGCCGTCGCAGACGCTGGCCGAAGCGCGGACGGACCTGCAGACCGCGCTCGACTTCGCGCCGCCGCACCTGTCGCTGTACCACCTGACGATGGAACCGAACACGGTGTTCGCCAAGTACCCGCCCGAGCTGCTGCCGGACGACGACCTGAGCGCCGACATGCAGGACCTGATCGCGGAAATGACGGCTGGCGCCGGCTACGGCCACTACGAAGTCTCGGCCTATGCCAAGCCGGGGCACCGCGCGCGCCACAACCTGAATTACTGGAAGTTCGGCGACTATCTCGGCATCGGCGCCGGCGCCCACTCCAAGCTGTCGTTTCCGCACCGCGTGCTGCGCCAGGCGCGCTTCAAGCAGCCGGGCTCCTTCATCGAGGCGGCAAAACGCGGCAACCCGGTGCAGGAAGAACACGAGATCGGCCGCGCCGATATGGGTTTCGAATTCATGCTCAACGCACTGCGCCTGACCGAGGGTTTTGATCCCAACCTGTTCGGCGAGCGCACCGGCATGAACATCGGCGCCATCCGCAAGGCGCTGGACGACGCCGAAGCCAAGGGCCTGCTCACGCGTGACCACCAGCTGATCCGGCCGACCGAGCTGGGACGGCGCTTCCTGAACGACCTGCAGGAGATGTTCCTGGCCGAGTAAGGCGGGAGGGGAGAGTGCCGGCTTCGGCTCAGGCCTCCACCGCCCCGGCCAGCGCCGCCAGCGTTTGCGCCAGCCCGTCGACCACGTGCGCCATGCCTTCGTAATCGAGGTCTTCGAGGTCGTCGTTGGCGCGGAAGTAGGGGTAGCGCAGGAAGCCGGTATCGGTGATCACCAGTGCCGGGCCATCGGCCGCGTTGCCCGTGCCGGCCCCATGGCCGTACATGGTCACTCCCATCACATGCGCCGGCGCCGCCAGTCCCTGGCGCGCCATCATCGGGTCGCTCCGAAACGCCGCCAGTGCCTGGCGCACCGGCGCCGATGCTTCGCGCGAACCGATGAAGGCCATGAAATTCGCTACGGCATGTACGTCCGGATCGGCCAGCGCCAGCTCGTGCGGCGCGCGCTGCCGCTCATCGCCTTCGAAGAACACGAAGCGGATTTCGGTCCCGTAGGCCAGCCGCACGTCCTTCACCGCGCGCGCCAGTTCCAGCACGGCGGCGGCGCCCGGATTGCCGTCCGGCCCCAGCCGCGCACCGACGATGAACAGCTGCTGCGGCCCGGCGCCCGGCGCCAGGTTGGCGACCGAGACCTCGACGCCGCGTCCGCGCCGGCTGCCGTCATGCAGGGTGCGTGGCGCATAACCCGAGCGCATCAGCGACACCTCGACATGGCGCATCGCCGCCGGCGTTTCGTCGGAGGCCAGCGCCTGCACATGCTCGTGCAGGCGCGCCGCCAGCGGCGGGCCATCCGACCTGGTTTCCACGGTCAGCATCGCCAGCACGATGGCGAGCAGGATCGCGAGAATGACCTTCCAGTGGGAATTGAAGAAGTTACGCATGGCGTCACGCTGTCCGGTCGGCGTCGATGCATCCAGTGTAGCGAGGATGATATCGGCCTGCCGGCCGCGGTGATGCAATTCCGCGTTACAACGTTCACGCGCCTGGGCAGCGCAGTGGTGGTGTGCACGCCGGCGCGCCGCATCGGGCGCGCGGTGTGCGATGGGAGGCGCGTCAGGCCGGCAGGGCGACCCGTTGCATCGGCCTGGCTTGCAGATTGGCTTGTGACCCGGCATGCGGCGTCGCCGCGTGCGTGCCGGCGCCGCCGGTCCTGAAGACGCTGACCAGGTCGGCCAGTTGCGCGGCCTGCTGCTGCATGGCTTCGGTTGCAGCCGATGCCTGTTCCACCAGGGCGGCGTTCTGCTGCGTCACCTGGTCCATCTCGTTGATGGCTTCATTGACTTGCTCGATGCCTGCGGTCTGTTCATCGCTGGCATGCGAG
Organism: Massilia sp.; assembly: GCF_031995545.1. Lineage (GTDB taxonomy): Bacteria > Pseudomonadota > Gammaproteobacteria > Burkholderiales > Burkholderiaceae_D > Telluria. Next base: position 12,581 of record NZ_DAMAGA010000046.1, read on the forward strand.
ATTTCGCTCATGATGTCGGTCACGCGTGAAATGCTTTGCACGATGTCGGCCATGGTGGCGCCGGCATTGTCCACGAGGGTCGTGCCTGCTTCGACCTTCTGCACCGAATCGTCGATCAGTCCCTTGATTTCCTTGGCCGCAGCGGCCGAGCGGTGCGCCAGGTTGCGCACCTCGGATGCGACTACCGCAAAGCCGCGGCCCTGTTCGCCTGCACGGGCCGCTTCGACCGCGGCGTTCAGCGCCAGGATATTGGTCTGGAATGCGATGCCATCGATGACGCTGATGATGTCGACGATCTTGCGCGACGACGCATTGATTTCGCTCATCGTGCCGATCACGTTGGTAATCACGGCGCCGCCCTGGCCCGCAATCCCCGCGGCTTCCGCCGCCATCGTGTTGGCACGGCGGGCGTTCTCGGCATTCTGGCGCACGGTCGAGGTCAGCTCTTCCATCGACGATGCGGTTTCTTCCAGCGAACCGGCCTGCTGTTCGGTGCGGCTCGACAGATTCTGGTTGCCTGCGGCGATTTCCGCCGATGCGGTGGCGATGGTGTCGGTGCCGCTGCGCACCTGGTCGACGATGACGATCAGGTTGCTGCTCATTTTCTGCAACGCCGCCAGCAACTGCGCGGTTTCATCCTTGCCGTCGCTCGCGATGCGGGTGTCGAGGTGGCCTTCGCCGACGCGCTGCGCAATCGTCACTGCATCCTGGATCGGACGCACGATGGAGCGCGTGATATAGACGCCGAAGCCCAGGACCAGCACGACGGCGAGCATGCCCACTGCAATGAGCGTGGAGCGCGAATTTTCATAGGTGTCGGTGGCTTCGGTGGCAAAATTTTCCGCCGAGTTCTGCTGCGCCACGGCCAGCCGTTGCACGGCAGCGTTGTAGGCGATGCTGGCGGGACGCATTCGTTCGACAAAAATCTTTTCGGCGCCTTCCTGGTCGCCGCTATTCTTGGCCGCCATCAGGGTCTTGCGGGCTTCCAGGTAAGGAACGCGGGAGGCTTTGACTTCTTCGAATTGCGCCTGCGACTTGGGATTGCGCAGTCCAGCCTTGATCTGCTCTTGCAGCGCGGCCGAACGCACCGATCCGGCTTCCATGCGGGCGGCGATGTCTTTCACCACGTTCTCATCCTGCGTGCGGTACGCCATCTCGGCCAGCGTGCTGTTGACTTCGATGATCTTGGCCCATTCCGCCACGGCGCGCTGATTGACCATGCTGGTCTTCACAAGGCGGTTGGTGGCGTCGTTCATGCCGCTCATGCGCATCAGGCTGACGAGAATCAGGACAATTAAAAGACCAAGGACCACGGCATAGCTAATGGCCAGCCGGGGGCCGATTCGTAGATTTTTCATGGGGATATGTAGAGAAGGGTTGTCAGGCGGATGATGGGGCGCGCGAGGATCTTTACGCCAGCATCAAAGTACTGCTCAGGATCAATATTATTGCACAGTGGAAATACCTATTGGTTGCACACGCCCCACAGCCTGGAAATATATCGCTGCGTTCAGGTGTACCGTCGAACATCGAGTGACTACGCCGAGTGCCACCCAAAAAAAACCGGGCCACGCGGGCCCGGTTGGTGTTGATGCGTCGCCTTGCGGCGACATGGCGTTCTGCTTAGCGCACCGCCACCGGCGTCGCTGCTGCACCCGCGCCGGCAGCCGCCGGCTCGGTCCAGCCGCCACCCAGCACGCGGTACAGCGTCACCTGGTTCTGCAGACGCAGCAGGTTGGCATTCACCGCCGCCTGCTGCGACTCGAACAGCGAGCGCTGCGCGTCCAGCAGGTCGAGCTGGCTGGCGGCGCCGCTGCGGTAGCGCAGGTCGGACAGGTTGAAGCGGTCGGCTTCGGCCTCGGTCACGGCCTGCTGCGCGCGCAATTGCTCGCTGTAGGTCGCCTGGCCGGCCAGCGCGTCCGCCACTTCGCGGAACGCGGTCTGGATCGACTGCTCGTAGCGTGCCACGGCGATGTCGTTCTGGGCACGGGCGCTGGCCAGGGTGGCGCTGTTGCGGCCGTAGTCGAAGATCGGCAGGATCGCCTGCGGCGCGAAGCTCCAGCCCCAGGTGCCGCTCTCGAACAGGCCCGACAGCTGATCGCTGACGCTGCCGGCGCTGCCGGTCAGCGTGATGCGCGGGAAGAAGTTCGCACGCGCCGCGCCGATGTTGGCGTTGGCCGCGATCAGCTGCTGTTCGGCGCCGCGGATGTCCGGGCGATTGGCCAGCAGGTCCGACGGCAGGCCGGCCGGGATGTCCGGCAGCTCGGTCTTGGCCAGGGTGGCGCCCTGCGACTGGTCCTGCGCCAGCGGCTGGCCGACCAGCAGCGTCAGCAGGTTGATGTCCTGGGCGCGGAAGCGCTGCTGCTGGGCCAGGGTGGCGCGTGCGGTCTCGACCAGCGAGCGCGACAGTTGCAGCTCGAGGCGCGAAGCCACGCCGTTGTCGAAGCGCAGCTGGGTCAGGCGTTCCGACTCTTCGCGCGTCTTGAGCGTCTCTTGCGTGATGCGCAGCAGCTCTTCGTCGGCCAGCAGCTGCAGCCAGCCGTTGGCGACCGAGGCGATCAGGCTGATCTGCGTGGTCTTGCGCGCTTCCTCGGTGGCGAGGAATTGCGCCAGCGCCGCTTCGGACAGGTTGCGCACCCGGCCGAACAGGTCCAGCTCGAAGGCCGAGACTTGCAGGCCGGCCGAGTAGGTGCTCGAGATCGGCTGGTCTTCGCCCACCGTCTGGCGCTGGCCGCTCACGCCCAGGCCCACCGTCGGCAGACGGTCGGCGCGGGTGATGCGGTACTGGGCCCTGGCCTGCTCGATGTTGGCGATGGCAATGCGCAGGTCGCGGTTGTTGGTCAGCGCCTGGTCGATCAGGGTGCGCAGGCGGGCGTCGGCGAAGAACTGCTGCCATGGCACCGCGGCCGGGGCCTGGGCCAGCAGCGGGCTGGCCGACTTGCTGGCCGCCTGCGGCACTTCAGGGAAGGCGGCCGCTACCGGCGCCGCCGGGCGCAGGTAGTCGGGCGCCAGCGAGCAGCCGGCCAGCGCCATGGCCAGCGCCAGCGGGGTTGCGAGTTTCATCTGTTTCATCATGGTTTGTTTCCTTCTTGTGCAGCCTGATGTTCCTGCTTTTCCAGCGCGTGCTGTTTTTCCTGGGCATGGGCGTACATGTCGTTCTGGCGCTTGCTGCCCTTGAAGATCGTACGGATCACCACGAAGAATACAGGAACGAAGATCACGCCAAGCACGGTCGCGGTAATCATGCCGCCCATCACGCCGGTACCGATGGCGCGCTGCGATGCCGAGCCGGCGCCGCTGGCGATCACCAGCGGCAGCACGCCCAGGATGAATGCCAGCGAGGTCATGATGATCGGACGGAAACGCAGGTGCGCCGCTTCCAGCGCCGCTTCCATCGGCGACTTGCCTTCGGCTTGCAGGTCCTTGGCGAATTCGACGATCAGAATCGCGTTCTTCGCCGCCAGGCCGATAATCGTGATCAGGCCGACCTTGAAGTAGACGTCGTTCGGCAGGCCGCGCATGCTGGCCGCCAGCAGCGAACCCAGAATACCGAGCGGCACCACCAGCATCACCGACACCGGGATGGTCCAGCTTTCGTACAGTGCGGCCAGGGCCAGGAACACCGCCAGCAGCGAGAACGCGATCAGGATCGATGCGGTCGAGCCCGACAGGATCTCTTCGCGCGACTGGCCGGTCCATTCGAACGCGAAGCCGGCCGGCAGCTGGGCTGCCAGGCGCTGCATTTCGTCCAGCGCGTCGCCGCTCGAGTAACCCGGCGCAGGTTCGCCAGTCAGCTTCATCGCAGGGTAGCCGTTGTAGCGGGTGGTCTGCATCGGGCCGGTGGTCCATTCGGTCGAGGCGAACGACGACAGCGGCACCGGCTGGCCCTGGGTGTTCAGGGCATTGATGCGCAGCAGGTCGTCCGGCTGCATACGTTGTGGCGCATCGGCCTGCACGATCACGCGCTGCAGGCGGCCGGCGTTCGGGAAGTCGTTCACGTACGACGAACCGAGCGAGGTCGACAGAGCGGTATTGATCGCACCGAAGGTCACGCCCAGGGCTTGCGCCTTGTCGCGGTCGATGTTGAGCTTGAGTTGCGGCGCATCTTCCAGGCCTTCCGGACGCATGCCGGTCAGGATCTTGCTCTGCGAGGCCATGCCCAGCATCTGGTTACGCGCAGCCAGCAGGGCGGCGTGGCCATTGCCGCCACGGTCTTGCAGGCGGAACGAGAAGCCGGTGCCGGTGCCCAGTTCAGGGATCGGCGGCGGGCTCACCACGAAGATGAACGAGTCGCGCAGCGCGCCCATGTGGCCGGTGATGCGGCCGGCGAACGATTGCGCGTCCTGGCCTTGCTCTTTACGTTCGTCCCAGGCTTTCATCGGGATGAACGCCAGGCCCATGTTCTGGCCCTGGCCCGAGAACGAGAAGCCGGTCACGGCCACGATGTTCGCGGTTTCAGGCTGCTTCATGACGAAGTCTTCCAGCGCGCGCAGCACGGTGCCGGTACGTTCGGCGGTTGCACCCGGCGGCAGCTGGATGTTGGCGATCACGTAGCCCTGGTCTTCGTTCGGCAGGAAGGCGTTCGGCATGCGGGTGAAGATCACGCCGACCACGGCGACCAGCACCGCGAACACGATCATCCAGCGTCCGGCGCGTTTCAGGATGGCGCCGACGAAGCCTTCATATTTCTTGGCGCCGCTGGTGAAGTTGCGGTTGAACCAGCCGAAGAAGCCTTTCTTTTCGTGATGGCCTTTTTCGATGGGTTTCAGCAGGTGGGCGCACAGCGCCGGGGTCAGCGACAGCGCCAGGAAGGCCGAGAAGCCGATCGAGGTCACCATCACCACCGAGAACTGGCGGTAGATGTTGCCGACCGCGCCGGCGAAGAACGCCAGCGGCACGAACACCGCGATCAGGACCACGGTCACGCCGATGATGGCGCCCGAGATCTGGCCCATCGCCTTGCGCGTCGCTTCCAGCGGCGGCAGGCCTTCTTCGGCCATGATGCGTTCTACGTTCTCCACCACCACGATGGCATCGTCGACCACGATACCGATCACCAGCACCATGCCGAACATGGTCAGCACGTTGATCGAGAAGCCCAGCGCCAGCAGACAGGCGAAGGAACCGAGCAGGGCGATCGGCACCACGATGGTCGGGATCACGGTGTAGCGGAAGTTCTGCAGGAACAGATACATCACCAGGAACACCAGCACGATCGCTTCGACCAGGGTGTGCACCACTTGTTCGATCGAGATGTCGATGAAGGTGGTCGAGTCGTAAGGAATCGAGTACTTCATGCCTTTCGGGAAGTACTTCTGCAGCTCGGCCATGCGAGCCTTGATCAGTTCAGCGGTCTGCAGTGCATTGCCGGTCGGGGCCAGCTGGACGCCGATACCGGCCGACGGCTTGCCGTTCAGGCGCGCGGTGGTGGCATACGCCTGGCCGCCGATCTCGATGCGCGCCACGTCCTTCAGGCGCACGGTCGAGCCGTCCGGATTGGCGCGCAGCACGATGTTGCCGAACTGTTCGACGTTCGACAGCTGGCCGGTGACGATCACGGTGGCGCTGATCTGCTGGCCCTTGGCCACCGGCAGGTCGCCGATGGTGCCCGAGGCCACCTGGGCGTTCTGCTGCTGGATGGCGGCGGTGATGTCCGACGGCGACAGGTTCAGGCCGACCAGCTTGGTCGGATCGATCCAGACGCGCATCGCCTTCTCGGTACCGAACAGCTGGGCCTGGCCCACGCCGGTGATACGCTGGATTTCAGGCAGCACGTTGCGCGAGGCATAGTCACCCAGCTCGATGTTGGTGATATTCGGGTCATCCGACGACAGGATGGTGAACAGCAGGAAGTTCGAGCGCGCCTGGTCGACGCGCACGCCCTGCTGGGTCACCGCCGGCGGCAGGCGCGGGGTGGCGCGCGACAGGCGGTTCTGGACGTCGACCTGGGCCAGGTTCGGATCGGTGCCGGTCTCGAACGAGATGGTGATCGAGCCGGTGCCGTTGGCCTGGCTGGTCGATTCCATGTAGATCATGCCCTGGGCGCCGTTCATCTCGCGTTCGATGATCGAGATGACGGAATCCTCCAGCGTCTGCGCCGAGGCGCCCGGATAGGTGACGTTGACGACGATCGAGGGCGGCGCCACGGACGGATACTGCGCGATCGGCAGCTGCTTGATGGCGACGCCGCCAAGCACCATGATGAACAGCGCGATCACCCAGGCGAAAATTGGGCGGTCAATAAAAAAACGAGCCATTGGAAATTCCTGTTCCTTGTGTTCTTAGCGGCTGCTGTCGCTTGGTGCGGCCGCGCCCGCAGCCGGCGTGCCGGCGTCCGGGGTGCGCGTGTCGGCGGCATTCGCGGTGGCGGCGGCATTCGCGCCGGCGGCGTTCGGCTGGGCGCCGGTGGCGCCGGCCTGGGCAGGCGTTTGCTGGGCGGCGGCCGGGGTCCACTGCACGGTCTTCACCGGGGTGCCAGGCGGCATCATCTGCAGCTTCTGGAAGCCGTCGACCATCACTTTTTCGCCTTCCTTCAGGCCGTCGATGACGACCCAGCTCGCGCCTTGCTGCGAACCGATCTTGACCGGACGGGCGACCGGCTTGTTGTCGGCGCCGACCACCATCACGGTGTCGCCATTCTGGCCGCCGCGGGTGACCGCCTGTTGCGGCAGCAGGATGCCGTTCGGCAGCGAGGCCTGGGCGATGCGCACGCGCACGTACTGGCCCGGCAGCAGGGCGTTGTTCGGGTTCGCCACGGTGGCGCGCAGGGTGATCTGGCCGGTGCTCTGGTCCACGGTCACGTCCGAGAACAGCAGGCGGCCGCGCTGCGCCAGTTCGCTGCCGTCTTCGGTGATGACGGTGACCGGCACGTTGTCGGCGCCGCCGCCCTGCTTGCGCAGACGCTGCAGTTCGGTGGCTGACTGGGTGATGTTCAGGTACATATTGTCGGTCTGCTGGATCAGCGCCAGTTCGGTGGCCTGAGCGGCCGAGACCAGTGCGCCTTCGGTGACCAGCGCACGGCCGATGCGGCCGCTGATCGGAGCGTTCACGCTGGTGTAGCCAACATTGATCTGCTGCACGCGCACCTGCGCGCGGGCCGCGGCGACCTGCGCTTCGGCAGTCTTCTGGGCGGCCACGGCGTTTTCATACTCCTGCTTGCTGACCGCGTTGGCTTCGACCAGCGGCTTGTAGCGGTTGGCCAGCGAGCGCGCCTGCACCAGGTTGGCTTCGGCCTGGGCCAGGTCGGCCTGCGAGGCGGCCAGCTGGGCCTGGTATGGGGCCGGATCGATGGTGTACAGCGACTGGCCCTGCTTGACCATGCTGCCTTCGGTGAACGAACGCTTCAGGACCACACCGTCGACGCGGGCGCGCACTTGCGCAGTACGGATCGGCTCGACGCGTGCCGGCAGTTCGGTCTGTAGCGCGACGGTTTCGAATTTGGTGGTGACGACGCCGACTTCGGGGGCAGGCATCTGCTGGCCGGCGGGCGCGCCGCCCTTGGCAGCTTCGTCTTTCTTGCCGCAGGCGGACAGCAGGACCAGGGCGGCCATGGTGGCGGCGGCAACCCGGGTCAGGGATGGGGATGAGGAGTTGGCAGGGCGCATTACGTGTGCTTCCTTCTAGTTAGTAAAACACGCCGCTGTCACACCCCGGTCATATATCGGGTCGGGGGTGAAAGCGACGCTGGCTTTTGCAAATAATTTTATATACTATCACGACTGTATGTAAAATGTTTTGCCCCCGACGATTTTTGGAGTTGATTACAAGAAATGGTTCGCAGGACGAAGGAAGAAGCGGCCGCGACCCGCGACAGCATCCTCGACGCCGCTGAAATCTTGTTCGCGAAACAAGGCGTTTCACGGACGACGCTGCAGCATATCGCAAGCGCGGCCGGTGTGACGCGCGGCGCGATTTACTGGCATTTTGTCGACAAGGGTGCGCTCTACAGCGCGATGATGGACCGCGCCACGATGCCGATGGACGCCGCGGTGAAGCTGCTCGACGAGCGTCCGGTGGTCGATCCGCTGCAGCGCTTGCGCGACGAGATGATGGCGGTGCTGCAGATCGTGGTCACTGACGCCACCGCGCGCCGCGTGTTCGAGATCGCCACGCTGAAGACCGAATTCACCGACGAAGTCGACTCGGCGCGCATCCGCAAGCGCGAAGCCGTGTGCGAGTGGCGCGGACGCATGGAGGCGCAGCTGGCGCAAGCCCGGTCCGAAGGCACGCTGCCGGCCGGCGTCGATCCGCACAATGCGTCGATGTGCATGTGGATCATGCTCGACGGGCTGTTGAGGAACTGGCTGTTCGAGTCGGAGGCGTTCGATCTCGTGGAGCTGGGCGGGGAGGTGATCGATACCTTCCTGGCTGGGCTGCGGGCGCGCTGATCACCCATAAAAACGCCATAAAAAACGCCCGGGCGAACCGGGCGTTTTCCTCTATGTCGCAAGCTGCGTAGGGTGGACGGCTGCGCCGCGCACCCTATGCATTGACCAGTGCTTAGCGCATCCCTTCGATCATCACCTTCAGTTTGATCGAATCGGCCACGAAGGCACGAATGCCTTCGGCCAGCTTCTCGGTTGCCATCGCGTCTTCATTGAGCATGAAGCGGAAGGTTTTCTCGTCGATCGTGATCTTCTCGATGTTCGCGCTCTCGTCCTTCACCAGCTTGCGCTCGACCGGCGCATCCGCATCGGCCAGCTTCTGCAGCAGGTCCGGCGAGATGGTGAGCAGGTCGCAACCGGCCAGCTCCAGGATCTGCGAGGTGTTGCGGAAGCTCGCGCCCATCACTTCGGTCTGGTAGCCGAACTTGCGGTAGTACTGGTAGATGCCTTTCACCGACTGCACGCCCGGATCTTCGGCGCCCTGGTAGTCGGTACCGGTCGACTTCTTGTACCAGTCGTAGATGCGGCCGACGAACGGCGAGATCAGTTTCACGTTCGCTTCGGCGCACGCCACGGCCTGGCACAGCGAGAACAGCAGGGTCAGGTTGCAGTGGATGCCGTCCTTTTCCAGGATCTCGGCGGCGCGGATGCCTTCCCAGGTCGAGGCGATCTTGATCAGGACGCGCTCGCGCGACACGCCGGCCTTTTCGTACAGCGCGATCAGTTCGCGACCCTTGGCGACGGTGGCTTCGGTGTCGAACGACAGCGCGGCATCGATCTCGGTCGAGACGCGGCCCGGCACGTACTTCAGGATTTCGACGCCGAACGCGATCAGGAGGCTGTCGACGATGCCTTCGGTGGTGGCGTCCGGCGCATCAGCGATGGCTTTTTCCAGCAGCGGGCGGTATTCCGGCTTCTGCACGGCCTTCAGGATCAGGGAAGGGTTGGTGGTCGCGTCTTTCGGCGAGTAGGCCTTGATCGACTGGAAGTCGCCGGTGTCGGCGACGACGGTAGTGTATTGCTTGAGTTGTTCGAGTTGGTTCATGGCGTGTTTAAAGGTGGGATGGTGATGGGATGCGAGTTCTGTTTGAACGCGTCGGCAGCTCGGCCGCCGGCGCGTTCAACCGGCTCATGCGAAATCGGTACCTGCAACAAACGCCGCGATCATGGCCTCGAGGCCGGCGCGGTCTTCGCCCGAAAAACGGTCCAGCTTCGGGCTGTCGATATCGAACACGCCCACCAGCACGCCGTCCTTGATCACCGGCAGCACGATCTCGGAAGCAGACGCCGAATCGCAGGCGATGTGCCCCGGGAACGCATGCACGTCCGGCACCACGATGGTCTCGCGCTTGACGGCGGTGGTACCGCAGACGCCGCGGCCGAACGGGATGCGGGCGCAGGCGGGCTTGCCCTGGAACGGGCCGACCAGCAGGTCCTGGCCTTCGCCTTTTTTCGACGGCACGGTGAGGTAGAAGCCGGCCCAATTCAGGTCGGACAGAGTGTCATAGACGAGCGCGGAAAACTGCGCCGCGTTGGCGGTCAGGTCGCGTTCGCCCTCGAGGACGCTGGCGACCTGGCGCACCAGCAGGTCATAGTCGGGACGGTCGCTGCGTTCGGGATTGATGTGCATGGCGCTGTAGGGATGCGGTGAAAAACCGCTATTCTACAGCCACCCACGCGAGGTGTCGTGAGCGCCTGGCCGCTTGGTCACGCATTAGCCAAAGGGTCAGCCAAAGGTCAGCCAACGAGTCAGCCGATAAACGAATCGAACTGCATGTCGAATTCCTGCAACGCCTTCTGCGCGTTCTGCATCTTCTTGCGGAACTCCGGCCCACGCCGCAGCGCCAGTCCGACGGCCAGCACGTCGATCACCACCAGGTAGGCGAGGCGCGCCGAGATCGGGGTGTAGGGATCGGTCGCGAACACCAGGTCGATCGGAATAAACAGCGTCGCCATCTCGGCCAGCGGGGTGCCAGACGGCGCCAGCACGATCACGTCGGCGCCGCCGGCCTTGGCCAGCTTGGCCGAACGGGTCAGCGCCGGGTTGTTGCCGCGCTGCGAGATCGCCACCACCGCGTCGCCCTGGCGCAGCAGCGCTGCCGCGATCGAGTGGATCGCCGGGTCGGTGTAGGCGACAGTCGGCACTCCCGAGCGGAAGAACTTGTGCTGGGCGTCGGCCGCGACGAAGCCCGAGGTGCCGTGGCCGTAGAACTCGATCTTGTTGGCGCGTGCCAGCACTTCCAGCGCCTGCTGGATCAGCTCGGGCTTGAGATTGTTGCGCAGGTCGAGCAGGGTGTTGATCGAGCGGCTGCAGATCTTGTTGATCAGGTCCGAGGCCAGGTCGTCCTGATCCGGCGCTTCGCTGGCACCGGGCAGCGCCAGCGCCAGGCCTTGCGCCAGTTTCAGCTTGAACTCATGCCAGCCGTCGTAGCCGAGCGTGCGGCAGAAACGCACCACGGTCGGTTCCGACACCTGCGCGGCGCGCGCCAGTGCGGTGATGTTCTGGCTCACCGTGGCGGATGGCGCGGCCAGTACGGCCAGCGCCACCTTGCGCTCCGATTTGGACAGCGAATCGAGCTGGGTGCGGATCGAGTCGAGCAGCATGGACGTGACTACCTCAGTCTTCCGGCAGCGCTTCTTCGCGCCACTGCAGGCCGTCGCGGCCGATCAGGGCGCTCGACGAGGCCGGGCCCCAGGTGCCGGAGGTGTACGGCGCCGGCGCGGTGTCGTCCTGTTCCCAGTGTTCCAGGATCGGTTCGACCCATTCCCACGCCGCTTCCAGTTCGTCGCCGCGCATGAACAGCGTCAGCTGGCCACGCAGCACGTCGAGTAGCAAGCGCTCGTAGGCTTCCATGCGCGGCGCCTTGAACTGCTCGCGGAAATCGAGTTCGAGTTCGGCCTGCTTCAGGCGCATCGAGTCGCCCGGGGTCTTGGCCATCAGGTTCATCGACAAGCCTTCGTCCGGCTGCAGGCGGATCACCAGGCTGTTGGGCTGGAAACTCGACGTCGGCTGGTTGAAGATCGAATGCGGGATCGGCTTGAAACGCACCACGATCTCGGCCAGGCGGTCGGCCATGCGTTTACCCGTGCGCAGGTAGAACGGCACGCCGGCCCAGCGCCAGGTGTCGATCTCGGCCTTCATCGCGACGAAGGTCTCGGTTTTGGAGCTCTTCGGCGCATCCGGTTCGTCACGGTAGCCCGGCACCTGCTGGCCGTCGATGTAGCCGGAACGGTACTGGCCGCGGATGATGTTCTGGCTCAGCGTGGTCGGGGTGAAGCGCTTCAGTGAGCGCAGTACCTGCAGCTTGGCGTCGCGCACCGCGTCCGGCGCGATCGAGGCCGGCGGCTCCATCGCCACGATGCACAGCAGTTGCAGCAGGTGGTTCTGCAGCATGTCGCGCAGCGCGCCCGAATTGTCGTAGTAACCGAGGCGATTTCCCACGCCGATCTTCTCGGCGATGGTGATCTGCACGTCAGAAATCCATTCGCGCCGCCACAGCGGCTCGAACAGGATGTTCCCGAAGCGCAGCGCCAGCAGGTTCTGCACGGTCTCTTTACCGAGATAGTGGTCGATCCGGTAGATCTGCGATTCGGCGAACACCTTGCCGACGTCCAGGTTGATCTTGCGCGCCGAGGCCAGGTCGCGTCCGAGCGGCTTTTCCAGCACCACGCGCGAGTTCGGCGTGGCCAGGCCGGTGGCCGCGAGGTTGTCGCAGATCTTCGCGAACAGCTGCGGCGGCGTGGCCAGGTAATACACGCGCGTCAGCGCCGGATCGTCGCGCAGGGCGGCGACCAGTTTTTCGTAGGTGCGCACGTCGGTGGCGTTAAGCGCGACGTAGCTGATGCGACCCAGGAAGCGCTGCCAGTTGGCCTCTTGCGGCGCTTCCTTGATATGGGGTTTCGAGTTGGTCTCGACAAAGCGCAGGAACTGCTCCTGGGTCAGGTCATCGAGGCCGACGCAGATGATGCGGGCGCTTTCCGGCAGGTCACCGCAGACGTCACGCGAATACATCGCAGGCAGCAGCTTGCGCATCGCAAGGTCGCCGCTGCCGCCAAAGAAAACGAGGTCGAAATCGGAAAGAGCCATGGTCTAGGTCGGTGCAAGGTGGGAATGTTGTGTAAATTTACTACACAAATACTGGGGTATCAAGAAAATCTACTACATGAGGCGTGGCGCGCACGATGCTGCCAGATCGGTCGGGAAGAGGAGGCATCTGGTTGGCGGCAGGGCCGCCAACCAGATGATCAGATCCGATACTCCGGCTCTTCGCGCCCGGCCACGTCGATCCGCAGCGCCAGCACCTTGCCGGTATGCGGATACTGCGCGATCTCTTCCGCCGGGCGGCCATGGCTGGCGCTGGTGATGTACAGCGTGCGCAGGTCCGGGCCGCCGAAGCACAGCGAGGTCGGGCACTTCACCGGCAGTTTGATTTCGCGGTCGATGCGGCCGTCGGGTGCGATGCGCAGCACGCGCGCGCCTTCGAACATCGCCACCCAGTACATGCCTTCCGAATCCATCGTCGCGCCGTCGGGACGGCCGCCGTAGTCCGCCGCCTTCTTGTCGCTGGCAAAGGTGAGCAGGGTGCGGCGGTTGCTTTGCTGGCCGGTGGCCGGGTCGTAGTCGTAGCAGTCGATGCGGTGGGTGGTGGTATCGGCGTGGTACATCGTGCGCCCGTCCAGGCTCCAGGCCAGGCCGTTCGAGTTGGTCATGCCGCCGCGCCAGGCGCAGCGCAGCTGGTCCTTGTCGAGCACATACATCTCGGCGGCCGGCTGGTCGCGCGGCTCGTACATGGTGCCGATCCAGAAGCGCCCGGCCGGATCGACGCGGCCGTCGTTGAAGCGCACCTTCGAGGTGTCGTACGGCGCGTCGGCGATCGAAGTTTCCGAGCCGTCGGTGGTGTTCAGGCGCAGCAGGCCGTTGCGGGTGGCCACCACCAGGCAGTTGTTGTCGTCGATCGCCAGCGCCGACGGTTCCGACCCCATCTTCCACGAGCTGAACTTGCCGCTGGCCGCGTGCAGCCGGTTGACGGTGAGGCCGTCGATGTCGACCCAGTATAGCGCCGACTCCACTTCGTGCCAGAGCGCGGATTCGCCGACCAGCATCGGCGTGTCGTGCACCACTTCAAATTTGTCCATTGCCATATTCGATATCGTCGCAGGTTGTCAGACGGCCGCTTTGGCGCGCGCGATCAGGCCGTTGGTCGAGCTGTCGTGATTCGCCGGCTGCGGTTCGCCCGCCAGTTCGGCCTCGATCTTCTTGGCCAGCACCTTGCCCAGTTCCACGCCCCACTGGTCGAAGCTGTTCACGTTCCACAGCACGCCCTGCACGAAGGTCTTGTGTTCGTACAGCGCGATCAGGGCGCCCAGCGTCGATGGCGTCAGGCGTTCCATCACGATGGTGTTGCTCGGACGGTTGCCCGGGAAGGTCTTGTGCGGCGTCAGGCGCTCGACTTCCTGCGCCGGCAAGCCCTGGCCCCGCAGGTCGGCGCGCACCTCGTCCGCGGTCTTGCCCTTCATGAAGGCTTCCGACTGCGCGAAGCAGTTGGCCAGCAGCGCTGTATGGTGGTTGTCCATCTCGTGCGCCGGGCGCAGCGCGGCGATGAAGTCCATCGGCGTCACGTCGGTGCCCTGGTGCAGCAGCTGGAAGTAGGCGTGCTGGCCGTTGGTGCCGCACTCGCCCCAGATCGCCGGGCAGGTCGGGGTGTCCACGGGCTCGCCGTCTCGGGTCACGCGCTTGCCGTTGCTTTCCATGTCCAGTTGCTGCAGGTAGGCCGGGAAGCGGTTCAGGTCCTGGTGATACGGCGCGATCGACACCGAGGCGCAGCCCAGGAACTGGCGGTTCCAGAAACCGACCAGCGCCAGCAGCACCGGCAGGTTTTGTTCCAGCGGCGCGCTGCGGAAGTGCTCGTCCAGCTCGTGCGCGCCGGCCAGGAAATCGCTGAAGTAGCCGAAACCGACGCTGAGTGCCACCGGCAGGCCGATCGCCGACCACACCGAATAGCGGCCGCCGACCCAGTCCCAGAACGGGAACATATTGGCCGGGTCGATGCCGAACTGTTTGATCGCCTCGGTATTGGTCGAGACGGCGACGAAGTGCTTCGCCAGCGCCTCTTCCGGTGCGCTCCGCAGGAACCAGGCGCGCGCGGTCTGCGCGTTCATCATGGTCTCGGCGGTGGTGAAGGTCTTGGAGGCCACGATGAACAGCGTGGTTTCCGGATCCACCTGCGACAGTGCGGCATCCATGTCGTGGCCATCGACGTTCGACACGAAATGCATGCGCAGGCGCGGATGGGCGTAGTGACGCAGCGCCAGCACCACCATCTTCGGACCCAGGTCGGAGCCGCCGATGCCGATGTTGACGATGTCGGTGATTGGTTTACCGCTATGGCCGAGCCAGTCGCCGCTGCGCACGGCGTCGGTGAAGGTCTTCACACGGTCGAGCACCGCGTGCACGTCGGCGTTGACGTCCTGGCCGTCGACCGTCAGGGCCTTGCCGCGCGGGGCGCGCAGGGCGGTGTGCAGCACCGCGCGGTCCTCGGTGTTGTTGATGCGCTCGCCGGCGAACATGGCGTCGCGCCGGGCCTCGACGCCGCGCTCTTTGGCCAGCGCGACCAGCAGTTCAAGCGTGCGCCCGTCGAGGCGATTTTTTGAATAGTCTAGGAACAGGCCGGCGGCCTCGTTCGAGTAGCGCTCGAAGCGCTGCGGATCTTCGGCGAACAGGTCGCGCATCTGCCAGTTCGTGGCGGTGGCGGCGTGGTTGGCGAGTTCCTGGAAGCTGGCAGTAGAGGTCAGGGAAGGCTGGCGCATGGAGTAGGGGTGCGTGGCACAATGTTAGCAATGGCAAGATTATCGAATAATACAAGCAAAGCCGCGTAAATTCACTACAAAAAATGAACGTGGCGCGTCTCCATCCGGTTTCTTCCAGATCGCTCGATTTTTCACCCCTCTCAGCTGTAGCAGGGGAAAGTCGCTACTACAGCGCACATGAATAATCTGTAGTAAAATTTCAGATGTAGAAATCAGAGACAAATTTTGGAAGGAATGAACATGGCGCTGCACCCCGTAGTCGAACAGGTCACCAACCGAATCATCCAACGCAGCCGCGCCTCGCGCGCGGCCTATCTGGCGCATCTCGAAGCCGCCCGCATCCAGGGCGTGCAGCGCGGCGCGCTGTCGTGCACCAACCTCGCGCACGGCTTTGCCGCGTTCCCGGCCAACGACAAACTCAAGCTGCGCGAATACAAGCAGCCGTCGGTCGCGATCGTCTCGTCGTACAACGACATGCTGTCGGCGCACCAGCCGTTCGAATACTTCCCGAAAGTCATCAAGGACGCCGTGCGCGAAGTCGGCGCCGTGGCCCAGTTCGCCAGCGGCGTGCCGGCCATGTGCGACGGCGTGACGCAAGGCCAGCCGGGCATGGAACTGTCGCTGTTCTCGCGCGACGCCATCGCCATGGCGACCGCGGTCGGCCTGTCGCACAATATGTTCGACGCTGCCCTGTACCTGGGCATCTGCGACAAGATCGTGCCGGGCCTGCTCATCGGCGCGCTGCACTTCGGCCACATCCCGGGCATCTTCGTGCCGGGCGGCCCGATGACCACCGGGATCTCGAACAAGGAAAAAGCGGCCATTCGCCAGCGCTACGCGAAAGGCGAAGCCACGCGCGAAGAACTGCTGGAAGGCGAATCGGCCTCGTACCACGGCGCCGGCACCTGTACCTTCTACGGCACCGCCAACAGCAACCAGATGCTGATGGAGATGATGGGCCTGCACCTGCCGGGTTCTGCCTTCATCACCCCGGGCACGCCGCTGCGCGACGCGCTGACCCGCGCCGCTTCCCAGCAGGCGGTGGCGATCTCGCAGCAGGGCGGTTCGTACATGCCGATCGGCCGCATCGTCGACGAGAAGAGTATCGTCAACGCCATCGTCGCCCTGCACGCCACCGGCGGCTCGACCAACCACACGCTGCACGTGGTGGCGATCGCGCGCGCGGCCGGCATCGTGATCGACTGGAACGACTTCGACGAGCTGTCGAAAGTGGTGCCTTCGCTGACCCGCATCTACCCGAACGGCGAAGCCGACGTGAACCACTTCCAGGCCGCCGGCGGCCCGGGCTTCGTGATCCGCGAACTGCTGGATGCGGGTCTGGCGCACGAAGACGTCAACACCATCCTCGGCCACGGCCTGCGCGCGCACTGTAAAGAGCCGTTCCTGGGCGAAGACGGCAAGGTGGTGTGGCGCGACCTGCCGGTGCAGAGCGGCGACGAAGCCGTGCTGCGCCCGGCCAGCAACCCGTTCGCCAACAACGGCGGCATGGTGCTGGTGCAGGGCAACCTGGGCCGCGCCGTGATGAAGATCTCGGCCGTCAAGGCCGAGTACCACGTGATCGAGGCGCCGGCCCTGACCTTCGACTCGCAGGAAGACTTCATGGCCGCCTACAAGGACGGCAAGCTGAACCGCGACTTCGTGGCCGTGATCCGCTTCCAGGGCCCGCGCGCCAACGGCATGCCGGAACTGCACGCGCTGACCCCGGCGCTGGCCAACCTGCAGGATGCCGGTTTCAAGGTGGCGATGGTCACCGACGGCCGCATGTCGGGCGCGTCCGGCAAGGTGCCGGCGGCGATCCACGTGTCGCCCGAGATCCTGGCCGGCGGCCCACTGGGCCTGGTGCGCGATGGCGACCTGATTCGTGTCAACGCCACCACCGGCGAACTCGATGCCCTGGTGGCACCGGACGTGTGGGCCGCGCGCAGCATGGCCAGCGCCGATTTGAGCAAGAGCCACATCGGCATGGGCCGCGAGCTGTTCGCCGTGTTCCGCAATTCGATCAGCGCGGCGGAAGAGGGTGCTGCCACCTTCCCGCTGCCGTCGCCGATCCAGACCACCGTGCCGCTGCACGATGGCATTGATGCCGGCGAAATCATGCCCGGCTCCGACGAAGACTTTCTCTTTAGGACGCAAAAGTGAGCAACCCAATGACCTTACTTGACATCATGCGCTCGGCGAGCGTGATCCCCGTCATCGCCATCGACGATCCGGAGCACGCTGTGCCATTGGCGAAAGCCCTGGTGGCCGGCGGTATCCGCGTGCTCGAAGTCACGCTGCGCACCGAGCACGGCCTGGGTGCGATCCGCGCCATGAGCCAGGTCGAAGGCGCCATCGTCGGCGTCGGCACCCTGACCCAGCCGGAAGAATTCGCGGCTTCGCGCGACGCCGGCGCCGTGTTCGGCGTGTCGCCGGGCCTGACGCCTGCGCTGATCGAGGCGGCGCGTTCGAGCGGCCTGCCGCTGCTGCCGGGCGTGATGACGCCGGGCGAAGTGATGGCGGCGCGCGAAGCAGGATTTAAGCAATTGAAGCTGTTCCCGGCGGTGCCGGCCGGCGGCGTCGGCATGCTCAACGCCATCGGCGGCCCGCTGCCGGACGTGACCTTCTGCCCGACCGGCGGCATCTCGATCGAGACCGCACCCGCTTTCCTGGCTTGCAAGAACGTGGCCTGCGTCGGCGGCTCGTGGCTGACCCCGAAGGATGCGATCCAGGCCGGCGACTGGGGCCGCATTACCGAGCTGGCCAAAGCGGCAGCCGCGCTGCGCGCCTGAGTTGGCACATGCGATCCCGGTTCCGCGCCCTGAGCGAAGCTGAGATCGCGATGGCGTCGCTGCTATTTGGCGACGCCATCGATTACCGCCGGGTCCGCATCTACAACCGGCGCTACATGCCGTTCCAGCCGCGCAACTGCGCGATGACGCCGAATGGCAGCATGTACTTTCACCGTTCCTGTTTCCTTCCCGACTACACACGTGGTGAGCCACCTGTCATGCATTGGTTCATTCATGAAATGGCGCATATCTGGCAACATCAGCTGGGATACGCAGTGCGCTTGAGGGGGGCGGTACGTGTTGGACTGTCATACGACTACGACTTAGCGCCAGGGAAGACACTTGCGGACTTCAACATGGAAGCGCAAGGTGATCTACTGGCCGAT
Organism: Massilia sp.; assembly: GCF_031995545.1. Classification (GTDB taxonomy): domain Bacteria; phylum Pseudomonadota; class Gammaproteobacteria; order Burkholderiales; family Burkholderiaceae_D; genus Telluria. Next base: position 30,947 of record NZ_DAMAGA010000046.1, read on the forward strand.
TATTTCGTACTCAAGCACTTGCACTTGCCGGCAGCCATGCGCCAGCAACGTTATGCAGGCAGCCTGCCGTTGTATGAAGAAGTGTTGGCTAACTTTCTTGCCGATTCGTCCAGCATGGCGAATCTGCCCAGTGATTATGGCCGCTGCATGCTGCATCTGAAGCACCGGGCAAGATGCAGGGCCATGTCTGAAAATTAGCTGTGGCGGCCCCGAAGCATTAACACCAGTGCTGTGATGACTGCCGAGCCGATGAAGGAGCCGACAATGATGTTATAGGCCCTGTCGAGATTCATGCCGGGATCGAGGACGATTATCGAAGCCCAAACGATTACCGCTATCAACAAGGCGATGGCGAGCGAAACGAACGTCGTTTTCATGCGAATGGCTCCGCTGCTGGACAGTTGAACGCCTGATAGGCTTTACTTCCTCCTGCCTGTACCACTTCTTCCGCAAAGGAAGTGCAGTTGTGAACCACAGCGCCCCAGAACCATGGTTTTTCGGTGAGTTCATGCAGCCTGTCATGCGCTCCCTTAAAGTTCGGCAGCTTGATAGGCCAGCGGCGAATTTCACGCTTGCTGTTCTCTTTCAAGTACCGCATAAAGTTGTTCTCCGGCATCCATTTCGGAAATTTATAGGGGCCAGCGATATGGACATACCAGCTCCAACTTTCACCAATATGTAATAGCGTATGACCACATGCATTTAACCCACTCCCTGTCACGATAACGGCACAAACGTGCTCGAAGTCGCGTTCTTCAAGTGGGCAGACAAGCATTGCTGCTCCCTCGTAAGGCTTGGACATATCGCCTCCGCCCTAGCACACTCGATGGGCTGAGCAATCCCAGCTACCCGAAGTATTGCCCTGCGCTCCACCCCGGATGCTCTGGCGGGTGTAGTGCCATTTGATCCTGGCATACGCTAGCTGGACCCGTTCGGTGATGATTGCGCCTTCTCCACTATCCGGCTTGACGCTGGCAATCATTACGTTTTCCAAATCGATCTTGAAGTACGTGATTGGCTTTCCGTCGCCGTCAGCGCGCATGAATTCGAAAGATGCTTTGGGAATGGTTTTCCCGGTGGCGCAGGTTTGCAACAAGACGGGGGAAGCCAAGTCAGCAAGCTTGGTGAAGCTGATCGGGTACAGGTCGGCTCGCCCGGTGGTGTGCCCGCCTGCGGTCGAAACCACGTCGGCTCTCGGCTGGTGGACCGCATAGGCGACATTGCTTACTTCCAACCAGTTGCGGTGCCGTTCGTCTTCTGACTCTCCGTTGATACCTTCGATCTTAAGGTATGCGTCGCTGGCCATTGCTGTCTCCATTGAGGGTTGAGAAAGTGTTAATTCTCGCTTGGGCGTACCGGGAGAGCTTGGATTCTGGCAGGGGAACTGGCGAGGAAGATCAAACGGAGCTATTCCCCCGCTGAAGGAGTAATGTTGAAGGGAGTCCCGCTGGAGACGGCGCTGCGGGTCGAAACCCCGAACTATGATTACAACTATCTGTGTGCCAAACTATGGCGCAAGCGCATGATCCCCTTGTTCACGCGCCTGCGGGCCAGTTCGGTCAAACAGTTCGGCAGCCTGGTGCGCCACTCGGGCGAGGAGTTCACCTATGTGCTGAAGGGGACGATGGTGCTGCACACCGAGTTTTACGCCCCAGTGACCTTGAGCGCTGGCCAGTCGATCTATTTCGATTCGAGCATGGGGGCACGCCTACCTGACGGCCGAAGGATGCGACGAGGTGGAGATGCTTACCGTGATGTCGAACGACGACGAAGACCAGCACGCGCTGATGGCGTCGCATTCGCCCGAGCCGGTGCCGGAAGAAGAAAAGCCGAAGCCGGCGCGCGGACGCAAGCGCGCCGCTTCGTGACGCTCAAGGTTCCCTGTCGTTGAGCGTCACGTTGTCGAGCGGTCCGACAAAGGCGATCGTCGCCGGGCCGGCGGCAGCTTTGGCCGGGTCGAATTTGAGCACGTGGCACATGCCTTCGACGCGCGTCGTGGCCGCCATGCCATCGATCTCGATCCGCGCGTCGGCCGCGCGGAAGCACGCGCGCAAGCCGTCGACGCTGGCAGTGCGCACCGCGCGCAGGCCGAAGCGGTACCACGGCACCTGGCCCTGCACCATCTTGAACTCGTCGATGGCGCGAACGAAATCGGCATACTCCAGCGTCTGCTCTGGCGACAGGCGCAGCTTGAAGGCCACGTTCAGGCTGCGCCAGCGGGTCTGGGTATTGAACATGACGGTGGCGCTTTCCTGTACCGCCTGCGGCAGGTTCGGCAGCAGGAAATAGCCGCCGCGGTCGACCGGCACCACCTGGTCGAAAGTATCGCCGACGATGGCGACGCCCCAGGTCTGCGGATCGTATTCGTCGCGCGCGGCGCCGTCGATTTCGGTGAACGAGAGCCGGTAGGTAAAGTCGATCACGCGCGGCTCGGGCGGTTGGAACGATTGCAGCAGCGATTGAATGCCGAAAAAGGATTTGTACGACAGGTCGCCGGCGTTCTTCTTCGCGTTGATCTTGACCGGGGATTCCGTGCGCGCCGCCGCTTCGCTCGTGGCCGGCGTGGCGCCGGTCGGCTCATCCTGCCCGTCTTGCGCTGTGGCGGGGATGCTGGCGACAATTGCCAGCGATATCAGCGCCGCCGGAAGCTGGCGGCGCACGGTCGTGTGAAAGACGATATTCATGGGTATTCCTTGGCCTGCAATGGCATCAGTTTACTCGTAGCGCAAACAATCCACCGGCAGCAGCCTTGATGCGCGCCGCGCCGGATAAAAGCCGAAGAAGATCCCGACCACGGTCGCGAAGCCGCATGCCACGATCACGCCCGACGCGGTCAGGTACACCTCGAAGTCGGCGAACTTCGTGATGACCGCCGCGCCGCCGGCCGCGATCGCGATCCCGACCAGTCCCCCGGCCAGGCAGATCACCACTGCCTCGGCCAAGAATTGCAGCAGCACGTCGCCCGGGCGCGCGCCGATCGCCATCCGGATCCCGATCTCGCGCGTGCGTTCGGTCACCGACACCAGCATGATGTTCATGATGCCGATCCCGCCCACCAGCAGCGAGATCGCGCCGATGAGTCCCAGCAGCAGGGCGACGCCGGCGCTGATCTTGTTGGCGGTGTCGGCGAAGGTGCTCAGGTTCTGGATGCGGAAGTCGTCCGGGTCGTCGAGGCGGATGCGGTGCCGGTTGCGCAGCACTTCCTCGATGTCGGCGATCGCGTCCGGCAGGGCCACATTCGGCCGGCCCTGCGCCGCCACGTAGTGCACATTGTCCGGAAACGGCGACTTGACCAGGTTGGCGCTGGCCGCCGTGATCGGCACCAGCACCAGTTCGGACAGGTCGGTACCGTCGACCTGGCGGCCTTCGCCGCCGAGCACGCCGATCACCTGGAACGCCACGTTCTCGATACGTAGGTAGCGCCCCAGCGGATCGGTGCGGTAGAAGAACTGGTCGGCCACCTTCTGGCCGATCACCACCAGCCGCGCGCTGGCGCGGATGTCGGCGTCGCCGAACATCGTGCCCTGAGCTACCTGCCAGTTACGGATCGCGAACATCGCCGGCGTGACGCCGCTGACGTTGCTGTTCAGGGTCTCGTTGCCGGCGCTGATCTTGAAGCTGCCCTGCAGCGCCGGCGCGGCGCCGCTCAGGCTGGGCAGGGCATTGAGCGCTTCGGCATCGTCCAGCGTCAGCGCCGCTACCTTGCCTTCGCGCGCACGCTGGCCGGCGGTACGATCGCCCCCCGGCATCACCCACAGCATGTTCGTGCCCAGCATCTGCAGCTGCTTGCCGATGAAGCGCTGCATGCTGTCGCCGATCGCCAGCAGCAGCACCACCGATGCAATGCCGATCACGATGCCGAGCATGGTCAACGCCGTGCGCAGGCGGTTCGCCGCCATCGAGCGGAACGATTCGACCAGTACCTGGAGCAGGTTCATGATGCGGCTCCTGCCTGCGCCGACGCGTGGCTGGCCGCGAGCTGGCGCAGTCCCTCGGCCGCCGGCCCGTCGTACAGCACCCGGCCATCCTTGAGCCGCACCAGGCGCCGGCTGTAGGCGGCGACGTCGGCTTCGTGCGTGACCAGCACGATGGTGATGCCGCGTTCGCGGTTGAGTTGCTGAAAGCTGCGCATGATGTCGTCGCTGGTCTGGGTGTCGAGGTTGCCGGTCGGCTCGTCGGCCAGCAGCAGCGGCGCATCGGTGACCAGGGCGCGCGCGATCGCCACCCGCTGCTGCTGGCCGCCGGAGAGCTGGCTCGGCGTGCGGCGCGCGAATTCGCCCAGGCCCACGCGTTCCAGTTCGGCCACTGCGCGCGCCTGCGCCTTGGCTCGGCCCACGCCGGCATAGATCAGCGGCAGGGCGACGTTCTCGGCCACGCTCATGCGCTTGATGAGGTTAAAGCTCTGGAACACGAAGCCGATGGTGCGGTTGCGGATGTCGGCCAGCTGGGCGCGCCCCAAGGTGAGCGTATCGACGCCGTCGAGCAGATAGGTGCCGCCGCTGGCCTGGTCCAGGCAGCCGAGGATATTCATCAGGGTCGACTTGCCGGAACCCGACTGCCCCATGATCGAGACGAAGTCGCCGCGCTCGACGCGCAGGTCGACGCCGTGCAGCACCGGCGTCTCGACGCTGCCGCTGACGTAGGCCTTGGTGACGGCGCGGATGTCGATCAGCGCTCCGTTCGTGGTCGTCATGGTGCTTTCGGCTCGTTGATCGCGCGCGTGATGATCTGGTCGCCCGCTTTCAGGTCGCCCGACAGCACTTCGGTATACCGGAAGTTGGACAGGCCGGCGCGGATGTCGACCGCCTGCGGCTGGTTCCTGGCATCGAGCTTGTAGACCTTGAACATGCGCGCGGTTTCGCTGGCGCTGCGGAAGGCAACGTCGTCTTCGGGCGCCGGCGCCGGTGAGGCTGGCGCCGTCTGCGCAGTGGCCTTGTTGCGCTTGCGCTCAGCCTCCTGGTCTTCTTCCAGCAGGCGGAAACGCAGGGCGGTGGTCGGGATGCGCAGCACGTTGTCGCGGTTTGCCACCACCAGCCGCACCTGGGCCGTCATGCCGGGTTTGAGCAGTTCGTCGCTGTTGTCGACGTCGAGCACCACGTTGTAGGTGACCACGTTCTGCACCACGTTCGGCGCCAGGCGGAACTGGCGCATGGTGGCGTGGAATTCGCGGTCCGGGTAGGCGTCGACCACGAAGCGCGCCGGCAGGCCGTCCTTGAGCAGGCCGACGTCGGCTTCCGAGACGCTGGTGTCGATCTGCATCTTGGTCAGGTCCTGCGCGATCTGGAACAGGTTCGGCGTGTTGAACGAGGCCGCCACGGTCTGGCCCAGGTCGATGGTGCGCTTGATGACGACGCCGTCGATCGGCGAGCGGATCACGCTGTTGTTCAGGTCCGCGCGGGCGCGGTCGAGCTGCGCCTGGGCGAGCTTGAGGTTGGCGGCGGCCACTTCCATCTCGCGCCGCGACTGGTCGAGCGCCAGGCTTGAAACGAACTTCTGTTCCACCAGTTGCTGGTTGCGCTCGAAGGTCGCCTGCGACAGGCGCAGGCTGGCGCGCGCCGAGGCGATGTTGGCCTCGGCCTGGCCCACCTGTGCGTTGAAGATGGTCGGCTCGAGTTTGAGCAGTACCTGGCCTTTCCTGACGCGGTCGTTGAAGTCGGCGTTCAGCTCGGCCACGGTGCCGGATACCTGCGAGCCGACGTTAATCAGGGCTACCGGGTTGATGGTGCCGGTGGCGGTCACGGTCTGGTGGATGGCGCCGCGGTCGACCGGGCTGCTGCGGTATTTCGAATGCGGGATGGCGTCGCTCTTGGGCTTGAGGAAGAAGGCGGCGGCTACTCCGGCGGACAATACGACGGCTGCGACAACGAGGCGTTTCCTGGTAAAGATATGCATGAAGAGATGCGTGAGATTCACGTGTGATGCGCGACGGCGAAAAGACGAGTGTGATGCACGATGGCAGGATTGGCAAATGCGGCGTGCATGTTCGGCGCGTATGCATGCGGGTTTGCGGCGGCTTTTTTCGGCGGGAGGCGGCGCAACATCCGCTAAAATGGCGGCATTTTCTTTGACTCCTACCAACGCATCATGACTCAAGACGAACTCAAGCAGGCAGTAGCCCGCACCGCCATCGATTACGTCGTCGACGGTGAAATCATCGGCATCGGCACCGGCTCCACCGCCAACTTCTTCATCGACGAACTGGCCAAGATCAAGGACCGCATCAAGGGCACCGTGGCGTCGTCGGAAGCGACCGCCGCACGCCTGCGCGGCCACGGCATCCCGGTGTTCGACCTCAACGAGGTCGAGTCGATGGCGGTGTACATCGACGGTGCCGACGAGATCAATGCGCAGGGCGCGATGATCAAAGGCGGCGGCGCGGCGCTGACGCGCGAGAAGATCGTGGCGTCGGTGGCCAAGAAGTTCGTCTGCATCGCGGACGGCTCCAAGCTGGTCGAGACGCTCGGCAAATTCCCGCTGCCGGTCGAAGTGATCCCGATGGCGCGCGCGTCGGTGATGCGCAAGCTGGCGGCACTGGGCGGCCAGCCGAAGCTGCGCCTGAAGGCCGGCACCGATCAGCCCTACATCACCGACAACGGCGGTGAGCTGATCGACGTGGCGGGCCTGGCGATCACCGACCCGGTGGCGCTGGAAAACGAAATTAACGGGATCACCGGCGTGATCGCGGTGGGCCTGTTCGCCAAGGCCGGCGCCAATGTCTGCCTGCTGGGCACGGCCGAAGGCGTCAAGACCCTGTCGTTCTGATCGGAGCCACGTCATGAAACGCGCGCTGGCACTGGCAGCTGTGCTGCTGGGCGGTTGTTCTGTGTTGAATAGCAGGATGGAGCCGGCGGCTGTCGAGCCGGTGGCGGTTCAGCCGTCGTCGGATGTGGCGGCGGTTCAGCGCGTGCCGTTCAGGGTCGGGATCTCGTCCACCACGGTCGAGAAGCTGGCGCGCGAGCAGGCCTGCACGAGCGCTCAGGGCGCAGGGCTGATGACCGAACCGGGTCCGATTGAGGTGTACCGTGTGCGCTGCGACGATGGCAAAGTGTTCACTGCGCGTTGTGAGCTGAGGCAGTGCAAGCGGATGTGATGCTTGAGGTTCGCGTCGGTTGCTGGTGCTGGTGATGCTGGTGGTTTGCTGAGAAACTTGGGTCCCCGCCTTCGCGGGGATGACGGCTCTGAAGTAAGTGGCAAATGGTCGAGCTAGCTTTTGACCCACTACTTTTGCACGTCATCCCCGCGAAGGCGGGGACCCAAGTTTGCATGCGTATCGTCAGCGTAAAACGTAACCGATACGCAAAAACGACAACTTACGCCGCCGGCGGCACGTAACCCACCGCCTGGTCCGCGCCTTCACCGAAGAAGTGCTTTTCCATCTGCGTCGCCAGGTACTTGCGCGCGCGGTCGTCCGCCAGGTTCAGGCGGTTTTCGTTGATCAGCATGGTCTGGTGCTTGAGCCATGCCTGCCAGGCCTCTTTCGAGACCGACTGGTACAGCTTCTTGCCCATCTCGCCGGGCACCGGCGGGAAATCCAGCCCTTCGGCTTCCTTGTTCAGTTTGATGCAGTGGACGGTGCGGGCCATGGTCGTACTCCTGTTATGCAGTTCTGGATAAAACCGACATTATAAAGATTTGCACCCGCCGCTGCCGGCCGGTGCTCATGCGTGGGTGCGATATTACAGCTGCTTGATCAGCACCTGCGAGCGGCGCTGCCAGTTGTACATGTGCTGG
>NZ_DAMAGA010000047.1:0-35128 GCF_031995545.1 Massilia sp.
CTGTCCGGCTCGCGCAGCTACCTGCGCAAGGGCCAGGAAATGGTCATCGCCTTCATGCTCGAAACCGTGATGAGCAAGCAGCGCATCCTCGAGCTCTACCTCAATGTGGTCGAGTTCGGACGCGGCGTGTTCGGCGCCGAGGCGGCGGCGCGTTACTACTACAAGAAGCCGGCGGCCAGGCTGAGCCAGGCGGAAGCCGCGCGGCTGGCCGTGATGCTGCCCAATCCGCGCTACTACGACAAGCACCGCACGACCAATTACCTGCAGCGCCGCACCAACGCCATCGTGCGCCAGATGCGCTTCGCCGAGGTGCCCTGAACAGTATTGTGAAAATGTCGATATCGGGTGGCCGTTTATAGGGCGAAACGGGTACACTTGCGCTACTTTTCAGACCCCGGCCGAGCAGTGGCACGTATATAAGCACGCACATAAGCACGCAAGAGCGAGAACCCCGCGCATGATCAACGTATTTGTCCTACAAAATGGCCGATTGAACCAGGCAACCATCGCTTCGCGCGAGGACCTGGACAACGTCGCCCCGGTCTGGGTCGACCTCACCGATCCGGACGAGGAAGAGCGCACCTGGGTCAAGGCCAAGTATGGGGTTACGCTGCCGGGCGAAGACGAGGTGCAGGACATCGAGGCCTCGGCGCGCTACTACGAAGCCGAAAACGGCGACCTGCACCTGCGCACCGACTTCCTGCTCGAGGAAGACGAGGGCCCGTCGCAGGTGGTGACGGTGGCCTTCATCCTGTCCGGCAAAATCCTGTTCTCGGTGCACAACGACGATCTGCCCGTGTTCCGCCTGGTGCGCATGCGCGCGCGCTCGCGGCCCGGCTCGATCGAAGACTACATGGACGTGCTGCTGGACCTGTACGCGACCGACGCCGAGTATTCGGCGGACGCGCTGGAAGGCATCTACGAAAGCCTGGAAGAAGTCTCGACCCGCGTGCTGCAGAAAGAGTTCACCGACCAGGACGCGGCCGCCGCACTGAACGCGATCGCGCACGAGGAAGACTTGAACGGCCGCATCCGCCGCAACATGATGGACACGCGGCGCGCGGTCAGCTTCCTGATGCGCGGGCGCTTGCTCAATTCAGACCAGTTCGAGGAAGCGCGCCAGATCCTGCGCGACATCGAATCGCTGGACGGGCACACCTCGTTCCTGTTCGACAAGGTGAACTTCCTGATGGATGCGACGGTTGGTTTCATCAACATTAATCAGAACAAGATCATCAAGATCTTCTCGGTGGCCTCGGTCGCTTTCCTGCCGCCGACCTTGATCGCGAGCGTGTACGGGATGAACTTCAAGGTGCTGCCGGAGCTGAACTGGACGTTCGGGTATCCGTTTGCGATCACATTGATGATCGCGTGCGGGGTGGCGCCGCTGTGGTATTTCCGCCGGCGCGGCTGGCTCAAATAAGCCGGGCCGGTTGCCCGGCCCGCTTTTCGTTACATCTCAACCGATGCGCTTGAACACGCGGCGCGCCGCTTCGACGGTCTCGGCAATCACCGCATCGTCGTGCTGGATCGACACGAACCCGGCTTCGAACATCGCCGGCGCAAAGTACACGCCTTCTTCCAGCATGCCGTGGAAGAAGCGGTTGAAGCGTTCCTTGTCGCCCGCCATCATCTGCCCGTAGCTCGACGGCACGGTCTCCGAGAAATACATCCCGAACATGCCGCCCACCGCATCGCCGCAGAAGGCGATCCCGGCCTCGCGCGCCGCTTCGGTCAAGCCCTCGACCAGCTTGGTCGCCTGGCTCGAGAGCTTCTCGTAGAACCCTTCTTCCTGGATCAGCTTGAGCGTGGTCATCCCCGCCGCCACCGCCACCGGATTGCCCGACAGCGTGCCCGCCTGATACACCGGCCCGATCGGCGCCATCTTCTGCATCAGCTCGGCACGGCCGCCGAACGCCGCCACCGGCATGCCGCCGCCGATCACCTTGCCCAGCGCGGTCAGGTCCGGCGTGATGCCGTACATGCCCTGGGCGCCTTCGAGGCCGACGCGGAAACCGCACATCACTTCGTCGAAGATCAGCACCGCGCCGTGCTCGGTGCACAGCTCGCGCATGCGCTGCAGGAACTCCGGCGTGGCGCGGATCAGGTTCATGTTGCCGGCCACCGGCTCCACGATCACGCAGGCAATGGTGTCGCCCATCGAGGCGAATGCGTCTTCCAGCTGCGGCACGTTGTTGTAGTCGAGCACCAAGGTGTGCTTGACGAAGTCTTCCGGCACGCCGGCCGAGGTCGGATTGCCGAAGGTCAGCAGGCCGCTGCCGGCCTTCACCAGCAGCGAATCGGCGTGGCCGTGGTAGCAGCCTTCGAACTTGACGATCTTGTCGCGGCCGGTGGCGCCGCGCGCCAGGCGCAGGGCGCTCATGGTCGCTTCGGTGCCGGACGAGACCAGGCGCACCTGCTCGATCGACGGCAGCAGGCGGCAGATCTCTTCGGCGATCTCGATCTCGCCTTCGGTCGGGGCGCCGAACGAAAGGCCATTGGCGGCCGCCTCCTGCACTGCCTTCACCACTTCCGGACGGGCGTGGCCGAGGATGGCCGGGCCCCAGGAACCGATGTAGTCGATGTAGCGCTTGCCGTCGGCGTCCCAGAAGTACGGACCTTGCGCGCGGGTGATGAAGCGCGGGGTGCCGCCGACCGAGCGGAAGGCGCGCACCGGCGAATTGACGCCGCCGGGCGTGGTCTGCTGGGCGCGGGTGAACAGGATATCGTTCTGGGAGCTGGAGCTGGAGCTGGCTTGTTCTGTAGTCATGTTTGCTGTGTGATGAGTGAACCGGCGCCGCCGAGCTGGGGCGCTTACGGCCGGAAAAATTTATTCGGAATGAACTTGCCCATGCCAAAGCGTTGGGCGTGTTCGAGTGCGCCGTTGGTGTATTCCTGCGCCACGGCCAGGGAGCTGGCGGCGTCCATGCCGCGCGCCATCAGGGCGGTGAACGCGGCGGAATAAGTGTTGCCGGCGCCGACGAACGGGCCCGGCAGGTGTTGCCAGTCGACCCGGGCGACTTCGCCCTCGGCGTCGTACAGCCGGTTCGAGCAGGCGCCGGTGGCGTCGCGCGCGCCGGTCACCAGCACATATTGCAGGCCGGACGAAGTCAGTTCGGCCACGTCTTCCAGCAGCACATCGTCGCCATGGCCGTCGCCGTCGCGCCACAGCTCGGCCATGCGGCCCAGCTCGGGTTGCGACAGCATCAGCACGGTGGCTTGCGGCGCCAGGATCGAGCGCAGCGCGCTCAGCATTTCTTCGTCGCCGAGACCGGCGTCGGGCAGGGCCGACATGAAGGGATCCAGGATCAGGGGCGCGTCCGGATAGTCCGAGACGATCTCGGCGATCGCCGCCAGGTGCAGCGCGCTGCCGACCGCGCCCACCTTGAACGCGGCGATCGGCATGTCTTCGAGCAGGGTGCGCGCCTGTTCGGCCATCCAGTCGCTGTCGAGCTCGTAGACATGCTCGACGCGGGCGCTGTCCGCCACCATCATGCCGGAAATGGCCGACAGGCCATGGCAGCCGAGTGCGGCGAAGGCGGCCACGTCGGCCTGTACGCCCAGCGCACCGACCGGATCGCAGACGCCGAAACTCAGGATGAGAGGGAACGTTTGGTTTTGCACGACGGGTAGATTAAGATACCTGATTCACCATTTTACTAGATACAAGGATCAATACTGTGAGTACTGAATCGACGGCGCCTTACCAGACCTGGATGTGCCTGATTTGCGGTTGGGTCTACGACGAGGAAGCCGGCGCACCGGACGACGGCATCGCCCCCGGCACCCGCTGGGCCGACGTGCCGATGAACTGGACTTGCCCGGAATGCGGCGCGCGCAAGGACGACTTTGAAATGACGGCAATATAAGAACAACTACTTTGTAGATGATTCGATAACGGCATTTTCGCTCCCGCGAAATGCCGTGTGTCTTAGTAGTTGACTCCACGCAACACTTTGCGCACAAGAAAGATGTGCTGTGCTATCGTGACACTCCAAGGCTATCCAGCCGAAGTGATACGACAATGACGACATCGCCGCAATCCACGGGGCTGACCATCATGGTGATCGACGACAGCAGCACGATCCGCCGCTCCGCAGAAATCTTCCTGACTCAGGCCGGCTACGAGGTAGTGCTGGCCGAAGACGGTTTCGACGCCCTCGCCAAGATCAACGACCGCCATCCGGTGCTGATCTTCTGCGACATCCTGATGCCGCGCCTGGACGGCTACCAGACCTGCGCCCTGATCAAGAAGAGCGCGCGCTTCCACGCGACCCCGGTGCTGATGCTGTCGTCCAAGGACGGCCTGTTCGACCGTGCGCGTGGCGCGATGGTCGGCGCCAGCGCCTATCTCACTAAACCGTTTACCAAGGACAGCCTGCTGGCGGCCGTGCGCGAGCACGCCGGCGGCGGCTGATCCAACCAACCACACTGATTTACTGGAGCCCAACGTGGCCATCAACAAGATCCTGATCGTCGACGATTCCCCGACCGAACGCCTGTACCTGACCGACATCCTGGTAAAGAACGGCTACACCGTCAGCACCGCCGACAGCGCCGACGGCGTGATCGAGCGTATCCGCGCCGAGCGCCCGGAACTGGTGCTGATGGACGTCGTCATGCCCGGCACCAACGGCTTCCAGGTGACGCGCGCCATCGCCAAGGATCCGGAACTGGCCGGCATGCCGGTGATCATCTGCAGCAGCAAGAACCAGGAAACCGACCGCATCTGGGGCATGCGCCAGGGCGCGAAGGACTATCTGGTCAAGCCGGTGGACCCAAGCCAGCTGCTGGCCAGCATCGCCGCGCTGGCGTCGGCGCCGGCCGCGGGCCAGCCGGCGCGCGTGAGCGCATGAGTGTCGATGCCGGCGGCGCAGCGTCGACCCGGCGCAGCCGCCTGCGCGCCTACCAGGAGCAGCTGCTCGAGAAGATGCAGGCGGCGAAGAACGGCGCCGGCGCCAGCGTGGCCCAGCTGGGCCTGGGCATCGGCGGTGCGCGCTACCTGGTCGACCTGGCCGAGGTGGGCGAGATCGTCGCGCCGCCACCGCTCACCGCCGTGCCGCTGACCCAGCCCTGGTACCTGGGGCTGGCCAACGTGCGCGGCAACCTGCTGGGCGTGATCGACCTGGCGGCTTATCTCGGCGCGCCTGCCGCATCGGGCGAACATGCCGGCGCGCCGCGCCTGGCGGTGTTCGCACCAATGCTCGGCTTCAATTGCGCCTTGCTGGCGTCCCAGGTCTACGGCCTGCGCCAGGCCGGCGCCATGGAGCGCGACGGCGATCTGCTGCGCGACGCCGAGGGCAACGCCTGGACCCCGCTGTCGCTGGCGGCGCTGGTGCAGGAACCGCGCTTCCTGCACGTCGCACGCTAAGTCTTACCTCACACAACACACAACCACAATCAGCAGCACAGGGAGCCGCAATGGGATTCGCCTCGAAACTGAACATGAACCTTCTGTCGAAGGGCGACGCCGCCGACGCCCAGGGGACGGGCGACACGCAGGCCAGCGGTTCCGCATCGGCGGCGGCGCGCCGCCTGGGCAGTTTCCGCAAGGAGCCCGAAGCACCGGGTGCCGACCTGCGCCCGAGCCCTTTCGGCGCCCAGTTCCAGCCGAACCGCCAGCGCGTGCTGCTGGGCGCCTTCGCGGCCGGCGTGCTGGCCACGCTGCTGGGCATGTGGCAGAACGCCGCCAGCGACGCCCGCTCGGCCGGCCAGAGCCAGGTGGCCGGCGACGCCGTGATGCACTCGCAGCGGGTCGGCAAGGCGGCGCCGAACGCGCTACGCGGCGATTCGCCGGCCTTCGTGCAGCTGGAAGAAAGCCGCGCCGAACTGGGTCGCGAACTCGATCTGCTGGCGCGCGGCGGCCAGTCGCCTACGGGGCGCATCCCGGCCGCGACCGGCGAGCGCGCCGACAAGCTGTCGCAGGCGATCGCCACCTGGAACGCGTCGAGCAAGGCCGCCGGCACCATTATCGGCTTTAAAACCAACCTGCTGGCGTTCGGCGTCAGCCTGCGCCAGTTCGAGGAAGTGGCGCCGGAACTGATGGGCATCGCCGACCGCCTGCAAAAGGAAGGTGGTGACAACCGCCGCGAAGTTGCCGCGCTCAGCATGATGTCGCTGACCCAGCGCCTGTCGGCCGGTACCCAGACCTTCACCACGCCGGGTTCGGCCCAGAACGCGGTGGTCACCATCCTGGGTGACATCGAATCGCTGAACGCGATCATCGACGGCCTGCTCGACGGCAGCCCGAAACTGGGCCTGGCGCCCCTGACCGACCTGGAACAGCGCATGCGCCTGGCGCGCGTGCGCGAAGGCTTCCAGCAGTACGCCAATACCGTCACGCCGCTGCTGGGCAACCTGACCAGCTATGCGCGCGCCCGCGCGGCCGAGCGCGTGATCTCGCGCGACAACGAAGCGCTGCGCCTGATGCTGGCCGAGCTGCACCGCGGCTACCAGGAAGACCAGCGCGAGACCAGCGGCTGGCTGTGGCTGACGATCGTCGCGGCCCTGTTCACGCTGCTCTCGGCGCTGGCCATTTCGCGCGCGATGCTGGCCGATTCGCGCGAACGCGCCCACGCCGCCGACGAACGCCGGCGCGAAGCGGAAGCGATGCGCCAGCTGGCCCAGGCCAAGGAAGAAGAAGCCAAGGCCACCAACGACCAGAACCAGGCCGCGATTCTGCGCCTGATGAACGAATTGCAGGAAGTGGCGGACGGCGACCTGACCGTGCAGGCGACGGTGTCGGAAGACATCACCGGCGCGATCGCCGACTCGGTCAACTACACGGTGGAAGAGTTGCGTGAACTGGTGGTGCGCGTCATTCGAACGTCCGAGCAAGTCGCGCGCGCTTCCGGCGGCGCGCAGCAGGTCTCGACCGAGCTGCTGGGCGCGGCCGAGCAGCAGTCGCGCGAGATCCAGGATGCATCGACCACCACGCTGCGCCTGGCCGGCCTGATCACCGAGGTGTCGCAGTCGGCCAACGAATCGGCCGATGTGGCGCGCCAGTCGGTGGCGGCGGCCGAGCAGGGCGCGACCGCGGTGCAGAACGCGATCCGCGGCATGCAGGAGATCCGCGAGCAGATCCAGGAAACCTCGAAGCGCATCAAGCGCCTGGGCGAATCGTCGCAGGAGATCGGCGAGATCACCGAGCTGATTTCGGACATTACCGAGCAGACCAACGTGCTGGCGCTGAACGCCGCGATCCAGGCCGCATCGGCCGGCGAAGCGGGACGCGGCTTCTCGGTCGTGGCGGAAGAAGTGCAGCGCCTGGCGGAACGCTCGGGCGACGCGGCCAAGCAGATCGGCGCGCTGGTGCGCACCATCCAGACCGACACCCACGACGCGGTGGCGGCAATGGAAAAATCGACCCAGGGCGTGGTCGAAGGCGCGCGCCTGTCGGACGCCGCCGGCGCCGCGCTGGCCGACATCTCGCGTGTGTCGAACCGCCTCGGTGAGCTGATCGGGGGCATGTCGGTCGCCACCGAGCGCCAGGCCACCAAGGCCGGCGGCGTGGCCCAGAAGATGCAGCAGATCCTGGCCGTGACCGAACACACCCAGCAGGGGACGCGCCAGACCGCCCAGTCGATCCATGAACTGGCGACCCTGGCCCAGGAACTGAAGGATTCGGTGTCGCGCTTCCGCGTGGTATCCTGACCAGTCCCCAATGACGATCTCGACCTCGATGCGCACCAGCAGTTTCGATACCGGCCCCCTGTCGTGGGTCATCGCCGAAATCCGTGATGCGCTGGCGCGTTCCGGTACTGCCTTGCGCGACGCCGCCGCGCGTGCGCCGGAAGCGCAGCCGACCCTGCTGCTGCATGCGAAAAGCCACCTGCACCAGGCCCACGGCGCCCTGCAGCTGGTCGATGTCGAGGGCGTTGGTACTTACACCGGCGCCGCCGAGGCGGTGATCGACCGTTTCAAGGATGGCCAACTGCCGTGCACCCCGGACCATGCGCAGGTGGTGCTGGACGCGTTCCAGGCGCTGTGCGAATACCTCGAGGAACTGCTGGGCGGCGCCGCGCAGCAGCCGGCGCGCCTGTTCCCGTATTACCGCGACATGGTCGAGCGCCAGGGTGAGCGCAAGGTGCATCCGTCCGACCTGCTGCCGCTGGATCTGTCGGCGCTGCCCGAATTGCCGGCCGTGGATGAAGGCGACGCCGATATCGCCGCCTGCCGCAGCCGCTTCGAAAAAGCGCTGCTGCCTTACCTGAAGGCCGCCGACGAAGAAGGCCGGCGCGCGCAAGCGGGTGAACTGCGCGACGCCATCGCGCCGATCGCGGGCGGCCAGCCGGATGCGCGCGCGCGCCTGTTCTGGCAGGCGATGCACGCCTTCGCCGGCGTGGTCGCCGACGGCCAGGTCGAGAGCGATCTGTACATCAAGCAGCTGTTCGGCCAGATCAACCTGCAGCTGCGCCGCCTGGCCAAGGGCGAGGTCGATGCGCCGGAAGCGATGCTGCGCGACGCGCTGTTTTTTGTTGCCGCCGCGCGCGAGCCGGGGCTGCAGGCGCAGGCGCTGCGCACGGCGCTGGGTCTGGACGGCCTGGTGCCGCCGGACTACGCCGAGCGCCGCTACGGCAAGCTCGATCCCGCCGCCATGCAGGAGGCGCGCGAAGCGCTGGCGCGCACCAAGTCGGACTGGGACCGCATCGCCGGCGAGGGCGAGCTCGATAATGCGCTGGAAACCGATTTCGACGATGCGCTGGGACGCCTGGCCGGCGCCAGCGAAAAGCTGGGCGCGCCCGCGTTGGCCCAGCTGCTGCGCGAACTGGGACGCGCCGCGCACGACTCGGTGCAGTCGGGCCGCGACGACCAGTTCGGGCTCGAGATGGCGGCCGCCATGCTGTTCGTCGAGAACGGCCTGGACCAGCTGCGCCAGTTGCCCGACGATTTCGCCGAGAACGCCGAAGCGGTCGGCGCGCGCCTGCTGGCGCTGGCCGCCGGCGAAACCCCGCCCGACGCCCCGCAATGGCAGGGCGAACTGGCGCGCCAGATCCAGCAGGGCCAGACCGTGGCGGTACTGGCGAACGAGATCAAGGCCGGCCTGCGCCAGATCGAGAAGCTGCTCGACGAATACTACGACGACCCGTCGAAGCGCGCGGTGCTGGACCAAAGCACGCCGGTGCTGCACCAGCTGCACGGCGCCTTCGCCATCCTCGACCTGGACCAGGCGGTGCTGGCCACGCGCCATGTGGAAGACGCGGTGCGCCAACTGGCCGCGCATGAAGCCGATGTGACCAGCCAGCACGCATCGCTGCACAACATCGCCCAGAACATCGGTGCGCTGGGCTTCTTCGCCGATCTGCTGGCGCAGGACAGCGAGGCGGCCAAGGGGCGCTTCACCTTCGATGTCGAGAAGAAGCTGCTGCGCGAATTGCCGTTCGAATTCGTCGAGGCGCCGGCCGTCTCCGACACGGACGTTTTGGCCGCGCCGGAGCCGACGCAGGAAGAGCAGGGCGTCGACGCCGAGCTGCTCGAGATCTTCATCGCCGAAGCGCAGGAAGTGCTGGGCTTCGTGGTGCAGACATTGCCGCGCGCGGCCGACGAGCCGTCGAACCAGGAAACCCTGACCCAGCTGCGCCGCTCGTTCCACACACTCAAGGGCAGCAGCCGCATGGTGGAACTGGAAGCCTTCGGCGCCACCGCCGCCGCCATCGAGCGCGTGATGAATGTCTGGCTGGCCGATGGCCGCGCCGCCACCGCCGATTTGCTGGCGCTGCTGGCGCACGCCTATGCCGAACTGGATGCGTGGGTGGCCGACCTGGCCGCCGGCCGCACGCCGGAGCGCGACGGCGCGGCGCTGATCGCGGCCGCCGCGCGGGTGCAGGAGGGCGGGGCGTTCGAGGAAGCGGTCGAACCCGAAGCCGTGTCCGAACCGGAGCCGGAACCTGAACCGGAGGCCGAGCCGCTGGTGCTGGACGACCTGATCGAAGATGAGCAGGAACCGGTCGCCGCCAACCCGCTCGAACCGGACGACATTCCGCTGCTCGACGTGCCGCTCGAACTGCCGGCGATTGAGGGCGTGCGGCGCGTGGGCGAACTGGCGATTCCGCAGGCGCTGCACGACGTCTATCTGAGCGAAGCCGGGGAACTGTGCGCGGCGCTGGAAGGGGCGTTCGCCGCGCTGCGCCTGCATCCGGACGCCGGCCTGCCGGAGGATGCGGTCACTGCGGCCCACACGCTGTGCGGTACCTCGGCCACGGTCGGCTACATCGCGCTGCGCGACCTGGCGCATGCGCTGGAGACCGCGCTCGACAAGCTGGCCGCCACCAAGGCGACGCTGGAAGAAGATGGGTTCGACCTGCTCGACGCGACCCTGTCGCGCATGCGCACCATGCTGCAGGTGTTCACCCTGGGTGAGCTGGCCCCGGCCCAGCCCGACCTGATCGACAGCCTGGCCGCACTGCGCGACCGCCTGTCGAGCCAGCAGGCGGCGGCCCTGTACGGCAACGCTGACCCGCAACTCGCGCACAAGCTCGACGACCTGTTCGCCGCCGCTTACCACGACCTGCTGGCGCAGCCGCCGGCATTCGACGCGCCTGCGCCCCGGCCCGAGGCGGCCCCCAAGCAGTCGGTGACGGACGACATCGACGACCTGTTCGACAGCTTCATGGACGACCCGTTCGACGCGCCGGCGCAGCAACAGGAACCGGCGCCGTTCGTGGCGGTGACGCCGGATGAAGCGGTGCTGGCCGAACCGGAAGCGGCTCCCGAGCCTGAAACGCAATTCGAGCCGGAAGCGGACGATGCCGAGACCGAACTGACCGGCGCCGGCATCTACGCCGACGAGATCGACGCCGACCTGCTGCCGGTGTTCCTGGAAGAGGCGAGCGACCTGCTGCCGCAGATCGGCCACGACCTGCGCCAGTGGCAGCAAGACCCGCTGAATACCGCAATCGCGCAAAACATGCAGCGCGCGCTGCACACGGTCAAGGGCAGCGCGCGCATGGCCGGCGCGATGCGTCTTGGCCAGCATGCGCACGAGCTGGAAACGCAGATCGAGAACATGGTCCACGCCGGCACGTCGACGTTGCCGCCGACCGCGTTCGATGAACTGCTGGCCAACTACGACCAGGCGATGCTGCTGTTCGAGCAGCTGCAGCAGCCGGGCGAGGTTGCGCAGCCTGCAGCCGAGGCAGCACCTGCTGCCCCTGCCGCCGAGCAGCCGGCTACGCGCGCGCCGCTGGTGCGCGTGCGCGCCGACATCCTCGACCGCGTGGTGAACGGCGCCGGCGAAGTCTCGATCACGCGCTCGCGCCTGGAAAACCGCATCGGCACCCTGAAAGGCTCGCTCGGCGACTTCTCGGACAACGTGGCGCGCCTGCGCCGCCAGCTGCGCGAAATCGAAATGCAGGCCGAGTCGCAAATCGCCTCGCGCCTGTCGATCTCGGGCGAGCGCGAATTCGACCCGCTCGAATTCGACCGCTTCACGCGCTTGCAGGAACTGACCCGCATGCTGGCCGAGAGCGTCGACGACGTCGCCTCGTTCCAGGAAAGCCTGGCGCGCACCGTGGACGGCACGCTGGACGAACTGTCGTCGCAGGCGCGCATGACGCGCGACCTGCAGCGCGACCTGATGCGGGTGCGCATGGTGCCGTTCGCAAGCCTGTCGGAACGCCTGTTCCGCGTGGCGCGCCAGACCGCCAAGGAAACCGACAAGCGCGTGAACCTCGACATCCGCGGCGGCTCGGTGGAAATCGACCGCGGCGTGCTGGAACAGATGGCGGCGCCGTTCGAACACCTGCTGCGCAACGCCATCGTGCACGGCATCGAGCCGCGCGCCGAACGCCAGGCCGCCGGCAAGGCGGAGACGGGCGAACTGCTGGTGCAGGTCAGCCAGCACGGCAACGAAGTGGTGATCGTGTTCGGCGACGACGGCGCCGGCCTGGATCTCGAGCGCATCCGCGCCAAGGCAACTGAATCCGGCCTGCTGGGCGATGAAGAAACCTCCGACGAGCAAGTGGCCGAACTGATTTTCGAACCCGGCTTCTCGACCGCCGACACCCTGACCGAACTGGCCGGGCGCGGCGTCGGCATGGACGTGGTGCGCTCCGAAGCGCGTACGCTGGGCGGGCGCGTGGCGGTCGACTCGACCCCGGGGCAGGGCGCGCGCTTCACCATTCACCTGCCGTTGACGCTGGCCGTGGCGCAGGTGGTGCTGGTGAGCGCCGGTGGCAGTACCCATGCGGTGCCGTCCACTCTGGTGGCGCAGGTGCAGCAGGTGCGCGAAGCCGACCTGGCGGCGGCGATTCAGGCGGGCAGCATCGAGCTGGGTGGCCAGTCGCTGGCGCTGCACGCACTGCCCGATCTGCTGGGCGAACACGACGACGAATCACGCGCCGCCGCCGGTCAGCGTTCGACGCCGGTGCTGATCCTGCAAGGCGGCAGCGGGCGCATCGCGCTGCGCGTGGACGAGGTGCAGGGCAACCGCGAAGTGGTGGTCAAGAACATCGGCCCGCAGCTGTCGCGCGTGCCAGGCATCGTCGGCGCCACGGTGCTGGGTTCGGGTGAGATCGTGCTGATCCTCGATCCGGTGGTACTGGCGCAGCAGCCGGGCGACGGCGTCGCGCGCGTCAAGCCTGAAGCAGTACGCCAGGCGCGGCGGTCGACCGTGATGGTGGTCGACGATTCGCTGACGGTGCGGCGTGTAACCCAGCGCCTGCTGGAGCGCGAAGGTTATCGCGTCAAGCTGGCCAAGGACGGCGTCGAAGCGCTCGAACTGTTCGAGGGCGGGGCGCCGGATCTGATGCTGGTCGATATCGAGATGCCGCGCATGGACGGGTTCGACCTGACGCGCCAGGTGCGCGGTAACGAGGCGACCAAGGAGATCCCGATCATCATGATCACCTCACGTACCGCCGACAAGCACCGCAACGTGGCGCTCGGCCTGGGCGTGAATGCGTATTTCGGCAAGCCGTATCAGGAACCACTGCTGCTGGCGGCAATCGAGGAGCTTCTCAAGTAGGGTTGGCGGCGAAGCCGCCAACCCTACTCGGCGACGACCTTCTTCACCACCGCGAACCGTTCCAGCGTCCGCTTGCGCGCCTTGTCGTGATCAACCACCGGCAGCGGATAATCCTCCCCCAGTACCACCCCACGCTCCTTCAGCGTCTCGGCCTTCACCAGCCACGGAGCATGGATCTGCTTCCCATCCAGCTGCTTCAGCTGCGGCAGATACCGCCGGATGAACTCCCCACGCGCATCGAAGCGCTGCGACTGCGTCACCGGATTGAAAATCCTGAACCACGGCTGCGCATCGCACCCGGTCGACGCC
Organism: Massilia sp.; assembly: GCF_031995545.1. Lineage (GTDB taxonomy): Bacteria > Pseudomonadota > Gammaproteobacteria > Burkholderiales > Burkholderiaceae_D > Telluria. The sequence continues at coordinate 13,274 of NZ_DAMAGA010000047.1, forward strand.
GCCCACTGCCAGCCGCCGTTGTTCGACGCCTGCTCGTAGTCGTTGAGCTGCAGCGCAAAATAACGCTCGCCGCGGCGCCAGTCGATGCCGAGGTCCTTGGTCAGGAAGCTGGCCGTCACCATGCGCAGCCGGTTGTGCATGAAGCCGGTCCCGTTCAGCTGCCGCATCGCCGCATCGACCAGCGGATAGCCGGTGCGGCCTTCGCACCAGGCTGCGAACAGCTCGTCGGCATCGGCATCGCCATCCCATGCCACCGCATCGAACGCCGGCTTGAACGAGCGTTCCACCACGTGCGGATTGCGGTACAGGACCATCGCATAGAAATCGCGCCAGATCAGTTCCGACAGCCACACCGAGGCGCCAGTGCCGCCGGCGCCGGACAGCATCAGCTGCTGCGCCGTGCGCACCAGGTGCCGCACCGAGGTCGTGCCGAAGCGCAGATGGGTCGACAGGCGCGACGTGCCATCCTCGGCCGGAAAGTCGCGCGCCCGGCCGTAGTCGGCCATGTCTTCGACGAAGGCTTCAAACAGTTCGTCCGCGCCTTCCATCCCGGCCAGCAGCGGCGGCTCGCCCGAGGCGAAGCCGATGTCTTCCAGTGCCGGCAGGGCAGGACAGGATGAAGGCGGCGGCGCGAACGCGTGCGCCACGCTGTCGACCGGATACGCCGCCAGCGTATCGGGCCGCGCCGCCAGCCGCTTGAGCCAGGCATTCTTGTACGGCGTGAACACCGAGAACGCGCCGCCGGACAGCGTCAGCACCTCGTCCTTCTCGAAGATCACCTGGTCCTTGTGGCCGTGGAAGGCGCGGCCCGCCGCCTGCAGGCGTTCGGCCACCAGCGCATCGCGCGCGATCGCCGCCGGTTCATAATCGGTACAGGCATGGACGGCATCCACGCCCAGCTCGTCGGCCAGCGCCAGGATCTCCTCGGGCGCGCTGCCATGGCGCACGATGAGGTAGCCTCCGAGTTGACGCAAGCCGGCATCCAGGCTGGCCAGGCTGGCATGGATGAAGCGCAGCCGGCGGTCTTCGCGCGGCAGGCCGCGCAGGATGTCGGTGTCATACACGAACACGCAATGCACTTCATGCGAAGTGGACAGGGCCTGGTACAGCGCGGCATGGTCGAAGGCGCGCAGGTCGCGGCGGAACCAGACCAAAGATTTGCTTGTGTTCATCACTATGTGCGAGGTCAAGGCGGGAGCAGATTTTACTGTCCATGATGCGCGTTGAGGGTGGCGCGCGGCGACGCTGGCGATGGTCGGCGGGTCAAATGGGTGTAAACTAATGAAAAGCTCAATGTTGTCGTCTGGATCGTCGACGAAAACTTGGCTTCGTATTAACGGAGTGCGCCTTTTTGAGAGTACGCGAATGAAAAAAAGCAAAGTTGGCAAAACTCTACCGATGCCTGGCATGCCCCGTGAACAGGATGACCCGCTTGCCGAGGCCGGTCCTGCCGCATCGGGACTGAACCTGGCAAACCACTTCCTGATCGCCATGCCATCGATCCAGGATCCGGTCTTCGGCGGCACCGTCGTCTATGTCTGCGAGCACAACGACAAGGGCGTGCTCGGCGTGGTCATCAACAAGCCGACCGACATGACCATGGAAACCCTGTTCGACCGCGTCGACCTGAAGCTGGCCGAAGGCCTGCGCGCCACCGTGGTGGACGAGCCGATCATGTTCGGCGGCCCGGTCCAGGACGACCGCGGCTTCGTGCTGCATTCGCCGGGCGGACGCTATTCGTCGTCGCTCAACGTTACCGACGACGTATCGTTCACCACCTCGATCGACGTGCTCGAGGCCGTCGCCAGCGGCGGCGGACCGGCGCGCATGCTGGTCTCGATCGGCTATGCCGGCTGGAGCCCGGGGCAGCTGGAAGAAGAAATCTCTCGCAACGGCTGGCTGACGGTGGGCGCCGACGCGCGCGTGCTGTTCGACCTGCCGATCGAGGAGCGCTACAACGCCGCCATCAAACTGCTGGGAATCGACCCGCTGATGCTCGCTACCGAAGCCGGCCATGCATGACCTGAGCAGCACGCATGGTTGACATTGTTTTGGGCTTCGACTTCGGCATCAAGCGGATCGGCATCGCCATGGGCAACACCCTCACCGGACAGGCCCAGCCCCTGCGCATCATCGCGGCCGTCGACAACGCGACCCGCTTCAAGATCATCGAAGAGCTGATCGCCGAATGGCAGCCGGCGCGCCTGGTGGTGGGCGAGCCGCGCCATCCCGACGGCGCCGAGCACGACATGACCATGCGCAGCCGCCGCTTCGCCAATCAATTGCACGGCCGCTTCAACCTGCCCGTCGAACTGGTCGACGAACGCTATTCGTCGGCCGTGCTTGGCGCCAAGCGCGGCGAGAAGATCGACGACAAGGCGGCCGCCATCATTTTGCAACAATACTTTGACGCTCATGCCAACAACTGACAAAGACCTCGACGCCGAGGCGCTGTACCGCGAGCTGCTGGGACAGGTCCGTGCGGGCCTGGACGGCGTGCAGGACGCCGCCATCGTCGGCATCCACTCCGGCGGCGCCTGGCTGGCCGAACGGCTGGCGCGCGACCTCGATCTCACCAGCCGCCTCGGTTCGATCGACGTCTCGTTCTACCGCGACGACTACGCACGCAAGGGCCTGCATCCGGACGTGAAGCCGACCCACATCCGCTTCCCGGTCGACGGCGCCACCGTGGTGCTGGTCGACGACGTGCTGCAGACCGGCCGCACCGTGCGCGCCGCGATCAACGTGCTGTTCGACTACGGCCGCCCGAGCTGCATCCGCCTGGCCGCACTGGCCGACCGCGGCGGGCGCGAGCTGCCGGTCGCTCCCGACTATGTCGGCCTTCGCACCACCCTGGAGGCGGGCCAGTCGCTGTCGCTGCAGCGCCTCGAATCCGGCCACCTTTCGCTCACCATCGAACAAGACAATGGCGATCCTGAACAATAATCCGCAACTGAACAAACACGGCGAACTGCAGCACCTGCTCACCATCGAAGGGCTGAAGAAGGCGCACATCGACCACATCCTCGATACCGCCTCGAGCTTCGTCGGCATCTCGGACCGCGAGGTCAAGAAGGTGCCGCTGATGCGTGGCAAGAGCGTGTTCAATCTCTTTTTCGAGAACTCGACCCGCACCCGCACCACCTTCGAGATCGCTTCCAAACGCCTGTCGGCCGACGTCATCAACCTGAACATCCAGGCCTCGTCGACCACCAAGGGCGAGTCGCTGCTCGACACCATCGACAACCTGGCGGCGATGCACGCCGACATGTTCGTGGTGCGCCACTCGCAGTCGGGCGCGCCGTACATGATCGCCCAGCACCTGAACCGCACCCGCTCCGACGTGCACGTGGTGAACGCCGGCGACGGCCGCCACGCGCACCCGACCCAGGGTCTGCTGGACATGTACACGATCCGGCACTACAAGAAGGACTTCACCAATCTGCGCGTGGCCATCGTCGGCGACATCCTGCACAGCCGCGTGGCGCGTTCGGACATCCACGCCCTGACCACGCTCGGCGTGCCGGAAGTGCGCGCCATCGGTCCGCACACGCTGCTGCCGGGCGGCCTGGAACAGATGGGCGTGCGCACCTTCACCAATATGGACGAGGGCCTGAAGGACGTCGACGTGATCATCATGCTGCGCCTGCAGAACGAACGCATGAGCGGCGCGCTGCTGCCGTCGGCGCAGGAATACTTCAAGAGCTACGGCCTGACGCCCGAGCGCCTGGCGCTGGCGAAACCCGACGCGATCGTGATGCACCCGGGCCCGATGAACCGCGGCGTCGAGATCGACTCGGCGGTGGCGGACGGCGCGCAGGCGGTGATCCTGCCGCAGGTGACCTTCGGGATCGCGGTTCGGATGGCGGTGATGAGCATTTTGGCGGGAACCCACGCATGAACATTCATATCAAGAACGGGCGAGTGATCGACCCGGCGAACGGCATCGACGCCGTGCAGGACCTGTTTATCGCCGACGGCAAGATCGTCACCGGCGGCGCCGATTTCGCTGCCGACCAGACCATCGATGCGAACGGCCTGGTGGTCGCTCCCGGCCTGGTCGACCTGTCGGCGCGCCTGCGCGAGCCGGGCTACGAATACAAGGCGACGCTCGAGTCCGAGCTGCAGGCCGCGATGCAGGGCGGCGTGACCTCGCTGGTGTGCCCGCCCGACACCGATCCGGTGCTGGACGAACCGGGCCTGGTGGAGATGCTCAAGCACCGCGCGCGCATCGTCGACCAGGCCAATGTGCACCCGCTGGGCGCACTCACGGTCGGCCTGAAGGGCCAAGCGCTGACCGAGATGGCCGAGCTGACCGAAGCCGGCTGCATCGGCTTCGCCCAGGCCGAGGAGCCGATCCTCGACACCACGGTGCTGCAGCGCGCGATGCAGTACGCCAAGACCTTCGGCTACACCGTCTGGCTGCGTCCGCAGGACCCGCACATCGGCCGCGGCGGCGTGGCCCACAGCGGCCCACTGGCCTCGCGCCTGGGCCTGTCGGGCGTGCCGGTGATGTCCGAGACCATCGCCCTGCACACGATCTTCGAGCTGATGCGCGCCACCGGCGCGCGCGTGCACCTGTGCCGCATCTCGTCCGCGGCCGGCCTGGAACTGATCCGCGCCGCCAAGAGGGAAGGCTTGCCGGTGACCGCCGACATCGGCGTGCACCACCTGCACATGACCGACGCCGACATCGGCTTCTTCGACTCCAACGCGCGCCTGACGCCGCCGCTGCGCTCTGCGCGTGACCGCGACGCGATCCGCGCCGCGCTGGTCGATGGCACCGTGGACGCGGTGTGTTCGGACCACACCCCGGTCGACGACGACGAGAAGCTGCTGCCGTTCGGCGAAGCTTCGCCCGGCGCCACCGGCCTGGAACTGCTGCTGGCGCTGACCCTCAAGTGGGCGCAGGAGCAGGGCGGCGCTGCGGTGCTGTCGCAGGCCATTGCCAAGATCACGATCGAGGCGGCGCGCATCGCCGGGCTGCCGGTCGGCACCCTGGGCGTGGGCGCGGCGGCCGACGTGGTGCTGTTCGACCCGGATGCGCGCTGGACGGTCGAGAGCCGCGCGCTGGCCAGCCAGGGCAAGCACACGCCGTTCCTCGGCTACGAGCTGGCCGGGCAGGTCAAGGCCACCATCGTGCGCGGCCGCGTGGCGTATTCGCGTTCCGAGCAGCGTTGATTCACTTCGCCCGGCGCTTCGTATCAGAGCGCCGGGCCATCGCTTTCTACCATCTTGAAGATTCGCCTTGCCTGGCGCCTCACGCGCGTCATCGTCCACCTGTGCGAAGGGCTGGCGACGTGCGCGCTGGTGTTTCCCTGGGCCTCGCACGGCCTGCGTGAGCGCATGACGCGCGGCTGGTCGCGCCGCCTGCTCAGCTTGTGCCGGGTGCGGGTCGAGCAGGCACCCGGCGCGCCGGCGCTCGAGCACGCGCTGATCGTGGCCAATCACGTGTCGTGGCTCGACATCTTCGTCATCAATGCCGTCAATCCCTGCCGCTTCGTGGCCAAGGCCGAGATCCGTTCCTGGCCCGTGATGGGCTGGCTGGCGGCGGGCGCCGGCACCGTGTTCATCGCGCGCGGCAACCGGCGCGAATTGCGGCACGTGTTCAAGGGGCTGGTCGAGGTGCTGCAGGGGGGCCAGCGGGTGGCGCTGTTCCCGGAAGGGACCACCTCGCTGCAGGGGCAGGTGTTGCCGTTTCATGCCAACCTGTTCGAGGCGGCGGTCGATGCGGGCGTGCAGGTGCAGCCGTATGCGCTGGCGTATCTCGATGCCGATGGCGGCTATCACGCGTCAATCGAGTATGCGGACGAGACGACGTTCGTGGACAGCCTGTTCAGGGTGTTGCAGGGGCCGCCGGTGACGGCGCGCCTGGCGTGCCTGGCGCCGCTGGAGGGCAAGGGCGCGCATCGGCGCGAATTGGCGGCGGCGGCGCAGGAAGCGGTAGCACAAGCGGTGGCAATGCCGCGCACCGCGCCGGCGCCCGCGCCCGCGCCGTCCAGCGCCTAGCGCTTCTTGCCGGCGTGCTCCAGATACTCCGGACAATCCACCTGCAACAGCGACCGGTCATCCAGGCACACCGCCGTCAGCTTGCCGCCCCACACGCAGCCGCTATCGAGCCCGATCAGGTCCGGCCGCTGGATCAGCCCCAGCGCCGACCAGTGTCCGAACACCACCGTCACATCCTGCGTCCTGCGCCCTGGCAGATCGAACCACGGCAGCAGCCCCGAGCCCACCGGTCCCGCTTCGCTTTCCTTGTGCTTGAAGTCCATGCTGCCATCCTCAGTGCACAGGCGCATGCGCGTGAGCGCGTTGACGATGCAGCGCAGCCGCTCCATGCCCTCCAGCCGGTCGTCCCAGCGGTCCGGATCGTTGCCGTACATCGCGCCGAGGAAGGAGATATAAGCATCGCTGCGCAGCACGCTTTCGACTTCGCCCGCCAGCGCCATGGTCTGCGCCGCATCCCACTGCGGCGCCACGCCGGCGTGCACCAGCAGGTGGCCGTCGACGTACATGGCCAGCGGCCGCTGGCGCAGCCACGCGATCAGCTCGTCGCGGTCGGGCGCGGCCAGGATCTCGTCGAGGGTGTCCGAGCGGCTCATGCGCTGGGCGCCGACCGCGACCGCGATCAGGTGCAGGTCGTGGTTGCCGAGCAGGGCTTCGACGCGCCCGCCGCTCGATTCGGACAGCGCCTTCATGCGGCGCAGCGCGCCCAGCGAATCCGGGCCGCGGTTGATCAGGTCGCCGACGAAGAGGATGCGCGCGTCGCTGCCCCCCGCTTCGAAGATACGGTCGAGTAATTCTTGCGCTTCATGCGCGCATCCCTGCAGGTCGCCAATGGCGTATGTTTTCATGTTCTTGTTCTGACAGGACCTCGAGGCCCTGCGCCATGTCGATGGAAAAGATCAGTTCACGTAGAATGCTTGGCGAACTTATTGCTTTGGCGGATGATACTAAATGATTTTGGTTACTGGTGGTGCTGGTTTTATCGGATCCAACTTCATTCTCGACTGGCTGGCCGGGACGGATGAGCCGGTCGTGAACCTGGACCAGCTCACGTATGCGGGCAACCTGGAGAATCTGGCCGGCCTGGAGAACGACCCGCGCCACCTGTTCGTGCGCGGCGACATCAACGACGCCGCGCTCGTGGCGCAGCTGCTGCGCCGGCACCGGCCGCGCGCCATCCTGCACTTCGCAGCCGAGAGCCACGTCGACCGCTCGATCCACGCGCCGGGCGACTTCGTGCAGACCAATGTGCAGGGCACCTATACGCTGCTGGAAGCGGCGCGCACGTATGTGGCCGAACTGGACGAGGGGAAGCGTGCGGCATTCCGCTTCCTGCACGTGTCCACCGACGAAGTCTACGGCACGCTGGCCCCGCATGACCCGCCATTCAGCGAAACCACGTCCTACGCACCGAACAGCCCGTACGCGGCCTCGAAGGCGGCCTCGGACCACCTGGTACGCGCCTGGCACCACACCTACGGCTTGGCGACGCTGACCACCAACTGTTCGAACAATTACGGCCCATTCCAGTTCCCCGAAAAGCTGATCCCGCTGATGCTCACCAATGCGCTTGCCGGCAAGCCGCTGCCGGTCTACGGCGACGGCCAGCAGGTGCGCGACTGGCTGTATGTGGGCGACCACTGCGCCGCGATCCGCCGCGTGCTCGAGGCCGGCACTCCGGGCCAGATGTACAACATCGGCGGCTCCAACGAAATGACCAACCTCAACGTGGTCCAGTCGCTGTGCGATATCCTCGACCGGCTCGTGCCCGGTGAGCGCAGCCGGCGCGAGCAGATCGCCTTCGTTGCCGACCGCCCCGGCCACGACCGCCGCTACGCGATCGATGCCGGCAAGATCCGGCGCGAACTCGGCTGGCAACCGGCGCACGACGTGAACACTGGCCTCGAGCACACGGTGCGCTGGTACCTTGACCATCAGGACTGGGTGGCGCGGGTGCAGAACGGCGCCCACCAGGAATGGGTCGAACGCAACTACGGCACGCGGGGGCAGGCATGATGGCGCAGGGACAGACAAAGGCACAAGGCGCACGTAAAGGCATCATCCTGGCCGGCGGCTCCGGCACGCGCCTGTATCCGATGACGGTGGCCATCTCCAAGCAATTGCTGCCGGTGTACGACAAGCCGATGATCTATTACCCGCTGACGACGCTGATGCTGGCGGGGATCCGCGACATCCTGGTGATCTGCACCCCGCACGACCAGTCGCGCTTCGAGCAGCTGCTGGGCGACGGCAGCCAGTGGGGCCTGAACCTGCAGTATGCGGTGCAGCCGAAACCCGAAGGCCTGGCCCAGGCCTACCTGATCGGGCGCCGCTTCATCGACGGCCAGCCCTCGGCCCTGATCCTGGGCGACAACCTGTACTACGGCGACGGCCTCGAGCCGCGCATGCTGGCCGCCGGCGCACGCGCTGAAGGCGCGACCGTTTTCGCCTACCATGTGCTCGATCCGCAGCGCTACGGCGTGGTGGAATTCGATGCACGCTTCAATGCGCTGTCGATCGAGGAAAAGCCGGCGCAGCCGAAATCGAGCTACGCCGTCACCGGCCTGTATTTCTACGACGGCCAGGTGGCCGACATCGCGGCCTCGATCGCGCCGTCGGCGCGCGGCGAGCTCGAAATCACCGACGTCAACCGCGCCTACCTGGAAGCCGGCAAGCTGCACGTCGAGCTGATGGGACGCGGCTTCGCCTGGCTCGACGCCGGCACCTGCGATTCGCTGCTGGACGCCTCGCAGTTCATCTCCACCATCGAGCACCGCCAGGGCCTCAAGATCGGCGTGCCCGAGGAAGTGGCCTACCGGCGCGGCTACATCGACGCCGGCGCGCTGGAACGGCTGGCGCATTCGGTCGGCAACGGCAGCTACGGCCAGTACCTGCTGCGCGTGCTGGGCGACCGGGTGCCGCGATGAAGTGCATGGCTACCGCGCTCGATGGCGTGTTCCTGATCGAGCCGCAGGTGTTCGAGGACGAGCGCGGCTTCTTCTACGAGAGCTTCAATGCGCAGCGCTTTCGCGACGCCACCGGCCTGGCGCCCGACTTCGTGCAGGACAACCATTCGCGCTCGCGCCGCGGCGTGGTGCGCGGCCTGCATTACCAGATTGGCGTCCCGCAGGGCAAGCTGGTGCGCGTGATCGCCGGCAGCGTGTACGACGTGGTGGTCGACCTGCGCCGCAGTTCGCCCAGCTTCGGACGCTGGATCGGGGCCGAGCTGTCGTCCGATAACCGGCGCCAGCTGTGGGTGCCGCCCGGCTTCGCGCATGGTTTCGTGACCCTGAGCGAACACGCCGAATGCCTGTACAAGACCGCCGGCTACTGGTCGCCGCAGCACGAACGCACGCTGTTGTGGAACGACCCGGCGCTGGACATCGACTGGCCGCTGCCGTGCGCGCCGATCCTGTCGCCCAAGGATCTGGGCGGCACGCCGCTGGCCGCGGCCGAGGTGTTCGCATGAAGATCCTGCTCATCGAGGACAAGGGGTTCGCATGAAGATCCTGCTCACGGGGGCCGACGGCCAGGTCGGCTACGAGCTGCTGCGCTGCCTGCAGGGTCTGGGCGAGATCGTCGCCTGTGGGCGCGACCGGCTCGACCTGGCCAACCTGGACCAGGTGCGCGACTGCGTGCGCCACTTGCAGCCGGACCTGATCGTGAACGCCGCCGCCTATACCGCGGTGGACCGCGCCGAAAGCGAACCGGAGCTGGCCCTGCGCGTGAATGCCCAGGCGCCCGGCGTGATGGCGCTGGTGGGGCGCGAAGTGGGCGCGGCGCTGGTGCACTTTTCGACCGACTACGTGTTCGACGGCGCCAAGGACACGCCGTATGTGGAAGGCGACCGCACCGCGCCGCTCAACGTGTACGGCGAAACCAAGATGCTGGGCGAGCAGGCTATCGTCTCGTCCGGCATTCCCTACCTGATCCTGCGCACCAGCTGGGTGTACGGCATGCACGGCCATAACTTCCTGCGCACGATGCTGCGTCTGGCCGCCGGCCAGGACGAGGTGAGGGTGGTCGACGACCAGATCGGCGCGCCGACCTGGAGCCGCACCGTGGCCCAGACCACGGCCCACATCCTGGTGCAGTCGCAGATCGGCGGCGCGCGCTGGTGGCGCGAATCGCGCGGGATATATCACCTGGCCGCCGGCGGCGAAACCAGCTGGGCCGGTTTTGCGCAGGCGATCATGGAAGAAACCGGGAGCGCCTCCCGCGTGACGCCGATCGCAAGTAGGGATTATCCGCAAGCCGCGCGCCGGCCCGCCAATTCGCGCCTGAACAGCGCCAAGCTGACGCACCGTTTTTGCCGCCTGCCCGACTGGCGCGATGCGCTGGCGCTGTGCCTGCGCTGAACTCCCGCTTACTACACCATTCGCCTGCGCCGTCCAGCGGTGCGCGAGCATCGTTTGACTCATTTCCAACACGGCGAGCACGATAAAACCGTGCGCCTGGGATCGCCGATTCATTCCGGTACAATGAATCGTGCATGAATGGCATTAATTCGGTTCATGCAGGCGAATGTGGAGACGCATACTGAGCCGTACTGAATTACTGAAGCTGTGGCTGTGCTATTTCCCTGCCGCTGCTTCATGGAGAAGCGCCATGAATGGCGCCGAAAGAAAACAATAATGTTCTCCTTTTTCGTGAGCTTCCTGTCGTGTGCATTGCTGACACTGCTGGTGATTAAGTTCGCGCGCAAAAACGGGATGGCGCTCGATGGCGATTTCGGTGGAGTGCAGAAAGTGCATACGCATGCGGTAGCGCGCATTGGCGGTATTCCGATTTTCCTCGCCGTGATTGTCGCTTCCGGAATTTCCGTTTTACGCCAGCCGGCATTGGCGCCATGGCTGATGACCTTGATTGCATGCGGCGCGATTGCACTCTCCGGTGGAATAGTCGAAGACTATACGGGAAAGGTGTCGCCGGGCCGCCGTCTGCTATTGACGATGGTTGCGGCCGGGCTCGGATACTGGCTGCTCGATGCGCGCGTGGTGCGGCTCGATTTCCCGTGGGGTGTGCTGGTGCTGCAGGCGCCCTGGCTGGTGCTGCCGCTGACGCTGCTGGCGGTGGCCGGCATCGCCAACGCGGTCAATATCATCGACGGCTTCAACGGCCTGGCCAGCGTGGTATGCATCTTCATGCTGCTGTCGCTGGCCTACGTGGCGCTGCAGGTGGGCGATATGTTCGTACTGGTGGCGGCGCTGATCGTGGCCGGCGCCGCCGCCGGCTTCCTGATCTGGAACTATCCGGTGGGCCTGATTTTCCTCGGCGATGGCGGCGCTTATTTTCTCGGATTCCTGCTGGGCGAACTGGCATTGCTGCTGGTGATGCGCAATCCCGATGTATCGACCTGGTATGCGGCGCTGCTCCTGATTTATCCCGCATTCGAAACCGTCTTTTCCGCTTATCGCCGCATGTTTGTACGCGGCAAGTCGCCGGCAATGCCGGACGGGATTCACCTGCACAGTTTGATTTTCAGACGTATCGTGCAATGGACGGTAGGCCCGCGCGAAGCACGCGCACTGATGAAACGCAATGCGCGTACATCGCCTTATTTATGGCTGTTTTCACTCACAGCAGTGATACCCGCAACGGTGTTCTGGAAGAATACCGGAGTGCTGATGTTTTTCTGTTTGTTGTTCATAATCAGTTACCTCTGGTTGTACGGTCGTATTGTTCGATTCAAGTCCCCACGCTGGCTTTTTTTAAGCAAGAAGGACTAATGGTGTAATATTGATGTTAGTATATTGCGACAATTGGTGAGAATTCCCACAGCGAGCAATTGCTGAATCTGTATTCATTTTTAACGAACGAGGAACGATGATGGATCTGTCGAATATGTCCGTAGGCGATTTGCGCAACCTGCAGGAACAAATCAAGCAGGAAATGAAAAAACGCGAAGTGCAGGAAGTGCAAAAAGCACGCGAGCAAATCCTGGCCATCGCGCAAAGCGTCGGCGTGCCGCTGAAAGACCTGATGGCCGCCGCCGGCCGCGGTTCGAAAGGCGCCTCGGTCGCCGTGCGTTATCGCCACCCGGAAGACAACAATCAGCAATGGACCGGCCGCGGCCGTCAGCCGAAGTGGGTCAAGGAATGGGTCGAAGGCGGCAAGTCGATCGACGACCTGCGCGTTTGATGCCACGCCGCTCCGCCAGCCGGAGCGGCATGCTGGGCCGCAGCAGCTAGCTGCGGCGATCCAGCGATCGTGCCGGCGTGATCGAACGCCGGCGCCGGTGGCTTGCTGTCATCGCCAGCTTTGATGCCCCATCCTGCACTGACGCGCATCCCCAGCGGCGTCACGAAGTATCTCCGATCGTCTTTCAAGTTTCTCCAATCGTCGCACCGATCCCGCGCCACTCCCACGCGCCAGCGCTTGCCGGTACAATAGCAGGCAATTTTGTCATTCCTCCAACACCTGCAACGATGCCGCCTTTACCGGGCTGCATGCGCTTTGCTCCACGTACTCCAAGGAAGAAAATGGTTGCTCTCTCGAAAACGATCTTCAAGGCCTATGACATCCGCGGCATCATCGACAAGACGCTGGATGCCGGCATCGCACGCCACATCGGCCGTGCTTTCGGCGCCGCCGCGCTGGCCAAGGGAGAGCGCAAGGTCGTGATCGGCCGCGACGGCCGCCTGTCGGGCCCGGAACTGGCCGGTGCACTGGCCGAAGGCCTGCGCGACGCCGGCGTCGACGTGATCGACCTGGGCATGGTCGCGACGCCAATGGTCTATTTCGCCACCAACGTGCTCGACACCCGCTCGGGCATCATGGTCACCGGCAGCCACAATCCGCCGGACTACAACGGCTTCAAGATGGTGATGGCGGGCGATGCGATCTATGGCGACGCTATTACCGGCCTGCACGACAGCATCGCGGCCTATGACGGCAAGGTCGCCGAGCAGCGCGGCGAGTACGGCACCCACGACATCCGCGCCGCCTACCTCGAGCGCATCATTGGCGACGTCAAGCTGGCGCGCCCGATCAAGATCGTGGTCGATTGCGGCAACGGCGTGGCCGGTGCTTTCGCCGGCGACCTGTTCCGTGGCATGGGCGCCGAGGTCATCGAACTGTTCTGCGAAGTCGACGGCCACTTCCCGAACCACCACCCGGACCCGGCGCACCCGGAAAACCTGCAGGACGTCATCAAGGCGTTGCAGGAAACCGACGCCGAGATCGGCCTGGCCTTCGATGGCGACGGCGACCGCCTGGGCCTGGTCACCAAGGATGGCCAGATCATCTTCCCGGACCGCCAGATGATGCTGTTCGCGGCCGACGTCCTGTCGCGCAATCCGGGCGGCGAGATCCTGTACGACGTCAAGTGCACCCGTCACCTGGCCCCGTACATCGAACAGCACGGCGGCAAGCCGCTGATGTGGAAGACCGGCCACTCGCTGGTCAAGGCCAAGCTGAAGGAAACCGGCGCGCCGCTGGGCGGCGAGATGAGCGGCCACATCTTCTTCAAGGACCGCTGGTACGGCTTCGACGACGGCCTGTACTCGGGCGCGCGCATGCTGGAAATCCTGACCAAGGAAGCCGATCCATCGGCGCTGCTGAACGGCCTGCCGATCGCCAGCAGCACCCCGGAACTGCACCTGAACCTGCAGGAGGGCGAGAACTTCGCCCTGATCGACAGCCTGCGCGCCAACGCCACCTTCCCGACCTCGGAAAAGATCAACGACATCGACGGCCTGCGCGTCGAGTACGCCGACGGCTTCGGCCTGGCGCGCTCGTCGAACACGACGCCGGTGGTGGTGCTGCGCTTCGAAGGCGAGAACCCGGAAGCGCTAGCGCGCATCCAGGGTGAATTCAAGAGCGTGATCCTGGCCGCCAAGCCGGGCGCCGATCTGCCGTTCTGAGGCTAGCGCTTGAAGATCTTACTCGTGCGCGTGTCGTCGCTGGGCGACGTCCTGCACAACCTGCCGATGGTGGCCGACCTGCTGCGCCGCCATCCCGGCGCCACGATCGACTGGGTGGTGGAAGAGGGCTACGTCAGTCTGGTGCGCCTGAATCCCAACGTGCGCAAGATCATTCCATGGTCGCTGCGGCGCTGGCGCAAGAGCCTGGGCAAGAAGGAGACGCGGGCCGAGATCCGCGCCTTCTTCGCAAATTTGCGCGAGGACGAATACGACGTCGTGTTCGACACCCAGGGCCTGCTCAAGACCGGCATCATCATGGGCGCCGCGCGGGTGAAGAAGGGCGGCAGGAAGGTCGGCCTGGCCAACGGCAGCGAAGGCTCGGGCTACGAAGGCATCTCGCGCATCTTCCACACCGACAGCATCCCACTCGACCCGCGCACCCATGCGGTGGCGCGTGGCCGCCTGGTGGCCGGCAAGGCGCTCGGCTATCCGGTCGATACCGCGCCCGACTTCGGCCTGCCGGCGCCGCAAGCCGCCGATACGCGTCCCGACTTTTTGCCGCGCGAAGACTACGCCGTGTTCTTCCACGGTACCGCGCGCGCGGCCAAGAAGTGGTCCGACGCCAACTGGATTGCGCTGGCGGCAGCGCTGGCGCCGATGCCGGTGCTGCTGCCGTGGGGCTCGCCGGCCGAACGCGCCGATGCGGAAAGCCTCGCTGCCGCGATGCCGAACGCATGCGTGCTGCCCAAGCTGTCGATGATGGACGCGGTCAAGGTGGCGCAGAACGCGGCGCTGGCGGTCGGCGTCGACACGGGCCTGACCCACATCGCCGCCGCCTTCGTGCGGCCAACGATCGAGATCTACGCCGATTCGCCCAAGTGGAAGACCGAGGGCAACTGGTCCGATCGCATCGTCAACCTCGGCGACCTGGGCACGCCGCCGTCCAGCGATGAAGTGATCGCGGCAGCGCGCGAACTGCTGGCGCGCACATGAACCGCACCCTGTATTCCGGCCTGTGGTGGCTGGCGCTGCCGGCCGTCCTCGGACGCCTGTGGTGGCGCGGCCGCAAGGAGCCGGGCTACCGCGAGCACTGGGGCGAGCGCCTGGCCCTGAGCGGCCCCGCCGAGGGCCAAGCCACCATCGTGCTGCACGCGGTCTCGGTGGGCGAGACGCGCGCCGCCGAACCTGTGGTCGATGCGCTGCTGGCGGCCTATCCGGACTGCCGTATCCTGCTGACCCACATGACCCCGACCGGGCGCGCCACCGGGCGCCAGCTGTTCGCGCACCATGGCGAGCGGGTGGTGCAGGCTTACCTGCCCTATGACACCGCCAGCATGACCCGGCGCTTCCTGCGCCGCTACCGGCCGCGCGCGGTGATCCTGATGGAGACCGAGGTGTGGCCGAACCTGATCCACGCCTGCGCGCGCATGGGCGTGCCGATCGTGCTGGCCAATGCGCGCCTGTCCGAACGCTCGCTCAAGCGCGGCCGGAAGGCCGGCGCCGTGATGGGGGAAGCGGCGCGCGCCTTCACGCTGGTCGCGGCCCAGACCGAACTCGATGCGGGGCGTATCCGCTCGCTGGGCGCGCCGAACGTGGAAGTCACGGGCAGCGTCAAGTTCGACGTCACGCCACCGGCTGCGGCGCTGGAAAAGGGCGACTGGCTGCGCAGCCGCATCCGCGCCGGCGGCCCGGAACGTCCCGTGTTCCTGTGCGCCAGCACGCGCGAAGGCGAAGAAGCGCTGATCCTCGACGCCTGGCGGCAGTCGGCCGACAAACCGGCGGGCAGCCTGCTACTGCTGGTGCCGCGCCATCCGCAGCGCTTCGACGAAGTAGCTAGCCTGGTCACGGCGCGCGGCATGTCGCTGGCGCGCCGCTCGCAGCTCGACCTCGAGCACGCCATCGACGGTGCCGACGTTTTATTGGGCGACTCGATGGGCGAGATGTTCGCCTATTACGCCGCCTGCGACTGCGCCTATATCGGCGGCAGCCTGCTGCCATTGGGCGGCCAGAACCTGATCGAAGCCTGCGCACTGGGCAAGCCGGTGCTGGTGGGCGAGCATACCTTCAACTTCCTCGACGCCACGATCGAAGCGGTGGACGACGGCGCCGCGCTGCGCGTGCCGGACGCCGGCGCGCTGGTGCGTGAAGCGACGCGCCTGCTGCGCGACCATGCGGCGCGCATGGAAATGGGCGCGAAAGCGCTGGCGTTCGCGCGGCGCCATCGCGGCGCGACCCTGCGCACTGTTGAACTCCTGCAACGGGTTATTCGCTAGGTTTTGATACCATTCCTATCTGCACGGTACAAAACAAAAGGGGATGGGCCATGTTGTCGTTCAATCACCCGAGGCCGGTCGGTAGTGGAAAGCCAGTGGCTGTCCTGGTCCAGGAGCAAGCCGCACAGGCTCTGGAGACGATCATGACACCTGGATCACCCGACAAGGTTTCGGCGCCGCCCAAGCTGGAGCGCGGCAACAGTGTTCTTCCGCTCGACGCGCTGCACTTCTTCGTGCGCTACACGCTGCGCGAGTACACCAGCTTCATGTGGCAGCACGGCGGCTTCCTGATCCGCCGTCGCCGCGTGCGCTGGCCGGCCAGCCTGTTCCTGCGTTTGAAAAGCACGTTCAGCGCGGCGCTCAATTTCGTCCTGCTCGGACGCGGCCGGCGTACCTATGAATTCACTATCGACGAACACGGCATCGTGCGCACCAGCGGCGGCGTGACGCTGATCGACTGGGATGACGTGAGTGCGGTGCGCACTTATTCGCGCGGGTTCATGATGATTCTGAAGCGCGGCACCTTGCCGATTCCGTTCCGCTGTCTGTCGGAGGGGCAGTTGGCCACGATGCGCGATCTGGTGGCGGCGCGGCACGAATTGAATGTGCGCTGAAGGATCGTGTTGCGGCTGGTCTGAAGCTGGTTGAACGCGTCGGCAGGGGACCTGCCGACGCGGCGATAGGCAAAGCCGGCATGGCGGCATGCGCACCGCCATCCACCGGCACCGCACATCACTCCTCGAACAACACCGGCATCTCGTGCGAGCGCTTGCGCAAGGCAAGCCGCGCCCCATCGTAATCCGGATACACCTCGGCGACGGTGGCCCAGAACGCGGGACTGTGATTCATCTCGCGCAGATGCGCCAGCTCGTGCGCTACCACGTAATCGATCAGCGCCGGCGGATAGTGAATCAGCCGCCAGTTCAGGCGAATGCTCCCGCCCACCGTGCACGAACCCCAGCGCGAGCCGGCCGACGACAGCGCGAACGCGCTGTACGCCACGTTCAAGCGCGGCGCGAAATGATCCAGCCGCTCCACGAACACGCGCTTGGCCTGGGCCTGGAACCACAGCTTGACGCGCTCCTTGAGCTGCCACTCCGACAGCCCCGGCACCACGCCGATCCACAATTCGCGACTGGCTTCGTCGAACTGGCAGTGGCTGCGCTCCGCATCCTCCAGCCGCAGCACGATCTCGCCGCCCAGGTAGGGCAGGCGCGCGCCATCCTTCCATTCCACCGGCGCGCGCTGCTGGCGCTGTTCGCGCCGTTCGCCGCGTTCGAGCAGCTTGGTGACGATCCAGCGGCCCTTGGCGCGCAGCGCGTTGTCGATGTCGATCTGGGTGACGCGGCGCGGCGCCGTGACGCGCAGGCCGTCGTCGTCGATGGTGAAGCCGATCGAGCGGCGCGACGAACGGCGCAGCGCGTACTCCACCACGTGCTGGCCGAGCACGATGCGCTTGAGAGGGGGATCACTGGGGCCGACCGGCGGCGCGGGAAGATTGATGCGGGGCGGTGCGGGCGGCGCCTTGAACAGCGGCTGCGCGGGCGGCGCCGGCTTGCCTGAAGGCCGGAGCGCCGCGAAAAACTCTTGTGCAAACAGTTCCAGCTGGTGGCTGTCCATCTTGGAAGATGCCATGGTGTGCTGGGGTTTCGAATTCCTGATCTGGGTTTCGACGTCGCTCAACCACCTTTGTAGGCGTGGGGCGAAATGACGCGCATTTCCGACTCTATCCAATTTTCTACCTCTTGCATCAGGCTGTCAGGGGTATGGCCTTGCGGCGATATCGGTTTGCCGATCGAGACGGTGATCAGGCCCGGGCGCTTGATGAAGGAGTTCTTCGGCCAGCATTCGCCCGAATTATGCGCGATCGGCACCACCACGGCCTGCGTTTCCACAGCCAGGCGCGTGCCGCCGCTCTTGTACTTGCCCTTCTGGCCGACGGGGATCCGCGTCCCTTCCGGGAACATGATAATCCATTGGCCATCCGCCAGTCGACGCTTTCCATGCCGGACCACTTGCGCGAACGCGTTCTTGCCCTGCTTGCGGTCGATCGGGATCATGCGCAGCAATCCCATCGCCCAGCCGAAGAACGGGATGTACAGGATTTCCTTCTTGAAGACGTAAACCAGCGGGCGCGTGAGGTTGGGCAGCAGGAAGATGGTTTCGAACGCCGACTGGTGTTTCGACAGCACGATCGCCGGCGCGTCCGGCAGGTTGTCGTAGCCCTTGAATTCGTAGCGGATGCCGCAGATGACGCGTGCGCACCAGATGATGAAGACGTTCCAGCGCGAGGTCACCCAGAAGCGCTTGTTGTAGGGCAGGGGAGCGGCCAGGAAGCAGACGCAGGCCCAGACCACGGTGGCGACGATCATCACGATCGTAAAGAGCAGGGAACGCAGGAACAGGCTGAAATTACGCAAAGGGGCTCCGGACAAATCGGTCTAATTCAGGACAGGGACTACGTTTAATTATTGGTCTGTACCGCGGGTATGGCTTGCGCCACCTGCGTGGCTTGCACGGCGGGCTTCAGGAACGCGCTCACCATCGCCGCCAGGTCGGGGAAGACCTGGGTGCCGGGCGGCAGGCCGCCGGTGGTCTGCGTCTTCTCGCCTTTCCCGGTCAGCACCAGGAACGGCACGCAACCGCTGTTGTAGCCGGCCTGCAGGTCGCGCAGCGAGTCGCCCACCGTCGGCACGCCCTTCAGGTTCATCTTGAAGCGCTTGCCGATTTCCTCGAACATGCCGTTCTTCGGCTTGCGGCAATCGCAGCCGTCGATCGCCGCGTGCGGGCAGAAGAAGATGGCGTCGATGTCCGCGCCCACCAGCTGGGCGGCCGCGTGCATCTTGGCGTGGATGGCGTTGAGCGTCGCGATGTCGAACAGTTCGCGCGCGATGCCTGACTGGTTGGTCGCGACCACGACCCGGTAGCCTGCCTGATTGAGGCGGGCGATCGCTTCCAGCGAACCGGGGATCGGCGTCCACTCCTGCGGCGACTTGATGAAGTCGGGCGAGTCGTGGTTGATGACGCCGTCCCGGTCGAGGATGATGAGTTTCATGTGCTTCTCTTATGCCGCCAGCTTGGAGATGTCGGCCACCCGGTTCATCATGCCGTGCAGGGAGCGCAGCAGGGCCAGGCGGTTGTTGCGCAGGGCGACATCCTCGGCCATCACCATCACGTCGTTGAAGAAGGCATCGACCTCGTCGCGCAGCTGGGCCAAGGTCTTGAGCGTGCCGGTGAAGTCGCCCGCGGCAAAGGCGGCGTCGACTTCGGGCTGCACGCGGGTGACGGCGGCGGCCAGCTTCTTCTCGGCTTCGTCCTGCAGCAAAGCTGGATCGACCTCGCCAGCTTGCGCCAACGCTTCCTCGTTCTTCTTGAGGATGTTGGTGATGCGCTTGTTGGCGGCGGCCAGCGAGGCCGCTTCCGGCAGCGCGGCGAAGGCCTGCACCGCTTCCAGGCGCCCCACCACGTCGTCGACGCGGTCCGGGTTCTGGGCCAGCACGGCCTCGACTTCGTTCGGCGAGAAGCCGCGCTCGCGCAGCATGCCGCGCAGGCGGTCGAGCATGAAGGCGGTGACCTCAATGCGTGGATCCTTGAATGCGGCCTGGCCTTCGAAGGTGGTGACCGCGTCGCCCAGCAGTTCGGACAGCGACAGCGGCAGGCGCTTCTCGACCAGCATGCGCATCACGCCCAGCGCGTGGCGGCGCAGCGCGAACGGATCCTTTTCGCCGGTCGGCTGCAGGCCGATGGCCCAGATGCCGACCAGGGTTTCCAGCTTGTCGGCCAGCGCCACGGCCAGGCCGGTGTTGGTCGACGGCAGGGCGTCGCCGGCAAAGCGCGGCTGGTAGTGTTCCGAGGCCGCGCGCGCGACTTCGTCGTGCTCGCCGTCGTGGCGCGCGTAATACGTGCCCATGATGCCTTGCAGTTCCGGGAACTCGCCCACCATGTCGGTCAGCAGGTCGGCCTTCGACAGGCGCGCGCCGCGCTGCGCCAGCGAGGCGTCGAAGCCGAGGCGGGTGGCGATGCAGGTGGCCAGCTTGGTCACGCGGTCGCTGCGCTCGGCCTGCGAACCCAGTTTGTTGTGGTACACCACGCTGCTCAATTGCGGCAGGCGCGACTCCAGCGTCTTCTTCTTGTCCTGCTCGAAGAAGAACTTGGCGTCCGACAGGCGCGGGCGCACCACGCGCTCGTTGCCGCCGACGATCGCGGTCGGATCATCGGTCGCGATGTTCGACACGATCAGGAAGCGCGAACGCAGCTTGCCTTCGCTGTCGGTCAGCGCGAAGTATTTCTGGTTGGTCTGCATCGTCAGGATCAGGCATTCCTGCGGCACGGCCAGGAACTCGTCCTCGAAGCGGCATTCGTACACCACCGGCCATTCGACCAGCGCAGCCACTTCGTCCAGCAGCGATTCGGGCATCAGGACCTGGTCGGCGCCGGCTTTCTCGAGCAGCTGCTTGCGGATGCTGTCCTTGCGCGCTTCAGCCGACGACATGACCTTGCCTTCGCTTTCCAGCACGCGCGCGTAGTTGTCGGCGTGGTCGATGTCGAACGCCTCACCGTGCGACAGGAAGCGGTGGCCGATGGTCTGGCGGCCGGCCGCGAGGCCCAGCAGCGACAGCGGCAGCACCGCGTCGCCGTGCAGGGCCAGCAGGCGGTGCACCGGACGCACGAACTGCACGGTGGCGCCGTCAGGGCGCTGGTAGCTCATGACCTTCGGGATCGGCAGCTTGGTGACGGTGTCCGCCAGCACGTCCTGCAGGGCGCCAGCCAGCGCACTGCCGGCGGCGGTGTAGGTGTAGAAGAAGCTTTCGGCCTTGCCGTCCTGGGCGCGTTCCAGATCAGCGATCTGCAGGTCGGGGAAGCCCAGCGCGGCCAGCTTCTTGGCCAATGGAGCACTCGGGTTGCCGTCCTTGTCCAGGGCGACCGACACCGGCAGCACTTTTTCGCGGATCGATTTGTCGGGCGAAGTGCCACGCACGTTGGTGATCGACACCGCCAGGCGGCGCGGGGTGGCGTAGGTGGTGGCGACGCTGTCGGCTTCCAGGAAGTCGCGCGCCTTCAGGCCATTCGTGATGCCGGCGGCAAAGGCCGCGCCCAGCTTGACGAGCGCCTTCGGCGGCAGTTCTTCGGTCTGCAGTTCGACGAGGAGTGTTTGATTCATGGTCAGTATTCTTATCAGGCTGCGGCTTGTTCAGTCTTTGGCGCCATCGGGAAGCCGAGCTTCTCGCGCGAGTCGTAATAGGCTTGCGCCACCAGGCGCGACAGCGTGCGCACGCGGCCGATGTAGGCGGCGCGCTCGGTCACCGAGATCGCGCCGCGCGCGTCCAGCAGGTTGAAGCTGTGCGAGGCCTTCATGATCTGCTCGTAGGCCGGCAGGGTCAGTTCCAGCTCGATCAGGCGCTTGGCTTCGGATTCGTGGTTGTTGAAGGCCTGGAACAGCAGGTCGGTGTTCGAGTGCTCGAAGTTGTAGGTCGACTGTTCGACTTCGTTCTGGTGGAAGACGTCGCCGTACGACAGGCTTTTCTTGACCCCGTTCTCTTCCCACTCGGTCCACACCAGGTCGTACACGTTCTCGACGCCCTGCAGGTACATCGCCAGACGCTCGATGCCGTAGGTGATCTCGCCCAGCACCGGCTTGCAATCGAGGCCGCCCACTTGCTGGAAATAGGTGAACTGCGTGACTTCCATGCCGTTCAGCCAGACTTCCCAGC
>NZ_DAMAGA010000048.1:0-11159 GCF_031995545.1 Massilia sp.
TGTCTATCCGAACGGGAACATCGACCATCCGCTCGTTCTCGGCGCGCTCTACAACCATGCGAACATGCCGCCATGGTCGCTGCCGGAACAGCAGGCACTGGCCGGCCTGCGCAGCCGGGAGCTTGGCGGCGGGACGCGCGGCAATCATCTGGTCCTCGACGATACGAAAGACAGGATCCAGGCCCAGCTCAAAAGCGATCATCAGTGCAGCCAGCTATCACTTGGGCACATTACGCGTATCGAAGACAACACTGGCCGCAAGGACGCACGCGGTGAAGGCTGGGAGCTGCGCACCGATGGCCATGGCGTGGCGCGCGCCGCCAGGGGACTTCTGATCACGACCGAAGCGCGGCAGGCCGGGCGCGGGCCGATCAAGGACATGGACGAGACCTCGCGCCGCCTGGCCCTCTCAGCCGAACAGCATCAACTGCTGGCGGAGATCGCGCAAAAGAACGGCGCACAGGAGCCAGTCGACAATCAGGACGACGTTGCTGCAGTCCTGCAAGGACAGAACGAATCCGTCAAAGGGTCGAATGCAAAAGCAGGCAGCTTCCCTGAACTGACCAAGCCGCATTTGGTGGTCGCCAGTGCTGCCGGCATCGCAACCACGACTGCTGGCGACACCCACATCGCCAGCGACTGTCACACGGCGTTCACGACCGGGAAAAGCCTGTCTCTAGCTGCCGGCACGCATTTCTTTGCCAGCATCCGCCAATCCTTCCGTCTCTTCGTGCAAAAGGCCGGTATGAAGATGGTCGCAGCGGCGGGGGACATCGATCTGCAGGCACTGTCAGACAACATCAAGCTATTGGCAAAGCTGGAAATCACGCACACGGCAAACCGGATCACGATCAATGCCAAGGAAGAGGTCGTCATTAACGGCGGTGGCAGCTACGTGAAATTTGCTGCCGGCGGCATCGAACACGGCACCAATGGCACCTTCGTCGCGCACGCTGCCCGCCACAGTCTGGTCAATGCAAAGAACGCAGAGATGGCCGTCAACATGCCACCAGTGGCCGATGTACTGCGCAAAGGCCGTGCTGCGCTCCACATCGGGAGCCATGCCGAAACCGCAGGACGGACCAGTGCCGGCTTGCCCTTCAAACTGTTCAAGGGTGGGGCGATGGTGGAGCAGGGACAAATTGACGACAAGGGAAACATCCAGTTCGCACATGAACTCGATGCCGCCGCAGAGTACAAGGTCGAGCTTCCAACCGGTCAGTCTTTCGACATCGCGGCGGGTGACTATGTCGAGCAACACGAAATCAACGCCGGCGCGGGATACCACGGCTACGAGAACCCTGGCGGGCTCTTGTCCGAGGACGAAGTAACCCTGAACCAGGATCGGATCGATGCCAACCCCTGGTCCGATGACCGCGCCTGAATTACCGCAGGCGACAGGAGGCAATCAGCTTGTTTTGAAAGGAAGCATATGGGAATGGACGAGAATGCTGGGCTGTACAAACAGAAACTCAGCTACAACAAGACAGTAGGCCCCTACCAGTGCTTGTCCAAACCCTGGTGGGTAAGGACAAGCAAGCACGGCGCTTACCCACCTCGCCACGCCTGCCGTATTGAACCGCTTATCTGCGGCGAGGAAGTGTTCCGGAGCATAAGAGATGATCTGCTCAAGGCCCAACGCAGCGTGGACATCATCACCTGGGGATTTGATCCGGGCATGGTGCTGGTACGAAATGGCGGAGCCGAAGACGGAGTGCGCTACGGCGACTTGCTCAAGCAGCTTGCGACCCGTAAAGAGAATCCGGTTGCGGTGCGACTGCTCCTCTGGCACGACGATGCTGCCACTTACTATCATGTGAAAAATAACCCGGGATATTACGGCGGCCGCATTCCGACAATCGGCGGCTACGCCGGATTTTTCGGTGACTCGCACGATCAGTACAACCGCGATTGGTTCGACGAAGTCATCGCGGGCAAGGTGCCAAACATCATGCTGCAGGTCCGCGAAGTTGCGCTCAATCTCCGAGGGCCGGCGCTCGAGGACGAGAACTACAAAAGCAGCTTCATGGGCACCATTGGGTCTATCTACCCCACGCACCACCAGAAAATGGTGCTGATCGATTACGAAACGCCTGACCGCGCTGTTGGCTACGTCATGGGACATAACTCGACGACCGACTTCTGGGACACAGTCGATCATCGCTTCCGTGATGTGCGCCGTGAAACTCTCTACAAGAGAAATCCGGCCGAGGCAGTGGGCCAGTTGGACAGCATCATGGACGAAGTGGGCGACCTGTACGATCAACAAATGAGACGGGACTTGGGTGGGCAACCAACGGGACGACGAAGGGCAGCGCGACTCGCTGAATTTGCAAAAGAATATGCCTTTATCGCGAAACCCTATCAGGACGTCTCGTTGCGGGTGCAGGGTCCTGTTCTATGCGATCTGAATCATAATTTTTGCTACGGCTGGGCGGAGGCCAAGGCAGCCTCGTCAACTTTGATGAATGCCCTTTGGATGACGCCGCCAGGCCTGATGGTCAAGGCAACACTCGCCGTGGCCAGGGCGATTGATAAAAAACCGGAGAGCGCGCCTGCGCTCGTGCAAAGCAGGAGGCACATCAGGGCAGCCGATTTCATCCTGCGCGGCGGTCAGCACAGCGCTCAGCTCATGCGCACCTACCCTGCGTACAAGGAAAAATCGATCAAGGAATGCTACGCCAACCTGACGCGGCTCACCGAGCATTACATCTTCATCCAGAACCAGTACATCCAGTATGAGGACTGGGTAACCCATCTGACGAAATGTGCGGCGAAGCTGCGTGAAGCAGGCTACACCAAACCCATCTACGTATTCATTTTGACCTCGACACCAGAGTCCGATGGCATGGACCTTGCGACTTATGACATCGCCAGACAGCTTGGGCGCAGCGAAACAATGGTGGCCGAGCATGCGAGAGCGTTGGAGTGCGCCAAGCGCAGCAAGAAAAAGGCTCCGATTACTGCAGACGAGCTGGCGGAAAGAGGGATAAAAGCACTCATGGCGTCGATGTGGAGCGGCGCTGCCCAACCGAAATCCGCGGAGGATTACGAAGAGACGTACATCCACGCCAAAGTAGCAATCGTGGACGATGCGGCCTTCACTGTTGGATCGGCCAACCTGAACGTGCGCAGCATGGCGCTAGACAGTGAACTTAATTTGCTGAGCCAGGCCATGGATGTGGCTTTCGACTTGCGCAAGAGATTGTTCGCACAGTGCACCAATGATGCCGGGCCGGCACAGTTCGGCGATATGAAAGAAACGTTCGATAAATGGCTGAATCTGATGGAAAGAAACACTGATGCAATGGCAGACAGATTACCGTTGTCTGGCCAAGTCGCTATATTCCATGTCGACAGGCAACCCGGATTCCCGGTCATTTGATATGAAAGAGAAAATCCGCCAATACGTTTATATCGCTGGTGCATTGGCCGCCATCGTGACTGGGGCCTGTTTTTTTCGACTACATCTGGAGCACCTGAAAATGCAAACAATTCCCTCTGGCTTGCAGGCTTTCGACGTGAATGACCCGATCCCGACCTGCGGTCGCTGGAAAGATACAATGCCGAAATTTCGCGATCCAGCCGCCTATGATCTCTATATCAATGCTCGTAAGTTATGGCGAAGCAAAATTGCATGGCAGTTAACGCGCCAGGAATTCCTCAGCATTCTTCACGACGTACAAACCGCAGCCGGTCAAGGCGACTGGGGGGCACGCGCATTGTTGGCTCACTTCTACAGATCCGGCCTCGGTCCCCTTGATTCCAACCACGTGCTTGATATCGACTTGGATAAATCAGTCAACATTGTCCGCGAAGCCGTCGCGGCTGGCCAAGCTTGGGGATACTACGATCTCGGTGTCGCTCACGAGCAAGGCTATGGAGGTACCGTGCAGAATGAGCAAGTCGCGTGGGCTTACTATCTGAAAGCGGCAAAGCTAGGCAGTCCAGATGCGCTGATGGCCTTGGCGAGCACTTACCAGAAAGCAGAACGACGCGATGCCGAGATAGCGATGATTATGTGCGCATACAATCAAGATCACGGCCCGGCGGCTCATAAACTCGGTATTAAAGCCGACCTTCGTAAGAACTTCGCAAAAGCTTTGGAGTATTACCAAGCCGGGACGAGATTCGGAAGCAAGGGCTCTGCTGCAGTACTGAGACAAATATTCGACATCGAAGAGTGGAATTCACGCGAAAAGCAGGATCAGAACGCATTAAAAGAATTAGGAGTACTGCCTGATCCTGAGCGTAAGAGCCGGTACGACCAGATTTCAGATGCACTGGAGCTCAACCCTGACCTGAAACTAAGCCGGCTGGACCGAGTAGTGCCGTTACCTCCTGCAGAACTACCTGCATGGAACGGCATCCAGGACGCGGTCGAACCCGAGTCGGATGCTCCACCGACCTATTAACACGGCCTTTATCAACCGGATCGAATTCAGACGCTCTATTTGCCATGTTCTCTGTACGCCGACGATTCATTCTTGTTTATGCAACGCTTGCTGCCGTGGCTGAAGGCTATAGCTTTGCGAAGCATCTGGAGTACGTGAAGACGCATACGATCCCCGCCGGCTTGCGACCGTTCGATGTCAACGGCCCGATCCCGACCTGCGGACGGTGGAAGGACACCATGCCTAAAACACGCGATCAAGCTGCTTACCAGCTCTACATTAACGCCCGCAAGCTGTGGCGCAGCAAAATCGCCTGGCAACTGACACGCCAACAATTCACAAGTATTTTCCACGATGTGCAAGCGGCTGCAAATCAGGGCGACTGGGGCGCGCGCGCGCTGTTGGCTCACTTCTACCGGTCTGGCCTCGGCCCTCTCGATTCAAACCATGTGCTTGATATCGATCTCGACAAATCGGTCGAGATTGTCCGCATGGCCGTCGCGGCAGGCCAGGCCTGGGGCTACTACGATCTCGGAGTTGCGCATGAGCAAGGCTATGGGAACGCTACGCAGGATGAGCAGATCGCATGGGCCTATTATCTAAAGGCGGCAGAGCTCGGCAGTCCGGACGCGCAGATGGCATTAGCGAGCGCTTACGTGAAAGTTAGGCGTTGGGAAGCTGAGGAAGCAATGATAATGTGTGCATATAAACAAGGTCATGGCCCGGCAGCCTACGATCTTGGAGGCACAGCAAAATATAACAGAGATTTTAGAAAAGCGTTGACGTATTACCAAGCAGGAGTGAGGTTCGGCAGTAAGTTTTCGGCAGTAGTCCTAAGACAAATGTTTGACACTAAAGAGTGGAATTTGCTTGAAAAGCAGGATCGGGATGCATTTAAAGAATTGGGAATACTGCCTGATCCTGAACGCAAGAACCGGTACGACCAGATTTCAGATGCGCTGGAGCTCAACCCCGACCTGAAACTGACCCGGCTGGACCAGGTAGTACCGTTACCTCCTGCAGAACTACCGGCATGGAACAGCATCCAGGACGCGGTCGAGCCCGAGCGAGATGGCGTGCCGACCTACTAACGTCATCAACTCTTAAGGAACAAGAGATGCCACTGAAAATAATCACAGTAGGCGATAAAACCGACCACGGTGGAACCGTCATCAGCGGGTCCGCAAGTCACGACGTCGGAGGCCGTGCAATAGCGAGACTAGGGGATCGGGTGAGTTGCCCACAGGTCTACCCTGGAGGAAAGCCGCATGGAATCAACAAAATTGTAACTGCCTCCAAATCCTTCACTGTCAACGGCTTACCTGCCGCTGTCGAAGGATGCACAACAGAGTGTGGGTGCAAGCTGATCGGGAGTCAGTCGGCAAGCGTCGGTTAAGCGCTGCTGTGCGAGATAACGAAAGAGACACCAGTCTCATTCATGGCCGCTTAGTTTTGTCTGTATGACTGTCCTTGCAGAAAATCCATCACCAGACGACAGCAATGGCACGTTTAGACAGCTAGCCGCCTCGCCAAATGCCGCTTACATCGATTCCTTGACCATCCGCCCATTACTCGGCTGAATCGGCCGCGCATTGAACGGATACAGGCGCGAGAACAGCGCCATCTGCTGCGGCGAGGCCGTCATCGGCTGCTTCATCACGATCCACAGCACGTTCTCGGTGCATGGCGGTTCGGTCAGCGAGCCCATGTAGGTGAAGTAGTCGCGCCGTGCCGGCAGGATCTCGTTCACGTCGAGCACGATCGACGGCGTGACGACCGTCAGCTTTTCCAGCGGCAGGTTGTTCCACACGGTCTGGATCATCGGATTGGCCACGCCGCGCTCCAGCAGCACCGCCAGCACGGCGGTCTTGCCGTCGTAGCTCTTGTGCACCAGGTGCACCACCATCTCGGTGCCCTTGCCGTTGATGCGCTCTTCGCCCGGACGGTGGAAGTGGAACTGCTGCAGCTCGTACGTGGTGCCGCCCACGGTCAGGAAATTGCCGCCCGCGACGTTGACCTGGATCGTGTGGCCGTTGTCGATCTCGTTGAACGAGCTCGGGTGATAGTCGAAGGTCACCTGCTCCAGGTCGACTTTCAGACCGTCGCGCAGGTCGATCGGCGACTGGCGATTGCCGGTGTTGCACGATGCCCAGGCGGTGTTGATCTTGGACCAGTTCTCCGGGCCGAACTCGCCTTCATAGGTCCAGTGCGTGCCGTTCTTCGGCTTGGCGGCGGCGACCGCTGCAGCGGCGGCCGCGGCGGCAGCGGCTTCGGCTTCCTTGCGGCGCTTGGCTTCGTTGATCTTGCGCGCACGCGCGGCTTCCTCGGCGCGCAGGGCCTGCTTGGCGCGCAGCTCGGCCAGCTTCTCGGCGATGCGGACCGACAGGTCGACCTCGGCATCGTCTTCCGACTTGGTCGCGGCGGCGGTCGGCGAGGCGGCGGCCGGGGTCGCGGCGGCAAGCTTCAGGTTCGGCTTGATCGAGGCGACGGCGGCAGCAGCCGGCTTGGCGGCTTCGGCGGCAGGTTTGGCGGACTTCGGAGCGGCTTCGCTCGCGGTCGCATTCGTAGCCGCCAGGGCCAGGCCGAAGGCGAAGGGGGCGATCAGGTTACGCATGGTGTTCCAGTGAGTGGGCATACCCTCCCGTTATCGGACTTCGGGGACGTAACTTGAGTGCGCTACAGCAACAAATGGTGAGAATTTGCCGGATCTGCGGATTAGGAAAGATATTCAAGACATTTCGGCAAGTCAAAAATGGCTTGGATTACAATCACTCAGTTATCTCAAGAGTGAACCAACAATAAGGAGAACCGGGATGCAGGGACGTTCTACCACCATTCACGCCGCCGCCATCTGTGCGGCACTGCTCGCCATGCCGGCTGCACACGCCGCCGCCAAGATCGAGAAAGAATTGCCGCCCAAGCCCTCGGTGGCCGATGTGGTCAAGGCGTCCAAGGCGGCCGAATGGCGCGCGCTGGACCCGGACAACACCCTGTACATGGAACTGCCGGCCGGCCGCGTGGTGATCGAACTGGCTCCCGCATTTGCCCCGAACACGGCCGCCAACATCCGCGCCCTGGTGCGCGAAGGCTATTTCGACGGCCTGGCCATCATCCGCGCCCAGGACGGCTTCGTGGTGCAGTGGGGCGACCCGAACGCGGACGAAAAGAACCCGAAACCGTTCAAGGCGGCCACCACCGTCAAGGCCGAGTTCACCGCGCCGATCAAGGCGGCCGGCAGCTTCACCCGCCTGAAAGACGCCGACGTCTACGCGCCGCAAGTCGGCCATGTGAATGGCTTCCCGGCCGCGCGCGACCCGGCCACGAACGAAACCTGGATTCCGCACTGCTACGCCACCGTCGGCGTGGCGCGCGACAATGGCGCCGACACCGGCAACGGCTCGCAGCTCTACACCGTGATCGGCCACGCGCCGCGCCACCTGGACCGCAATATCACCGTGGTCGGGCGCGTGGTGTGGGGCATGCCGCTTCTGACCGTGGTCCCGCGCGGCACCGCCGCCGCCGGTTTCTACGACAAGCCCGAGCAGCGCACCCCGATCGCGAGCGTACGCCTGGCCGCCGACGTGCCGCAGGCCGAGCGCAGTAAGCTGGAAGTGATGCGCACCGACAGCGCCTCGTTCCAGGCGGTGGTGGAAGCGCAACGCAACCGCGGCGGTCCGTGGACCAAGCGCGCGGCGGGCCACATCGACGTGTGCAACGCGCCGATTCCGGTGCGCGAGGTCGGGCTATAATCCTGGGGATGAACGCCCCTGACCTGACCCGCCGTCCCATCCAGCAGCTCCCCGATCAGCTCATCTCCCAGATTGCCGCCGGCGAAGTGGTCGAACGGCCATCGGCCGTGGTCAAGGAATTGCTGGAAAACGCGCTCGACGCGGGCGCGACCCAGATCACCGTGCGCCTGGAAGAAGGCGGCGTCAAGCGCATCGCCATCACCGACAACGGGCGCGGCATTCCGCCCGAGGAATTGCCGCTGGCATTGTCGCGCCATGCGACGTCGAAGATCGCCTCGCTGAAAGACCTGGAAAACGTCGGTACCCTCGGCTTTCGTGGCGAGGCGCTGGCCTCGATCGCCTCGGTGGCGGCAGTACGCGTCACCTCGCGCACGCCGGATTCGCCGCACGCCTTCGAGATCGTCGGCTCGCACGAAGGCACGGTGGCGCCCTCCTCGGGCGCGTTCGGTACCACCATCGACGTCCAGGACCTGTACTTCAATACCCCGGCGCGGCGCAAGTTTTTGAAGTCGGAACAGACCGAATACGGGCACTGCGCCGAGGTCGTGCGCCGCATCGCGCTGTCGCGTCCGGACGTGTCGTTCAGCCTGTCGCACAACGGCCGCACCATCGATCATTGGAACATCAGCGAAGACGCCAAGCGCAGCGCCCAGATCCTGGGCAGCGACTTCGCCGAAGCGCGCCTGGTGCTGGACGAATCGGCCGGCCCGCTGCGCCTGCACGGCTACGTCGGCCTGCCGACCGCGTCCAAGGCGCGCGCCGACGGCCAGTTCTTCTACGTGAACGGACGCTTCGTGCGCGACAAGGTGCTGGTGCACGCGGTGCGCGCCGCCTACCAGGACGTGCTGCACGGCGATCGCTTCCCGTGCTACGTGCTGTCGCTCGATCTCGA
This sequence comes from Massilia sp., assembly GCF_031995545.1. Classification (GTDB taxonomy): domain Bacteria; phylum Pseudomonadota; class Gammaproteobacteria; order Burkholderiales; family Burkholderiaceae_D; genus Telluria. The sequence goes on from NZ_DAMAGA010000048.1 coordinate 9,036, forward strand.
TCCGGCGCTGGTCGACGTCAACGTCCACCCATCCAAGATCGAGGTGCGCTTCCGCGACAGCCGCGCGGTGCACCAGTTCGTGTTCCATGCGGTGCAGCGCACGCTGGCGCAGACCTCGGCCACCGCGCACGGCAGCGTGCCGGCGCCGATCACGGCGGCCGAAGTGCGCCCGAGCGGCACGCCGCTGTGGCAGCTCTCGCAGTCGCCGGCGCAGGCGCCGATGCGGCCGCACCAGCAGACCTCGTTCGGCACGCAATTGTCGCCGACCTTCTCGCCATCGCCGTTCGCGCCCGGCAGCCGCTGGGACGATCCGAGCACAGGCGGTGGCGTGGCGCAGCGTACCGAGGCGTATGGCGCGCTGTTCGCGTCGAACGATAGCGACCGCGCTGCGGCGCCATCGGTGCAGGAAACCTCGACCAGCGCCATGGGCGCCGTGCCGCTGTCCGCCTCCGAGCGCCCGCTGTCGAACGACGACTTCCCGCTCGGCTTCGCGCTGGCCCAACTGCACGGCATCTACATCCTGGCCCAGAACACGCGCGGCCTGGTGCTGGTCGACATGCACGCGGCGCACGAGCGCATCCTGTACGAGCAGATCAAGAACGCGCTCGACGCCCAGGCGCAAGGCCAGGAAATGCAGGTGCAGTCGATGCTGATCCCGGTGACCTTCTATGCCGACGCGATCGAGGTCGCCACTGCGCAGGACCATGCCGACACCCTGAAAACGCTGGGCTTCGACATCGCCGCGCTGTCGCCGACCACGCTGGCGGTACGCAGCGTGCCGACCCTGTTGAAAAACGCCGACGCCCAGACGCTAGCGCGCGATGTGCTGCGCGACGTGCGCGAATACGGCGGCTCGCGCGTGCTGATCGAACGGCGCAACGAGCTGCTAGGCACCCTCGCCTGCCACACCGCGGTGCGCGCCAACCGCATCCTCACCGTCCCCGAAATGAACGCCCTGCTGCGCCAGATGGAAAGCACCGAACGTGCCGACCAGTGCAACCACGGCCGCCCGACCTGGGTCCAACTCGAAATTTCCGCGCTCGACAAGCTGTTCCTGCGCGGCCAGTAAAGACTATGACGAACAAACCGTTGGCCGTGGCCATCATGGGCCCAACCGCGTCGGGCAAGACTGCGGCCGCCCTGGCCATTGCGCAAGACCGACCGGTCGAGATCATCTCGGTCGACTCGGCCCTGGTGTACCGCGAGATGGACATCGGCACCGCCAAGCCAAGCAGCGAAGAACTGGCCAGCGTGCCGCACCACCTGATCGACATCATCGACCCGCTCGACGCCTATTCGGTGGCCCAGTTCCGCGCCGACGCGATCCGCCTGGTGGGCGAGATCCAGGCGCGCGGCGCGCTGCCGCTGCTGGTGGGCGGCACGATGATGTATTTCAAGGGCCTGGTCGACGGGCTCGACGACCTGCCGGGCGCCGATCCCGCATTGCGCGCCGCGCTCGATCTTGAGGCCGCACGCATCGGCTGGCCTGGCATGCATGCCAGGCTGCGCGAGCTCGACCCAATCACCGCCGACCGGCTGGCGCCGAACGACGCCCAGCGCATCAACCGTGCGCTGGAAATCATCGCATTGAGCGGCCAGCCGATGTCGGCGCTGCTGGCCAAACGGGCGAAACCCGAGCTGCCGTTCGAGCTGGTCTCGTTCGGGCTGGAGACCGACGAGCGCGCCGTGCTGCACAAACGCATCGCGCTGCGCTTCGACCAGATGCTGGGCCAGCGCGACGACACCGGACTGGTGGCCGAAGTGGCCAGGCTGCGCGCGCGGGGCGACCTGTCGCCGACGCTGCCGTCGATCCGCTGCGTCGGCTACCGCCAGACCTGGGATTACCTCGATGGCAGGATCGACCGCGCCACGCTGCGCGAACAAGGCATCATCGCCACCCGCCAGCTGGCCAAGCGCCAGATCACCTGGCTGCGCGCGATGCCGGACCGGATCGTGATCGACTGCCTGGGACCGGACCCGGCGGCGGCGATGATGGCGCACCTTGCGACGTTAGAGAAATGACATCGCATCAAGAATTTTCGCGCAGACCATCACACATTCTTGACACATAACCTGTCGCGCCCGATAATATCGGTCGTTGCGGTGATATAGCTCAGCTGGTTA
>NZ_DAMAGA010000048.1:11259-32607 GCF_031995545.1 Massilia sp.
GAGCACAGCACTCATAATGCTGGGGTCGGTGGTTCAAGTCCACCTATCACCACCAAGAATTCCAAGCGAATGGCTTGGCTCTCCAACGAGTCAAGCCATTTTGCTTTTGTCGCTTTCGGTGATATAGCTCAGCTGGTTAGAGCACAGCACTCATAATGCTGGGGTCGGTGGTTCAAGTCCACCTATCACCACCACGATGCATGACGGCCCGGTTCGCGCGAACCGGGCCGTTTTTGTTTTCAGGCCGCCATTGCCAAGCGCCGCTCTTCCCTTGCCACCGGCAGCAGTTGTGCCAGGCCGAACATCAGCTCGAAGAACGTGAATCCCAGGATCAGCCAGGTGGCACCATGCGCGACCGCGTACAACTGCCACGCCGCGAACAGGAAGCGCGCCAGTGCATCGTAGCGTCCGTGCACTGCCAGCGTGGCGCGCAGGCGCAGCAGCGACCACACGATCACGACCGAACCGAGCAGATTGGCCATCAGCATGTGCGCCGGCTCGAACGGCGGCAACATGCCCGGAAGGCCTGAGCGCTGCGCTACAGTCGACAGCATGCCATGCAACAGCATGAAGCTCCACGGCGTGGCAAAGCCTGCGGTGACGACGAGGTCGTACCAGGCGCTCAGGCGCACGATCTTCAGATAACGGTCAGGGGACATCGGACTTTCTCCTCGTTTGAAAAGCCCAGCCTAAAGCCTGGAGTACACTCCAGGGTCAAGCGTTCGAGGAGGAAAGAGATGCGGATCGGGGAACTGGCGCAGGCGACCGGCGTGAGCTGCGACACGCTGCGCTTCTATGAAAAGCGCGGCCTGATCCGCGCGCTTCGTGGCGCGAACGGCTACCGCCGCTATGCGCCCGAGACGGCGCAATTGGTCGGCTATGTGCGCATGGCGCAGGGACTCGGTTTCAGCCTGGCCGAGATCGGAGAAAACCTGCCGGCACTATGGGACAACCCGGCGCCGGAACAGGCGATCGCGCGCCTGCTGGCCGACAAGGTGGCCGTGATCGACGCGCGCATCGCCCAGCTGCAGGCGCTGCGCACGGGTCTGCTGGAACGGATCGAGCTGAGCTGCCCGCTCTCGGCGTGAGAGCGGTAGAAGCTGGCGCGATCAGTGCTTCTTGCCGCCGCCCGAGATCTTGTTCTCGGTGGCCCAGGCGCGCTTTTCGGCTTCCTGCTTGCCGACGCCCTTCTTCTCGTAGCCTTCCTTGATGTGCTCGGCCTGACGCTTCTGCTTGTCGGTGTACGACGATTTATCACCTTGAGGCATGATGTTCTCCTTGGACAAACGAGGCCGGCCCGATTGCCGTCTCGATGTCATCAGACTATACCGGCGCACGAGAAGGCTTGGTGCGCCACTACACGCGTGAGCACGATCTACTCGACAGTGCATTACTTGCGGTCCGGCGCACGCTCGTCAAGCGCGTGAATACCGGCATAGTACGCGCCTGTTCCAGACGCCACCACCCCCGCCACTTATTTCGTTGTGGGCAGCGCTGCAACCCCATGCATAATTAGAGAAATATTCTATCGAAAATAATTGCATTACCCATGGCCAACATTCGGCGCTCCCTATACGTCAATTTCTTCGCCTCCACCGGCACCACGCTAATCCAGTTCGCCGTCAGTCTGGTTCTGGCGCGAATGTTGAGCCCGAGCGATATCGGGATCTATTCCATGACCATCGTGCTCATCAACATCGCACACGTGTTCCAGGATTTTGGCATAGGAAGTTATCTCCAGAGGGAAAAGGATTTGACACAGGAAAAGCTGCGCGCTGCCATGGGTGTGTTTTTTACGACATCATGGTTGATAGCCGCAGCCATATATGCCGGCAGTGACTGGTTCGGCCGCTGGTTTAACGAACCGCGAATGGCTCCGGTGATGAAGATACTTGCCATCTGTTTCGCGCTCATTCCCTTTGCGTCCATCACCCATTCGCTGCTCACCCGGGAGTTTGCCGCCACCAAACAGGCTTGGGTATCGATTATCAGTACAGTTGTGTCAGCCGTTACTTGCCTGGGCCTCGCTGGCTTGGGTTTTGGCACGTCCAGCATGGCCTGGGCCAATCTGGCCAATATCGTCACGTGCTGCCTTGCTTACATTCCTCTCAGGCCAAAATATCTTCCATGGCTACCCTCCTTGCGGCATTGGCCCCGTGTCCTGCATTTCGGCCTCAGTTCTTTGCTCACCAACTGCCTGGCCGCAGCCAATAATTCGATTCCCGACATCCTACTGGGTAAACTCGGCAATGCTACGCTAGTCGGTTTTTTCAGTCGGGCAAACTCAACCGTTATGATCTTTTTCCATATCGCCGGTAGTACGGCAAACTACGGCTCGGAATCTTACTTGGCCCAGGCGCACCATCGTGGCGAGTCTGTTGGCGAATTATTGAACAAGGCAACTTCGCTGTTGACTGGTATCGCGTGGACGGCGTTTGCATTGACCTGTGTTTTTAGCAAAGAGATCATTATCGTGCTGTATGGCGAAAAATGGCTGCCATCGGTCCCGGCAATGGATGGATTGTTGGTCGCTTGCGCTGTTGGAACAATCTTTAACTATTATCCAGCTGCCATGAGCGCGATCGGGAAACCTCATCTGGCTGCGTTTCCTGTTGCGACTATCCTCCTGTCGCGCATCGCCTTCGCCCTTGCCCTGTTTGACGGCAGTATTTGGAGTTTTTCCTGGATAATTTGCGCTGCAACCATCGTTGCGACGCCCGTGCTGATTATCCAGCATCGCATTTATTTCCATCAGGGGTTCGCCACGACACTTACTGCTTTATGGCCCAGTGCCGCTACTGCAATAATCTGCATGACAGGCGCAGCTTTTCTTAAAATGTCACTTCCGGCCTCGCTCGCACCGATGTCCGTTCTTCTGATTTTGGTCCTGCCACTGGCTTGTCTCTGGTATTGCGCGCTTCGAATGACGGGCCACCCATTGACCGCCGAGATCCATGGAATAGCCGCCAGATTCCGCACCGCTGTTGTGCCCGGATAGATGCAATACCGACCGCTCTCGTGACTCCAGTTTGTCTCAGCCATAAGCAGGAATGTTAACGAAATAAAAATGGCGCGGGGTGGTATGATTCCGCAGATCATTAAGAGGGGCAATCCAGTCGGCCGGATCACCTTATACATAAATCATTGGGCAGATCCGATAGCGGACAGCTTTGGGCATCAACGGGGATATGCAAGTCTCTCAACATCAACTCTCCCAGTACGTGTTTGTCGTATTTGCAGACGATTGGGGCCGGCACCCATCAAGTTGCCAGCATTTGTTCAGCAGGATTATTCCGCAGGCCCAAGTCATCTGGGTGAACTCGATTGGGATGCGCACGCCGCGTTTCAGCCTGCACGATTTCAAAAGGGCGATGCAGGTCATTCGCGCCTGGATTCGTCCCAAAACCAGGCTCAAGGCAAGAGCAGGGCTCGGATCCCTCGACCCTGCGTCAGACACGGCTTCTGCTCCGTCGTGGCAGAACACGGTCTGTCCCCATATTATCAACCCGGTCATGTGGCCTTCTTTCAGAGGGGCCACGTCCACCGCACTCAATCAGCGGCTCCTCTCGAGGGCCGTGCATGAGGCGCTGCGACATGTAGCCCCTGGCAAGCATCCGATCCTGGTGAGTACTTCGCCCATTGTTCCTGGTCTCTTTCGCGATCAGAAGTTCGCGCGAAAGGTCTATTACTGTGTGGACGACTTCACGCATTGGCACGGCATCGACGGCCGGGCCATGCATCGCCTCGAGCAGGAGACGCTGGATGCTTGCGATCTGATGATCGCCACGTCCACCTCGATTCTCGATTCACGCGCTTCGCTCGTGAACGCGTCTGCCCTGCTCACCCATGGCGTGGACCTGAAGCACTTCTCTCGCGCCATCACCAATCCAGCCAGCCCCCTGGCTGCCTTGCCCCATCCGCTGGTAGGCATGGTCGGCGTCTTCGATCGACGTGTCGACGCCCACGCCCTCCGGGCCGCCGCCGTCTTGTCGCCGCAGGCGACCTTCGTCATCCTCGGGCCAGTTATCGACTGGGATACAAAAGAATTTCGCGATGTGCCCAATCTGCACTTTTTCGGCGCCGTCCCTTATGCCGACTTGCCTGGACACGTTTGCCACTTCGACCTCTGTATCCTTCCTTATGTAGTCGATGAATTCACCCAAAACATCAATCCGCTCAAACTCAAGGAATACCTGGCCACCGGCAAGCCTGTCATCGCGTCGCCTCTTCCCGAAGCGATCCGACTCGCTGAATACCTCACCGTGGCTGGTTCGGACGAGTTTCCACACGCGGTGGCGTCGGCCCTGGCCACGATCGCCTCAGGCTCCCCTGTGACTCCAATCCACGCCCGTACCGGACTCGATACCTTTCTCCAAAGCGAGAGCTGGGAGGCGAAGGCCAAGCGCTTCCTGTCCTATATCCTGGAGGAGCCATGAACGGACGCATGCGGGTCCTCAGCATCGCGACCATGTTTCCCAATCCGCGCATGCCGGTGCATGCCCAGTTCGTGAAGCAACGATTGGATGCGCTGTCGACGAAAGTCGATCTGATCGTGGTCTCGCCAATCCCTTGGTTTCCCGGCGAGCGATACTTTGCGCGTTACGCCAACCGCAGCCGGATTTCGCCGCAGACCGACGCCAATGCGTATCCAACCTATTTTCCGAAATTCTTTTCCGTTCCGGCGATCCTCAAGCCACTCGATGGGATTTTCCTGGCCTTCGCGGTCTGGAAATTCATCGCATCGCATGGCCTCAAGGGGAAGATCGATATCATCGATTGCCATTTGGCTTTTCCTGAAGGATTTGCGGGCGCCTTGCTGTCGCGTGTCCTGCGCAAGCCCTGTGTCGTCACCTTGCGCGGCCACGATATCAACGATCTCCCCCGGTTTCCCATAAGGATTCGCCAAGTGCTGTTTGCCCTGCGTCATTGTGCGCGTTATTTCGGTGTCGCCAGGGCGCTGGTCGACGGCGCCATCAGCTTGGGCGCCCCCCCAGAAAAGGGGTACGCCTCCACGAATGGCGTGGACACGGAGCGCTTTCGACCTACCCCGAAACAGGCAGCCCGCAGGATGCTCGGTTTGCAGAGCGCCAAGCGCTATATGCTGTCGGTTTCCCATCTGGTCCCGCGCAAAGGGGTCGACATCCTGCTGCAAGCCCTTGCCTTGCTGCGGGCGCAAGGCCATACGGATCTGTGCTTGATCGTTGTGGGACAAGGAGGCGAAGAAGGCAATTGCGAAAGCGAGCTTCGTGCCCTGGCGGCCGAACTTGGAATAGCCGCCGAGGTAGTCTGGGCCGGGGCGGTGCTCAATACCGACTTGCATGCCTGGTACTCTGCCGCTGACATGCTCTGCCTCGCTAGCGAGAAAGAAGGCTGGCCGAATGTAATCCTGGAGGCCATGGCGTGCGCCACCCCGGTGGTAGCCCACCGTACTTGGGGCGTGCCTGAGATTATTACCGCTCCGGACTTGGGCATCTTGGTCGACATCAGGGAGCCCGAGCCATTTGCGCACGCCATTGGTCTGGCATTGAAGCAAACATGGCACCCAGGGCGGCTGCGGAACTACGCGCTGCAGCACACCTGGGATAATGTTGCGGATGGACTTGTAAATCATCTTCAGGCGGTCATGAAGTCCGGCCAGTCTTCATAGGACGGCATGGACCTCAGGCGGACGTGCGCCACTCGCCGTCCGGGGCGTTCTCGTCGAGCGCGTAATCGCCCCGCTCCAGCGCCGCCAGCACGTTATACGCGTGCTGCACATGCTCGGCGTCAACCAGCAGGCGCACGCCGCCCAGGGCCGGCGCCAGCAGCAGATCGGTCTGCATCAAGTGCGCGTCGGCCAGCATCGCCGGGATGCCGGACGCTTCCAGGCAACCCTGCGCCAAGCTGGCGTTGATCGGAATCATGTAGCGCGCCACCACATACAGGTCGCGTTCGGGCATCCGTTCGACCTCGGGGTGGGCAGCCAACCAGTCGTTCAGTGCAAGCGTGTGCATGGCGGTTCCATTCAGGTCAGCCCCATAATGCAGGCAAATGCGATAGAAGATACAGGATCACGCCGATCATGCCGCCGACGATGGTTCCGTTGATGCGGATGTACTGCAGGTCCTTGCCGATGTTCAGTTCGATCTGGGCCGACATCTCGCGGTCGTCCCACTGCTTGACGGTGTCGGCGATATGGCGCGTCAGGAAGCCGGCGAATTCCGGCGCCACGCCGCGTGCCGCCGCTTCCAGGTTGTCGTGCAGCGACTGGCGCAGCTGCGGATCTTCGCCCAGCACCTTGCCGATCCAGGCGCCCATCGCCACGATGCGCCGGCGCAGGGTCGAGTCTTCACTCTGCAAATCGCGCTTGAGCCAGGCCTTCAGTTCGTCCCACAGCGATTTCAGGTAGCTGTTCAGGGTCTCGTCCTCCAACAGGTAGCGCTTGATCTCGTCGGCCTTGGCGGTGAACGCGGCGTCGCCCTTCAGGCGCTCGATGAAGCCGGCCACGTAGTCGTCGAAGCGGTGGCGCAACGGGTGTTCCGGGTCGGCCGCCACCTTGTTCAATACGCCGGCCGCGAGACGCACCGCGATGTCGGCGCCCTTGCGGCCGATCATGTCCGACGGCAGCATCTTTTCGATGAAGGCGTAGTCTTCCTTCAGCCACTCAACGATGCCCTGGGCGATGTAATCCTGGGTGTCGGCGTTGTCGAGCAGGTGCGCCAGCTGGCGGATGCCTTCGTCGAGCAGTTCCTGGTGACGGCGGCCGCGGGTCAGGCTTTCCAGGATGGTGCCGGTCGATTTCGACAGGTCGACGCTGTTCACCATGGTGTGCACGCCGCGCCGGATGAAGTTCTGCACCGCGGCGTCTTCGATGAAGTCGAGCATGAAGCTCGATGCGCGCACCAGGTGGCCGCCCATCAGTTCGGAATTCGCCGGCTGCACCAGCCAGTCGGCCACCTTCTGCACCGGGTCGTGGCGCCGGATCAGGCCGACGATGGAATCGGTATCGAGAAATTTCTCGCGCACGAACAGCGCCAGGTTGTCGGCGATCTTGTCCTTGTTGTTCGGGATGATGGCGGTGTGGCGCTGCACCAGCGGGATCGGCACGCGCTTGAACAGCGCCACCACCGCGAACCAGTCGGCCAGCGCGCCGACCATCGCCGCTTCGGAAAACGCGCGCAGCAGACCGGTCCACCAGGTCTGCGGCAATAGCAGGCTGAGCACGAACAGCGCGGCCGCGCCGACGAAGAAGCCGAGGGCGATCAGTTTGGCGCGGCGCAGTTCGGTCTGCTTTTCCATGCGGGGCATTCGTGAGCTGAGCTTGGCAGTTGGCAATGTGCCTATGCTATCCGAGTTCGGCTCGCCGCGACGCGCATTCAGGGTGAATGGAAACGCGGCGCGATAGCGTTAGTTGTGGCGATATCGGCGCAAATACTTGCCTTTAGGCCATATTTTTCTTTCAACGTCAGGGTGGTCGCTTATACTCCAAGTCATTACAACCTGATAAGGAGTCCCCCGACGATGCACCACGAACTCAGCCTGATCACCACCATTGCCGCCGCGCTCGGCTTCGGCCTGCTATTCGGCATGCTGGCAGTGCGCGTCAAACTGCCCGCCCTGGTTGGCTATCTGGCCGCCGGCGTCTTCATCGGTCCGGCCACGCCGGGCTTCGTTGCGGACGTGGCGCTGGCGTCGCAGCTGGCGGAAATCGGTGTCATGCTGCTGATGTTCGGCGTCGGACTGCACTTCTCGCTGAAGGACTTGCTCGACGTGCGCCGCATCGCCCTGCCCGGCGCGCTGCTGCAGATCGGCGTGGCCACGGTGATGGGCATGGGACTGGCGTGGTGGTGGGACTGGTCGCTGGGCGCCGGCATCGTGTTCGGACTGGCGCTGTCGGTAGCCAGCACCGTGGTGCTGCTGCGCGCACTCGAAGCGCGCGGCGTGCTCGACTCGATGAACGGGCGCATTGCGGTCGGCTGGCTGGTGGTCGAGGACCTGGTGATGGTGCTGGTGCTGGTGATGCTGCCGGCGCTTTCCGGTCCGCTCGGCGGCAAGGGCGATGCGGGCGCCGACCTGTGGCCGGCGCTGGGCAAGACCCTGCTGCAGGTGGGCGCGTTCGTCGCCTTCATGCTGGTGGTGGGGCGCAAGATCTTCCCGTGGTTCCTGTGGCGCGTGGCCAAGACCGCGTCGCGCGAGCTGTTCACGCTGTCGGTGATCGCGGCGGCGGTCGGCATCGCGTATGCCTCGTCGGAACTGTTCGGCGTGTCGTTCGCACTGGGCGCCTTCTTCGCCGGCATGGTGCTGCGCGAATCGGAACTCAGCCACCGCGCGGCCGAGGAGTCGCTGCCGCTGCGCGACGCGTTCTCGGTACTGTTCTTCGTCTCGGTCGGCATGCTGTTCGATCCGATGGTGCTAATGAATAATCCGCTGCACGTGCTGGGCGTGGTCTTGGTGATCGTGTTCGGCAAGTCGCTGGCGGCGTTCGTGCTGGTGCTGGTGCTGCGCTATCCGCTCAACACCGCGCTGACGGTGTCGGCCAGCCTGGCGCAGATCGGCGAATTCTCGTTCATCCTGGCTGCGCTCGGCATGAGCCTGGGCCTGCTGCCGCAGCTGGGCCAGAACCTGATCCTGGCCGGCGCCATCATCTCGATCGCGCTCAATCCGCTGCTGTTCACGGCGATCGAGCCGGTGCAGCGCTGGCTGCGCGCGCGCTCAAGCCTGGCGCGCAAGTTCGAACGCCCGGACGATCCGCTGGCCGCGCTGCCGATGCAGACCCCGCACGAGAAACTCAGCGGCCAGGTGGTGCTGGTCGGCTTCGGGCGCGTCGGCCGGCGCATCGCCGACGACCTGACCGCGCGCGGCGTGCACTTCGTGCTGGCCGAACAGAACCGCGAACTGGTGGAAGCGGCGCGCGAGCGCGGCATCCCGGCGGTGGTCGGCAATGCGGCCGAACCGGTGGTGCTGATCCAGGCCCACATCGCGCGCGCCGCGATGCTGGTGATCGCCACGCCGGATACCTTCGACGTGCGCAAGATGGTCGAGATCGCGAAGGCGCTCAATCCGTCGGTGCAGTGCGTGGTGCGTACCCACAATGCCGAAGAGGCCGAGCTGCTGCGCAAGGAGACCGGCGGACGCGTGTTCGTCGGCGAAGAGGAACTGGCCGGCAGCATGACGCGCCACGTGCTCGATTCGCTGCGCGCGAAAGCGGTGCATTGAGCGTGCGCGCCGCGCTGGCGGGGCTGTTGCTGACGGCGGGCATGGCCTGCATGCCGGCGCACGCATCGTCGGAATGGGTGCTCGACTACGAAGGCAAGTCGAGCAACGCGCTGGCCTGGGACCAGCGCATCCCGGACCTGCTGCGCGCGCATGTGCCGCCGCCGCTACTGAAGGATGTGTTGAGCGGCCTGCGCGGCCCGCCCGATCCGGCCCTGATCGTGGACGGGCGCTATGCCACCATGTCGGCCTGCGTACCGCACGCCTGCCCGCATAAAGGCCTGTTCTGGATCGACAGCCGGCGCGACGCCGGCATCGGCGCCTATTTCGGCAACGAGGTCTTGATGCTGGGATCGAAGACCGTCTCGCCGCGGCGCCTGCCGGTTGCGGCGCGCAAGGCGATCCTGACTTGGCTGGACGAGCACGAGCTGTCTCCCAAGGTGGTGCAGTTCGTCACGCCCGGCGCCGTGGTGCCGCTCGACGTCCGTGATTTCACGCCGCGGGCGCGCTTCCGCCCGCCGCCACAAGGCCCCTCCTTCGATTGCGCCAGGGCGAAAACCCGCATCGAAAAGACCATCTGCGCCGATCCTTCGCTGGCGGCCCAGGATCTGCAACTCGACGCGCAGGTGCGCTCGCTGCGCCTGGGATGGGACACGGTCGGCGCGCGCAGGCAGGTGGTCGAGATGCAGCGGCGCTGGCTCAGGGTGCGCGACGCGCAATGCGGCGCGGCGCCGGAGATGGCGGCCTGTCTGGGCGAGCAGTACCGGGTACAGCACGAGCGCTTGCAGCACTGGCTGCCGCGCCCGGAATAAAAAAACCCGCCCGGCTTGCGCGGGGCGGGTTTTGCAGGCTGCTCGACTAGCCGGAATCAGGCGGCGACGGCTTCCTCGCACAGCTTCAGATTCGCCACGTGATGGCCCTGCAGCTGCGGCATCATCAGGTCGCTGCGCTCTTCCAGCAGCGCGAACACTTCATCTTTCGACAGCACATACTGGTCCAGCAGCGTGTCCTTGATCGACTCCATCATCAAGCGGTAATCGCGGATCGCGTCCAGCGTGTAGCTGTACAGCGCGTCGGCCTTTTCTTCCACCAGGCGCACGGTGTGTTCGCCGCTGGCTTCCTGGCCCAGCTGGCTGTAGTCGATCTTCGAACGCGAGTACATCGACAGGCGGCTCACCATCAGGTTGAGCATCTTGGTGATCTTCTCGATGTCGTTCTGGCTGCCGACCGAGATGCCGCGGGCGCCGTAGAACATCTCTTCGGCCGCCACGCCGCCGTACAGGCCGACCACGTCGCGTTCCAGTTCTTCCAGCGTGCGCAGCGACATGTCTTCGCCCGACTGCAGCACGTAGCCCAGCGCGCCGATCTTCGACACCGCTTCGGTGCTGATCTTGAGCAGGTGCGACTTTTCCTTCACTTCGGCGATGCTCATCCCCTGGCGCAGGTAGGGGTCGATCTGCATGAAGAAGTGACCCAGTTCGTGCAGGGCGATGCGCTCGCGCTGCTTGTGCTTTTCGGCGGTGGTGGCGCGGTCGGTCAGGCCGATGGTGGCGCGTTCATAGGCGCGGAACAGCAGCTTGGTATCGATGATCGCCTTTTCCTGGATCGACAGCATGCTGGCGCGTTCGACCACGGTTTCCAGCAGCGCCGGGCTCAGGTTCTGGGTGATCTCGGCCACCTGGTCGAGGTCCAGGTCGTCCCAGTTGACCAGGCCTTCTTTTTTACGCGACAGGAAGCTGCGCAGCAGTTCGCGGCGCTCGCCCTTGTTCGGCAGGCGGAAGTTGATCTTGACCGAGAAGCGGCGCAGCATCGCTTCGTCCATCTCGGTGTTGTTGTCGTCGAAGTTCGAGGCCACCACCCAGATCACGCCGGCACCCTTGTCGCTCTTCACGCCGTCCAGCAGGCCCAGCATGGTGTTGGCGGTATCGTCTTCCCACTTCTTTTCGCTGCGGCCGCGCGGCATGAACAGGCTTTGCGCTTCGTCCAGGAAGATGATGCACTTGCCCTTGGCGCAGGCCTTGCGGTACAGGGCGTTCAGGGCTTTCGAGCCGCCGCCCACATAACCGGATTCCAGCGCCGAGCCCGAGGCCGAGATCATCGGCATGTCGAGGCGCTTGGCCAGGTAGCCGACCAGCTTGGTTTTACCGGTACCGGCAGGACCGGTCAGCATCACGTTGAACGGCTTGTCGATGTTGTGCGACTGGTAGACCTCGCGGTTGCGGATCATGTCTTCCAGGTGCAGCACTTCCTGCTTGATGTCTTCCATGCCGATCAGGTCGTCCAGGCTGCCCTTCAGCTTGTCCGGGGTGATCATCGACGCGCTCATGCCCATGCCCGGCACGCCGAACTTGATCAGGTACAGCACCAGCAGCACGATGGCGATGTTGAAGCCGTACTGCTTGAGGAAGGTGCCGGTGCGCTCCAGCGCGCCCTGCTGTTCTTCCATCACGGCCTTGTGCGCAGCGAGGTAGTCGTCGGTCGCGATCGAGTACGGAATCGCGTTCTTGAGCAGCACTTCGCGCTCGAGCGACAGGTGCGAGGTGCTCGGCACCTTGACCACGTTCAGGCTCGCGGCATCCTTGAACTTATAGATGTAGCGCGGCGCTTCCGACAGCGGCTTGGCAATCAACAGGTAATCCAGGCGCGCCTTCTGCTCGGCCAGCTGGGTGATCTCGGCGATGTTCTGCGAGTGGACCACGGGGCTGGCGTCCTGCGGCACGTCGGCCTTGAAGATCGCCAGCGCCACCAGCATGCCCAGCAGGATTGCGGACAGGATGCGGACGTACACGTTCTTGAAAGCGATCTGGAGTCGGGCGAAATTGGGCATTCTCGGTACTCTAAGTAAGTTGCTGCGATGCGTGGCTGCGATGTGTGGCTGCAATGCGTGCTGCTGGGGGATGCGTCGTACGACAGTACTGCTGTTGCGCGGACCGGTCAGCGATGTGAACGTGCCCGTTTGGTGTTGATTTGATGCCCGAAGGCAATGGGATAAAGAGGACTATACCTTCAAAAAAAACCGTCGGGAATACCAAGCAAACAAAAAATACCGATATTTGATGCGTGTGAAAAAGCTGATAACGGAATTGATTATTCGACTGATAGCAAAAGTTATGGATGTGCCAAGGAAAACGTGATTTATTTCTAAAGTTGCATTATCAGCCTGAATATTTCTGATGTTCTGGATACTGCTGAGCGCTGCATATTTTCCACAGTCAACTTTTGTTTGATTGATCTCAACATGCCTGCATCTTGCTCAAAACTGATGACTTCTTTACACAACGCGCCGGCTCAATCGCGCGTGGCGGCAGCGCGGCGATTTGCTATCCTGAAGACGGCGATCAAGGCATATAGCGTCATTCAAAACGCCTAAAGATCGCAAGCAAAAGCATTCCAGCAAGGTCTGATTCGAAGTCTTTGAAAAAGGAGCGGAGATGAAACGATATGCGTGGATAGCGGCGCTCGCGCTCTGCCTTGGCAATACGGCGCAGGCTGCCGTTATCGACCTGGAGCCGGCCGAGCCTGGCCAGACTGCGGCGCCGGCGCAGGCAAGCTCGCCTGTGTCCGATCTTGCCGTCACCGGCCGCAGCGGCATCGTGCTGCCGGCGCCGCCGATGTCCGAACTGCCGGAGCCGGAAGTGTTTGCGATGATGCTGGTGGGATTGATCCTGATCGGCTATCGGGCAGGTCGGGACAAGAGCGACAAATTCAAGTAGTGGCCGCTCAGCGCGGCGCCAGCCGGTGCGCGCTGTCGCTGCACAGGCCGTGCAGCTTGGTGATGGTCTTCCAGTTGCGCGAGGTGGTGCCGTCGCCCAATCCTTTACCGAGTGCCGCCGCGGCGGCGCTGTCGAGCAGGCCTTCCGGACACCAGACATAGGCCGCGCGCCGCCCCACTGCCAGCGCTTCCGGACCCCACGGCTGGGCGCACAGGCAGGCCGCCAGTTCGCGCTGGGCGTCGCCCGTCAGCAGGAACGTAAACAGGCGCGCATGGTCGTCGGCCAGGTCGAGCAAGGGATTGTCGTTGATGATGTCGGCCAGCGCGGCGCGGTCGAGCACGAACACGCGCGCCGCCACGCCCAGGCGCAGCACCAGCGCTTCCTCGATCGCCGCCGCCGCCGCGGCGCCGTCGGCGTCGCTGCCGGCATCGAACACCACATTGCCGCTGTTGAGCAGGCTGCGCACGCCGGTATAGCCGAGGCTTTCGACCAGCGTGCGCAGGTCGGCCATGGCGATCCGTTTCGCGCGGCCGACATTGATCCCGCGCAGCAGGGCAATATAGCGTTGGCTGGTCATGCGGGCATGGTAGCACGCGCATATTGACCGGCAAGGGGTGTCATGACATGTGCTTACGCAAGGCCTTCCTTGCGCAGCGCTTCGCGCACTGCCGGCAGGCTGCCGATGCGCTGCTGGTAAGCCTGCAGCGCCGGCCAGTCGGCCAGCGTATGGCCGGCGAAGCCGACCCAGCCCAGCGCGGCGAACAGATAGGCGTCGGCGATCGTGAAACCGTCGCCGCACAGGTAGTCGCTGCCTTCGAGGCGCGTCGCCACGTGGGTCAGCGGCGCCGCCAGCGAGGCCCAGGCCGCCGCTTTCGCCTCCTCGCTCGTGCCCGGGGTGAACAGCGGCTGGAAGCGCTTCTGCACTTCGCTCGCGATATAGGCCAGCCACTCCATCAGCTGGTAGCGCTCGAAGCTGCCGGCGGCCGGCGCCAGACCGCTGCCGGGGACCTGGTCGGCCAGGTATTGCAGGATCACCTGGGTTTCGGTCAGCAGCCGGCCGTCGTCCAGCTGCAGCGCCGGCACATAGCCTTTGGGATTGATGGCGCGGTAGTCGTCGCCGCTCGCG
The DNA here is from genome assembly GCF_031995545.1 of Massilia sp. Lineage (GTDB taxonomy): Bacteria > Pseudomonadota > Gammaproteobacteria > Burkholderiales > Burkholderiaceae_D > Telluria. Next base: position 25,291 of record NZ_DAMAGA010000048.1, read on the forward strand.
GTCAGCTTGGTACGCAGGTCGACGCGTTCGATGGCGCAGTCCTGGGCGCTGGCCAGCAGGACGATGTGCGGCGCAAGCGAACAGGCGCCGGGGCTGAAATACAGTTTCATGGAATCCTCAATGACAGTTGCCGGCCATACAAGAAAGGGGCCAGCGGGCAGAGCCTACAACATTTCGAGGAGTCGGACAGCCGTCAGGATTGGCAGGTCGGGGACTGGAAGATGCGCTGCGATGGGCGCCAGATGCAGGAAAAAATAACGGCCATCCTCGAAAAAGGCGAGGCCGCGAAACAACGGGGAAAAGAAAACAGAAGAGAACGACGAGATATCAGCGGTGGCGCCACGCGTGCATGGCAGCGCCACTGCCCTTTGATACCGAAGGCATGACAGATGCGGCTGTCATGCCCACGGTATCAGTGCGCATAATTACCCGAGGATGGCTCGTTGTTCTGCGACGTCGATTGCTGTGCCGGCTGGGCTTGCTGCTGGGCCGCGGCGGCGGCTGCGGCTTGCGCGGCCTTCTCTTCTGGCTTCGGACGGCCCTGGGCATCCGACAGGCGGTATTTGGTGCGGCGATCGCCCATCAGGTCGCGCAGGTCGCGGATGCTCATACCGGTGACTTCGTGCATGCGGATCAGCAGCGAGGCGCCGACCGGCAGGCGATGGTGGCGGATCTTGCTGATGACTGGAGGAGCAACTTCGAGCATGCGCGACAGCGCAGCATCGTTTTTCAGTTGCATTTTGCCGAGCAGGATGTCCAGCAGGTGGTTCGGATTGTAGCTTTCCTGCGAAGACAGAGCATGATGCTGTTGTGCCATGATGATTACCTCACGAGTTTGGTTAAAATAGTTCCCTTATGAACTTTTGTTAAAGACTACTTTTCTTCAACTTAAGTTCCCGGAACCTGTTCAAGGATTAAACAGACACAGTCTGAGAGTTCCCTTAAGAATGTTCCGGTCTACGTGTGCTCCACGTTCTTTCCACATACGCACTTGTCTTTCAAACAAATTATCTGCCTCATACGCCCGGTTGTACCAGAGAGCGCACATGTGACTCCTTGTCTGAAATCAAGCTATCGTGCGGAAAGCTTGTCACATAGGCATTTCAGCACATGGGGCTAGATTGTGGCGCACGCAAGAGATTTCTTGGATAAATTTTGTAAATAGGAATCTCAGCGGAAGCCTTTGATTTACAAGAGGAAAGACTTGATAACGTCATGACCATAGTTCATGGCAAATAAAGTTTGACCCAACACGCATATTTAACAATCTGAGCAGTTCGACAATTACCTTCAGTCAACAAATCATCAGACTTCGCCGGTCCGTTACTGCCTTGTGCCGCCCTGCCCCGCACCGCTGCGTAGTAGGGACCACCGCCGAAGTACGGTAAACTGCCTCGTACCCTTGTCGACCCGATAGCTCGCCCTCACATCAGCACTTCATGCAAAAAAAAGTATTCATTAAAACCTTCGGTTGCCAGATGAACGAGTACGACTCGGACAAGATGGTCGACGTCCTCGGCGCCTCGGATGGACTGGTGCGCACTGACAAACCTGAAGATGCGGATGTGATCCTGTTCAATACCTGCTCGATCCGCGAGAAGGCCCAGGAAAAAGTCTTTTCCGACCTCGGCCGCCTGAAAGAACTCAAGCGCAGCAAGCCCGACCTGGTGATCGGCGTCGGCGGCTGCGTCGCGTCGCAAGAAGGCGACGCCATCGTCAAGCGCGCCCCGTTCGTCGATGTGGTGTTCGGCCCGCAGACCCTGCACCGCCTGCCGCAGCTGATCGAACAGCGCCGCACCCAGGGCACGGCCCAGGTCGACATCACCTTCCCCGAAATCGAGAAGTTCGACTTCTTGCCGCCGGCCAAGGTCGAAGGCCCGGTCGCCTACGTCTCGATCATGGAAGGCTGCAGCAAGTATTGCAGCTACTGCGTGGTGCCCTACACCCGTGGCGAGGAAGTCTCGCGCCGCTTCGAGGACGTGTTGACCGAGGTCGCCGGCCTGGCCGCCCAGGGCGTCAAGGAAATCATGCTGCTGGGCCAGAACGTGAATGCCTTCCGCGGCGCCATGGAAAACGGCGATACCGCCGACTTCGCCCTGCTGCTGGAATATATTGCCGATATTCCCGGCATCGAGCGTCTGCGCTTCGTTACCAGCCATCCGAAGGAATTCAGCCAGCGCCTGATCGACGCCTACGCGAAGATCCCGCAGCTGGTCAGCCATTTGTATTTACCGGTGCAGCACGGCTCGGACCGCATCCTGAACGCGATGAAGCGCGGCTACACCGGCCTCGAATACAAGTCGATCATCCGCCGCCTGCGCGCGGTGCGTCCCGGCATCACGTTCTCGTCCGACTTCATCGTCGGTTTCCCGGGCGAGACCGAGGCCGATTTCGAGGCCATGATGAAGCTGGTGGAAGACGTCGGCTTCGACAACAGTTTCAGTTTCATCTTCAGCAAACGCCCGGGCACGCCGGCAGCCAACCTCGAGGACGACACCCCGCACGAGGTCAAGCTGGCGCGCCTGCAACGGCTGCAGGCCCTGATCGACGCCAACACGCGCAAGCACAGCGCGGCGATGGTCGGGACCGTGCAGCGGGTGCTGGTCGAAGGGCCGGCCAAGAAGGATCCAACGCAGCTCCAGGGCCGCGCGGAAAACAATCGTGTGGTGCTGTTCCCGCTGGACGACGCCGGCATGACGCTGATCGGCCAGCTGACCGATGTGCGCATCACCGCCAGCCACGATTACTACCTGCGCGGCGAACTCGTCGCCAACCTCGATACGATTGCCCAAGCCAGTTGAAAACACAGCCTACCCTGCCCTCGTACTTCATTCCCGAGCCGCTCGATAACACGCGGCTCGCCCATCTGTGCGGCCCGCTCGATGAAAACCTGCGCCAGATCTCGGCCGCGCTCGACGTGACCATCTTCCGCCGCGGCGAGAAATTCATCGTCAGCGGCGCCAACGCCGAGCGCGCGGTCGAACTGCTGGAACGCTTCTACGCCGTCGCCAACAAGGTGGTGCCGATCGAGGAAGTGCAGCTGGCCCTGGTCGAACAGCGCACCGGCCTCAAGCCGCGCGTCGAAGCCGCCGAACCGAAAGGCGGCGTCGATGCGCGCGCCGATGTCGACGACGAAGACGACGTGCCGGCGCCCGAGACCGAAAGCCCGCTGCTGAAAACCAAGCGCAGCGACCTGCGCGGCCGTACGCCGCACCAGATCCAGTACATGCACGCGGTGCTGAACCACGACATCAGCTTCGGCATCGGCCCGGCCGGCACCGGCAAGACTTACCTGGCCGTGGCCTGCGCGGTCGATGCGCTGGAACGCGACGCCGTCAAGCGCATCATCCTGACCCGTCCGGCCGTCGAAGCCGGCGAGCGCCTCGGCTTCCTGCCGGGCGACCTGGCACAGAAGGTCGATCCTTACCTGCGTCCGCTGTACGACGCGCTGTACGACCTGCTCGGCTTCGACCGCACCCAGAAACTGTTCGAGAAGCAGGTGATCGAGATCGCCCCGCTGGCCTACATGCGCGGGCGCACGCTGAACCACGCCTTCGTGATCCTGGACGAAGCCCAGAACACGACGGTCGAGCAGATGAAGATGTTCCTGACCCGGATCGGCTTCGGCAGCAAGGCCGTGGTCACCGGCGACGTCACCCAGGTCGACCTGCACAAGACCCAGCGCAGCGGTTTAGTTGATGCCATGCACGTGCTGAAGGACGTGCGCGGCATCGCCTTCACCCAGTTCTCGAGCGCCGACGTGGTGCGCCACCCGCTGGTGGCGCGCATCATCGACGCCTACGACAAGGATACGTCGGTGCAGGAACTGGCCAATCTCCCCAAACCGACCCCGGTGAAACATGCAAGAAAAAAAACATCCACTTGATCTCGAGATCCAGTTCGCCGACACCCGGCTGCAGGACGTCATAAGCGAAGCCGACCTGCGCAAGTGGGTCGAAGCCGCCCTGCTGGGCCCGGCCGAACTGACGATCCGCATCGTCGACGCCGCGGAAGGCCAGGCGCTGAACAAGGCTTACCGCGGCAAGGACTACGCCACGAACGTGCTGACCTTCGCCTACAACGAAGAGGAAGAACTGGGCGAGGACGACCCGACCCAGGCCGACATCGTGCTGTGCACCGATGTGCTGCAGCGCGAAGCGGACGAGCAGAAGAAGACGGTCGAGGAACACGCGGCGCACCTGGTGGTGCATGGCGTGCTGCACGCCCAGGGCTGGGACCACGAGAACGACGACGACGCCGAAGAGATGGAGCAGTTCGAGCGCGATATCATGGAAGTGCTGGGGTATCCGGATCCGTACGCCGAGTAAGCAGGCGATCGTCGGGTTGGCGGTTCCGCCGCCAACCCGACGTGTCGAACGCGCGTATTCATCGCGGATTTTCATTACAATTGCATGCATCGCAGCAATACACCGCACAAAAAGCGCGCCGCGCACGCCTGCGTAAATATCAGGCCCATCCCCTTTTGGTGTATCCTATAACCATTGCAACAACGGCTTCACGCCAACTATGCCCGAGTATCCCAGTGACGTCCGCCAGGACGCCAAACCCCATCGGTCGCTGTTCGAACGGCTGACCGCACTCATCTCCCCCGAGCCCGAAAATCGTGCCGAGCTGCTCGAAGTCCTGCACGAAGCCCATGAACGCAAGCTGATCGACGCCGACGCGCTGTCGATGATCGAAGGCGTGTTCCAGGTTTCCGACCTGTCGGTGCGCGACATCATGGTGCCGCGTTCGCAGATGGACGTGATCGACATCACCGACCCGATCGAAGAATGGCTGCCGATCGTGCTGGAAACCCAGCACTCGCGCTTCCCGGCCATCGAAGGCGAACGCGACAAGGTGGTCGGCATCCTGCTGGCCAAGGACCTGCTGCGTTATTACGCTCAAGAATCGTTCGACGTGCGCGCCATGTTGCGTCCGGCGATCTTCATTCCCGAATCGAAACGCCTGAACGTGCTGCTGCGCGACTTCCGCGCCAACCACAACCACATGGCGATCGTGGTCGACGAGTATTCCGGCGTGGCCGGCCTGATCACGATCGAGGACGTGCTGGAGCAGATCGTCGGCGATATCGAGGACGAATACGACTTCGACGAGGAAGAAGACAATATCCTGTCGATCCGCGAAGGCCAGCTCGGTCCGCGCTGGCGCGTCAAGGCGCTGACCGAGATCGAGCAGTTCAACGAGGAAATCGGTTCCGACCTGCCGGAAGACGAGGTCGACACCATCGGCGGCCTGGTGGCCAGCCACCTGGGTCGCATGCCGCACAAGGGCGAAGTGGTCGACCTGCACAACCTGCGCTTCGAAATCCTGCGCGCCGACGCGCGCCAGATCCACGTGCTGCTCGTCGAGAAACTGCCGCTGGCTGAAGACGACCACGACTGATGCTGCGCCGCCGTACCCAGCCCGTCATGGCTAGTGACCCGGCGCTGCGCGGTACGCGGCCTTCTCTCCTGCTGCTGGCCGTCGCGGTATTGGCCGGCGGCACTTCCCTGCTGTCGTTCCAGCCGATCGGCTGGTGGCCGGTGCAATTCCTCTCGCTCGCCTGGCTGTTCTACCAGGTCGGCATGGGGACGTCCGTCAAGCGTGCGACGCTGGTCGGCTGGGCCTTCGGCTTCGGCTGGTCGGTGGCCGGCATGCACTGGCTCTACATCTTCATGACCCGCTTCGCCCACCTGCCGGCGGCGCTGGCGGTGGTCGGCCTGACCCTGCTCGGCCTGTACATGGGCCTGTTCGGCGCGTTCGCCGCCGGCGTCGCCACATGGATACGCAAGCGCTGGTCGCTTCCTGTTGCCGCCTTCGTGCTGCTGGTGCTGCCCGTGACCTGGGGCGTGTCCGAATGGATGCGCGGCTGGGTGTTCACCGGTTTCCCCTGGGCCTCGTCGGGCTACGCGCACGATACCGCGCCGCTGGCTGGTTACGCGCCGCTGATCGGCGTGTACGGCATGGGCATCCTGGTCGGTGTCATCGCCGGTTGCCTGGTGATGCTGACCCAGCGCGCGCGCTGGCAGTCGGTCGGCCTGCTGGTAGCGGTGCTGGCGGCCGGCGCCGGCCTGCGTACGGTCGAATGGACGCAGCTCACCGGCCAGCCGATCACCGTGCGTCTGCTGCAAGGGAATATCCCGCAGGATCAGAAGTTCGACGAAGTATTCCTGGCCAATATCCTGGAGCGCTATCACGGCTTGATCACCGCCGCGCCGGCCGACCTGGTGGCCACGCCCGAGACAGCCATCCCGCGCTTCCCGCAAAATCTGCCGCCAGACTACCTGGAAAGCCTGCAGCGTTTCTCGACCTCGACCGGCAGCACGCTGGCGATCGGCATGCCGCTGCTCGACGGTCCGAATCAGTATGCCAACAGCCTGGTGGCGATCAGCCCGCAGCCGCGCCCTTACCGCTACGACAAGGCGCACCTGGTACCGTTCGGCGAGTTCATCCCACCGGGCTTCCGCTGGTTCACCGACATGATGAACATCCCGCTCAGCGACGCCACCCGTGGCGCGCCGCTGCAGGCGCCGTTCGCGGTCAAGGATCAGCTGGTGCTGCCGAACATCTGCTACGAAGACGTGTTCGGCGAAGAGATCGCCTACCAGCTGCGCAATGCGCCGCGGCCGGCGACGATGCTGCTGAACGTGTCGAATTTGTCGTGGTATGGACAGACGGTGGCGATTCCGCAGCACCTGCAGATCTCGCGCCTGCGCACGCTCGAGACCGGGCGGCCGATGCTGCGTTCGACCAATGACGGCGCCACCGCCGTGATCGACCATCGCGGCAATATCACGCAGGTGCTGCCGTTCTATACCGACGGCGTCTTGAACGCGACCGTGCGCGGTACGACTGGCATGACGCCGTTCATTCGCCTCGGCAGCGCCGCGTTCCTGCTGCTGGGCGCCGTCATGCTGCTCGGCGCCTGGCTCACCGGGCGCCGCTACCGCAATCATCAGGCCAAATACCAGGCCAAATCGAATAGCTGAGTTAAATCGCCCCCCAGCGGGGCGAGAAATTTCAGTAGAATTGGTCATTTGGCAAACATACCGTGTTCGCGGCAACATGTCCGCGTCCCATCAGAGATGCTCACATTCCAACAAATCATCCTCACCCTGCAAACCTACTGGGACAAGCAGGGCTGCGCACTACTCCAGCCCTATGACATGGAAGTCGGCGCCGGCACCTTCCACACCGGCACCTTCCTGCGCGCGATCGGCCCGGAGCCATGGCGCGCCGCCTATGTGCAGCCGTCACGTCGCCCGAAGGATGGCCGCTACGGCGAGAACCCCAACCGCCTGCAGCACTACTACC
>NZ_DAMAGA010000049.1:0-31749 GCF_031995545.1 Massilia sp.
ACGTGCTTACGTAAGGGGCCGAAGTCGAGATAGCAGCTCTCTTCAACCCTTTACCAACGTCATTCCCGGACTAGGCGTCCCCCTTGGCGGGAACCCAAGTTTGCATGCAGGCCCGCGGCTCACCCGCGAGCCCGCACCTGAAGCGGATCAGAACCCGTAGCTAGCCCGCGCATAGATATACCGCCCCGACCGCCCAAACGGTGCGTAATTCGAGAACGGCGTATTCCCCGTCGTATTGAGCGCAGGCGGCAGCGTCTCCGGATACTGGTCGAACACATTGTCCGCCCCCAGCGCCAGCGTCAGCTTCGGTGTAACGGCAAACCGTCCCTCCAGATCCACCACGGTCTTGGCCCCCAGTTCGAAGTCAAGCGCCGCCGTGGTACCCGGCGACAGCACTTCACCGTAGCGGGTCGCGCGCAGCGTCGCGCCCCATTGACCCAGCTTCCAGTTGACATTGGCGCTGACCTTGTTCTTCGGCTGCCCCTTTTCAAGCGACAGCACGTTGAGACGGTCGAACAGCACCGGCGCCGGATTGAGCGCCGAGAGCTGCTCGGTCACCGGCACCTTGGTCACGTCGGTCTCGGTGAAGTTACCTGCCAGCGTGAAGTCGAAGCGCCCGCTGTTGGCCGTGTTCAGCGGCCAGTTGACCACCACGTCCACGCCCTTGGTGGTGGTGTCCACGCCGTTGATGAAGAAGCGCCCGCCGCCCACGCCGATGAAACCCTGCGAGGTGATGTAGTTGCGCACATTGGCTTGCGTGAGGTTCTCGGACAGGATGATGCGGTCGTCGATGTCGATCCGGTAGGCGTCCACCGTCACGCTGACGTCGCCGAAGCGCATCACCGCGCCGAGCGAGGCATTTATCGATTTTTCGGCGTCGAGCGGCTTGGCACCGAGGGCAACGGCCACCGGGTCGCTTGGTTTGAAGGTGGTGATCTCGTACGGCACGCCGTCGATGAAGTTGGTCGAGGTCGCGGTGAAGTACTGCTGCTGCGGCGACGGTGCGCGGAAGCCGTTCTGGATCGCCCCACGCAGCGCAAACGCGCGCGAGAAGTCGTAGCGCAGCGCGAGCTTGCCGGCCAGGCTGTTGCCGAAGTCCGAATAGCGCTCGGCGCGCACCGCGGCCGATGCGAGCAGCTCCGGCGTCAGGTTCGCTTCCAGGTCGATGAAGGCGCCGACCGCGTTGCGGTGGGCATCGACTTCATTCGCCGGACGGAATCCCGGGAACACCTGGGCCCCCGGCGCCGCCGGCGTCCCATTCGGGAGCAGCACGCCGCCGAAGCTGTACGACTGCTCTTCGCCCGCGAACAGCTCATAGCCTTCGCGCCGCGCTTCCACGCCCATCGCCAGATTCAGCGGCGACGACAACGACGCCATCGGGATCGAGCGCACGCCGGTCAGGTTGAACACGGTCTGGTCGTACGAATAGCCGCCGGCGTAGAACTCGGTCTTGCTCGACGGTCCCAGCGAGCGGTTCAGCGTGTTCTCGATGGTGTATTCCATCTTGTTCTTGCCGTAGCCGAGCGAGGCGTCCATGTCCCACTCGCCGATCTGCCAGGTCACGCCGCCGGTGGCCGCGAAGTCCTTCACGGTCGGCGCGATGATCGGCAGGAAGCCGTCCGGATAGATCGAGATGATGTTGCGCGCGTCCTGCGCCGGGCGGAAGTAGCCGGCGGAACGGGCGTCGCGGTCCTGGTAGCTCGCCCAGCCATACACCTTGACGCCGCCGCCCAGGTTGTTGCCGGCGTTGGCGAACAGCGTGGCTTGCTCCATCTCCGGCTCGCCGTACCAGGCGTTGAAGCGGTCGATGGTGTTTTCGCGCGGGTCAAAGGCGCCGTTCACGCGCGGATACTGCTGGCGCACGTCGTAGCCGCCACGCTCGGTGCGGTGCTGGTCGCGGTATTCGGCCGCCAGCGTCACGTAGCCGCTCTCGCCCCAGGCCAGGCCTTTCCACAGGCTGACGGTGGCGGTCTGGCCGTCGGTGCGCTTGCGCGAATCTGGGCCGCTCCAGGTGCCGCCCGCCGGCGTGACATCGTTGAACAGATCGTATTCGGACTTGCGCGCGCCGTAGGTGACGCTCGCTTCGCCGCCTTCGCGATCGGTACGCAGGCGCAGATTGACCACGCCCGAGATCGCGTCCGAGCCGTATTGGGCGGCGGCGCCGTCGCGCAGCACTTCCACCGATTTGACGATCGCGGTCGGGATCGTGTTGAGGTCGACCGCGGCCGAACCGCGTCCGATCGAGCCGTTGACGTTGACCAGCGACGACGCATGGCGGCGCTTGGAGTTGACCAGCACCAGCGTCTGGTCCGGCGCCATGCCGCGTAGCGTGGCGGGGCGGATGGTGTCGGTGCCGTCGGTAAGCGAAGGACGCGGGAAGTTCAGCGAGGGCAGGGCCACGGCCAGCGCCTGGTTCATCTCGGTGCTGCCGGAATTCTTCAGGGTCTCGGCCGAGATGACGTCGATCGGCGCCGTGGTGTCGAGCACCGTGCGGTTGGCAACGCGGGTGCCGGTCACCACCACGGTGGCGCCGTTGGCGGTGCTGGTGGCGTTGGCGTCGGTGCTGGTCTGGTTCACTTCCTGGGCCTGGGCGACGCTCGCGCAAAGCGCGGCGATCGCCAGGGCAACTGCTGTTCTTTCCGTCCTGGCTCTCTGCATGGTGCTGATTCCTTTTATGTACGGCGGCGTTCTTGGGGAAGGGGAGGCGATTGCCTCCAAGCCATACTGCTCAGCACTTGTCGGGGTGTCAATTCGTGGCAACTACGGAGGGCGTCTTTACAACACTTCATGCAATGTCAGGGCCGTGTAAGGCGCCGGGCGGGGCTCACGTGCTTTTATGCCGGGCGCATCAAGGCGACATATAGGCCGCCAGTTCGTCCGGCGTCCCGTGCGGAAAGGCTTGCTTCAGGTGGTCGAGGAAGGCCGATACGCGCGCGCTCAATAAACGGCGCGACGGGTACAGCGCCCACAGGGCGGTCTCGGGCATATCGAGATCGGCCCAGTGCACCAGCGTGCCGGCGGCAAGGTCGTGACTGACCAGCGAGGCAGGCAGCACGGCGGCGCCGACGCCCATGCGCACTGCATCGCGCACCATGATCAGGGACGACAGGCGCAGCACCGGATCGATCGCGATGCGCGCCGCATCCGCCCCTTTCACCTTCCACTGCGCGGGCTGTTCGCGCCCGGCGCGCACCACGGCAGGCACCGTGGTGCCGTCATCCGGCCGCGCCAGTGTCGGGCCGGCCACCACCAGCAGCCGGTCGCGCAGGAAGATGCGCCCGACCAGGCTCTCATCCGGATCGGGATTCACGCGGATCACCAGGTCGTAGCCCTCTTCGACCATGTCCACCGCCCGGTCCTCGGTGGTGACTTCAAGCCGCACTTCGGGATGGCGCAACGCGAAGTCCGCCGCCAGCTTGCCCATCGCGACCTGCGAGAACAGCAGCGGCGCGCTGATGCGCAGGCGTCCGCGCGGGCGGTCGGCGCCCGACGCAATCGCCGCCGTGGTCTCGTCCAGTTCCGCCAGCAGGGCGGCGCTGCGCTGGTGCAGGGCGCGGCCTTCCTCGGTCAGCTTGAGGGTGCGTGCGCCGCGCTCGAACAGGCGCAGGTCGAGGCCCGCTTCCAGGTCGGCCACCCGGCGCGACAGCGTCGCCTTGGGGCGGCCGCTGGCGCGCGCGGCGCGTCCGAAGCCGCCATGACGGGCGACCAGATTGAAATCGACGAGGGCGAGCAAATCCATGTGTTCCACCTGTGAGACGACGTGTCCAAATTTGCAGTCTATCGGATCACCTGTGGGATGGCTACCATGAACTCACTGTCAACCACACCTCAAGGAGAACACCATGACCATCCTCGTTACCGGTGCCACCGGCACTGTCGGCAGCCAGGTCGTCCAGCAACTCGTGCAGCGCGGCGCCGATGTGCGCGCCCTGGTGCGCGATCCCGCCAAGGCCCGGCAGGCAGGCTTGCCGGCCGGCGTCGAACTGGCCAAGGGCGACCTGCTCGACGTCGATTCGCTGCGCAGCGCGTTCAAGGGCGTATCCACGCTGTTCCTGCTCAACGCAGTGACACCCGATGAATTCACCCAGGCGCTGGTGGCACTGAACCTGGCGCGCGAAGCCGGCATCGAACGCATCGTCTACCTGTCGGTCATCCACAGCGACCTGTACGTGAACGTGCCGCACTTCGCCGGCAAGTTCGGTGTCGAACGGATGATCGAGCGCATGGGCTTCAACGCCACCATCCTGCGTCCGGCCTATTTCATCGGCAACGACCTTACCGTCAAGGACGTGGTGCTCGGCCACGGCGTGTATCCGATGCCGATCGGGTCGAAGGGACTGGCCATGGTCGATACGCGCGACATCGCCGAGATCGCGGCCATCGAATTGATCCGGCGCGAGCAGTCGGCGGCGCCGTTGCCGCTCGAGCGCATCAACCTGGTCGGCCCGGACACGCTGAGCGGCGCCGACGTCGCTGCGATCTGGTCAGAGGCCTTGCAGCGCCCGGTGGTCTACGGTGGCGACGACGTCGAAGGGTTCGAGCGCAACCTGCGCAACTTCATGCCAGGCTGGATGGCCTACGACATGCGCCTGATGGCCGAGCGCTTCCTGAGCGACGGCATGCGGCCCGAGACGGGAGACCTCGAACGTCTAGTGACGATGCTGGGGCGCCCGCTGCATTCGTACCGCGACTTCGCCGCCAGCGTCGTCGCCTCGGCCTGAACCTTCCATCCACTCATCACAAGGAGCGTCATCATGATTTATTCGACTGCCACCGTCCCGGTCAATCCGGAAGGCGAAGTGCCGCTGACCCGCGCCCAGGCCTGGACCGGCCTGGTACTCAAGGCGCGCGATGCGCGGCTGTTCTTGCCGCCGAACCTGTGCACCCGCTGCGACGTGGTGCACGAGGGCGAGGACCACATCGTGCGCGAAGCCACCATCGGCGGCCAGGACCTGCGCGAGATCATCGGCTTCGAGCCCGAACACAAGGTGTCGTTCTTCCAGGCGTCCGGCCCGCGCGAAGGCGTGATCGTCAACGAACTGTTCGAGGACGAGAGCGGAGCGCTGCAGCTGCGCTTCTACTGCTACCTCGGCCTGCGCGGCAAGCAGCCGGGCGGCCCCGAAGAACAGGCCGAGCAGGCGATGATGGACAGCGACCAGGGCTACCGCGCCGCGCTGCTGTCGACTCTCAAGCGCACGCGCGAACTGCTGGCGCAAGGGCGGCTCGCGGTGTAAGAATCGGGTATGCAAGCAGTGGCATGCGCACTGCATGCCCGCTGCGCTCACCAGCTAGCTGAAATCGGCCTTGCGCCGCTGCAGCTGCGAGACGTGCTTGTCGCTCGGACGGCGGCGGTCGACCCGCACCGGCGTAGCGTCGACGCGGCGCAGCGATGCGAACGGGCGCGAGAGCACGCTGTCGGCCAGGTCCGGCGGCAGGCCGGCCAGGCTGGCATAGCGGCGCGCGCGGTCGAGGCCGAATGCATCGCGGGTCAGGATTGCGATCCCGATCAGTTCGGCAGTGTGGGTATCCAGTCGGCGGCTCATAACCAACAGTGTAAAGATGCCGGCCACCGGCTGCAGTTAAATGCCTAACCTAAAGGAAAGAAACTGTTCTTGTGTACACTGCGATTTCTTCGCATTGTTTGATTTTTCTCAAAGCTGAGTATGGTGACGCTGTCCTTATTTCCCGGTTTTCGGTCGTTGCATGTCGAGGCGAACGCCGGCGTCGGCATCCATGCCCTCGTCGGCGGATCGGGTCCGCCGCTGCTGCTCCTGCACGGCCATCCGCAGACGGTCGCGATCTGGCACCGGGTCGCGCCGCGGCTGGCCGAACGCTTCACGGTGGTGGCATGCGACCTGCGCGGCTATGGCGACTCGTCCAAGCCTGCGGGCGACACCGACCACGCCAACTACAGCAAGCGCACCATGGCGGCCGACGTGCTGGCGGTAATGCATTCGCTCGGCTTCCAGACCTTCCGCGTACTGGCGCATGACCGCGGCGCGCGCGTGGCGCACCGGCTGGCGCTCGACCATCCGCAGGCGGTCGAGCGGCTGGCGCTGCTGGATATCGCGCCGACCCTGGCGATGTACGAGCAGACGTCGGAAGCCTTCGCGCGCGCCTACTGGCACTGGTTCTTCCTGATCCAGCCGGCGCCGATGCCGGAGCGCCTGATCGAGGCCGACCCGGCGGCCTACGTGCGCGACGTGATGGGCAAGCGCAGCGCCGGGCTGGCGCCGTTCGATCCGCGCGCGCTGGCCGAGTACCAGCGCTGCCTGGCCTTGCCGGGGGCGGCGCACGGGCTGTGCGAGGATTATCGGGCGGCGGCGACGATCGACCTGGAACATGACCGGGTCGATCGCGATGCGGGGCGCAGGCTGGGGATGCCGTTGCTGGTGCTGTGGGGCGAGCAGGGCGTGATCGGGAAGTGTTTCGATCCGCTGGCCGAGTGGCGGCGCGTGGCCGACGATGTGGCGGGGCAGGCGCTGGCGTGTGGGCACTACATCGCGGAAGAAGCGCCGGAGGTGCTGCTCTCGCACGTGTTACCGTTTTTCTAGCCCCTACCATCCGATCCGTCATTCCCGCGAAGGCGGGAACCTAAGTTCGTTGAGCAGCCATTTTATTCAAGCAGAATGGTAACGCTTGCAAACTTAGGTTCCCGCCTGCGCGGGAATGACGGTTTTGAGGGTAAAGGCTGCGGTGGGCGTTGCGGATCATGCCGCCGCCCCTGCAAAATCGATCGTCGCCATCAGACCACGTCCACCTTCACCGTCCGACAACGCAATCGTCCCACCGTTCCGGGCCGCGCCGCGCTCCGCGATCGCCAGTCCCAGTCCACTACCGGACTGCTCCTGCCCCGGCACCCGATAAAATCGCTCGAACACCTTCTCGCGCAGCTCCGGCGCAATCCCCGGACCCTGGTCGCATACAGTCAAGCGCTGACCACCGGCGGTCGGCGCCAGGCGCACCGTGATCGTCCCATCCTGTGGCGAATACTTGATCGCATTGCTGATCAGGTTATCAACCGCCGCCGCCATGCTCTCCAGGTGCAGCGGCAGCACCCCATTGCCCTCGGCATGGAACTCGATCTCGATATTGCGCTGCACCGCCACGTGCGCCGCCGCCGCCACGCGGTCGCGCACGAATTCGGCGACGTCGGTCGGTGGACAGGCCTGGTCGACCTGCGGCTCGGCGCGGGTGCGCTCCAGTGCCAGCAACTGGTGCACGGTGTGGGTAGCGCGTGCTACGCCGGCGCGCAGGCCGGCGGCCGGTTCGGCGCAGCGCTCGGCCGCTTCGGCGCCGCAGCGGCTCAGCAAGACGTGGGCGTTGATCTGGATCGCCGCTAGCGGCGTCTTGAGTTCGTGCGCTGCGTCGGTCAGGAATTCATGTTCGTGCTCGATGCGCTGGCTCAAGCGGTGCATCAGCCCATTGATCGCCACCACCAGCGGCGACAGCTCGCGGTACTTCGAATCGGGCAGCGGCGTCAGGTCGGCGTCCGAACGCTGGGCGATGGCGCCGGCGATCGAGCGCAAGGGACGCAGGCCGATGCCGACGATCAGCCAGGCCGGGATCAGGAGCAGCGGCAGGCTGAAGATGGTCGACGACAGCAAAAAGCTCACGCCCCACACGGTCAGCATCCATTCGTCGTCGACCTCGTGCTGGCGCTCGACCACCAGCCCGGCGGCGTCGTCGCGCGCCACCGACCGCACCCAGGCATACGAATCGTGGGTAGCGACCTCGGGCAGGTGGTCGGGCAGGGCCGGCATCGAGTTGTAGATCAGCCGTCCATCGCGCCACACGCGCAGGCGCACGTGCGAGTGGTAATCGAGTTCGGTGAACATGCGCAGCCGGTTGGCTTCGATCGCTTCCAGCACCGGCACCATGCGCTGCGGGCGGTCGGCCACGTCCTTCAGGTGCGCAAGGATGTTCATCGCGTGGGTCAGGTTCTCGCTGTCGGTGCGGCTGCGCTGGGTGGCCTTGGCTTCGTAGAACACCCATAGCAATCCGATCAGGGCGACGCCGACGATCACGCCGGCGAAGCTGAGCATCAGGCGCCGGAACAGCGACGATTGTCTCACCTGCCGCACCTGGCGCGCAGCAAAGCTAAGCATCGCGCTGGACCATATAGCCTACTCCGCGCACGGTGCGGATCACGCCTTCGCCGATCTTCTTGCGCAGGTTGAAGATGTGCACGTCCAGGGTCTGGCTTTGTCCGCCCTGGCCGTCGGCGCAGGGCAGGGCGCGCCGTTCCAGTTCGATCCGGGTCAGCACCCGGTTGGCCTGTTTCATGAGGGTCAGCAGCAGCGCGAACTCGGTTTTCGACAGCGTCACCGGCTGGCCGGCGCGCGTGACCAGCATGCGGTTCTCGTCCAGCACCACGTCTCCCGCCTGCCACAGGTTTTCCTCATGCGCGCCGTGGCTGCGGCGCACGATGGCGCGCAGGCGCACCAGCAGTTCGGGAATCTCAAACGGCTTGATCAGGTAGTCATCGGCGCCCAGGTCGAAACCCTTCAGACGATCCTGCAGGCTGTCGCGCGCGCTGATGATCAGCACCGGCAGCCGCACGCCGTCGGCGCGCAGGGCGCGCAGCAGGTCGTTGCCGTCGCCGTCGGGCAGGTTCAGGTCCAGCACCACCGCGTCGAACGGTTCCTGGCGCACGCGCGCCAGCACGTCGGCCGCCAGGCGCAGCCAGACCGCCGTGTGGCCTTCGTCCTGGAACACAGACAGCAAGGCCTGGCCGATCGCGAGGTCGTCCTCGATCATGAGTATCTTCATGCGCATAGTTTACCAGCGGGCTGTGTTGCGGGTAGGACGCACTATCTTCAGATTCGCTTTAGTTGTCGCGTTGACCACTAGCTAGCGATAGCGGACTATCGCACGCACCAGCACAGCAGTTATATAAATCAGCTGGATAACTAAAAAAACGGAGACCAACATGACGACACGTCGGGACGGCGCGCGCCGCCAATCGTTTCTTCTACATCCACTCGCCAGCGCCTGCACGCTGCTGATCGTCGGATTGTCCACGGCCCACGCCCAGCAGGCCAATACCGCGCCTGAAGACAAGGATATGGAACAGGGCAACAAGCCCGCCGTGACCAGCATCGTGCAGGACCAGGGCGCGGAGCAGAGCGGGCCGATGGCGACCGTCAACGTGTCCGGTATCCGGCGCGGCATCGAGGCCGCGATCTCGATCAAGCGCAACGCCACCTCGATCGTCGAAGCGGTATCCGCCGAAGATATCGGCAAGCTGCCCGACACCACCGTCGCCCAGTCGATCTCACGCCTGTCGGGCGTGACCACCCAGCGCAGCAAGGTCAATGGCAAGGCCACCGAAGTGTCGGTGCGCGGCATGTCGCCGACATTCAACGGCTCGCTCCTGAACGGGCGTGAACAAGCCTCCACCAGTGACGCGCGCAGCCCCGAATTCGACCTGTTCCCGTCCGAGCTGACCGGCAGTGTGCTGGTGTATAAGACGCCGGACGCCAGCCTGGTCGGCCAGGGCCTGGCCTCGACCATTGACCTGCGCACCTTGCGCCCGCTCGACTTCGGCAAGCGCATGTTCGCCGTCAACGCGCGCAAGGAGCGCATCGGCTACGGCTCCGGTTCCGACCTCGGCTCGGGCCACCGCAAGACGCTGACCTATGTCGACCAATACTTTGGCCGCACACTCGGCCTGTCGGTCGGCCTGACCTCGTTCAAGCAGGACAACGGCGGCGAACTCAAATTCGACAGCTGGGGCGCGGCGACTTCGCCGATCGAGTACCAGGGCCAGACCGTGCAGGCGATCAACGGCTTCATGGCCGAGACCTCGCGCCGCAAGTCCGAACGCGACGGCGCCTCGGTGACGCTGCAGTTCCGTCCCAACGACAAGTTCCGCTCCACCGCCGACCTGTTCTACTCGCGCGGCGAGGAAGCGACCAAGAAGACCGGCATCGAAGGCGCCATCGTCGGCGGCACCGGCATCTACGACCCGAACGCGGTGCTGACCGACGCCACCATCGCGGGTGGCATCGTCACCGCCGGCACCTTCAGCAACTACAAGGGCGACGTGCGCAACCATATGTTCGCCAGCAAGGACCGGCTGCTGTCGGTCGGCGTGAACAATGAACTGAAGGTCGGCGACTGGCGCCTGACCAACGACCTGTCCTATTCAAAAGGCACCAAGCGCCTGAGCAACTACGAGACCATCGCCGGGCAGCCGGGCAACACGCCGGAAAGCCAGCTCGGCTCGATCAGCTACAGCGGTTTCGACGGCACCAACTTCAACGCCGTGCGCTACGTGCCGAGCCTGAATTATTCGGACCGCAATGTGGCGCTGCTGACCGACGTCGCCGGCTGGGGCGGCGGTCCGCTGTCGCCGCAGGCCGGCTATCTGAGCCTGCCGACCATCGACGACAAGGTGCAGGCGATCCGCCTGGAAGCGGCGCGCGACCTGGAATGGGGCCCACTCTCGGGCGTGCGCGTCGGCGTCAACTACACCAAGCGCGACAAGTCGCGCCTGGGCGAAGAAGGTCGGCTGTCGATCCGCAACGGCGACGGCTATGCCAGCGAGACGATTCCCGGCAGCGCCATCGAACTGGCCGGGCCCACCGGCATCCCGGTGGCCGCATTCGACCCGACCGGCACACTGGGCACGATCTACGACATGAACCGCTGGGTCGACGCCACCGTGCTGGCGCGCGACTGGACCGTGCGCGAGAAGGTCACCACCGCCTACCTGATGGGCGAGCTGGCGGGCGAGGTGCTGTCGGTGCCGTACACCGGCAACATCGGCGTGCAGTTGGTCGACACGCGCCAGCGCGCGGCCGGCAACCAGGTCGACCTGCAGAACTGCTCCGGCAACTCGGCCGCCACCTGCCCGTCGTCGATCAAGACCGGCGGTAGCGACTACACCAGCGTACTGCCGAGCGTGAACCTGACCTTCGACATCGGCAACGACCAGGTGGTGCGCCTCGGCGCCGGCAAGCAGATCTCGCGCGCCAATCTGGATAATCTGAAGGCCAGCATGAACTTCGGCCTGCAGAGCGCGACCGAGCTCGATCCTTCGCTGACCGGCTTTTCGGGCAACCCTGAACTCAAACCCTATGAGGCGCAGGCGCTCGACCTGTCGTACGAAAAATACTTCGGCAAGAAGGGCTACATCAGCGTGGCCGGCTTCTACAAGAAGCTCGACAACTACGTGATCAACGCGCCGCGCCAGTTCGACTTCGCGCCGTTCGTCAGCGCCAATACGCCGCTGCCGACCACCGGCGCGTATGCCGGTTCGACCATCGGTGTGCTGACCACGCCGACCAACACCGAGGGCGGCAATATGCGTGGCATCGAGCTGTCGGTGAACCTGCCGTTCTCGATGCTGGCGGATGTGCTGGACGGCTTCGGCATCCAGGCCGCGCACTCGTACACCGATTCGTCGGTCAACCTGCCGGTGAGCGGCTTCGTCAACCCGAGCAACGCGCCGGTGTTCAATGGCGCGATCAGCTCGATCGGCCTGCCCGGCCTGTCGAAGAACGTGAGCAGCCTGCGCCTGTACTACGAAAAGAACGGGGTGCAGATCTCGCTGGCGGCATATAAACGCTCGAGCTTTATCGGCCAGATCCTGGACTACCGCAGCGAGTCGCAGTTCACCTTCATCAAGGGCGAGACCATCGCCGATGCCCAGGCCTCGTATGAATTCCAGGGCGGCATGCTCAAGGGCTGGTCGGTGTTCCTGCAAGGGCATAACCTGACCAACGAGCCGTTCCGCGAGTACACGAGCGACCCGAACGTGATCACCAATACTGTTACCTTCGGCCGCACGTATTCGGCAGGCCTGAACTACAAATTCTGATCGCTCATGAATAGCACACTTACCCGCGCGCTACTTTCGCTGGTGCTGGTCTCTGCGGCGCCGTTCGCCCACGCTGCCGCCGCCGCGCTGCCGCAAGACCAGCCGAAACCATACGTCCAGTTCCAGCACGCCGACTGGACCCGCGACGCCACCATCTACCAGATCAACACGCGCCAGTTTACGAAGGAGGGCACGTTCAAGGCCGCGACCGCACAGCTGCCGCGCCTGAAGGAACTCGGCGTCGGCATCCTGTGGCTGATGCCGATCCATCCGATCGGTGAAGTCAAGCGCAAAGGCTCGCTCGGCAGCCCGTACGCGGTGCGCGACTTCCGCGCCGTGAATCCGGAACTGGGCACGCTGGCCGACTTCAAGGCGTTTGTGGAACGCGCGCACGCGCTCGGCATGCGCGTGATCATCGACTGGGTCGGCAACCACACCTCGTGGGACAACGTCCTGATGACCCAGCACCCGGACTGGTACGCGCGCGATGCCGAAGGCAAGCCGCATCCGACCCCGTGGTTCAACTGGGACGACATCGTCGATCTCAATTACGGCAAGCCCGAACTGCGCCGCTACATGACGGACGCGATGAAGTACTGGGTGCAGGACGTCGGCATCGACGGCTACCGCGTCGACGCCGCCGGTCTGGTACCGCAGGACTTCTGGGACAACGCGGCGCGCGAGCTGCGCGCCATCAAACCGGTGTTCATGCTGGCCGAATGGGAGAGCCGCGACCTGCACCGCGACGCGTTCGATGCCAGCTATGCCTGGACCTGGTGGGACGCGCTGCACGACATCGCCAAGGGCAAGGCCGACGCCACCCGCATGCACGTCTACTACGCCTGGAACGGCAAGTTCTATCCGCGCCAGGCCTACCGCATGCTGTACACCACGAATCACGATAAGAATGCGTGGGATGGCACCGAGTTCGAATCCTTCGGCCGGGCGGTGGACGCGGCGATCGTGTTCAGTTTCGTCAGCGAAGGCATGCCCCTGATTTACAACGGTCAGGAAGCGGGCAACCGCAAGCGCCTGGCGTTCTTCGAGCGTGACCCGATCGAGTGGCAGGCCTCGCCCTACTTCGACCTGTACAAGAAGCTGGTGGCGCTCAAGAAGTCGAACAGCGCGCTGTGGAACGGCGAGTTCGGCGCGCAGATGGTACAAGTGCCGAGCAACGTACCGAAGCAGGTGATCAGCTTCGTGCGCGACAACGGCAAGGACAAGGTGTTCGTGGCGCTGAACCTCTCAAGCAAGCCGGCAAAGGCCACGTTTGAAAAAGCCGTGCATCACGGAGCCTACCGCGACTTCGCGAATGGCCAGAAGGTGACGGTGGATGGCAACAGCAGTTTTGATATGGCACCGTGGAGTTACCGGGTGCTGGTGAAATAAGGAGCAGTCAAGGAATGGAATCGAGCATGGCACAGAAATTCATGAGTATTGGTTTGGCGGTACGCTGCTGCGTAGCCCTGGGCATGGTGGTCAGCAGCGGCAGCGCGCTGGCCGATCCGAATGTGGCGACCGTCGAATCGCCGGGCAAGGTGCTGAGCGTGTCGGTGCTGGTGGCGCCGGACGGACGCCTGTCGTACAAGATCGACCGCAAGGGCGAGCCGGTGATCGCGCCGTCGCGCCTGGGCTTCGTGCTCGCCAGCGAGAAGCCGCTCGACTCGGGCTTCGCGCTCGAGCGCAACGTCGTCACCGACCATGACGACACCTGGGAGCAGCCGTGGGGCGAACGCCGCTACGTGCGCAACCACTACCGCCAGATGCGCGTCGACGTCAAGAAGAACGACGGCCGCCGCCTGGCGATCGTGTTCCGCGTGTTCGACGACGGCGTCGGCTTTCGCTACGAGTTCCCGAAACAGGCCAACAACCGCGCCGTGCACATCGCCGACGAGCTGACCGAGTTCGTGGTGGCGCGTCCTGCGACCGCCTGGTGGCAGCAGGCCGGCGAAGTCTGGGCGCTGGAATACCCGATCCAGAAGTCGCCGCTGCGCGAAGTCGGCATGGCGAATACCCCGATGACGGTCAAGATGGACAACGGCACCCACATCGCCTTCCACGAAGCGGCGCTGGTGGACTACGCCTCGATGTGGCTGCGCCGCGTCGAAGGCCAGCGCCTGCGCGCGCACCTGACCCCGTCCGCCACCGGTGCGCCGGTGGTGCGCAGCGGCGCCTTCACCACGCCGTGGCGCACGATGCAGATCGCCGACAACGCGGCCGGCCTGTACATGTCCGACCTGGTGCTGAACCTGAACGAGCCGAATAAACTCGGCGACGTCTCGTGGGTCAAGCCGTCGAAGTACGTCGGCGTGTGGTGGGACATGCACCTGGAGACCAAGTCGTGGGCCAACGGTCCGAAGCTGGGCGCGACCACCGAGTACACCAAGCGCTACATCGACTTCGCCGCCAAGAACGGCTTCCGCGGCGTGCTGGTCGAAGGCTGGAACCCGGGCTGGGACAGCGACTGGGCCGGCAACGGCGCCGACATGGACTTCACCAAGTCGAATCCGCGCTTCGACCTGCCGGCGCTGGCCGCCTACGGCAAGGAGCGCGGCGTGCACATCATCGGTCACCATGAGACCGGCGGCAATATCGCCCACTACGAGAAGCAGCTCGACGCGGCCCTGAAGCTGTATGCCAGGAATGGCGTGGACAGCATCAAGACCGGCTACGTGACCGACGGCGGCGCGGCCCAGTTCATGGGCAAGAACGGCAAGATCCACTTCGGCTACACCGACTCGCAAGAGGGCGTGCGCCACTACCAGAAGGTGATCGAAGAGGCGGCGCGCTACAAGATCGCGATCAACACCCATGAACCAGTGAAGGACACGGGCCTGCGCCGCACCTATCCGAACTGGATCTCGCGCGAAGGCGCGCGCGGCGTCGAATACAACGCCTGGGGCGAACCGCCGAATACCGTCGACCACGAAGCCAACATCGTGTTCACCCGCATGCTCAGCGGTCCGCTGGATTACACGCCGGGCATCCTGAGCCTGGAAGGCAAGGGCAAGAAGCCGTTCAACTCGACCCAGGCCAAGCAGCTGGCCAACTTCGTGCTGATCTACTCGCCGGTGGTGATGGCGGCCGACCTGATCGAGCACTACGAGCGCTATCCGGCCGCGTTCAAGTTCATCCAGGACGTGCCGACCGACTGGCAAGACACGCGCGTGATCCACGGCGAAGTGGGCGAGTATGCGACCATCGCGCGCAAGGACCGCAAATCGGACGCGTGGTACGTGGGCTCGGTCACCGACGGCAATGCGCGCACGCTGGACATGCCGCTGTCGTTCCTGGACCAGGGCAAGACCTATGTGGCCGAGATCTACCGCGACGGGGACGATGCGGACTATCGCAGCGAGAAGCGTTTTTCGCTGGCGGTCGAGAAGCGTAACGTGACGTCGGGCGATACGCTCAAGCTGAAACTGGCACCGGGTGGCGGGCAGGCGATTCGTCTGGTGCCGGTGAAGTAAGGGCGCAGCGTCCGTATCTTCGGCACGCCATTCCTACATGGGCGGGAATGGCGTGCCGGCCTTGCCGGCACGGAGCAAGTTCGGCCACGCCGCACCTGCCGCGGCAAAATGGACTATCCTGTCGGACTGTCTATTTTTACCGGCATGACCCGCACGCCTCACCATGTCCACAACAAGCACCACCGCAACCCCCGCCGCATCCGGCACCGTGATGCAGATCCTGTTCTCGGTCGCCTTCGTCCACTTGCTCAATGATTGCGTCCAGGCTGTCCTGCCGTCGATCTACCCGCTGCTGAAACACGAATTCGCCCTCAGCTTCACCCAGGTCGGCCTGATCACCCTGACTTTCCAGTGCACCGCCTCGCTGCTGCAGCCTTGGATTGGCCTCTACACCGACAAGCGCCCGATCCCGTTCCTGCTGCCGGTCGGGATGTGCGTCACCCTGATTGGCGTGGGCCTGCTGGCCTGGGCCAACAGCTTCACGATGCTCCTGATCGCGGCCGGCATGATCGGTGTCGGCTCCTCGACCTTCCACCCGGAAGCCTCGCGCGTCGCGCGCCTGGCCTCGGGCGGGCGCTTCGGCTTTGCCCAGTCGCTGTTCCAGGTCGGCGGGAATATGGGTTCGGCCCTCGGTCCGCTGCTGGCGGCGGCGATCGTGGTCGGGCGCGGGCAGGGCAGGATTGCCTGGTTCATGCTGCTGGTACTGGTGGCGGTCGCGGTGCTGGTCGGCGTCAGCCGCTGGTACGGCAACCACCTGCAGAACATGGTCAAGAAGGCCGCCGCGCACGCCGGCCCGAAGCTGCCGCGCGCCAAGGTGTGGCAGGCGCTGGGCGTGCTGGCGCTGCTGGTGTTTTCCAAGTACATCTATATGGCCAGCCTGCAGAGCTATTACACCTTCTATTTGATCGACAAGTTCCACCTGCCGGTCGGCACCGCCCAGCTGTACCTGTTCCTGTTCCTGGCCTCGGTGGCGGCCGGCACCTTCGCCGGCGGTCCGATCGGCGACAAGATCGGCCGCAAGCGCGTGATCTGGTTCTCGATCCTGGGCGCGGCGCCGTTCACCATCGCGCTGCCGTTCGCCAACCTGTTCTGGACCGGCGTGCTGTCGGTGCTGATCGGACTGGTGATGTCGTCGGCGTTCTCGGCCATCGTCGTCTTCGCGCAGGAGCTGGTGCCGGGCAAGGTCGGCATGATCTCGGGGATCTTCTTCGGCCTGATGTTCGGCATCAGCGGCATCGGCGCCGCCGCCATGGGCCATATCGCCGACCTGCACGGCATCGACCAGGTGTACCGCATCGCTTCGTTCCTGCCGCTGCTGGGCATCATGGCGGCGCTGCTGCCGAAGATGGAGCAGGCGCCGCGCTAGGCGACGCCGGGGCGCCTCAGCCGGCGCCGATGCGCTTCATCTGGATCGTGTACTGGTGTTCCTTGCCGTCCGAGGTCCAGCGCTGGTGCGCTTCGAGCGTGGCGTCGTCGATCCGGCGCCACGAGAACTGGCTCGGCGCGCTGACCGGCTCGAAGCTGGCGCCATCGGCCTCGATGGTGCTGGCGCGCCAGGTGAATTCGCCCCACTGCGCCACCACCTCGCCATCGCGCAGGGCGATCGTGCTGCCGTCGCTGTGCTCGGTGAACGCAGCGCTGGTGTAGCGGCGCGAACGGAACATCTCCGGCTCGGGCCGGTCATACTCTTCGAAGAACGCCGAACCGTCGGGCGCTTCGCCCTGCCAGCGGCCTTCCAGAAAGCGAAGCCGGGCAAACTCGTCAACATTGAACATCGTGCCTCCTGCATGAGTGAAAGGGGGGGGGCGGCGCGCGGCGTATGGCCGGGCCGGGCTACGACTGTACATGGATTCCGCACATCGGCCTGCGCGTCACGCCGGCGGCGCTATGATGCTGTTTTTAGACACCATGAAAGGCTGACCATGCATGCGCAACCACCGAGCGCCGCCGATGCGGCAATGACCGATCCGGCGCTGCGCGCCATCGAGCGCATCGCCGCCTTCGACGACAACGGCCAGGGCGGCAATCCGGCCGGGGTCTGGATCGGCGCCAGCCTGCCGCCCGCCGCCGAGATGGGACGCCTGGCGCACGCGGTCGGCTTTTCCGAAACCGCCTTCGCCGCGCCGCAAGGCGAGGGCTGGCGCGTACGCTATTTCTCGCCCGAGTCCGAAGTGCCGTTCTGCGGCCACGCCACCATCGCCCTCGGCGCCGCGCTGGCGCGCAGGCATGGCGACGGGCGCTACGCGCTGCAGCTGAACGCGGCGGCGATCACGGTCGAAGGCCGGGTCGACGGCGCGCGTGTGCTGGCCGCGCTGCAGTCGCCGCCAACCCGCAGCAAGGCCGCACCCGCCGACCTGGTCGAGGCCGCGCTGGCGCTGTTCGGCTATACGCCGGCCGATCTCGACCCGCGTATTCCGCCCGCGCTGGCGCACGGCGGCGCCGATCACCTGGTGCTGGCGCTGTCGAGCCGGGCGGCGCTGGCGGCGATGCGCTACGAGCTGGAAGCGGGCCGCGCGCTGATGGCGCGCTACGGCTTGGTGACGATCGTGCTGGCCTGGGCCGAGCATGCCCAGCTGTTCCATACGCGCAATCCATTTGCTTCGGGCGGCGTGTACGAAGACCCGGCCACCGGTGCCGGAACCGCGGCGCTGGCCGGCTACCTGCGCGACATCGGCTGGCCGCACGGCGGGCGGATCGAGGTGGTGCAGGGCGAGGACATGGGGATGCGTTCGCGCCTGACGGCCGGGATCGGCGACGAGCCCGGCGGCTCGATCCGCGTGTCCGGCTCCGCGCGCATGATGACGTGAACGTCGGGTTGGCTAACCAAGCCGCATCACAGATCCAGAACAATAAGTATTAGGTATCCAATGGCTGTATTGCTGCGCATCAAATAGAAGGCAAAAAGCACGCTTACTCAGCAGTTAGATTCGCCATGGCCGGATTGATAATTTGTCTCACCCCAACCCATTATCAATCCTTCACTCAGGAGTACCGCCATGGAGCTGTTCCCAGCAGCTGTGTTCAACCCACCAAAAGCGTCCCGCTCGCGCACCGCGCGTGAAGCCGCTGCGGGACGCACCGTCGAACGCCTGCCGTTCACCGTCCGCCGGGTCGAGACCGAAGCGGACCTGCTGAAGGCCGTGCGCGTACGCCACGCCGCCTATGCCCGCCACGTGCCGGAGTTCGCCCGCAGCCTGGCGCAGCCGGAAGCCGCCGACTACGACGCCGACACCATCGTGCTGCTGGCCGAGTCCAAGCTGGACGGCGAGCCGATCGGCAGCACCCGCATCCGCACCAACCTGTACCGTCCGCTGGGCGTCGAGGAATCGGTGGTGCTGCCCGACTGGCTGCAGGGCAAGCGCCTGGTGGAAGCCACGCGCCTGGGCATCGACGAAGGCCGCGTCGGGCGCATGGTCAAGATCGCGCTGGTCAAGGCCTGCTTCATGTATTGCGAAGACAACGCCATCGATTACTCGGTGGCGACCGGGCGCTCGCCGGTGGACCGCCAGTACCAGCAGCTGATGTTCGTGGACGTGTTCCCGGAGCAGGGCATGGTGCCGCTGCGCCACGTCGGCAACCTGCCGCACCGGGTGATGGCGTTCGAGATCGCCACCTTCCAGCAGCGCTGGCTGGAGGCGCGCCATCCGATGCTGAACTTCTTCTTCAACACCCATCATCCGGACATCGACATCGGCCCGTTCGCGCCGCCGCCGAGTCTGGTTCTGCCGCAGCGTACGGTGTTGCAGGCACGTGCGGAGCGTTGCGAAATGGCCGTCGCCTGAGCATATATTGCATGACGGCATCACGCTAACCCTGTATCCTTGCGGTTTCATGGCCGTCGTGCGGTTTTCCACGACCAGCGCGGCGGCAAGTTAGCTTCGATCCCGTCTATGCCCAACTTCAAGCCCCAGCTGCGCTCTATGCTGCCGGCCGCCGTTCACACGGCCGTCGAGCTGGTGTTAAAGATTTTCGCGTTCTACCTGATCCCGCTCGGGATCGGTATCGTCTCGCTCGTCGCGCTGCTGTTCTGGCACGACGAATACCGGACCAGCGGCGACGTGCCGCTGGCGATGCACGTCACGGTCGATGAATCCGGGACGCTCGAGCCGGCCAGCGCGCTGGCCCAGGTGCACGCGCGCCCGCTGACCAACGGTCACGATACCCACCTGTCCGAAGCGCCGGTCTGGTTCCTGTTCGAGCCGATGCCGCGCCAGGGTGTGCAGGTGGTGGAATTCCCGTCGCGCCACGCGCTCGACATCGCCTGCTGGGATGGCGCCACCCTGGAGTCGCTCGGCAGCGCCACCCGCAGCGAAGAGCGCGGCGTGCTGCGCGCCGAAAAGGCCGGCTTCTCGCTGCACGCGGCGCCGCTGCCGCGCCAGCTGCTGTGCCGCGCCGGCTTTGCCGGACCGGCGCGCCTGTCGGTGCTGCAATGGCCGGCGGACCAGTTCTCGCTGTCGGTCGAGCAATATCACCGCAAGTCGGGCCTGCTCGACGGCGGCATGATCGTGCTGGCGCTGTTCATCCTGATCACGGCCCTGATCAACCGCCAGCCGGTGTACGTGCTGTTTGCCGGCTGGCTGATCCTGAACCTGCGCATGGGCGCGCTGTCGGCCGGCTGGGACATCCAGTGGCTGGGCCAGACCGTACCATCCGAATGGCTGCTGCGCAGCCGCGCAGTGACCATCACCCTGTACGGCATCGCCACCCTGACGCTGTTCCAGGCGCTGCTCAAGGAACACCTGGCCGAAACCCGCTACGTGCTGCCAATGCGCGTCATGCAATGGCTGTGCATGCCGATGCTGGCCGCCGCCATGCTGGTGCCGTACGGCATGTACCTGCCGCTGCTGTGGGGCATCCTGGCCTGCTGCTTCTCCTTGATGACGATCGGCCTGTTCAAGATCATCGTCGAGTCGCGCACCCGCGTCGCGTCCTGGTTCGCGGCCTCGTTCGCGGTCACCTTCCTGGCTTCGCTGGCGGAAGTCGCCTCGGCCGCGCTCGGCATGCGCGAGTTGCTGGGCGTGATCAACAGCGTCACCGCTGCGCTGGCGTCGAGCCTGCTGGCGGCGCTGGCCGTGGCCGAGCAGATGCGCATGGAAACCGAGCAGCGCCAGGCGGCCCAGGAAGAACTCGAGCACGCCTACCAGGCGATGCCGGTGGGCCTGTTCACGCTCGACATGTACGGCCACTTCCTGAGCGTCAACCCGGCGCTGCAGAAGATGCTGGGCATGACCGGCTTCGTGCCGGGCCGCACCGCCTGGCGCCAGTTCTTCACCGAGGCCAGCTGGACCAACCTGCACGAGCAGGTGCACGCCAAGGCCGAGGCCGAGATGGAACTGGCCAGCCGCGACGGCAACCAGCGCTTCCTGGTCAGCGCCACGCTGGCGCGCGCCCGCATCGAAGGCGTGCTGCAGGACACCACCGAAAAGCACAAGGCCACCGAGCAACTGCGTTTCATGGCCAACAACGATCCGCTGACCAAGGTCTTCAACCGCCGCGGCATCGAGCGCGAATTCGCCGGCGCCGCTGCCAGCCTGGCGCAGGGACGGCCGATGGCGCTGGCCTACGTCGACCTCGACCGCTTCAAGCTGATCAACGACCTGTTCGGCCACGCCGCCGGCGACGAGGTGCTCAAGCAGGTCTGCGAACGGATGGGCGCGATGCTGGCCGGCGGCCAGCAGATCGGGCGCGTGGGCGGTGACGAATTCGTGATCGTGATGCCGGAAACGGCGGTTCCGCTGGCCTCGATCATCTGCCGCGGCATCGTCGACCGCCTCGGCAACACCCCGTACAGGGTGGGCGACAAGGCCTTCCATGTGCGCGGTTCGGTCGGCCTGATCGAAGTGGTGCCGGGGATGCCGATGAAGGATGCGGTCTCGACCGCCGACCGCGCCTGCCGCGAAGCCAAGACCGGTTTAGGGGACGGCCTGGTGGTGTACGAGCGCGGCGCCGACGCTTTCCGCCAACGCGCGGCCGAGCTGGACCTGGTCGAGCGCCTGTCGAGCCCGAACGCCACCGACAACCTGCTACTCGAGATGCAGCCGATCATGTCGCTGCGCGCCCCGCACGAATCGCTGAACTTCGAAGTGCTGCTGCGCATGCGCGAGGCGGACGGACGCATCATCCCGGCCGGCGCCGTGATCGCGGTGGCCGAGAAGAGCGGCCGCGCCAGCATGATCGACCGCTGGGTGCTGTCCACCACGCTGGCCTGGATCGCCGAGCACGCCGACGAGCTGGTCAATACCCGTTTTGTGTGCATGAACCTGTCCGGCGCCTCGCTCAACGACGAGCGCTTCGTGCAGGACACCTTCGACATCCTGGGCCGCTACGTGCACGTGGCCAGCCGCCTGTGCCTGGAAATCACCGAGAGCGTGGCGCTGCACGATCTGGACAACACGCGCCGCTTCATCGACCAGGTGCGCAGCTTCGGCGTCAAGGTGGCGCTGGACGACTTCGGCGCCGGCTATACCTCATTCTCGTACCTGAAAGAATTGCCGGCCGACGTGCTCAAGATCGACGGCAACTTCATCGTCAATATCAATGCCCACCCGGCGAATGTGGCGATCGTGGAAGCGATCGTCAGCCTGGCCGGCAACCTGGGCATGAAGACGATCGCGGAATGGGCCGAGGACGCGGCCACCGTGCAGACGCTGCACGACATCGGCGTCGATTACGTCCAGGGCTATGTGGTGGCGCGCTCGCAGCCGCCGGAGCGCCTGCTGGCGGCGCGCTCGGCCGCCGGCTTCATCACCGATGAAGCCTTGCTCGACCTGTTGCGCGAACTGGAAAATCCGCCGCCGCCGCATTTGGCCAGCGTGACGCGGCTGCACTGAGCAGGCCGCATTAAACTCGGGTTAGTCCAGCCCGGCCAGCGTCTGGCGCGGACCGGCATCGTCGAGCAGGAACTGCGCGCGCGCCGCCTTCAGCGTGGCGACATCGCCTTCCATCGGCTTGGCCACCACGCGCGCCATGCGCACCGGCGCGGCGCGGCGCTGCAGTTCGTGCGCCGGCGGCAGCGTCGCTTCGTCCGCCACCAGCGGATAGGGCTCGACCGGCGTCACGCCTTCGTTGGACGGCATGCTGGCCATGCGCACGGTGGCGGCGCCCGGGGCGCACTGCTGGTCGGTCAGGGTGACGCGGCCCGCGCCGTCGATGCACTTGACGATCACCGAATCGGCAAGCACCGCCGGGGCGGAGCAGGTCGCCGCAGCAACCAGGAAAATCTTGCAGAGATGACGCTTCATGGTCGACTCCTCATCGGGGTCTTGTTTAGGTAAGATTATTGTCTTCTTTGCATCATTGTGCTTCTGTGCGCTGGTTCACGTGGCGGTGTAGTCCGAGGCGCCGTCGCCGCTACGGACCAGACTGGCGCTTGCGCATATCGATGGGCTACTGCCGCGCGACCCATCGCAGCCGGCTGGCTTAGAATCGCCGTGTTCCTGACGACCGGGAGGTGATGTGAAGACAGCCGTTTTCAGCGCGCGCAGGTATGACAAGACGCTGCTGGCCCAGGCCAACGAAGGCGCCGGCCACGAACTGCGTTTCCTGGAAGATCGCCTTAGCCCGTCCACCGCGTTCCTGGCGAAAGGCTGCGAAGCGGTATGCGTATTCGTCAACGACAGCGTCGACACCGAGGTGCTGGCGCTGCTGGCGGCGCAGGGCACGCGCCTGGTCGCCACCCGCTCGACCGGCTACAACCACATCGACACCGATGCCGCTGAGCGGCTCGGCATCGCGCTGGTGCGCGTCACCGATTATTCTCCGCACTCGGTGGCCGAGTTCGCGGTCGGTCTGCTGCTGGCCGTTAACCGCAAGATTGCGCGCGCCAGCGTGCGCACGCGCGAAGGCAACTTCGAGCTCGACGGCCTGATGGGTTTCGACCTGCACGGCAAGACCGTGGGCGTGATCGGCACCGGCAAGATCGGCACCATCTTCGCGCGCATCATGGCCGGTTTCGGCTGCACCCTGGTCGGCCACGACCGCTATCCGACGCCGGCCTTCGAAGCGCTGGGCGGCACCTACATGGGCGTCGATGAACTGCTGGCCTGCAGCGATGTGGTGTCATTGCATTGCCCGCTGTTCGAGGACACCTACCACATCGTCGGCGCCGAGGCGCTGGCGCTGGTCAAGCGCGGCTGCATCCTGGTCAACACCAGCCGCGGCGGCCTGATCGACACCGAGGCCGCGATCGGGGCGCTCAAGAGCGGCCAGCTGGGCGGGCTGGCGATCGACGTCTACGAGCAGGAAGCCAGCCTGTTCTTCCAGGACCTGTCCTCAACCGTGATCCTGGATGACGTGATCCAGCGCCTAGTGTCGTTCCCGAACGTGATCGTCACCGGCCACCAGGCTTTCTTCACGCTGGAAGCGATCGGGCAGATCATGCGCACCACGATCGAGAGCATCAGCGCCTTCGAGCGCGGCGAAGCGCTGGTCAACCGGGTGCCGCGCGCGTGAGATCTGCCGCATGTTGCCGGCGCCGGGCCGCGTAGAATGGCGCGTGTCGCCATCATTCCTTAGTCACCATGCTCCTCAGTCCCATCCTGGAAAGCATCGCCGGCATCGATCACGGCTTCGGCAACCGCGACGACGACATGACGGCGTCGTTCCCGACTCTGTGGCCGGAGCGCGCGGTACAGCACGAGCGCCATGGCACCCGTATCGCGGTCATCGACGCGCCCGGTGAGGACTGCGGCGAAGCGGACGGCATGTTCACCGAGCGGCCCGGCGTGCTGCTCACGATCGCCACCGCCGACTGCGCACCGGTGCTGCTGGCACGCCGCGACGGCGCCGCGGTGGCGGCGCTGCATGCCGGCTGGCGCGGCGCCATGGACGGCATCGTCGACGGATTCGTCGCCATGCTGGGCGAGCGCGGCGAGTCGCCCGCCGACTGGAGCGCAGCGATCGGCCCGACCGCCGGCGCTTGCTGCTACGAGGTGTCCGGCGAAGTGATCGAACGCTTTCGCGCGCGCTACGACATCGCCGGCGACCTGCTGGCGCCGCAGCCACGGCGCCTGAACCTGGCCGGCGTGGTGCGCTGGCAGCTGGAGCGCGCGGGTTTCACCGAGGTGTGGGACAGTGCCAGCTGCACGATGTGCAGCGTCGGGCAGGCTGCCGAAGGCTTCGTGTACCACAGCTACCGGCGCGACAGCGAGACGCGCGCGCCGGGCGTCGACGTTCAGTGGTCCGCGATCGCGATCGGGGGCCGCTGAGCCATGCATATCGAAAGAATCACGTTCGACCGGGTGTTCGATGCCGTCGAAAGCATTGGCGATTTCAGCTTCGACAGCGCGGGGCGGCGCGTGTTCGCGGCGAGGTTCGGCCCCGGCGCGGTGCCACGCCAGGGCGCGACGTATGCCATCGCCTTCTCCAGGCCGGGCGACTGGGGGACGGTGCTCGGGTGGCGCGATCTGGCGACGCCCACGGTGCTCCTCAGGGAGCGGGCGCGCGACCCGTTCTGGCTCGACATCGCCATCAATATCGACATCGTCATCGTCATCGTCGTGGCCGTCATCGTGCCCGTGCTGATCCTGGTGCTGCTCGGTCTCGCGGCGGGATGCGCCGCCTTCGCCATGCTGCTGGGGCTCGTGCATGCGCTGGTGCGCAGCGCCGGGCGGCGCAAGGACGCGGTGCGCGCGCGCCTGCTGCAGGAGGTGGCTTGAAGTACGGGCCGTGGGCCACGGCCGCGCGGTTTGACGCCCGCTTCCCGGCTCGCTACTATTTCTGGTCCGCCTGCCCGATGCCGGCGGCATTCCGATGGCCCCACTTGACAAGGATTGACGAACACATGACCACGCCCCAGCTCCCCACTTACGAAGACGTCGTCCAGGCCGCGGCGCGCATCGCCGGCGCCGCGCACCGCACCCCGGTGCTGACCTCGCGCACGGTCAACGAGGAATTCGGCGCCGAGGTGTTCTTCAAGTGCGAGAACATGCAGCGCATGGGCGCGTTCAAGTTCCGCGGCGGCTACAACGCGCTGGCCAGGTTCAGCCCTGAGCAGCGCCGCGCCGGCGTGGTCGCGTTCTCGTCCGGGAACCACGCGCAGGCGGTCGCCCTGTCGGCGCGCCTGCTGGACATGCCGGCCACCATCATCATGCCGCAGGACGCCCCGGCCGCGAAGGTCGCCGCCACGCGTGGCTACGGCGCCACCGTGGTGACCTATGACCGGTATACCGAAGACCGCGAGCAGATCGGGCGCGATCTGGCCGAGAAGCACGGCCTGACCCTGATCCCGCCGTACGACCATGCCGACGTGATCGCGGGGCAGGGCACGGCGGCCAAGGAACTGTTCGAAGAGGTCGGGCCGCTGGACGCCTTCTTCGTGTGCCTGGGCGGGGGCGGGCTGCTGTCCGGTTCCGCACTGGCGACGCGCGCCCTGTCGCCGGACTGCGCGCTGTACGGGGTGGAGCCGGAAGCGGGCAACGACGGGCAGCAGTCGTTCAGGAAGGGCGAGATCGTGCACATCGATACGCCGCGTACGATTGCCGACGGGGCGCAGACCCAGCACCTGGGGCAGTTGACCTTCCCGATCATCCAGCGCGATGTGAACGACATCCTGGCGGTGACGGACGAAGAGCTGGTGGAATGCATGCGCTTCTTTGCCGAGCGCATGAAGATCGTGGTGGAGCCCACCGGGTGCCTGGGGTTTGCGGCGGCGCGCAAGATGAAGGCGAGGTTGAAGGGCAAGAAGATCGGGGTGTTGATCAGTGGCGGGAATATCGATCTGGGACGCTTCGCCAGCCTGATTGCAGGATGACGAATCAAGGGCGACGGCATGCGAAGTGCCGTCGCCCATGATGGGGTTTCGTTGGCGGGATGTCTTATCCGGCCAGCGGCAACGCCACCTGCAGCATGAACCCGCCGCCATTGCGGTTGCTCACCTCCAGCCCCGCATTGTGGCGCGTCAGCACCCGTTCCACGATCGCCAGGCCCAGACCCGCGCCGTTCGCCTGCCCGCGCGCGCTGTCGAGCCGCGTGAAGGGTTTCATCAGCTGCGCGATCTGGTCCGGCGGCACGCCCACGCCATGGTCGCCGATCTCGATCACCGCGCGCCGGCCATGGCCGGTGGCTTTCACGCGCAGCGCGATGTCGATCTCGGTGTAGTCCTTGCCCGGCGTGGTGCCGTAGCGGCGCGCGTTCTCGATGATGTTGTTGATCACGCGCCGCAGGTCGGTGGCGTTGCCCAGCACGTGCACGTCGGGCAGCAGGTCGGTCGTGACGCGCAGGTTCTGGATGCGGCCGGCCTCGCGCGCGACGTCCGACAGCATCTCGGACAGGTTCACCGCCACGAAGGTCGCCGCCTCGGTCGGCTTGGCGTAGTCGAGGAACTGGCCGATGATCGCGTCCATCTGGGCGATGTCCGACTGCATGCCTTCGCGCGCTTCGTTCGACAGATTCGCCATCTCCACTTCGAGTCCCATGCGCGCCAGTGGCGTGCGCAGGTCGTGCGAGATACCGGCCAAAATCACGGCGCGGTCCTTTTCCACCTGCGCCAGGTCTTCCACCATCTGGTTGAAGCTGCGGTTGGCCTCGATGATCTCCTGCGACCCCTTCTCGGGCAGCGGCGCCGGGCGCTCGCCCTTGGCGATGGCGCGCGCGGCGGCGGTCAGGCGCGCCAGCGGCAGGTTGACCAGGCTCGAAATCAGGGCCGCGCCCAGCACCGACAAGAGGCCCACCACGGTCGCCCAGCCCAGCCACTGTACGCGCGTCAGGCCAGCCAGGCGCTCGCGTTCGAGCATCAGCCAGTACTTGTCGTCCTCGATGTTGAAGCTGATGTAAAAGCCCGGCACGCCGTTCACGCCGCTCGAGAAGCGCGTGTCGGGGCCGAGGCGCTCGCGCACCATGGCCGCGATCTCGGGCATCAGCGGATTGTGCGGCGGCGGGTCGACCACGTCGCTGTCCTCGAGCGTGAAGATGCGGATGCCTTCGTTCGACACCAGTTCCAGCAGCAGCTCGCGCCGCAGGTCCGGCGCCGAGTGGGTCAGCGCAGCCTTGGTGATGGTCACCACTGACACCACCAGCTCGGCGGTCTGCTGCACCTGCGGGCCGCGCTGGAACACGTTGATCATGCCGATCCACGCGCCCATCGACACCGTCGTGAGCAGCGACATCAGGAAGAAGGTGCGCCAGAACAGGCCGCTTTTGAACCAAGCGAAGCGCACCGCGCGGCGCGCCGCTACAAAGGGAGAGAACACTAGCGCGGCTGGCCTTCAGGGATGAACACGTAGCCCAGGCCCCACACCGTCTGGATGTACAGCGGGCTGGATGGATCGGGCTCGATCAGCTTGCGCAGGCGCGAGATCTGGACGTCGAGCGAGCGGTCGAACACTTCGTATTCGCGGCCGCGCGCGAGCTCCATCAGTTTTTCGCGCGACAGCGGCTGGCGCGCGTGGCGTGCAAACACCTTCAGCACCGAGAATTCGCCGGTGGTCAACGGGACGGTCTCGCCGTTCTTCTTGAGCGTGCGCGTGCCCAGGTCGAGCACGAAGTCGCCGAACTCGAAGGTCTGCGGCG
This sequence comes from Massilia sp., assembly GCF_031995545.1. Taxonomy (GTDB): domain Bacteria; phylum Pseudomonadota; class Gammaproteobacteria; order Burkholderiales; family Burkholderiaceae_D; genus Telluria. Next base: position 27,805 of record NZ_DAMAGA010000049.1, read on the forward strand.
TCTCGGACGGCGCACCCGGGATCTCGTCCGGGCCCTTGCGGCGCAGCACCGCGCCGATGCGCGCCACCAGTTCGCGCGGGTTGAACGGTTTCGGCAGATAGTCGTCGGCGCCCATCTCGAGGCCGACGATGCGGTCGACGTCTTCGCCCTTGGCGGTGAGCATGATGATCGGGGTCTGGTCGCCGGCGCCGCGCAGGCGGCGGCAGATCGACAGGCCGTCTTCGCCCGGCAGCATCAGGTCCAGCACCAGCAGGTCATACCGTTCGCGAAGCCACAGCTTGTTCATCGCCGGCGCGCTCTCGGCGGTCACGACCTGAAAACCCTGCTCGGTGAGGTAGCGCCGCAGCAGGTCGCGCAGGCGCACGTCGTCGTCCACGACCATGATCTTGGCGGAGTGGCCGCTTTGCGCGCCGGGAGCGCCGGTGTTGTTCGTAGTCGGAATCATAAAAACTGTCCAGAATTGTCAGATGAATGTCGCTATGGTAACTTCTCTTCGCGCTGGCGTCGGCACGACTGAACCCAGCCATTACAATGTGTTACAAACTTTACCCAATTAGTCTTACTCCGCTCACGGTATGCACCTACACTGGCGTCAAGTGATCACCACAGCTTATCTTCTTATAGGGCATCGCGGAAGAGGAACACCATGAACCTAGCGCACATCGACAACCCAGCAGTATCCGGTACCGCGGCAAGCCGCGTCAGCCGGCTCGCGCGGCTCGTGCGCCTTGGTGTGATGGCGTGCCTGTTGGCGGCGGGCGGTGCCGAGGCCCTGGCCCATCAGCAGGAGCGTGGCCGGCGCGACGACTCGGCCCAGATGCGTGAACGCTACCAGATGCAGGCGCAGGCCCAGGACGCGCGTTTCGAGCAGCGTGCCCAGGAAATGCGCGAAGAGCAGCGCCGCGCCATCGAAGCCCAGCGCGAATCGATGGGCAGCGAGCGCCGCGGCGGCCGCATGACGCCGGACGAGCGGCGCGACCTGCGACGCCAGATCCGCGAAAGCGGGGCCGACGTGTACCCTAACGCGCAACGCCGCTGAAGCGTTGACAAGCATCTACTGACGAAATCGACGGCGCCTGCGGGCGCCGTTTTTCATCGCCGCTCACTGCAAAAGCTTGTAATCGTGTCTAGGTAATTACATCTAAGAAATCTTGTTGCTATATATTTATTTATATTCCGCAACATGCTATGTTTACGCCCACCTTACTGTTGGCATGTGATTCGCCAATTCTGTTGACTGGAGCGTGAACGTGAACGATCCCGCTGTCGCCTCATCCGCTATCTCCTTCGCGACCACCGATAGCGTCGCGCGTTTCGCTTCGAACGGACCGGAGCATTGCATCGACCGCCGCGCCGACGGCGTGTATGCCGACCCCGAAGTGCTCGGCACCACGCTGGTGGCGGCAGTCGACGGCGTGCTGCGCTCGAATCATTATTTCTCCGACCTCGATTACCCGGTCCTGATCAAGGCGCTGTACGGCCACGGCCCCGAGCTGCCGCGCGATGCGGCGGGACGCGCCGTGGTGCGCTTCGCGGCAGACATCCTGCCGTTCGCGCAGGAACGGCGCGCCCTGTACCGCGCAGTCAAGATCGCCGACGGCCAGGCCGAATACTATTTCGAGCCGGTGTTCCGGACCGACGACGAGGGCGTCGAACGCGCCACCACGCTCGACGCCGACGAATTCGTGGCCGACCTGTGGGGCAAGGGCGTGCGCTTCGGCGTCGACCTGGACGCCATCCGCAATGCCATCGTCTCCGGCGCGGCGGGACGGATCGTGGTGGCGCGCCGGCTCGAGGCCAGCAGCGGCATCGATGCCCGGGTCGAGGAAGTCACCGGCGACCTGCATCGCAGCGACGCGCCGCGCCAGCTCGCCAACGGCAAGCTCGACCTGATGAGCTTCCAGAACCGCTTCCCGCAAATCGCCAGGGGCAAGCGCCTGCTGCGCAAGGTGCCGGCCAGCGTCGGCGCGCCCGGCTTCGACCTGGCCGGCATCCCGATCGCGCCCGAGCCACCCAGAGACCTAGACCTGTCGGTGTACGCCGCCGATGGCACCGAGGTGGCGCAGTGCGAGGACGGCGAATTCCTGGTGGCGCGCCAGGACGGCTTCCTGAGCGTCGACCCGAAGTCGAGCCGCATCTCGATCAGCGACAAGATCGTCAGCCATGACGGCGTCAGCGCCAAAACCACCGGCAACCTGCACCTGAGCGGCGACTACGAGGAATTCGGTGAAGTGCAGGAGCAGCGCGTCATCGAGGGCGACAGCATCACCGTGCATGCCGATGTATTCGGCCACGTGGTCTCGCGCGGCGGCACCATCCGGCTCGAGCGCAACCTGGTGGGCGGCAGCGCGCGCAATGCCAAAGGCGACATCCAGGTGCTGGGCGTGACTTCCAACGCCACGATCCAGACTGCGCAGGGCGAGGTCACCCTGCAGCGCGCCGAGAACTGCGTGATCTCGGGCACCCGGGTCAAGGTCGAGCGTGCGATCAATTGCGAGATCATGGGCGACGAGGTCGAAGTGGCCAGTGCCGAGGGCGGCGCCATCGCGGGGCGGCGCGTGTCGATCGGGCGCGCGGCGCCGCGGCGCCAGGGCGAGATGCTGGTGTACGTGCTGCGCCCGGATTGCGCGCGCATCGACGACGCTATGGCCCAGGTGAGCGCACGCCTCGAAGGCTTCGGCCAGCTGCTGGCGCGTCACCGTACGGCGATCGAGACCCTGGGCGCCCAGCCCGACCTGCGCAAATACCTGATGCTGGCGCCGCGCCTGCGCAAGGGCGAACTGGTGCTCACGCCCGAGCAGGAGCCGCAGTTCAAACGCCTGACGGCGGCAGTGACGCCGGCGCTGAAGGAAATGGCGCGCCTGTCGCAGCTGGACAAGGCCGCCGAGGGCGAGCGGCATGCCGGCCAGGCACTGCTGGCGCGCCTCGAGACCCAGCGCGGCGAGCGCCTGGGCGCGGCCGGCGTGGCCATCGGCGCGCTGGCGGGCGAGGTACAGGTGAGGGCGATGGCCTACGAGCCGGATGCCGGCAATGCCTACGACCTGCCGCCGCGCGAAATCAAGGCGCGCCTGCGCGACGGTAGCGGCGCCGAATTGCTGCATGCCGGCACCAATGGCGCCTGGAACTGGTGCACCGATCCGGCGCAGCAGATGCCGGTGTTGGCCGACGTCTACGTGCACTGAGCGTGCACTGAGCGTGCACTGACATTGACCCGCGGGGTCTTCGGACGGCGGTGCTGTGTCGAGTACGCAATTGACTGCCGTCAACATTGTGACGATGGGGCGGGCATACGATGGGGATTGCTGACACAAAGGATCCGCCATGCACACCCCGACTTGCGCCCCGCATGAATACCTGAGCTTCACGCTCGACGGCCAGGAGTACGGTCTGGATTGCGCCAGGGTCCAGGAGCTCAAGCTGCTCAAGTCGCTGGAGCGCTTCGCGGCGGACGGCGAGATCATCGGCGGCGTGGCGCTGTCGCATGGCGTGATCCTGCCGATCGTCGACATGCGCGCCGCCTCCAGCCAGCGTGCGGGACGCGCCAGTCCGGAGTCGGACGTGATCATCCTGCGTTTGAAGAGCGGTCTGGTGGGGATGGTGGTGGAGGGCGTGACCGGGATCGTACACGTCAGGCCGGAGCGGATCGAGCCGCTGGCGGGCGGCCCGGATGCCGGTTACCTGATCGGATTGGCGCGGGTCGACGAGCGCAGCGTGGTGCTGATCGATATCGACGAGCTGATGTCGTTGTCGCCACGCCGGCCGCTCAGGGTGGCGTAAGTGTTATCTTTGAGACCGTCATCCCTGCCACTGGCAGCGATGACTTCCCGCGAAGGCGGGAACCCAAGTGTGCGAGCGTGCCCACCTTCTCAAGCGCTAGTGGCAGCACAACGAACTTGGGTTCCCGCCTTCTGAACTGACCCCGTTTAGTCGGACAGCTTTTTTGAT
>NZ_DAMAGA010000050.1:0-29698 GCF_031995545.1 Massilia sp.
TGCCGCGCAGCGGCAGGATGGCCTGGAACTTGCGGTCGCGGCCCTGCTTGGCCGAACCGCCTGCCGAGTCACCCTCGACGATATACAGTTCGGCCAGCGCCGGGTCGCGTTCCTGGCAGTCGGCCAGCTTCGACGACAGGCCGAGGCCGTCCATCACCCCCTTGCGGCGGGTCAGGTCGCGTGCCTTGCGCGCCGCTTCACGGGCACGGGCTGCTTCCACGATCTTGCCGCAGATGATCTTGGCATCATTCGGCTTTTCGGCCAGGAAGTCGGTAAGCGTCTTGGCGACGATTTCCTCGACCGGGCCGCGCACTTCCGACGACACCAGTTTATCTTTGGTCTGCGACGAGAACTTCGGCTCGGGCACTTTGACGGACAGCACGCAGGTCAGGCCTTCGCGCATGTCGTCGCCCGAGATCTCGACCTTGGCCTTCTTGGCGAAGTCGTTCTCGTCGATGTACTTGTTGATCACGCGCGTCATCGCCGCGCGCAGGCCGGTCAGGTGGGTGCCGCCGTCGCGCTGCGGGATGTTGTTGGTGAAGCACAGCACCTGCTCGTTGTAGGCGTCGTTCCACTGCATCGAGACGTCGACCGAGACGTTGGTGTTGTTGTCCGAGATGCGGTCACCGGTGGCCTGGAACACGGTCGGGTGCAGTACGCTCTTGGACTTGTTGATGTACTCGACGAAGCCGCGCGTGCCGCCCTCGAAGGCGAACACTTCTTCCTTGCCGCTGCGCTGGTCGCTCAGCTTGATGTTGACGCCATTGTTCAGGAACGACAGTTCACGGATACGCTTCGAGAGGATCTCGTAATGGAACTCAACGTGGGTGAAGATGGTCTCGTCGGCCCAGAAGTGCACTTCGGTGCCGCGCTTGTCGGTGTCGCCAATGATGTGCATCGGCGAGACTTCGACGCCGTCGCGGATTTCGATCAGGCGGTTCAGCGGCACGCCGCGTTCGAATTCGAGCTGGTGCACCTTGCCGTTCTGGCGCACGGTCACGCGCAGCAGTTTCGACAGGGCGTTCACGCACGACACGCCGACGCCGTGCAGGCCGCCGGACACTTTATAGGCGTTCTGGTTGAATTTGCCGCCGGCGTGCAGTTCGGTCAGGGCGATCTCGGTCGCCGAGCGCTTCGGCTCGTGCTTGTCGTCCATCTTGACGCCGGTCGGGATGCCGCGGCCGTTGTCGGTGATCGAAATCGAGTTGTCGGAGTGGATGGTGACATGGATTTCGCTGCAGAAACCGGCCAGGGCTTCGTCGATCGAGTTGTCGAGGACTTCGAACACCAGGTGGTGCAGGCCGGTGCCGTCCGACGTGTCGCCGATGTACATGCCCGGACGCTTGCGCACCGCTTCCAGGCCTTCCAGGATCTGGATCGAGGCGGCGCCGTATTCATCCGCCTGAGGGGCGGTGTTTTCTGCTGGGATATTCTCGGACATGGACTGCTTTCTATAAAACGGTGAATCAGGTTGCGTGCGGCTCGCAATGGGTATCGCTATCGCGATCGCTGGTTGCGGCCCGCAACCCCTGAACCGTCATTCCCGCGCAGGCGGGAACCTAAGTTCTGCACGATCTGCCGGCAAACTTAGGTTCCCGCCTGCGCGGGAATGACGGGGTGGGGCTAACTCATGAGATTAAGCCGCCTGTTTGCACACAATTCGGTGACTTAAATCCGCATCGGCATGACGACATACTTGAAGTCGCCATTGTCGGGAATCGAGATCAGCGCCGACGAATTCGAATCGCCCAGGGCGATGTTCACCTGGTCGCATTTCAGATTGTTCAGCACGTCGAGCAGGTAGGTCACGTTGAAGCCGATATCGATGGCGTCGCCGCCGTAGTCGATCTCGAGTTCTTCGACCGCTTCTTCCTGGTCGGCGTTGGTCGAGCTGATCTTCATGACGCCCGGCTCGATGATGCAGCGCACGCCCTTGAACTTGTCGCTGGTCATGATCGCGGCGCGCTGCAGCGAACGCAGCAACGCTTCACGGCCGATCGTGAAGTCGTTCTTGTACCCCTTCGGGATCACGCGGGTGTAGTCAGGGAACTTGCCTTCGACCAGTTTCGAGACCAGCTCGATGTCGGCGAAGGTCAGTTTCACCTGCGAGGCCGCGATGTCCAGGCGCACGGTTTCGTCGCTTTCTTCCAGCAGGCGCTGCAACTCGATGATGGTCTTGCGCGGGATGATCACTTCCTGGCGCTCGAACTGCTGCTCGGTTTCCACCTGGCAGAACGCCAGGCGGTGGCCGTCGGTCGCCACGGCGATGATGTTGGAGCCGTCCAGCACCAGCAGCAGGCCGTTCAGGTAGTAACGGATGTCCTGCTGGGCCATCGAGAAGTACACCATGTTGAACAGGTGCTTGAGCGTCTTTTGCGGCAGCGTCACCGAGGCGTTGTGGCTCTCGGCCACCGACACGGTCGGGAATTCCTCGGCCGCCAGCGTCTGCAGCGCGAAGCGCGATTTGCCGCTCTGCACGGCCAGGCGCTTGTTCTGCAGCGTCATGGTGACGTCGCCCGATTCCGGCAGCGCGCGCAGGATGTCCAGCAGCTTACGCGCCGCGACCGTGGTGCCGGTCACGTCGTCGCCCGAACCGATGTTGGCGTGCGTGGTGATCTGCACTTCGGTGTCGGTCGACAGGAAAGACACGCTCTCGCCGTTCTTGCGAATGAGGATATTGGCCAGAATCGGCATAGTGTGCCGACGCTCGACAATACCGCTCACGATCTGCAGTGGCCGGAGAAGCGTGTCTCGGGTGGATTTGACCAATTGCATAGTTATCCTCAGTACGTTTATTAATTGGGTTTGTTGCTAATGCGATATTTTGCCATTGCCCGGGAAAAACACAATCGGCTCTTCTCAGGCCGGGAAATCAGCCCTTCAGGGTCTGTTCCAGCACGTGCAGCTCGTGGTTGCACTCGGCGTTCTTCTGGCGGTCGCCGGCGATTTTGCGCACCGCGTGCAACACGGTGGTGTGGTCGCGGCCGCCGAACAGTTCGCCGATTTCCGGCAGACTCTTCTGCGTCAGCTCTTTCGCCAGGTACATGGCGATCTGGCGCGGACGGGCGATATTCGCCGGGCGGCGCTTGGAGTACATGTCCGCCACCTTGATGTTGAAGAAGTCCGCCACCGTCTTCTGGATGTTTTCCACCGAGATCTGGCGGTTCTGCACCGAGAGCAGATCCTTCAGCGCTTCCTTCACCACGTCGATGGTGATGTCCTTGCCGTGGAAACGCGAGTACGCCAGGATCTTGCGCAGCGCGCCTTCCAGTTCGCGCACGTTCGAGCGCAGGTGCTTGGCCACGAAGAAGGCGACATCGTCCGACAGGGTTACGTCTTCGGACTGCGCCTTTTTCAGCAGAATCGCCACCCGCATTTCCAGTTCCGGCGGCTCGATCGCCACCGTCAGGCCGGAGTCGAAGCGCGAGATCAGGCGGTCGTCCATACCGGTGATCTCTTTCGGATAGGTATCCGAAGTGATGATGATCTGTTTCTTGGCCGCGATCAGCGCCTCGAACGCATAGAAGAACTCTTCCTGCGTCCGGCTCTTGCCGCCGAAGAATTGAATATCATCGATCAGCAGCATGTCGAGCGAGTGATAGTAGTGCTTGAAGTCGTCGAAGCCTTTGCGTTGATAGGCGGTGACGACGTCGCGCACGTACTGCTCGGCGTGGATGTAGCGGATGCGCGCGCCCGGCTGGTCGGCCATCACCTGGTTGCCGATCGCATGGATCAAGTGGGTCTTACCCAGGCCGACGCCGCCGTAGAAGAACAGCGGGTTGTACGACACGCCCGGGTTGTTGGCGACCTGGATCGCGGCGGCGCGCGCCAGCTGGTTGGCCTTACCGGTGACGAAGCTGTCGAACGTCAGTTCGGTGTTGATCCGGCTCTGCTCGCGCTTGGGCGAGTTGGCGATGTTCAGGTTCTGCGTCGGGCTCGGCGCACTTGGCGCACCCGGCGCTTCCTGGCCGGGAGCAGGGCGCGGCGCGTCGAAGTCGACGACGGACGTGGTCGTAGTAGCGCTCGCGGGTTTACGCGACGGATTGGTCTTCGGGTCGAGCACGAACTGCACCTCGACCGGCGCCTCCCAGTACTGGGCGGCGAGCTCGGTGATGCGCGTGGCGAACTGCGTCTTGACCCAGTCTAGCTTGAAGCGGTTGGGCGCGGCGATGCGCAGCTTGCCGTCTTCGTAGTCGAGGGCGACCAGCGGCTTGATCCACGCGCTGTACTGCTGAGGCGTCAGCTCGAGTTCCAGCTGCGCGGAGGCGGTCTGCCAAAAGTTTTCCATACTTCGCTAATTGATACGTAACACGCTATTTTACCTGTCTCGGCCAAAGTTATCCACAGGCGGCACACATATTTTCCACCGAAGGGCTGGTCCTTGCCAGCCTGCCAAGAGCATCCGGGAGCTCAGCAGGCATACAACAGCATTCTTGACATCGTAGGGCAAAGTGGAGTCTAATTCAGGGTTCCCCGTCCGTGCGCCATCTCGTGCTGTGATTTTTACAGCGGCTGGTGATCGGGCGACAAGAGACTTGCTGTGGCGTGACGCTGGCTTAACCTCTGCGAAACTGTCATTGGCGCCGAATCTGACAAAGACGTCAGACCCGATTTTGCACTTTATTTTGCTTTAAGCGAGACCACCATGAAACGTACTTACCAACCTTCCGTCGTCCGTCGCAAGCGCACGCACGGCTTCCGCGCACGTATGGCTACCCGTGGTGGCCGTCAAGTCCTGAACGCTCGCCGCGCCAAGGGCCGCAAGCGTCTGGCAGTCGTCTAAGACGACCGCGCCCGCAGATTGACGCGGTCGGCATGACAAGCGAAGGTTCGCACGACTTCGCGCGCGTTCGGCGCATCGTTAAAACGGATGAATTTTCATCCGTTTTTCGTTTGCGGCCAACGCAAAAATCGGCGCATTTCGTGCTCTACACGCGACCGACTACCCTGCCGCATGCGCGGCTGGGCGTCGTCGCGGCCAAGCGCTTCGCGCCGCGCGCGGTCACGCGCAATACGATCAAGCGCATCACGCGCGAACTGTTCCGCACCAGCAAATTGCAGGCGGTGGATTGCATCGTGCGCCTGTCGCGTCCGGTCAATACCAAGGCCGGCCCGGCCACTACCCGCGCTTTGAAAGCAGAGCTGCGGGTGGAACTGGCACGCCTGTTCGCCTCCCAGCGGCCGCGTCCGGCGCCGCCCGCATCGTCATGAAGACGCTGCTCATCTGGTTGCTTCGCGGCTACCAGCTGCTGCTGTCTCCCATGCTGGGACCGCGTTGCCGGTTCTACCCGAGCTGTTCCAATTATGCGATCGAGGCGCTGCGCGTGCATGGCGCCGCACGCGGTTCGTTCCTGACCGCGCGCCGCGTGTGCCGCTGTCATCCCTGGAATCCGGGCGGTCTCGATCCGGTGCCGCCCAGGGACGCCAAGCAATCCCCACCAGCCGCTTGCGGTTGCAACCACTCCTGAAGACTCCAATGGAATTCAATAAACGTACTGTCCTGTGGATCGTGTTCGCCATTTCCCTGATTGTTCTGTGGAACAACTGGATGGTGAGCAACGGCAAGCAGTCGCTGTTCTCGAACCAGCCGCCGGCCAAGGTTGCCCAGCAGCAGACCAAACCGTCCGACGTGCCGGCCGTCCAGCCGGGCACCGCCGCCGTGCCGGGTACGCCTGGCGCACCGGCCGCCGCCGTTCCTGGCGCCCCGGTCGCACCGGCCAGCCAGACCATCACCGTCACCACCGACGTGGTCAAGGTCGATATCGACAGCGTCGGCGGCGTCATCAAGCGCCTCGAGCTGCTCAAGTACGACGACCACTTCGACAAGACCAAGAACCAGGTCCTGTTCAATGTCGGCGGTCCGAACGTGTACCTGGGCCAGACCGGCCTGATCGGCACCAGCGCCGCCGGCGTGCTGCCGAACCACACCACCCCGTTCACCGTCCGTCCGGGCGTGCGTACGCTGGGCAACGGCAACCAGGTGCAGGTGGTGATGGACGCAGAGCAGGGCGGCGTGCGCCTGACCAAGACGCTGACCTTCCGCAAGGGCGATTACCTGATCGGCGTGCGTCACGACGTCACCAACATCAGCGCCGCACCGGTCCAGCCGTCGCTGTACCTGCAGCTGCAGCATGACGGCAACAAGCCGGCCAACGATTCGTGGTTCATGTCGAGCTACACCGGCCCGACCCTGTACACCGACGCCGACAAGTACCAGAAGCTGACCTTCGAGGAAATCGAAAAGGGCAAGGCCGACCACTCGACCAAGGCCGACAACGGCTGGGTCGCGATCTCGCAGCACTTCTTCGTCTCGGCCTTCATCCCGGCCGACAAGGCGCCGCGCGACATCTTCACCAAGAAGATCGCCAACAACCTGTATGCGATCGGCACCGTGCAGCCGCTGGGCACCGTGGCCCCGGGCGCGACCGTCTCGAGCGACACCCGCCTGTATTCGGGTCCGCAGGAAGAGAAGATCCTGGAAACCATCACCCCGGGCCTGGAACTGGTCAAGGACTACGGCATGCTGACCGTGATCGCCAAGCCGATCTTCTGGGTGATGGATCACCTGCACGCGATGCTGGGCAACTGGGGCTGGACCATCGTGGTCCTGACCATCCTGATCAAGCTGCTGTTCTTCCCGCTGTCGGCGGCCGGCTACCGCAGCATGGCCAAGATGCGCGTGGTGACGCCGAAGATGCAGGCGATCCGCGAGCGCTTCAAGAACGACCCGGCCAAGATGCAGCAGGCCACCATGGAGCTGTACAAGACTGAGAAGATCAACCCGCTGGGCGGCTGCCTGCCGATCCTGGTGCAGATGCCGGTGTTCTTCGCCCTGTACTGGGTGCTGCAGGCGTCGGTCGAGATGCGCGGCGCGCCGTGGATCGGCTGGATCCAGGATCTGACGCAGCCCGACCCGTACTACATCCTGCCGATCATCTACGCGGTGTCGATGTACATCACGACCAAGCTCAATCCGCAGCCGACCGACCCGGTGCAGGCCAAGATGATGCTGTTCATGCCGATCGCATTCTCGGTGGTGTTCTTCTTCTTCCCGTCCGGCCTGGTGCTGTACTGGGTGGTGAACAACATCCTGTCGATCGCGCAGCAGTGGGTGATCACCCGCAAGTTCGAGACCGGCGCGGCCAAGTAATTCCGCACGTTCTCATGAAAAGCCCGCGCCTCGTGCGCGGGCTTTTTTTATTGTTCGCCGCGCCGGCGCTTCCCTTACAATCCACCCCATGAAACTCGACACCTCCCCCATCGCCGCCATCGCCACCGCCCAGGGGCGCGGCGGCATCGGCGTCGTGCGCGCTTCCGGCAAGTCGCTGGGCGCCCTGATCGACGCGCTGTTCCCCGGCGTTACCTTGGCCCCGCGTCACGCCACCTACCTCCCGTTCAAGGCCGCCAACGGCGACACCATCGACGAAGGCCTGGCCCTGTACTTCAAGGGACCGCATTCGTACACCGGCGAAGACGTGCTCGAACTGCAGGGCCACGGCGGACCCGTGGTGCTGCAGATGCTGCTGGCGCGCGTGCTGGAAGCGGGCGCCGCATCCGGCCTGCGCCTGGCCGAACCGGGCGAATTCACGCGCCGCGCTTTTCTGAACGACAAGCTCGACCTGGCCCAGGCCGAGGCGGTGGCCGACCTGATCGACGCATCCACCGAAGCCGCCGCCAAGTCGGCCTCGCAATCGCTGTCCGGCGCCTTCTCGCAGGTAGTGCACAAGCTGGTCGACCAGACCATCAACCTGCGCATGCTGGTCGAAGCCACGCTCGACTTTCCGGAAGAAGAAATCGACTTCCTCGAAAAATCCAACGCGCGCGGCCAGCTGGCCGGCATCGTCGAAGCCTTGGCGGCCGTGTTCCGCCAGGCGGCGCAAGGCGCGCTGCTGCGCGAAGGCCTGAACGTGGTGCTGGTCGGCCAGCCCAACGTGGGCAAGTCCTCACTCCTGAACGCGCTGGCCGGCAGCGAGGTGGCGATCGTGACCCCGATCGCCGGCACCACGCGCGACAAGGTGAGCGAGACGATCCAGATCGAAGGCATCCCGCTCAACATCATCGACACCGCCGGCATCCGCCCGGCGGACGACGAGGGCGTCGACGTGGTCGAGCGCATCGGCATCGAGCGCACCTGGGGTGAAGTCGGCAAGGCCGACGTGATCCTGCACCTGCTGGACGCCAACCTCGGCCCGAGCGCGGCCGACGAAGCGATCGTCGCCGCCTTCCCGGCCGGGGTGCCGGTGGTGCGCATCTGGAACAAGATCGACCTGTCGGGGCACAAGCCGTCCAAGGACGAAAGCCTGGATGCCGTGCATCTGTACCTGTCCGCCAACGAGGGCCTGGGCATCGACCTGCTGCGCGCCGAACTGCTGCGCATCGCCGGCTGGCAGCAGACCGGCGAGTCGCTGTACCTGGCGCGCGAGCGCCACCTGATCGCACTGCGCGCCGCGCGCGAGCACCTTGACATGGCCGGCCGCCACGCAGCCCAGGACGACCAGTCGCTCGACCTGTTCGCCGAAGAACTGCGGCTGGCGCAGGACCAGCTCTCCAGCATCACCGGCCAGTTCACGCCGGACGACCTGCTGGGCGTGATCTTCAGCCGGTTCTGTATCGGGAAGTAAGCGCAACGCGGCGTGCGCCCGGCTCGTGCTAGGCTTGGAATATGGACAAGCTCAATCACTCGCGCATCAGCACCCGGCGCAGGCTCCTCACCCTTGGCGCCGCCGTCGTCGGCGCCGGTTTGCTGGCCTCCTGCTCCAGCCTGATCGGCCCGCGCCAGGTCGAGATCCCGCTGCACAAGCTGCAGGCGGGCCTGGACCGGCGTTTCCCCATCAACGAGCGCCTGCTCGACGTATTCGACATCCAGCTCACCAAACCGCAACTGGCACTGCAGCCGGAGCAGGACCGGGTGGCGCTGAGCGTCGACGCGTCGGTGGCGCCGCCGTTCGCGCGCGCATGGACCGGCAGCGTGGCGTTTTCCGGACGCCTGTACGTGGACCCGGGCCGTTCCGCCGTGATGATGGCCGAGCCGCGCGTGGAGCGCCTGCAGCTCGGCAATCCGGAAGCCGAGCGCCGTCTCACGGGTGTCGCCAATGGCCTGATCGACACCGTGGCGCGCGACATGCCGGTGTACAGCTTCGACCAGGGCGACCTGCGCTACGCCGGCGTGCAGTTCGTGCCGACCCGGATCCAGACCACGCGTACCGGCCTGCTGGTGACGCTGGAGCCGGCCAAGTAAGCAGGGTTATCACTTGAGCGCCTGCATTTTTGTGCGTTGCACAGCAGGCGCGCGGATATATGTTGCAAGCATGTGCCATTCTGGCGATCCGGCTTGACGAGGGATTGCGTGAGCATGGCAATGAGGGCACACTGGCATGCATCGAATCGCCGCCGGCAGCACGCTGTTGCAGCGCGGCTTGCGCTTTCTCATGCACACGGAGTTCTGCTGAAGTAATCTTTCCTTTGATTTCAGGAAACTTCAGGCAGCCGTGTTAGGGGGTGGAACTTGGAAACGACACACGACAGTTTTCCGGACAGCGCTCTGCCCGTCGAGCCGCCGCTGGCCAAGGTTGCAGCGAGTGCGTCCGGCATGCCCACGCGCGCCAGCCTGCCGGCCAAGGGATCGTGCTGGTACTGCGAAAAGCCGCTCGACAGCGTACGGCGCTTCTGCGGCAAGCCGTGCGCCGATTCGTTCGACGAAGAAGCCGAATTCACACGCTGAATGACCACATTGGCCGCAGGCCGACCGGCTTGCGGCGCGCTGACCGGCTAGTTGCCTGAAGCGCTTTCTTCCCGTTGTTCTTCCTGTTCCAGCAGCGCCAGCGCGCGCTCGAAATCGAAACGGCCGATCGCCGTGTCGAACGTGCGCATGCGTTCGGGGCCGAGCGCGGCCAGCAGGCCAGGGCGCCATTGCTGCACCAGGTCGGACGCGCGCCCGTCGCCGATATCGAGCATGGCGCGCAGCCGCGTCAAATCGTGCTCCGCGATCGGCGCCGCTGTTAGCGGGGCCGCGTGCGGACCGGCCAGCATGGCGTCGACTTCCTGCAGTACCCGCGCCAGTTCGGCATCCAGCTTATCCACCAACCCAGCGACCTGCGCGCCATCGCCGGCGCCGGCCTTGAGCACCAGTTCCAGGTCCAGCGCGCGCTGGCGCAGCAGACCCGCATCGATCATGCCGGAGGCGCCCTTGAGCGTGTGCGCGATGCGCTGCGCCAGTTCGGTGTCATGGGCGGCGAGGGCTGCGCGCAGGCGCGCGGCGACGTCGCGGTAGTCGGCGGCGAAGCGGGTCAGCACGCGCTGCAACAGGTCGCGGTCGCCCATCACCCGCTCCAGCGCCGCGGCCAGGTCGAGCGCCGGCGCATGACCGTCTGGCACGGCGGCCGGCGTGGTGGCGGTGGCGTCCCTCACCGCGTGGTGAACGACCATGTGCGCGTCACCGGCACGCCGTCCAGGGTGCCGGAGAAGCTGGCTTCATAGACCGTGCCCGCGCGCAGCGGCGCCAGCGGCACGATCGACGCCGCGGTCTTGTAGTCCGACAGCGGATCGACGCGCTGCACCTCCAGGTTGGCGCCGCCGCGCGGACGCACGCTGAACGATTGCACCGTCAGCGTGGCATCCAGGTTGGCGTGCACGCTGACCGGATACCCGACTTCGTTGCGGTTGGGGATCGGGTCCGGCTCTTCGGTGTCGCTGAAGAAGTTGGGCACGACCTGGGTCTGGCCATTGAACGGCCAGGTGACCACGGTGCCGCGCGCGATGCCGGGGCCGTAGCCGTTGCGGGTCGCGAAGTCGGCGGTGAAGTAGTTGTAGCTGCCGGCCGCGCTGGCGGCGCCGGTGCCGATCTCGCGGAACATCGGCTCGAACATCACGAAGCGGTGGTAGATCGCGGTGATCAGCTCTTCGGCCAGGAAGAAGCCGGAACCGTTGGTGCTGCCTGCGATCACCTCGCCGTAGGCGAAACCGCGGTCGGGCAGTGTGTAGCCGGCCGCGTTCAGGCGCGCACCGAGGTTGGCGCCGGTGAAGCCCTGGCGCCCCGGCTGCTGGTCGTGGCTCATCAGGTTGTTGATGCGCAGGTAGTCGGAGTGGCCCTGCGCCGCGTTGTCGATCTGCGCGTTCTGGGCCAGCGTCGGCATGCCGCTCTGGGTACGGCGGTAGTTGATCCAGTTGCGGCCGTCGAGCGCGATATTGCCGGTTTGCGCCGGGGCGCTGGCGTCGACCGGCAGGGGCGAGGGCGAGGTTGGGCTGGCCGGGGCGGGCGTGACCGCGGTGCCGCCCGACACCGGCGCCGCCGGGCTGCTGTCGCCGCCACTGCCGCCGCACGCCGCCAGCGCGAGGGCGGCCGCCGCGGCCGCGGCGATCTGCTGCCAACGAGACGTGTAGCTCATCTTGCAACTCCTGTCAGTACAAGCGCATGGCGCCATTCTAGGCCAAATCGGTAAAACGTGAAGGTCCGCTGTGGCGTGCGCCATCCATACTTTGCTCCCTGCGCATTTTGCTGGCTGTAGAATAAGACATCGTTCATCTTGCCGAGCCGTCCATTGAATCCTACCCGCCAGCAGCGCCTCGCGCGCGCCAAGTTCGCCCTGCCCAGTTTAGTGACGCTGCTGTCGATCGCCTGCGGCTTCGGCAGCATCGTGATCTCGGTCGACAATGCGCGCGTCGGCGACCCGGCCGATTACCGCCTGGCCGCGATCCTGCTGGTGCTGGCCGGCGTGTTCGATGCGCTCGACGGTTTCGTGGCGCGCGCCACCAACACCCAGTCCAGCTTCGGCGTGCAGCTCGATTCGATCGCCGACGTGATGAACTTCGGCTGCGCGCCCGGCCTGCTGCTGTACTGCTACGGCTTCACCCAACTGGGCGAGGCCCATCCGACCCTGGTGCGCATGGGCGGGCTGGCCTGCTTCGTGTTCGTCACCTGCGGCGCGCTGCGCCTGGCGCGCTTCAACATCAGCCATGGCCGCACCGACCCGCGCTACTTCGTCGGCATGCCGATCACCGCCGGCGCAGCCTGTGTGGCGTCGGTGGTGGTGGCCTGGCCCGATCCGGTTACCGCGATGGCGCCGGCCTTCATGGTGGCGGCGCTGATGGTGGCGGTGGGCGCGCTGATGGTCTCGACCATCCGCTTCCCCAGCTCCAAGCACCCGAAAGGCAAAGTGATGCTGGCGCTGCTGGGCGTGTGCGCAGTGCTGCTGGTGTTCCTGCAGACGCGCTTCTTCGTGCTGTTCTTCCTGCTGTATATCTGCGCCACGCTGCTGCTGAACATCGGCTGGAAGCTGGGCTGGCGCGGCGTGGCGCCGCCCAAGGTGTTCGAGGATTGAGGTGATGTTCTGCGGCCGCGCCGGCATCGGGCCGGCCGCGGCAAAGCGCATCAATCGGCCTTCATGTATTGCCAGGCGCCTGCCGCACATCCAAGCGCGAACGATCCAAAGAGGAACGCACCCAATGCCCGCCCCGCGACTGCCCACCACATGTTCCAGTAATCGTATTCCCAGGAATAGCAGCCCCGGCGGCCTCCCACGCAGAGCTTACCCGTATCCATGGCATCGATGACGCTCCAGCCGAGATAGATCGCGCCCCATCCGCACAAGCAGGCAATGAAAAACATGGCGAGAAACCCGGGACCGGATATCCCGGGGGAGCTGCGGTCCTGGTCTTCCATCATGAACGCTCCTTGTCTTGCGGGGAGTATGCCCAGCCCATGGTCTGCGACCGGCCACTCAGGCGAACTTGTCGAGCAACGCCGCCAGGTGCGCGGCGCGTTCGCGCGCATCTATCAGGTCGGCGGCGTCGCCGGTCTGGGTCAGGATCGAGGCGGTCAAGAGCTGCACGAACGAGCGGTCGAGCGCCTTGCGCGCGGCCGACATCTGCTGCGCCACCGCGTCGCAATCCTCGGGCGCGTCGGCCAGCGCGATCAGTTTCTGCACGCCGCGCAGCTGGCCCTCGATCCGCGCCAGGCGGTTCAGCAGATCCTTCTTCTGGCGCGCGCTGAGGGCCTTGCCCTCGACGATGCGCAGCGGGCTGTCCGCCGCCATGTCAGGCCACCTCGTGTCCGCGCGCGGCGCGCAGGACGCGGAACCAGTCGCCGCGCTCGAGCTGGAAGGTGGTGGCGCTGACGGCGTCGCGGATCGCTGCGATGCGGCCGCTGCCGGTGAGCGGCAGCGGGCGGCTTGGGTGCTGCATGATCCACGCGAACACCACGCTGGCGAACGGCTTGTCCATGCGCTCGGCGATCTCCTGCACCACGGCGCGCACTTCGCCTGCGCGCTCGTCGTCCGGCGAAAACAGGCGTCCGCCCGCCAGCGGCGACCAGGCCATCGGCGCGATGCGCAGATCCTGCAGGCCGTCCAGGGTCTGGTCGAACATCGGCGCGGTGTACAGCGGCGACAGCTCGACCTGGTTGGTAGCCAGCGGCACGCGGCGGTTGAGCGACTCGAACTGGTGGCGCGTGAAGTTCGACACACCCACGTGTTTCACCTTGCCTTCGCGCTGCAGGCGGGTGAAGGCCTCGGCCACTTCGTCGAAGTCCATCAGCGGATCCGGGCGGTGGATCAGCAGCAGGTCGAGGTGGTCGGTGTGCAGCTGGCGCAGCGAATTCTCGGCCGAGGCGACGATGTGCCCGGCCGTGGTGTCGTAGTGCTGGATGGTGTGCTGCGGGTGCTTCTGCGAGCGCAGCTTGATGCCGCATTTGCTGACCAACTCGATCCGGTCGCGCAGCGAAGGCTGCAGGCGCAGGGCTTCGCCGAACAGGGTTTCGACGCCGTAGTCGCCGTAGATGTCGGCGTGGTCGAAGGTGGTCACGCCCATTTCAAGGCATTGTTCGACCAGGGCCACGCGCTGTTCCACGCTCATGCCCCACTCGGTCATGCGCCACATGCCGGCGACGATGCGCGAGAATTCCGGGCCGCCTTCGCGGGTGGTGATGCGAGGGCAGTGCAGGTCGGTGTCGGGTAGCATTGGCGAGCGCTTTCATCATGACGTGATGGCATGATTATAGCGGCGCCGCCCGTAAAAAAGCCCGCCCGGCTTGACGCACGGGCGGGCTCGTTCGAGCGATCAAACGGGGATCACTGCATCCACAGACGCATCGAATCCCACGCGCGACCGAAGATGCTCGCTTCCTGCACTTCTTCCAGCGCCACCACCGGCAGCGCCAGCAGCGCCTTGCCATCGACGGTCATCTTCAGCGTGCCGACCTGGCCGCCCAGTGCCAGCGGCGCGACCAGCGGGTCCTTGCGCTCCAGTACCGGCTTGAGTTTACCGGCCACGCCCTTCGGCACGGTCACCAGGATGTCGCGCTGGAAGCCCAGCTTGACGGTGGACTGCGAACCCTTCCACACCTGCGGGGTCTGGATCGCCTGGCCCTTCGAGTACAGCTTGACGGTATCGAAGTTCTGGAAGCCCCAGTTCAGGAGCTTCTGGCTTTCCTGGGTACGCACCGCATCCGAGGCGGCGCCCGAGATCACCGAGATCAGGCGGCGCTGGCCGGTGGTGCCGTTGGCGCGGCGCGCCGAGGCGATCATGCTGTAGCCCGAGGCATCGGTGTGGCCGGTCTTCATGCCGTCCACGGTCGGGTCGAGCCACAGCAGGCGGTTGCGGTTCTGCTGGGTGATCTTGTTATAGGTGAACTGCTTGACCGAGTCGATCTTGTAGTACTCGGGGAAGTCGCGGATCACCGACGCGGCCAGGATCGACAGGTCGTGCGCGGTCGAGTAGTTGTTGGCGTCCGGCAGGCCGTGCGGGTTGGCGAAGCGGGTGTTCTTCATGCCCAGGCGCTGCGCTTCGCGGTTCATCAGCGTCACGAAGGTGCCTTCGTCGCCGGCCACCGCTTCGGCCAGTGCCACCGCGGCGTCGTTGCCCGACTGGATCATCAGGCCGTGCAGCAGGTCGTCGACCGACACCGGGGTGGCGGGATCGATGAACATCTTCGAGCTGCTGCCGTCGACCTTCCAGGCGCGCACGGAGACGTTCACCATCTGGTTCAGCGTCAGGCGCTTTTCGCGGATCGCGGCGAAGGTGACATAGGCCGTCATGACCTTGGTCAGCGATGCCGGTTCGATGCGCATGCTCGGATCCTGCGCGGCGATGACCTGGCCGCTCGTCGCATCGAGCAGCAACCACGATTTGGCGGCGACGGTAGGGGCGGGCACGGTTTGCGCGCTGGCCGAGACCATCACCAGGCTGGCGGCGAAGGCCGCTAACAGTTTTTTCATGGGAAGAATATCGTCAGTAAAAGAGTGGTAAGGCAGTGGAGCGCGAGGCAATGCCTAGGAGTAATGCCTAGGAGCAATGCCTCAGGTGAAGCAAAACATTATAGGGGAGTGTTGCAGTTAATTGTCACGCCGCCACAGTTGAACGACCAGATTTTTAATGTGGCCGAGCTTGCGGTGGAAGAAATGGTCGGCGCCCGGGATCACCGCCACCGGGATGTCGAGCGGACGCGCCCACTCGAACACGTCCTTCAGGAAGATGGTGTCGTCCAGCTCGCCGTGGATGAGGATGGTGTCCTGCGGCACCGCCGGCATCGCCCATTTGCCGGCCGCCGTGCCGACCAACGCCAGGCGCTCGGCCGGACGGCCCTGCTCGGCCAGGCGCAGCGCGAACTGGGCCTGGACGAAGGTGCCGAACGAGAAGCCGGTCAGGGCCACCGGCAGGCCCGGGTACTGCTCGACCATATGGTTGTACATGATCTCCATGTCGTCCACTTCGCCGCGGCCCTCGTCGTGCACGCCTTCGGATTCGCCCACGCCGCGGAAGTTGAAGCGCGCTGCCGCGTAGCCGAGCGTGACGAAGGTGCGCGCCAGCGTCTGGGCCACCTTGTTTTCCATGGTGCCGCCGTACAGCGGATGCGGGTGCGCCACCAGGGCGATGCCGCGCGGGGCGCTGTCGGGCAGGTCGAGCAGGCATTGCATCTTGCCGGCGTGGCCGTCGAGGGTGAACTTGTGCGAATGGATGTTCATCATGGTGAGTGCGGGTTGGTGCCGGTCAGATCTTGAGGCGGTCGACGACCTTGCCGCCGACCAGGTGGGTATCGATGATGTCGTCGATGTCGTCGTTGTCGACGTAGGTGTACCAGGTGCCTTCCGGGTAGACCACCAGCACCGGGCCTTCCTCGCAGCGGTCCAGGCACCCGGACTGGTTGATGCGGACCTTGCCTTCGCCGCTCAGGCCGAGTTCCTTGATGCGTTTCTTGGCGTGCTTCTGGGCCTTTTCGGCGCCGCACTTGCCGCAGCTGGGGCGGGCGTCCTTGCCTTCACGCTCGTTCATGCAGAAAAAGACGTGGTGTTTATAGAATGATTGCTCGTTCATGTCGTTCTCGAAGATGGCAGCAGGTGGCGCAATGATACGCGCTCTTATTGCCGATTGAGTTTATGCGAGGGCAGCAGCAGGAACCACAGCGCGAAGAATGGCCACAGCAGCGACAGGAACTCGGCCGCGCCATTGAAGTTCAGGAACTTGCCCTGCACCCAGCCTTGCAGGGTGGAAGAGAAATACGGGTTCACCGGGATCGTGTTCACCACGATCAGGCTCAGCACCAGCGTGACCACCGCCAGCCGCCGCTGCGCCACCTGCGGCGCGAACACCAGGCCCGACAGCATGATCAGCCCGATCAAAAAACCCCCTTCGGCGCCGGGCGTGACCCAGACCAGGGCGTTATCCGGGCGGAACAGCAGCGAGCTGGCAAACGCCTTGACCACCAGCGCCGCCGCCATCAGGGCCAGCATCAGCGAAAAGCGCGGCGCGCCACGGCGCACCAGGCACATCAGGGTGAGCGCCGCCCCGGTCATGCCGCAGGCGGTGATGATGGTTTCGGACAGCCAGTACTGCTCGACCGTCATGATGTCGTCGCCGGGGCGCAGCATGGCCACCAGGTCGATGTCGGTATCGAACCAGGACGACAGCCAGCCCGAGATGATCGGCAGCACCTGGCCATGGCCGAACAGGTAGCTTTGCGGGTAGATCTGGGCCAGCGGCCAGATCGCCACCAGCACCAGGCCCTGGCTGGCGTGTGGCAGGAACCAGCGCCGCCGCAGCTTGAACAGCCGGCTGCGGTCGAGCAGGCCCGGTGCCCACAGCGCACCCAGGATCGCACCCAGCAGGCAGCCGCCGGCATTGGTGATGAAGTCCAGGTTCGACGGCACCCGGGTGGGCAGGAAATTCTGCACTGCTTCCATGGTGCCGGTCACCAGCACCCCGGCGATCGCCGCCAGCAGCACCGCCCAGATGCCCTTGATGCGCGGGTACAGCGACAGCACGATCAGGATCCCGAACGGGATGTAGCCGGCGATGTTGACGCCGACGTCGAAGCCGGTCCAGTAGCGCTGCTTGACCAGGTTCAGGAACGCGAACAGCGGCACGCCGTTGTCGCGCCAGCCCGAGAACGGATACCAGCTGGCATAGACGATCAGCAGCAGGTAGGCCAGCAGGGCGGCGCGCGCGATCGGCGAAGCGCGCGAGCGCGCGGCCTCCGCGTCGGCGTCGACGTGTTGCGCTTCGGTCATCGGCGCAGCAGCGGTTGCGATGGCGAGGCCGGCGTCGTGGGCGTCATGCGGCCCTGGAGCGAGGCCAGCCAGGCCACGATGTCGGCCGCCACCAGGTCGGTGCCGTCGGCCAGGGCGCGTGCGCCGCCGGCGGCGTCGTTGCCGGGCGCCGGCGCGCTGCGCGTAAAGCTGCGCTGGTCGACCAGGCGGTGGTCATTGAACACGGAAGCGCGCAGCATCACCTGGCCGCTGCTCTGGCTGGCGCTGGCGAAGGCGTGCACGAAGTCGTCGATCTCGATGCGCAGGATCGGCACGCCGTTGGCGGCGTCGGTGGCCGACAGCACCTTCATGCCGGCTTGCGCCAGGCGCGCCTTCATGCGTGCGGTGACCAGGTCGAGCGGGGTGGCGCTCCAGCGCGCGCTGGCATAGGTGCGCGCCTGCAGGGCGTCGGCGTAGTTCAGGCGGTAGAACATGCGTTCGGTGTCCAGCGCCGACGGGCCGGTGGCGTCCATCACCACGAGCGCGGGCGGCAGGGCGGCGTTGGCGGACGCCTGGGCCGCCGGCACCGGCGCGCCGAAGTCGAAGACGGTGTTCTGGGCGCGTTCCTTGCTGGCGCAGCCGGCCAGCAGCAGGGCGCAGGCGACGGCGATGGCGCCGGCGAGGCGTTGTGGGCGAAGATTCACGGTGGTCCTCATTTGGTCGGGGGTACGAAGCCCGGCTCGCCCGGTCCGGGCGCATCGCCCGGCGCGCCGAACAGGATGCTCTGCGGGCGCTCGGACAGCGAATTGGCGGTGCGCTTGACCGCGCGCAGCGAGGCGCGCGCTTCGTCGGTCATCTGCACCACGTGCGGCAGGGTTTCCAGTTCCAGCTCGCTGGTGGCGGCGCCGAGCGAACCAATGGCGTTGTTCAGGCGCTCAATCGGGCCGTCCGGGGCCTGCAGGCGGATCGCCAGCTGGTCGTAGTTGCGCGTCATCGAGGTGGCGCTGCTGGACAAGGCGTTGAACGAATCGAGGCTGGTATCCATCTTCGCGGCCAGGCCAGGCAGGCGGTCGAGCGTCGGGCCGAGGCGTTCGGGGATGGCGGCGTAGGCCTGCGCGGTCTTGTCGATGCTGGCGAAAGCGCCGACGATGACGGCCTGGTTTTCCGGGCCCACCAGGACATTCAGCTGTTCGGTGATCTTCTCGGCCTTTTCCAGGATCGCCAGGCCGCGGTCTTCCAGCTGGTCCAGCAGGCCCGGTCGCAGCGGGATGCGCGCGGTGCGCTCGCCACCGGTGCTGAGCCTCGGCGAGCCGGTGCGGTCGTCGTCGAGCTGGATGAAGGCGATGCCGGTCACGCCCTGGTAGCCGAGCGAAGCGAAGGTGGTGGTGGTGATCGGCGAGGCTTCGTCGACCGACAGCTTGATCAGGATCTGGCCGGTGACGCGCGGGTCGAACACGATCTCGTCGACACGCCCGACTTCCAGGCCGCGGTAGCGCACCGTCGCCTGCGGGTTCAGGCCCGGGATCGACTGGGTGGTGACGATTTCGTAGGGCACCAGCTCGGTCTTGTCGCGGTTGAGCCAGAGGCCGATCAGCACGGTGGCCACCAGCAGCGCGATCGTGAACACGCCGGTCATCAGGGCATATGACCTGTTTTCCATAACTATCGATTCTCCGCTTGATTCGGTTGTTCGTTGTGCTGTTCGCCGTTGCCGCCGTGCTCCCCATTGCGCTCTTCCAGCACCTCCAGCGCGCGCAGGCCGCGCGGGCCGAGGAAGAAGTGCTGGATGAAGGGATGCTGGACCTGCAGCACGTCGCACGACGGTCCCACCGCCAGCACGTGCTTCTCGGCCAGCACCGCGATGCGCGAGGACAGCGCGAACAGCGTGTCCAGGTCGTGCGTGACCATCACCACGGTCAGGCCCAGTTCGCGGTGCAGGGTCTGGATCAGGGCCACGAAGGCGTCCGACAGGTCGGGATCGAGGCCCGCGGTCGGCTCGTCCAGGAAGAGTAACTGAGGCTCGAGCGCCAGGGCGCGCGCCAGCGCGGCGCGCTTGACCATGCCGCCCGACAGGTCGGCCGGCATCTTGTTGGCGTGCTCCGGGCCCAGTCCTACCATGTCCATTTTCAGCAGCACGGCGTCGCGGATCACGTCTTCGGGCAGGGCGCGCAGCTCGCGCATCGGCAGCGCGATGTTGTCGAACACGCTCAGCGCCGAATACAGCGCGCCCTGCTGGAACAGCATGCCCCAGTGGTTGCGCATGCGCTGCAGCTGGGTCGGCGAAGCGGCGCTGATGTCTTCGCCGAACACGCGCACGCTGCCCTGCGACGGGCGCTCGAGGCCCAGCATCTGACGCAGCAGCACGGTCTTGCCGGTGCCCGAGCCGCCGACGATGGTCAGGATCTCGCCCTGGTAGATGTCGAGGTTCAGGTCCTGGTGCACCACGGTGCGCCCGAAACGCGTCCACAGGTTGCGGATCTGGACCACCGGCGCGCCGACTTCGACGTCGGGACGCAGGTTCAGGTGCTGTTGCCGTCCTTTGCCGGATGCGCTCATCAGAACAACCCCGTGCCGCTGAAGATGATGGCGTACACCGCGTCGGCCAGGATCACCACCGTGATCGCGGTGACCACCGAGGTGGTGGTGCCGCGGCCCAGGCTTTCGGTGTTCGGCTTGATGCGCAGGCCAAAGTGGCAGGCGATCAGCACGATCAACACGCCGAAGGTCGAGCCCTTGAGCAGGCCGATCGAGTAGTTCACGGCCGGCACCGCGTCCGGCAGCTTTTGCAGGAAGTACCTGAACGACATCCCCATCTCGATCTTGGCCGCGACCATCCCGCCCAGCAGCGCCATGGCATCGGTCCATACCACCAGCAGCGGCATCGAGATCGCCAGCGCCACGACCTTGGGCATGATCAGGCGGTAGCCGTGCGAGACGCCCATCACCAGCATCGCGTCAAGTTCCTCGGTCACCCGCATCACGCCCAGCTGCGCCGTGATCGAAGAGCCTGAACGTCCCGCCACCAGGATCGCCGCCAGCAGCGGGCCCAGTTCGCGGATCACGGCGATGCCCAGCAGGTCGACCAGGAAGGCGTCGCCGCCGAACATGCGCAGCTGCTGCGACACCAGGTAAGACAGCACGATCCCGATCAGGAAGCCTACCAGCGCGGTGATGCCGAGCGCCTGGAAGCCGGAGTGATAAATGTTGGCCGAGATCTCGCGCCACGGTCCCACAGCCGGGCGGCGCAGGAAGCGGCCCAGGTCCTGCACCACGATGCCGATCAGGCCAATGAAGCTGCGCAGGTGCTGGAAGAAATTCAGAATGCCGGCGCCGAGTACGATCACCCAGTCGAACGGGCTGCTGCGGGTGCGCGGCAGTTTCAGGCCGCTGGCGCTCTCGATGCGCTTGAACAGGTCTTCCTGACGCGGATCGAGTGTCAAACGTTTGGGGCGCTGCTTGTTCCAGGTATTCCAGAACAGCTGGGCGCCGATGTGGTCCAGGCTTTCGATGCCGGACAGGTCCCATTCGCAGGCGCCCTTGTCCTTGAGGCCTTCGAGCTGGCGCGTGATCCCTTTCAGGACCCCGCGCTGCGACAGGCCGTGCACCTGCCAGACGCCGCTGGCAATGACCGATTGTCCGGCTGTGGAGCCGGACTGGTGGATGGTCAATGTTGGCGCATTTTCAATCTGCATTGCGGCAGTGTAAAAGAGAATCGAAACTGCTGCCAGCCGGGCATCTCTACCGTATCAGGCTGCCAGGTGGCGTACCTGGCGCGCCGGGGCTACTGCCTTGATGGCTTCCGGCGGCGTTTCGGCGAAATGTTTGAGGGTGGGTGCGTGGTGGTTGCCCTTGCCCGCGTAGTCGCTGGCGACCAGCGCTTCTGCCTCTTGACGCGCCATGCCGCGCAGCTGCAGCCATTCCACCACCAGCTTGGCCAGGCGCTCGAGCGCGATCCGGTGGGTGGCATCGGTCTTGGTAAACATCCAGTCGGCGAAAGCCATGAAGTTGTCGAACGGGGTCTCGCCCAGCAGGATCGGGGTGGTATGCGCGAAGCGTCCCGAGTTGGCCACCAGGTCCCAGTAGCGCGCGAAGCGCACCAGGCGTTGCATGGCGGCGAAGTCGATGCGGTCGGTCGCCAGCACGGTGTAGGGCGGATACGGGTCGTACACCATGCCGAACGGCTCGGTGTGGCGGATGATCGGCGTGCCGCGCAGGCGCTTGAGGATGCCGAACTGGATCTCTTGCGCACCGAGGCCGACCAGCTTGTCGAAGCCGCGCGCGAAACTCTCCACGTCTTCGCCCGGCAGACCGGCGATCAGGTCGACGTGCAGGTGGGCCTGCGACTCCTGCGTCAGCCAGCGGATGTTCTCTGCCGCCTTCTCGTTGTTCTGGCGCCGGCTCACCAGGGCCTGGACTTCCGGATTGAAGCTCTGGATGCCGATCTCGAACTGCAGCGCGCCGGGCGGGAACTTGGCGATGGTTTCCTTGAGCGCGTCCGGCAGGTGGTCGGGCACCAGCTCGAAGTGGGCATAGACCGGGTCGTCCGGGTTGGCCTCGATCTTATCCAGGAAGAACTGCATGATGCGCAGGCTGGTCTTGATGTTCAGGTTGAAGGTGCGGTCGACGAACTTGAACAGGCGCGCGCCTTGGGTATACAACAGCTCCAGCTCGGCCAGAAAAGAATCGAGGGGGAACGGCCACGCGGTCTTGTCCAGCGACGACAGGCAGAACTCGCACTTGAACGGGCAGCCGCGCGAGGCTTCCACGTACAGGGTGCGGTGGGCGATGTCGTCCTCGCTATATAGAGCGTAGGGCAGGGCGATGTCTTCCATCGGCGGCTGCACGCCGGCGTGCACCTTCATCAGCGGCTTGGGGCCGTTCAGGATCTCGCCGCACAGCTTGGGGAAGGTGACGTCGCCCCAGCCGGTGATAACGTAATCGGCCAGGCGCACGATTTCCTGCTCGTTCGTCTCGTGCGAGACTTCGGGGCCGCCCAGCACCACCGTGATCTGTGGCGCCACCCGTTTGAGCAGCGCCACCAGGCGCGTGGTTTCTTCCACGTTCCAGATATACACGCCGAAACCAACGATGCGCGGCGCGTGCGCCAGGATGCGCTCGACCAGATCGGTGGTCTTGGCGCCGATGACGAATTCCTGGATTTTCGTTTGCTCTTGCAGCGCGCCCATATTGGCCAGCAGGTAGCGCAGGCCGAGCGAGGCGTGCGTGTAGCGGGCGTTGAGGGTCGAGAGCAGGATGGTCATGGCGGCGCGGGTGAGGGCAAAACAGCCATTTTACGCGCTGGCGCCGGCGAAAGCGCTGGCGGTTTGCCAACTCTCTTGGTAGAATGCGCCCCGGAATTCAGGGCCTGCTGCCGCCGACGCTTTAGCCAGCGCAGGGACAGCAACCCAATCAGTCAAGCCTGATGACCATAGCAAGTCGGTACCACCCCTTCCCATCCCGAACAGGACCGTGAAACGACATTGCGACGATGATAGTGCTGCAACCAGTGTGAAAGTAGTTTATCGTCAGGCTAGTTATTAGAGAAAGCCCACCAGGTGTCTGGTGGGCTTTTTTGCTTTCCGGGCCGTCCAAGGCGAATCATTCAGGGTTAAGGTACGTAACATTATTTTATTGTTCCGTACCATTGACGCGGCCTGGCCGCGGAAAGGCCCTCATGCAGCGCCGCACCAATGTCGTATCGTTCCGCTTCCTCCTTGCCGCTTCGCTTTCCTTGTCCCTGGCCGCCTGCGACTGGGGCGACGACGACGATGCGCCGGCGCCGCCGGCCAGCGCGGCGCGCATCGAGGTCGAGGTGGCGCGCACCACCCACGGCGTGCCGCACGTGCTTGCGAACGATTTCCGCAGCCTGGGCTACGGCCTGGCCTACGCCTATGCGCAGGACAACGTCTGCATGTTCGCCGACTCGCTGCTCACGGTGCGCGGCGAGCGCTCGGCCTTCTTCGGCGGCAAAGCGCGGCCGCAGCGCCGCACCGGCGACGACTATGGCGCCGCCAGCGGCTTCATGGACCTCAAGAACGAGGACAGCGACTTCTTCTTCAAGGGTTACCTGGATATTGAACAGCTGCGCGCCGGCTACGCCGCCGGCAGTGCCGAGCCGCGCGAACTCATGGCCGGCTTCGTCGAAGGCTACAACCGCTACCTGAAGGACTACGCCGGCAAGCTGCCGGCCGCCTGCGCCGGCGCGCGCTGGGTGCGGCCGATGACGCAGGACGACATGATGCTGGTGATCGCCGAAAAGGCGCTGCATGCTTCCGGCCAGGTGTTCTCGAAAGACTTCGTGGCCACCGGCCGTGCGCCGGGCGTCACGACGCTGGCGAAAGACGCGCCGCGCAAGCTCGATCCGGCGACGCTGGTGGCGCAGCTCGATGCGCTCGATCGCCAGGGCTTCGGCAGCAATGCGCTGGCTGTGGGGCGCGATTTGTCGGCCAACGGGCGCGGCCTGTTGCTCGGCAATCCGCACTACCCATGGACCACCACCGACCGCTTCTACCAGGCGCACCTGACGGTACCAGGGCGTTACGATGCGATGGGCGTGATCATCGGCGGCATGCCGGCCATCGTCATCGGCTTCAACCGCGACGTGGCCTGGAGCCATACGGTCACCACGGCCTACCACTTCACCACCTTCCGGCTGGCGCTGGACGCGGGCGACGCCAGCGGCACCACCTATATCTATGACGGCGCGCGCGTCAAGATGACGTCGAAGGCGGTCGAAGTCGAGGTGCTGCAGGCCGATGGCTCGCTGGCCAGGCGCAGCAAGACCTTCTGGTTCAGCCGCCAGGGCGCGGTCATCGTGCGACCGGAAGCCGGCATGACCTGGACTGCCAACAATGCCTATGTGTTGGCCGACCCGAACCGCAACAACACCCGCCTGCTCGAACAGTGGCTGGGCATCGGCACCGCGACCAGCACCGCCACGCTCAAGGCTTCGCTCGACCGCGTGGCCGGGCTGCCGTGGGTGAACACGCTGGCGGCCGACCGCGATGGCAACGCGCTGTTCGCCGATGCCAGCGTGGTGCCGCACATGAACGCCGACAAGTTCGTCAATGGCTGCCTGCTGCTGCAGGCGGCGCTGCTGTTCGACGGTTCGCGCAGCAGCTGCGGCTGGGGACAGGATACGGGCGCGCCGAGCGGCATCTATTCGCCGGCCAACGCGCCGTGGATGGCGCGCACGGACTACGTCGGCAATTCGAACGACAGCTACTGGCTGGCCAATCCGAAGCAGCCGCTGGTCGGCCCGGCGCCGCTCGGCTTCTCGCCGCTGTACGGCCGCGTGGGCGTGGAGCAGAGCCTGCGCACGCGCATGGGTTTTCGTCAGGTGGAGGATTTGCTGGCCCAGCGCACCAGGCTGACGCTGGCCGACATGCAGGCGCTGGCGCTCTCGAACCGCGTGTACGCGGCCGAGCTGGTGCTGCCGCAACTGCTGCCGGCTTGCGAAACCAGCAGCGACACCCTGCTGCGCCAGGCCTGCGCCGCCTTGGCCAACTGGGACCGGCGCGCCGACATCGAGAGCCGCGGCGCGGTGCTGTTCCGCGAATTCTGGAGCGCGGCATCGGCGCTGCCGAATAAATGGGCAGTGCCGTTCGATGCGCGCGATCCGGTGAACACGCCGAACGGCGTCGCCCCAGGCGCCATCCCGGGCATGCTGGCGACGCTGAAGAATGCCACGCTGGCGCTGCAGGCCCTGGGCGTGCCGTTCGACGGCCGCCTGGGCGACTATCAGGTCGAGCCGCGCAACGGTGTGCGCATCCCGCTGCATGGCGGGAACGGCAACCAGGAAGGCACCTACGGTTCGCTTACCATGAGAAGCAGCCTGACCTCGAGCGGCTACGTCGGCGCGCACTGGGGCCAGAGCTACATCCAGACCGTGACCTTCGACGAGCAGGGGCCGGTGGCGCAGGGCATGCTGACCTATAGCCAGTCGACCGATCCGGCCTCGCCCTGGTACGCCGACCAGACCCTGGTCTATTCGCGCAAGGAGTGGCCGCAGTTGCCGTTCACGCAGGAGCGGATCAGGGCCGATCCGCACTACAGCACCGTCACGCTGCGCGAGTAGCTTCGGCCTGGCGCGAGATGCCGTCCAGCGCCGCCAGTGCATCCACCGGCAGCACCAGGTTGGCGGCGGCCAGGTTCTCGCGCAGGTGCGTCACCGACGACGTACCGGGAATCAAGAGCAGGTTCGGCGCCCGCTCCAGCAGCCAGGCGATCGCCACCTGCATCGGCGTCGCTTCCAGTTGCGTGGCGACGGCCGACAGCGCGCTTGACTGCAGCGGCGAGAAGCCGCCGAGCGGGAAGAACGGCACGTAGGGGATGCCCTGCGCTGCCAGCCTGTCGATCAGCGCGTCGTCGGCCCGGTGCGCCAGGTTGTACATATTCTGCACGCAGGCCACCGGCACGATGCGCTGCGCGTCTTCGACCTGGCGCGGCGTCACGTTGCTCAAACCGATATGGCGGATCAGGCCGCGCCGGCGCAGTTCGGCCAGTGCCGCCAGCGGCTCTTCGAGCGAGCCTTCGACCGGGCCGTGCACGTCGAACATGGCGCGCAGGTTGACCACGTCCAGCACGTCCAGGCCCAGGTTGCGCAGGTTGTCGTGCACGGCCTGTTCCAGTTCGGCTTTCGAGAAGGCCGGCAGCCAGCTGGCGTCCTCGCCGCGGCGGGCGCCGATCTTGGTGACGATCAGCAGGTCGTCGCGGTAGGGATGCAGCGCTTCGCGGATCAGCCGGTTGGTGATGTGCGGGCCATAGAAATCCGAGGTGTCGATGTGGTTCACGCCCAGTTCCACTGCCGTGCGCAGGACGGCGCGCGCGGCTTCCGGGTCGCGCGGTGGACCGAACACGCCGGGACCGGCCAGCTGCATCGCGCCGTAGCCGAGCCGGGCGACAGTGCGGCCGCCGAATGAGTAGGTGCCTGCCTGTGCGATCGTGGTCATGGTGTGCTCCTGTGGTGAATAGTGGTTGGAGACATCACGATACGGTCACGCCACTTATGTGACAATCCGTCTTAATCCACACGGGCTGTACGAAAAAACGAACAATGAGGTTGGCATGAAAGTAGAGCTGGGAGATCTGTCCGCGTTTGTGGCGGTGGCGCGTGCCGGCGGCTTTCGCGAGGCGGCGCGGGCGACCGACGGCAGCGCGTCCGGCCTGAGCGAAGCGGTGCGCCGGCTGGAAGCGCGCCTCGGCGTGCGCCTGCTGAACCGGACCACGCGCAGCGTGGTGCCGACCGAAGCCGGGCGCAGCCTGCTGGCGCGGCTCGACCCGGTGCTGAGCGAGATCGACGCCGCGCTGGACGTGGTCAACGGCTTTCGCGACCGCCCGACCGGCACTCTGCGCCTGAATGTGCCGCTCAGTGCGGCGCGCCTGGTGCTGCCGTCGATCGTGCCGCGCTTCCTGGCGGCGTATCCCGAGATCCGGCTCGAGGTGGTGGCCGACGAAAGTTTTGTGGACGTGCTGGCGGCTGGCTGCGACGCCGGCATCCGCTATGAAGAGAAGCTGGAGCAGGACATGATCGCGGTGCCGATCGGCCCGCGCAGCCAGCGCATGGCGGCCGCCGCGTCGCCGGCATGGCTGGCGCGGCACGGCACACCCAGGCACCCGCGCGAACTGGCGCCGGGCGACTGCATCCGTGCGCGCTTCAGTAGCGGCGCCATGATCCAGTGGGTGTTCGAGCGCGATGGCGAAGCGGTGACCATCGATCCCAATGGTCAGCTGCTGGTGCAGGTGGGGGGGGCGCTCGACCTGGCGCTCGATGCGGCCGTGGCCGGCGCGGGCGTGGTCTATCTGTTCGAGGACTGGCTGACGCCGTATGTCGAACGCGGCGAGCTGCAGCCGGTTCTGGAAGACTGGTGGCCGCGTTTTTCCGGGCCCTATCTGTACTATTCGGGGCGGCGGCTGGTGCCGGCGCCGCTGCGCGCCTTCGTCGATTTCATCCGGCTTGACGGCGCGCCGCCGGCACAGGCGGCCGGCGGATGATCAGCGCAGGTGCTTCGCCAGGAACTGCTCGACCCGGCGCCAGAAGTCGAGCTGGTTGGCGGTGCGCCGCCAGCCGTGCCCCTCGTCGTCGTACACCACCCACTCTGGCGGGTTGCCGGCGTTGCTGAGGGCCGCGCGCATCCGTTCGCCATGGGCCAGGGGCACGCGGCGGTCGCGCGCGCCATAGGCCAGCAGCACCGGGACCTTGATCTGCGCCGCGTGCTCCAGCGGCGCATTGGCCGACAGCAGCGCCGCATCCTTGTTCGGGTCGCCGATCAGCTGTGGCATCGAATACGTCTTCGACACATCCGAGATGTCCGACCAGAACACCGAATACAGCAGGCGCGGATCGGACACGCCGACCCAGGCCACGCTGCACTTGTACTGGCCCGGATCGCGGATCGGTCCCATCAGCGCGGCGTAGCCGCCGTAGCTGGCGCCGGCGATGCAGACGCGCTTGCGTCGACCCAGCCTTTATTCACCGCGAAGCGCAGCGCATCGGTGACGTCGTCCTGCATGCGCTGGCCCCACTGCTTCCAGCCGGCGCGGAAGTGGCGATCGCCAAAGCCGGTGCTGCCGCGGAACTCGGGCTCGATCACGACGTAGCCGCGCGACGCCAGGAACTGCACCTGCGCATCCCATTCCCAACTGGTGCCGCGCACCCACGGGCCGCCGTGCACCAGCACGACCGCCGGGCGCGGGCCCTTGGCGCCCTGGTCGTTCTTCGTGATCCAGACCGGCAGGTCGGCACCGTCGCGGGTGGTGGTGCGGTACAGCTCCAGGTTGGCCATCTGCTTGTCCGGATGGCCGGGGCGGCGCGCGGCGATCCGCTCGAACTGGCCGCTGGCCGGACGGTACAGCACGAATTCGCCGGGGCTGGTGTCCGAGTACGAAGTGACCAGCACCGCCTTCGGCGCCTCGCACGGGTGGCAGGTGAGGTGATTGACGCGCCCCGGCAGCAGGGCGTCGGCTTTTTCCTGGATCGCCCGCATGGTGGGCGAGAACCAGGCCACGCTGTGCGCATCGGTCAGCAGGCGCAGGCCATGCACCTTGTTGCTGCCCTGGTCGCGGATCGGCGTCGGGTCGACGTCGAACCCCGGCAGCGAGAGCACCACGGCGGGCGCCGGCTTGCCGGTCGCGAAATCGAATTCGCGCAGCTCGCTCAGGCTGGTGTCGTGGTTGCGCACGGTGACGAACAGGCGATCCTGCTCGTCCACGTAGGCCGGCGTGAAATCGGATTCGCCCCACGCATCCTCGGCGATCTTGGTCCAGCGCGCTCCCTTGGTATCGAACCACCAGACGGCATATTTGTTTTCCTGGCGCGATGTGCCGACGCGGGCCAGGCCTTTGCGGTCGAGCAGCCAGCTGATCATGCGTACCGGCGGTTCCGGCTGGGTCTTGAAGAAGACGCGGGTGGCGCCGGTGGACACATCCATCGTGCGCAGGCTGAGATACACGTATTCGCTGTAGTCGGTGCTGAAATGGTTCTCGCCGATGACGATCTCGTTGGTTCCGGGCGCGCCGACGCCGAGCATCTCGTTATTCGGCTCGAGGGCGACGTTGCCCTGTTCCTGGAAAGCCGAGTCGAACTGGCGCTTGATCAGTGGGCGGATCTTTTCGCCATCGCGCCGGACCGCGTTCAGGCCGCCGCCGTAGACTTGCCCGCTCTTGTCGTTTTCGTCGTCGAGGCTGAACACCAGCCAGTCGTCGTTCACCCAGTTGAAATCGCTGACGTCGAGCCTGGAAAACTTGACGATGATGCGCGGCGCCTCCTTGCCTTCCAGGTCGATCACTTTCAGGGTGGCGCGTTCGCCAGGGGCGCGGCCCTGGATCGCCATCCAGCGGCCGGAAGGCGAGATTTCGACGGAGTCGGTCGTGTTGGGCTGGAAGAAGGTCTCGGCCGGCAAGGGCGCGGTAGCCGGTGATCGCGCCAATGCGCTGGAGCACAGCAAGAGGGCAAGCGTGCATTGGAGGATGCGGGCGAACGGCATGAAAGCTTTCTTGGGTGACCTGGATCGACCGACTATAGCCGAGGTGTCAGTACGTTTCTAATTGTCATGCATAGGCCGGGAAGAAAATTGTCGAAAAAAAGCTGTTGACGAGCTGCGGATCGAACGGCATAATCTCGTTCCTCTGCTGCTGACGAACAAAACGATTCGAAGCAAACAGCAGATGAAGCAGTACCGAATTCTGATCTTTAAAAATTAACAGTCGATAAGTGTGGGCGTTTGATGGAGGTGCCGGCTGAC
>NZ_DAMAGA010000051.1:0-25093 GCF_031995545.1 Massilia sp.
GGCACCACGCGCACCAGCACAGCATGCTGGTCTTGCGGGCCGGCCGGGAACCAGGCCTGGACCATCGGATTCCACAGCCGCTCGATCTGGGCGCGGTCGACCACCCGCTCGGCGGTGCCGCTGATGGACACGTAGGTGCTGTCGTCGTTATCGGCGAAGCTGACATTGACTTCCGGCTGGTGGGCGATGCTTTCCCACAGGTCGGTGGTCGAATTGACGAAGAACCAGATGCCGCCCTGGTCGTCGAGTTCCTGCTTGGTCATCGGCTGGCTGACCAGGTGGTCGTGTGCGTCGCGGAAGGTGAACATGGCAAAGCGCATCGAGCCGATACGGTCGCTCAGGGCGGCGACATGATTGCGGTCTGGGAGCATGACGAATCCTTGATAGATGAGTAAAGCCTTATGCTAGCCTGCGATGCCGGGTGCTTTCGGTGCGCGGCCGAACGCAGCGGACGCTGGCGGGAGGGCCCGACCGCCCTCTCCTGCGCCGGGTACACTGAAGAGGATGGCAGCGCCAACGCATCGAGCCTGGCCGGTCAGCTCATCAGTCCGCTCGCCGGAGGCAGCCAAATCGACTATAGTGATGCCTCTTTACAAATATGACATTGCCATGAAATTTGACGTCGCTATCGTCGGCAGCGGTCTGGCCGGCCTGTCAGTTGCACTGCATCTGGCGCAAACGCGCAAGGTCGCGATCATTTCCAAGCGCGAGCTGCTGGACGGGGCGAGCAACTGGGCCCAGGGCGGCATTGCCGCCGTGCTGGATTCGGGCGACAGTCACGACCAGCATATCGCCGATACCCTGGTCGCCGGCGCCGGCCTGTGCGACGAAGCCGCGACCCGCTACATCGTCGAGCACGGCCGCGAAGCGATCGAATGGCTGATCGAACAAGGCGTGCCCTTTACCCGCGATGCGACGGCAGAACTCGGCTTTCACCTGACGCGTGAAGGCGGCCATAGCCAGCGCCGCATCATCCACGCCGCCGACGCTACCGGCCATGCGGTGCAGGTGACCCTCGAACAGAAGGTGCGCGCCCATCCGAACATCGCCCTGTTCGAGCACCATGTGGCGATCGACGTCATCACTTCCGACAAGCTCACCGGCAAGGGCGTGCATGGTGGCGCCCCGACCCTGGTCGGCCAGCCGCGCTGCTACGGCCTGTACGTGCAGGACGTCAGGAACGGGGACGTGCTCACCTTCGAGGCGGAGCATACCGTGCTGGCCACCGGCGGCGCCGGCAAGGTCTATCTGTACACCACCAATCCCGACACCGCTACCGGCGACGGCATCGCACTGGCCTGGCGCGCGGGCTGCCGGGTGTCGAACATGGAATTCATGCAGTTCCATCCGACCTGCCTGTACCACCCGTATGCGAAGTCGTTCCTGATCACCGAGGCGATCCGCGGCGAAGGCGGCGTCCTCAAGTTGCCACCGGAAGCCGGAGTGGCGGCGAATACCCGCTTCATGCCGGCCCACGACGAGCGCGGCGAACTGGCCCCGCGCGACGTGGTGGCGCGCGCCATCGACTTCGAAATGAAGAAGCGCGGGCTCGACTACGTGCACCTGGACATCAGCCACCAGGATCCGGAATTCCTCAAGGAACACTTCCCGACCATTTATGCGCGCTGCCTGGAACTGGGCATCGACATCACCCAGGAACCGATTCCCGTGGTGCCGGCGGTGCACTTTACCTGCGGCGGCATCGTCACCGACCTGGCCGGCCGCACCGATATTCCCGGCCTGTATGCGGTGGGCGAAACTGCCTGCACCGGACTGCACGGTGCGAATCGCCTGGCCAGCAACTCGCTGCTCGAATGCGTGGTGGTCGGACAAGCCTGTGCACGCCATATCGCCACGGCGCTGCCGGTCGAAAACCCGGCCTTGCCGGCATGGGACGAAAGCCGCGTCACCAATGCCGACGAAGAAGTGGTGATCGCCCACAACTGGGACGAGCTGCGCCGCTTCATGTGGAATTATGTCGGCATCGTGCGTACCACCAAGCGCCTGGAGCGTGCCCAGCACCGCATCAAGCTGCTCAAGGAAGAGATCGACGAGTACTACCGCAACTTCCGTATCACGCCCGACCTGCTCGAACTGCGCAACCTGGTCGAGGTAGCCAACCTGATCGTCAAGAGCGCACTGTCACGCCACGAAAGCCGCGGTCTGCATTATTCGCGCGACTTCCCGGATACGCTGCCCAAGGCGCTGCCGAGCGTGCTGACGCCGCGCCGGCGCTGATTTTCCGTTCGTCGACTCCTTCACCACGCGGCGCCATCGTGCGCCGCGTCTTATTTTGCTCAATCCCATGCAACGCCACTCCCTCAACCCGTCCACCGCCCTCCTGCTCACCGTGCCGCCAATCCTGTGGGCCGGCAATGCGGTGGTCGGCCGCCTGGTGCGCGATGCCGTGCCGCCGATGACGCTGAACCTGATCCGCTGGAGCATCGCGCTGGCGATCCTGGTGCCGCTCGGCCGCGCCGCGCTGCGCGACGGCAGCGGGATACTCAGCAACTGGAAGCGCTACAGCCTGCTCGGCCTGCTGGGCGTGGGCCTGTACAACTCGCTGCAATACCTGGCGCTGCAGACTTCATCGCCAATCAATGTCACCCTGGTCGCTTCCGGGGTGCCGGTGTGGATGCTGCTGGTCGGGCGGCTGTTCTTCAACGTCCCGGTGCGGCGGCGCCAGGTGATGGGCGCGGTGCTGTCGATCGCCGGTGTGCTGGTGGTCTTGTGCCGCGGCGACCTGGCGCAGCTGGCGGCGCTGCGGCTGGTGGCGGGCGACCTGTACATGATCCTGGCGACCATCGCCTGGTCGTTCTACAGCTGGCTCCTGATGCAGCAGAAGGACGTGCCGGCCTTGCGTGCGGACTGGGCTGCCTTCCTGCTGGCGCAGGTGGCGTATGGCGTGCTGTGGTCAGGTGTGCTGGCCGGCGGCGAATGGGCATTGAAGGATGTGTCCATCACCTGGAGCTGGCCATTGCTGGCGGCGTTGCTGTATGTCGCGATCGGGCCGGCGATCCTGGCGATGCGCTGCTGGGGCGCGGGCGTGCAGCGCGCCGGTCCGACGCTGGGCTCGTTCTTCATCAACCTGACCCCGCTGTTCACGGCGCTGCTGTCGTCCACCTTCCTGGGCGAGGCGCCGCACCTGTACCATGCGCTGGCGTTTGCCATGATCGTGGGCGGCATCGCGGTGTCGGCGCGCTGATTGCCGCCTGGCCGGCCTGACCGGCCTATCGTGTATCGCTCACCGCAGCAGGAATGCTACGATCCCATGCATGGAGGACCTCGCAGCATGGCAGAAGCATTCAGCATTGTTGAGCATGCGGAAGCGCCGGCAGACAGAGCGGCAGACGAGTTGGCCGGATTCCTGGCGCGTCATTCACGCACCCTGGTACTGACCGGCGCCGGGCTATCGACCGCATCCGGCATTCCCGACTACCGCGACCGTGACGGCGTGCGCCGTGGCCGGCTACCGATCCAGGGGCCGGAATTTAGGCGCGATGCCGCCATCCAGCGCCGCTACTGGGCGCGCAGCATGGTCGGCTGGCCGGTATTGTCGCGCGCTCGCCCCAACGCGGGCCATCGTGCGCTGGCCGCGCTAGAAAAAGCCGGCAAGCTTGGCTTTCTGCTGACCCAGAACGTCGATGGCCTGCACCAGCAGGCCGGCAGCCATGCCGTGCTCGAACTGCACGGCAATATCCACCACGTCGCCTGCCTTGCCTGCGACGCCCGCTTTCCGCGCGCTTTCATCCAGACCCAGCTCCAGCAAGCCAATCCCGAGCTGAACGAGACCATGGCGCGTCCGCTGCCGGACGGCGACGCCGCGCTCGACACCGATACCCTGAGCGAGGTATTGGCCAACTTCGTGCTGCCGACCTGTGTGCACTGCGGCGGCACCCTGATGCCGGACGTGGTCTTCTTCGGCGACAACGTGCCGCCGGCGCGCACCGCCTGTGCGCTGGCCCAGATGGAAGCGGCCGACGCCCTGCTGGTGGTGGGTTCGTCGCTGATGGTGTATTCCGGTTTTCGCTTCTGTCGCATGGCCCAGGCCGCCGGCAAGCCGATCGCCGCCGTGAACCTGGGACGCACCCGGGCTGACGACCTGCTCGCGCTGAAGCTGGAAGCCTCGAGCGAGCAACTGCTGCCACTGGTGGCGCAATTGTTGGATACCGACGAGCGGCAGCTGGTGCTGCCGCCTGATCTACTCGATCATAGGGGAACATTGTGAACAGAGCATACGAATGCATTGCAACCGGTCCGCGTGCCCGGCCGGGTCTCGCCGCCGGTGCGGCGCTGGCCGGCCTCGGTCTGCTGGCCTCTTACCTGTTCGTGCGCGCCAAGACCCGCCAGGCCGAGCGCGACAATCCACCGCAGGGCAAGTTCGTCACCGTGGACGGGGTGCGCCTGCACTACCTGGAACGCGGCGAAGGCCCGACCCTGGTACTTCTGCACGGCAACGGCACGTATTCGCGCGACTTCGAGATTAGCGGCCTGATCGACAGCGCGGCCGGGCACTACCGGGTGATCGCTTTCGACCGCCCCGGCTTCGGCTATAGCGAGCGGCCGCGCGACACCATGTGGACGCCGGACAACCAGGCGCGTTTGCTGCACCATGCGCTGCAGGCGCTCGGCGTGGACAATGCGATCGTGCTCGGCCATTCCTGGGGCACGCTGGTGGCGCTGGCAATGGGCCTGCGGGTGCCGCACTTCGTGCGTGGTCTGGTGCTGGTGTCGGGCTATTACTACCCGAGCCCGCGGCTCGATGTGGCGCTGAGTTCGCCGCCGGCGCTGCCCGTGGTGGGCGACCTGATGCGCTACACGGTGGCGCCGATCGCCGGACGATTGCTGTGGCGCGCCACGCTCAAGCGCGCGTTCACGCCGCAGAAGATCCCCGCCAGCTACCGGGCGATGCCGGCCTGGATGGCGCTGCGTCCATCTCAATTACGCGCCAGCGCGGCCGAAGCGGCGTTGATGGTGCCGTCGGCACTGGCCATGGCGCGGCGCTATGCGCGCCTGAAAGTGCCGGTGCGGGTGCTGGCCGGTACGCGCGACGCGGTGGCGGATTGCACCCATAACGCCGAGCGCCTGCACGAACGGTTGCAAGGATGGTCGAAAAACAGCGAACTGGGACTGGAGCCGGGCGTTGGCCACATGCTGCACCATGCCCATCCGGAGAAAGTGCTGGCGGCGATCGACGCCATTGCGACCCAGGCCGGCGTGGCGCCGGCGCTGCACAACCCCCGCGCGGAGGCGCTGGCGCGGGCCAGCGAGAGCGGAGTCTGAAATCAACCGCCGTTGAACTTGATCGCCAGGCCGGCAATCAGAGCGGCGGCCATCGCCAGCGACAGCGCGCCGTGCAGTGCGGTCGAGCCGATCGACGATTCGGCGGCGGCGTCATCGCGCTTCATCGCCAGTGCGCGTCCCAGCACGACGGGACGCAGGAAGCCGCGCACGCCGACCAGCAGCATGCCGATGCCGAAGAACAGCTCGCCGTTCATATTGTATTTGATGCCGTCCAGCACCTGAGGTACGCCGAGCAGCAGGCCGAAGCCGAGC
Organism: Massilia sp.; assembly: GCF_031995545.1. Lineage (GTDB taxonomy): Bacteria > Pseudomonadota > Gammaproteobacteria > Burkholderiales > Burkholderiaceae_D > Telluria. The sequence goes on from NZ_DAMAGA010000051.1 coordinate 5,557, forward strand.
CAGAGAAGGCGGGAACCGAGGGAACGCTGGAGCTTGGAAGTCATCATGGATATGCAGAAGGAAAAGTGAAGATCGGCGCCGCCGGGGCGCCCGCGGTACAGCTGCCGGATTCGGCCGCTCAGACGATCCGCAGCGAATAGTCGGTCGCCCGGATGTCCTTGGTCAGGCTGCCGATCGAAATGCGGTCGACGCCGGTTTCGGCGATCGCACGGACGGTGTCCATATTGATGCCGCCGGACGCTTCCAGCAGCGCGCGGCCGGCGTTGACCCGCACCGCTTCGCGCATCATGTCCAGATTGAAGTTATCCAGCAGCACCGACTTGACACCGGCCGCCAGCGCTTCCTCGAGCTGGGCGATGGTTTCGACTTCGATCTGCACCGGCACGCCGGCGTCCAGCGCGGCGGCTGCCTGCAGCGCCGGCGTCACGCCGCCCGCCGCAGCGATATGGTTTTCCTTGATCAGGATGCCGTCATACAGCGCCAGCCGCTGGTTCTTGCCACCGCCGACGCGCACCGCGTACTTCTGCGCCAGGCGCAGGCCGGGCAGCGTCTTGCGCGTGTCGAGGATGGCGGCATTCGTGCCGGCCACCACATCGACATAGCGCCGGGTGGCCGTGGCCACGCCCGACAGCAGCTGCATGAAGTTCAGCGCGCCGCGCTCGGCGGTGAGCAGCGAACGCGGATTGGCGGCGATGGTGCAGACCGTGCTGTCGGCCGTCATGACGTCGCCTTCGGCATAGTGCCACTCGATCTCGGTGTCCTGGTCGATCGCCAGCATCACGCCTTCGAACCACGGCGCGCCGCACAGCACGGCCGCTTCGCGCACGATCACGCGTGCGGTGACGCGCGTGTCGCCCGGCACCAGCTTGCCGGTCAGGTCGCCGCTGCCGACGTCTTCCAGCAGCGCGGCCAGGATGTTTTGCTCGAAGGCGGCCTGCAGCTTCTCATCGAACTGGGCGTGGGGATTACGTAATGTGGTCAATGAGGTGCTCATGCCGGGCCTACTCCCGAGAACATCGGGGCATTGTTTTCCAGTTTGCCGGTCGGCAGCGCCTTGGCGCGCTTGGCGGCGGCGAAGTCGAGCATGCGGTCGATGGCGCGCTTGGCCTTGATGCCGGTCTCGGGATCGACGTGGATCTCGTTGTTGCCGTTTTCCAGCACCGCGGCCAGGTTGCGCAGGCCGTTCATCGCCATCCACGGGCAGTGCGCGCAGCTCTTGCACGTGGCGCTGTTGCCGGCAGTCGGCGCTTCGATGAAGGTCTTGCCGGGAGCAGCTGCGCGCATCTTGTGCAGGATGCCGTTGTCGGTGGCGACGATGAAATGGGTCGCGTCCATGGTCTGGGCCGCGTTGATCAGCTGGGTCGTCGAGCCGACCGCATCGGCCTGGGCCACCACGTTGGCCGGCGACTCCGGGTGCACTAGCACCTTGGCCAGCGGATATTCCGCCTTCAGCAGATCGAGCTCAATGCCCTTGAACTCGTCGTGGACCAGGCACGAGCCCTGCCACAGCAGCATGTCGGCGCCGGTCTTGGCCTGGATGTAGGAACCCAGGTGACGGTCGGGCGCCCACAGGATCTTCTTGCCCTGCGCATGCAGCTCGGCCACGATGTCGAGGCCGATCGACGAAGTCACCATCCAGTCGGCGCGCGCCTTCACGGCGGCACTGGTGTTGGCGTAGACCACGACGGTGCGGTCCGGATGCTGGTCGCAGAAGGCGGCGAATTCGTCGGCCGGGCAGCCCAGGTCGAGCGAACAGGTCGCGTCCAGGTCCGGCATCAGGATGGTTTTTTCGGGACTGAGGATCTTGGCGGTTTCGCCCATGAAGCGCACGCCGGCCACCACCAGGGTCTTGGCCGGATGATCGCGCCCGAAGCGCGCCATCTCGAGCGAGTCGGAGACGCAGCCGCCGGTTTCCTCGGCCAGGTCTTGCAGGTCGCCGTCCACGTAATAGTGGGCAACCAGCACCGCTTCGCGTTCCTTGAGCAGGCGGCGGATGCGGTCTTTCAGTTCGGCGCGTTCGGCCAGTTCCGGGGCGCTCGGTACGCGCGCCCAGGCTTCGGCGGTGCAGGCCATGCCGGCCTGGGGCCGGTCGTATTCGTAGGTTTTGATCGGTACGGCGCTCGTGGCGGTATTCATACGCGTTCTTTGTCTCCGGGAAAAGCTGGCTCAGTGTTGGAAGCTGCTGAGACTACTGTACTACGCACGTCATTCCCGCGCAGGCGGGAACCCAAGTGTTGTCAGCACTGCGGCGACGTTCGACGTTGCTGGTTGCGCGAGCAAACCTGGGTTCCCGCCTGCGCGGGAATGACGTGCATTGGCTAACGAGAACAAGCCGCAGCGTTGTCTCACTAGCCTGAAAATCAGTCGATACCCTGGCTCTTCAGGTATTCCTCATACGTGCCCTGGAAATCGACCACGTCGTGTTCACGGATCTCGATCACGCGGGTCGCCAGCGACGACACGAACTCACGGTCGTGCGAGACGAAGATCAGGGTGCCGGCGTATTTATCCAGCGCGATGTTCAGCGACTCGATCGATTCCATGTCCATGTGGTTGGTCGGCTCGTCCAGCAGCAGCACGTTGTGGCGGCCCAGCATCAGCTTGCCGTACATCATGCGGCCCTTCTCGCCACCCGACAGCACACGCACCGACTTCTTGACTTCGTCGCCGCCGAACAGCAGGCGGCCCAGGATCGAGCGTACCGCCTGGTCGTCGTCGCCTTCCTGCGTCCACTTGCCCATCCAGTCGGTCAGGTTGTCGTCGAGCGCGAATTCCTCGGTCGGATCCTGCGGCATGTAGCCCGGATTGGCGTTCTCGGCCCACTTGACGCGGCCGCTGTCCGGCTGCAGGCCGCACAGGTCGCCGCCGATCGAGCGCAGCAGCGTGGTCTTGCCGGCACCGTTGGCGCCGATGATCGCCACCCGCTCGCCGGCCTCGACCATGATGGAGAAGTTCTTGAACAGCTGGCGCTCGTAGGCCTTCGAGATGTTCTCGGCTTCCACCGCCAGGCGGTGCAGCTTCTTCTCGCCTTCGAAGCGCACGAACGGATAGGCGCGCGAGGATGGCTTGAACTCTTCGATCTTGATCTTGTCGATCTGCTTGGCGCGCGAGGTCGCCTGGCGGGCCTTGGACTTGTTGGCCGAGAAGCGGCGCACGAAGTCCTGCAGTTCGGCCACTTTTTCCTTGGCCTTGGCGTTGTTGGCCAGCTGCTGGTTGCGTGCCTGGGTCGAGGCCAGCATGTAGTCGTCGTAATTACCCGGATACACCTTCAGGGTGCCGTAGTCCATGTCGGCCACGTGGGTGCACACTTGGTTCAGGAAGTGGCGATCGTGGGAAATGATGATCATGGTGGAGTTACGCTCGTTGAGCATGTTTTCCAGCCAGCGGATCGTGTTGATGTCCAGGTTGTTGGTCGGTTCGTCGAGCAGCAGGATGTCCGGGTTCGAGAACAGGGCCTGGGCCAGCAGCACGCGCAGCTTCCAGCCCGGCGCCACGGCGCTCATCGGACCCTGGTGCAGGTCGGTGCCGATTTCCAGGCCCAGCAGCAGTTCGCCGGCGCGCGCTTCGGCCGAGTAGCCGTCGTATTCGGCCACTTTGCCTTCCAGTTCGGCGGCGCGCATGTAGTCGTCGTCGGTCGCTTCCGGGTTGTTGTAGATGGCGTCGCGCTCGGCGATCGCGTTCCACAGTTCGGTGTGGCCCATCATGACCACGTCCAGCACGCGCACGTCTTCATAGGCGAACTGGTCCTGGCGCAGCTTACCCAGGCGCTCGCCCGGATCCAGGCTGACGTTGCCGGCCGAAGGTTCGAGGTCGCCGCCCAGGATCTTCATGAAGGTCGACTTGCCGCAGCCGTTCGCGCCGATCAGGCCATAGCGGTTGCCGTCGCCGAATTTGACGGAAATATTCTCGAACAGCGGCTTGGCGCCGAATTGCATCGTGATGTTGGCTGTGGATAGCACTTGTATGAACCCCAAAAAGCGTATTTGATTAACCGGCTATTTTACCATTGCATCCACTATGGCGCGAATGATTGGCCGCAGGCAGGGATGAGCGGTTTGCCGTGACGGCCGCAATGTCCGGTATTCAGGCGCAGCGCAGGGTCGGATAGTCGCTCAGGGTCAGCGTAAAACCATCCCCTCCCGACACCAGATGGCCCCGGGCGCCGAACGGAATCGTCACCCGGTGCGGGCCGTGGCCAAAGGTCAAACCGGTCAGCACCGGCAGCGGCAGCGTGGCGCGCAGGTAGGCCAGCATGGCGTCGAAATCGTAACCGTTGTCCTGGGAGCCGAGCCGATAGCCGGAAAAGTCGCCCAGCACCAGCGCGCGCTGGCGGGCCAGGACGCCGGCCTGGTGCAGCTGCAGCAGCATGCGTTCGACCCGGAACGGGTGTTCGGCGATGTCTTCGACGAACAGGATGCCGCCCTCGATGCGCGGGAAGTATGGCGTGCCGAGCAGCGAGACCAGCATCGCCAGATTGCCGCCCCATACCGTGCCGTGCAGGTCGAGCGACGGGTTGCCGCTCGCCGTCTCGGCGATCGTGTGGGTCGGGCCGGCCAGGCAGCGCCAGAAGTCGTCGAGCGTGAATGGGTCAAGCTCGAGCGCGCCGAAGTCGCCCGCGATCATTGGCCCGGCATAGCTGCCGGCGCCGGTCTTCGCCATCAGGCCCATGTGCAAGGCGGTGACGTCCGAAAAGCCGACCAGGATCTTGCCGCTGGCGGCGAGCGCCTCGAAATCGACCTGCGGCAGCAGCCGCGTGATGCCGTAGCCGCCGCGCAAAGCGATGATCAATTGCACCTCTGGGTCGTCGATGGCAGCCTTCAGCTGCGCCAGCCGGCCCTCATCCGAGCCGCCGAAACGCAGGTGGATGCAGCTGTGGTCGTAGTGGTTGCGTACCAGGCAGCCCTGGCTTTCGAGCCGGCTTACCGCGCGCTCGACCGCCGACGGGTCTTGCGTGCAGCCGGACGGGGCCACGATGGCCACGCCGATACGGTTCACGACGCGGTGTGCGCCGGGTGCCTCGGTCTTGGATAGGATCACTGTTTGACGAAAAGCCGGGGTGTGGAATCTGGCAACATCTTACCCCGGGCATGGGAGTCGATCAAGGCAAGCAGCCGCTCGACCAATTGCGGCGGCAGGTCGTGGCCCATGCCTTCGATCAGCTCCAGGCGCGCGTGTGGAATGCGTGCGGCAATGTCTTCGCCGCAGGCTGGCGGCACCAGCGGATCGGCCGCACCATGGATCACCAGCGTCGGCGCGGAGATCGCGGCCAGCGTGCTGCTGCTGTCGCCGGCGGCCAGCAGCGCCAGCATCTGGCGCGCTTCGCCGCCGGGACAATGGCTGCGCCGCACGGAACGCGCCACCCGGCGGCGCAATTGCTTGTCGGGCGTCGGGTACGACGGGCTGCCGAGCCCGCGCAGCAGGTTCACCGTATGTTCGATCACGCTGTCGAGGTCGAGCGGATTGGCGGGCTTTGCAGCGAGGATCTTGCGCACCGACGGCAACGGACCCGGCAACCCGCGGCGGCCGCTGGTGGACATGATCGCGGTCAGGCTCGATACCCGCTGCGGATGGCGCGCCGCCAGCAGCTGCGCCACCATGCCGCCCAGGGCCGAGACCCCGACCACGTGGGCGCGCGCCACGCCGAGCGCCGACAGTACCCCCAGCGCATCCTCGGCCATGTCTTCCAGGCGGTAGCTCGGCCGCAGGCGCCAGCCGACGGCCGACTTGAGGCGCGCCACGCCCAGATTCGGCACGCCCGCCTGGTCGAACTTGGTGGACAATCCGCAATCGCGGTGGTCGAAACGAATGACGTAGAAGCCCAGTTCGACCAGGCCTTCGACGAATTCGTCGGGCCAATTGGTCAGTTGCATGCCGAGACCGTGGATCAGCAGCAGCGGTGTGGCTTTGGGGTCGCCCGCAGTGTCGAAGGCGAGGCGCAGTCCATTGGCGTGAAGGGTAGGCATGACGGCAGGTCGGCAATTAGCGTGCGCTGCGCTGCGTAGAGCAGCTTGTAACCAGCATAACATCATCGACGCGGGTGCGGCGCATCGTGCGCGCAGGTGCGTGCAAGTGCTGCGCCGGGGATTTTTTTTCTTCAGCAGTGCTCGCCGGTTACCGCATTTCAGGTAACTTGTTGGCTGGCTGAGCGGCACCGCCCGGGACCGGCGCCGCCTTGATAGGGACAACCATGGATACCACCGAAGCAGGCGAGCGCCGGTTTTCTTCCAGCACGCTCGCCGACACGCTTGCCCTCCAGCGCGCAAGCGTGCTGACGCAGTGGACCGCGCGCGTAGGCAGGCCGGACGGCCCGCTGATGGCGCAGGCCGCCCCCGCCCTGCTCGATGAGGTGGCGGCGGCACTCGCCGGCAATACCCCTGCCCGCGCTGCCGGCCTCGCGCCACTGCTGCCTCCGGGCCGTCACGACACGCACGCGCTGACGCTTGAGTTGCAATCGCTGCGCGCCACCTTGTTCACGGCCCTGATGGCGCACCAGTCCCTGTCCGCGCGCGACGTGGAACTGGTCGGCGTCCGCTTCGACGCCTGGCTGCTGGCCGCGGCCGCACTGCGCCCGCCTGCCGATCCCGGCATCAGCGGCGCCTGCATTTCGGGCTTCGCACACGACCTGCGCAACCCGCTGAGCGTGGCCAGCGCCACCGCCCAGCTGATCGGCCTGAAATCCGAAGACCCCGGCGTGGCCGGCCTGGCGGGGCGCATCGTCAAGAAGATCGCCGACGTCGATGCCCTGATCCAGACCCTGCAGGACGCCGCCGTGCAGCATGGCGGCAAGGGGCTCAAGCTGCAGATCTCGGCGTTCGACATCATGGCGCTGGTGGAAGAAGTCTGCGTCGACCTGCCGCTGGTCGGCCAGCCGGTGAGCATCATCGGCGAACGCATCGACGGTCACTGGTGCCGCGCGGCGATGAAGCGGGCGCTGGAAAACCTGGTGACGCGGGCGCGCAAGCACGGCAAGCGTTCGGGGCCGATCACGGTGCGGGTGACGCGCGACGGGGAGCAGATGGGACTCTCGATCCACAACCACGGCCCGGCGATCGCCGGCGAGGACATGGCGCGCCTGTTCGATCCGCCGGTGCATGCCGAGGAAATCGCGTTCAAGGGCTGGAACCTGGGCCTGCCGTACGTACGCAGCGTCGCCGAGAGCCATGGCGGGGCAATGGCGGTCGATAGCGGCGAAACGAGCGGCACCACGTTTACCCTGCACGTGCCGGTCGATGCGCGCGCTTACGCGGCGGCGTAATTACAGAGCCGGAGTCTGCGGCGCCTTGCGTGCGGCAGCGCGGCGTTCGGCGAAAAAGGCCTTGAGCATCAGGCTCGCTTCACCCGCCAGCACGCCGCCGGTGACCGCGGTGTGGTGATTCAGTTTCTGTTCGTCGAACAGGTTGACGACCGAGCCGCAGGCGCCGGTCTTGGGGTCAAGGGCGGCGTACACCACGCGCGCCAGGCGCGCATGCATCATCGCGCCCGAGCACATGATGCAGGGCTCGAGCGTCACATACAGCTCGCAGCCGGGCAGCCGGTAGTTGCCCAGCTTTTCGGCGGCGGCGCGCAGCGCGACGATCTCGGCGTGGGCGGTCGGGTCGTGGCCGCCGATCGGCTGGTTGAAGCCGGTGGCGATGACTTCACCATCCTTGACCACCACCGCGCCAACCGGGACTTCGCCGCGCTCCCATGCGAGCCGGGCCTGGTCCAGCGCCAGGCCCATGAAGCGTTCGGCGTCGCTCACGGTCCCGGTTACTGCGTCAGGCGGCGTCGAAACGCCGGCCGCGGCCTGGTCACACATCGGTGATCTCGGCCCAGCAGTTCGGGGTTTCGTGCAGCACCAGCTTGTGCAGGCGCAGGCCGGTGCCGAAGCGGTCGGTGAACACGGTCTTGAGGATGCCGAAGGCCACCCGCGCCAGGTTCTCCACGGTCGGGATGCAATCGATCACCACGGTCTTGTGGCCCGGCAGCGAGGCCAGGAACTCGCGCACCTTGTCGTCCTTTTCGTAGACCAGGAAAGCGTGGTCCCAGACATCGACCAGATGTTCCTTGGCCAGCGCCTTGACGTCCGAGAAGTCCATGATCATGCCGTTGTCGGAATTGCCGTCGGCATCGATCACGTCGCCCGTCAGGGTGATCTCGAGGGTGTAGCGGTGGCCGTGCAGGTTGCGGCACTGGCTCTTGTGGTCGGGAATCCGGTGGCCGGCATCGAATTCAAGTTTGCGGGTAATGGTCAGCATGGAACGTTAAAGCCTATCGGGTCGTGCGAATTTAAGGAATCTGGAGCAGCTTGTGCGTTTGCAAGCTGAGTTTCCACTTGGGGTTCTGGCGGCAGGTTTCGATCGCCAGGCGGGTATTGTGCGCGGTTAGCGGGCCGTCCATCGGCTGCACGAAGAAGTGCTCGAAGTCGAGGCCTTCGTAGGCGGCCAGGTCCTGGCCCAGCTGCGGGATCACGACCTTGATTTCGCTGCCCTTCTCCACCACCAGCTGCGAACCCATCTTCGGGCTGACGCAAATCCAGTCCACGCCCGGCGGCACCGGCAGAGTACCGTTGGTTTCGATGGCGATGGTGAAGCCGCGCACGTGCATGGCCTCGATCAGTGCGGCGTCGAGCTGCAGCAACGGTTCGCCGCCGGTGAACACAACGTATTTGCTGGCCGTGTGCGTGGTCGGCCACAGGCCGTCGATTTCCGCCGCCAGCGCGGCCGCTTCCTTGAACTTACCGCCGCGTTCGCCGTCGGTGCCGACGAAATCGGTGTCGCAAAACTGGCACACCGACGTCGCCCGGTCGGCTTCGCGGCCGGTCCACAGATTGCAGCCGGAAAAGCGGCAGAATACGGCCGGGCGGCCTGCATGGGCGCCTTCGCCCTGCAGGGTATAGAAGATCTCTTTAATGCTGTAAGTCACGGTAAACCTCTCGTCAACCTTCCATTATAGCGCGCCGGGGGCAGCGGCGCAGCTGCCGCTTGGCCGGCTGTAGGAATCCGGCGGATGCGACACCCAATCTGGATATTGACCATAGACAATATTCCTACAGCGCATGGCAGATAAATTCTTACAGGAATGTTCCGAACTTAGTAAGAAGGATGCCATGACCAAGACACCCATATTGCTGGTTGCCCTGCCCGCCACTGACGCGTTGGCGGCAACCCCCGGCAGCGGCGCCGAACTTGCTGCAAGCCTGGCACTGACGCTGGCGGCCCTAGTGCTGGCCTACGTCGGCCTGCGCCGTGGCGTTGTGGTTGGCGAGCGCAACCGCGCGCTGGAGCGCTTGCTGGCCGCCGAACGCGAGGCACGCCAGCAATCTGAGCAAGCCCTGGCCGCCAGCGACGACCTGCTGTGCCGCCTGGTGCGCCGGCAGGACCGCGCGCGGCCGGCACCGGGGGGCGCCGACAGTCTGCGCCACGCCCTGGAGCGCTGCCTCGTCGAGCATGCCCAGTCGCACGGCGTGCGCTACCGCTTCGAGGCCGGCGTTGATCCGGCCGCCATGCCGGTCGGGCGCGCCGCGCGGCTGGCGCTGTTCCAGGTGCTGCAGGAAGTGCTGGCCGCGAACGCCGGCCGCAACGGCAGCGCCGACCTGCACGTGCGCCTGAACGAAGGTGCGCGCACGCTGGCGCTCGATATCCAGGCCGGCGCACCGGACGACCACGCGCGGACGCCGGCACCGCTGCCGGAAACGCTGGCCGCCCAAGTCCGTGCCCTGGGTGGCGTCCTGCGCCTTGCCGCAGCACCGGGCCGGCCGACTCACTGGTCGCTGACGCTGCCGGCGCGGCTCGAGCCCGAGACAGTCCCCATGACGTAATCACCTCCCTCTCCGGCATCGGAAGACGCCCTGTCTGCCGCCCGCCACAGCCGGAATCGTTTTGTTATAGATCAATAGCCCGTCTCTGCGCCGGTAGCAGAATCGTTTCCTGTCGGCAGCAATCAAGCTGCCGCCAGCGAACGCAGAGGATGGCTCATGATCAGTCCCGACACAATCGGCGCCGGCGCAACGAACGGCCACGGCAGCAGTATCGTCATGTCCGGCGCAGGCTCCGCCCTGATCCACGACGTCGCCTTTGTCGGCCAGCTGATGGAAAGCCTGTCGGTACCCGTGTTCGTGCTCGACACGGATGCGCGGGTCGCGATCTGGAACCGCGCCTGCGAACGCCTAACCGGCGTCGCCGCGGCGGAAGTGCTCGGCACGCGCGAACACTGGCGCAGTTTCTATGACCAGGAGCGGCCGACCCTGGCCGACCTGGTGCTGCAGGGACGGCGCGACGCTGCCCCCGGTGCCGGTATCTGCGCGATGCCACCGCGCGCCGGCGACACCATCCTCGATGCCATGTTCGACGCCGACAGCGGACCGGACGCGCCGACGAACGGCCTGACACTGGAAAGCTGGTGCGACATGCCGCGTGCCGGCAAGCGGCGCTACCTGGCGGCCGACGCCAGCCCGATCTTCGACGCCCGCGGCCGCATCTCTGCGGTGGTGGAAACCCTGCGCGACCTGACCGACGAAAAGATGGCCCAGGCCGCACTCGAACAACTGGCTACCCGCGACGGCCTGACCGGGCTGGCCAACCGGCGCTGCTTCGACGACACCCTGCGTGCGGAATGGGCGCGCGCCCTGCGCCAGAAGCAGCCGCTGTCGTTGCTGATGGTCGATGTCGACAACTTCAAGGCCTATAACGATACCAATGGCCACCTCGGCGGCGACGAATGCCTCAAGCGCGTGGCGCGCGCCGTTGCCAGCGAGATGCGCGCCAACGACCTGGTGGCGCGCTACGGCGGCGAAGAGTTCGCGGTGATCCTGCCGAATCAGTCGCTCAAGGGCGCTGCCATCGTGGCCGAGCGGATCCGGGCCCGGGTCGAGCACCTGCAGCTGCCGTGCCGCTTCGCGCCGGGCCACGTGACGGTGTCGATCGGCGCCGCCACCGCGCTGGCGGCGCCCGACAACGACGCCAGCCAGCTGGTCGCGATCGCCGATGCCGCCCTGTATCGAGCCAAGCACATGGGCCGCAACCGCATCAGTTTGCCGATGAGCGAAGCCGCGTAAACACTTGCTGTCCGGGGCAGGCCCGGCGCTGTTCATTCCATGGCGAATCGACTATGCTGCGCGCTGGTTTATTTTCCAAGGAGACATTTGTGCTCACCTCGATCCTGTCGCGCACCGTGCTTGCGACACTGATTCCGGCGCTGTTCCTGGCGGCCGCGCCGGCCGCCGCCGCGACCGCTGCCACCGCGGCCGCCACCTCTGCCAACGCCGACGTGCTGCCGTTCAAGGCTACCGAGAAAACCCTGGCCAATGGCCTGAAGGTGATCGTGGTGCCGACCGGCTTCCCGAACCTGGTCTCGGTGCACATCCCGGTGCAGACCGGTTCGCGCAATGAAGTCGAGCCCGGCAAGTCGGGCTTCGCCCACTTCTTCGAGCACATGATGTTCCGCGGCACCCCAACGTATCCGCCCGAGAAATACCAGGACGTGATCACCCGCGCCGGCGCGCGCCAGAACGCCTATACCAGCGACGACCTCACCAACTACTACACCACCTTCGCCAAGCAGGACCTGGAAACGGTGCTGAAGGTCGAGGCCGACCGCTTCCAGCACCTGGCCTATCCGGTGGCGGCGTTCAAGACCGAGTCGCGCGCCGTGCTGGGTGAGTACAACAAGAACAGCGCCAACCCGATGTCGAAGCTGTTCGAGGCCCAGCGCGAGGCCGCCTACACCACCCACACCTACAAGCACACCACGATGGGCTTCCTCAAGGACATCGAGGATATGCCGAATCAGTACGAGTATTCGAAGGTGTTCTTCGACCGCTGGTACCGCCCCGAACGTACCACCGTGATCATCGCCGGCGACGTCGAGCCGGCCAAGGCGGTGGCGCTGGTCGAGAAATACTGGGCCGGGTGGAAGCGCGGCACCTTCAAGTCCAACGTGCCGGTCGAACCGGCCCCGCGCGGCGCGCTGTACCGCCACGTGGCGTGGCAGACGCCGACCCTGCCGCTGGTGACGGTCGGTTTCCGTGCCCCGTCCTTCATCGCCGACCAGAAGGAACAGGCGGCGCTGTCGATGTTGCTCTCGCTGTCGTTCGGGCGCACCTCGCCGCTGTACAAGCGCCTGGTGCAGGACGAGCAGAAGGTCGACCAGCTGATGGACTCGACCCCGAACCGGGTCGATCCGACCCTGGCCACCATCATCGCGCGCGTCAAGAAACCGGCCGAGGCGCTGTACGTACGCGACGCCATCCTGCAGACGGTGGCGAAGCTGCGCGACGAGCCGGTCGATGCGCGCGAGCTGGCCGACGCCAAGTCGGCGCAAAAATATGGCCTGATCCGTTCGCTCGACAATACCGAAGCGATCGCCGCCACCCTGGCGTCGTACGTGCACTTCGAGCGTTCCTACGGCACCCTGAACCGCTACTACCGCGTGGTCGATAGCCTCACGCCAGGCGACCTGCAGGCCGCGGCGCGCAAATACCTGGTCGACGACAGCCTGATCGTGACCACGCTGTCGCATGACGCGCTCCCGGGCGGCATCGACAAGCTGCCGAAGCTGGCCCAGTTCGCCCCTGCCGCGTCGAACGCCAAGTTCGACGTGCTGGTGCAGAAGTCGGCGCTGCCGCAGATCCGCTTCAAGCTGCTGTTCGGAGCCGGTTCGGCGCACGACCCGCAAGGCAAGGAAGGCCTGGCGGCGCTGACCGCGGCGATGGTGGCCTCGAGCGGCTCGCGCGAGCGCAAGATCGACGAGGTGACCAAGGCCCTGTTCCCTCTCGCCGGCAGCTTCACCGAGCAGACCGACAAGGAAATGACCACCTTTACCGGCACCATCCACAAGGATAATTGGGAAGAGTATCTCGGCATCGCCATGCCGCTGCTGGTGGACCCGGGCTTCCGCGAGGAAGACTTCCGCCGCCTGAAGGACGCCCAGCGCAACGCCCTGGTGCTGGACCTGAAGGACAACAACGAGGAGGAATTCGGCAAAGAAAGGTTACAAGCAAGTGTGTTCGCCGGCACCCCGTACGGCCATCCGGTGCTGGGCACCGTGGCCGGCATCGACGCCATCACCCTGGACGACGTCAAGGCCTTCTATCACCGCGCCTATACCCAGGGCGCGGTGCGGGTCGGCATCTCGGGCGACGTGTCGGACGCCATGAGCGCCTCGCTGCAGAAGTCTCTGGCGCGCCTGCCGCAAGGCGCCGGCCTGGCTGCCACCGCCGTCCCGCGTGGCCGCATGCCGAACGGCCTGGAAGTCGAAATCGTCGAGAAGAACACGCGCGCCACCGCGATCTCGTTCGGCCTGCCGCTCGAGGTCACGCGCAAGCACCCGGACTTCGCCGCCTTATGGATCGCCAAGACCTGGCTCGGCGAGCACCGCGCCTCGAGCGCCCGCCTGTACCAGCGCATCCGCGAAGAACGCGGCATGAACTACGGCGACTATGCCTATATTGAAGCTTTCCCGCGCGGGATGTTCCAGTTCTTCCCGAACCCTAATTTGGGCCGCAAGGCGCAGCTGTTCGAAGTCTGGATCCGCCCGGTGGCGCCGCAGAACGGCCACTTCGCGCTGCGCGTGGCGCTGCATGAGCTGGGCCAACTGGTGGACGGCGGGTTGAGCAAGGAAGACTTCGAAACCACCCGCGACTATCTGATGAAGAACGTGTTCGTGATGACCGCGACCCAGGACCAGCGCCTGGGCTATGCGCTCGATTCGCAGTGGTATGGCATTCCGGAGTTCACCGCCATGATGCGCGATGCGCTGTCGAAGCTGAGCGTGGAGCAGGTGAATGCGGCGATCAAGCGGCACCTGTCGGCGAAGAACCTGTCGGTGGTGGTGATCACCAAGGATGGGGCGGCGTTCAAGGACGCACTGGTGAGCGATGCGTTTTCAGGCATCAAGTACGATGCGGACAAGCCGCAGTCGCTGCTGGATGAGGATAAGGCGATCGGGGCGATGAAGCTGAATATCAATCCGGAGGCGGTGAAGATTACGCCGGCGGCGCAGGTGTTTGCACAGTAGGACGCGCGGACAGACAGCATGTGGCGCTGCATTCATCGAGTTAGCGCCACCTGTTTTTCTGCAGCTTAAAAACCGTCATCCCCGCGAAGGCGGGGACCCAAGTTTTTGCTCGCATACCACATGCTTCAAGCGCTAGTGGCTATGCGACGGACTTGGGTCCCCGCCTTCGCGGGGATGACGTTTTGTGAGCTAACGAAGATGCTCTGGCTGGCCAGCAGGACGCCGCATCGGCCAGCGTCCCGCTGTCAACACATCGCTCGCGATCAGCGCATCATGCGATCCCACCCCGCGCGCACCGCCGACTTCATCTTCTCCCAGGTCGACTGCTCGCCCGGATAGCGCGTATCCCAATCCATGCGCAGGTCGTTCTCGACCTCGTTCCACTGGCGGCCGCGATACTTGTCGTCGCGCGCCATCGTCGAGCCGTACGAGTAGGCCGGCTGATACGCATCATACGACTCGCCACCCGCGCCATACACCGAATTCCAGTGGTTGCGGTAGTAGACGTCATCGTCGTCGTTGGTCATGCGATCCCAGCCATGACGCACGGCGGCCTTCATCTTTTCCCAGGTCGACTGGCCACCGGTGCCGCCGTAGCGGGTGTCCCAGTCGCTGCGCAGATCGGCTTCGACGGTGTCCCACTGGCGGCCGCGGTACTGGTCGTCGCGTGCCATGCTGGCGCCGTAGGCGTAGGCCGGCTTGATGGCGTCGTACGATTCGCCGGTGGCGCCGTAGGTCGAGGTGTAGTGGTTGCGGTAGTAGGCGTCGTTGTCGTCGTCGTCCGTCATCTTGTCCCAGCCGTGACGTACGGCGTTCTTGACGCGGTCCCAGGTCGACGGTTCGCTGCTGTCGCTGCCGGTGGTGGAGAATTCGCGGCGGCCGTCGATGCGATTGTCCCAGCCCGAACGCAGATCGGTCTCGACGTCGTCCCACGGACGGTTGCGGTACATCTCGCTCTTGCGCATTTCGCTGCCGTACGAATAGGCCGGCTTGACGTCGTCGTACATGGCGCCGCTGCCCTCGTAGTTCGAGGTGTAGTGGCTGCGATAGTAGTCATCGTCGTCGTCACCGGTGATGCGGTCCCAGCCGGCGCGCACGGCGTTCTTCATCTTTTCCCAGGTCGACTGGTCGGCGCTCGACGCGTTACGGGTTTCCCAGTCGCTGCGCAGGTCGGTTTCGACGTCGTCCCAGGCGCGGTTGGTATAGCGGTCGCTACGTGCCGACTCGCTGCCGTAGCTGTAGGCCGGCAGGTAGTCGTCGTACTTGGCGCCCGACGCGCTGTAGTTGCTGTCGAAGTGCTGGCGGTAGTAGCTGTCGTCGTCGATGCCCATGCCGGTCGACGAGCTCGCTGCCAGGCCCGAGGTCGGGTTCGAGGATGGGGTCGATGCCGGGGTCGAGGCCGAGCCCAGGGTCGAGCCGGTCGAGCTCAGCGAGGTGCCGGTCGAATCCGAGGAAGGACCCGAGATCGAACCGAGCGACGAACCCGAAGTCGAACCCAGGGTCGAGCCCGATGCGGTGCTGGTGCCGTCGTTACGGTCGCGCGAGAAGATGCGCATGCCGCTGCGCTGCTTGTCCAGGTTCGACGACGAGACGCCGCTGGTGCCCAGGCCGGTGGTATCCGAGCCGCCCAGCGCGGTGTCGCGCTGCTGCGAGCCCAGGGTGTTGCCGCTCATCGAGGCGCCGCCGGCCGGCGCTGCAGCCTGGCCCAGCGCGCTGCCGGCCATCGGACCGGTGCCGCTGTTCAGGGTGCCTTCCAGCGACGAGCCCTGGACCGAGTTTTCCTGCAGCGTCGAGCCTTGCAGCGAGGTGCCGCCGGTTGCGGTCAGGCCGCTCTTGCCTTGCGGCTCCTGGTAGGTCGTGCCCATCGGCTCGGCCTGGTTCAGCGATTGCTGCTGGAAGATCTTGCGATCGCCCGGGTTGTCCAGTTCTGGAATCGAGCCGGCCTGCACCGACGACGGCGAGGACAGGTTCGACGAGCCCGACGAGCCCGACAGCGAAGACGAGGCCGACGATGGGGTCGAGGCGGACTGCGCCGACATCGATTGCGATTGCTGCAGGCCAGCGCCCAGGCCCATGGCGCCTGCGCTCATGCCCAGGCCAGGCATGCCGGACGAGGTTTCGTCGATGTCGGTCGGGCCGTAGCGCTCGACGATGTCGGCGGCGCGCTCGACTTCCGGCAGCGAGTCGGCGGTCAGGGTCAGCACGTGGCTGCCGCGGTTGACGGCACCTTCGTAGCGGCTGGCGTGCTCGGCATTGTCCGAACCGAACAGGTCGGAGAAGAAATTCTTGATGCTGGCGGTGATGCCGGTGTCGCCGTCGGCGCTGCGGTCGAGGTCGGCTGCCTGGGCGGCGCTGACGCTGTCGCTGCTGCTGCCGCTGAGGTCGGTTGTGGCATCGCCGGTCGACAGGCGGACGTCGGTGCGGGTGAAGCCCGACGACAGCAGTTCGTTCATGGCGCTCTGTGCGTCGGTGCGGTTGTCGAACACCGCTACAAGGGTATGTTGCATGGTCGTTCCTCCAGTAAATGGTTTGGCGCCTGCACGCGGCCGGAGGCCGCATCGATCGGAGCGCTTTCGTGAACTAGATTACAACATTAATGTTCAGGCTCGCGCACCATTGACTACTGACAAGAAATCAGTTTCGCGAGAGTGAAACAGCGCACGCAGACAGGGGAAACGGGAGCGTACAGAGCCGGTGGGCGGCGGTGGCGGCGCACGGCGAATGCTTGAGCCAGCTCAAACATCGTGCACAAGGTTTGAGGAAATATCTGGCCGGCTAATCCGCTGACGGGGTCGCCGGCCTGACACCTTCAGGCGAAGGGATTGGCGATCGTCTGCACGCTCGGTGGCGGCAGCTGGTCCGGCAGGTCTTGCGCTTCCAGCGCGGCGACGATCTCGCCCAGCACTGCATGCAGACGGCGCGCCTGCTCCAGGCCCGGCTTGTCGGCGGTGAGGTCGACGTCGCCCGAGATGGTGATGCGGTCGACCCGGTTTTCCAGCATCAGACTGCCGATGCCGATGACGTCCGCCTCGTTGGCGTAGGGAGTGAAATTGCCTGCTTTCTTCTTGCTCATAATGGCTCCTGCGATTCTTTACGAACGGTTCTTGCGCTGCTTGATCTTCGGCAGGCGCAGCATGCGCTCCTTCTGCTGCTGGGTCAGCGACGGCAGCAGCTCGATGCCAACGATGCGCTCCAGCTCGGCAACCGGGATCACATTGATCGGGGCGTCGCCGCGGTTCTCGGTGAACCAGGCCGCTGCCGCCTTCTGGCGCGGACTGTACACCACCTTGTACATGTGGCTCGGCACGATCACGTTGCCGACTTTCTTGAGGTTGGCGCCGAGGAAGGCCGGGCCGGTGATCACGTACAGCGAGCCCTCCTTCTTGGCCATGGTCCGCACCGCGCCCTCGATCGGAGCCCAGATGTGGCGGTTATGGTCGCGGTCTTGCGGGACCATATTGGCCAGCGAAAAACTTTCGCGCTGGGTGCGGCGGTCGGGCATGTCGGCATTCGGCGCCAGGTGGCCACGGTCGAAGCCGCTGCGCGAATAATCCGACAGCTCGGCGCGCTGGCCGCGCGGCAGACGGCCTTCCGGATGGAACTTGTCGTCGCGGTCCAGTCCTTTCGCACGGTCGAGATTGTCGGCGCGCAGGTATTCGGCTGACCACAAGGGCGTGCGCGTGACGCCGGAGTGGACCACGCCGAACACGCCGTAGCACAGCTCGCGGGTGGCGGCGTTCAGCTTCTGGTTGCGGATTTCGGGAGGACGGCCGTCCAGGTAGTGCACCGGGCAACTGGCGGCCTGCGCCACGCCGGCCAGATTGGCCGCGATAAAGACACCGGCAACGGCCAGGCGGTGAAACAGTGTACGAAACATGATTTACGACAAGTTTTGGAAGACCCGGCATTTTAGCTGTTTGAGATTACTCAAGCATAAAAATTCCAGGCCGTGCTCTTGCATAAGCGCGCACGATTGACTCGGCAATACCGGGCCCGATGGCTTAAAATTGCCGACTTCTCAATTTGACTTTCCTTTTGGGAAACTAGCTAGAAGTGACCCACCCGCCGATCCCGGAAGACGTGCGCCGGTTCATCCTGACCAGCGTGCCTTCCGTCCCCTTCCTGGAAGCCTTGCTGCTGCTGCGCGCCGATCCGGCCCGGCAGTGGGACGGCGCCATGCTGGCCGGCCGTCTGTATATCGGCGAGCGGGTGGCCGCCGACCTGCTCCAGGCCCTGTGCACCGCCGGCATGGCGCGCCGCTGCGAGCCGCAGGCGGACCCAACGGCTTCGCAGCCGCCCTGCTGTTATGCGCCGGGCGAGGCGCTGCGCGAACGCATCGACCGGCTGGCCGAGGTGTACGCGCGCCAGCTGGTCGACGTCACCCACCTGATCCACTCTTCCCTCGACCGCAAGGCGCAGCAGTTCGCCGACGCGTTCCGACTGCGAAAGGACGCCTGAGGCGCATCTATATGGGCGAACTGATCTACACTCTCTGCATGCTGACCTCGCTGGCCTGTGCATGGCTGCTGTTCGCCAGCTACCGCCGCACCCGCTACCGCCTGCTGTTCTGGAGCGGCGCCTGTTTCGCGGTCATGACGCTGAATAACTGTCTGCTGATATTCGACAAGGTGATTTTCCCGACCCAGGTCGACCTGCTGCCCTGGCGCCTGGGCAGCGCGCTGGTCGCCTGCCTGCTGCTGCTGTACGGACTGATCTACGAGAAGGAGTAGGCTTGTGACTCACCTGCTGGCCGGCGCCATCGCCATGGCGTCCCTGATCATCGCCCTGTTCTTCGTGCGCTTCTGGCGTAGCAGCGGCGACCGCTTCTTCCTGTATTTCGCGCTGTCGTTCGCGATCGAGGGCCTGCATCGCGTGTACGCGGTGACCCAGACCGGCGGCGGCGAGGATTCGCCGCTGCACTACCTGATCCGCCTGCTGGCCTATGGCCTGATCATCTGGGCGATCCTGGAAAAGAACCTGCCGCGCAAGGGGCGCGGACGCGAGGAGCGCTGAAGTAGGCTGCCCTTGTAGGGCTGCCCCGAAGCGTGCGCCCGGCGCCATGCGCCTGGGCCATAATCGCTCCATGTCAAATCGTCATCAGGAGACCAGCATGAGCGATACCAACCAACAGAAAACCGGCCAGGGCGCCGAACAGAAAGCGCCGCAGTCACCCGTGGCCGGCGGCGGCCAGGACAACCGTTCCGACAACCTGCTGCCGGGCGAGGACGGCGCCGAAGACGGCCGTTTCGACGTCGCCGAGGAAGTCAGCCTCGATCAGCATTCCGATAGCGCGCGCCATATCGGCCAGGCGCCAGCCGACCAGGCGGTCGGCGACGGCATCGCCGAAACCCTGCCGGACGCCCTCAAGACCCCGCCGGCGACGCAGGCTGTGCCCGGCAAGCCCTGACCTTCGTGCTGCCACGCCGGCGTCCTGGAGCCGCCGGCGTCAGAACGGCGTTGACAGCGCCTCCCCCGCGACTTACATTGCCGCAATTACTCGATTTGCAGGCCAACACCTTGTCGCGACATAACACCTCTTCCC
>NZ_DAMAGA010000052.1:0-24356 GCF_031995545.1 Massilia sp.
CAGGCTAGTTATATGAAAAAGCCCGCTCAGTGATCTGAGCGGGCTTTTTTGCATTTGGAATTCCAGAATATCGCCGGTGCGATTTTCGGTGAGTTTTGCGAGTCGGTATCTCTATATAATCTACCGACTGCAACTCACCCGGCTCCGATGTTTCCATTCTTCGAAGCAGGCACTTCGATCGCCATTGCCATGTCGGCGTTCTATGCTTTGCTGGCCACCGCCTCGTTATCGGTCAAATTCGCCACGCGCAACGCGGCGCCCGGTATGCTGAGCGACCAGATCAACGCTTGGTGGCGCATTTTCCCATTGGTCAGCTTGGCCCTGCTGACTTATCCTTTCGGTATCCCGGTCCTGGCAGCCTTAATTTGTCTGCTCGCCGCCGCCGAACTACGCCCCTACTGGCAGCACCGTGCCGACCGTCCGCTGATTCTGCTGCTGGCCTGCGCCACCATCGGCGCAATGCTCATACTGGCCGCGTTTTCCACCTTGCCCTATGGCCCGCGCCTGAATCTGGCCTGGCTGTTCCACCTATTCATCCTGACCGCACTCAACGACATCGCCCAGTTCATCTCCGGCAAACTGTTCGGCCGGCACCGCATCGCCCCCACCGTCAGCCCGAACAAGACCTGGCAAGGCCTGTTCGGCGGCATTGCCGTCTCGCAGCTCGTCAGCCTCACCCTCGGCAGCTACCTCGGCCTGGCCGATGCGCCGACCTTGTCGCTATACGGCCTGCTGCTGTCCTGCGCCGGTTTCGCCGGCGATTTGCTGTTCTCCGCCGCCAAGCGCCGTCTCGGCGTCAAGGATTTCTCCGCCCTGATCCCGGGTCACGGCGGCATTCTCGACCGGGTCGACAGCCTGGTCCTCACCGCCCCCTTGCTGTACTGCCTGCTACGCAGCGCCGAATAAGGAACGTCATGAAACTCGAGCACCCCCTGGCTTGGACCACGATCGAATCCGGCTTCAATGGCAACGACGGCACGCGCCTGTTCTACCGCGCCTGGAAGCCGCTGTCGGCGCCGGACGGCCGCAAGCCACGTGCCCTGGTCTTCCTGCACCGCGGGCATGAACATTCCGGCCGCATCGCCACGCTGGTCGAGCGCTTCGGCCGCCAGCACGACTGGGCCTTCGCCTACGACGCCCGCGGCCACGGCTACTCGCCGGGCGAACGCGGCGACGCGCCCGGTTTCGCCACCCTGGTGGACGACCTCGATTGCTTCGTGCGCCACCTGAACACCCAATACGGCATCGCGCCCGAAGACATCGTCGTGGTGGCCAACAGCGTCGGCGCCGTGGTGGCCGCGACCTGGGTGCACGACTACGCGCCGCGCATCCGCGGCCTGGTGATGGCGGCCGCCGCCTTCAGCATCAAGCTGTACGTCCCGCTGGCCAAGCCCGCACTGCGCTTCGCGCGCCGCTTCAAGCCCGAGCTGTTCGTGACCAGCTATATCCGTCCCGGCATGCTGACCCACTCGGACGCCGAAGCTGCCGCCTACGCCGCCGATC
Source organism: Massilia sp. (assembly GCF_031995545.1). Lineage (GTDB taxonomy): Bacteria > Pseudomonadota > Gammaproteobacteria > Burkholderiales > Burkholderiaceae_D > Telluria. The sequence goes on from NZ_DAMAGA010000052.1 coordinate 1,504, forward strand.
CCCTGATCGCGAAAAGCATCTCGGCCAGGATCCTGCTCGAACTGAACGACACCGCGCAGCGCATCGTCGAGGATGCCGCGGCGATCGACGTGCCGGTGCTGATGCTGGCCGCGGACAAGGACTACGTGGTGCACGAAGCGCCGCAGCGCCGCTTCTTCGACAAGCTCAGTTCTCCCTTGAAGCGTTATGTGCGCATCGACGACTGCTACCACGCCGTCTTCTACGAACGCGACACGGGCGTGGCGATGCAGGCCAGCCGCGACTTCATCGCCAACTGCTTCGAGAGCATGCCGCTCGAGCCGGCGCACTACCTGCAGGCCGACCGCGACGGCCATACCGCGCGCGCCTACGCGGCACTGGAAAGCAACCAGACCGGCAACGCTGCAACGCGCGCCTGGTTCGGCCTGCAGCGCCGCATGCTGGGCGTGCTCGGCCCGCTCAGCGACGGCATGCGCATCGGCCTCAAAAACGGATTCGACTCCGGCGAGTCGCTCGACTATGTGTACCGCAACCAGGCCGGCGGCCGGCTGGGCATCGGCAAGTTCATCGACCGCGGCTACCTGGACGCCGTCGGCTGGCGCGGCGTACGCGTACGCAAGGCGCAGCTGCAGCACATGCTGGCCGAGCGCATTGCGGCTCACCCGCAAGTTCATCTGCAAAACGAGCCGCTGCGCATCCTCGACATCGCCTCCGGCTCGGCGCGCTATGTGCTCGAGACGGTCAAGCGTTTCCAGGACCGCCGCATCGAGGTCGTGCTGCGCGACTACATGCAGTACAACGTCGACAACGCGCGCCGCCTGGCGCAGGAGCTGCAACTGAAGCTGCAGGTAGTGGTCGAACTGGCCGACGCCTTCAGTGCCGACAGTTACGCCGGCCACGAAGGTCGCTACGACATCGCGGTCGTATCCGGCCTGTATGAGCTGTTCAGCGACAACGGCCAGGTGCTCGCTTCGCTGCAGGGCGTGGTGCGCAGCCTGCGTCCGGGCGGCTACCTGATCTACACCGCCCAGCCCTGGCATCCGCAGCTGGACATGATCGCCTACACGCTGGTGAACCACCGCGGCCTGCCGTGGAAGATGCGTCCGCGCCCGCAAGCCGAGATGGATGGCCTGGTGGCCCTGGCCGGTGCGTGCAAGATCGATACCGCGATCGGTACCGAGGGCATCTTCACCGTGTCGCTGGCACGGAAAGACGCAGCGCCCGGCGCAGGCGGTTGAATACGGTCAGCGCCGACAGCAGCAGCACCAGCACCAGCAGGCCATTCGGCCAGATCGGCGCCACGCTGGCGCCGATCAGCAGCGCGATCAGGCCGAAGGCGAAGGCGCGGTCGCTCTTGCCCATCGGCCCTTCGAAGCCGCGCGGGGCGCCGATCGACTGCGCCAGCACGCCGGCGAATTCCGCCAGCAGCGCCGCCAGCACCACGCCCACCACCAGCGCCGGCGACAAGCCTACCGCCAGTGCGAACGGCAGATAAAGCGCGGCGTCCGACACCTGATCGCACAGCTCGTTGAGCAGGGCGCCGAGCGGCGTCTTGTTGCCGGTCGCCGTGGCCAGCATGCCGTCGATCGCATTCAATGCCATGCGCAGCAGCAGGAACGCCGGCAGCCCATACCAGAGCGCGGCCCGCTCCGGCCACAGCGCAAGACAGACGCCATACACCAGCGACAGCAGCATCGCGCCCAGTGTGACTTGGTTGGGCGTGACGCCGGCGCGTGCCAGGGCAGCAAGGCCGGGACGCAGCAACTGCTGGAAGCGTGGTTTCAGCTGATAGATCGAGATCGACATGTCTGGAGCTTTCGTAGATAGAGGCGGGCGACCAGCCGGCTGCGGCTGTAGCCCATGGCGCAGTGGATGTAGACAGGTTTGCCGGCGCCGTGCACGTCGGCGACCGCCGCCAGTACCTGGCGCAGCTGTCCCGGCTGCGGCGCCTGCAGGTCGAGCAGCGGAAAGTGACGATAACCGGCGCCGCGCAGGGCTATGGATTCCGGCAGTTCGGCGGACAGGTCGATGACCGCGCAGCCAGGTGGCAGCAGGGCCGCTTCGACGCGGCTCAGGCGGCGGCCGACCCACAGCCCGGGCACTTGCTGCGTGAACGCGGGCTTGCGCCGTTCGCGCCAGCGCACCAGCATCCAGGTCAGGCGATAGCCGGCCAGGTAGGGCCAGAACAGCAGCCACGCGCGCAGCGGATGCCTTCCCGCCTGCTTGCGCAGGAAGTCGGCGCGCCGCGCATGATAGGCCGCGGCCACCAGCAACAGGCAGGCCACGCCATACGCCGCCAGCCAGTTGCCCAACGCCCCGACGCCGACCAGGGCCAGTAACGCTGCGCCGATCGCATAGTAAAAAGTGACGCCGTGACGGCGCGTCGTGCCCGGCCGCACCAGCCACGCCACCAGCAGGCCCAGTAGCAGACCGCCGCCGACGTCAAGCAGGTGATGCTGCCAGGTGAACACCGTGCTGGCCCCGACCAGCAGCAGCCATCCCGCCAGCGCGATGCCCAGCGCGCCGCCGCACAGCGGCTTGAACGTGAGCCAGAAGATCACGCAATACGCCACGTGCAGCGACGGGAACTGGTTATACGGCTGATCGACCAGGTCGAGCCAGGAGAACAGCGCCGCGGTCAGCCAGCCATCCACCGCCGGTCGTTCGAACCCGAACCGGGCCGGCATCATCACGAACACCAGGCAGGCGAGGCAAGTCGCCAGCAGCAGCCGGCGGCTGGCCACGCGCAGCTGCTCATGCGTGCGCACCGCGAAGAACAGCAGCGTGAAGAGCAGTCCGGAACTCGCATACGGCAGCACCATCCACGGCACGAAGGGAACCGCGCCATCGAGTGCGACTGCCAGGCTGCGTGCGGTCTGCTGCCGATGCGCCAGCAGATTGGCCAGCGGATAGCACAGGCTGAACACCGCCCAGTTCAGCGCCAGGTGCAGCAGGCGATGGCGCATGGCCGGCCCTGTAACCAGGGTGTTCGGCCGTGCGACTTGTGGTAGCTCTTGCATTTGTGCATTATGCATCTGATGAAGAATCATGAACAGTACGCGCGCTGCCTGGTGCTGGCCGGTGGCGGCTTCCGCTTCGGCTATTACCTCGGCGCGCACGCCGCGCTGGAAGAGCAGAACCGCGCGCCGGACGTGCTGCTGGCCACCTGCGGCGGAGCGATTGCCGCCGCCATCATCGCCGGCGCACCGGATGCGCGGGCACGCCTGGAGTGGGCGGCCTCGCCCGCGATGTACCGCTTCCTGTGCGCAGTCCAATCCACACCGCATGCCACGCCGCTGCGCACGGTAGCCGGTGCCGCGCGGCGCTGGCTGGGGCACACCCCGGCGCCGCGCATTCCCGACCTGTTCCGGGATTACCTATTCGAGCTGCCCGCGACTTTGCCCCTGCCGCCACAGCCTGCAGCTGGCGCACCGGCGCTGGCCATCGTCGGCGCCCGGCTGCTGTTCGGTCCAGGCGACGTGGGCGCGGCGCGCGGTGACCGGCCGCTGTTCGTCCAGACCGTGTTCTGTCCCCCGCGCGCGGCGCGGTTGTTGGACGGCCGCGAGGCACCGGCCGCCGATCCGCGCTGGAGCGCCGGCGCGGTGGCGCCGCGCCTGGAGGTGGACAGCACGGAGTCGCTGCACGACGCGGTGCGTAGTTCGGTCGCCGACATGTTCTACTTCGCCAGCCACGCCAGCCAGGGCCGGCACTACAGCGGGGGCGTGATCGACCTGTTCCCGCTCGAACTCGCGCACCACCTGGCACGCAACGTGATCATGGAACGCAAGATGCCGTTCAATCCCTGGCTGGCCGCGCCGGCGCTGCGCGCGGTATTCGGCATCGACGGCGCGGCGCGCCTGCGCCACGTGCACGGCCTGCACGCAGATGCCTGGGTCGATACCCGCGACATGGCGCAAGCCCTGCGCGGCCACGGCATCGGCAAGCGTATCGACTGGCGCCGCAACCGGATTGGCCTGGCCGTGCCCGCGTCGCACGCGGCCTATGGGGCGCAGGTGCGCGCGCAGTGGGACTACGGCTATCGCAAGGGCACGGCGGCCATGATGGGTGAAAAAATATGAGGATCATGATCATTGGCGGCACGAGCGGCATCGGCCTGGCCCTGGCCGGGCGCTACGCCGCGCAAGGCGCGCAACTGGCGCTGTGCGGACGCGACCCGCGGCGCCTGCAGGGACACGCGCTGGCAAGCAGTCCGCGCGTCAGCGTGTATGGCTTCGACATCGCCGACACCGACGCCGCGCGCCAAGCGATCCACGATTTCGGCCGCGATGGCCTGGACATGCTGATCGTGGTGGCTGGCCAGTATGCCGATGCCGCCGGCCTGGCGGCGCAGCCGGCGCTCGGACCAATCCTGGTGCAGACCAATATCGTCGGCCTGGTGCAGGCCTTCGATACCGCGGCGGAATTGATGCGACAGCAGGGCCATGGCCACTTGGTCGCGGTGGCCTCGATCGCCGGCCTGCTGAAAGACTATCCTGACAATTCGCTGTACAGCGCCAGCAAGCGCGCCGCGATCGCGATCTGCGAGACCTACCGCAAGGCGCTGGCGCCGTTCGGCATCGCGGTCACCACGCTGGTGCCAGGTTACGTGGACACCGCGCGCCTGCGCGAATTGAATGGCGGCGACGCCGGCGCCAAGCCCTGGCTGCAGTCCGAGGCGGACGCGGTGCGGCACATGAGCGCGGCCATCGAGCGGCGCGCCGCGCGCTGCGTCTTTCCGTGGCAGCTGCATCTGACGGTGCGCCTGTTCAACCTGCTGCCGACATGGTTGCGCGGGCTGCGCAAAAAGTGAGCACTGTTCCACCGCTGTATCGCTCGCGCAGCACCACCTGGCACACATCCCTGTCGCAACTGTTCAGTTATTGAACATCTGCTCCACCTGCCTCCCTGACGTATGGGTCTGGCACGCCCTTTGCTGGTCCAGCCTCACAAGACCACAACAGGGGACCACGATGAAAGAGACGTTCGGGACGTCAGGCAACGCCATTTCCGCCACAGCTTGGCCGGGCCGCCGGCAACTTCCGCGCTGGCGCACGAGACAGATCCGCCATCGACCCCTGCTGCTGGCGATGCTGCTGTCGCCCTGCGCCCTGGCCGATCCCGAGGTTGCCGCCGCCCCGCTCGCCAAGGTCGAGATCGTCGGCATCGCCCCCCTCTACGGCCTCGGCATCGACCGCGAACTGCTGCCGTATCCGGTGCAGGCGGCCGACGACAAGACGGTCCGCAAGTCCGGCGGTGAAAACCTGGCCGAATTCATGTCACGCACCCTGAGCGGCGTCAACGTCAACGAAGTCTCGGGCAGCCCGTTCCAGAACGACATCACCTTCCGCGGCTTTCGCGCCTCGCCCGTGCTGGGCAGTTCGCAAGGGCTGTCGGTCTATCTCGACGGCGTGCGCGTCAACGAGCCGTTCGGCGACGTCATCAACTGGGACATGGTGCCCGAAGCCGCGATCGGCAGCGTGGTCCTGATCCCCGGCGCCAATCCCCTGTACGGCCTGAGCACGCTCGGCGGCGCGCTCGCTTTCACCACCAAGTCCGGCCAGACCCATCCCGGCTTCGAAGCCGACCTCTCGGTGAGCGACGAGGGCCGGCGCCGCGCCGACCTGGCCTATGGCTGGCAAGGCGCCGGCGGCTGGCATGGCTTCATCGGCACCACCCTGTTCGACGACGACGGCTGGCGCGAGCATTCGCCCGGGCGCCTGGGCAATGTCTTCGTCAAACTAGGGCGCTCGCAAGCCGACACCGACTGGAGCGCATCGCTGCTGGGCGGACGCAGCCGCCTGCTCGGCAACGGCCTGCTGCCCGACCTGCTGTATGGCGACAACCGGCGCGCCGTCTACACCTATCCCGACACCACCCGCAACCGGCTGGTGCAGGGCACACTCAATTTCACGCAACGCTTCGGCAGCGACAGCCAGCTGAGCGCCGTGGCCTATGCCCGCAACAGCCGGCGCGACACCGTCAACGGCGACGTCAACGAGGACTACGACGAATACGTCGAGGATTGCGAAGACGGCTTCGAGAGCGACGGCTCGCCCGCGGAACCGTCGTGCGGCTTCACGCGCGACGAAGGCGCCGCCCTACACACGGGCGTGATGAACACCACCAGCACACGCCAGGACAGCCACGGCGCCAGCCTCGCCTTCAGCGCCCGGCGCGGCATCGTCCGCTACGACATCGGCGCCACGTTCGACCGCAGCGACGTCGACTACGCCCAGTACGAACAAGAAGCCTTCATGACGCCCGGGCGCGAAACCATTGGCGACCCGGACGAGGAGATCGAATTCTTTTCCGGCGTGCACGGTAAATCGCGCACCTACGGCGTGTATCTGGCGACCAGCACCGCCCTGGGCGCCAACACGCAGCTGACCGCCAGCGTGCGCTACAACCGCGCCCGCGTGACCAATACGCTAACCAACGACGACGGTCCCCAGCCCACCGAAAGCTTCACCTACACGCGCGTGAATCCGTCGCTCGGCCTGACCCACCGCCTCGGGTCCGGGGCAACGCTGTTCGCCAACATCGCCCAGAGCAACCGGGTGCCGACCGTGATCGAGCTCGGCTGCGCTGATCCAGAAAATCCCTGTCGGCTGCCGGTCGGTCTGCAGGCCGATCCCTACCTGAAGCAGGTGGTGGCGCGCACCGTGGAGGCCGGTCTGCGCGGCCGCCTGGGCCAGGGCAGCGACAGCGGCAGCTATTCGCTGTCGCTGCACCGCACCGTCAACGACGACGACATCCTGTTCCTCAGCGCGCCCTCGCGCCAGGGTTATTTCGCCAACTTCGAGCGCACCCGGCGCCAGGGCCTGGACGCCGCGCTGAGCCGCCAGTTCGGACGTTTCGGCCTGCAGTTTTCCTACAGCTATCTGGAAGCGGAATACGACGCCGACGGCGAACTGTTCACCGGCGCGCGCAACGTCACCGTGGGGCGCGGCACCCGCATCGCCGGCCTGCCGCGCCACACCGGCAAGCTGGCGCTGGACTGGGCGCTCACGCCGCAGCTGAGCATCGGCGCCGACCTGTACCTGGTGTCGCACCTGGTCACGCAAGGCAACGAGGACGGCCTGACCGAGGACATCGAAGACGAGGACGACGAACCGCAGCGCGCCGACTGGCGCATTCCCGGGCACGGTCTGCTGACGCTGCGCGCCAGCTATCGGCCGTCACACAATTGGGAGCTGTTCGCACGCGTCAGCAACGTGCTCGACCGGCGCTACGAAACCTTCGGCGCGGTGGCGCCCGACCTGTTCCCGCACGGCCACCTGATCCGGCCGCACGAACAGCCGGGCGACGCCGAAAACGCGCGCTTCGTTGCGCCTGGCGCGCCGCGCATTGTCGTGGCCGGCCTGCGCTACCGCTTCTGAACGGCTGAACAGCGATGGACGCAATAGAGAACACCTGTACCGCGATGGCGCAATCGGCGGGACACCTGTTGCGAATCCGGAGCGTCCGCTACGCATCCATGTGCACCAGCCTCCAGTGCAGCTGCGCTGGCACGGCCCTTGCGATAGCTGACATTGCGCAGTCAACCTCCAGCGCCGCGCCTCACATCGCGGCAACAGAATGAGGACACCATGAATCTCGCAGACATCAACAAACTCGGCGTCACCAACCCGTTCCGCCAGCGCTACGACAACTACATCGGCGGCGAATTCGTGGCCCCGGTCAAGGGCGAGTACTTCGCCAACATCACCCCGATCACCGGCCAACCATTTTGCGAAGTGGCGAGGTCGGGTGCCGAAGACATCGAACTCGCCCTCGACTCCGCCCATGCCGCCGCGGAAAGCTGGGGCCGCACCTCGCCGGCCGAGCGCGCCAACATCCTGAACCGCATCGCCGACCGCATGGAGCAGAACCTGCCCATGCTGGCCACCGCCGAAACCATCGACAACGGCAAGCCGATCCGCGAAACCACCGCCGCCGACCTGCCGCTGGCGATCGACCACTTCCGCTATTTCGCCGGCTGCATCCGCGCCCAGGAAGGATCGATCTCGCACATCGACAATGACACCTACGCCTATCACCTGCACGAGCCGCTGGGCGTGGTCGGCCAGATCATTCCCTGGAACTTCCCGATCCTGATGGCGGTCTGGAAGCTGGCCCCCGCGCTGGCCGCCGGCAACTGCGTGGTGCTGAAACCCGCCGAGCAGACACCGGCTTCGATCATGGTGCTGGCCGAACTGATCGGCGACCTGCTGCCGCCGGGCGTGCTCAACATCGTCAACGGCTTCGGCCTCGAAGCCGGCAAACCGCTGGCCTCGAACAAGCGCATCGCCAAGATCGCCTTCACCGGCGAGACCGGCACCGGCCGCCTGATCATGGGCTACGCGGCGCAGAACCTGATCCCGGTCACACTCGAACTGGGCGGCAAGTCGCCGAACATCTTCTTCGACGACGTGATGGCGGCGGACGACGATTTCCTCGACAAGTGCCTGGAAGGCTTCGCCATGTTCGCGCTGAACCAGGGCGAAGTCTGTACCTGTCCCTCGCGCGTGCTGGTGCAGGAATCGATCTACGAGCGCTTCATCGAGCGCGCGCTGGCGCGGGTCGGTGCGGTCAGGCAGGGCAATCCTCTCGACCCGTCGACCATGATCGGCGCCCAGGCCTCGCAAGAGCAGCTGGAGAAGATCCTGTCCTACCTCGACATCGGCCGCCAGGAAGGCGCCGAAGTGCTGGCTGGCGGCGCGCGCAACAAGCTGGACGGCGACTTCGAAGACGGCTACTACGTGCAGCCCACCGTATTCAAGGGCCACAACAAGATGCGCATCTTCCAGGAAGAGATCTTCGGCCCGGTGGTCTCGGTCACCACCTTCAAGGATGAAGCCGAAGCGCTGGCGCTGGCCAACGACACCCTGTACGGCCTGGGCGCCGGCATCTGGACCCGCGACGGATCGCGCGCCTTCCGCATGGGCCGCGCGATTCGCGCCGGCCGGGTCTGGACCAACTGCTACCACCTGTATCCGGCGCACGCGGCCTTCGGCGGCTACAAGCAATCCGGCATCGGACGCGAGAACCACCGCATGATGCTCGATCACTACCAGCAGACCAAGAACCTCCTGGTCAGCTACAGCGCCAAGCCGCTGGGATTCTTTTGAAGGCCGGCGTCATGGAACAGCGCATCGACACCAGCGTGCCCGAGCGGGTCTGCGCCACTGAGGCGGCGCGCGCCTTCCTCGGCGAATTGCGCAGCCGGCACGGCCCGCTGATGTTTTTCCAGTCCGGCGGCTGCTGCGACGGCAGCGCGCCGATGTGCTATCCGCTGGACGAGTTCAGCGTCAGCGAGTCCGACGTGCGGCTGGGCGCCATCGACGGCACGCCGTTCTATATCGGCGGCGAACAGTTCGCGTACTGGGCGCACACCCAGCTGATCATCGACGTGGTGGCCGGCAACGGCGGCATGTTCTCGCTCGATAACGGTACCGGCAAGCGCTTCCTGACCCGCTCGCGCCTGTTCCGCGACGACGAGCTGGAGCGACTGCCGGCACCGCCGTCCTGAGCCTTTACTCGCATACGCACCGAACGACTTTCGCACCATGCCACCGGAGACACCATGAAAAGCAGAGCCGCCATCGCCTGGAAAGCCGCAGAACCATTGTCGATCGCCGAGGTCGACCTCGAAGGCCCGCGCGCCGGGGAGGTGCTGGTCGAAATCAAGGCCACCGGCATTTGCCACACCGATTACTACACCTTGTCCGGGGCCGACCCGGAAGGCATCTTCCCCGCCATCCTCGGCCATGAAGGCGCCGGCATCGTGCTCGACGTCGGCGCCGGCGTCACCTCGGTGCAGCGCGACGACCACGTGATTCCGCTGTACACGCCCGAATGTCGCCAGTGCAAATTCTGCCTGTCGCGCAAGACCAATCTGTGCCAGGCGATCCGCAGCACCCAGGGCCGCGGCCTGATGCCGGATGCGAGTTCGCGCTTCTCGCTCGACGGCCAGCCGATCTACCACTACATGGGCACCTCGACCTTCTCCAACTACATCGTGGTGCCCGAGATCGCGCTGGCCAAGATCCGTCCCGACGCGCCGTTCGATAAAGCCTGCTACATCGGCTGTGGCGTCACCACCGGTGTCGGCGCCGTGGTGTTCTCGGCCGGGGTGGAGGCGGGCGCCAACGTGGTGGTGTTCGGCCTTGGCGGCATCGGTCTGAACGTGATCCAGGGCGCCAGGATGGTAGGCGCCAACCGCATCGTCGGGGTCGACATCAATCCGGCCCGCGTCGAGATCGCGCGCAAGTTCGGCATGACCGACTTCATCAACCCGAACGAGGTACCGAACGTGGTCGACCACATCGTGCAGATGCTCGACGGCGGCGCCGATTACTCGTTCGAGTGCATCGGCAACACCACCGTCATGCGCCAGGCGCTGGAGTGCTGCCACAAGGGCTGGGGCCAGTCCTTCATCATCGGCGTGGCCGCCGCCGGCCAGGAGATATCGACCCGCCCGTTCCAGCTGGTGACGGGCCGCCAGTGGAAGGGCTCGGCCTTCGGTGGCGCGCGCGGCCGCACCGACGTGCCCAAGATCGTCGACTGGTATATGGACGGCAAGATCAATATCGACGACCTGATCACCCACACGCTGCCTCTCGAGCGCATCAACGAAGGCTTCGAGCTGATGAAGAGCGGCAAATCGATCCGCTCGGTCGTCCTGTATTGAAGCATCCGGATGGTGGCACGCAGGCGGCAAGCAGCAACGAACGACATTTCGACGGACCAATCCAGGGAGAACCGGTCATGAACGATGCAGTCAGGATTCACCCGGCAGTCGATGCCGGCTTTGCGCCGGCCCGGCCGGACTTCGCGGGCGGCACCTTGTCGTGCCGCTGCGCCAGCGACACCGTCACGGTCGATATCGGCGGCCAGGTGGCGCACAACCACGTCTGCGGCTGCACCAAGTGCTGGAAGCCGGACGGCTCGCTGTTTTCCCAAATCGCCGTGGTCGGCCGCGACAAGGTGACGGTGACGGCCAACGGCGACAAGCTGGAGGTGGTCGACAGCGGCGCCACCATCCAGCGCCATGCCTGCCAGGTGTGCGGCGTGCACATGTATGGCCGCATCGAGAACCGCGAGCACGCCTTCTACGGCCTCGACTTCGTGCACACCGAGCTGTCGCGCGAGCCGGGCTGGGCGCCGCCGGAATTCGCCGCCTTCGTGTCATCGATCATCGAGTCGGGCGCACGACCCGAAAACATGGGGGCAGTGCGGACGCGCCTGAACGAGCTCGGCTTGCCGCCGTACGACGTACTGTCGCCGCCGCTGATGGATGCGATGGCGACCCATACGGCGCGCAAGAGCGGGGTGCTCAAGGATTGAGCAAGCGGCGCAGGTACCCCGTATGGCCGATGACGCGCCATGGCGCGGGCCTTGCGCGGGCGTTGCCGCTACCGAAGAACAAGGATGGAGACAAGGATGAAGTCATCGCGTTGGCCGTTGCCGGCCGCCCTGGCCATGTTGGCCTTTCTGGCACTGCCGCTGGCGGCGCAGGCCGACGACTTCCCGACCAGCGGCCGGGTCGAGTACGTCCTCGAGTGCATGCAGAAGCACGACGGCAAGCAGGAGTACCTCTACAAGTGCTCATGCGTGGTGGACCGCATCGCCAAGGCGCTCGCCTACGACGACTACGTGGCGATGTCGGTGGCGCTGCGCTACCAGTCCCTGGGCGGGGAGCGCGGTGGCTTGTTCCGCGATGCGGCTTCGAACAAGGACATGGCCGGCAAGTTCAGGCAGATCGAGGCGAATGCCAACAAGGCCTGCGCCGTGCCGCAGCGCTGATGTCCGGATGTGGCCGAGTCAGTGATAGACGGGAGCGATGTGTGCAAACGCAGTGAAACATAACCGGAAGCATTAACCCAGCAGCCAGGCAAGCCGGCCACGCCTGGCGTCAACCGACGTTGCGAGTGGCCGAATAAAAAATCACGAGGAGACGTAACCATGTCATTTCATTCCAGATTCACCTGCTGGGGCGTCTGCCTGGCGCTGGCTGCCGGAGCGGCATCGGCGGCCGATTCGGATGTCGCCAGGCTGACCAAGGACCCCAAGGTCTGGGCCATGCAGGCCGGTGACTTCGCCAATCAGCGCTACAGCGAGCTCAAGCAGATCAACAGCAAGAATGCGCGCAACCTCACCGTCGCCTGGACCTTCTCCACCGGCGTACTGCGCGGCCACGAGGGCGGACCGCTGATCATCGGCGACACGATGTATCTGCACAGCCCGTTCCCCAACAAGGTGTTCGCGATTTCGCTCGAAGACCAGAGCATCCGCTGGAAGTACGAGCCGAAGCAGGACCCGGCCGTGATCCCGGTGATGTGCTGCGACACGGTCAACCGCGGCGTCGCCTACGCCAACGGCAAGATCTTCCTGCAGCAGGCCGACACCACGCTGGTGGCGCTGGACGCCAAGACCGGCAACGAACTCTGGAAGATCAAGGTCGGCGACCCCAAGCTGGGCGAAACCACCACCAACACCCCGCACGTGTTCAAGGACAAGGTCTTGACCGGCATCAGCGGCGGCGAATTCGGCGTGCGCGGCCGCATCACCGCGCATGACATGAACACCGGCAAGATCCTATGGAAAGCCTGGAGCACCGGCCCGGACAATGAATTAATAGTCGACCCGGACAAGACCATGACCTGGACCGACGGCAAGATGGCGCCGATCGGTAAGGATTCTTCGCTCAAGACCTGGCAGGGCGACCAGTGGAAGCTGGGCGGCGGCACGACCTGGGGCTGGTACAGCTACGATCCCGAGACCAATCTGGTCTACTACGGCACCGGCAACCCCAGCACCTGGAATCCGCGCCAGCGCCCGGGCGACAACAAGTGGTCGATGACGATCTTCGCGCGCGACCTCGACACCGGCATGGCCAAGTGGGTGTATCAGATGACGCCGCACGACGAGTGGGACTATGACGGCGTCAACGAAATGATCCTGGCCGACATCAAGGTCAAGGGCAAGCCGCGCAAGGCGCTGGTCCATTTCGACCGCAACGGCTTCGCCTACACCATGGACCGGGTCAGCGGCGAACTCCTGATCGCCGAAAAGTATGACCCGGTGGTGAACTGGGCCACCCACGTCGACATGAAGAGCGGGCGCCCGCAGGTGGTGGCCAAGTACAGCACCGACAAGAACGGGCCGGACGTGAACACCAAGGGTGTCTGCCCCTCGGCCTTGGGCACCAAGGACCAGCAGCCGGCCAGCTACTCGCGCAAGACCGGCCTGTTCTACGTGCCGACCAACCACGTGTGCATGGACTACGAACCGTTCCAGATCGAGTACACCGCCGGCCAGCCGTATGTAGGCTCGACCCTGTCGATGTATGCGGCCCCCAACAGCCACGGCGGCATGGGTAACTTCATCGCCTGGGATGCCGGCACCGGCAAGATGGTGTGGTCGAAGCCGGAACGCTTCTCGGTGTGGAGCGGGGCGCTCAGCACCGCCGGCGACGTGGTGTTCTACGGCACCCTGGAAGGCTATATCAAGGCGGTCGACCTCAACGGCAAGGAGCTGTGGAAGTTCAAGACCCCGTCCGGCATCATCGGCAACGTCACGACCTGGGAGTACAAGGGCAAGCAGTACATCGGCGTGCTGTCCGGCATCGGCGGCTGGGCCGGGATCGGCCTGGCGGCCGGCCTGACCAAGGGCACCGAAGGCCTGGGCGCCGTAGGCGGCTACAAGGACCTGGCCAAGTACACCGAGCTGGGCGGCGTGCTGACCGTGTTCGCCCTGCCTGACCGCTGATCGCTGAACCGCGGAGCTGCTTTGCTTCCATCTGCGCCGTCCTCATCGGTGGCGCAGCGTGGACCTCGACGGCTGAGGCCGGTGCATGGCGCCGGCCTGCAGGCATCCGCTTTCCAAGGAATCGCTATGAAGACACGTATCAACACCGCGCTGGCAGCAGCCATGGCGGCCGCTGCGCTCGCCTGCGCCGCCCCCGCATTCGGCCAGAGCGCCAATGGCGCGCCGTACCAGGTCAGCGACGGCACCAAGGTCGACACCCAGACCCTGAGCGGCTGGCGCACCTGGCGCGCCATGGCATGCGAGCGCTGCCATGGCGCGGCCCAGGAAGGCATGGTCGGCCCGTCGCTGGTGGGCAGCCTGAAAGTGCTCAGCAAGGACCAGTTCAAGGAAGTGGTCCTCAAGGGCCGCATCGAGAAGGGCATGCCGAATTTCGACGGCAGCAAGATGGTGGTCGAGAACATCGACAATCTGTATGCCTATCTGAAAGGGCGCTCGGACGGCGCGATCCAGCCGGGACGTCTGCAGGAGATCGGCAAATGACGATCCCGGCACGCGGGCGGGGGAGTATGGCACACATGGCATGCATGGCGCGCATGTCATATCCACGCGCCTTGATCGACGCGTCCATGGGCCGGTTCCGGCGCGCATGTGCCTGCTCGCTGTTCGGGCTGGCCTGGCTGGCGCTGCCATGCGCCGCCCAGGCAGCGCCCGAAGCGTCCGGACAGGCTGCGCCCGAGGCATCCGGTCCGGGACGCGACAAGGTGCTGCGCGTCTGCCAGGACCCCAATAACCTGCCGTTCTCGCACCGCTCGCAGAGCGGCTTCGAAAACAAGATCGCCGCCTTGTTCGCGCAGGAGCTGGGCTGGAAGCTGGAAACCACCTGGTTCCCGCAGCGGATCGGCTTCATCCGCAATACCCTGCGCGCCAAGCGCGAACAATCTGACCAGTTCAAGTGCGATCTGGTCACCGGCGTCCCGACCGGTTTCGAAATGGCGGCCACCACCCATCCCTATTATCACTCCAGTTATGCTTTGGCCTACGTGAAGGGGCGCGGCAAGGGACTGGATGGGGTACGCAACCTGGACGATGTGCTGGCGCTGGTGCCGGACCAGCGCAGAAAGCTGCGTTTCGGGGTGTTCACGGCCTCGCCGCTGACCGATTGGCTGCTGCAGAACGACCTCATGAACCAGGTCGACTGGTATCAGATCCAGTCCGGCGATGCGGAGCAATATCCGGGCGAGATCATCGAGCGCGATCTCGCCAGCGGCAAGATCGACCTGGCCTTCGTCTGGGGGCCGATTGCCGGCTATTTCGCGCGCACCACCCGCAGCGCGCCGATCGTCGCCGTGCCGCTGCAGTCGCGTCCCGGCATGAAGCTCGATTTCGACATCGCGATGGGCGTGCGCCACGCCGACAAAGCGTTCCGGCAGCGGATCGATAACCTGATCTCGACCAACCAGGGCAAGATCAATGCGATTCTCGAAGAGTACGGCGTCCCCTTGCTCGACCAGCAAGGACAACAGTTGCGCACTTCGCAGCGGTCGGATAAACCGTGAGGCGGACACGCATGTACCTTCCCGTACCGTTGCCATCGCCTGAGCAATCGCGCTTGCGCATGTCCTTCTGGTGCTGGAGAAGCATGCAGGCATGTGCGGGCCTCTGTCTGCACCGATGGCTGGGCTTGCGGTTTGCTGCCGCTTTTCTAGGCATGGGACTCGCCTTGCTCGCGCCGGCCTACGTCCATGCCCAAGCCGGATCGGCGAAGTTGTCGCAGGCCGAAACCCTGCTGTTCGAAACCGACCACCTGGCCCGCATCGAGGCACCTGCCGTGCTGGTCTACGAGTTTCGCAAGGTCAGCAATGTCGAACCCGGCTTTAGCGACAAGGTCCGGCTCGACGTAAACGGCAGCAAGGGAAAGCTCAGTGCAACTTTGCATTTCCTGTCGGGGAAGAACCGGCACGATTTGCCACCATTGGAAGAGGCCCACGGTAATCCGGTGCTGCTCGGATTTCTCGAGCGTGACATCGCCGAGATGAAGCGCCTGACGGGCGGTTCGACCGCGTATTTCCGCAAGCGCTTGCGGATGGCGCTGGCGGAAAGTGCCGAAGTGCGTACCCAGTCCATCACCTACCAGGGCAAGACGCTGCAGGCGCAGTCAGTGCGCATCCAGCCTTATCTGGACGATCCGATGCATGCGCGCTTCGAACAATATGTGAACAAAACCTACACCTTCATCGTCAGCGACGGGATGCCGGGCGGTGTGTATCAGCTGCGCAGTTCTCTGGCCAATCGCGACCGTCAACAGCCGGGAACGACCGTGGCGGGAAGCGGTGAGGGCGGCGCGGCCCCAGAGCCGGCCGTTGCGCGCAGGGCGAGCCAGGAACGTCCCGCCGCAGCAAGTCCGGCGCCGGCCACGACGGCGGCCGCCGCAACGTTGCCGGAAATCGAAGAAACGCTCACGCTGGTCAGCGTCGCTTCGCAACCAGCGGATGACAAGGCAAAGCGCGAGACCGGGCGAAAGAACTGAACGCAAGAACTGAGCAAAACCTGGGCGCAAACACTGAGTAAAACGCGGGGCGCAGGAATCAGCCGGAGGCATGCGATGGCGCGCTTGAAAGTGCTCGTGGTCGATTCCTTTGCCGGCAGGGGAGCGACACGGCCAAGGTCCCAAGCCCTGGGGCGACAGGCCGAAGTGATGCTGCACACATTGTTGGCCGACCTGGAGGCTCTGGCCGGGGTCGAGGTAACGACGATCGCTGCCGATCCCGCTCCTGGCCGGATCGCAGGCATGGCCGAGCCCATGACCGGCGATCCTGGTGCCGATGTGGCGGACTCGGCTTCTGCACATGCGACAACGCATGCGGTACATGACCCGGCAGCTCGTCCGACAGCTCATGCGCATATGCATGGCACGCGAGATCCGGTCGATCAGGCCCCAGGATCCGCCAAGGGACAGGCTCCTCGATACGCGAACGTCCATCCCGCAGGGCATACCAGCGCATACCGCAAAAGCCACGCTGATGGACCTCCCACGAGACAATCCACGGGACATCCCACGGTACAGGCCGCGGAACAGGCGCCACCCTACATGGCAGCGGAAGCAGTCGGACTGTCGCTCGAACGCGCCGCACTGCAGCCGGCAGCCAGCCGCTTCGGCGTCCAGTTCGACGCCTGCCTGCAGGCGGCCGATGCGGTCTGGCCGCTGGCGCTCGAGTCGGCCGGCGCGTTGGAGCACTTGTCGCGCGAGATCCTGCGCGCCAGGCGCATCCTGCTCGGCAGCATACCCGGCGCCGTGCAGGTCGCAGGGAGCAAGCTCAAGCTCGCGCAGGTGTTGGCCGAAGGGGGCCTCGCCACGGCTGCTACCTACAGTCCGCATGACGCCATGCCACAGGATGGTGGCGCCTGGGTGGTCAAGCCCGACGATGGCGCCGGCTGCCTGCACACCATGCTGTTCAGCGACCGCGCGGCGGCGCTGACGTGGATCCGCGCGAACGGTGCCGATGGCTACGTGCTGCAGCCTTTCGTTCCGGGCAGGCCGGGTAGCCTGTCGTTGATCTGTTGCGATGGCGCGGCGCAGGTGCTGTCCTGCAACCAGGAGCGGGTGGCAATGCGCGACAACCGCTTCCACGTCCTCGGCAGTATCGTGAACGGCCTGACCGACGACGACGGGATGCTCGCCCGGCTGGCCCAACAGGTGGCCGCGGCAATCCCCGGCCTGTGGGGCTATGTTGGCGTCGACTTCATTCTGACGGCGCACGGCGCCGTGGTGCTCGACGTGAATCCGCGCCTGACCGCCGCGTATGCCGGCCTGCATGCATCGATCGACCACAATCCTGCTGGCCTGGTGCTGGACCTGTTGAATGGCTCCGGCATGATGCCGTCGCCGGCGCCAGGCAGGCGGCGCCCCGTCAGTGTGGACATCGGCGCGCCCTGACGTGGGCTCACCTGATCGTCACATCCCGGAGCAATTCGCCGATAGTGATGCAATCCGGCCCGGCCGGATGAGTGGCCGACAAACCACCGCAGACTTGAAGCGGCTTACCTGATCGCCACGCCCCAGGGCAATTTGCCGACAGCGATATCGCGTAGTTTGGTCCGGCTTGCCGTATCGATGACCGACACATTGTTCGAACGGCCGTTGGCGACATACAGCTTCTTGCCATCCGGCGTCAGGGCCATATTCCATGGGCGCTGGCCGACCGGGATCGTGGCCACCACCCGGTTGCTGCCGGTATCGATCACCGATACGTTGGCATCGCCGCCATTCGACACGTACACCTCGCGTCCGCTGGGATGCACGGCGATGCCGTTGGCGCGCAGGCCGGCCTTGACACGCGCCAGCACGGCGAAGCTGGTGGTGTCGATGACAAACACCTCGTTCGCATTTTCGGTGGCGACATAGGCGCGGCTACTGTCAGGCAGGAACCCGATGCCACGCGGACGCGCGCCGACAGCCACCTGGGCTACCTGTTTGCGGCTGGCGAAATCGATGACGTCGACGGCATCACCTTCTTCGGCGCTGACGAACAGCAGCCGCCCGTTGGGGCTGAACACCGCGTGCTCCGGGTTCTTGCCATGCACCTTGATCGAAAAGGCCAGGGCGTTGGTGCGGGTATCGGTCACCGCGATTTCGTTCTTGCCTTCCAGGGCCGCTACCACCCAGCGGCCATCCGGCGAAATCGACACCCCCTCGGGCGACTCGCCCAGTGCGATCGTTGCCCCCAGCTTGCGCGTGCCGAGCTCGACCAGCTGCAGGCGGCTGTGCGGCTGGTCGCTGACATACAGCCAGCGCCGGTCCGTGCCGATCGCCAGGCCGCGCGGCTTGCTGCCGCCGGGCAGTTCCGCAATGACCTGATCGCTGGCCGTATCGATGACCGAGATCGTGCCGCCGCCTTCATTCGGTATATAAGCCAGTGGTGCGGTAGAGCGTGAGGTTGGCAAAAGTGTTCCGGCGCCATTCTGTGCGGCTGCCTGTGTTGCGGCCGCCGCTGTCCCTGCTGCTGCGGATACCGCTGTCGAGGCCTGCTTCGCTTTTGCAGTGGACGCCGTTGCTGTCGATGCGGGCGCGGCGGTAACCGCCTGAGCCGAGGCTGCAGCCGGCGCGGCCGTCGACGCCGAAGTCTGCGCCAGCGCTGGCGCTGCGGATGGCTGCACTGTCACCACGGCAGCCAGGAACAAGGTGGCGGCGATCAGGGATAAAGGTCGTTGCATGGTCATCGAGTCTCCGGAGACAGGTCGGAAGGCAGGCGCGCACCGCGCCCCGTGCGCTGCGGCCACATGCGCAACAACAGGCCGTCGCGGTCGACCAGCATGTGCTTGGCTACTGCCAGCAGATGCAGTACGACGAATATGGCCAGCAGCAATGCAGCCAAGTGGTGCGCCCCATTGAACAGCGCGTACAGGGTCTTGTCGTCCGGCCCCCAGGGCAACCAATGCACCAGGTTGAAGAACTTGACCCCATGCCGGCTGAAGTTCGACGCCAGATAGCCGGACAGCGGTAGCGCCACCATGCACAGGTACAGCGCAATATGGCTGAACCTTGCGGCATGGCGCTGCCAGGCCGGCATGGTGGCGGGCAGCGGGGGCGGCCGATGGGTCAGGCGCCAGCCGATGCGCAGCAAAATCAGCACGCCAATCACGATGCCGCTGCTCTTGTGCAGATTGACGTAGGTACCGCGCGCCGGCGTGCCGCGCGGGATATCTTCCAGCATCAGCCCGAATGCGAACTGGCCGAGCAGCAACAGGGCGAGCAGCCAGTGCAGGGTAATGGCGGTGCTGGTGTAACGGGCTTGCATGGACCACCTTTGATCTAGACGGCAGCGAAGACAGGACCAGGACAGCGCTCGAAAACAGGTTCGGTGATGAGTATCGAAACAGTGCGAAAACGGGCCTGCTGGCGCCGCGTCAATGGAACAGCGCCTTGTCACGCGGCCTGATATCCAGTCGCTGCAGCTTGCGGTACAGCGTATTGCGGCTGATGCCGAGCTCGCGTGCCACGCTGCTCAGGTTCCAGTCGCGTCGCTCGAGTTCCTGCAGCAGGGCCAGGCGCTCCGCGCTTTCCAACGGATTAAGCCTGGGCAGCGGCGCGTCGGCTTCCGGCTCCGGTTGCGGCGTGGCCATTGGTCCTTCGGCGGTAGCGATGGGCGCCGGCGCACCGATGGCGATGACGCCGGCGCGATACTCCGCCGGCAGGTCGCGGACCGTCAGCCGGTCTGTCTCGCGCAGCGCGATCATGGTGCGCAGCAGGTGGCGCAGCTGGCGCACGTTGCCGGGCCAGGGCTGCCGCTCGAGCAAGTTCAGCAAATGTTCATCGAGTTCGACCGGGTCGCCGGCGTCGCTTTCTTCATCCGCCAGCTGGCAAATGAGTGCGCGACGGTCGGCGCGTTCGCGCAGCGGCGGCAGCGTGATCGTCAATCCTTGCAGGCGGTAATACAGGTCGCTGCGAAACTCGCCGTGGTTGATCTTCTGTTGCAGATCGCAGTGTGTGGCGCTGATGAGGTGGATATCGAGCTTGACCGGTGCTTCGCCGCCGAGCGCCGTCACCTCGCGATCCTCGAGCACGCGCAACAGCCGCGCCTGCAGGGCCACCGGCATGTCGCCGATTTCGTCGAGGAACAGGGTGCCGCCATTGGCCTGCAGCAGCTTGCCGCGCTGGCCATCCTTACTGGCGCCGGTGAACGCACCCGAGCGGTAGCCGAACAGCTCGCTTTCGATCAGTGCTTCCGGTATTGCCGCACAATTAATCGCCACAAAGGGGCGGGACGCATGATTGCTCGACAGATGGATCGCCCGGGCAAACCGTTCCTTGCCAGTGCCGGTTTCTCCCTGGAGCAGGATGGCGACGTTACGCTCCAGCACCCGCTTGGCGGTATGGATGTTGGCGGCCATCGCAGGGTCGCCCAGCTGCAGCGCATCGAGGGCTGACGTGGCCGGCGCCGGGGTGTTGGATGCCGGGCCAGCGCGCAGCATGGAATGTGGCTTGTCGGGCGACGCCGCCGGGGACGATGCCGCGGCGGAGCCGACCGGCTGGTACATCACCGCGAAGAAGCGCGCGCCGCTACGGGCTTCGAAGATAGGAACGGGATGAAACGCCTTCTTGACGCTGGAGTCGATCAGTCCGCAGAAGGTAATGTTGAAGAGCTCGGTAATGTCGCGGCCGACGACGTCGCTGCGTTCGTTCAGACCAAGCTGGAACAGGGCGCAGCGCGTCACCGCCAATACCTTGCCGGTGACGCTGAGCGCAATCGCGCCTTCGCTCAGGGTGCCGACGAACTCGGAGCGCGTATGGAAACGCAGGATGTATTCGTGGCGGAACTGCTGAAGAAACACGCGGTTCTCGATCATCTGCACCGACATATTGACCAGGGCCAGCGTATGCTGCTGCGCCAAGTGCGATTCGCCGGACGCATCCAGCACGGCGACGAGCTCGCCTTCATGATCGAATATCGGTGCCGCCGCGCAGGAGAGGCCGATATTGCGTGACAGGTAGTGTTCGTCCTGGTGGACGGTGACAGGGCGCTGCTCGAACAGGCAAGTGCCCATGCCGTTGGTGCCTTGCACCCGTTCGCTCCAGACCGCGCCCGGCATCAGGCCGGTCCTGGAGGCGGCATGGGTAAATGCCGGATCGCCAAAGTAATTGAGCAGTACGCCGTCGCGGTCGGTAAGGATGATGGCGTAGCCGGAGCCGGCCAGCTGCTGGTAGAGGTTGGCCATTTCGACCTTGGCCACCGCCTGCATGTCGGCCAGCCGATCCTGGCGCTCGCGCAAGTCGGTGGGCGACACCACTTCGGGATCGTTGCACGCTCCCGGATCGAGCTTGTATTCGTTCAGGCATCGGATCCAGGAGCGTGTGATCCGATTGGTGACGGCAGCATCGGCCACAGCGCCGCCGGGAGGCGAAGTCGATACCAAATCGAGCGGTCGGTTCGGTGGTGTTTGCGAGGCGTGCAAAGAGAGAAGCCGCCCGTGAACGACCGAATGGACACGCTTGATGTGCTCTGCGGCAGCTGTCAGCATGCTGTCTCCTACGTCCTTAACTGACGATCGTAACGACGTCGTTATAGTTGGACTATTGTCGAGATAAGCGTCCGGCGCACCCAGGCGCCGTATTTACCTCGTTAGCAGATAGTACGTTTGCCTGAAAATATTGCAAGTATTTTGAACGTGCCAGGCAAACGCACCCATTTGATTTGCTAGGTTTCAGATAGGTGTCAGACACGGCGCCATTCCGCGGAACTGCAAGGCCGCATGCTTGTCGAGCTATGGCGAAGAGGGCAGGGACTGGGCAGTCCACGCCGCCTGCAGGCGGGGATGTATCAGGCGGCGTTCAGCTTGCCGTTAAGGCGCAATTCGAGATTGTCCCAGAACCGATCGTGGAGCGGCAGCAGCAGCACATTGCAGACGGGTTCCAGGATGGCCGCAACCCCACCAACGGCGGCCGAGCCCGTCGCCGCGAACATCACACCAAATGCGACCACCATGTGCATGGCGGTCTGGCTGACTTTCTCCGCAGCGATCTTCAGATAACGATCCTTGGTCGAGGTAGCGCGGGCACGTACGGCGGCCCAGGCTTGTTCATGGAAGGGAAGCAGCAGAACATTGATGATCGGTTCGATGATGATCGCCAGGCCGCTGAACACGACAGAACCGGTCATCACATAGGCGATAGTGAAGGCGATGGCCATGTGGGTGACGACCTGGCTGGTTTTCTTCGCTGCGACGACCATGATGCTTTCCTCTTCACTTCGTTTAATCATTGTTGAGTCAAATGATAGTGATTCTCATCTACAGAAGAAAGCAAATTAATTTTAGCGTTGCGATAGGCTCTATCTATCAATTGGTGATAGTCCGATTGCTGTCGTAGTGACACAACTGGGCTTGCGGAGAATGTCATCGTTTTGTTATAGTTTCGTTCTGCCCGGCGCAAACGCGGTCTTACGATAGCGAAAACGACAGGTAGAAAAAGATGAGTTGACGAAGTACGCAAAACACCGCATAATCTCTCTTCTCTGCTGCTGACGAACACAACGATTCGCAACGATGCAGCAAGTGCAGTACCGAATAAAGTTCTTTAAAAATTAACAGTCGATAAGTGTGGGCGTTTGATGGAGGTGCCGGCTGAC
>NZ_DAMAGA010000053.1:0-24074 GCF_031995545.1 Massilia sp.
GAAAAGGAAGGCGTCTACGTATTGTTCGCGCCGACCGAAAAAGACCTGTATCCGGAGCCGCAGGAATACCGCGTGCGCCCGCCCAACGACCTCGGCAACACGCTGGAAGGCGAATTCCGTCCCGGCTTCTTCGAAGGTGTGTGCACGGTGGTGACCAAGCTGTTCTCGTGCGTGCAGCCGCGCGTAGCCGTGTTCGGCAAGAAGGATTACCAGCAGCTGATGATCGTGCGTAATATGGCGCGCCAGTTCGCCCTGCCGACCGAGATCATCGGCGCCGAAACCTTCCGCGCCGACGACGGCCTGGCCCTGTCCTCGCGCAACGGCTACCTGTCGGGCGAAGAACGGGCCGAAGCCCCGGCCCTGTACCGCAACCTGAACGCGGTGGCCGAAGCGGTGCGCGCCGGCGAGCGCGACATCGGCAGCGTGGAAGCGCGCGCCATGGCGGCGTTAAGCGAGCGCGGCTGGAAGCCGGATTACATCTCGGTGCGCAAGCGCATCGACCTGCAGGCCCCGGGCGGCGCAGACCTGGAGCGCGGCGAGCCGCTGGTGGTGCTGGCCGCGGCCAAGCTCGGCAACACGCGCCTGATCGACAACCTCGAGATTTGATCGATAACAAAGCTGCACCATTGATTTCCGCAGTGCAATAATACTGCATTCCGGTGTATACTGCCGCGTAACAGCAATTCACAATCACGCCCCAGGACCCGCCGTGAACGTCTCCGTTGCAGTTGCCCGCAAGGGCCCTCCCAAGCCTGCCGACTCGGTCAGCCGTATCGGCAGCAATCTCGCGCCGCACGAGATGCGCGATCCCTTCGACATCGGCGAAGCCTTGACTGCCCTTGCAGGCAGCGGCGACCCGGTGACGGTCTATTCCGGCATCCTCGACCCGATGCTGGCGCGGATCGAATCGGTCGATCCGGAGCTGCCGCATTTCGTGTTCGATTTCACCGGCAGCGCCCTGCCGCCGGGAGGACCGGCCACCTTCGTCGCCACCATCGGCGGCAGCGCCAAGCTGCAGTTCGAGCTGGACAGCGACTGGAGCACCCTGCCCGGCCAGCCGCACCTGGTGCCGGCCGACTTCCCCGAAGCCTGCCTGGTGCTCAACCGCCGTTCCGCGCGCCGGGTCGAGACGCCGGTGGGGGGCAATTACTCCGCCACCTTCAACCTGTCCAACAAGCAGTACGAATTGCCGCTGTACGATTTTTCGCAGGGCGGCGTCGGCTTGCGTGCGACGCCGGAACAATGCTTCGGGCTGTCGGTGGGGAAGAAGCTGATGGGCGTGCGGCTGGAACTGGGGCCGGCACTGGTGGTTGTCGCCGACCTCGAAGTGCGCCTGTTGCGGCCATTCCGCACCTTCCTGCTCGGCGAGCAGGTGCAGATCGGCTGCAGTTTCGCCAGTATTTCGATGCAGATGCAGCAGACGCTGGAGCGCTTCGTGACCACCGGCCTGCCGGAGCGGCGCATGGTCAAGCGCTGACGGTTCAGCCTCCGAAGGCTGCGCTGCGCATCGAGACAGCGCAGCGCTGACCGCTCAAGCAGCGACGCTCTGCGCCCACGCCAGCGCCGACAGGTGCGCCCGGTTGACTTCCGACGCCCCGATCTCCAGCGTTTCCGCCAGCGACGCCACCAGCGTCGAATTCAGCTCGCAGGCCTCGGCCAGCGCCAGATACGGCCCGTAGGAACCTTCGCGCCCGGTCAGTGCCCGCACCACTTCATCCGGCAGCTGGATCGTCTCCAGCACCTCCTGCATGCTCAGGCCGAGCAGGCGATCGAGCAGCGAGAACATCCCCGCCACGAACAGGTTCTCGGCCTCGCTCTTGCCCAGGTACTGCTGCCCGAGCAATTCCGCCAGCCGTCCGCGCACCACCGCCGTTTCCATCAGCACCGGCGAATAGCCGCTCGAGCTGGCCGTGGCCAGCAGCAGCACCAGCCAGCGGTATAGCGGCGCATACCCCAGCAGAGAAATTGCCTGGCGCAGCGACTGCACCTCGCGCCCGGCGCCGAAGCCGGCGGTGTTGATATAGCGCAGCAGCTTGTAGGTCAGCGCCGGATCGCGCCGTAACACGTTTTCCAGCGTCGGCACGTCCTCATTGTTCTGCACCATCTGCATCAGCTGCAGGATCACGGTCTGGGTCGGATTCATGCCCTTGACCGGCTTGCCGGGACGCGGAGTCAGGTGCAGCTTGCCGACGAAGGCGTCCAGGCCGAGCGCGGCGCAGGCGTCGAAATCGGCCCAGGTCGCCACCGGACGGCCCACCATGCGCACAGCCGAATGCTTGGCGGCGGCATAGGTGCGCGCCTGGCTGGCCACGTCCAGGCCGCTGAAGGTGACTTCGACGTAGGAGGCGTACGGCGACAGGTTGCGCCCCAGCAGGTTCAGGTCGCAGCCGCGGATCGCCACCCCGACCCCGCCGGCGCGCACGCCCTGCACCGCGGCGCGCACGTCGACGTCGGTCAGGTGGCGGATGTCGATGGTGAGCACGGTGCGCTCGGGCGGCAGCGCGTGCAGCGCATCGGTCGAGAGCATCGCCGGCACCGCGTCGAGGAACAGGATCTTGTCGCGCAGCAGCCAGCCATGCTGCGCATGGTTGACGTGCTCGGCGACGAAGCCGACCAGGCCTTCCAGGTCCTGGTGGGAAGGAATTTTGCCGTCGTGCTGTTGCCACGAAAGCTCATAGCCGAGAACGCGCTGCTTCGGGTCGAGCAGCGGTTCACGGACGATGAAGTTGGTGCGATGCATGGAGGGCGCCGTTAAATAATGCGCGGCGCGCGCTTAGAACCCGAGGCTGTCGAGCAGATCGTCGACCTGCCCCTGGTTCGCGACGACTTCGCTGCCGGTCGGGTTGATTTGCGGGCCGTTCAGCAGGCCGTTATCCAGTTCGCGCTTGATCTCGCTCGGCGCGAAGTCGATTAGCACCTGCACCAGCTGTTTCTCGAGGTTCTGGGCGATGCCGGTGATGCGGCCGATCACCTGGCCGGTCAGGTCCTGGAAGTCCTGGGCCATCATGATGTTCATCAGCTCGGTGCGGGTTGCCACCGCGCCGGCGCGTGATTCGTTCATGCTGGCGACCGTGCGCTGGGCCAGCTCGCGCCATTCGGATTCGGTGGCGCCCTTGTCGAGCAGCGCCTGCCAGCCGCTGGACAGTTCGTTGGCGCGGGTTTCGATCGCGTCCTGCAACGGACCCGCGCTGTCGGTGGCGTCCAGCACCTTCTTGGCGGCCTGTTCCGACAGGCGCGCCACGTAGTCGAGGCGGTCGCGCGCGTCGGGAATGTCGCTCGCGGCCTTTTCGATCAGCTTGTCCAGCCCCAGCCCGCGCAGATTCTCGTGCAGCGCGCGGGTCATGTGGCCGATCCGGCTCAGGACCTCTTCATGAGATCCCTGATCCGCAGTCTGCTCCACCATCTCAGGCTCCGGCTTTGTCGAGTTTCTCGAAGATCTTGTTGAGCTTTTCGTCCAGCGTCGCGGCCGTGAACGGCTTGACCACGTAGCCGCTGGCGCCGGCCTGGGCGGCGGCGATGATGTTTTCCTTCTTCGCTTCGGCGGTGACCATCAGCACCGGCAGCTTGGCCAGTGCCGGATCGGCGCGGATGTGCTGCAGCATGGTCAGGCCGTCCATGTTCGGCATGTTCCAGTCCGACACCACGAAATCGAACGACTCGCTGCGCAGCTTGGCCAGCGCCATGACGCCATCTTCAGCTTCGTCGACGTTGGCATAACCCAGTTCTTTCAACAGATTCCGGACGATGCGGCGCATCGTCGAAAAATCGTCAACAACCAGAAAACGCATCTTTGGATCAGCCATGAATTACTCCGTTTGAATCTTGTATTTGGTTTATTGGTGAGCGCTGCATTTTACAGCCTCAAGAATAGCATTTTTGTTGCCTTACGGCGATAAAATAGCCCTTAAAGCATTATTCCTTGTCCGATTCGGCTCAAACGCGCAACGCTCTGTTGCCCTGCGACGCCAGATGCTCGAGCACCATGCGCGGCAACGCCCCCAACGGACCCACTTCGTGGGCCGCGCCGATGGCGATCGCCTCGCGCGGCATGCCGAACACGACGCAGCTGGCCTCGTCCTGCGCGAAATTGTGCGCGCCCGCCTGGCGCATGTCCAGCATGCCGGCCGCGCCGTCCTTGCCCATGCCGGTCAGGATAACACCAACCGCGTTCTTGCCCGCGGCTTGCGCGGCGGAACGGAACAGCACGTCGACCGAGGGCCGGTGCCGGTTCACCGGCGGCGACTGTTCGATGCGGGTCATGTAATTGGCGCCCGAGCGCACCAGCATCAGGTGCGAGTGGCCCGGTGCGATATACGCGTGGCCCGGCAGCACCCGCTCGTTGCCGGCGGACTCGACCACGCTGATCTTGCACAGCGAATCAAGGCGCTTGGCAAACGAGCTGGTAAAGCCTTCCGGCATGTGCTGGGCGATCAGGATGCCCGGGCAGTCGGACGGCATCTGCATCAGGAATTCGCGGATCGCCTCGGTGCCGCCGGTGGAGGCGCCGATGATGATCAGTTTTTCGGACGAGATCAGCGGGCTGCGCAGCGAAGCCAGCGGCGCGCTGGCGGCGGCCTGGGCCACGGTGCGCGGGGCGATGCGGGCGCGCGCTGCGGCGCGGATCTTGTCGGCGATCATGTCTGCGTATTCGCGCATGCCGGTCTGGATCGAAATCTTGGGTTTGGTGACAAAGTCGATCGCGCCCAGCTCCAGGGCGCGCATCGTGATTTCCGAGCCGCGCTCGGTCAGCGACGACACCATCAAGACCGGCATCGGGCGCAGGCGCATCAGTTTTTCCAGAAAGTCGAGGCCGTCCATCTTCGGCATCTCGACGTCGAGGGTCAGCACGTCCGGATTGTGTTTCTTGATCAGCTCGCGCGCGACCAGCGGGTCGGGCGCGGTGGCGACCACTTCCAGGTCGGGCTGGGAGTTGACGATTTCGCTCATCACGCTGCGGATCAGCGCCGAGTCGTCGACGATCAACACCTTCGTCTTCATGGTGATTCCCTTTCTGCTCAGAACAGGTCGATCGCCCCACCAACAGGCTGGACCTTGAGTCGCTTGGCGTAGTCGAGCTCGCGCTGCGCCAGCGTATCGTTTTGGGTTTGCATCAGTTTCTTGACCAGGACCTTGCCGGTGCGCGGGAAGAAGTACACCTTGCGCGGATAGACGTCGTTCAGGTCCTGGGCCAGCACCGGTATGCGTTCGGTCTTCAAAAATTGCATCACGAAGGCGGCGTTGCGCTCGCCCACGTTCATCGCGGTGAAGCCGCGCAGCACCGCGCCGCCGCCGAACACCTTGGCTTCCAGGTGCTCGCGCCGGGCACCGGCCTTCAGCAGGTCATTGATCAACACTTCCATCGCGAACGAGCCGTAGCGCATCGAGGCCGATACCGGGCTATTGGAGGCTTCGGCGCCGTCCGGCAGCATGAAGTGGTTCATGCCGCCCAGGCCGGTAATGCGGTCGCGGATGCAGGCCGACACGCACGAGCCGAGCACGGTCGAGATCAGCATGTCCTTGGCCGTGTAGTAATACTCGCCCGGCAGGATCTTGGCGGCGTCGACATTGAAGACGCGGTCGTGGTACAGATTGGTGGCGAACTGGCTGTTCATGGGCGCTCCGATGTCCGGTTCAGGCGCGCGCGTCGAGTTCGTACACGGTCTTGCCGCGCAGGCGCAGCGAGTCCGATACGTACAGGAAGTTTTCCGAGTGGCCGGCGAACAGCAGCGCATGCGGCTTCATTAGCGGCACGAAGCGGTCCAGGATCTTGCGCTGGGTCGGCTTGTCGAAATAAATCATCACGTTGCGGCAGAAGATGGCGTCGAACGGCCCTTCCACCGGCCAGCCGTCGGCCAGCAGGTTCAGCTGGCGGAAGGTGACCAGACTGCGCAGTTCGGGACGCACGCGCGCCATGCCTTCGTGCGCGCCCTTGCCTTTCAGGAAGAAGCGGCGCAGGCGCTCGGGCGACATCTTGTCCATGCGCTCCATCGGATACACGCCGTTGGCGGCGGTGGCCAGCACATTGGTGTCGATATCGGTGGCCACGATCTGCACCGGCGGCGTGAGCGTGTTGAACGCCTCGCAGGCGGTCATCGCGATCGAATACGGCTCTTCGCCGGTGGACGCGGCCGAGCACCAGATGGTGAGCGGACGGGTGTCCTTCTTGCGCAGGGCCACCAGGTGATCGAGCAGCAGCGGGAAGTGGTGCGCCTCGCGGAAGAACGAGGTCAGGTTGGTGGTCAGCGCATTGGTGAACGCTTCCCACTCCTTGTCCATGCGCCCCGCTTCCAGGTCGTCCAGGTAGCGCCCGAACGACTGGATGCCGGTAGCGCGCAGGCGCCGCGCCAGGCGGCTGTAGACCATTTCCTGCTTGCTGTCGGCCAGCGAGATGCCGGCGCGCCCGTGGATCAACGCGCGCACGCGCTCGAAATCACGGCGCGTGAAATCGAATTCCTTGACCGTCTCAGTTTTTTGCTGCGGCACTTTGCTTGCCTTCTCTTCTGCTTCGTTGGCCGGCGCCGCGCTTCGTTCAGCGCGGCGCGCGGCCGGGGTGGTTGTCTGCTCCGTGCCGTGCGCGCTGTTACGCGGCCAGCTTGTCGATCAGGCCCATCTCGCCCGACGACATCAGCTTGTCGATGTCGACCAGGATCAGCATGCGCTCGTCCACGGTGCCCAGGCCGATCATGTAGTCGGAGTTGAAGGCGGTGCCCATTTCCGGGGCCGGCTTGATCTGGTCCGGCGTCAGGGTGGTGACGTCCGAGACGCTGTCGACCACCATGCCCATGATACGGCCGCCGATGTTCAGGATGATCACGACGGTGAACTGGTCGTACACCGGGGTGCCCAGGTTGAACTTGATGCGCATGTCCACCACCGGGATGATGATGCCGCGCAGGTTGATCACGCCCTTGATGAATTCCGGCGCGTTGGCGATGCGGGTCACGGCTTCGTAGCCGCGGATTTCCTGCACCTTCAGGATGTCGATGCCGTATTCTTCCGAGCCCAGGGTGAAGGCCAGGAATTCGTTGCCGGCGCCGTCGTGGGCGGTGTTGTCGGTGGTGGTTGCCAGATTAGACATGATGCGTCCTCTTTCAATGTAAATTTATAAAACGACCGTGTCGTCGGCCAGCTGGCGCGACGAGCGCACCAGCGCCGCCACGTCAAGGATCAGGGCAACGCCGCCGTCGCCCATGATGGTTGCGCCGGAGATGCCGGCCACCTTGCGGTAATTTGCTTCCAGGTTCTTCACGACCACCTGCTGCTGCCCCACCAGTTCGTCGATGAACAGCGCCGCCTTCTTGCC
Organism: Massilia sp.; assembly: GCF_031995545.1. Lineage (GTDB taxonomy): Bacteria > Pseudomonadota > Gammaproteobacteria > Burkholderiales > Burkholderiaceae_D > Telluria. The sequence goes on from NZ_DAMAGA010000053.1 coordinate 7,304, forward strand.
CTCGGTTTCGAGGATGACGACGATGCCGTCGGACGGCTCGCGGTGGCGCGGCGCGATGTCGAACATCTGGTACAGCGGTATCAATGGCAGGTACTCGCCGCGCACCTTCAGCACGCGTCCACGGCCGGCGATGTCGCGCACGTCTTCCGGCGCCGGCTGCAGCGACTCGACCACGAACGACAGCGGCAGGATGTAGATCTCGTCGCCGCTCCTGATCGACATCCCGTCCAGGATCGCCAGCGTCAATGGCAGCGAAATCGAGATGGTGGTGCCGAAGCCCTTGGCCGAACGGATGTCGACCGTGCCGCCCATCTGGGTGATGTTACGCTTGACCACGTCCATGCCGACGCCGCGGCCCGACACATCGGTGACCACGTCGGCGGTCGAGAAGCCCGGTGCGAAGATCAGCTGCCAGACGTCGGCGTCTGTCATGTTGTCCGACACTGCCAGGCCGTTCTGCGCCGCCTTGGCCAGGATCCGTTCGCGATTCAGGCCGCCGCCATCGTCCGAGACTTCGATCACGATATGGCCGCCCTGGTGGCCGGCCGACAGGAACAGGCGCCCTGCTTCGGATTTGCCGGCGGCGGCGCGCGCGGCCGGCATCTCGATGCCGTGGTCGATCGAGTTGCGCACCAGGTGGGTCAGCGGATCGACGATGCGCTCGATCAGGCCCTTGTCCAGTTCAGTCGCGGCGCCGTGGGTGATGAAGTCGACCTTCTTGCCCAGTTTGCCGGCCAGGTCGCGCACCATGCGCGGGAAGCGCGAGAACACGAAGTCCATCGGCATCATGCGGATCGACATCACGGCTTCCTGCAGCTCGCGCGTGTTGCGGCCCAGCTGCGACACCGATGACAGCAGGCGTTCGTGGCCGATCGGATCGAGCTGGCTGCTGCGCTGCTCGAGCATGGCGTTGGTGATCACCAGTTCGCCGATCAGGTTGATCAGCTGGTCGACCTTTTCCACCGACACCCGGATCGACGACGATTCGCTCTGGTCTTTCTTGGCCGTCTTCTTTTCGGCGGCCAGTTCGGCCAGGTGCTCGGCCATGTCCTGAGCCTGGGCCTGGGCCTGGGCGCTGACCGACTGCGACTCGGTCGCCACCGGGGCTTGCTCGGCCACGATGCCGGCCGCAGCGCGGATCTGCTCGATCGGCTGGAAGAAACCGTAGCCGCGGTCGTCGTCCGAGAGCTCGGCCTGCGCCGGCGCCTCGTCGTCGTCCGGGCCGAAGAAGCCGTAGCCCTGCTCGTCCTCGATGCGCTTGCGCTCGGCCGCTTCGATCGCGCGCTGCTCCGGCGTCAATGCCGGCGCCTCGAAGATCTTGAGGTCGTCGGGATCGAGCACGAACGAGCAGATCGACATGATGTCGTCCAGGCTTTCGTGGGTGGTGATGATCAGCGCCGTGCGGCCACCGTCGAGCGGAGTCACCGACACGCGGCCCATCAGGCCGAGTTCGTCGACCAGGGCGTTGATGTCGCGCTGCTCCACCTGCGGCAGTTCGATCTTGTAGCGGTGTGCGCCTTCGCTCAGTTGCTGCGAGTGTTGTGGTTTTGGCGCGGCGGTGAGGTACGACGGCGCGACCACCGGCGCCTGCGGCACCAGGCCTTCGGCCAGGTCGTGCAGCACCATGCGCACGTTGGCCACGGCTTCCTGGTCCACCGTGGCGCCGTGGCGGTGGCCGTCCAGTTGCATCTTGAGGATGTCCTTGGCGGCCAGGAAGGCGTCCACGTGGTTGCTGGTCAGCGCCATCTCGCCCTTGCGGATACGGTCCAGCAGCGACTCCAGCACGTGGGTCACGTCGCACATGTCGGTCAGGCCGAAGGTCGAGGCGCCGCCCTTGACCGAGTGCGCGGTGCGGAACACCGCGTTCAGGTCTTCCGCGTCGGGCGCGGCGACATCGACGCCCAGCAGCAGGCGTTCCATTTCGGCGAGCAGCTCTTCGGCTTCGTCGAAAAAGACCTGGTAGAACTGGCTGATGTCGATGCTCATGGTGCGGTCCGGGCAAAGCGGCCGCGCTGCATGCAAAGCGCGCGGCCTGGGGCAATCTGGCGAAGGATCATGGCCTTAGCCGATCACTTTTTTGACCACCTCGATCAGGCGCTGGGGGTCGAACGGCTTGACCAGCCAGCCGTTGGCGCCGGCCGCGCGGCCTTTCGATTTCATCTCGTCGGACGACTCGGTGGTCAGCATCAGGATCGGGGTCTTGGCGTAGCCCGGCAGCGTGCGCAGGGTCTTGATCAGCGTGAGGCCGTCCATCTTCGGCATGTTCTGGTCGGTCAGCACCAGGTCGACGCTCTGCAGCTTGGCCTTGTCCAGGCCATCCTGGCCGTCGACCGCTTCCACCACGTTGTAACCGGCCGCCTTCAGGCTGAACGCCACCATCTGGCGCAGCGAACTTGAATCGTCGACCGCGAGAATCGTTTTTGCCATGTTTTTTGCTCCCTGCTGTTTTGTGTCCGGTTCAAACCGGAATTCGTATTCGTTATGGGGTAATGCGCCGGTGAGGTGTTCTGGACTCAGAACAGTTCGACGTCGCCGCTTTCCAGATGCCGTTGCTCGACCGAGCGGCGCAGCACGCTGCGCAATTCGAGCGACTGGATCGCCAGCGCCATGCTGACCTTGCCCAGCCGTTCGACGATCTCGTCGCTGTCGGTCTCGGGCGCGATGTCGGCGCCGTGTTCGCTCAGCGTGCCCAGAAAATCGCGCAGGCCGGCCACCCGGCGCAGCGTACGCTCAATCAGTTGCGCCGTCATGTCCTGGAACTGCATGCTGGTGACCGCGGTGTTCACATGCCCGCCGATCTCGCGCGACATGCCGCTCAAGGCCGCCCGTTCCTCAGGCGTGATCTCCTCGCCCGCCAGCAGGCGGTCGAGCGCCGACTGGCGCGCCGCCACCGTGCCGTGGATCGCCATGAAGCTGGAGGTGAGCTTCTCGATCGCTTCTTCCAGCAGCAGCTCGGTCTGCAGCAGGTCGGCCTCGACCTCGGTCAGGTGGCGCCGGCCGTGCACCGACACGCCAGACAGCAGGCGCTTCACGTGCGAACCGAGTATCTTTTTTCTTGTCATTCCAGTCCTCTTCCGGGGGCTTATTTCTTGACTGCTTCCAGCGTCGCATTCGCCGCGCTTGTCGCGTCTTCCGCCGGCACGTCGAGCGTGGCGGCGTCGCGCCGCACCGCGTCTTCGGTGCGCTTGTTCATGACGATGATGCTGATGCGGCGGTTGATCGGATTGAACGGATCCTTGGCGTCCAGGTTCGCGGCCGCCGCCAGGCCCACCACGCGCAGCACCTTGTCGTCGGCCAGCCCGCCCAGCATCATCTCGCGCCGCGAAGCGTTGGCGCGGTCGGCCGACAGTTCCCAGTTGCTGTAGCCGGTGTCGCTGCCATACGGCGTCGAATCGGTGTGGCCCGAGATGCCGATCTTGTTCGGCACTTCGTTCAGCACCATGCCGATGATGTGCAGGATCTCCTTGGTATAGGGCTGCAGTTCGGCGCGCGCCATGGCGAACATCGGACGGTTCTTCTCGTCCACGATCTGGATCCGCAAGCCTTCGCTGGTGATGTCGAGCAGCAGCTGGTTCTGGTATTTCTTGAGCATCGGATTGACTTCGATGGCCGATTCGATGCGTCCCTTCAGGGCCGACAGGCGCGCGCTTTCCTCGCGTGCCAGCGCGGCCTTGGCCGCCTGCAGGTCATAGGTCTTGTTGGCCGGGGGCGCATCGCCCTTCTTGACCTGGCCGGCGCGCCGGGTCAGGTCTTCGCCGCCGCCCTGAATCACCGACGACGAGTCGCCCGAACCCGAGCCGCCCTGCATCGCCACCTTCAATGGCGTCTTGAAGTATTCCGAGATGCCGACCAGGTCGCCCTTGGCGGTCGAGCCCAGAAGCCACATCAGCAGGAAGAACGCCATCATCGCGGTCACGAAGTCGGCGTACGCGATCTTCCAGGCGCCGCCGTGGTGGCCGCCGGCCACCTTCTTGATGCGCTTGACGACAATGGGCCGCTGTCCTTCGTCAGCCATGGACGCCTCCCGCCAGCTTATCGAGATTGACGATCATCGCGCTTACTTCTTCTTCTTGATGTGCTCTTCGAGCTCGGCGAAGGTCGGGCGCTCGGTCGAGTACAGCACCTTGCGGCCGAATTCCACCGCCAGCGCCGGCGCGTAGCCGTTCAGGCTGGCCAGCAGCGTGACCTTCACGCACTGGAACATCTTGGTCGATTCTTCCAGCTTCTGTTCCAGCACGTTGCCCAGCGGGCTGACGAACGCGTAGGCCAGCAGAATACCGAGGAAGGTACCGACCAGCGCCTTGGCGATCAGGATACCCAGCTCGGCCGGCGGCAGGCCCACCGATTCCATGGTGTGGACCACGCCCATCACCGCCGCCACGATACCGAACGCCGGCAGGCCGTCGCCCAGTTTGGCGATCACGTGCGACGGAATCGCGCCTTCGTGATGGTGGGTCTCGATCTCGTTGTCCATCAGGTTTTCGATCTGCATCGCGTCCATATTGCCCGACACCATCAGGCGCAGGTAATCGGTCATGAATTCGACGATGTGGTGGTCGGCCAGCACCAGCGGATAGTTCGAAAACAGCGGCGACGATTCGGGCGCCTCGATGTCGCCTTCGATCGACATCAGGCCCTCTTTGCGCACTTTCGACAGCACGTCGAATTGCAGCGCCATCAGTTCCATGTACATGTCCTTGCTGTACTTGGACCCCTTGAAGATCGATGGAAAGGCCTTCATGGTGGCCTTGATCGACTTGCCGGTGTTGCCGACAATGAAGGCGCCGACGGCGGCGCCGCCGATCATCAGCAGCTCGATAGGCTGCCAGAGCGAAGCGAGGTGGCCGCCGGCCAGCGCGAAGCCGCCGAACACGCAACCCATGACAACAAGGTAACCGACAATAACTAACAAGGGAATGAGCTCCAGAAGACCGGTTTTGGTGTCGTGTCAAACGACGCAAAAACGGGAAATTCAGAAAAGTTTATGCAGGGAACTACTCTATCTGGAGTATAGCCCACGGGCAAGTAAAACCGTCCTTTTTCCCTCTGGAGTGTCGCCTAAAAGTCCCACAAATACAGCTTCGGACCATCGGTGTTCAAGGTGACAATCCGGCTCGGTGGCTGTCCTGCAATGACGAATTCGTAACTGAAAAGCGTCGAACCGGGTTTCATCTCGCGCGCGGCCTTGATATACAGCTCCGTCATCACGGCCGGCGACAGGTAGGCGAACACGGCGTCGTAGTCGGCGAAGTTCAGGTTTTCGTAGTCGCCTCGGATGAAACGCGCCTTACTGCGGGTCAGCCGCGCACGCAAGTGGCTGTACAGCCACGGCAGCGGCGCCAGCTCGATGCCCTCGAAGCGCGACTCGGGGCGTTGCCGCTGCAGCTCCAGCACGAAGCCGCCCAGGCCGCTGCCGACATCGATCACGCGCAGCGGCCGGCCCTGCGGCAGGCTGGCCGCCACCGCTTCCCAGACCCGGCGCCCGGACGGGTAGTACGGCACCTGGGTGCGGTAGGTCGACCAGTACAGCAGCAGCAGGAACAGGAAGATGACCAGGAACACGGCCGGTGGAATCGCAAGAAGGCTGGCCGCCAGCAGCGCCAGCGGAAAGCCGAAGCCGATCGCGCGCCACCATACCGCCAGGCGGCGCCACCAGGTGAAGCCGAGCGCGATCGCGCCCTGGACCAGGGCAACATAAAGATAGGAAACAGTGAACCCTGCGCGCGCGGACAGGTAAACCACGCCCAGCGTCAGCGGAAAAGCGAGTGCCTGGATCAGCAGCGCCTGGACGGCGGGCGCGCGCAGGATACCGGCCGGGCTCGGCGCGCGCGCCAATTCAGGCGCTGTCCTCGTTGGCGGCAGCGGCGGCGTCGCGCGCGTCCTTGGCCTTGCGCGTCTTGCCGGCGCGCGAAGGCATGTGGCACAGGCCGCAGGCGTAGTCGGCGTTCAGGTCGAGCGCGTTGACGATGAACTTGCCCTGGCACTTGCTGCATGGGGCCAGCAGCAGCATGCCGCTCTGGAAAAACCGTACCAGGGTCCAAGCGCGCGTCAGGGACAGCAGCGGCTCTTCGCCCGGCGCCGGCGGCATTTGTTCGAGGTAGAGTTGGTAGGCTTTCATCACCGCCTGGATGCCGGCGGCGCCGGCATGTTCGACCAGGAACTGGTGGATATTGATGAACAGCGAGGAGTGGATGTTCGGCTGCCAGGTCAGGAACCAGTCGGTCGAGAACGGAAGCATGCCCTTGGGTGGAGAGACACCCTTGAGTTCCTTGTACAGCTTGAGCAGGCGCTCACGCGACAGCGATACTTCGGTTTCCAACAGCTGGAGGCGCGCACCGAGGTTGATCAGTTCGATGGCAAGCTGGATTTCCTGCGCTTCCGTGACGACGCTTTTCTTGTTCATACTGCTGCTCCCGGTATTCCAATCGGCCCTCCCCAGCGAGGCCGTTACCGGATTATACGGTTTCCGTTACCGGATTATGCGATTTCTTCAACCGGCTGGCCGGCCATCAGGATCGCGGTGTGCGACTGGGCCAGGCTGCGGTCCTTGGTGTGGCTGGTCAGCATCGACAGGATCGCGGTGTCGTCGAAGCGGAAGCGGGCCAGCATCATGTTGCCGCCAGCCAGTTTCAGGATCTGGGCGTTGCTCATGCCTTCGATCAGGTCGGCGATGTCGGCCGAGATACCGAGGCGGAAGATGGCGGTGACTTTATCGGCGCGGATCATCTGCTGAGCCAGCATCAGGTAGCTCAGGTTGGCATCGCGAATCTCGGCCATCATGTCGTTTGCGGTCATCATCTTCTCTCTCCGTTGGTGTGGGTTCGGCGTGTTGTTTGTTGCCGATGAGATAGATTCTGACCGTGGGGAAACTTTTCTGGAATCAGACGAAGGCGGGATTTTACGTCCGGAAAAGACGGCAAAACCCGTAGGAGTTTGTCTGACAAACTCTACGGGATGGCTACTTTTCCCCTATGGGAAGGGGGTGGAGCGTGGTGCCGGGAAGCACCCTGGATTGTGTTGGCGTCAGACAAAATCTGTCGCGCATTTACTACGGTAACGGCAGCGTTTTCGAGAACTTTAGGGTTGTTCGAGAATTTTTTTCATCTTTTTTCTCGCCCTTCTGGCCCGGTAACGGCAGCCTCGACAGGAACTTTAGGGTTTGTTAGAAAAATTTTTTCGACCCATTACCGCCTATCTAAGATCGTTATCGGACTGACTTTAGGGAACTTTAGGGTCGTTCGCAAAAAATTCTGAAAATTTTTTGCCGCGCCCTGCCAAGCCGATTTGCGTGTCGTTTCAACAATGTTTTCTCGCCCCGGCGCCACGGAACTTGCTACACTGCCCGCCTGCCCATTGCTTCAAGCATCAACTAATCCGGAACCAGCATGACCGATACCACCCTCACCCGCGCCGACTGCCTGGCGCGCGACGCCCACGACGCGCTGGCGCCGCTGCGCGAGCGCTTCGATTTACCGCCCGGCGTCATCTACCTCGACGGCAACTCCCTCGGCGCCCGCCCCAAGGCCGCGCTGGCGCGGGTCCAGGATGTCGTGACCCGCGAATGGGGCCATGACCTGATCCGCAGCTGGAACGACGCCGGCTGGTTCGACATGCCGCGCCGCCTGGGCGACCGCCTGGCGCCACTGGTCGGTGCCCGTGCCGGCGAAGTGGCGGTCACCGACACCACCTCGCTCAACCTGTTCAAGGCGCTGGCCGCCGCGCTGCGCATCCAGGCCAACGGCGGCGCCAACGAACGCCGCGGCGCGCCGGCATCCGAACGCCGCAGCAGCGAGCGCCGCGTGATCGTCACCGAGCGCAGCAACTTCCCGACCGATATCTATATGGCCGAAGGCCTGAGCCGCTGGCTGCAGCAGGGATACCGCGTACGCCTGGTCGACTCAAGCGACGAGATCCCGGCCGCGCTCGACGGCGACTGCGCGGTGCTGATGCTCACCCACGTCAACTACCGCACCGGCTACCAGCACGACATGGCCGCCCTCACCCGCCTGGCGCACGACGCCGGCGCGCTGGCGGTGTGGGACCTGGCCCATTCGGCCGGCGCGGTGCCGCTCGACCTGCACGGCTCGAATGCCGACTTCGCGGTCGGCTGCACCTATAAATACCTGAACGGCGGCCCCGGCGCGCCGGCCTTCATCTGGGTGCCGCAGCGCCATCAGGCGGCGTTCGACCATCCACTGTCGGGTTGGTGGGGCCACGCCGCGCCGTTCGCGATGGCCAGCGCCTTCGCCCCGTGCGAGGGCATCGGGCGCGCGCTGTGCGGCACCCAGCCGATCGTGTCATTGGCGCTGGTCGAATGCGGCCTGGAAGTGTTCGAAGCCACCGGCATGGACGCGGTCCGCGCCAAGTCGCTGCAACTGACCGACCTGTTCATCGAGCTGGTCGAAAGCCGCTGCGCTGGCCATCCGCTGCAGCTGGTGACGCCGCGCGAGCATGCGCGGCGCGGCAGCCAGGTCAGCTTCACCCATCCGCATGGCTACGCGGTGATGGCGGCCCTGATCGCGCGCGGCGTGATCGGCGACTACCGCGAACCGGGCATCATGCGCTTCGGCTTCACGCCTTTATATACGAGCTTCGCCGACGTCTGGGATGCGGTGGAAATACTCAAGGATATCCTCGACCGGGGCGCCTACGATGTCAATGCGGCGCGCGGCGCGGTCACCTGAAGGAATTGTCATGAGCGAGCACACACCGGCGCCCGGCAAACAATGGCACGGCGCCCAGATGGATTTCAAGGAGTCGATGAGTTACGGCGACTACCTCGGCCTGGGACAGATCCTGAGCGCCCAGCATCCGCGTTCGCCCAGCCACGACGAGATGCTGTTCATCGTCCAGCATCAGACGAGCGAACTGTGGATCAAATTGATGCTGCACGAGCTGCAGGCGGTGCGGCGCCACATCCGCGCCGACGACCTGCCGCCGGCGTTCAAGATGCTGGCGCGGGTGGCGCGCATCATGGACCAGCTGGTGCATGCCTGGGACGTGCTGGCCACCATGACCCCGCCCGAGTACACCGCGATCCGGCCTTACCTGGGCGCCTCGTCCGGCTTCCAGTCGTTCCAGTACCGCGAGCTCGAATTCATCCTCGGTAACAAGAACCCGGCGCTGCTGGCGGTGCACGAACAGGCGCCGGAAGCGCACGCCATCCTGCAGCGCGAGCTGCTGGCGCCCTCGATCTACGACGAGGCGGTGCTGCTGCTGGCGCGCAGCGGCTTCGCGATCGACCCGGCGCGCCTGGATGGCGAGCGCACCGGCCCGACCCAGATGGACGACTCGGTCAAGGCGGCCTGGCTCGGCGTGTACCGCGACACCGCGCGCCACTGGGCGCTGTACGAGCTGGCCGAAAAGCTGGTGGACCTGGAGACGGCGTTCCGCTTCTGGCGCTTCCGCCATGTGTCGACGGTCGAGCGCATCATCGGCTTCAAGAGCGGCACCGGCGGCACGGCCGGGGTCAGCTACCTGCGCAAGATGCTGGACGTGGTGCTGTTCCCCGAACTGTTCGCGCTGCGCACCGGGCTGTAGTCAGGCGCGTGGCGGCGGATCAGTGCCAGCATGTGCGCATCGACGATGCGCTCGCCCAGCTTCAGGCGGTTGCGCGCCACGCCCTCCTCAATCGCCCCGGCCTTGCGCGCCACGCCCAGGCTGGCCGCATTGCCGACGCCGACGACGATTTCGACCCGATTCAGTTTGAGTTCCTCGAACGCATAGCGCGAGAGCGTGTGCACCGCCTGGGTCGCCGCGCCGCGCCGATGCGCGGACTGGCGGATCCAGTACCCCAGATTGCAGTACTCATGCAGACGGTTGACCTGATTCAGGCCGCATCCGCCCACGAAGGCCCCGGACTGCGCATCGAAGATGCCGAACTCGAAGCAGCTGCGCTCCTGCCACCCCTGCTGACAGTGTTCGATCCAGGCCAGCGCCTCGGCCTGCGAATAGTCCGCATGCGCCCATGGCATCCACATCGACAGTGTCGCGATCGACTCGGTGACGGCGTCGACGAAGGCCGGCGCATCGCCTGGTACAAAGGGACGGAATACGAAATCGGCAGAACGCAGCATCGCAGGCCCGTGAGGGTGAAAAACAGTGAGAAGGATCGGCCAGCATAGCATGCTCACGATTGCCTACCGGCACCGAACGGCCGTGTTTGGACGGCTGTGCTATCGTCATTCCACGCACTTATTAACTAATCAATGCCTGTTCCGGCGGCCCGCGCACGCGCTGCCCTGGCCAGCTTGAAAGGAGAAGGAATGAACCGCTTTAACGATAAAACCGTCCTGATCACGGGCGCCGCTTCCGGCATCGGCCTGGCGGCCGCGCGCCGCTTCCTCGATGAAGGCGCCCGCGTCGTCATGCTCGACAACGATGAAGAGACACTCAGGAAAGCCGCGGGCGAACTGCCGCAGGACCGCATCGTGGTGCAGGTCGGCGACACCGCCGACAAGGCCACCGCGAGCGCCGCCGTCAAGACCGCCGTCGAGCGCTTCGGCGGCCTGCACATCCTGGTCAACAACGCCGGCGTCGCCACCGAGGGCGACATCACCAAGACCAGCGAAGAAGACTTCGACCGCGTGATGTCGGTGAACGTGGCCGGCTACTACCACATGGCCAAGGCGGCGATGCCCGAACTGGTGAAGGTGCGCGGCTCGATCGTGATGACCTCGTCGGTCTCGGGCCTGGGCGGCGACTGGAACATGTTCGCCTATAACACCTCGAAGGGCGCGGTCAGCAATATGGTGCGCGCGATGGCGATGGACGCGGCCAAGGACGGCGTGCGGGTCAACGCCGTCAATCCGAGCTTCACCAGGACCGGCATGACCGAGGACATGGTGAACAACGATGAACTGGTGGCCAAGTTCAAGGAACGCATGCCGCTCGGCGCGCCCGAGGATGCGGATGGCGTGGCGGCCGCGATGGCCTTTCTGGCCAGCGACGACGCGCGCCTGATCACCGGCGTCAACCTGCCGGTGGATAACGGCCTGATGGCGTCCAACGGCCAGCCGCCGCAATGATGCCCTGGCCGGTCCTGGCGGCGGGCGGCCGGTAAACATGGCGCCGTCAAGGAACTGAAGTAGTATTTACCTCATGCGCCCCGCCACCTCCACCCTCGACCGGCCATTCTCGATCTACCTCGATCTGGTGCGCTTCCTGGCGGCGCTGGCGGTGGTGCTGATGCACGTGCGCCAGGGCGAGCTGGTACAAGGTCCCGGAGCCGACCTGCTCACCATGCTGGGACGCGAAGCGGTGATGGCCTTCTTCGTGCTGTCCGGCTTCGTCATCGCCTACACCTCGGACACGCGCCGCCCGGGCGCGCGCGACTTCGCCGTGGCGCGCTGCGCCCGCATCTATTCGGTGGCGCTGCCGGTGCTGGTGCTGGCGTTCGCCTGCGCCTGGCTGCTGGCGCCGCACCTGGAGCACCGCATCGACAAGGCCTACCAGCTGGGCAAGCCGTGGCTGTATATTCCCTTCCACCTGCAGTTCCTGGGCGACCTGTGGACACTGTCCGAAGTGCCGCCGCTGCTGGTGCCGTGGTGGTCGCTCAATTTCGAGGTCTGGTATTACGTGCTGTTCGGCGTGGCCTGCTACCTGCGCGGCGCGCGCCGGCTGGCGGCCATCGCGCTGGTGCTGGCGATCATGGGGCCCAAGCTGTGGCTGCTGCTGCCGGTGTGGCTGGCCGGGGTCTGGCTGTACCGCTGGCAGGCGCGCCACACGCTGCCGCGCACGCTGGCGCGCGCCGGCTGGATCGCCAGCCTGCTGCTGCTGGCGGCCTACGAGGCGAGCGACCTCGAAACCCTGCTGCGCGCCCTCGGCCGCGCGTCCTGGCTGGGCCAGGCCTTCAGCCTGGGCAACGCCGACCGCTTCCTGGCCGACTACGCGGTCGGCCTGATCGTCTGCCTGAACTTCGCCTGCGCGCGCTTCGCCGGCTTCGGCGCCATGCTGCGCGTGGCCGCTCCGGTGCGGCGCTGCGCCTCGTATACACTGACGCTGTACCTGTCGCATGCGCTGGTGCTGGCCGCCTGGCCGGTGCTGTACATGCACGACCCGGCCAATCCGCTCGACCTGCTGGCGCTGGGCGCCGCGGTCGGCCTGGCAACGTGGCTGCTGGGCACCCTGACCGAACAGCGCAAGGACGCCTGGCGCCGCCTGTTCGAGCGCATCTTCGACTGGTTCCTCGGCCCGCCGCCGGCGCGCACATCCGGCGCATCCGGCGCATCCGGCGCATCCGGCGCACTGGCCGCGGCCGGACCCCAACCCATCAAGGAACAGCAACAAGGAGAAACGAGATGAAGTGCGACGTCCTGATCCTGCCCGGCCTGTGGAACTCCGGGCCGCGCCACTGGCAATCGCTGTGGCACGAGCGCTACCCGCAATGGCAGCGCACCCCGCACCGCGACTGGACCAGCCCGCACCGCGACGAGTGGGTGTCCGAACTCGACGCCGCCATCGCCCAGTGCCGCGGCGCGCCGATCCTGGTGGCGCACAGCCTGGGCTGCATGCTGGTGGCGCACTGGGCGCGCTGCGGCTCGCCGTTGAAAGTGGCCGGTGCCTTCCTGGCCGCGCCGAGCGACGTCGAAGCGTCCAGCTTCCCGTTCGATCCGGGCAGCTGGGCGCCGGTGCCGATGGAGGCGCTGCCTTTCCCCAGCCTGGTGGTCGGCAGCGCCAACGATCCCTTCGCCGCGACCGGGCGCACGCGCGCCTTCGCCGACGCCTGGGGCAGCCGCCTGGTGGAAATCGGCGACGTCGGCCACCTGAACACCGAGTCGGGGCATGGCGAATGGCCGGAAGGTTTGCAGCTGCTGGAACAGTTCTGCGACCAAGTCAACGGCCCCGCGTGAGCCTGGCCACCTACCACGGCAGCTGCCATTGTGGCGCGATCCGCTATGAGGCCGAAATCGACCCGGCTGCCGGCACCGTCAAGTGCAACTGCAGCATCTGCACCAAGATGCGCTTCTGGGGTGCGATCGTGGCGCCGTCGGCGTTTCGGCTGCTGCAGGGCGGCGCCGCGCTGCGCGAATACCGCTTCCATACCCGGCGCGACGCGCATCACTTCTGCGCCCATTGCGGCATTCATGTGTTCACCACCGGTGCCACGCCGCGCGGCGGACCGTTCGTGGCCATCCACATCGCCAGCCTGGACGACATGCCGGTCGAGCACATGCTGGCCGCGCCGCTTCGTTACATCGACGGCCGCCACGATAACTGGCTGACAGCGCCGGACGAGACCAGGCACCTGTAGCCGCGCCATCGGCGGCTGCCCGCGAGTACGAGTTGGCAAAATGCAACGCGCATATTGCATGAATAGCCAATATGCATCAAAATGCGAATCATTCTCATTCGCGTTCATTCGATCGGGCGATTCATGACCGATCCGCGCCTCCTTTGCCCACCACGACAGAAAGCCCCGCATGACCGTTCCCAAGCGCCTGCCGCTCGTGCTCGCACTCGCCCTCGCCTATTCCACCGCCGCGCATGGGGCCGACGCGCCGGACAGCCCGTCCCCGTCGACCGTGCTGGTCAGCGCCGACCGGCTCGGCGCCGACTATGCCGCGGACAGCGCCGGCATCGCCAAGGGCAGCGCGTCGCTGCGCGAGACGCCGCAATCGGTGTCGGTGGTCACGCGCCAGCGCCTGGACGACCAGCGCCTGCAGACGCTGGACGAAGCGCTCGCCAACACGACCGGCATGATCGTCGAACAGGGCAGCAGCTACGAGCGCACGTATTATTCGCGCGGCTTCGCGGTCGATACGGTGCAATACGATGGCGTCGCCACCCAGCGCGGCAGCGGCTTCGCGATCAGTCCCGACCTGTCGGTGTTCGAGCGGGTCGAAGTGCTGCGCGGGCCGGCCGGCCTGTTCAACGGCGCCGGCAATCCGGGCGGCGCCGTCAACCTGGTGCGCAAGCGGCCGCTCAAGACGCGCCGCCTGGACGCACAGATCAGCGCCGGGCGCTGGGACGACTACCGCGCCCAGGCCGACGTCTCGCTGCCGCTCAACGACAGCGGCAGCGTGCGTGCGCGGATGGTCGCGGCGCACGAAGACCGCGAATTCTTCTACGACGTCGCGCAAACCAGACGCTCCGTCCTGTACGCGATCGTCGAAGCCGACCTGTCCCCCTCGACCACGCTGGGCGCCGGTGTACACTACGAGAAGAACGACATGGTCCCGTTCTACGGCGGGCTGCCGCGCTTCTCGGACGGCGCCGACCTTGGCCTGCCGCGCTCGACCTACCTGAACGCCGCCTGGTCGAACACCGACATCGAATCGACCACCGCCTTCGCCGACCTGCAGCAGCGCTTCGGCAAGGACTGGAAGCTGCGCCTGGCCTTCTCCCGCATGCGCGAAGACAATCACGATACCAGCGGCTCGGCATTCGGCACCGTGAATCCGGCCACCAACCTGGGTCCCAGCCTGTCGGCTTTCCAGCAGCACTTCGTGGCCGACCAGAACGCGGCCGACGCCACGCTGGAAGGCAGCTTCGACGCCTTCGGCCTGCGTCATGACGTGCTGCTGGGGGCCAACTGGATGCAGCGCGACTTCGACAACACCAGTCAGCTGTACGCGGTCGACAACCCGGTCATCAACCCGTACACCTTCAACCCGCTCGACTACGTGACGCTGCCGACCCGCCCGGGCCGGGCCGGTGCGCACACGCTGAACAAGCTGGAACAGTCGGGCGCATACGGCTCGCTGCGCCTGAGCCTGAGCGAAGGCGTCAAGCTGATCGCCGGCGGGCGCGTCAGCAACTGGAAGAGTTCGGTCCGCAACCTGGTGACCGATACCTGGCCCACCCGGCCCTATGAACAAAAAGGAGAATTTACGCCCTACGGCGCGCTGCAGTGGGACTTCGCGCCCGACTGGACGACTTACCTGAGCTACGCCGAGACTTTCCGCTCGCAGTCGACCCAGTACACGGCCAGCGGCGACCCGCTCGATCCGGCCACCGGCAACAACATCGAAGCCGGTCTCAAGGGTGCGCTGTTCGGCGGTCGCCTGAATGCCGCGCTGGCGGTGTTCCGCGTGCTCGAGGAAAACCGCTCGCAAAGCGACCCGTTCAACCCGTCGCCGTGCCCCGGCTCGCCCACCGGCGGCGCCTGCTTCATCGCCGAAGGCGAAGTGCGCAGCCAGGGCCTGGACCTGGAACTGAACGGCATGCTGGCGCCTGGCTGGCAGGTCAGCGCCGGCTATACCTGGAACCAGACGCGCTACCTGCATGACCGCACCGCCACCGGCGCACCCAGCGCCAACGAGAACCAGCCGCTGTCGACCTTCACCCCGCGCCACCTGGCCCGCATCTGGACCAGCTGGGAACCGGCCGGCTCGCCGTGGAGCGTGGGCGGCGGCGTGAATGCGCAGAGCGAAACCTACAAGACCAGCGGTGCCTTGCGCCTGTCGCAAGCCGGCTACGCGGTATGGTCGGGCCGGATCGGCTACCGCATCGACCGCAACCTGGACCTGGCCATCAACCTGAACAATGTGTTCGACAAGCACTACTACCGCACGCTGGGTTCGACCAGCGGCAGCAACTGGTATGGCGAGCCGCGCAACGTGACGGCGACGCTGAACGCGACCTTCTGACCGCTCCCGGCATGCGGCGATAAAAAAAGCCGGGACATCGCTGTCCCGGCTTTTTGTCAGACCCGATGCTTACTTGGCGCCCGCCAGCAGCATCTCGTTCAGGCGCTTCACGAACGACGCCGGATCCGACAGGCTGCCGCCTTCGGCCAGCGCAGCCTGGTCGAACAGGATGTGGGCCCAGTCGGCGAAGCGCGCACCGCTTGCGTCTTCGTACTTCAGGCGCGTCACCAGCGGGTGGTTCGGGTTGATCTCGAGAATCGGCTTCGATTCCGGGGCACTCTGGCCGGCCGCCTTCAGCATGCGCAGCAGGTTGCCCGACAGTTCGTTTTCATCCGCCACCAGGCAGGCCGGCGAATCGGTCAGGCGGAAGGTCACGCGCACGTCCTTGGCCTTGTCGCCCAGGGCGCCCTTCATGCTCTCGACCAGTTCCTTGTAGCCGGCTTCGGTTTCGGCGTGTTCCTTCTTCTCGGCCTCGTCTTCCAGCGCGCCCAGGTCCAGGCCGCCCTTGGCGACCGATACCAGTTCCTTGCCTTCGAACTCGGACAGGAACGACAGCATCCACTCGTCGACGCGGTCGGTCATCAGGATCACTTCTACGCCCTTCTTGCGGAAGATTTCCAGGTGCGGGCTGTTCTTGGCGGCGCTGTAGTTGTCGGCGGTGACGTAATAAATCTTGTCCTGGCCTTCCTTCATGCGGCCGACGTAGTCGGCGAACGACACGGTCTGTTCGTCCGATTCACTGACGGTCGAGGCGAAGCGCAGCAGCTTGGCGATGCGGTCCTTGTTGGCGGTGTCTTCGCCGACGCCCTCTTTCAGCACCTGGCCAAATTCCTTCCAGAACGTCGCGTACTTGTCTTTCTCTGCGCCCTCTTCGCTGTTCGCCAGTTCTTCCAGCATGCTCAGCACGCGCTTGGTCGAGCCTTCGCGGATCACGCGCACGTCGCGCGACTCCTGCAGGATCTCGCGCGAGACGTTCAGCGGCAGGTCGGCGGAATCGATCACGCCCTTGATGAAGCGCAGATACGTCGGCATCAGCTGCTCGGCGTCGTCCATGATGAACACGCGCTTGACGTACAGCTTGATGCCGCCGCGCTTGTTGCGGTCCCACAGGTCGAACGGGGCGTGGCTCGGCACGTACAGCAGCTGGGTGTATTCGCTGCGGCCTTCGACGCGGTTGTGGG
>NZ_DAMAGA010000054.1:0-22510 GCF_031995545.1 Massilia sp.
CTCGACCCGGATGCGAAAGCCATCCAGCCGGAAGTTGGTCGACTGCAGCAGCACCACCAGCTCATGCGCCGCCATTGCGCGGAACGCCGACAAGACCGCTTCGGAAGTCACCGCGTCGAAGTCGATGAAGACTGCGTCCGGCAGGTTGCGGCGGTAGGCCGCGAGCAGGGCGCGCGACAGGGCGGTGCGGGTGTCATAGACCACCAGCGCGCGCCGGTCGGAGCCGTGTTCGAGAGCGATCGTCAGCACGTCGTGCAGGTGGGCGCTGGCCTTGTCGATGGCGTGCGCGGGCAGGTCGATGCCGGGGTCGATGGTGTCGGAAGCGGAGGCGGTCATGGCGGAATCCTGCAGCGGGCGAGAGGGATGGTTGAGGCGGCCATTATACGGTCGGCGCCTCAAAGTTCCCGGCGCGTACAGGTCATGAGCTCGTTATTTGATGCTCTTGGTGTCACGGCGCGCTACCCCGTGAACGGCGCGCCGCGCGACAGTTGGCGGCGCTATGATTTGAGCAACAGCAATACGTTGCGGCCCGATTGCGCAACGTCTTTCAGCAAATCATGTGGCGGAGCGAAATGGCATACAGATGGGAAACGCCTGCCAGCATCTGGCAGGAGGATGAAACGAGCGGTGAGTTCGCGCTGGTGGCCAGCCAGGGCCTGGGCCAGGTCGACTGGCAGGGGCGCGCACGGCGGCGTCTGCCGGACGTCGCCCACCTGCTCGGTGCTTCGCTCCCTCTCGACTGTGCCTGCGCGCCGATCTACCCCGAAGGCTTCGCCTGGTGCCCGCGTTGCGGCCGTCCTTTGCTGCGTCTGGGCGCCACCCCGGGCCGCAAGGGCGCCCTGCAGCGCGGCTGGTGGGGCCCGGGCGCCGACGAAGCGCTGCCGCGCCATGTGCCGCACGGCTTGCCGGTCACCTCACTGGCGCTGGGCGACAGCCTGGAAGAACGCGCGGCCGCGCCGAATGTCGGCCGCTGCGATGCCTTGATGCCGGCGCCGCCGAATGCCTGCTCGGTGTTCGCCGCCGCCGATTTCGGCTTCCCCGGCGAACGGCTGCTGGCGCTGGCCCACACGCGCGGCGTGCTGCAGTACTGGGATCCGATGGCGCAGCTGTGGCATGTGCTGGCGCCGCAGCCGGGCGGCGCCAGCCTGGTGTTCACCGCGTCCGATCACGCCTGGATCGCGGCCCAGGACGGCGCGCGTGGCGACGCCGGCATCGTGCCCGGCATCGACGGCCTGCAGCGGCTGTGGATCGACCCGGTCAGCGAAACCTATCGCACCGAGACCGTGCTCGATGCGCCGACCGTCGCCGCGCCTGGCGTCATGCGGCGCCACCTGGCCTGCCTGGCCGGATCGGCCGGAGAAATCTTCCTGTGGAGCCTGCGCCTCGACCTGAACGAGGTCGAACGGTTTGCCTGCCCCGACCTGCCGGCCGGCGGCTGGAGCCGGCCGCTCGGCTACGACGGCCGCCTGTTCTGGCTGCACGAAGCCGGCCAGCTGGCATGGCGTCCGGGCGAGGCGCCGGGCTTCACGCCATGGCCGCCGGGCTGGCAGCCGCGCCTGGCGTTCGGCGGGCCGACCCAGAGCCGTGACGGGCGGCTATGGCAGATCGGGCACGATGGCCAGGGTTATTCGTATCTCGAACTCGGGACCGAACAGCCGGCCCGGGAACCGATCGACGGTGCGCGCCTGGGCTTCGCCAACTTCCTGTTCCGGCGCGGCCATCCGGTGCCCGGCGAGCCGTGGGCGGCCGAACATGTCGAAGACCTGAACCAGGACGACACGCTGGTGCTGCCGCTGCTGCGCAGCTTCAACAACAACCGCAGCCAGCCGAGCGGGCTGGTGCTGCGGTTTCACAAGTACACCGGGCGCGCCGAAGAACTGCTGCAGGACCGCGTGATCCCGCGCACCACGATCGAATGGATCGGCCGCCGCAACGTGATCCTGGACGAAGTGGCGCGCCTGGCGCGGCCGCTCGATTGCGTGCCCCTGGTCGCCGGCGGCCACCTGTGGCTGCACCACCCCGACTGGAACCAGATGCGCGGTTGGCGCCTGGACGAGCTGTCGTGATGAAGCGCTTACTGAAGCTGCTGGCCGCAGCGGCGCTGGGCGGGATGGCCACGTGTGCGGCCGCCACGCCGCATGTGTTTTTGGTACAGAACTCGGGCTGGATGGAGCCGTTCTACAGCGATCCCAAGTCGCCGTTCAAGCCGCTGGTGGCGGCACTGGCCGGCAGCGTGGTGCAGCCGGGCGACGCGCTGGTGCTGGCCGCCTTCAACCAGTCGCAGCCCGGCGCGCCGTCGCCGCGCGCGCTGCTGTCGTTCAAGGCCGGCGCGACCCCGGTGCGGGCACGCGTGGCCACGGTGCTGTCCGAGCTCGATACCGCACGCAAACCGGGCAGCGAAGCGCTGGCCGACACCGACCTTGGCGAAGCGCTGCAGGCGGCCCTCACCCACGCGCTCGGCGGCAAGCCGGGCATCGTCTGGCTGGTGACCAACAACCGCAACAGCCCGAATAACGACCAGGCCACGGCCGCGCGCAACCGCGAGTTCTATCAGCTGATCCACGGCGGCGGCACGATCGAACGCGCGCTGGCTTTCCCGCTGCGCATGCCGGTGCAGGGCGCGCACTACAAGGCCAATGGCCTGATGGTGTATGCCTTCGCCGTCGGCCGCGAGGGCAGCGCGGCACTCGACACGCTGCTGGCATCCGGCCGCATCCGGCAAGTGATCACCGAACCGCCGGCGCGCCTCAAGCCGCTCGACCGCGACACCGTGCGCCTGGTGCCGCGCCGGGTGGTCAACGCGCCCGGCGTGTCGTTTGCCTCCAGCCCGGATGGCGTGCTGCGCGCTGACGTGTCGCCCGACGCGCGCACGCCGCAGGCGCGCATCGAGTGGAACCTGGAAAACACGATGTACCCGTACACCATCACCAGCGCCACGCTCACGGCACGCTCCACGCTGGCCGGCGAAGCGCGCCCGATCGCATTGGACACGGCGCGCGTGCGCGACCTGGCGCCGGGCCGGCCGGCGCCGCTGGCGTCGAACATGGCGCTGCCGGTGGCGCAGATTCCGGACAAGTGGTCGCTGGCGGCGCTGCAGTCGGCCGGTTCGGCCTACGTGCTGCCGGGCCGCATCGAGCTGCACCTGGCCGGCCAGCAGCTGGCGCTGTCGCAGGCCTTCCGCACCCGCATGGCCGAACTGTTCCCGGGCGACCCGCTGCCGGACATCTTCACGCCCCCGGCGCAGGTGCAGGCCTCGAACGCGGTGTTGCCGGTACAGGTGCGTGTCCACTACGGCATGGGGCCATTGGCCGCGGTGGTCGGCGCCGCGCTGGCGCTGCTCGCCTTGCTGGCGGCCGGCGCCTGGGCCTGGGCCCGCCCACGGCTGGCGCAGGTGACCGTGAACGAAGAGCTGCAATCGCTGCGCGGCCGCGCCGGCACCGTGCAGCCGGTGTACGACCGCGCCGGCCAGCAGGTCGCGCAACTGAAAACCACGCTGTTCGGCCACCACCTGCTCGACGTGCGCGAAGGCGCGCAGGTGCGTCTGGGCCGCTAAAAGAATTGAATATGAAAGGATCGACCATGCAAGGAACCCAGCCACCCGCCACCGCGCCGTCACCGGCCGACCCGGGCTTCAAGCTGCCGGAAGAATCGGCCTCGCCCCAGGATTCGCTGCCGCAGACCGCGCCGGATACCGCGGCGCGTCCGGTGGAGGTGATGCCGGTGAATCCGAACTCTCTGCCGGTGGCCGATACGTCCAATCGCGACCTGGCGATCGGTGGCGTGGTGTTCCTGATCCTGCTGGCCGTGTACTTCTTCGTGCGCGGCGCCTATGTGCACCATCTGGTAAGGAAGCGTGTCGCGCCTTCCTCGGCCGGCAATGCGGGCTGGCTGCTGTTCGTCGGCCTGGGCTTCCTGTCGGCGGCGGCGGTGCTGGCGATCATCAACGCCAGCCGCTTCCTGACCTTTGCCGTCACCGGGCCGCTGGTACTGGTGGGCGTGGTGGCCCTGATCGCATCGCTGTTCATCGGCCGTCGTTGAAAGAGGGCAGACCATGGCAGAATTCCCGAACCCCTCGTCCCTGAACCCACGCGGCGGCGCGCCCGCGGAGTTGAAAGTCGACCTGCGCCCGACGCTGTTCATCGGCGCCGGCGGCACCGGCATGGAAGTCATGCTGCGCATCCGCCGCCGTATCCTGTCGGCCGTGTGGAACCGGCGCCACCCGACCCGGGTCGAATCGATCGCCGACTTCCCGGTGGCGCGCTTCCTGCACTTCGACCTCGATAACAACGCGATCATCGACGAGGGTAAATCCCAGCGCACCGATCCCTGGTACGAGCTGGTGCGCCTGACCGACGAGGAACGCCTGGTCGAGCCGCTCGACCTGCCGCAATACCACGAGTCCGACGACAGCCTGGCGCGCTTTCCGCTGATCGAAAGCTGGATGCCGCTGCGGCCCAAGAAACTGCGCTCGCTCGGCATCGACCCGTCCAAGGGCGCAGGCCAGATCCGCGCGCTGGCGCGCCTCTACCTGTACGACAAATACCCGAAGCTGCGCGGCCGCATCAAGGGTGCGCTGAATTACCTGAGCAGCAATGCCGGCATCGAACGCAAGGAGAACTACCAGCGCCTCGGACTGCAGGTCGATACCTCGAAGTTCCGCATCGTGGTCATCGCATCAAGCGCCGGCGGCACCGGCGCCGGCAGCGCGCTCGACCTGGGCTGGCTGGCCAAGGCGATCGCATGCCAGGAGGTGTCGGACAGCCAGGTCGACCTGGTGCTGCTGATGCCGTCCGGCTTCGCCAAGGCCAACAAGGAGCGCA
This sequence comes from Massilia sp., assembly GCF_031995545.1. Lineage (GTDB taxonomy): Bacteria > Pseudomonadota > Gammaproteobacteria > Burkholderiales > Burkholderiaceae_D > Telluria. The sequence goes on from NZ_DAMAGA010000054.1 coordinate 4,821, forward strand.
CCGAAGCCAATGCCTACGCCACGCTGATGGAGCTGGAAACGGCGATGCGCGACATGAACGCGAACGTGTCGTGGATGGATCCGGACAGCATCGCCGGCAAGGGCGCGCCGTTCGACGACGTCTATTTCGTCGATACCGCGAATCTGGCCAACAAGGCCACGCTGGACGTGAAGGACGCCTACCAGATGGTGGCCGATTCGCTGTTCGAGGATTTCGCCTCGGCCGATTTTGCCAACCGCAAGCGTTCGGTGGCGGTGAACCAGCAGCAGCACAAGCTGGGCTCTTACAACCCGCGCGTGCCCGAGGCGCGCTTCGGCGACATGCGGCTGTCGTACTCGAAGGTGTATTCCGCCTTCGGCCAGGCGGTGCTGGACACCCAGCAAAGCCTGCACCAGGACATCCGCGCCTATGAACTGGCGGCGCTGATGGTGAAGGATTTCTTCGGCCTGGCCGGCAGCGACGGTGCCAACGCGGGCGCCGCGCGCCGCGCCGGCGACGGTGAGCGCGACGCCTTCATGCGCGACCAGATGGAGATGAGCGAGCGTGCCTTCGACGACTTCCCCGACCTGCGCAAGGGCAGCGCCGACGTCACGCCGTTCAACGAATACGCGCTGACCGGTGCGCTGCTGCTGGATCGCGACGGCCGCTCGCTGCTGGAACGCGTCGAGAGCCGGGTGCAGCTCGAGATGGACCGCATCATGGCCTCATACGACATCAAGCTGTGGCGCGAGCGCGTGGCCGAATTGCTGCCGCAGCTGGAACGCGACGCCATCCGCGAAGCCGGCGCCACCGCCGAGACCAGCGAAGACCGCATCCGCCGCCACACCGGCGAGCTGCTGGGCCGCATGAAGGGCCGGGTGCGCGAGCGCCTGTACGCGCTGCTCGACGACCGCCGCCAGGGCGGGCTCGAATTCGTGCTGTCGCTGCTGGAACAGGTCAAGGCACGCCTGCAACAGCGCGACCTGGCGAATGCGGAGCGCAACGGCCGCCGCTACCGCGACGTGCGCGACGTGCTGCGCACGCGCCAGGTCGAAGAGTCGCTCGCCAACCTGGACCAGGCCGCGGGCCGCCTGTTCGGCAAGGAGCCGCAGGCGCGCGAAGTGATGGGCCACCTCAAGCGCGACCTGGCCGACTACCTGCGCTTCCACCTGCTGGCGGTGGCGTCGCAGCAGGCGATCGAGGTGATGCGTTCGATGTCGGCATGGCTGGGCGATCCGCAGACGGTGGATGAACAGGGCCAGGCGCAGTGGAGCGGCATCGCCGGCGAGTTCCAGGACGGACGCAGACAGGTGCAGGCGATGCTGGCTGCGGTCGATGCGCGCATTCGCCAGCTGCGCGCCGATGCGCGCGAAGAGCATGCGACCACCATCAAGCTCGGTGTCGACACGCCGCCGGCACCGGTACGCTTGAGTGGCGACGTCAGCGCGTGGAGCGAAGAAGTCCTGCTCGAATTCGGCGGTTCGGCGCGTTTGTTCCCGCAGCTGGGCGACGAACGCCTGCGCGCCGACCTGCTGCTCAAGCTGTTCCGCCGCGCGCAATTACAGTTGTCGAGCCAGGGCGCCGAGCTGGCCGAACCGCCCGATCCGCTACTGGAGCAGCTGTCGGCCCTGTCGCCGCAGGAACGCCAGCGCATCTTCGCCGAATGGATCCGCAGTGCCATGCCGTGGGTGAACGCGCGCTTCTCGGCCGAGTTCACGCCGAATGCCGATCAGTTCAAGTGCTTCATCGGCGTCGGCGACCCCGTCGCGTGGCGGCGCATGGAGCTTGAAATCCGCGCCGCGGTGCCGACCGGTTACTTCCACGGCGACCTGGTCTCGATCGTCAACACCGGCGTCGCCGGGCGGGCGGTGTGCTACATCGAACTGTCGGGCTACCCGATGACGGTGCTGCGCGGCCTGCCGACCTGGCGCGCCTCGTACCAGATCGAGAACCCGAAGATCCCGACCCACCTGCATTTCGACGCCACGCGCTTCAGGCACCCGATCTCGCCGTCGATGGATGAACTGGGCCGGCTGGCCGACGACTATGAATGGTTCTTGCAGGCGATCGCGCTCGGCGTCATCCGAAGGAAGCCCGAACTGGGCGACCGTGAAGCCGCCTTCCAGCCGCGCGGCCAGTACCTGTTCGAGGTCGAGCCGGGTTCGGGCGAGTGGCTCCAGATCGGCAACGAATACGCGATCCGCGCCAACGGCCTGCCGCCGTACTACCGCGAGCAGGTGATCGCGGCAGTGCAGGCGCGCCTGGCCAAAACCGGCCCGCATCGTCTGGCACTGCTGGCTGCGTTGATGCGCCACTACCAGCTGCGCGTGTACGAGCCGCGCCTGGAGGTCGACGAGACCGGCGCCCAGCTGCCGTCGCCGTCGCTGCCGAATATCACCGCACGGCGCCTGTACGACAGCTGGATCCGGCGCGCGGCCGCCGCCGACCCGGCGCTGGCGCCCAGCCAGATCGAGACCGCGCTGGCCGGCATCGAGGGCTGGACCGAGACGGTGCCGGGTTCGCATGCGGATGCCTACAGCTGGGAAGTCGAGCGCGCGGTGGACAAGCGCGTGATCCTGCCGGAATACCTGGCCAGCGAGGAGCGCGCCGAGCAGGTCCTGACAGGGCGTGCGGCCACAGCGCCGGCGCCATCGTCGGTCGAACCGCGCTTCAAGCTGTTCGCCGGCGGCGCCCAGCGCGGGCCGTTCACGGTGGGCGAGATCGCCGCCATGGCCGCGCGCGGCGAGGTCGATGCATCCACGCGCGCCTGGGACATGCGCTGGAATCCGAAGATCGGCAAGTGGAGCACGGTCGGCGCATTGCCGGAACTGGCGCCGGTGCTGGGAGCGGGCAGGGATGACGGCATTCCCGACCCCGACGACGGCGTTCCCGATCCTGAATGAAGGCGGGCATGGAGCACAACGACACCATTTACCGCTGCATCAACGCCGGGTGCGGGCGCGCGTTCCCGCGCCGGGTGAATTTCTGCCCGTGGTGCGGGACGGCTCAGCAGCCGGGAGTGGCGCCCGCGCCGGTCGCGCCGGCCCCGGTACTGGCCAAGACGCCGCCGCAGCCGGCTGCTGCTGCCGCCGCGCAGCCTGCATCCGCGCCGGCAGCGCCGCCTGCGCCAACAACTGCGCCACCATCACCACCGGCCAAGCCCATCGCCGCAGCGCCGCCGCAGCGCAGTGCTGCATCGTCGCTGCCGCCCTTGCCGCCGCTGCCACCGGTACCGCCGGTACGTGGCGCGACGGCCGGCGCGGCCCCGCGTGCGCCGGGCCGCAAGCCGATCCGCCTGCGCTGGTGGCTGATCGCCCTCGGCACCCTGTGGCTGGCATGGATGCTGACCAAACCGACCGAGGCGCGCATCGAACGCCGCATGAAGGCCGCCATCGCACTGGCCCAGGAATGCAAGCCGCGCGACGCGCAGGACGAGCTGATCGCGCTGCGCAAGACGCGCGCCACGGCGCAGCAGCTGCGCCAGGTGCAGGACGCGCTCAACGCGGCGGCCGCCGCCTGCACCCGCGCCGAACGCCGCCGCAGCGCCTGGAAGGAAGCCAGCACCGCCACCGAGCGCCTGCTGAACGCCAACAGCCTCGAACGCGCGCGCAGCCGCCTGTCTGCGTTCACCAAGCGCTGGGGCGAGGACGAGCAGACGCGCGAACTGCGCCGCCGCATCGACGCCGAGCGCCATCCGCTGGCCGATCCGTCGGGCGCACGATGAAGTGCCGGCGGAGCCCGGTGTATCATCGGCGTTGTCAGAACATGAAGGAGAAGAGCATGAAAGCAACCATGGTGGGAACACTGCTGGTGCTGGCGGCGCTGGCCGGTTGCGGCCGCGACGGTGACGGCGCCGGCCCGGCCGAGCGCGTCGGCAAGGCGATCGACGATGCCGGTTCCAAGGTGACCAACTCGGTGCAGGACGAGCTGGCCAAGGTCGACCGCGCCACCGAAGCGGCGCGCGACAAGGTCAAGGACGCCACGCGCGACGCCAGCCGCGGCCTCGATCGCGCCACCGACGAAGTCGGCAAGCACGTCGAGCGCGTCGGCGAAAAGATGCAGCAGAAGGACTGACCGCGCCTGCCGGGGCGCCTGCCTGAGCAGGGCATCCGGCGCCTCTGCGGATTAGCCACACAGGCGCCTGCGCGACCAGTGCCTGACTACCTCGATCTTGGCGTGCGCTCGTGCCGGATACGATGCCCTAGACTGCCTCAAACACATAGTTTGATTGCAACCATAGGGCACCGCATGTTCGACACCACGATTGACCAGCTCGCCACATTGGGCGCCGAGCGCGCGCAACAGGCGCGTACCCAGCCGCTATCCTTCCTGGTCGGCAGTGCCATGGCCGGCGCCTACGTCGGCTTCGGCGCAATCCTGATGTTCACCGTCGGCGCCCACGTCGGCCCGGAAATGGCCCACTTCATGATGGGCGCGGTGTTCGCCCTTGGCCTGACCCTGGTGATCTTCGCCGGTTCGCACCTGTTTACCGGCTACACGCTGTACATGGCGCTGGCCTGGATGAGCGGCCGCGCCAACGGCGGCGACGTGCTCGGCGCGCTGGCCTGCTGCTGGTTCGGCAATCTGCTGGGCGCGGCGCTCCTGGGTGGCATCTTCACGCTCTCCGGCGGCGGCGTGCTGCTGACCGATGGCCTGCCGCTGTTCCACACGATCGCCGCGGCCAAGGCCAATACCGACGCGGTGCCGCTGGTATTCCGCGCCATCCTGTGCAACTGGCTGGTATGCCTGACAGTCTGGATGTGCGCGCGCACCACCAGCGACGCGGCCAAGCTGGGCCTGATCTTCTGGCCGATCATGGCCTTCGCCGCCTGCGGCTTCGAGCACTCGGTGGCGAACATGTTCACCTTCTCGCTGGCGCTGTTCGGCCACATCGAAGGCGTCACGCTGCAGGGCGCACTGGACAACCTGGCCTGGGTCACGCTCGGCAACACGATCGGCGGCGTGCTGATGGTGGGCGTCGGCTACTGGGTCCAGTCGCGCGAGGCGCTGGCGCCACGCGCAACGCGCCAACCGGTGCCGCAGTCGGCGCCGTCGAGCGAGCACCAGCTGCACAAGCCTTGAGCGCCGCGGGTCCGCTCTAGTCGGTGACCTTGCCGCGCAGCGCCTTGATCTGACCGCTGCGCGACTTCGCATCCAGCCGCCGCACCTGCGAGCCGCGCGTCGGCCGTGTCGCGCGCCGCACCACTTGCACCACCGATGCCTGGTCGACCAGCGCCTGCAGGCGCCGCAGCGCGTCTTCCTTGTTCTGTTCCAGGCTGCGCGACTGCTGCGCCTTGAGCACGAGCACGCCTTCCTGCGTGATGCGCGCATCGCGCAAGGCCAGCAGGCGTTCCTTCACATGCGCCGGCAGCGAGGACGCCGCGATGTCGAAGCGCGCATGCACGGCGCACGACACCTTGTTCACGTTCTGACCACCCGGCCCCTGGGCCCGGATGGCGCTGAACTCGACTTCCGCTGGATTGATGGCTGCCATGACGATTCTGCTTGCGATGATCCGGCACGCAGAAGGCGCACCGCTGCCGCATTGTAAGCGCTGGCGCATCCATGACGCCGCGCATCAGCGCAGTGCCGTCAGCCCGAACGCCGCCAGCGCGGTGACCACGACGGTCCAGAACACGATGCCGGCCGCCAGCAGCAGCAGGGAGAACGCGCGCGGCAGGCCGATCGCACCGGCCAGGAGGGCGGCGAACACGGGCCCGATGAGGACAGGTCCCAGCAGGCCGATCGCCCATGGGCCTTTCCTGACCAGCCACGCGGACATCCGGCCGCCCTCGGCCCTGTCCTTGCCGCGTTTGCGCCAAAAGATCAGGCGCCGTACGCCGTCGCCCAGGAAGATGGCCAGCGTCGCGCCGATGAACGCGCCGCATGCAGCAGCGGCGGCCATCGGTACAGGATGCAGCTTCAGGTGAAAACCCAGCGGTATCGCCGCCCACAATTCCACGATCGCCAACGCGAACACGCCCAGCAAACTCTCGATCATCGCCATCTCTCCGCCACAGGTTTGTCATCAACGAAACGTTGTGACCGGATGGTAGTGACCGCGGGCGGCCACTGGTGGCGGATTGCGACGATACACGAATGGCGTGGAATGAAACCCCGCGCGTGATGCGTGAATGGCGGGGTGTGCGAGAGCGAGCCTCAGGCGCCCACGGCCCGCAGCGCTTCGCGCTCGCCCATCACCACCGACAGCTCGACCTGCCCGGCGCGCCATGCCTGCTCCAGGTTCTGTTCGATTTCGTCGATGCTGACGTGGTCCGGATCGGCGAAGCCGCGCACGCCGTAGGCGCGGTTGCGGCCGTGCGACTTGGCCAGGTACAGCGCCATGTCGACCAGGTTCACCGCGCGTTCCCATTCCAGCACCTGGCGCCCGACCGCGAGCGGGAACGGCGAGAAGCCGACCGACACCTGCACGTTGACGGTGGCGCAGCCGTGCACGATGCGGGTGCCGGCGATGCCGGTCAGGATGCGCTCGGCCAGTTCGTCCAGGCTGCTGCGCGGCACCGACGGCAGGAAGGCCAGGAACTCTTCGCCGCCCCAGCGCACGATCATGTCGGTCTCGCGCAGGATCTCCTGCAGGCTGGCGGCGATCGTGGTCAGCACCGTGTCGCCGGCGGCGTGGCCGTAAGTGTCGTTGATGTGCTTGAAGTGGTCGACGTCGAGCAGGAACAGGGCGCCGACCTGCTCGGCGTCGGGACTCGTGGCCAGCGGCGCCGGCGCCGGCAGGGCGCGCATGTATTCGAGGAAGTGACGGCGGTTGTACAGGCCGGTGAGCGGGTCGCGCACGCTCTGCTGCTTCAGTTCGCGGTTCTTGGCGTGCAGCTGGGCGTTGGCGTGGCGCACCTTGCGGTACAGCGAGCCGACGATCACCGCCACCAGCGCCAGCACCACGGCCAGCAGCCACCACACGCGCTGTTGCAGGCGGCGGTTATCGAGCTCGGTCGACTTGATCAGGTTTTCGCTGCGCAGCAGTTCGATCTGGCGCTGCTTCTTGTCGGTCTCGTATTTTTCCTGCAGGTCGAGCATGGCCTTCTGGCGCCGTTTCTCGAACAGCTCGTTCGAGATCTTGCGCTCGCGGTGATAGGCGCGCAGCGCGCTTTCCAGGTCGCCGGTGCGTTCCAGCGCGGCGCCGTATTCGACCAGCGCGTTCTGCAGCTCGGGCTTGTCGCCCAGCTCTTCGTAGCCGGCCAGTCCCGTCTCGATCAGGCGCTTGCCGTCGGCGACGCGCCCGATGCCGAGATAGGCCTGGCCCAGGTTCAGCTGCGCGGTCGTGGTCAACTGGCGGTTGTTGAGCGGACGCGCCGCGGCCAGCGCCTGTTCGGCATACGAGGCGGCCTTGCGGTAGTCGTCCATCTTCAGGTAGAAATCGGACAGGTTCACCAGCGAATACACGATGCGCTTGTGGGCGCCGATCTGGCGCTCCAGCGCCAGGCCTTCCTGCAGCGCGCGCAGCGCGCGTGCGTTCTGGCCGGTGTCGATCGCCAGGCCGTATTCGGCGTTCTTGATGGTGGCCATGCGGCCGGGCGAATTGGCCTTGGCGGCAGCGGCCAGCGCTTCGTCGAGCACGTCGAAGCCTTTCTCGGGCTCGCGCATGCGCGCATACAGGCGCGCCAGCGAATTGAGCGCCATGACGATGTGCACCGGCCCGCGGTGCTCGCGCGCCAGCGCCGCCGCGGCCTGCAGCCGCTCCAGCGCCTTGGGCAGGTCGCCTTCCTCGGCATACGATTCGCCCGACGAGATGGTGGCGCGCACGCGCAGGTCGAGATCGTCGGTGGTGTCGGCCAGCTTTTCCGCGTCCCACACCAGGCGGTGCGCTTCGCCCGGGCGGTGCTGGGCCGAGGCTGAATAAGCCAGCAGCAGCATGCCCTTGGCCAGGGCGCCCTTGTGATCTTCCGCGCGTCCGAGCGCGATCAGTTCGTTGGCCAGGGCGAAGGTCTGTGGATGGTGGCCCAGGCCATGGCGCGCAACGGCCAGCTGATTGAGGAATTCGATGCGCTGGGTCAGCGGGGCGGCGCGGCCCTCGGCTTCGAGCGCCTGCAGCATCGGCAATGCGCGTTCGGGGACGAAGCGGTTGACCTCACGGATCTCGTCGAGCCGTTCGGCCAGGCGCGTATGCAGGGGCGCGGTTTCTTCGGCGGCGGCAAACGCCGACGCCACGCACAGCACCAGGGCCAGGGCGTGGACGCGGGAATGCGCAAGAGCGTGGTGCAGGGCGGAGAACATTGGCGGGATCTCGCTGCGCCGGTGGAGCCGACGAAAAATGGATTGACACATTATAGGGCTGTTGCAAACGGGAAATTCACTTTCCTGATGAATGTCACCAAAATGACACAGCGCCCGTGGCGACGGGCGCCGTTCGATTTTTCAAATGGTTATTGATGATGTCTGTAAGTTGGTTTTTGTTAAATAGTTTTGGTATCAGGCAAGTGAGCCGGTGTGCGGAAGAGCGGTGCGCTCCTGGGTACGCACGGGCCGTACACTGTCGGCTCGCGCCATGACAAAGGAAGAAGAGGACCGCCATGTGGACATCATCCTGCGCCCGATGGGGAGCGACGCTGGGCTTTGCCCTGGGCGGCTTCTTCGACGGCATCCTGCTGCACCAGATCCTGCAATGGCACCACCTGCTGAGCCTGGTGCCGGGTATCGACGACCTACGCCTGCAGGTGCTGTGGGACGGCTATTTTCATCTGCTGATGTACGCGATCGCGCTGGCCGGCCTGATCGGGCTATGGCGCGCGCAGCGGCGCGGCGCCGTGGACTGGGGACGGCCGCTGGCGGGCGCCATGCTGGCCGGCTTCGGGCTGTGGCACGCGGTCGATGCGCTGCTGTCGCACTGGCTGCTGGGGATTCACCGGATCCGGGTGGATAGTCCCGATCCCCTGCTGTGGGACCTGGCGTGGCTGGTGCTGTTCGGACTGGCGCCGCTGTTCGTGGGCTGGCGCTGGATGCGGCGCCGTGGCGGCGGGGCTGGCGGTGCGGGCGGCATGCGCACGTCAAGCGCGGCGCTGGTGCTGCTCGGGGCGTTCACCACGGCGGCCGGCGCGTGGGCGCTGGCGCCGGCGCCGGGACAGGATCTGACCACGGTGGTGTTCCATCCCGGCGCCGGACCGCGTGAAGTGTTCGCCGCGCTCGATGCGGTCGATGGACGGCTGGTGTGGAGCGATCGGAAGATGGGCGTGGTGGTGATGGCGCTGCCGAAGGAGCGGAGATGGGATCTCTACCGGCATGGCGCGATGCTGGTGAGCGGGGGCGGGGCAGGGTGTGTGAACTGGAGCAGGGTGTAAAGCGCCACATTACCCCACCCTGGTCCAGCTCACGCACGGATCAAACAGCATGAACAGCTGACGATTTGCCTCACACCGCAATCTGCTGCAGCAGATACAGGCGCTGATACAAGCCGCCTTCGATGCGCATCAGCTCCTCATGCGAACCCGCCTCGGTGATCTTCCCATGATTGAGCACGATGATCCGATCGGCTTCGCGGATCGTCGACAAGCGGTGCGCGATGGCGATGATGGTCACCTTGCCGCGCAGTTCTTCCAGTGCCTGCTGCACGATCTGCTCGGTGGCGCTGTCGATGCGCGACGTGGCTTCGTCCAGCAGCAGGATGCGCGGCTCGCCCGCCAGGGCCCGCGCGATCGCGATCAGCTGCTTCTGGCCCGACGACAGACGCGAGCCGCCTTCGCCAAGCTGGGTGTCGTAGCCGTCTTCCAGCGCGGCGATGAAGTCATGCGCGTGCGCCGCCTTCGCCGCCGCCTGCAGCCGTTCCAAAGGCAGGCCGCGCCCCATGTCGATGTTCTCGCGCGCCGTCGCCGCCAGGATGAACGGGTCCTGCGGCACCAGCCCGACCTCGTTGCGGAAGCGCTCATTGCCGATGCCGGCCAGCGGCAGGCCACCGATCTCGATGCTGCCTTTTTCCGCCACGTAGTAGCGCAGCAGGAGCGAGAGCAGCGTCGACTTGCCGCTGCCGGTGTGGCCGACGATGCCGAAGAAGGAACCTTGCGGCACATCCAGCGACAGGTCGTGCAGCACCGGCTGGCCCGGCACGTAGGCGAATTCCAGATGGCGTACGCGCACCGCCGGCGCGACCGGATCGAACGCAGCCTCGTTGCCGGCGCGGCCAACGGCATGTTCCGGCGCACCGGCTTCGTCCAGCAGGGCATTCACGCGCGCCGCAGCCACCACGGCCTGCTGCAGGCCGCTGAACTGCATCGTAATCTGGATCAGCGGCTCGACCACGCGCGCGATGTAGCTGACGAACGCGTACAGCACGCCCACTTCGACGGCGCCGATCTCGCGCTGGCCGAAGGCGAAGATCACCAGCGCCAGCAGCGCCACGTTGAGCAGGTCGAGCGCGGGACGCAGCAGGAAGGCATTCGCGCGCAGTTCGGCCAGGCGCGCGGTGTAGTGATTGCGGTTGGTGGCCAGGAAGCGTTCGCCGAAGCGTACTTCGGCATTACTCGCCTGCAGCACCGTCATGCCGCCGATCGACTCGGCCATCTGGCCGTTGATGTCGCTGCGCAGTGCGCGCGCACGCGTGACGGCCGGCGCCGACAGGCGCTGGTACAGCCACACGATGCCGGCCACCGCCGGCACCAGTGCCAGCACGATCAGCATCAGGCGCCAGTCGAGCCAGGCCATCGCGATCATGGTGCCGATCAGGACGATCGAATTGTCGAGCATGACGAACAGCACCTGGATGTACAGGGTTTTCACCGCTTCGGTGTCGTTGGTGACGCGGCTGACCAGTTGGCCGGTGATGGCGCGGTCAAAGAACGCCATCGGCAGGCGCAGCACGTGGCCGTACACCCATTCGCGCAGGCGCTGCACCGAGCGCATCGCCAGGCCGGACAGGCGCAGCAGCTGACGGTAGCGCACCAGGCTCGCCACCCAGCCGCTCAGCACCAGGCCGGCCAGCAGCAGCGCCATGCGCGTGCCGTCCATGTCGCGCGGCAGCAGGTGGTCGTCGATCAGCATCTTGCCCAGCAGCGGGCCCGCGACTTCGAGCGCCGCCGCCAGGATCAGCCACAGCGTGGCCCAGTACAGCTGCTTGCGGTCGGGCGCGGCGGCGCGGCGCAGCAGGCGCGTGGCCTGCCTGGCCTGGTCGCGCAGGGCGCCGCGGTCCGGCTTTTGTTCTTGCTTGGTCGAGGTGTCAGCGTCAGATGGCGTCAAGGCTGGCCTCCAGTTGTTGGTAGCGCCACTGGCTGGCATACCAGCCGTCCAGTGCGAGCAGTTGTTCGTGGGTGCCGGCCTCTGTCACGCGGCCATCGCGCAGCACGATGATATGGTCGGCCGCGACCACCGCCGACAAGCGGTGGCTGGCGATGATGGCGGCGCGTTCCGGGCGCGCCTGGCGCAGTTCGGCCAGGTGTTCGAGGATGCGGGTTTCGGTGCCGGTATCGACCGCGGACAAGGCGTCGTCCAGCAGCAGCAGGGCGTTATCGGCCAGCAGCGAGCGCGCGATCGCGACCCGCTGGCGCTGGCCGCCGGACAAGGTGATCCCTTTTTCGCCGACCGGCGTGTCGTAGCCATACGGGAAACGCAGGATGTCGTCGTGGATCGCGGCCATTTGCGCCGCCTGTTCGATTTCCTGGCGCGAGGCGCCGGGGCGGGCCAGGGCGATGTTCTCGGCGATGGTGGCCGAGAACAGGAACGATTCCTGCGGCACCCAGGCGGTGGCCGCGCGCAGCGCATTCAAGCGGTACTCCGTCAATGCATGGCCGGCCCAGCTGACCTGGCCGCGCTGCGGCGTGGCCTGGCGCAGCAGCACGCGCAGCAGCGTCGACTTGCCGGCACCGGTGGGACCGACCAGGCCCAGGGTCTGGCCGGGCTGCAGCGTTACCGAGACATCAGTCAATGCGGGGCGCTCCTTGCTGTCCGGCCCGCCGTAGGCGAAGGTGACGCCGTCGAGCACCAGCGGCCCCTGGCCGACCTGCTCAACGATGCCCTTGTCTTCCACCGTGAGCGGAATGTCGAGCATCGGTTGCAGGCGCGCCAGGCCGGCGCGGCCGCGTTCGATCAGCGTCAGTACCCAGCCGGCCGCAAACATCGGCCAGATCAGCTGTCCCAGGTACATGGTGAAGCTGGTCAGGGCGCCGACCGTGAGCTGGTTGTTCCACACCAGGTAGCCGCCCACGCCGAGCGTCAGGCCGGTGGCGGCGGTCAGGGCCAGACCCACCGCCGGCTCGTAGGCCGCTTCCCATTTCTGGGCCGTCAGGCTCGCTTGCGCGGCATTGCCGGCCAGTTCGCCGAACTGCGCGGCGCTGCGGTTTTCCAGGCCCAGCGCGCGCAGCGTGCGCACGCCGGTCAGCGACTCCTGCACGTGGTCGTTCAGCGCCGAGAAACTCTTCAGCGCATTGCCTTCGGCGGTGTGGATGTGGGTCGAGATGTACCAGAACGCGAGTCCCATCAGCGGGAACGGCAGCAGCGCCACCGCCGCCAGTCGCCAGTCGACGCCGAGCGTCATGATCCCCAGCACCATCACCAGCGTCAGGGTGCCGTCGAAGGCCGCCAGCAGCGCTTCGCCGGCCGCCATCTCGATGGCGTCGATGTCGTTGGTGGCCAGCGCCATCAGGTCGCCGGTGCGCTGGCGCTGGTAGAAGCCGGGGCCTTGCGCGGCGAGGCGCGCGTACAGGCGCGTGCGCAGTTCGACGCCCAGGTTGTAGGCGGCCGAATACAGGCGGATGCGCCAGCACACGCGCAGCACGTAGATCGCCACGCCCAGGCCGATCAGCTGGGCGATGCCGACCAGCAGATCGTGTTGGCCCAGGCGGTTGGCGGCCAGCGCGTCGATCAGGGCGCCGACCTTGCGCGGGATGAGGACCGTACAGATCGCGACCCCGACCAGCATCACGGCCGACGAGGCATAGGATTGCCAGTGCCGGCGGACGAATCCGCCGATCAGCCTTGCCAGACTCATTCGAATTCCTTGCGTAGATTCTTGAAGGCAGGCCCGAAAACAAAAGCGGGCCAGAGCCCGCTAGTGTAGTCGTTTTGCCCAGGACGCGTAGCGCGCCCCTCGAATCCGGCGCCGCTGAAAACGGCGCATCGGCGCCGTCGCGGCAGGTGCTGCAGTGGTGTTACTTGCGGCGTTTCGGCGGCGCCGAATCGATGCGCGTGACCGTGGCCGAGTCCTTGGTCTCGACCGGCGCGGCCAGCGGATGCTGGGCCACCGCCGCTTTCGGCGCACCCTTGCCGGCGGCTTTGGCGATCGGCTTCGGCTTGGCCACCGGCGTCGGCTGGTCGAGCGGGGCGGCCTGCAGGTCGGCCGGCTCGAGGCTTTGCACCACGGCCGGTTCGTCCTTCAGTGCTTGCTCCTGCACCAGGGCGCTCAAGGTTTCTTCGACCTGGTCGACGGCGTGTGCGGATTCTTTCGCCACGTCTTCGGTCACTTCGTGCATGGCTTCGCCGGCCGCTTTGACGCTGTTCGATGCGGATGCCGACACCGTCTCAACGATTTCGGCTCCCGCCTGCACTGCGTTTTCGACTGTCTTGGCCACCGGTGCGCTGGCCTCGATCACGGTCTGCGCGATCTGGGTCGGGGAGGGCAACGCGGCCGGGGCCGACACCGGCGTCGGCGTGGTCAGCGGCACCGCATACGGCCGGATACCGGTGGCGATGCCGAACACTTCGCGGCCATACGCCACCATGCTGCGCATCTGCTCTTCGGCGTGGCTGCGCAGCAGGCCCAGGTCGCGCGGGCTGGACGCGCCCAGCAGGGCGCTGACGGTGCGCGACGAGCGCTCGACCGACTCGCGCGATACGGCCAGGTTCAGCGCCATCAGGCGGCTGGCGTTGTCGAAGGCGCGGTCGGTGAAGGAATGAAGCAGGCGGAACTGAGCGTCCAGCTGCGATTTGCGTGCTGCGGACAATTGCTCGGGAAGTGATGTCATGGAATCCTCGTCAGTCAAATATGGCGCACTGCAATAGAATCAGTGTACCCACGATTGAACGGTGTTGCAACGCACTATTCTTTCAGATTTTTATTGGGAAATATTGCGCTGCATCATTACGTGGTTTTATTGGTGTGGTGTGCAGCTGACAACGCTACAATTGCCGCGGCACTTTGCCGCTCGTAGAAATAAAGGATCGCGCATGGATCTAGTGATTCGCAACGCCACGCTGCCCGACGGACGCAGCGGCATCGACATCGGTATCGACGGCGGCCGCATCGTCGCGCTCGAACAACGCTTGGCGGTGCAGGCCGGGCGCGAGATCGACGCCGGTGGCGACCTGGTGACGCCGCCGTTCGTGGACGCCCACTTCCACATGGATGCGGTGCTCAGCTACGGCCTGCCGCGCGTGAACGCCAGCGGCACCCTGCTGGAAGGGATAGCGCTGTGGGGCGAACTCAAACCCGAGCTCACGCAAGAGGCGCTGGTCAAACGCGCACTGCGCTACTGCGACTGGGCGGTGGCGCGCGGCCTGCTGGCGATCCGCACCCACGTCGACGTATGCGACGAGCGCCTGCTGGCGGTGGAAGCGCTGCTGGAAGTGAAACGCCGGGTGGCGCCGTACCTCGACCTGCAACTGGTGGCCTTTCCCCAGGACGGCCTGCTGCGCAGCCCCGGCGCCTTCGACAACCTGAAACGCGCGATGGCGATGGGCGTGGATGTGGTGGGCGGCATCCCGCACTTCGAGCGCACCATGGCGCAAGGCGCCGAATCGGTGCGCCTGCTGTGCGAGTTCGCGGCCGAACGCGGCCTGCGGGTGGACATGCATTGCGACGAGACCGACGACCCGCTGTCGCGCCACATCGAGACGCTGGCGTATGAAACCCAGCGCCTCGGGTTGCAGGGGCGGGTGGCCGGTTCGCACCTGACCTCGATGCACTCGATGGACAATTATTACGTCAGCAAGCTGCTGCCGCTGATCGCCGAAAGCGGCGTGGCGGCGATCGCCAACCCCTTGATCAACATCACCCTGCAGGGCCGCCACGACACCTATCCGAAGCGGCGTGGAATGACGCGCGTGCCAGAGCTGCTGGCGGCGGGCGTCGATGTCGCCTTCGGCCACGACTGCGTGCTCGATCCCTGGTATGGCATGGGGTCGGGCGACATGCTGGAGGTGGCGCACATGGGACTGCACGTGGCGCAGATGACGTCTCTTGCGGCGATGGGGCAGTGCTTCATGGCGGTGACCGAGACCCCGGCGCGCATCCTCGGCCTGGAAGGCTATGGCCTGGCGCCGGGGTGTAACGCCGACCTGGTGATCCTGGACGCCGGTTCGGCGGTGGAAGCGATCCGCCTGCGCGCGGCGCGCCGGCTGGTGCTGCGGCGCGGGCAAGTGGTGGCCGAGGCGCCATCGAGCGCGGCGCGCCTGCACCTGGAAGGACGGCCGGCCGCTGTCGACTTCCGCCTACAGCCGCGCGGGGCGAACGCGTCATGAATACGTTCCCGGCTTCAGGCAAAATACAAACCCCTGTTGAATCGGCGACCCTGCCCATTGTTGTGAACGATATCGAGATCCGTCCCGCCCACGAAGCCGACTTCGAGTCGATGTGGAGCATCTTCAGCGCCCACATCGCGGCCGGCGAAACCTATACCTTCAGCAGCGCCACCACGCGCGAAGCGGCGCACCAGTACTGGCTGGGCGCGGGCGTGCACGCTTTCGTGGCCACCAGCAGCGGCGGCCGGGTGCTGGGCATGTACCGCCTGGTGCCGAACCAGCCCGGGCGCGGCCACCACGTGGCGAACGCCTCGTTCATGGTCAACCCGGCGGCGCAAGGAGCGGGCATCGGCTACCGGCTGGGCGAGCATTGCCTGGACCAGGCGCGCCGCAACGGCTTCCTGGCGATGCAGTTCAATTACGTGGTGAGCACCAATACCGCCGCCATCCGGCTGTGGAAAAAGCTCGGCTTCGCGATCACCGGCACGCTGCCCAAGGCGTTTCGCCACAAACGCCTGGGCTATGTCGATGCCTACGTGATGTACCAGCTGCTGCAGGATCCCGACCACTGGCCGACGGCGGACGAATGAGCCAGATCGCTGTCACCAAACGGCTGCGCCTGCGCACCCTGAACGAAGACGATGCGCCGCTGCACCTGGCGCTGGTGAACGACCCGACCTTCGTGACCTTCATCGGCGATCGCCAGCAGCGCACGCTCGACGACGCGCGCCAGGCGATCGCGCAGGGACCGGTGGCGATGCTGGCGACCTACGGCCATGCGATGTACATGGTCGAGCTGCACGACGGCACGCCGATCGGCGTCTGCGGCCTGCTCAAGCGCGAGAACCTGGACTACGTCGATATCGGCTACGCCTTCCTGCCCGACTGGCGCAGCCGCGGCTATGCCTTCGAGGCGGCGCAGGCCACGGTGCGCCACGCCATCCTGCTGGGCATCACGCCGCTGGCGGCGATCTGCAACCCGGCCAACGCGGCGTCGATCGCGCTGCTGCTGAAGCTGGGTTTCCGCTTCGAGCGCATGGTGAGCAGCGACCCGGCGCGGCCGCCCGTCAACCTGTACCTGATGGAGCTGCCCCTGCGCGCAACGGTTGAGTAGCGCACCATCGGCCGTGTAACGACAGTGATAGCATGAGCCGTCCTGAAACAGCCGATCCACTTTATCGAACACCCAACGACGATGCCGACCAACGCGCTGCGCCCCGACGCCCATTTCTTCATCGTGCTCAATGCCGGTTCCGGCCATTCCGAGACCGAGGAACGCATCTCCACCATCCGCACCGTGATGGAGGATGCGGGACGGGTCTGCCACCTGGAGGTGGTGAACCAGCCCGAGCATCTCGAACGCATCGCGCGCGAGATGGCGGCGCGGGCGGTGGCTGAGGACGGAGTGCTGGTGGCGGCCGGCGGCGACGGCACCATCAATACGGTGGCGCACCAGGCGGTGCTGGCCGGCTGCCCGTTCGGCGTCTTGCCGCAAGGTACCTTCAACTATTTCGGCCGCACCCACGGCATTCCCGAAGACCTGGCCGAAGCGGTCCACGCGCTGCTGCGCGCCGAGGTGCGGCCGGTGCAGGTGGGGCTACTCAACAACAAGATATTCCTGGTCAACGCCAGCGTCGGGCTGTATCCGAAGCTGCTCGAAGAGCGCGAGCACGACAAGCGGCAGTATGGCCGCAGCCGTTTTGTCGCATTCCTCTCGGCGATCAAGATGGCGCTGCGGCCGCATCGGCACCTGCGCATCTCCCTCGAACTCGACGGCAAGGAGCGGCGCCTGCGCACCACCACGCTATTCGTCGGCAACAACCGGCTGCAGATGGAGCAGGTCGGGATGGAGCAGCTGACCGAGGCGGTAGAAGAGGGCCAGCTGGTGGCGCTGGCGCCCAAGCCGATGGGCAAGCTGGGGCTGCTCGGCTTGCTGGTCAAGGGCGCCTTCGGCAAGCTGGGGCAGGGTGATGACGTGGTGGCGTTCGCGTTCAAGCGCATGACGGTCAAGACGCCGTCGGTGTATGGGCGCAAGCGGCTGAAGGTGGCGGCCGACGGGGAGGTGAGCAATATGGCGACGCCATTCGAGTTTCAGGTGCTGGAAGGGCGGCTCAAGCTGCTGGCGTCGGGAGCGGCGCACGGCGATTCGCGTAAGGTAGAGGATGCTGCGTAGGGTTGGCGGCTATGCCGCCGACGCGTCGATTGTTACCGGCTCCGATGTCGCGCCGGATGATCTCGTCGCTAACTACCACCGCGTCGGCGGCGGAGCCGCCAACCCTGTTAGGGCAAAGTAGTAATGTCCCTTT
>NZ_DAMAGA010000055.1:0-20628 GCF_031995545.1 Massilia sp.
GCGTGAAAACTTGGGTCCCCGCCTTCGCGGGGATGACGGTTTTTAGGCTAACGGACTACGTGTTAGCCGTCATTCGAATCACTCGTAATCGCTGATCGGCGCGCAACCGCAGAACAGATTGCGGTCGCCATACACGTTGTCCGCACGGCCCACCGGCGGCCAGTACTTCTTCTTGCGCAGACCGGCAACCGGGAACGCCGCCACTTCACGGGTGTAACCGTGCTGCCAGTCGTCCGCGGTCACCACTTCAGCGGTGTGCGGCGCGCCCTTCAGCGGGTTGTCCATGCGGTCGTACTCGCCGCGCTCGACTTTCACGATCTCGGCGTGGATGGTGATCATCGCCTCGATGAAGCGATCCAGCTCGGCCTTCGATTCCGACTCGGTCGGCTCGATCATGAGGGTGCCCGGCACCGGGAAGCTCATGGTCGGGGCGTGGAAGCCGAAGTCCATCAGGCGCTTGGCCACGTCTTCGTTGCTGATTCCGGTCTTGTCCTGCAGCGGGCGCAGGTCGATGATGCACTCGTGCGCCACCAGGCCGTCGTGGCCGGTGTACAGCACCGGGTAGTGCGGCGCCAGGCGGCGCGCGATGTAGTTGGCGTTCAGGATCGCCACTTCGGTCGCGGAGGTCAAACCTTCGGCGCCCATCATCGCGATGTACATCCACGAGATCGGCAGGATCGAGGCCGAGCCGAAGGCGGCGGCGCTGACCGCGCCGATGCCTTCTTCGCTACGCACGTAGCCGGTCGACATCTGGTTCGGCAGGAACTTCGCCAGGTGCGCGCCGACACCGATCGGGCCCACGCCCGGACCGCCGCCGCCGTGCGGGATGCAGAAGGTCTTGTGCAGGTTCAGGTGGCTGACGTCGCCGCCGAACGAACCCGGTGCGGCCAGGCCAACCAGCGCGTTCATGTTGGCGCCGTCGACGTACACCTGGCCTCCGTGCTGGTGCACGATCTCGCACAGTTCCTTGATGCCCTCTTCGAACACGCCGTGGGTCGACGGGTAGGTGACCATGACGCAGGCCAGGTCCTTGCTGTACTGCTCGGCCTTGGCCTTCAGGTCGGCCAGATCAACGTTGCCGTTTTCGTCGCAGGCGGTGACCACCACCTTCATGCCGACCATGCTGGCCGACGCAGGGTTGGTGCCGTGCGCCGACGATGGGATCAGGCAGATGTTGCGGTGGCCTTCGCCACGCGACTGGTGGTACTTCTGGATCACCAGGAGGCCCGCGTACTCGCCCTGCGAGCCGGCGTTCGGCTGCAGCGAGATCGCGGCGTAGCCGGTGGCGGCGCACAGCATCGCTTCGAGCTGGTCGATCATCTCGCGGTAGCCGACGGTCTGGTCGTTCGGCGCCAGCGGGTGGATGCTCGAGAACTCGGGCCAGGTCACCGGAATCATTTCCGAGGTGGCGTTGAGCTTCATGGTGCACGAACCGAGCGGGATCATGGTGCGGTCCAGCGCCAGGTCCCTGTCGGCCAGTGCGCGCAGGTAGCGCAGCATCTCGTGCTCGGCGTGGTAGCGGTTGAAGGTCGGGTGGGTCAGGTAGGCGCTGGTACGGGCCAGGTCTTGCGGGAAGGCTTCCTGCACGCTCGCGTCCAGGGCGTCGAGGTCGACCGACTTGCCGTTGCCGAAGATGGCGAACAGGCCCTCCAGGTCGTCGCGGGTGACGGTTTCGTCGAGCGACACGCCGACGTGCTTGGCGTCGATCTGGCGCAGGTTGATGTTGCGCGCAGTCGCCTGGCTGTGGATCGCGGCCGCGTCTTCCACGCGCACGGTGATGGTGTCGAAGAAGGTGGCGTTGGCCAGCTCGAAGCCCAGCTGTTGCAGGCCGGCGGCCAGGATCGCGGTCTGGCGGTGCACGCGGCGCGCAATGCGCTCCAAGCCTTGCGGACCGTGGTAGACCGCGTACATGCCGGCCATCACGGCCAGCAGCACCTGCGCGGTACAGATGTTCGAGGTCGCCTTTTCGCGGCGGATGTGCTGTTCACGCGTTTGCAGCGCCAGGCGGTAGGCCTGGTTGCCCTGTGCATCGACGGTGACGCCAACCAGGCGGCCCGACATGCTGCGCTTGAATTCGTCGCGGGTGGCCAGGTAGCCGGCGTGCGGGCCGCCGAAACCGAGCGGCACGCCGAAGCGCTGGCTGTTACCGACCACCACGTCGGCGCCCCATTCGCCCGGCGGGGTCAGGACGGTGAGGGCCAGCAGGTCGGCGGCCACGATCACCATGCTGCCTGCGGCGTGCAGCTTCTCGACGGCGGCGCGGTAGTCGCGCACTTCGCCGTTCACGCCTGGGTACTGCAGCAGCACGCCGAAGCAGGTCTCCTCAAGCGCCTCGACATCGGCGGCGGCGATCGAACGCACTTCGACGCCGATCGGCAGCGCGCGGGTTTCGATGATTTCGCGGGTCTGCGGCAGCACGTCGTCGGCGACGTAGAACACGCGCGACGCCGACTTGCCGACGCGCTGGATCAGCGTCATCGCTTCGGCGGCGGCGGTGCCTTCGTCCAGCATCGACGAGTTGGCGATGCCCATACCGGTCAGGTCGGTGATGGCTTGTTGGAAGTTCAGGATCGCTTCCAGGCGGCCCTGCGAGATCTCCGGCTGGTACGGGGTGTAGGCGGTGTACCAGGCCGGGTTTTCGAAGATGTTGCGCAGCACGACCTTCGGCGTGTGGGTACCGTAGTAGCCCTGGCCGATCAGCGACTTCACGACCTTGTTCTTCGACGCCAGGCCCTTGAGGGTGGCCAGTGCCTGTTCTTCGCTGCGCGGCTCGAAGAACTGGCCCAGGTCCAGCTTGTCCTTGCGGCGGATGTTGGCCGGGACCACCGCGTCGATCAGGGCGGCGCGGTCGGCGTAGCCGAGGGTCGACAGCATGGCTGCCTGTTCGGATTCGGACGGGCCGATGTGGCGCGGGATGAACGAATCGCGTGCTTCGAGTTGGGTGAGGCTGGAGCGGGTCATGGTAGGGACTTGGTCTGGCGCCGTGCGGCGTCGTTGGATGGAGAAGTCGGTGCTGCAAATGTGGAGCTGCGAAGTCGGTGCTGCAAATTGCGGCCGCCCCGAAGGGCGGCCGGTACTACCTGGTTCGATCAGTGATCGGTGGTCTTGCCGTAGGCGTCGGCGTCGAGCAGCTTGTCGTAGGCGGCTGCGTCGCTTGGGGCCAGCTTGAACAGCCAGGCGCCGTAGGCGTCCGAGTTGATCGAGTCAGGCGCGTCGGCGACCGGCTGGTTGACGGCGGTGACGGTGCCCGAGACCGGCGCGTAGATGTCGCTGGCGGCCTTCACCGATTCCACCACGGCGGCGTCGTCGCCGGCGGTGAATGCCTTGCCGACCTGCGGCAGCTCGACGAACACGATGTCGCCCAGCGCGTCCTGCGCGTACTCGGTGATGCCGACGGTCAGGGTGCCGTCTTCTTCGCGGCGCACCCACTCGTGCGATTCGGTGTATTTCAGGTCGGCTGGGATGTTCATGCTGGAGCTCCTAAGGATGGTGAGGCAATAAGTATACGGGTTTGTTATTTTGTCGCGGCCTGAAATCGGACTGAAATTCAGGCAGCCAGGATTTTACCGTTGCGCACGAACGGCAGCTTGACCACGCTGGCCGCCAGCTGCTTGTCGCGGATGATCACGTGCACGGTGTCGCCGACCGCGACATCCATCGGCACGCGCGCCAGCGCGATCGCCTGCTGCATGCTCGGGCTGAAGGTGCCGCTGGTGATTTCGCCGAAGTTGCCCGAGGCCGCGACCACGCGCTGGTGGGCGCGCAGGATGCCGCCTTTTTCGCGCAGGATCAGGCCGACGAACTGCGCCTGCTGGCCCTTGGCCTGCAGCGCTGCCTTGCCGATGAAGTCGCGCTCCGACACCAGGTCGACGGTCCAGGCCAGGCCGGCGTCGAGCGGGTTGACGGTTTCGTCCATGTCCTGGCCATACAGGTTCATGCCGGCTTCCAGGCGCAGCGTGTCGCGCGCGCCCAGGCCGGCCGGCTTGATGCCGGCGGCGGCGAAGGCGTTCCACAGCGCTTCGGCCTGCGATGCCGGCACGCCGATCTCGAAGCCGTCTTCGCCGGTGTAGCCGGTGCGCGCGACCATCGCTTCGCCGAAGGCGGTGTCCGCGACGATGGCGGCGTTGAAGGGCTTCAGGTTTTCGCTGGCCGCCTTGGTGGTCGGCAGCACTTCCCATACCTTGGCGCGGGCGTTCGGGCCCTGCACCGCGATCAGGGCGATCGGGTCGTTGCCGTCGCGGCGCTGGGTGATGGTCAAACCGCTGTTGGTGGCGGCGTTCTGCTGGTTCATCCAGGCCACGTCCTTGTCGGCGGTGCCGGCGTTGACGACGATGCGGAACCAGTCCTCGGCCAGGAAGTAGACGATCAGGTCGTCGATCACGCCGCCTTCAGGATTGAGCATGCACGAGTACAGGGCCTTGCCTGGCACCTGCAGCTTGTCGACGTTGTTGGCCAGCAGACCGCGCAGGAAGGTGCGCACGTTGGCGCCTTTGATGTCCACCACGCACATGTGCGAGACATCGAACATGCCGGCATCGCCGCGCACCGCGTTGTGCTCTTCGATCTGGGAACCGTAGTTGACCGGCATGTCCCAGCCGCCGAAGTCGACCATCTTGGCGCCTTGGGCACGGTGAGCGGAATTGAGCGGGGTCGCTTTGAGCGTCATGGAATCCTCGGACTGTAATAGGGGGCGTATGCGCGCGCGGCTTCTATCGCCGTACGCTGTCGACCCCTCTGTCCTTGGTACCTGAGAGATAGCGGCCGTGTCGAACGCGCCGCCTGCCCCTTCGGTGGGCCGCATCGCGGCCGCTCTCCAGAGTTGAGCCGGCCGCGCAGTGCGCCGCCGTTCCCTGACCGGTCCTTTTGCCTGAGAGTTTATGGGTAAGTGCCCCTTCGGCGGCAGCGTTCGCTGCGCTCTCCCTGTCAAGACTGCGGAGGATATGTCAGGCAGGGGTGACTGTCAACAGAGAAGGGCGGCTTTTGCCCTCTCACGGCCTGCGTTTTGCGGGACATGCGCCTGAACCGGTAAATGCCGCAAGCCGGATGGTTCCTCAAAGCATTGCTCCGCACTATTGACTCTGGGCACGGAGCCGATTTTGCGTGATTTGTTAAACTTGTTCCGTCAACTTTGCAGGCGGAAAAATACTATGAACGAAGAGATGTCAGTACAGGAAAAGGAAGCCTGGTTCACGCTGTCCGGCGACGTCAACAGCGACATGGTGCATCGCATGTTCGAAGCGGTTGCCGCGATGACCGAAGACGGTATCGACACCGCGCACGTGCTGCTGCAATCGAACGGCGGTTACGTCAGCGACGGGCTGTGCCTGTATAACTTCATGGCCAGCTCCCCGATCAAGTTCGTGATGTACAACGGCGGCGCGGTGGCGTCGATCGCGGTGGTGCTGTACCTGTCCGGGACGCGCCGCTACGCCAGCGAGACCGCGCGCTTCATGATCCACAAGTCGCACGCGACCGCCTCGCCCGGTTCGCGCCCGGACGCGCTCAACATCATCGTCGAAGGCCTGCGCGCCGACGACGCGCGCACCGAATCGATCCTGCGCAAGGAAATCGAGCTCTCGCCCGAGCAGTGGAATGTGCACCAGTACGGCGATCTGCACCTGACCGCGCGCGACGCCAAGACCGCCAAGATGATCCACGAGGTGGCCGACTTCCGTCCGCCCAAGGGTGCGGTGCTGCGCAATATCTGAAGCAGTCGTTGTCTAGTGCGCCCCGGCCGTTCACGCGGCCGGGGCGTTCGCGCGTCTACGGTCCTAAAAACGGACGCGCATGAAAGAAGCCCGCCGACGCGTGGCGCGGGCGGGCTGACGACAATCGCGGCCGGGCGGGCCGGCCGGAATGCACTAAGCGATGTGCTTAGCGGTTCTTGTCGTTCTTGTGGCTCTGGCGGCCGGCAGCGGCGTGCTGCTCAGGCGTGCCGCCCTGGACGCCGGCGCCCGAGCGGCTGCCCGATTGCTGCGACTGTCCCGAACGCGAGCCCGACTGCTGGGATTGACCCGAACGCAGGTTCGACTCGGACTGCGAACCCGACTGCTGCGACTGGCCCGAGCGCGAACCCGACTGCTGGTTCGACAGCGAATCGGATTGACGGCTGGCGTCGTTCTTGTGGCTCTGACGTCCGGCCTGGACGTGCTGTTCGTGGGTGCCGCCCTGGTTGCCTGGGCGTGGTGCAGATTTGTTTTGATTCGAGGCCATGATGTTTCCTTTCAATTTCAAACTGGGAAAAATATCCTGCTCGTATCCTGGAACACGTTGTGCGTTTCCGGGGGATCAATCATGCGTGCTGGGCCGTTTCATCGGAATCGGACCAGTGCCCCTGCCAGTGTAGGTGAGGCTCCTACGAATACAACGCGTTTTTCGATCTGCAAAAATCGCATGAGCAGTTGCTCGGCCGAGTAGGCAGAACGCTACGCTCATCTGTATTTGATCATTGCCATGTGGAAATAATGTGGCAGAATAGGGATTCTCCCGCTTCTCCCTACGCCCATCCGCCATGGCCATCGTCACCGCTCCGAGTCCCGCCGCGCGCCAGGCCGCCGCCGCCCGCAAGGAGACATTGGACGGACTGGTCGAACGTGCCGCCTGCCTGGCCAGGGACGCTCTGCCGGACATGGCGCGGCGCATGGCCTCCAGCCTGCTCGACCTCACCGGCGCCCAACCGGATCCGCGCGACGTGATGCGCCGGGTCCGCTCCGGCAACCTCCTCAAGGCCAACAGCTACGCCTTCTGCCACGTCGCCGAAGCCGCCATCGAGCGCGCGCTGTACACGGCTGTCGACGCCCTGCAGCCTGCGGACAAGCCAGCCGCCCGACCGGCTGCGCCGCAGGAACTGCGCCTGGTGCCGCTGGACGAAATCGACCAGCAATTGGCGCTGGGCGCCGTCAGCCGCCCGTTCGACCTCGAATGCGCCGACCGTCTGGCCACGCTCGGCGTGCGTCTCGGCCTGCTGCTCGGGCGCGACCTGGTGCGCGCCGCCCACAATCCGTTCCGGCCCGAGGTATTCCTGGGCGCTCTGCACGCCGCCTGGTGCGAATTCGAGCCGGATCCGGATGCGCATGGCCTGGCCGCCTCGCTGCTGCGCCCCGGCGTGATGTTCGAGCTGGCGCCTCTGTACGACGCCCTGGTCGGCATGCTGCAGCCGGCGCGGGCGCGCCAGGAAGCCGAAGCGCGCTTTTCCAAGACCGACGACCGCGCCGCGCGCAAGGCCGAGCAGGCGCGCCGTGACGCTGCGCTGTCGGGACAGCTGCGCCGCATGTTCGACGGCGGCGCCGAGGCCGCGCTCGACATCCCGATGATCCCGAACCTGCCGCAGGGCAGCGGCGGCTGGCGGCCGAGTGCTGCCAGCGGTTTCGCGGTGGCGGCGTTACCAAAGCGGATCGAAGCGGCACCGATTGCCGTCACGGCGGCCGACAGCCAATCCGGTGCCGCGGCCGGAATTCACCTCCCGGCCGACAAGACGCTGCTCGACCTGCTGGCCCGCCTCGGCGCCTCGCCGGCCGCGCTTCCGGAGGGCGCACCGGCCATGGTGCAGCAGGGCGCTACCCCGCACGCCGTGTTCTACCTGCCACGCCTGCGCCAGAGCCTGCCGCGCGGCAGCCTGTCACACGGCGACGAAACCACGCTCGACCTGCTGTCGCGCGTATTCGAAACCGTGCTGCTCGACGACGGCATTCCGCCGGAGACGCGCGAACTGATCGCCTTCCTGCAGGTGCCGGTCCTGAAGGCCGCGCTGCGCGACCGCAGCTTCTTCTACCAGGAAGCGCATCCGGCGCGGCGCATGCTCGACCTGCTGTCGCAGGCCAGGTGGGAGCAGCCGGCCGGGCAAGACGATCCGGCCTGGCGCGCCATGCGCAGCAGCGTCGAACGGGTGCGCGACCAGGAACAGCCCGAATTCGATGCCGCCCTGGCCGAGCTGGAAGCCGGCATCGCCGCCCGCGACAGTGCCGAGCAGGCCGCGATCGCGGAACCGATCGCGCGCGCCAAGCGCCAGGAAAAGCAGGCAGCAGCCGAGCGCTCGGCGCGCCGAGCCGTGGCGCTGCGCATGGCGGGCGGGAACATGGCGCCGCTGGTCGCCGGCTTCCTGGAGCAGCGCTGGACCTTAGCGCTGAGCCTGGCCTACGCGGTCGAGGACAGCCGCCCCGGCGCCGTCGACAACGCCACCCGCGCCATGGATGACCTGATCTGGAGCGTCGAGCCGAAGGCGACCCAGCAGGCGCGCCAGACGCTGATCCGGCGCTTGCCGGCGCTGCTGGTGTCGCTCAACAAATGGCTGGACGCGATCGATTGGCGCGACGCCGAGCGCCTGCAGTTCTTCGCCGACCTGGCCGAATGCCACGCCGCCATCGTGCGCGCCCCGATCGAGCTGTCGCCCGAGCGCCAGCTGGAACTGGCGGTGGAGGCGGCTCAGCAGGATGCACTGCGCCGGGCCGCGCAGGAGCAGGAAGCGGACGGCCCGCAAGAGCCCGATGCACTGGCCGGCCTGGAACGCGGCCAGCGCTTCGAGTTCCGCGTCGACGGCGCGCTGCGCAAGGTGCGCCTGGCCTGGGTCAGCCCGCTGCGCACGCTGTTCATCTTTTCCGGCGCCGGCCGCCAGGAAGCGTTTTCGCTGCCGGCCGAGCGGCTGGCCGCCCTGATCGAGAGCGGCGCGATGCGCGCGCTGGCCAGTGGTGGCGTGGTCGGCCGCGTCCTGAACGTGGCCGCCGGCGAAGCGCTGCACGGCGCCTGACCCGGCCCTTGAGACCCGTCCCGCCGCCTGCCGGCAATGGTATGATGGGCGCTTCATCTCAACAGCGTCAGCCTCTGCCCATCCGTGCGCCTCTCTTCCATCAAATTGTCGGGATTTAAATCGTTCGTCGATCCCACCAATTTCCAGGTTCCCGGCCAGCTGGTCGGCGTGGTCGGCCCCAACGGCTGCGGCAAGTCGAACATCATCGACGCCGTGCGCTGGGTGCTGGGCGAATCGAAAGCGTCGGAGCTGCGCGGCGAGTCGATGCAGGACGTGATCTTCAACGGCTCGACCCACCGTAAACCCGCCGGGCGCGCGTCGGTGGAGCTGGTGTTCGACAACAGCGCCGGCAAGGCGGCCGGGCAATGGGGCCAGTACGCCGAGATCGCGGTCAAGCGCACCCTGACGCGCGACGGCACCTCGACCTATTACATCAACGGCCAGCCGGTGCGCCGGCGCGACATCCAGGACATCTTCCTCGGCACCGGCCTGGGGCCGCGCGCCTACGCCATCATCGGCCAGGGCATGATCGCGCGCATCATCGAATCGCGCCCGGAAGAATTGCGCGTGTTCCTGGAAGAAGCGGCCGGCGTGTCGAAGTACAAGGAGCGCCGGCGCGAAACCGAGAACCGCCTGTCCGACACGCGCGAGAACCTGCTGCGGGTCGAGGACATCCTGCGCGAACTGAACGCGAATCTGGAAAAGCTCGAAGCGCAGGCCGCCGTGGCCACCCGCTTCAAGCAGCTGCAGGCCGACCAGGAAGAAAAGCAGAAGCTGCTCTGGCTGATGCGCAAGAACGAAGCGAAGGCCGAGCAGGTGCGCTGGTTCCGCGAGATGGAAGAAGCGCAGACCGCGCTCGAAGGCTCGAGCGCCAAGCTGCGTACCGTGGAACTCGACCTCGAACACATGCGCCAGGCCCACTTCGCCACCGGCGACCGCCTGCATGCGGCGCAAGGAGCCCTGTACCAGACCAACTCCGAGATCGGCAGCCTGGAAGCGCAGATCAAGTTCGTGGTCGAGTCGCGCACGCGGTTGCAGAACCAGATCGTCACGCTGCAGGCGCAACGCGACGGGTGGCGCAACCAGGAGCAGGAGCTGCGCGAAGGCCAGGAAGAAGCCGAGATGCAGGCCGAGGAACTGGCCGCGCGCGCCGAAGGCGCCCAGATCGCGGTCGAGGTCCACAATGAACGCCTGCCGGAACTGGAGGCGGCCTGGCGTACGGCGCAGGAACAATCGACCGCCTCGCGTACCCGTATCATGACGGTGCAGCAGCGTATCGAGCTGGCATCAAGCCACGGCCGCAACGCGGCCGGCATCCTGAGCAACCTCGCCACCCGGCGCGAACGCCTGCAGCAGGAGCGCAACGGCCTCAATCTGCCCGACAGCGCGACCCTCGACAACCTGCGCATGCAGTTGCAGGAGCGTCAGATTGCACTCGAAGAGCAGACGATGCTGCTGGACGACGCCACCGCGCGCCAGGACGCGGTCGAGCAGGAACGCAAGGACGCGCACGCGGCGGCGCAGCAGGAAAGCGCCGCCAACGCCCAGCTGGAAGCGCGCCTGGCCGCGCTGCGCCAGGTGCAGGAACGGGTCCAGACCCAGGGCAAGGTCCAGCCGTGGCTGGAAAAGCATTCGCTGGCCGGCCTGCCGCGCCTGTGGCAGCGGCTGGATGTGGAAGAGGGCTGGGAGACGGCGCTGGAAGCGGTGCTGCGCGAACGCGCCGGCGCGCTCGAAGTATCGAACATCGACTGGGCCAAGGGCTTCCTGGCTGACGCTCCGCCGGCGCGCCTGACCGTGTTCGCGCCGCAGGCCGGCAGCCCGGCCCAGGTTGTCGCCGATGGCCTGAAGCCGTTCACCAGCGTGCTGCGCGTGAACGATCCTGGCGTGCGCGCGGTGCTGGACGACTGGCTGCACGGCGTCTATGCGGCACCGGATGCGGATAGCGCTTTCGCCGAACGCGCGCGCCTGCCGCACGGCGGCGCCTTCGTCACGCGCCAGGGCCACATGGTGACCCGCTCGAGCGTGCGCTTCCACGCGCCCGACGCCGAGCAGGACGGCATGCTGGCGCGCCAGCACGACATCGAGAACACCGCCAAGCAGCTGCGTGCCCAGGCGCTGCTGCAGGACGAGGCGCGCAGCCGCGCCACCCGCGCCGACGCCGCCGTCACCGATCTCACGCGCCGCCTGCAGGACGCGCGCAGCCGCGTCGGCACCCTGACGCGCGAAGTGCATGCGCTGCAGATCGAGGTGCTCAAGCAGAGCGAGATCGAGGCGCGCTTCAACCAGCGCAGCGGCCAGATCGCGGCCGACCTGTCCGAGATCGCGGCCCAGGAGGCCGAGCAGCGCCAGGCCCAGGTCGAGGCCGAGCAGGAATTCGAACAGCTCGACATGGAACTGGCCGAACTGCAGGAAGCCCACGAAGACGGCCAGACCGCCTTCATCGACCAGGAAGCGGCGCTGACGCGTGCGCGCGACCATCTGCGCGAGCTGGAACGCAGCGCCCAGGAAGCGCAGTTCGCCGAACGCGCGCAGAGGAGCCGCATCGACGAACTGCGCCGCACCATGGCTACCGCCGCGACCCAGGCCGAACAGGTCGGCGCCAGCCTGGCGCAGGCGCGCCTGGAACTGGAGGCGCTGGAAAGCGGCACCGCGCACGAAGGCTTGCAGGAACTGCTGGCGCGCCGCACCGGGCAGGAGGCGGCGTTGTCCGATGCGCGCCATGAACTGGACCAGATCGCCCAGCAACTGCGCGCGGCCGAAGAGGCGCGCATGCTGGGCGAGCGCAGCCTGCAGCCGCAGCGCGACCGCATCACGGAGATGCAGCTGAAGGAACAGGCCGCGCGCCTGAACCAGGAGCAGTTCGCCGAAGCGCTGGCCGCCACCGGCGCCGACGAAGCGCAGTTGCGCGAGCTGAGCGAAAAGATCGACCCCGAACTGAAACCCCAGTACCTGCAGGCCGAAGTCACGCGCCTGACCAACGCAATCAACGGCCTGGGCGCGGTCAACCTGGCGGCAGTCGACGAACTGGCACAGGCGGCCGAACGCAAGCGCTTCCTCGATTCGCAGAACGCCGACCTGAACGAAGCCATCTCCACGCTGGAAGATGCGATCCACCGCATCGACCGCGAGACGCGCGACCTGCTGCAGGACACCTTCGACCGCGTCAACGGCCACTTCTCGGAACTGTTCCCGATCCTGTTCGGCGGCGGCAATGCCAAGCTGGTGATGACCGGCGACGAGATCCTGGACGCCGGGGTGCAGGTGATGGCCCAGCCGCCGGGCAAGAAGAACGCCACCATCCACCTGCTGTCGGGCGGCGAAAAGGCGCTCACCGCGACGGCGCTGGTGTTCTCGATGTTCCGCCTGAACCCCGCGCCATTCTGCCTGCTGGACGAAGTCGACGCGCCGCTGGACGACGCCAACACGGAACGCTTCTGCCGCATGGTCAAGCGCATGTCGGACCATACCCAGTTCCTGTTCATCTCGCACAACAAGATCGCGATGGAGATGGCGAGCCAGCTGATCGGCGTGACGATGCAGGAGCAGGGCGTGTCGCGCATCGTGGCGGTGGACATGGAAGCGGCGGCCGACCTGGCCGCGGCGTGAGCTGCGCACGCACCCGCGCGTCGATAAAAGCCCGGTTTTCGGTGTGCTACACTGCCCGAGCCCGTTCCACGGCGCTGCCGTAGCAGCGCGGCCCGGGTCCAAGGAACAATGCCTGCCACATGACTGACGAGCGCGAATCGAGTTCATCCCATTCCGGCCCCGCAGCTGCCGACGCGATCGCGTTTGCGCTGCGGATGGCGCAGGCCTCGCCGGCGCCGATGCTGCTCGTGCGTGGCGACACCCGCGACGTCGCCCTGAACGCGGCCTGCGCCGCACTGCCGGGCATGACGGTGGGCGCGCAGCAGTGGACGCCGCTGGCGCGCGTGTTGCCCGATTGCGGTGATCTGATCGACGAACTGCTGAACGGCGTGCGTCCGGATGCCGAGCATGTGGTGGACGCTCCAGCATCGTACCGGCTGGCGCTGTCGCCGCTGACCGATGCGCGCGGCGCGATCGTCGGCCTGCTGGGCGTGGCGCAGCCGCGCGGTGCGGTACATGAACTCGACCGCCTGGTGGCACTTAGCCCGATCGGCGTGGTGCGCTACCGGCTCGACGGAACCATTGTCGACTGCAACCGCGCCTTCCTCGACATGCTTGGCCTGGGCCGGGCCGACCGCGACGCCGGCCTGTCCTGGCGCGGCCTGACCCCGCCCGAATGGCGCGAGGCCGACGACGCCGGCATCGCCCGGCTGCGCGAACACAATGTCATGCCGCTGTTCCAGAAAGAGTTCCTGCACCGCGACGGCCAGCGGGTGCCGGTGCTGGTCGGCGCCGGCAATCTGGAGACCGACCGCAACCAGGGCTACGCGGTGGTCGTCGACATCTCGGCGCGGCGCGAGGCCGAACGCGCGCTGGCCGACAGCGAGGCGCGCTTCCGGGTCATCACCAACGCCATGCCGCAGATGGTGTGGACCACGCTGCCGGACGGCTTTCACGACTACTACAACGACCAGTGGTACCGCTTCACCGGCGCGCCGCCCGGCACCACCGACGGCGAAGGCTGGAACGGCATGTTCCACCCCGACGACCAGGCCCTGGCCTGGGGGCGGTGGCGCCACTCGCTGGCCACCGGCGAGCCGTACGAAATCGAATACCGGCTGCTCCACCACAGCGGCCAATACCGCTGGGTGCTGGGCCGTGCGCTGCCGGTGCGCGACGAGCGTGGCGCGATCCAGCGCTGGATGGGCACCTGCACCGACATCCACGAACAGAAGCTGACCGAGGACGCGCTGCGCGAAGCCGACCAGCGCAAGGACGAATTCCTGGCCATGCTCGGCCACGAACTGAGAAACCCGCTGGCGCCCATCCGCAGCGCCGCGTCGCTGCTGCCGCTTGCCAAGAACGACCCGGCGCGCATCGAGCATATCGGGCGCGTGATCTCGCGCCAGAGCACCCACATGACGGGCCTGATCGACGACCTGCTGGACGTCTCGCGCGTCACGCGCGGCATGATCGAACTCGATCGCGAGGACGTGGCGGTGCGTCACCTGGTGGATGAAGCGACCGAGCAGGCGCGCCCGCTGATCGAGGCGCGCTCGCACCTGCTGTCGATCGCCAACGAGGCCGAAGGCAGCGTGGTGAACGGCGACCGCAAGCGCCTGGTGCAGGTGCTGTCGAACCTGTTGTCGAACGCCGCCAAGTACACCCCGGCCGGTGGGCGCATCGAGGTGCGGGTGACTGTAGCCGACGACATGGTGCGTATCGCGGTCCGGGACAACGGCATCGGCATGGCGCCCGACCTGGTCGACAGCGCCTTCGAGCTGTTCAGGCAGGGCAAGCGCACGCCGGACCGCGCCCAGGGCGGCCTGGGTATCGGGCTGGCGCTGGTGCGCAGCCTGGTGCAGCTGCACGGCGGACGGGTGAGCGCGGCCAGCGCCGGTGAAGGCCTGGGCAGCGAGGTGACGGTGACGTTCCCGCTTCGCGTGCGTGCGCCGCTGGCCGCGCTGGACAGCAGCGAGGGCGCAATGCCGGCGCAGGGCAGCCTGCGCGTGCTGGTGGTGGACGACAATGCCGATTCGGCCGAGCTGGTGGCGATGTACCTGCGCATGGTCGGCCACGTGGTGGCGACCGAATTCAATGCCGCCGCGGCGCTGGAAAAGGCGCGCAGCTTCAAGCCCGAAGTGTGCTTCCTCGACATCGGCCTGCCCGACCTGGACGGCAACGAACTGGCGCGCCGCCTGCGCCGCCTGCCCGGGCTGGAAGCCACGCGCCTGGCGGCGATGACCGGCTATGGCCAGCCGCTCGACCGCATGTCGAGTGCGGCGGCCGGGATCGACGCCTATTTCGTCAAGCCGGTGGCGATGGACGAACTGGCGGCGTGGCTGGCGCAGCAGCGCGCCGCATGACGGCCCGCCGGGGCGCGAAGGCAGCGCGCACGGGCGGCCAATCCAATCGCATGGCGTCCTTGTGGCGGAATTGATATCATTGCAGGCCTTTCGGTGGGCAATGCCGCACCCGGGCAGTTTACAAGTACTACCTTTTTTTGCAGCACTTCGCTATGAGGCACAAGCAGCATGACTGATCTCCAAATGAGCCTGATCGCGGCCGGCGGCGTTTTCATCGCCGGCGTCATCGGCTATAACAAATGGCAGGAATACAAGGCCAGGAAGAGCGTCGAGCGCGCCTTCGCCTCCGACCACGACGACGTCCTGATGCGCAGCGGCGAAGAGGCCGCGGCGATCGACCGCCAGGAGCCGGTATTCGATATCGGCGCCGCCCCGGCGCCGGTGCACGCCGAACCGGTGCTCGATCCGGTCGTGGCCGACGTGCCGGCCGCCCGCCCCGAACCGCAACTGGCCGAACCGAGCCTCGACCCGGTGACGCCGGCCGCGCCGGTGCCGGTTCCTGCAGCCACCGCTTCGGCGCCGGCACCTGCGCCAGCTCCGGCACCTGCGCCCGCTGCGGCACCTGCGCCCGCTGCGGCACCTGCCACCTCCTACCGCGCCGGCGGCTCCAGCGCCGCCCAGGACGCCGTCGCCGCCTCGCTGCCGGGCACCCGTCCCGGCATGCCGGCCGCCGAACTGGCCGAATGCCTGGTCGATCCGCTGATCGACTGCATGATCCCGCTATCGATTGAAACTCCCGTGCGCGGCGACCGCATCCTGCCGGCGCTGCAGAAGCTGCGCCGCGTCGGCAACAAGCCGATCCACTACATCGGCTTCGCCGTCAGCGGCGACTGGGAGCCGATCGTGCACGGCGGCGTGTACACCAAGCTGCAGGCCGGCGTGCAGATGGCGACCCGCACCACCGCCCTCAACGAACTCGAATACTCGGAACTGGTCACGCGCCTGCGCGCGGTGGCCGACGAAGTCCAGGCCGAGCCGGAAGTGCCGGACATGATCGAGGTGATGAGCGACGCGCGCACGCTGCACCGCTTCGTCGCCGGCCACGACGCCCAGCTGGGCATCAACCTGGCCGCCAATGGTGCGCCGTGGGCCATGTCGACCCTTATCGGCGCGCTGGAAAACGCCGGCTTCGATGTGCGTCCGGACGGCCGCTTCGCCATGCCCGACGGCGAGAAGGGCGTGCTGTTCACGCTATCGACCAACGTCACCCTGGGCGCCGACACCACGTCGCGCCTGACGCTGCTGCTCGACGTGCCATGCGTGGCCCCGGGGCGCGACGGCTTCGGCAAGATGGTCGAATGCGCGCGTGGCTTGACGCAGCGCCTGGACGCCACCATCGTCGACGACGGCGACCAGCCGCTGATGGACGAAGCCCTGGACGAAATCAAGAGCCAGGTGGTCGAGTTCTACCAGGAGATGGACGCGTCCGACATCCCGGCCGGCTCCACCCGCGCGCTGCGCCTGTTCAGCTGAGGAAGCCGTGGCAGAGCAACAGCACAGCACACCGGACGAACTGGCACGCATCGCGTGGCTGGTGGCGGAACTGAACCGCGCCAGCTACAACTATCACGTGCTGGACGCGCCGACGATCCCCGACGCCGAATACGACCGCCTGTACCGCGAGCTGCAGGTGCTCGAGGAAAAGCATCCGGACGCGGTCACCCCCGACTCGCCGACCCGGCGCGTGGGCGACGCCCCGATTCCGGAATTCAGCCAGGTGACGCACGCGGTGCCGATGCTGTCGCTGAATAACGGCTTCTCGGAAGAAGACATCGACAACTTCGACCGCCGCGTGCGCGAAGGCCTGGAGCGGCGCGAAGTCACGTACAACGCCGAACTCAAATTCGACGGCCTTGCGATCAGCCTGCGCTACGAGAACGGCCGCTTCGTGCAGGCCGCCACCCGCGGCGACGGCACCACCGGCGAAGACGTCAGCGCGAATATCCGCACCGTGCGTGTCATCCCGATGCGCCTGCATGGGGATGACGTGCCCGAAGTGCTGGAAGTGCGCGGCGAAGTGCTGATGTTCAAGCGCGACTTCGAGCAGCTCAACGAGCGCCAGCGCGAAGCCGGCCACAAGGAATTCGCCAACCCGCGCAACGCCGCCGCAGGCAGCCTGCGTCAGCTCGACGCGCGCATCACCAGCGCGCGCCGCCTGCGCTTCTTTGCTTATGGCGTCGGCCAGTTGGAGGGCGCCGACATGCCGGAATCGCATTCGGGTGTACTGGACTGGTTCGACCGTCTCGGCCTGCCGGTATCCAAAGAGCGGGCCGTGGTCACCGGCCGCGAAGGCATGCTGGGCTTCTTCAAGGACATCGGCGAACGCCGCAAGTCGCTGCCGTACGAGATCGACGGCGTTGTATATAAAGTCGACCGCCTCGAAGACCAGCGCGCGCTCGGTTTCGTCTCGCGCGCGCCGCGCTTCGCGCTGGCGCATAAATTCCCCGCCGAAGAGGCCTTGACCACGGTGCAGGCGATCGAGGTGCAAGTGGGCCGCACCGGCGCCATTACCCCGGTGGCGCGCCTGGTGCCGGTATCGGTCGGCGGCGTCACCGTCACCAACGCCACGCTGCACAACGAAGACGAAGTGCGGAGAAAAGACGTGCGCGTGGGTGACACCGTGATCGTGCGCCGCGCCGGCGACGTCATCCCCGAAGTGCTGGGCGTGGTGCTGGAACGCCGTCCTACGCCGGAACCGGCGCAGTACGTGCTGCCAACCCAGTGCCCGGTGTGCGGCTCGCACGTGGTGCGCGAAGAGGGCGAGGCCGTGGCGCGCTGCTCCGGCGGCCTGACCTGCGCCGCCCAGCGCAAGGAAGCGATCCGCCACTTCGCCGGCCGGCGCATGATGGACATCGAAGGCCTGGGCGACCGCTACATCGACAGCCTGGTGGAAGCAAACTTGATCCACGGCGTGGCCGATCTGTACCGCCTCAATCTGGACGATCTGCTGACCATGAAGCGCCTGGCGGACGAACGCGATGGCGTCACCCCCGAGACCGTCAAGAAGGGCAAGGTCGCCACCAAGTGGGCCGAGAACCTGCTGGAGGCGATCGCCGCCAGCAAGTCGCCGACGCTGGAGCGCCTGCTGTTCGCCCTCGGCATCCGCCACGTCGGCGAGTCGACCGCCAAGACCCTGGCCGACTGGCTCGGATCGCTGAAGCTGGTGCGCCGCGCGCCGAGCGCGCTGCTGCGCGTGCTGCCGGACATCGGCGGCACGGTGGCCGACTCGATCGCCGAGTTCTTCGCCGAAGAAAAAAACCAGATCGCGCTCAATGCGCTGCTGGAAGCCGGCGTGGCGCCGCGCGACGAACACCCGCCGAAGCCGGCGCTGCGCGAGAAGCTCGATGAAGTCCAGCTGCTCACCGCGCTCGGCATCCCGAAAGTCACCGAGCCGCGCGCGCGCCAGGTGATTGGCGGCGGCCAAACGCTCGAAAGCATCGCCTTCCGTACCGACTTCGGCATCTTTGGCCTGCCGGCCACGGTCGCGGCGGCGCTGGAGGAATGGATCGCGGTGAAGCAAAACAGCGAGCTGGTGATGTCGCTGTCGGCACTGCGGCGCGAATTGCTGGACGCGCTGCCGGAAGTGTCGGCAGCCGCTGCCGCCGCGGCCGAAGGACCGCTGGCCGGCAAGACCTTCGTGCTGACCGGCACGCTGCCGACCATGAGCCGCGACGCGGCCGGGGCACTGATCGAGGAGGCCGGCGGCAAGGTCTCGGGATCGGTGTCGAAGAAAACTTCGTATGTGGTGGCCGGGGCCGAGGCGGGCAGCAAGCTGGCCAAGGCGGAGGAACTGGGCGTCACCATCCTGGACGAAGCGGCGCTGCTGGCGCTGCTCGGAAAATAATAAAGAGAACCCTATGACCCTGATCCGCAAAGCCGTATTCCCCGTCGCCGGCCTCGGTAGCCGCTTCCTGCCGGCGACCAAGGCGCAGCCGAAAGAGATGCTGCCGATCGTCGACAAGCCGCTGATCCAGTATGCGGTGGAAGAGGCGGTGGCCGCCGGCGTGACCGAGCTGATTTTCATCACCGGCCGCAACAAGCGCGCCATCGAAGACCATTTCGACAAGGCCTACGAGCTGGAAGCCGAGCTGGAAGCGGCCGGCAAGCAGGCGCTGCTCGACACGGTGCGCGGCGTGATCCCGAAGAACGTCAACTGCATCTACATCCGCCAGTCCTCGCCGCTGGGCCTGGGCCACGCGGTGCTGTGCGCGCGCCCGGTGGTGGGCAACGAGCCGTTCGCGGTGCTGCTGGCGGACGACTTCATGGACAGTGACGCTGGCCACAAGCCGGTGCTGGCGCAGATGGCCGATGTCTATGCCTATGAGCGCAGCAGCATCCTGGCTGTGCAGGACGTACCGCGCGAGCACACCCGCCAGTACGGCATCGTCAGCGCTTCTCACTACCGCCAGGACCTGGAGCTGGTCTCGGGTATCGTCGAGAAGCCGCAGCCGGCGGACGCCCCGTCGACACTGGCAGTTGTCGGACGCTATGTGCTGTCGGCTTCGATCTTCGACTACCTGGCCAACATCGGCAAGGGCGCCGGCGGCGAGATCCA
Organism: Massilia sp.; assembly: GCF_031995545.1. Taxonomy (GTDB): domain Bacteria; phylum Pseudomonadota; class Gammaproteobacteria; order Burkholderiales; family Burkholderiaceae_D; genus Telluria. Next base: position 19,250 of record NZ_DAMAGA010000055.1, read on the forward strand.
GCTCACCGACGGCATCGCCGCGCTGATGCAGGCCGAACGCGTGCTGGCCTACCGCTACCACGGCCAGCGCTACGATTGCGGTTCCAAGCTGGGCTATCTGCAGGCCACCGCCGCGATCGGCCTGAAGCACCCAGAAACCGCCGAAGGCTTCCGCGCCAGCCTGGCGGCGCTGCTGGAAGGGCGGGGCGCGCCGTGACGGTACGAGAAATCCTTCGCATGGGCGACCCGCGCCTGTTGCGGGTGGCGCAGAAGGTCGAGCAGTTCGACACGCCCGAGCTGCATGCCTTGATCGCCGACCTGTTCGAGACCATGCACGCGGCCAACGGCGCCGGCCTGGCCGCGCCGCAGATCGGGGTCGACCTGCAGGTGGTGATCTTCGGCTTCGGCAAGAACCAGCGCTATCCCGACGCGCCGCCGGTGCCGGAAACGGTATTGATCAATCCCGTGCTCACGCCGCTGGGCGACGAGATGGAAGAGGGCGCCGAAGGCTGCCTGTCGGTGCCGGGCCTGCGCGGCAGCGTGCCGCGTTATACGCGCCTGCGCTACGAAGGGTTCGACCAGTTCGGCAAGGCGATCCGCGTCGATGCCGAAGGCTTCCATGCGCGCGTGGTGCAGCACGAAGTCGACCACCTGTTCGGCATCCTGTATCCGATGCGTATCCGCGATTTTTCCCGCTTCGGCTTCACCGAAGTGATGTATCCCGACCTTGATCCTGGAGCCGACGATTGAGCCGCGCTATTCCGACCCTGGCCGCCCTGTGCGCGGCCTGCCTCGTGGCACCTGCGGCGCAAGCCGCTGACTTTTTCACCAAGATCGACCCGGCTCCGAAAAGCGAACTGTGGATCGACACCGGCTTCTATACCGCCCACTTCGACGGCGACAAGGACCTGAACGACAACAACAAGGGCCTGGCGCTGGAGTACCGCTTCAACGGCACCATGGCGGCAACCGCGGGACGCTTCCATAACAGCGACTATGCGTGGTCGAACTACGTCGGCGTGATCTGGCAGCCGGTGGCGGTGGGCCCGGTGCGGGTGGGGCTGGCAGTGGCGGCGTTCGACGGCTATCCGAAGACGCGCGATGGCGGCTGGTTTCCGGGCGCGATTCCGACCCTGACCTACGAATACAAGCGGGTGGGCCTGAATGTCGGGATCATCCCGAACTACAAGGACCGCCTGTATGGCGGCGTATCGTTCCAGCTGAAGTTCAAACTGTTCGAGCGTTGAACTTGGGTTCCCGCCTTCGCGGGAATGACGTGCTCGGGGAGCTGGCCTGAAGGTAGCGCATTTTTCCTGCTAACTTCAAGACCGTCATTCCTGCCACTGGCAGCAATGACTTCCCGCGAAGTGAACTGCCCCCCAAAAGTCGGACATTGTCCA
>NZ_DAMAGA010000056.1:0-20532 GCF_031995545.1 Massilia sp.
CCGCGACCGCAAGTTCCAGGCCATCCTGCCGCTGCGCGGCAAGGTGCTGAACGTGGAAAAGGCGCGCTTCGAGAAGATGCTGTCGTCGGAACAGATCACCACCCTGATCGCCACCCTCGGCACCTCGATCGGCCCGGACGAATTCAACGTCGACAAGCTGCGCTACCACCGCATCATCATCATGACCGACGCGGACGTCGACGGCGCCCACATCCGCACCCTGCTGCTGACGCTGTTCTACCGCCAGATGCCGCAGCTGGTCGAGCGCGGCCACATCTATATCGCGCAACCGCCGCTGTACAAGGTGAAGGCCGGCCGCGACGAGCGTTATCTGAAGGACGACGTCGAGGAAGCGAGCTACATGATGACGTTCGCGCTGAACTCGGCATCGCTGATCCCGCGCGAAGGCGTCGAGCCGATCAGCGGCGAGGCGCTGGGCGAACTGGTGCGCCAGTACAACCTGGCCAACGCCATCATGATGCGCCTGGCGCGCGTGATCGACCGTGCGGCCTTGACCGCGATCGTCAGCGGCGGCGTGGTGCTGGACCTGACCTCGCTGCAGAATGCCGAAGCGTCGGCCAAGGCGATGGAAGCGGCGATCAACGATCCGGCGGTGAAGGTAAAAGTGAAGTCGGATGAGCTGTCCGAGAAGCATGGCCTGCGGATCGAACGCATCTACCATGGCAACGTGCAGGTGACCGGCATCGATGCCGACTTCGTCGCTGGCGCCGATTATTCCGTGCTGGCCAATTCGGCAGCCACCTTCCAGGGCCTGATGGGCGAAGGCGCGATCGTGCGCCGCGGCGAAGGCGATCGTATGAAGGAATTCGCGGTGCGCGATTTCCATGGCGCGATGGAATGGCTGCGTGAAGAAGCCGAGCGCGGCGTGTCGAAACAGCGTTACAAGGGTCTGGGGGAGATGAATCCAGAGCAGCTGTGGGAGACCACGATGGATCCGACTGTGCGTCGTCTGTTGAAGGTGCAGATCGAGGATGCGATCGCGGCGGATCAGATCTTTACCACGCTGATGGGCGATGAGGTGGAACCGCGTCGTAACTTCATCGAGAGCAATGCGCTGCGGGCGGGGAATATCGACGTCTAATCGCATTGTGTTCTACATAAAAAAACGGCCTCTTCAAGAGGCCGTTTTTTATTGCTGGTTGCGTCGTGCTTAATCCTGCTCTGGAATCGGTGCAACCACCAGGAACTGGTACAACATCGCGCCCACGAAAGCGATACCGGCGCCGGTCAGCAGAGCGGGCACGAACGACCAGGACTGCGCAATATAGCCGGTCAGGATTGGCGCCAGAGCGCCGCCGATGAATCCGCCGAAGTTCTGGATTGCGCCAAGCGAGGCAACGCGACTGCGCGGCGCCACTGCCGTCACCAGCGACCAGGAACAGGCCGATGCCGCGTTGGCCAGGAAGATCACGACCGAGATGCAGGCGATAGCAGCAGTATTGCTCTGCACCAGCGCGGCGGGAATCGTGAACGCCACCATGCCCAGCATGGCCAGCACTACCGCCGTACGACGCCCCTGAACCGCCGATGCTGCACGGCGGGTAATCTGGTCGGAAGCCCAGCCGGCCGTCAACGCGCCGGCGAAACCGCACAGGAACGGGATCGTGGCCGCCACGCCGACGTAGGCCACGTCCATGTGGCGTTCGGTACGCAAATAGCCCGGCAACCAGGTCAGGAACACCCAGTTCAGATACACCGAGCCGAAGAAGCCGAGCAGCATGCCCCAGGTAGCGCGCTGGCGGAACAGCGCGCGCCAGGACGCGAAGCCTGCTTTCGGCGCAGCTTTGAGCGTTTGGCCTTCATCCAGATAGGCACGCTCGGCTTCTGACAACTGCTCGCGCACTGGATCGCGATACAGGATGACCCAGACGATGGCCGCGACGATGCCCAGCGCGCCTGTGATAAAGAAGGCCCAGTGCCAGCTGGTCGCGGCGATCAGCGGCGACAGGCACAGCGGCGCCAGCGCAAAGCCCAACGGCGACGCCGAGTTATAGATGCCGGTTGGCGTGCCACGCGCACGTAGCGGAAACCAGTTGCTCACCACCCGCGCCGCGGCCGGGAACTGCGGCGCCTCGCCGATGCCGAGCACGATGCGGGCGAGCACGAACCAGCCGAAGGTCGATACCAGGCCACCTGCGGCCTGCGCCAGCGACCACAGCACCAGCCCCATGCCAAGCAGCCAGCGCGGCCCGATCCTGTCGACCAGGGCCCCCACCGGCAACTGGCACAACGCATAGCTCCAAGAAAACGCCGACAGCAGCAGCCCCATCTGGCCGAGCGACAGGTCGAGATCGGCGCGAATGAATTCGTTGGCGACGGCGAGCGTGGCGCGGTCCAGGTAATTGATGACGCCGGTGACGACCAGCAGAACGAGTGCCAGACTCTGGCGGCGGCGGATGCGCGGGGGCGCAGCCAGGTGAGCGGAAGTAGCATTCATTTCCGGATGGTACCAAAGCAGCTCCCTAACCGGTTGCGCCTTTTTTGCTATGGCATGCCAGCCACACAATGACTACATAGCACCTGACTCGTGCTACCATCCGTTCCGGGCTGTGCAGGCCGCCCACTCTCGCGAAAGCCAGCGCACCTGCTTGCGTCCATGACGTATCGATTCAGGAGTCATCCCTGTTCATTCACTGATGCCGTAGCGAGAACGGCGCTATTTATGTGAAAGGACCTGGCATGCGCCTCCATTCCCACCGAACCACCACGCCCGATTCCAATACCGATTTCCTGCGCCGTTACGCACGCCGCCTGCTGCGCAGTGCGCATTCGCCGCAACCCAGCATCGCCCTGCCGATCCTGCGCCGCGTCCATAGTGCCCAGGCGAGTGCTTCAACACACCTGACCGAGCTGTATCAGGCACGCCAGACGCTGCAGCTCAAGCACATGTTCCGCACCCTGGCGCATGAGCTGGGCTACGCGGACTGGGATGCTTGCAAGCGCGATATCGATCGCCGGCCATCCGAGATGCTGGACCGCTTCCGGCTCGAGCTGGGTGCGTTCGGCGATTACCAGCAGATCTGGTTTGCGGATACGTCGACCGCAGCGGAATGGCGCCAGCAACATGGCGGCCGGATGGTCGTCTATGGCAAGCAGGCGGTCGTGATGGCTGCTTGATGTCGATGTTCAATATGTTGTTGTATAGATATTGAACAGTTGATAGACTGAGTGAACACTCCCGTTCAATCAGTCATGTCCGAATCTTTCCAAGAACCTGTCGTTCTCAGCAATACGTACTGGACGGATGAGGAACTTACCAGCGCAATCCGGGCATACCTGGATATGCTCCGCGCCGAGCTGAATGGCGAAGCGTATAGCAAGGCCGAAATCAATCGGCAGCTTCGGGCAGGGGCACTCGCTACCCGCACCAAGGGTTCGATCGAATTCCGCATGCAAAACATCTCCGCCGCGCTCTATGAGCTGAAAATGCCGTGGATCGCCGGCTACCTTCCTGCGAAAAATATCGGCAGTGCGGTAAAAGAGAAGATGATCGAACTGCTCCGTGCAAATGGCGTCGAATTTCTCGAGCCGTATGTCCCGACGTCGGATCATGAGGAACTGGCCTGCAAGGTGACGTCGCTGAGAAAACAGGCACTTGCGGCACGTCCGCTTGGATCATTTCAGCCAGCGATGGTCTCGAAAATTGCGACATCGTACGTCCGCGATCCGGCAGTCAAAGCGTGGGTGCTACAGATTGCTGGCGGTACGTGCGAGGGTTGCGATACTGCCGCGCCTTTCGTCGCACTTGATGGCTTGCCTTATCTCGAAGTGCACCATGTCATGCCGCTGTCGAGCCATGGGTCGGACACCACGACGAATGCGGTCGCGCTATGCCCGAATTGCCACCGGCGCTGCCATTCGTCGATCGATCGCGAAGAGTTCAAGCTGTCGCTGTATCAAAAAATCCCGCGATTGATCGTCGAAGTGCCAGGGATGGATTAACGCTGCGCGGCTCCATCGGTAGCCGCGCTTCATCCAGGAATAGCTTACGGCAGCTTGATCTTGACGATCGCGTTGCCGGAAGTTGCATACAGATTGCCCTTGCCATCCGCGACAATGCCGCGAATATCGTTCAGGCTTCCCGGCAAATCCCCGGTCCGCAACGTCGCCGCGCGCGCGGTACCGGCAATCGTCGTCACCACCCCGGCCGGCGTGATCTTGCGCACCAGGTTATTGATCCCGTCTGCCGCATACACATTCCCCTGCGGATCGAGCGTCAGCGCCACCACCTGCTCGAAGCGCGCGGCGTTGCCGGCGCCGTTCACTGCCCCACGTACGTTCGCTCCGCCGGCCAGTGTGAACAGGCTGTCCGAGCCGACATTGCCGTTAGGATTCCAGCGGCTGATCTCGCGTTCGAGGTCGAATAGATACACGTTGTTGCTGCTGTCGGTCGCCACGCCGCGCGCCTCGACCAGCGCGACGCCGCTCAGGTCGTTCAGCACGGGCTGCCCTTCCAGCATCGTGGTGTTGCCGGCCGAGATCCTGCGCGTGCCATAGGCGTTGGTGACGAACACGTTGCCGTTGTTGTCGAGCGCGATGGCGAAAGGGAACACGCTGGCCAGGCGGCTGGTGGGAATATTGGTGCCGACCGGGATCCTGGCCCAGGTGCTAACCTGCCTCGCCGGCGAGATAGTCCGGATGAATTCATTGTCGGTGACATACAGCGTCCCGCTCCCGTTCACCGCCACAGCACTGGGATTGCGGAAGCGCGCGTTGCCAGCGCTGCCCTCGGCGGTGCCCTGGGTGCCTGCGGCACCGGCCACGGTGGTGACCACGCCTTCCGGCGTGATCTTGCGGATGGTGAAGTTGCCGGTATCGGCCACGTACAGATTGCCGTTGCTGTCGATCGTGATGCCAGCAGGCCACTTGAAGCGGGCCGCAGTGCCGGTGGCGTCCATCGTGCCCTCGGCCGTCGCGTCCCCGGCCAGGATGCTCAGTGCGGCGGTCTGCGCCGGCGGCGTATCGTCATCATCGTCGTCCTGGTCTTTCGGGATGCCGTCGCCGCAGGCGGAGCACAGCAGCATGAGGGCGGCGGCGCCAAACAGTTTCAGGCGCAGACGGGCGGTTTCGCTAGCCGGACGACGAGTCATGAATCTCTCCAGAAAGGTTCGCCGCCGATGCTATCACGCACCATCGTGCCCATCCCTATTCACGGCCATGGCAGGTGCATAAACTGCATCCTCATACCGTCGGCACTGACGCCGAAGCGACAATGTAGATTAGCCATCCAGCTGCATCAGACTGCGAATCTCCGTACTTTCTTTGCCACATCAATCGATTGTCCGCTTGACATACGGCGCCCACGACTTTAAAGTCGAAATTATGTCTTTCCCTCTGCATCTGTCGATTTCCCTACCAGCCGCCGGCGCGCTATCGCCGGCCGCCCTGCTACTACGCGCGTAATTTCCGCCGTACGCCCGGCTCCGCCGGCCTCCCAGCAGTCAAGGAAGTTGCACCGATGTCCATCTCTCCAGTTTTCGCACCATCGCTTTATTCCACCGGGTTCGTCCTGGCAAGCGGCCTGCGCGCGCCGCAGGTGCCGACGCGTGCGCTGCTAAAACTACCGATCGGTTGCCGGGCCTAGCGTTTCGTGGCCCGTCCGGCAGCCTGCGCCACCCGAAGGCCTCACCAAGCCCAGGCCGCCAAGCAACCAAACATTCAGGAGTCCCGATCATGCTGACCAATCCCGCCGCCAAGTACCGTCCCTTCCCCACCATCGACCTGGCCGACCGCCAATGGCCGAGCCGCGCCATCACGCGCCCGCCAATCTGGATGAGCACCGACCTGCGCGACGGCAACCAGGCGCTGATCGAGCCGATGAGCCCGGAGAAGAAGCTGCGCTTCTTCCAGATGCTGGTGAAAATCGGCATCAAGGAGATCGAGGTCGGCTTCCCGTCGGCCTCGCAGACCGACTTCGACTTCGTGCGCATGCTGGTCGAGGACAACCACATCCCGGACGACGTCACCATCATCGTGCTGACCCAGTCGCGCGATGAGCTGATCCGCCGCACGGTGGAGTCGGCGGTCGGCGCCAGGCGCGCCATCGTCCACGTCTATAACTCGGTGGCGCCGGTGTTCCGCCGCGTGGTGTTCAACATGGAGCGCGACGAGATCGTGCAGATCGCGGTCAAAGGCACGCAGCTGATCAAGGAGCTGGTCAGCCAGCATCCGCAGACGCAATGGGGCCTGGAGTATTCGCCGGAATCGTTCTCCACCACCGAACTCGATTTCTCGAAGCAGATCGTCGATGCCGTCAGCGCCGTGTGGCAGCCGACGCCGCAGAACAAGATGATCGTCAACCTGCCGTCGACCGTGGAAGCGGCCACGCCGAACGTGTACGCCGACCAGATCGAGTGGATGTGCCGCCACCTGAACAACCGCGAATCGCTGACCATCAGCGTCCACCCGCACAACGACCGTGGCACCGCGGTCGCCGCCGCCGAGCTGGCGGTGATGGCCGGCGCCGACCGTGTCGAGGGCTGCCTGTTCGGCAACGGCGAGCGCACCGGCAACGTCGACCTGGTGACGCTGGCGATGAACCTGTACACGCAAGGCGTGAATCCCGGCCTGGACTTCTCGGACATCGATGCCGTGCGCCAGCTGGTCGAGGAATGCAACCAGCTGCCGGTGCATCCGCGCCATCCGTATGCGGGCGACCTGGTGTTCACCGCGTTCTCGGGTTCGCACCAGGATGCGATCAAGAAGGGCTTCGCCAAGCAGCAGGCGGACGCGATCTGGGAAGTGCCGTATCTGCCGATCGACCCGGCCGACCTGGGTCGCAGCTACGACGCGGTCATCCGCGTCAACAGCCAGTCGGGCAAGGGTGGCATGGCGTATCTGCTGGAGCAGGAATTCGGCCTGCAGCTGCCGCGCCGTTTGCAGATCGAATTCTCGCGCGCCGTGCAGCGCGTGGCCGACGAGAGCGGCCGCGAGATCAATGCGGGCGATTTGCACGCGCTGTTCGCGCGCGAGTACCTGGAGCAGGACGAGCCGTACCACTACGTCTCGCACCGCATGGTCGAGGACAGCGAGCATGAAGTGCAGCTCGACGTGAACGTGGCGCGCCATCATGCGCCGCAGACCTTCGCCGGCACCGGCAACGGGCCGATCGACGCGTTCGTCAATGCGCTGGGGCTGGATATCAAGCTGATGGATTACCATGAGCATGCGATCGGCTCGGGCGCGGATGCGCGCGCGGCCTGCTACGTCGAGCTGCGGGTGGGGAACGGGCCGACCTTGTTCGGCGTGGGCATCGACAGCAATATCGTGACGGCGTCGTTCAAATCGGTGTTGTCGGCGGTGAACCGGAATATGGCCGCCGGTACCGGAAGAGAGGACGCGCTGGCGGCCTGACGCCGCGCACGGCGCACGGCGCGCCGTGGGGAAGGATCAGCGGCGGCGCTGCGGCGGGCGGCGCGGGCCGGCCGGGCCGCGCGTTTCGAGGTGACGGAACACGATGCGGCCCTTGGTCAGGTCGTAGGGCGACAGTTCGAGCGTGACGCGGTCGCCCGCCAGGATGCGGATGTGGTTCTTCTTCATGCGGCCCGCGGTATAGGCGATCATCTTGTGGCCGTTGTCGAGGTCGACGCGAAAGCGCAGCTCCGGCAGCACTTCGGACACGAGCCCGTTCATTTCGATCAGTTCTTCTTTTGCCATGTGGTGTTCCTGGTGGTTCCGTCCGGCCCGGACCGGGCCGCGCGGCCGCGCGCGCAGCGCCGGCCTGGAGGGAGTGCTGCGCCGAAGCGCCGTGGATGAGACCCGGCACGCTGCGCCAGGAAGGGGATGGGACTGGTGAAAAAAAAGCCCGCATCGTGCGGGCTTCGTTTCAAAGTATTACCGATTTATCGCCGCTTTGGCCCGCGCTATCTGCGTGGTGCCGAAGCTGGTGGATACCCGCGCTATCTGCGCGGTGCGTCCGCTGTACAGGCTGACTGACATACCGAAAACACATCCCGCGGCGTTCGCGCACTGCACAGGCGCGTCAACTGGATCGCAGGACGCCGACGAGGCCTTTGGCTTTTGTCGACGGACGCAGTATAGCAGGCTTTTTGTGCGCCGCACAAAATATAAACGGTTTTCATGCATTCAGTGCGCGCCAGCCACGCCGCCCTCCTCGTCGTCATCCGCCAGCCGGCGCGCGGCCGCGAGCGGTGTTTCGTCGTCCGCCTGCGAGTAGGACGTCGTTTCGGGCGGATCGAGCATGTCGGCCAGCATCGCATGCAGCTCGGGCGTATCCCAGTCCTTGCCTGCACGTTCGCGGCAATGGATATAGTGCCGTATCTCGCTGTGCTGCTCGGGGGTCAGCGGCAAGCCGCGGAACGTGGTGCCGGGCGACGATTCCTGCATGGTGCCTCCTGTTCCGGCCACGCCGGCCGGTCGCACCGACTATACGCCGACCCTGCGCGGCCGGCGCACAGCATGGCCGGGCCCGGCCACGCTAGGCACCGCTCATCCGGTCCAGCATCTGCACCGAGGCCCGATCGCTCATCACCAGCACCAGCTTCAGGCGCGCGCGCGTCATCCCCACGAACAGCTTGCGCAGCGCCTTCTCGTCGAGCTCCTCGAAATCGATCTCGGTGAAGATCAGCGCCGGCGCGGACTGCCCCTTGAAGCGATAGACCGACTCTGCCAGCAATCCACCCTCTCGGAACACGGGAATCCCGAACAGGTCATACGCCCCGGTAAACGAACGCAGCGTATGCGTATCGCTCAGGCGGTCCAGCTGCAGGATCGCCGACTTCTCGCGCCCCCTGAACGAGCAGATCGCGATGTCATGTCTCGCATAGCCGGCCGACAGGCACGACGTCACCGCGCGCCGCGTCTGCGCCAGCATCGCTTCCGTATCTCCCTCGGGATAGATCAGCTCCTCGATATCCGCCCCCTTGAACGGACTGCCCGCCTCCACCGGCTGGTGCGCGGCGCCGAGCTTGGTCAGCATGTCAACGATCTGGCGCGGGCTGCGGTAGTTGGTGTGCGAGTGCAGCGTCACCCAGCCCGGCAGCGGCACCATAGCGCGGCCGTACAGGTTCTGGTCCGGGTCTTCCATCCAGATCGCGCGGCCTTCGGGTTTCAGCATGCGCAGCACGATGTCGCGCCAGGCCACCGAGAAATCCTGGCCCTCGTCGACGATCACCACGTCGTACTGCCAGGTCTCGGGCAGCGCGGCGCCGGACATCGAGTTCTCGATGCGCTCCCACACGTCGTGGGCGCCGTAGTCGGGCGTGACGTCCTGGGCGCGCAGCCAGGCGTCGGACAGCGTATGGAAGGTGGCGACCCGGCCGCCGTTCGGCACCAGGCGCTCGATGTGGTCGGCCAGCGGGCGGTTGAAGCAGACGTACAGCGGACGCAGGCCGGCGTCGATCGCGGCGGTGTATTCGGCCAGCGCCAGCTGGGTCTTGCCGCTGCCGGCGGTGCCGATCACGTGCAGGCGGAACGGCGAGAAATCGAGCCGCCGCGCCCAGGTGGCCAGGCCGCCCGACAGGCGCGTGACCATCTGCACCGCGTTGCCGATCATGGCGCTCGGGTCGGGCCGCAGATTCAGGGTGTCGCCCAGGAAGCGCGTGACCTTGTCGAATTCGTCAGTCTTGTCGGTGATCGGCAGCGCCTCGCGGATCACGCGCGCCAGCTTCGGCTTGTTGGTGGCGTCGATGATGTGGTGCGGGTCGATCCCGGCCAGCTGCTGGTCGCGCACGATGTAGTCGGGGCAGTACAGCAGGTAGTCGATCGACAGCGTGCCGTGGTAGCGCTTGGCCAGGCCCTCGATATTGGCCAGGATCTGGGTGCGGATCTTGCGCGTCTTGCCCTGGAAGCTCTTGACCAGGCCTTCCGGCGTCTCGTTTAGAAAGCCCGCCACCTGCTCGATCACCAGCATGCGCCCGTTCGGCGCCAGCACGATGAAGTCGATGTCGCCGTAAACCGAGTAGCCCTGCTCGACGTTGGTCCAGTGCACGCCGTGGTAGATGGCGTAGGGCGCATCGGCCAGGCGCTGGTCCAGATAGGCCAGGGTTTCAATTTCGCGGGCCGCGGCGCCGGTCACGGACATTTCGCGCCAGCCGGCTGGATGGAGGTGGGCCATGGGTCGTCGCTAGCGTTAGTAAGATGAAAACTATTGTAAGACTGTTTCCACGATACTCACACACCGTTGTCCGCGGCACGCATTCCAGCCCCTGAATCGCCAGGAATCGTTGCCTAAGCGAAAAACTTATTGTCGCCTTACGGCAATCCAGTGCACACTTTCGTCCATCGCGTTCGTATGGGCTTTCCGTGCATCTTGCTTCCAATTTCCTGGCATTCATCCAGCCGGCATTGCGCCGTTGCCTGTTGCCGTGCCTGCTATTGGTTTCAAGCGTGTGGAGCGGACAAGCGTACGCGGGCACCACCTACGCCTTCGACGGCGGCAAGGTGATGAGCTGCTCGAACAAGGCCAAGGTCTACACCTGCGACTCGATCGCCCTGCCCCAGTGGGACGACAAGATGGTGATCGGCGACGGCTACACCGTCAACGTCAGCTCGGACGTCGTGTTCGGCTACAACCACGGCCTCGCCATGAGCGGTACGGCGCGCCTGACCAGCAGCGGCAACATCGACCTCACCGGCCTGAACCCGGCCAACCTGGCGGTCACGGGCGGCTCGTTCGAGGCCGGCAAGGCCTTCAGCGTCGCCGGCCCGAACCAGATGAAGGCCGATGTCACCGCCGGTTCGCTCAGCCTGGGCACCGGCCCGACCTTCCAGATCACCGGCACCATGGTGTCGCGCGGCGCGGTCGCGATCAATTCAGGCACCACGGTGGTCGGGTCGGTCAGCGGCACTGCGATCACGACCGAGTCGCCGTTCCGCGTCACCGGCAACGTCACCGCCAGCGACACCCTCCTGATTGCCTCGCACAGCACGATCGAAGGCACGGTTGTTGGCAACACCTCGATCACCATCAATTCGCCGGCCACGCTGAACAAATCGGTTACGTCGCAGGGGCCGATCATGATCGGCTCGGGCGTCACCATCGGCGGCGTGGTCAAGGGCACCACCATCACCGCCGATTCGCCGGTCACGCTCAAGAGCGACGTCGTCGCCTCCACCCGCTTCACTCTGGGCTCGGGCAGCACGGTCACCGGCAACATCACCGCACCCGAGGTCGAGCTGTATGCGGCCAGCAGCAACGTCACCGGCAACGTCACGGCCAGCAAGCTGCTGACGATGGGGTCCTCGGTCAAGATCAAGGGCACGGTCGACACCGGCCAGCTGACGCTGTACGCCTCCGACGCGATGATCGAAGGCGTGGCCAAGGTCGATTTCGCCACCCTGTTCTGGAACGGCCGCGTGACCCAGAACATCGTCTGCAAATCCGGCACCCGCGCCGGCTACTGCGACTGCGTGGACAACCAGAGCGGCAACCCGGTCAATTCGCTCAACGGCCCGCGCTGCGAATCGGGCAAGCCGGCCGCGAGCCCGCTGCACCACTTCCAGATCACGCATGACGGCAGCGGCCAGACCTGCGCGCCCGAAAACGTGACCGTCACCGCCTGCGCCAACGCGGCCTGCAGCGCGCCGCACTTCAACGGCGGAGCCAGCGTCACCCTGCAGCCGGGCAGCGCGACGACCGCGATCGGCAGCAGCGGCACTGCGACGGGGCAGGTGTCGCGCAGCACGGCCGGCACCGAGGCGCTCAAATTGAGCTACAGCGGCACGGTTGCCGCGGCGCCGGTGTGCGTCAACACCGGCGGCGGCGCTTCCTGCGACATGACCTTCAGCGGCGGCGTCGCCTTCAACATCGACGTGCCGCATCACCGCGCGGCGGAAAACGCGGTCGCCACCATCAAGGCGCTGCAGTCCGACCCCAGGACCAGCCAGTGCGTGGCGGCGTTCAAAAACACCGACAAGCAGGTCCAGTACAGCTGCGGCTACGAGACTGCCAGCAAGGGCGGCGCCGCGCTGACGCTGGCTGACAAGGCGCTGGTATGCAGCACCGGCGCCCGGCAGGCGGTGACGACCCGTTTCGACGCCGATGGCGCGGCCAAACTCACGCTCAACTATCCAGACGTGGGCAAGGTCAAGCTGATGGCGCAGCTTGACGACGCCCGGGGCGACAAGGTGTTCACCGTGGCGCCGCACCGCTTCGGGTTCTCCACGCTGCCCAAGGCGGCGGCGGGCGAGGCGCTGCGCGCGGGGGACGACTTCAAGGTCACGGTCAGCGCGCTCAATGCGAAAGGCGACATCACGCCCAGCTTCGACAAGACCGCGCTGCAGCCGGACCTGCTGGCGACCAAATTCTCGGTGGAGTGTGTGGCCAAGGGCGAAGCGGGTTCGCTCGGCGTCACCACCGCCGCCAGTTTCAGCGCCGGCAATGCCACGCCCGTGCTGTGGTGGAGCGAAGTCGGCGCATTCGACGTGAAGGCCACGCTCGACGCATTCCTGGACAGCGGCCTGGCGGTCAGCGGCACCACCAGAGAGGCCGGTGCCGGTTGCATGCCCAAGGTCGGCCCCTTCATTCCCAAGTACTTCCTGGTCGACCAGACCCAGGAAGAACTCGACAAGAAGCGCACGTTCTACTATGCCGGCGAACCGGTGCCGGTCAGGATAAGCGCCATGAATGCGCGCAACGCGCTCACCAAGAACTATGATGGCGTGCTGGACTACAGCGTCAACGTGACGCTGGCGGCCTATGACAAGGAACGCAAGCTCCTCAATCCGAACGGTGGCAAGCTGCTCCCGCCCGAAGTGGCGGCGGCCGCTTTCAAGGCAGGCGTGGCGCTGGCGGCGCCCGCCTATGCGCCGACCGCCACGCCGCTCATCGCGCCGACCGCGATCGTGCTGCGCGCGGCAACGGCGGCGCCGGTCGTGACGTCGGACGACGCCAAGGGCAGCTTCGAGAAGGCGCAGCCCCTGATCCTGAGCGGGCGCCTGCGCGTCGGCAGCGGCGCCGGCCGCGTCGGCGACGAGATCGTCATGGAAGTCGCGACCGATTACTGGAGCGGCTGGAGCTGGCTGCTCAACGCACAGGACAACGTCACGCGCATCCCGGCGGACGCCTTCGCGCAAACCGCATCGGCCAGGACCGAGGGGGGCGTGAAGCCGTCGCTGAACAAGCTTGCGGCGGTGACGATCAAGGGCGGCAAGGCCGCGTCCAAGGTCATCCTGGTGGGCGATCGCCCGGGCTGGATCGACCTGGCCGTCAATCTCGGCGCCGACAAGCTGGATGTCGCCTGCCGGGGCGCGCATCCGTTCAGCACCGGCGCCAACCTGGCGTGGCTGCGCATGCCCGCGAATTGCCGCGATCCGGCCGGACGCGCCACCTTCGGCGAGCTGGCGCCGGAAAACCGCCGCATCATCCACGTGCGCGAGGTGTTCAATTGATGCGCCGGCTTAACCATCAACATGGCTTCACCATGGTCGAACTGATCACCGTGATGGTGCTGATCGGTGTGCTGGCCGCGATCGCGATCCCGAAACTCATGGGCGACAACATCACCGAAGCGGCGGTGTACGGCGACCGCGTGGCGAGCGCGCTGCGCACGGCGCAGAAGGCGGCGGTGGCAAAGCGCCGCACGGTCTGTCTCGACACCGTGGCCGGCACGCTGAGCGTACGCCCCGGCCCCGGCCCGGGCTCGTGCGATACCGACCTGGGCCCCGACTTCACCGGCCTGTTCGCCAACAACAATGCCGCCATCGGCATGAGCGGCGCGCCGCCGGAGCTGCGCTTCCAGCCCGACGGCAGCGTTACCGACATCAACGGCGCGCAGGTGGGCGAGATCAGGATCGGCATCACGCTGGGCGGCAGAACGCAGCGCACCATCCGCATCGACGGAGGCACCGGCTATGTCGATTGAGCGCACCCGCAAACGGATGGCCGGAGTCACCCTGGTCGAACTGATCATCGCCATGGTGATCGTCGGCGCGGCACTGGCTGGCCTGGTGGCGGCCTACAACCGCGCCAACATCGGCAGCGCCGATCCGCTGGTGACGCAGCAGATGCTGGCGGCGGCCGAGACCATGATGGAAGAGATCATGCAGAAACCCTTCACCGGCGCCGATCCGGCCAGGCCGGCCAGCCGCCTGTTGTACGACGAGATCGGCGACTATAACGGCTACGCCCAGACCGGCATCGTCAACGTCAACGGCGATCCGGTGCCCGGCCTGGGCAACTACACGGTGAGGGTCATCGTCGACCGCCCGGGCGACGCTGGCGTGCCGGCGATCACGGGCGTGAACACGGGCGACGCGCGCCGCATCCGGGTCGAGGTCAGCGCGCCCGGCGCCGAGGCCGTCGTGCTCACCGGCTGGAGGACCAGGCCATGACCCTGCCAATCAGGCGCGAGCGCAAGCGCGAGCACGGATTCACGCTCGTCGAGCTGATCCTCGTAATCGTCCTGGTGGGCATCATCGGCGGCGTGCTGACCATGATGCTGGCGCCGGCGATCCAGAGCTACCTGCTGGTGGGCCAGCGTGCGGCCCTGACCACCGTCGCCGATACCGCCCTGCGCACCATCGCCGTTGACGTGCGGCGCGCGGTGCCCAATTCGCTGCGCCTGACCAACCCGCAATGCCTGGAACTGGTGCCGACCAGCGACGGCGGACGCTATCGCAGCGGGCCGATCGTGGGCCGCACCGACGCCAGGTACATCAATGACGCCGAACCCGGCACCGCCTTCGACGTGCTGACCCGCTTCACGAACACGCCCGCGGCCGGCGACGTGATCGTGGTGGGCAACCGCGGCGACGAGGTGTACACGGCAAACAGCCCCTCCGTCGCCGTCGTCCAAAGTGTGACCGCATCGCCCGCTGCGGCGCTGGGCGAACACCGCATCCAGCTCGGGACCTCGCTGCAGGTGCCGCCGGGCTACGACGGCGGCCGCTTCGTGGTGGTGCCGGCGGCGCGCCGGATCGTGACCTATCGCTGCAGCGCGGGCATCGACGCCGGCGGCAGCGGCACCGGCACCCTGGTGCGCCTGAACGGCAACAATCTTGCCGCGCCGCCGGCGTGCGGCAACGTCGTGCCGGCCGGCGCCCAGCTGGTTGCCACCAAGGTATCCAGCTGCAGCTTCGTGGTCCACGCCAATGCCGGCGCCACCCAGGACAGCGGTTACGTGCAGCTGCAGCTGACCCTGAGCGACAAGGGCGAGTCGGTCCCGCTCACGGTCGGCGTCAACGTGAGCAACGTGCCATGATGCGCCGTCAATCCGGTTTCGCATACATCGCGGCGGTGGTGTTCCTGGTGGTGATCGCGGGCATCGCGGTGGCGCTGCTGCGCCTGACCGATACCCAGCAGACCACGGTCAACCAGGCCCTGCTCGGGGCACGCGCCGGCCTCACGGCGCGCGCCGGCATCGAGTGGGCATTCAATGGCCTGGCGGCGCGCTGCGGGCCGGACAACGGCACCGCTACCTTGCTCAACGATTTCAGCTATGTCTCGGGCTTCCGGGTCCGGGTCACCTGCTCGTTCCGCGACTACGACGAGGGCGAAAATCCGGCCGCCCTCGGCACCTCGGTGCAAAAGCGCATCTACCGCATCGAAGCGGTGGCCTGCAACGGCACCGGCGGCGACTGCCCGGACACGAACGGGGGAAGCCTGGCGCGCCCCGACTACGTCGAGCGCGCACGGGTTGCCACGATCTGCACCATGGCGCCGGCCAACACCCCGTGCGAAGGATGATTGTTATCGCATACCGAACAAAGGTTTCGGTTTGCAGGGCATGATCCCGCTTCGATAACAGACGATGATAGAGTCCCTGAACATTCATCCGGAGGACTCCATGCAGCAAGCACCCAGCACCCGCGTCGCCATCGTCACCGGCGCTTCGCGCGGCATCGGCTCCGCCGTGGCGCAACGCCTGGCCGAAGACGGTTACCGCGTCGCCGTCAACTACGCCAGCAACGAGCTTGAGGCCGACAAGACCGTCGTCGCCCTGCGCGCCGCCGGCCACACTGCCATCGCGGTCAGGGCCGACGTGTCGCAGGCCGACCAGGTACGCGCCCTGTTCGACACCGTCGAGCGTGAGCTTGGCAAGGTCGACGTGCTGGTGAATAACGCCGGCATCCTCAAGACGATGCCGCTGGCCGAATCCAGCGACGAGCTGTTCCAGCGCACCTTCGCCATCAACGTGCAGGGCACCTTCAACACGCTGCGCGAGGCGGCCACGCGCCTGAACGACGGCGGCAGCATCGTCAATTTCTCGACCAGCGTGGTCGGCCTCAAGCTGCCCGGCTACACGATCTACAGCGCCACCAAGGCGGCGGTCGAATCGATGAGCCAGATCTTCGCCAAGGAATTGCGCGGGCGCCGCATCCGCGTCAATGTGGTGGCGCCGGGGCCGGTGGCGACCGAGCTGTTCATGGACGGCAAGACGCCGGAACAGATCGCCCACTTCGCCAGCCTGCCGCCGCTCGAGCGCCTTGGCGAGCCGCGCGACATCGCCAACGTGGTGTCGTTCCTGGCCGGGCCGGACGCGGCCTGGGTCAATGGCCAGGTGCTGCGCGCCAACGGCGGCGTGATTTAAGCCGATGTGAGGCGCCCGGCGGAGGATCGGGCAATCCTTGCGGACCATTGGCGCCGCCGTTCGCGCTGTAATACAGTGGCACCGTCATTACACCGCCCAAAGGAGACCGCACATGCAAGCAATCCACGACCTGGCCGCCCGGATCGCCCGCCACCAGCACACCGACGGCATGCAGCAGACCGCGGTGCCGGGAATGTGGCTGATCCGCAGCGCGCAGCCAACCCGGCCGCTGCAGGTGCTGCACGTGCCGGCCGTGTGCATCATCGCCCAAGGCGCCAAGGTGGTGACGCTGGGCGGCGACGACTACCGCTACGATCCGGCCAAGTACCTGGTGGTGTCGGTCGATCTGCCGCTCACCGGCAGCGTCACCGAAGCCTCGCCCGAGGAACCCTACCTGTGCCTGCGGGTCGACCTCGATCCGCAGCTGCTGGCGGCGATCGACCTCGAACTGCCGCCCTCACCCGGCAAACCAGTGCGTGGTGCGGCGGCGCGTGGCCTGTACCTGAGCCAGACCACGCCGGCGATGGTCGATGTCGGCGCGCGGCTGGTGCGCCTGCTCGAGGCGCCACAGGACATCGCCATCCTGGCGCCGCTGTTGATACGCGAGCTGCACTATCGCCTGCTCACCGGCGAGCATGCCGGGGTAGTGCGCCACATCGCCTGCGGCGAAGGGCGCATGGCGCAGATCACGCGCGCGATCTGCTGGATCAAGAGCAACTACAACCGTCCGCTGAGCGTGGAGCGGCTGGCCGGCGAAGTGGGCATGAGCGCGTCCACATTGCACGAGCATTTCAAGGCGGTGACGGCGATGAGTCCCCTGCAATACCAGAAGCAGCTGCGGCTGCAGGAAGCGCGGCGCTTGATGCTCACCGGCCTGAAGGACGCCGCGCGCGCCGGACACGCGGTGGGGTACGAGAGCAGCTCGCAGTTTTCGCGCGAGTATGCGCGCTTCTTCGGCATGTCGCCGGGGCGCGATTCGATGCGCCTGCGCGAAGCGATGCTCGACGGCGGGCCGAGCGTGCTGCAGGGGATGCCGTAAGCGCTACGCCACCACCTCGGCCAGGCCGCACACCCGCGCCACGATGCGCGCCGCGCTCAATTCCTGGATCAGCACCTCGCCCCCATTCGCCTTGATCAGGCCCGCCGACAATCCATGCTGGTCCGCCGCCAATCCGAGCGACGTCGACGCCGCCGGATCGAAGCGCTGCACCGAATGTACATCGTCCACCAGCAAGCCGATCGTGGTGGCGCCGTGCCGCACCAGCAGCACCTGCCCGCCACCACGCACCGGCGTCCCGTTCCTTCCCACCAGCCGCGCCAGGTCGAACACCCACACGAAGCGGCGCTGGCCGTCGTCCAGGTCCACGTCCAGCATGCCGATGCGTCCGCCCTCGCCCGGCGGCGTGCGCTTGACCTGGGCGAACGGCAGCGCTTCCACCACCGCCGCCGCATCGAGCGCCATCAGCTCGCCGCCGGCCTGGAACAGCGCATGGTCGCGCCCATGCTCATGCTCCGTGCGCACCCGCGCCGCACCGGCTAGCGCGGCCAGTTCGGCATCGGTGCGCAGTGCGCCAAACGACTGCAGCAGCACCGACAGCACCGGCTGCTCGCGCCCGCCCGCGCGGAATTCGCGATAGCCTTCGGCGCGCGCGCAGGCGGCCACGCAGTACTGGCCGGCGTGGATCACGATGCGCGTCGCCGAACCCTCGGCAGAGGCGGCGTCGAACGGCGCACGCTCCAGCGCCAGCATCGCTCCGGACGGATATGCAGGGTCGGTGGCGCACAGCACGCGTCCGTAAGTCTATTCTGTTCGATGGTCGAGCCGGGCATGAGCTCTTACTTCGGACATTCATTGCAAGATGGAGTACAGGACCAAGCTCCGCTTGAGAGGTCGAAACTCGGCTCATGGTTGATGCAAGCCAAATTTGGCTATTACGGTGGAACCGTGAGTCGCTTCCCCAGTCTGATAAAGACCAGCTTCTGCATTTTGAGTCGTGTCTTCATGATGGACCAAGCCATCGAGGATCTGCCATGTTCCTGGCCCATCGCATTCAGCTTGTCCCAAACAATGTTCAGGCGACCTACCTCGCCCGCGCATCGGGCACGGCCCGGTTCGCGTATAACTGGGCACTGGCCGAGTGGGGGCGGCAGTATGCAGCGTGCAAAGCCGATCCCACTTTATCGCTACCCAACGAAGGAGCGCTGCGGCGCCAGCTGAATGCGATCAAGCGTGACTGCTTCCCCTGGATGCTGGAAGTAAGCAAAAACGCGCCGCAGCTGGCGATCATGCAATTGGGCCGAGCATTTCAGAACTTCTTTGAAAGACGAGCACGCTACCCGACTTTCCGGCGCAAGGGACGTGACGACCGGTTCACACTGACGAACGATCAGTTTCGAATTGAAGGCCATCGTATCCGCATCCCGAAGCTCGGATGGGTCAGAATGCATGAACGGCTGCGCTTTGCGGGGCGCATCGTTTCCGCATCCATTTCGCGCATTGCAGATCGCTGGTATGCCAGCATCACCGTCGAGACAGCAAATCCGATCCTGCCATATTCCGATAGCCAAGGAGCGGTAGGCGTGGATTTCGGCGTTACGGCACTGGCGACGCTGTCGACAGGTGAAACAGTGACCGGACCCAAGGCATTGCGCACCTTGCTTGAACGCTTGCGGCGCCTGTCGCGCTGCTTGTCACGCAAGGTCAAAGGCTCACGCAACCGCGCCAAGGCGAAGGTGGCCCTGGCGAAGCTGCATGCCAGGATTGCCAACCTCCGGCGCGACAGCCTTCATAAGCTCAGCAGCAGCATCACGCGCCGCTTCGACACCATCGGCATCGAAGACCTGAACGTCAAGGGCATGCTTGGCAACCGGAGGCTGTCACGCGCCATCGCCGACATGGGTTTTAACGAGTTGCGCCGCCAGCTGACATACAAGGCGGCGCAACGTGGGAGACAAGTAGTGGTGGTGGATCGGTGGTACCCGAGCAGCAAGACATGTTCGTGCTGCGGCCATCTGCTGGAACAACTCGATCTAGGTGCACGCCAATGGACATGCCAGGATTGCGGGAAGCAGCACGACCGTGATGTGAATGCCGCGGTCAACCTGAGAAATATGGCGGTCAGTTCGACCGTGTCGGCCTGTGGAGGGGAAGGCGCTGGCCCAGTGCATCATGCACAGGGTGAAACCGGCCCCGGCGAAGCAGGAATCCAACAGCAAGCTAGCGTCGGTTAAGAATGGTAAGCGACGTCTAGCTTTGCGTAAGTTTGGAGGAACGGTAGCCCTGGTAGCCCTGCGTACGAGGCGATGGTGGCAACCAGGTATTCGCGGCCGGCGAACATGCAGGTTTGGTCGCCGGCTCCACGACTGACCGGCACTTTTGCGCCAGGCGCGATCCAGAGCGGATCGGCGCTGCTGATCACGCGCTCGTCGGCGTCGAGCAGCAGCATGTTGGCGCGCCCGCCGGCGTCGCCATAGGCGCCGAAGATGGCGGCCAGCTCGTGCTCGAAGCGGAAGCTCAACAAAGCACGCCGATCGCGGCGCCGCTGCCGGGATCACGCATGGTCTGCGAATACAGCAGCGCGCGTGGGCAGCCGGGGAACAGGTCGCTGGCGCGGAAGGTTTCGACGTAGCCTGGCGAGGCCAGCGTGGCGGCGACCAGCGGATCGGCGCTGCGTGCCATGCCGGCGTCCTCGTCGGCCCGTACCAGCACCGCGCCGTCCGGGGCCAGCGGCACGATGTCGTCGTAGACCGTGTATCAGGCGCCAGGTCTGGTGCAGCTCATGCAGCGCCGACTGGCGCCGTGCCACGTCCGGCATGTAGAGCAGGAAGGTCTCCACCAGCTGCGCATCGTGTTCTTTTGTCATGGGAAGTTGAGGATTAAAATTACTTCCCGTACAGCAATTTCCGTGCCATTCGGTTGCGCTGCCGGTGTGCTACTCGTACGTTTTCTCGTCCTATAATCCGGCCATGAGCTACCAACTGGCGATCTTCGATTTCGACGGCACCCTGGCCGACACCTGGC
>NZ_DAMAGA010000057.1:0-19418 GCF_031995545.1 Massilia sp.
GAAGGCAACCGCAAGCGCGCCCAGGCATACGAAGGCGTCGTCATCTCGCGCCGTAACCGTGGCCTGAACTCGAACTTCATCGTTCGCAAGATCTCGTCGGGCGAAGGCGTCGAGCGTACGTTCCAGCTGTACTCGCCGCTGATCGCTTCGATCGAAGTGAAGCGCCGTGGTGACGTGCGTCGTGCGAAGCTGTACTACCTGCGTGAACGTTCGGGCAAATCGGCTCGAATCAAAGAAAAACTGCCGCAGCGTAAAGTTGCAGCAACCAAAGCAGCTGCCGAGTAATCGCAGTTGTGGTTTGAAAAAGGCATCCGCGAGGATGCCTTTTTCTTTTCCGGCAGCACGTGCGACATTGTTAAGGAAATAGAGTCTTGGCCAAGTTCGTATTCGATCCCACCCAATTGCCGGTCGCCGGCCTGGCCGGCGAGGCGCCGATCGCCGCCGAGCGCCTGACGCCGGCCGCGTTGCGTGCGCGCTTTGCGCAAACCCTGGTGTGGGATGCCGAGCCGAGCGAAGAGGCCGCCGCGATCCTGCCGCAGCAGTTCCGGCGCGCCTCGGTGCTGGTGCCGCTGGTCGCGCGTCCCGAGGGCGTGACGGTGCTGCTGACGCGCCGCACCGATCACCTGTCGAGCCATGCCGGCCAGATCAGTTTCCCCGGTGGCCGCGCCGAAGAGTTCGACTCGTCGCCGATCGAGACCGCGCTGCGCGAGACCGAGGAAGAGATCGGCCTGCACCGGCGTCACATCGAGATCATCGGCGTGCTGCCGGACCATTCCACCATCAGCGCCTACCGCGTGACGCCGGTGGTGGCGCTGGTGCAGCCGCCGTTCGCGCTGACGCCCGATCCGAACGAAGTGGCGGAAGCATTCGAGGTGCCGCTCGGCTTCCTGATGGATGGCCTGAACCACCAGCGCCGCGAGATCGAGCTGCCGCAGAATGCCGGCACGCGCGCCTTCTACAGCATGCCCTACGAAAGCTATTTCATCTGGGGCGCCACCGCCGCCATGCTGCGCAACCTGTTCCATTTCCTGCGCGCCTGAATCGCGGCACCTCATCAGGTAACCCTTTCTTACACCCCCGGATTTGATTCTGGCTGGCTTCTCCGCTATCGTAACGGGGCAGTCGTATTGCCAAAACAAAAAAGGGTTCCTGAATGACATTTTTCTCCATCCTGTGCGCGCTGCTCATCGAGCAGCTGAAGCCGCTGCGCGCGGATAACCAGGTGTATACCGGCATCAAAGGTCTTGCCGTGCGTATCGAGAAATGGTTTAACGCCGGCGAGCAAAAGAATGGCCGCATGGGCTGGATCCTGATGATGCTGGCCCTGATGGTGCCGACCTGGCTGGTGCATTGGGTGTTCATGCACTACAACCTGGTGTTCCTGGCCTTTGCCTGGAACGTGCTGATCGTCTACCTGACCCTGGGTTTCCGCCACTACAGCCATTACTTCACCTCGATCCAGTTCGCCCTGAACGCGGGCGACGAAGCGCATGCGCGCACCTTGCTGGCCGAGTGGGCGCGCATCGACACGGTCGGCATGGACAGCAGCGAGATCACCCGCATCGCGGTCGAGAAATCCCTGATCACCACCCACCGCAATGTGTTCGGCGTGTTCTTCTGGTTCCTGATGCCGCTGGGCCCGGCAGGCGCCGTGATGTACCGCGTGTCCGAATACCTGGCGCGCGCCTGGAACGAGCCGGACCATATGCGCAACGAAGCCTTCGGCCAGTTCGCCGAACGGGCCTTCTACTGGATCGACTGGGTCCCGGTGCGCCTGACCGCGGTGGCATTCGCTGTGGTCGGCAACTTCGAAGACGCGATCTATGCCTGGAGGAATTTCGCCAGCCGCTGGGCGGATGAGGCGCGCGGCATCATCCTGTCGGCCGGCGGCGGCGCCATGGGTGTGCGCCTCGGCACGCCGAACGAAAATGCGCCACAATTGCTGCCGGCGGATGCGGCGACGGTGGACCTGAGCGAAAGCGAAGCCGACGTCATGCCGGGCGAAGAGCCGAACGTACGCGCCCTGCAGAGCACGGTGGGGCTGGTGTGGCGGGCGCTGATCCTGTGGATGATCCTGCTGCTGCTGACCTCCAGTGTGGCATGGCTTCGCTAGCCCTCGTCCTCAAGTCTTCTATAAGATATAATACTGGCTGAGGTTGTTGTTATCCACGCAGTATTTTCTGTCTGAGCACGCAGGACTATGACCGACTTACCGCAGACCAAGGACGAAGAACTTACTGGTGAGTTCTTTGTGCTGGGCATGACTAGCAAAGGCAGGCAATTTCGTCCCAGCGACTGGGCGGAGCGCCTGTGCGGCGTCATCGCCTGCTATTGCCCGGGCGCCGGCGGACCCAACGCCCACCTGAAATATTCTCCGTACGTGCATCCGACGATGGTGAACGGCATCAAGGCGGTGGTGGTGAACCGCGCGCTGCAAAAATCCGAGCCGCTGGCTTACCACTTCGTGGTCAGCTTCGCCAAGGACAACGACCTGCAGGTGGTCGACGCCTGCTTCGTCCCCTTGCCGGGCGAAGGCAAGCCAGGCAAGTCCTGACTTCCGCACCGTCTTCCCGCCACTGGCGCTTTGATTCAAATCAAAGCGCCAGTTTTGTTTTGGCCTAGCTTCAGGCGCAAACGCCCAGGCGATCGACGCCGGGCAGGGGAGACCAGCATGCACATCGGCGAAATCTGTACCGTCCAGACCATCAGCTGCACGCGCGACGAAACCGTGCAGGGCGCGGCCATGCTGATGCGGCGCCATCACGTGGGCGACCTGGTGGTGGTCGACGCCGATGGCGGCGGCAGAGTGCCGGTCGGCATCCTGACCGACCGCGACATCGTGATGGCGGTGATCGCACCCGGGCTCGACCCCGCCAGCCTGCTGGCCGGCGACGTGATGAGCGACGACCTGCTCACCGCCAGCGAAGCGGACGACGTCTATGAAACCATCGAGCGCATGCGCCTGCGCGGCATCCGCCGGGTGCCGGTGGTCGACGCGTCCGGCAACCTGAGCGGCATCGTCAGCGCCGACGACCTGCTCGAATTCCTGGCCGAAGAAATGGGCGAGCTGTCGCGCATCGGTTCCTGGCAGCAGGCGCACGAACGGCGCGCGCGCCAATAGCCGCGCCGCTGTCCGCGGCACAGCCCCGTTGTCAACCCACACTGCGTATAGGCAACCCAGCGCGGGCCGACCTGCTACCATCGCGGATGCAGGTGGGACGGCTGGCGTCCCGCCGTGATGACGGGACACCATGAACTTGAATTCGAAGCCGCGCGGCGTTGCTGCGCACGTGATGGCGGGCTGCCTGGCCCTCTTGTTGACTGCACCTGAAGCAATCGCACAGCCGGCGCAGGCTGCCGCACCAAGCGCCCCGGCCGCCAAGGCCCCGGCCCTGCCCAGGGGCGTCACCCTCGGCCCCTCGGTCGAAGGCATCACCGAATACCGCCTGGCCAATGGCCTCAAGGTGCTGCTGTTCCCGGACGCTTCGCGCCCGACCGTGACCGTCAACGTGACTTACCTGGTCGGCTCGCGCCACGAGAACTACGGCGAGACCGGCATGGCCCACCTGCTCGAGCACCTGCTGTTCAAGGGCGCCAGGAACAACAAGGACATCACCAAACAGTTCTCCGAGCGCGGCATGCAGTTCAACGGCACCACCAGCGCCGACCGCACCAATTACTTCGAGTCGTTCCAGGCATCGAAAGAAAACCTGGACTGGGCGCTGCAGATGGAAGCCGACCGCATGGTCAATTCCTTCGTCTCGGCCACCGACCTGGCCTCCGAGATGACGGTGGTGCGCAACGAATACGAAAGCGGCGAGAACAACCCGTACGGCGTGCTGTTCAAGCGCATGCAGAGCGTAGCCTACGACTGGCATTCTTACGGCCGCTCGACCATCGGCAACCGCAGCGACATCGAAAACGTCCGCATCAAGAACCTGCAGGATTTTTACCGCACCTACTACCAGCCCGACAATGCGGTGCTGCTGGTGGCCGGCAAGTTCGACGCGGCATCGACGCTGGCCAACATCAACCGCCTGTTCGGCGCGATCCCGAAACCGAAGCGCACCTTACCGCCGTTCTGGACCGTGGAACCGGTCCAGGATGGCGAGCGCAGCTTCGCGGTGCGGCGTCAGGGCGACGTCCAGATCGTGACGGTCGGCTATAAGATCCCGTCCGACCTGCATCCGGAAGCCGAAGCGCTCGGCTTCGCCTCCTCGATCCTGGGCGAAGCCCCGAACGGCCGCCTGCACAAGCTGCTGGTCGAAACCGGCAAGGCCAGTCAGGTGTTCAGCTACGGCCAGACCGGCTATGCGCCGGGTTTGCAGATGTACGGCGCCGTGGTCAAGAAGGGCGAGCCGATCGAACCGGTGCGCGAGGCACTGGTGCAGGCGGTGGAAGAGCTGGCCAAGCAACCGCCGACGAAAGAAGAGCTGGAGCGCGTGCGGCTGGCCTGGCTGAACGCGATCGAGCGCAACCTGAACGAACCGCAGGAAGTCGGCAAGGCGCTGTCCGAACCGGTGTCGCTGGGCGACTGGCGCATGTACTTCCTGAGCCGCGAGCGGGTGCAGAAGATGACGGGCGAGCAGGTCGCCGCCGCCGCCGGCCGCTACTACCTGCGCAGCAACCGCACCGTCGGCACCTTCGTGCCGGAGGAAGCGTCGCAGCGCGCCGCGGTGCCGACCGCGCCGAGCGCGCTCGAAGCACTGAAGGACTTCAAGCCGGCGGCCTCGACCCTGGTGGCGGAGAACTTCGACCCGAGCCAGGCCAACATCATGAAGCGCACCACCTTGACCACGGCCGGCGGGGTGAAGCTGGCGCTGCTGCCGAAGAAGAACCGCGGCGAAACCGTGTCGGTCGACTTGCGCCAGCACGTCGGCGACGAGAAAAGCCTGTTCGACAAAGGCCTCATGATGGGCCTGATGGTGCCGCTGCCGATGCGCGGCACCAGCCGTTATACCCGGGCCCAGCTGGCCGATGAATTCAGCCGCCTGAAGATCACCGGTTATCCGACCAACTTCCAGACCACGCGCGCCAATCTGCCGGAAGCGCTGCGGCTGGTGGCTCATGTCCTGAAGGAGCCTGTCTTCCCGGAAAGCGAATTCGAGCAATTACGCCAGCAACTGCTGGTGTCGTTCGAGGCCAGCCGCAACGAGCCACAGAGCGTGGCTAATTATGCGCTGGCGCGCCACTTCAACCGCTATCCGCGCGGCGACGTGCGCTATGCCGGCACGCTCGACGAAATGATCGAGGACGTCAAGAAACTCAAGCTGGATGAAGTGAAGGCCTTCCACCGCGATTTTTATGGCGCCAATCCAGCCGAGATGGCGATCGTGGGCGACTTCGATCCCAAGGAGATCACGCCGCTGGTCAATGAGCTGTTCGGTTCGTGGCGTGCAAAACAGCCGTTCGCGCCAGTGCTGGAAACTTATGCCGATGTCAAGCCGACCACCCAGGTGCTGAATACCCCGGACAAGGAAAACGGCTTCTATACCGCGCGCATCAACCTCGACCTGAACATCGACGACGCCGACTATCCCGCCCTGACGCTGGCCAACTACATCTTCGGCGAAGGCGGCCTCAAGTCGCGCCTGATGGACCGCATCCGCCAGAAGGAAGGGTTGTCGTACGGTGGCGGCTCGAACCTGTCGGCCGGCACCCTCGACCGGGCAGGCAGCCTGAACATCAGCGCGATCGCGGCGCCGCAGAATCTGGCCAAGGTGGATGC
The DNA here is from genome assembly GCF_031995545.1 of Massilia sp. GTDB lineage: Bacteria > Pseudomonadota > Gammaproteobacteria > Burkholderiales > Burkholderiaceae_D > Telluria. Next base: position 5,729 of record NZ_DAMAGA010000057.1, read on the forward strand.
CGCGGTGCGCGCCGAATTGGCGCGCGCGGCCAAGGAGGGCTTCACCGCGGAAGAACTGGCCGGCGCCAAATCCGGCATCATGCAGCAGCGCCTGCAGGCGCGCACCGATGACGGCGCGCTGGCATCGGGCTGGACCAGCTACCTGTACCGTGACAAGACCTATGAATGGTCGGCCGAATTCGAGCGCAAGCTGAACGCGGTCACGCTGGCGCAACTCAACGCGGCGTTCCGCAAAACGGTCGATCCGGCAAAGCTGTCGGTGGTAATCGCGGGCGATCAGGAAAAAGCGAAAACGGCGAACGGTGGTGCTTCGGCGGCGATAACGAAAGGTATGCCCTAATCACAACAAATTCCCGACAAATGCGGTCTGAATTGTGACAGCGAAAGAACGCATGCGCTAGAATGTTGCCTTTCGGAAGCAAAAGTTTCTCTCAAGGAGCATCATGAAGGCCATCAGCAAACAGCAGCCGGCAAGCGGTTCGTCGTACAGCGGCAAGGTCGTCCTTGTCACCGGCGCGGCGAGCGGCATCGGTCGGGCGATCGCCCTGGCGTTCGGCCGCGCCGGCGCCAGCGTGGTGGTGGCCGATACCTCGATCGAAGGCGGCCATGCAACGGCCGCCATGATCGTCGAATCCGGCGGCAAGGCGCTGTTCGTGCAAAGCAACGTCACCCGTGCGGCGGAAGTCGAGGCGCTGATCGAGAAGACCATCAACTACTATGGCCGTCTCGATTACGCAGTGAACAATGCCGCGGTGGAGGAAGAGCGCCAGCTGCTGGCCGATACCGACGACGAGCAGTACGAGCGCATCATGAACGTCAACGTCAAGGGCGTCTGGCTGTGCATGAAGTACCAGCTGCGCCAGATGCTCAAGCAGGGCGGCGGCGCGATCGTCAACATGTCCGGCGTGGCCGGCCTGGTCGGGCTGCCGAACCACGCGATCTACGCCGCCAGCAAGCATGCGGTGGTGGGGCTGTCGAAGAGCGCCGCCGCCGAGTATGCGCGCGAAGGTATCCGCGTCAATGTGCTGTGCCCGGGCGCGGTGAAGACGCCGATGCTGGCGCGCCTGGTCGAACGCGATCCGGGCAGCGAGAAGCGGCTCAAGGCCTCGCATCCGATGGGGCGCTTCGCCGACGCGGCCGAGATCGCGCAAGCCGCGCTGTGGCTGTGCTCGGACGGCGCCTCGTACGTCAACGGCCACGAGATGGTAGTGGACGGCGGCTACACCGCGGTCTGATTCCTTGTACGCCGGGCTGCCGCGCAGTCCGGTCTCAACCCGCGCGCGCCTCGGCCACGAAGTTGACCAACTCGCCCCGATAATACGCGCGGCACAATTCCACCGCCCGGCCATCGGGCAGCATCCCCAAGCGCTCTACGCACAGGCCGGCATCGCCGTCGCGCGCCCTTAGCAGCCGCGCCTGTTCGCCTCCGAGCAGTACCGCGCTCAGCCGTTGCTGCGCGCGCACCGGCCGCTGTCCGGCAGCTTCCAGCGCCGCGTACAGCGACTCGCCGACCGCGTTCAGCGACGGCAGGGCGAACCCGGCCACGGTCGCGTATTGCAGGCACAGCGGCGTCTCGTCGGCATGGCGTAGCCGGTGATAGCGCAGCACCGGCGCCCCGGGCGGCAGGCCCAGCCGCAGCGCTTCCTCCGGCGTCACCGCGCCTTCTGCGCGCTTGAGCCAGGTGCTGCCCGGCGTGCGCCCGCGCGCGCGCATGTCTTCCGAGAACGACGCCAGCCGGGTGAAATCCTGTTCGATGCGGCCGTTGACGAAGTTGCCGGAACCGGCGCGCCGCACCAGCAAGCCTTCCGCCACCAGCGCATCGATCGCCTTGCGCACTGTGATGCGCGAGATGCCCAGTTCCAGCGCCAGCTGGCGCTCGGCCGGCAGCGCGGCGGACGGGCCCAGGCGGCCCTGCTCGATCGCCTGGCGCAAGGCGTGCTCGAGCTGCGCATACAAGGGCAGCTTGCCGCCGCTGGCGTGGGCGGCGTCGTGCATCATCTGGAACAGGGGATTCATGCGGGCAGGGAAGGGAATGCGGAGCTGGCCGCATGATAGCAAGCCCGGCTCCGCGCTGCAGGGCAGGCTTATTTCGGCCGCGGATCCTTGAGCGGCTGCTGCACGATCGAGACCCGTCCGGCGCGCACCTCGCGCACCGCGGTCGCCACCGCGCGCGCCACGTTGCGCGTCTCTTCCTGGATCGCCTTGTCCTGGTCGAAGGTTTCGTGGCTGTCGGCGTACGATTCGTAATAGCCGATGAAGCGGTCGAGCTGGCCGAAGCTGCCCGAGTTGAGCAGGCCCATCCATTCCAGCCAGTCCGCCAGCGAGCGGCGCGTGCCTTCGATGCCGGCCACGTCGCCGTGCACCAGCAGGCCGTAGGCGCGGCCGGCCAAATGTTTCGGGTAATCCCAGCCGTCGCGTTCGATCTGCTTGGCTTCCTCGGCCTTCTTGCCGTGGGTCGAGGACGGGTCGGGATTGCCGCCGTCGGCGCATACCAGGCGGTCGATCATCAGCTTCAGCACCGCCGGGGTCTGGTACCAGTAGACCGGGGTGATGATGATCACGCCGTGCGCCAGCACCCAGCGCTCGTAGATCTCGTTCATCCAGTCGTTGACCTGGCGCTCGCTGTGATTCGGGTAGCAGCTGCACGGCCAGTGGCACAGCGGCATCGCGGTCGAGACGCAGCCCTTGCACGGGTGGATATGGCGGTCGTAGTCCGAGTTCAGCAGGCTCAGGTCGAGCACGTCGGCTTCGAAGCCCTGGGCTTCGAGTTCCTCGCGCGCTAGCTGGGTCATGCGCCAGCTCTTCGAGATCTCGCCGGGGCAGGTGCCGTCATTGCGCGCCGAGGCATTGATCAGGAGCACGCGGTTGCGCGAGTCGGGATTCTTCTGGTGCCGTTCGGCGCCCAGCAAGCGGTCGCGCGCTTCCTTCCATTCGATCGACAGGTCGTATGACGGATCGGCGAACTCCGGACCGGCCTTGACCGTGCGCGGCGCCTTGCGGCTGTTGGTATAGGCATCCCAGGCGACTTCTTCGATCGCCGACAGTTCCTGTTCCAGTTCGTCGTAGCCGGGATCCTGGAACGCGCGCCGGAAGCGCAGGTGGAATTCGTTACGCCCAAGCTTGGCGGGAGCCTGTCCCTTGCGAACTGTCGTCGTCATGTCGCCTCCGATGCAAATGGGATAATTATCGGATGGGGTTGGCGAGCTTAATGTACGGGCGCGCACACAGCAACCGGATCGATGCCGGAGCACTCTTGCACTGCGGGACAACGTGACCCGTCCACGAAAAAAAACGGGCCAGGCACAAGGCCTGGCCCGCTCTTGCGGGTCTTGATGAGCCGGGCTTACTTGGCCGCGGTCTGGGCGCCGCCGCGCTGCTGTTGCTGCAGCAGCAGGATCCAGTACTTGGCCAGGTCGCCGGCGCCGCCGCCGCCCTTGACGGTCTGGAAGGTGGCGATCGCTTCGGCGTTCTTGCCGGCGCGTGCCTGCGCCATGCCCAGGCGCAGCTTGGCTTCTTCGGCGTTCTTCAGGCCGCCCTTGGCGATACCTTGCTGGATGAAGCCGACGCCCTTGTCAGCCTGGTCCATGGTGGCATAGGCCCAGCCCAGGTTGACCAGGCCGGCACCGGTCTTGCTCTTGGCTGCCGATGCCTCGCCAGCGGCGATGTTCTTGGCGTCGTCGGCCGCGCCCTTGTTGGCCTTGTCGCGCAGGGCGGTGTGCGCCTTGCTGCTCAGCACGCCTGCAGCGAAGCCGGCGTCGAGTGCCTTTTTCGCTTCCGACGGGAAGCCGTCGCGCAGCGCCAGTTCGGCCAGGTCGACGTATTCCTGCGCTTCGAGCTTCTTGGTGGCAGCCAGTTCCAGACGCAGGTAGTTGATCGCGTTGGTGTTGTTGTCGAAGCCCGGCTTGCGTGCCACGCCGCGGCTGAGCACATCGACCCAGATCTCGTCGCTCGGATAGTTGGCGGCCAGTTTTTCCAGCGCCACCAGGTAAGCGGCGTCATCCTTCTGCTTGATCGCGGCCGAGGCCAGCAGGCGCAGGTCTTCCTCGGACGGGGTGCGGCCGGCCTTCTCGGCGGCTTCGATCGACGGCAGCAGCAGCGCCTTGGCGCCGGCGTTATCGCCGCTCAGGTAGTAGGCGCGCACCAGCGAGCCCTGCACCTTTTCCGGGGTGCTGCTTTCTTTCTGATAGCGCTTGAACCACTCGATCGCCTTCGGATAATCCTTGGCGTTGTAGTGCATATTCGCCAGCGCTTCGATGAAGTTGGTCTGCTCGGCCGGGGTCAGGCGGCCCGAGTTGATCACCGCTTCCAGCGCCGGCATCGCGATCGCATTGTTGTTGGTGGTCGAACCCAGCGACAGCTTCATGCGGTTGAGCACGTAGTCTTCGTACGGGGTGCGGTTCGGCACGGCTTCGGCCTGGGTGACGCGGTTCTGCACTTCGGTGTAGTTCTTGGCATCCATCAGCTGCTTGATCGCCGCTGGGTCGAGCAGCTTGAACAGCTCGGGGCGAACGGTATCGGCCGGCGCCGCGGCGGCTGCCGGAGCGGCGGCCTTATCCTGGGCGTGGGCGGTCGTCATCAGGAGCGGGGTGCTCAGACCAACGGCGGCCAGCATCAGGCCAAGGCGGGCAAGACGGAATTGGGACATTGGGTATCCTTCAATCAAGACAAAAAGTGGACGAAATATGCTTTCGCCAATATAGCAAAAATGCCAATCTCGGACAAAACGTGCATTGTCCCATAAATTAGCCGAACTCTGGCTGCGTCAATTGTGCCGCACAGTAGGCCCGAATGCCCGCGCCGTTACATCGCGTTACCGCCGCGTTGGAGCGTCAATCGAAGCCGGGCACCGGGCAGCGGCCCGTGGCCTCGGTTTTGCCCGCCAGCCAGGCCAGGGCCGCATCCAGTGCCGGCGGCGCGAAGCCGTAGGTGAGCAGGGCGGGGGACGGGAAGTCGAGCGCCTGGTACGGGTTCCACAGTGCCAGGTGCAGGTCGGGGCGCCAGCCGGCGCGCGCCCGCTCGCCGTAGCGGCGGCGCGAGGTCGAGGCCAGGATCGTGAAGCGGCCGTCCTGCGGCAGAGCCGACCAATCGAAGCTTTCGGCATCGGCAAAGGTGACCAGCTCGACGTCGTACAGCGTGCCCAGGGCGGCGGCGATGGTCGCGGCCGGCACGCCGGCTTCGGACACGCCGTCGCTGACCACGTCGGCGCGCGCCACCAGCTGCACCCGGCTGCCGCGCGCAGGACGCTGCGGGTCGCGCAGGGCGGTGAGGCCGGCGCGCCAGGCGCGCGCCATCAGGGCCCGGTCGTCCTGTTCCAACGCGTAGGCGCCGGCGCCGGCCGGATGCCGCTCGGCCAGACGGCTCAGGCGCGCCAGCCGCGCTTCGACTTCAGGCAGCGGCAGCACGCCGTCGTGGATCGCCTGCGCGATCGCGTGCACGGTCTCGATCTGGGTCTCGCGCACGCCGATCGCCATCACCATGTCGGCGCCCGCCACCAGCGCGTTGACGGCGGCCTGGCCGGCGCCGTAGCGGTGGGCGATGGCGTGCATGTCCATGCCGTCGGTGATGATCACGCCGTCATAGCCGAACCGGTCGCGCAGGATGCCGCTGAGGATCGCATGCGACATGGTGGCCGGATTCACCGGGTCCAGCGCCGGGTAGACGATGTGGGCGGTCATCACCGCCGGAGCCTGGGGAGCGGCGATGCGGAACGGGGCGAACTCGAAGCGCTCCAGTTCTTCCAAAGGCTTGTCCACGGTCGGCAGGTCGCGGTGCGAATCGACGTGGGTGTCGCCGTGGCCGGGGAAGTGCTTGACGCAGCAGGCCACGCCCTCGCTTTCGCTGCCCTCCATCCAGGCCATCGCGATGCGAGTTGCTTGTATCGGATCGGCGCCGAACGAGCGCTCGGCGATCACCGGGTTGTGCGGGTTGTTGTTCAGGTCCAGCACCGGCGCGAAATTCCAGTTGAAGCCGAGCGCGCGCACCGCGCGAGCGACCGCCGCACCGACTTCGCGCGCCAGGACCGGATCGTCGGCCGCACCCAGCGCCATCGCGCTTGGCGGCGCCGGCACCCAGGTCGAGCGCACCACTGCGCCGCCTTCCTGGTCGAGGGCGATCAGGGCGTGCGGCCCCAGCGCATCCTTGAGCGCGCCGGTGAAGCGGGTCAGCTGCGCCGCATCGGCCATGTTCTGGCGGAACAGGCAGGCGCCGCGGATACGGTGCGCGCGCAGGAAGGCGTCGGTCTCGGCATCGAGTTCGGTGCCGAACAGGCGCACCATCATCAGCTGGCCGGCCAGGTCCAGGTAATCGTTCATTGGTCAGATTCGCGGTTTAATTCGTTTTGGTGACTTTGCTCAGATGACGCGGGCGGTCCGGATCGAGGCCGCGCGCCTTCGACAGCTGCGCCGCCATCACATAGAAGGCCTGCACCGCGGCGATCGGATCGAGGTCGGGAATGCGCGCGGTCGGCAGCAGCAGGTCGCGGCTGGCGACGTCTTCCGGTGCGGCCAGCAGCACGCGCGCGCCACGGCCGCGCATCTCCTCGGCCAGCGCCACCAGGCCGGCCTGGGCCGGGCCGCGGGTGGCGAAGATCAGGAGCGGATAGCCGTCCTCGATCAGCGCCATCGGGCCGTGCTTGATCTCGGCGCCGGAGAACGCTTCCGCCTGCAGGCTCGAGGTCTCCTTGAACTTGAGTGCCGATTCCAGCGCCAGCGGGAAGCCGATGCCGCGTCCCACCACCATGATGTTGCGCGCCGGCGCCAGCACCTCGAGCGCGGCCGACCAGTCGGCCTGCGCGGCGGCGCCCAGCGACTCGGGCAGGGCGGCGATGCCGTCCTTCAGTGCGGCGTCATCCTGCCATTCGGCCACCAGGCGCGCGCCGGCCACCAGGCTGGCGATGAAGCTCTTGGTGGCGGCCACGCTCTGCTCCTTGCCGGCGTGCAGCGGCATGGTCCATTCGGCGGCCTCGGCCAGCGGAGATTCGGCGTCGTTGACCAGCGCCACCGTGGTGGCGCCGCCGGCGCGGAAGTACTTGATCGGCTCGACCACGTCCGGACTCTGGCCCGATTGCGAGATCGAGACCGCCAGCGTGTCGCGCACCTGCAGCGGCGACTTGTACAGCGTGATCAGCGACATCGGCAGCGAAGTCACCAGGCGGCCCATGCGCGCCATGATCAGGTAGGCCAGGTAGCCGGAAGCGTGATCGGAACTGCCGCGTGCCACCGTCACCGCGCTGTGCAGGGGACCGGCGCGCAGCCGGGCGCCGAGCGCTGCATAACGGTCGGCGTCGAGCGCCAGCTGGCCGGCGACGCAATCGGCGGCGCTCAGGGCTTCCTGCAGCATCAGCGAGGTGGTGGTGGCGGTTTGATTCACAGCTGTTCTCCTTCGATGTAGACGGCTTTGATCTCCAGGTTCCGGTCGAGCACCACGAAATCGGCGTGGCAGCCCGGCGCCAGGCGCCCGCGCAAGGTTTCGCCCAGGTAGTCGGCGGCATTGGTCGAGACGCGGCGGCTGGCGTCTTCGAGGGACAGGCCGATCTGCACCAGGTTGCGCAGCGCCTGGTCCATGGTCAGCGTGCTGCCGGCGAGGCCGCCATCGGCCAGGCGCACGCCGCCCATGCACTTGTGCACCACCTGGCGTCCCAGCATGTATTCGCCGTCCGGCATGCCGGCGGCGGCGGTGGAGTCGGTAACGCAGAACAGCTTCGGGATGCAGCGCAGCGCGGTCCGGATCGCGCCCGGATGCACGTGCAGCAGGTCGGGGATGATCTCGGCGTATTCGGCATGCGCCAGCGCGGCGCCGACCATGCCCGGGTCGCGGTGGTGCAGGCCGGGCATGGCGTTGAACAGGTGGGTGAAGCCGGCTGCGCCATGCTTGAGTGCCTCGACTCCGACCTCGTAGCCGCCGGTGGTGTGGCCGACCTGGACCCGGATGCCGGCGTCGGTCAGCCGGCGCACCAGTTCCATGTGGCCGTCGATCTCGGGCGCCACCGTAATCAGGCGCATCGGCGCCTGGGCTTCGAAGCGCTTGACTTCCTCCAGGCTGGCTTCGCGCGCGAACGGCGGCTGGGCACCGAGCTTGCCGGAATTGATGTACGGGCCTTCCAGGTGCACGCCCAGAATGCGCGCTTCGCCCTTGCCGCGGGCGCGGCAGGCGGCGCCGATGCCTGCCAGCGCACGGTCGATGTCTTCCAGCGGCGCGGTCATGGTGGTGGCCAGCAGGCTGGTGGTGCCGTGCTTCGCGTGCAGGGCGGCGATCGCGTGCGGCGCGTCGCCGCCTTCCATCATGTCGCGTCCGGCGCCGCCGTGCACGTGCACGTCGATGAAGCCGGGCAGGATGTAGTCGTCGTCGTTGGCAGTCGGGTCGGCGCGCACGCCGTCGATGCTGATCACGCGCGCGCCGTGGCGCAGGGTGCCGCGGACCCAGCCGCCGGGGGTGAGGATGTTACCGTTCATAACGTATGTTCCTTGAGTTGGGCGGCGATCATGCGCAGCGCGCCGTGGGCCGAGTCGCCGTGCGGCGGACTGCAACGCGCTAGCGTCTCGGCCGGCAGGTACAGGCGCAGCGTTTCGCCCAGGCCGCCGCACAGGGACAGCGGCAGGTCGCCGTCGGGGTCGAGCGCGCGTGCGATCTCGGACGCTTCGCGGCCCGCGTGTTCGAGGATGGCGCGCGCGGTGGCATCTACGGAACCGTATTCCACCACGAAGCGCGCCAGGCTGGCGTACTCGGTCTGCGAGGCCTTGCCGAGCCAGACCTGCAGCGCGTCGCGGTTGCCGCCGCAGGCCGCGACGACGGCGCGCGCAAAATCGCCGCCTTCGGTGCGGCCGTCGAGCACGTGTTCGATGTGGTTCAGCGCGCGCAGCCCCATCCAGGCGCCGCTGGCTTCGTCGCCGGCCGGGAAGCCCCAGCCGCCGACTTCGATGCGGCGTCCGTCCGGCAGCAGGACTTCGCCGACGCTGCCGGTGCCGATCGCGACGATCGCGCCGGGCCGGCCATTGTGGGCGCCCATCAGGGTGGTGAAGGCATCGGTGTCGAGTAGCGCCGCCGCGTAGCCGTGGTCGAAGGCGCGGAAGGCCGCCGCCCATTCCTTGTTGTGCACCCCGGCCAGGCCGAGGCCGATGGCGCATTCGGTCTTCGGGATGGCGTCGATGCCGATCGCGGCGAAAGCCTCGGCGACGGCGGCATCGACGGTGCGCCAGGCTTTGTCGACGCCGTGGCGCAGAGCGGACGGGCCGCCCATGGCGCAGGCCAGTTCGCTGCCGTCGGGGCGTGCCAAGCGCACGCGGGTCTTGGTGCCGCCGCCGTCGACGCCGATGAGATAGTGGATCATGAACCGGTTATGGTAAGAATTGAAATGGGCCGCGAAGGTCAGCGCACTATAGGCAGGCCCTAGTGTGATGTCAACAGGTATTTAACTGGTATGCTTTTTGATGCGATTGGTATGGTCCAGACCGGTTGCTGGCGATTACCTGGCAGGTAATCGCCAGCCATGCGCGCCGTTGCGAGAATGGTCCGGTCATCTCGACATTCACCAACCGCACGGAGGACATCATGCATCAAGCACAGACCATCGCCGCCGACTACCTCGCCGCCTGGAACCAGCGCCACGCCCCGGCGCGGCGTGAACAGGTCGCGCGCCTGTTCGGGCCCGAAGCCAGCTACGCCGACCCGCTGATGCGCGGCGCCGGCATCGACGGCATCGACGCCATGATCGGCGCCGCCCAGCAGCAGTTCGACGGCCACCGCTTCGAGCTGCGCGGCACCCCCGACGGCCATCACGACGTGGTGCGCTTCGGCTGGACCCTGGTCGCGCCCGGCGGCGCGGCGGTGGCGCACGGCCTCGACATCGCCACCGTGACGCCCGATGGCCGCCTGGCCGGCGTGATCGGCTTCTTCGACCAGGTGTGAGGAGACGGCCATGGACAGCAGCGCCCGCGCCGCCATCGCCGGCCCCAACCTGATCCGCACCCGCGGCGTCGACCTGTTCTACCGCGACTGGGGCGGCGGCGCGCCGCTGCTGTTCGTGGCCGGCTGGTCGATGCCGTCCGACTCCTGGAGCCGCAGCATGCTGGCACTGGGGGAGGCCGGCTACCGCGCGCTGGCCTTCGACCGGCGCGGCCACGGGCGCTCGTCCGATCCCGGCGCCGGCTACGACTTCGATACGCTGGCCGACGACCTGGCCGCCGTGATCGAGGCGCTCGAGTTGCACGACGTGGTGCTGGTCGGGCACTCGATGGGCTGCAACGAGATCGTGCGCTACCTGTCGCGCCATGGCAGCGCGCGGGTACGCGGCGCCGCCCTAGTCGGCACCATGACGCCGTTCCTGCTGCGTAGCGGCGACAACCCGCACGGCATCGACGGCGCGTTACTGGACGCGGTACGGCGCGAGCAGCTGATGGCCGACTTCCCACGCTGGATCGACGACAACCTGGCGCCGTTCGTGACACCGGACACGCCGCAGGGTACCCGCGACTGGCTGCGCGCGATGGCCCACGGCGCCTCGCTGCACGCCCTGTGCGCCTGTCAGTATGAGTTGGCACGCACCGATTTTCGCGCCGAGCTGCGCGGCCTGGACTTGCCGGTGCTGCTGGTGGCCGGCACCGATGACGCCAGCGCGCCGCTGGCGCTGACCGCGCAGCCGAGCGCGCGCCTGCTGCCGCAAGCAACCCTGCACGTGATCGACGGCGCACCGCACGGCCTGTTCCTGACCCACCGCAGGGAAGTCGAGGCCAGCCTGCTTGAGTTCCTGGGCCGCATCGGACACAATCCGGACAACCCAGCCAGGGAGCCATGATGGATTCAAGAACGTCCGCGCCGGCCGGCGCCACCGTCAACGATTTCGCCTCGGCGCTGCGCCAATGGCGCGGCCGGCGCGGCTATAGTCAGCTGCGCCTGTCGCTCGACAGCGGCATCTCGCAGCGCCACCTGAGCTTTCTCGAGACCGGGCGCGCCCAGCCCGGGCGCGAGCTGGTGCTCAAGCTCGGCATCGTACTCGACATTCCGCTGCGCCAGCGTAACGCGATGCTGCTGGCGGCCGGCTTCGCGCCGGCCTACCGCGAGCGCAGCCTGGGCGACCCGGAACTGGCGGCGGTGACGCGCGCGCTCGACTTCATGCTGGCGCAGCAGGCGCCGTATCCGGCGCTGGTGGTAGACCGCCTGTGGCAGCTGGTGATGGCCAACGAGCCGGCGGCGCGCATGATGCGCTGGTTCCTCGGCCTGCCGGCGCATGCCCCGATCCCGCGCGACGGTTCGCTCAACGTGCTGGCGCTGATGCTCGACCCGGATGGCTTGCGGCCGTACCTGGCCAACTGGGAAGCGGTCGGCGCCGACCTGCTGGGTTGGGTGCAGCGCGAGGCGATGGGCGACGGCCCGGGCAGCGAAGCGCGGCATCTGCTCGAACGCCTGCTGGCGCTGCCGGGCGTGGCGGATGCGCTCACGCGCCGGCAGCTTCCTGACATGCAGAGCGAGCGCGCGGCGCTGCCGTTCCTGCCGCTCACCCTGCGCAAGGACGGGCTGGAACTGAACCTGTTCACCACCATCACCACGCTCGGCACGCCGCACGACGTGACGCTGCACGAACTGCGGCTGGAATCGTTCTTCCCGGCCGACGACGCCAGCCGCGAGTGGTTCCTGGCACTTTCGGGGCAGCCGGGCTGACAAAGTGTTATCGTTCGTGCCTGGCTCGCCCGTGCACCGCGCGGCGGCAGACTAGCGAACGATCACCCATGCTTAACGCGTCACCCCGGCACGACCCGCAAAAGCCGCAGCAGCTACCGGACCAAGACCCGGATCAATCCCTGGCCTTCGCCACCGGCGGCGGCGACATGGGCGCGCTGCTGCGCGCCTTCGACTGGGGCGCGACGCCGCTGGGCAGCCTGGACACCTGGCCGCAGTCGCTGCGCACCGCGGTCAGCATCCTGCTCGGCGCGCAGCACCCGATGTACGTGGCGTGGGGACCACAGCTGCACCTGCTGTACAACGACGGCTACCGCCAGCTGCTGGGCGCGCGCGCCGCGCACCCGGAACGCATCCTGGGCCAGCCGTTCCACATCGTCTGGGCCGAGGCCTGGGAACAGGTACGTCCGGCGCTCGACAACGCGCTGCGCGGCATTCCCACCTATGCCGAAGACCGCGCCTTCACGGTCGAGCGCAACGGCTATCCCGAGACCATGTACGCCACCTTCTCATCGAGCCCGATCCGCGACGAGTCGGGCGCCGTGGCCGGCGTGCTGTGCGTCTGTTCCGAGACCACCGCCAAGGTGGTGTCGCAGCGCGAGCGCGACGCCGCGCTGGCCGAACTGGCGACCAGCAACGAAAAACTGACGCTGGCCGCCGACGCCGCCGAATTCGGCCTGTTCGACCACACGCTGCCGAGGAAGGGCATCGCCTGGAACGCACGCGCGCGCGAGCATTTCGGCATGCCGGCCGAAGGGCCGGTGACGAGCGAGATGATCGAGGCCGCGCTGCATCCCGAGGACCGCGCACGGGTGCTGGCGGCGGTGCGCGCGCTGGTGGCCGGGCAGGACGGGCAGGAAGGGCAGGGCCAGGGCCGTTATCAGGACGAATACCGCACCGTGGGCCTGGCGGACGGGCGCGAGCGCTGGATCCTGGCGCGCGGGAGCGTCCTGCCCGGCGCCGACGGCCGGCCGGCGCGCCTGGTCGGCACCACCATGGACATCAGCGGCCACAAACAGGCCGAGGTCAGCGCCCGCGCCACCGCGCAGGAAGCGCTGGCGGCGGCCGAGGCCAACGCCAAGTTCCGCACCTTCTTCGAGCAGGGTACCCACTATGCGTGCCTGATGGCGCTCGACGGCGCGGTCATCGAGGTCAACCGCATCGCACTCGACGCCGGCGGCTACCGGCGCGAGGAGATCGTCGGCCGCCGCTTCTGGGAGTGCGGCTGGTGGAGTCCTGCGCCCGAGCTGGCGGCCGAGATCCGCAGCCTGGCGCAGCGCGCCGCGCGCGGCGAGACGGTGCGGCGCGAACTGCCTTATTACATCGCCGACGGCACCCGCTGTTTCTCGGACATCGTGATGGCCCCGGTGACCGGCGCGGACGGCGCGGTGCTGTTCATTGCCGCCACCGGCGGCGACATCACCGAGCGGCGCCAGGTCGAAGAGCGCCTGCGCCTGCTGGACGCGATCGGCGAAGCCACGCGCCTGGCGCACGACCCCACCGCCATCATGGCCGAGGCCACGCGCCTGCTGGGCCAGCAGATGAACGTCACGCGCGTGGCCTATGCCGACCTGGAACCGGACAACGACCGCTTCACCATCCGCCACGACTGGACCGCGCCGGGCGCGGCCAGCACGGTGGGCGTGTATTCGCTCGACCTGTTCGGTTCGCGCGCACGCGCCGACATGCGCCAGGGCCGCACGCTCCTGATCCACGACGTCGATGCCGAACTGCTGGAAGGCGATGGCGCCGCCATGTTCAACCGCATCGGCGTCAAGGCCATCGTCTGCTGCCCGCTGGTGAAAGAAGGCCGGCTGGTGGCGATGATGGCGGTGCACCAGGACGTGCCACGCGAATGGACCGCGGGCGAAGTGGCGCTGGTGGAGGCGGTGGTGGAGCGCTGCTGGGCCCACATCGAGCGGGTGCGCGGCGCCGAGGCGCTGCGCGACGCCGACCGCCGCAAGTCCGAATTCCTGGCCACGCTGGCGCACGAGCTGCGCAACCCGCTGGCGCCGATCCG
>NZ_DAMAGA010000058.1:0-18511 GCF_031995545.1 Massilia sp.
GCCGACGCGTTCAACTCCGGCATGCGTCGCCACGAAACGAGCACTGGCTGGACGCGTCGGCGGCGGAGCCGCCAACCCTACGTGACGCGGATCAGCGGCGGCCGAACATCATCAAATCTGCCAACAGCATGCGCGCCGGACGCGCCATGTCGAGCGCGGCCAGGCCCAGGCCGAGCAGCGACTGCAGCGGACCGCTACCGGTGAACGCACGCGCCATGGTATCGGTCAGCGCGATCGTCAGGCGCCGGTCCTGGTCGCGCTCTTCGAGGAAGCGGCCGATGGCGGCCGAATCGACGCTGCGCGCCAGCTGGCGCGCCAGCACTGCGGCGTCGCGCAGGCCCAGGTTCAGGCCCTGGCCGGCGACCGGGTGCAGGGTCTGGGCGGCATTGCCGATGGCGACCGTGCGCACCGTGGCGCGCGGCTCGGCGTTCAAGCCGAGCGGGAACGAGACGCGCGGCGACACCGCCGTGAAGGCGCCCAGGCGGCTGCCGAACGCCTCGCCCAGCTGCTCCAGGAAGGCGCCATCGCCCAGTTCCAGGACGGCACCGGCACGCTCGGGCCGCACGCACCACACCAGCGCATACTGGTGGCCGTCGGCCGCGTCTTCCGGCAGCAGCGCCAAGGGACCCTCGTCGGTGAAGCGCTCGAAAGCGCGGTGCGCGATCGGCAGCGACGTCGTCACGCGCGCGATGATCGCGCTCTGTTCGTAGTCGCGGCTGCGCACGCGGTTGTCCTGCTCGCCGAAGATGCCGCCTTCGGCCTGCACCGCGACCTGGGCGCGCAGCATGCGGCCGTCGTCCAACAGCAAATGGGCGCCGTCCGGCTGCTCGTCGAGCGACTGCACGCGCGCGGGGCGCAGCACCGCGACGCCAGCGGCGTCGCACTGGCGCGCCAGCGCATCGACCACGGCGCCGTAGCGCGTCACGTAGCCCAGTGCCGGCACGTCGTGCTCGCGCCGGTCCATCAGGCTGCGCCCCAGCTGGCCGCGGCGCGAGACGTGGATCTCGTGGATCGGCGTGGCCGCCAGCGGCCAGGCGCCGACTTCCTGCAGCAGCTCCACGCTGCCCCAGGACAGCGCGATCGAACGCGGGTCCGAGATCGCCTGGCCCAGCGACTTGCCGTCGATCAGGGCGATGCGCTTGCCGTCGACGCCGCGCCGCACCAGGAAGGCGGCCAGCGCCAGGCCCACCGGGCCGGCGCCGCAGATCGCGACGTCGACGTCCAGTGCTTCAGTGTGTTGCATTGCTTGCTCGCTCATCGCGTTTCCTGCATCAGGGTTTCGATTTCGGCCACGCCCTTGGGCGCGCTGGCGGTCAGGATGCGGCAGCCGTCATGGGTGACGAGCACGTCGTCCTCGATCCGGATGCCGATGTGCCAGAACCGTTCCGGCACGCCTTCGGCAGGACGCACGTAGATGCCCGGCTCCACCGTCAGCGCCATTCCGGCCAGCAGGGAGCGTGACGGCTTCTCGGCCAGGCTCACGTCGCGGTAGGCGCCGACATCGTGCACGTCCATCCCGAGCCAGTGGCCGGTGCCGTGCATGTAGAACTGGGTGTAGGCGCGCGCCGCGATGGCGTCGTCGAGCGAGCCGGCTTTCTGGCGGTCGAGCAGGCCCAGATCGAACATGCCCTCGGTCAGCACCCGCACCGCGGCGTCGTGGATGGCGCTGTACGGATTGCCCGGCTTGATCGCCGCCAGCGCCGCTTCCTGCGCGCGCAGCACCAGTTCGTACAGCGTGCGCTGCGGCGCGCTGAACGTGCCGTTGGCCGGATAGGTGCGCGTGATGTCGCCGGCGTAGCCGTCGAACTCGCAGCCGGCATCGATTAGTACCAGTTCGTCATCGAGCACGCGCCGGTTGTTGGCGTTGTAGTGCAGCACGCAGGCGTTCGGGCCCGAGGCCACGATCGGCGTATAGGCCGGGAACTGGGCGCCGTTGCGGCGGAACTCGTGCAGCAGCTCGGCCTCGATCTCGTACTCGAACATGCCGGGACGGGTGGCGCGCATCGCGCGCAGGTGGGCCTGGCCCGAGATCAAACCGGCGCGCGCCATCAGCGCCGCTTCGTGCTCGTCCTTCAGCAGGCGCATCTCGTCGAGCAGGGCGAGCAGGTGGTGGGTGGTCGAAGGCGCGCTGACGCCGGTGCGGGCGCGTGCACGCACCGCCTTCAGCCAGCCGGATACCTGTGCGTCGAGCGACGCACCGTGACCGAGCGCGTAGTACAGCGCCGGCGCATCGGCCAGCAGGTCGGCCATGCGCGCATCGAGTTCGCCGATCGGATAGGCCTCGTCGAATCCGAACGCGGAGCGCGCCGCTTCGGGGCCGTAGCGAAAGCCATCCCAGATCTCGCGCTCGATATTCTTCTCGCGGCAGAACAGGACCGCGCGCGCCGGCCGTTCGCCCAGGGCGGCGACCAGCACCAGCACGCTCTCGGGCTCCGTGAAGCCGGTCAGATAATAGAAATAGCTGTCGTGGCGGTAGGGGTAGTCGCTGTCGCCGTTGCGAATGACTTCCGGCGCCGTGCTCAAGACAGCGACCGCGCCCGGCTGCATCTGCGCCGTCAGGCGTGCGCGCCGGGACGCATGAACCGCAGCGCAGGCGCCGCCCGCCATCATGCCGCCGGCTTGGCCGCCCGCAGCGGCGCGTTCAGTTCTTCCAGCTGGGCCGCGGTGCCGACGTTGACCCATTGACCTTGATAGATCTCGCCGCCGACGCGGCCCAAGTCGATGTACTTGCGCATCAGCGGGCCGAGCTTGACGAACTCGCCCGGTGTTATTCCTTCAAACATCTCGGGACGATACACGCCGATATTCGCGAAGTTCCACTTGGCCGCGCCCTCGTTCTTGAGCGTGTACATGTCGAGCGCGAAGTCGCCTTCCGGGTTATGCCATGGATTGGGCGTGAGCCACAGCCAGGCGATGTCGCGCTGGTCGAGCGGGATGGTCTGGCCCAGCGCGTCGGTGTCCTTCAGCGCGTCGAGCGCGTCCGAGAAATCGAAGTAGGGCGCGTAGATGTCGGCCGACAGTGCCAGAAATGGTGCATCCCCCAATAGGTGCAGCGCGTTGGCGATGCCGCCCGCCGTTTCCAGCGGCTGAGGCTCGTGCGAATAGACGATGCGCGCGCCGTAGCGGCTGCCGTCGCCCAGTTCCTGCTCGATCATGTGGCCGAGCCAGGAGTGGTTGATGACGATGTCGGCAATCCCGGCGCGCACCAGGTTCAGCACGTGCCAGACGATCAGCGGCCGTCCGCGCACCTTGAGCAGCGGTTTCGGGACGCTGTCGGTCAGGGGGCGCATGCGCTCGCCGCGGCCGGCGGCGAAAATCATCGCTTTCATGCTGGCCTCTTTCAGAAGGTGTAGCCGACTTGCGGCGCGCCCTTGTCGCCGAATGCATCGAAGGTGTCGAGCAGGCGCAGCAAGGGTTTCAGTTCAGTGTAGCGGTTGGCGGTCTTGCGCACGTAATCGAGCACGGTCGGCAGGTCGCCCATGTAGTTGCTCTTGCCGTCGCGGTAGTTCAGGCGGCAGAAGATGCCCAGGATCTTCAGGTGGCGCTGCAGCGCCATGAATTCGAAGTCGCGGTAGAAGGCGTCGATGTCCGGGTTGACCGGCAGCCCGACCTGTTTCGCGCTCTGCCAGTAGCGCACCACCCAGTCCAGCACGATCTCTTCGTCCCACTGGACATAGGCGTCGCGCAGCAGCGACGCCAGGTCGTAGCTGATCGGACCGTACACCGCGTCCTGGAAGTCCAGCACGCCCGGGTTGCCCTGATCCAGGAACATCAGGTTACGCGAATGGAAATCGCGGTGCATGAAGACCTGCTGCTGCGCCAGCACGTTCGAAGTAATCGCTTCGAACACTTTATCGAGCTGCGCCTGCTGCTTGTCGTCCAGGGTCGCGTTCAGGTGGCGCCCCAGGTACCACTCCGGGAACAGGTTCAGTTCGCGCAGCACGAAGGCGCGGTCGAATTCCGGCAGCACGTCGCTCTGGCTGGCCATCTGAAACTTGAGCAGGGCGTCGACCGCGTCCGAGTACATGAACACGGCGTTGTCGCTGTCCAGGCGCTGCAGGTAGGTGGTGCTGCCCAGGTCGG
The DNA here is from genome assembly GCF_031995545.1 of Massilia sp. Lineage (GTDB taxonomy): Bacteria > Pseudomonadota > Gammaproteobacteria > Burkholderiales > Burkholderiaceae_D > Telluria. The sequence goes on from NZ_DAMAGA010000058.1 coordinate 4,084, forward strand.
ACAGCAGCAGGAAGCCGCGCTCGACGTCGCGCGCGGCGATCGCCGGCACCGTCACGCCGGCATCGAACAGCAGGCCCTGGACCTTAATAAAGGCCGGCACGTTCTCGCGCTCGGGCGGCGCATCCATCGCCACCAGGGTTGCGCCGAGTTTATCTTGCAGGCCCGGCACGACGTCGTAGCGGAAGTAGCGGCGGAAGCTGGCGTCGCTCGAGGCCGGACGGCCGCTGGCGGCGTCCACCAGGCCGGTCGAGGCTAGCCATTCGGTCAGTTGCGCCAGGCGCGCGTCACGGTCAACGTTGTGTTCGACAGTGCTGTCAATCGAAGTGGGGGGATTTTGATACGAAGATGACATGAAGCGGCCTGGTGAATCCGGTTGGTTGAGCTAATTCTCATATAATAAGGGATTCATCCCAAAAAAACCGCCCTTTATGGCGTACGTCCGATTTCCCATGAGCTGCGTTTTCCCATGAGCTGGTCCTCGGCCAAACCCTTCCCGCCGCGCCACGTCCTCGCGCTTTATGCATTGGCTGCCGCCGCGCCGGCATATGCACAGAACGTTCCGCCGGCCCCCCAGAACGAAGAAGAACTCCCGCTCACCATCCGTGCCGAGGAGATCGGCGGCCGTCCCGACCGCCGCCTGGACCTGAACCGCAACGTCGAGATCACGCGCGGCCAGACCGGCATCACGTCCGACACCGCCTGCTATCTGCGGGTGGAAGATGAAGTGACTGCCACCGGCAACGTCAACATGTGGCGCTTCGGCGACCGCTACAAGGGCGACGAGCTGCAGCTGAACCTGGAGACCGGCAAGGGCTACGTCCTGAACCCGACTTATTTCCTGGCCGCGAACAACGGCCAGGGCCAGGCGTCGCGGATCGATTTCCTTGGCGAGCAGCAGGCCGTGGTGCGCGACGGCACCTACAGCACCTGCCAGGGCCCGGACCCGGACTGGTACCTGAAGTCGAGCACGCTGCGCCTGGACACCGGGCGCGAGATCGGCACCGCCGGCAAGACCATCATCTATTTCAAGGACGTGCCGATCATCGGCACCCCGGCGATGTCGTTCTCGCTGTCGGGCCAGCGCCGTTCGGGCTGGCTGCCGCCGTCGATCGGCTTCGGCTCGCAGGGCAAGGCCGAGGTGATGGTGCCGTACTACGTCAACATCGCCCCGAACCGCGACCTGACCCTGTACCCGCGCATGATGTTCGACCGCGGCTTCCAGCTCGGCGCTACCGGTCGCTACATGGGCATGACCGATGGCGGCATGTACAACGGCGAAACCCACGTCGAGGTGCTGCCGGACGACCGCAAGACCAACACCACGCGCTGGCGCGCCGACTCGCTGCATACCCAGTCGATCAAGCCGAACTGGTCGTACGGCTGGAACCTGCACGGCGCCTCGGACGACGAATACCCGTCCGACTTCTCGCGCACGGTCTCGGCCAGCGCCGAGCGCCAGCTGCTGCGCGAAGTGCGCACCGACTACTATGGCCAGTTCTGGAGCCTGAACGTGCGCGCCCAGAACTACCAGGTGCTGCAGGATCCGGCCGCGGCCGAGAACCCGAGCCTGTCGGTGCCGCGTCCCTACGACCGCCTGCCGCAGGTGAACTTCCACGCCGGCCGCTACGACGTCGCCGGTTTCGACTGGGCGATCGACGCCGAGGCGACCCGCTTCTGGCACCCGGACATGGTGCGCGGCAACCGCGCCGTGATCAACGGCCAGATCAGCTATCCGATCGTGCGTCCGGGCTGGTTCGTCACGCCCAAGCTGATGTACAACGCGGCCCAGTACGACATCGATTCGAACGTGCGCGGCGTCGAGCTGCGTCCAGGCCTGTCGAACCAGGTCAGCCGCACGCTGCCGACCTTCTCGCTCGACAGCGGCCTGATCTTCGAGCGCCAGACCTCGCTGTTCGGCGGCGCCTCGACCCAGACCCTGGAGCCGCGCCTGTTCTATGTTTACACGCCGTACGAAGACCAGGACGACATCCCGGTGTTCGATACCGGCCGCGCCGGCTTCAACTACGCGCAATTGTTCAGCGAGAACCGCTACGTCGGCCTGGACCGCGTGTCGGACGCCAATCAATTGACCGCGGCCCTGGTGTCGCGCTTCATCCAGGCCGACGGCGCCGAGCGATTGCGCCTGGCGTTCGGCCAGCGCCTGTATATCGACGAGCCGCGCGTGCGCCTGCCGGGCGAAACGCGCCAGCAGAGCCGTTCCGACATCCTGCTGGCGGCATCGGGCCGCATTTCCGAGACATGGAGCTTCGATAGCGGCGTACAATACGACGCCAACGGCAGCAGTCTGTACAGCTCGAATGCGGGCGTGCAGTGGCGTGCCGGGCAGATGAAGGTGGTGAACGCGGAATACCGTTATCAGCGTGACAGCTTCCGCAACATCGATCTGTCGGCGCAGTGGCCGATCTCGCAGCGCTGGTATGGCGTCGGCCGGGTCAGCTACGCGCTGCGTTCGTACGGCGTGGGGCAGGCGGTGAATCCGTCCACCGGCAGCAAGCTGATCGAGAGCCTGATCGGTCTCGAATACCAGGCCGACTGCTGGGTGTTCCGGATGGGCGCGCAGCGTTTCGTGACCGCGGCCCAGACCACGTCGACGCCGATCTTCTTCCAGCTCGAGCTCAACGGCCTGTCGCGCCTGGGCCTGGGCAACCCGCTGGATACATTCAACAAGAGCATTCCGGGCTATACTCAGTTGAATACCGGCGTCGGCCGGCCATAAAATTTTGTCAATGTAAGTAGTTGGTGATTGGCAGTTGATCAGCAGTCCATAGAGGCCGTCCAGCGCGACGGCGCACGATTTGAACAATCCTGAAATGAGTGCTTCCCAGATGATGCGTACCCCCCGTCTCAAGAACTCGCGAGCCATCGGGCTCGCCTGCGCGCTGCTGTGCGCGCTCGGCGCCGGCCAGGCCTTCGCACAGGCGGCCCCGGCTGCTGCCCCGGCGGCCCAGGCCGCACCGGCTGCCCCTGCGGCGGCCGCCGCGCCGGCGGCTCAGGCCGGTGGCGGTTTCCTGCCCCCGGCATCCGCCAACGCCAAGGTGGTCGACTCGATCCAGGTGGTGGTCAACGATGAAGTGATCACCAAGAACGAAGTCGCCAACCGCCTGGTGCAGGTCACCCAGAACATGAAGGCGCGCAACCCGCAAGCCCAGCTGCCGGACGCATCCGTCATGCAGCGCCAGGTGCTGGAAGCGATGATCGTGGAACGTGCCCAGCTGCAGCTGGCCAAGGAAATGGGCGTGCGTGTCGACGACCGCACCCTGGATGCCACCATCGGCCGCATCGCCGAGAACCAGAAGATGTCGGTGCAGGACCTGCGCAACCAGATGGAAAAAGAGGGCATGCCGTTTGCCCAGTTCCGCGAAGACATCCGCAACGAGATCATGATGCAGCGCCTGCGCGAGCACGAGGTCGACAGCAAGATCCAGATCTCGGAAGCCGAGGTCGACACTTACCTGGCCGCCAGCAAGGCCGCCGCCGCCGACCGCATCGAAGTCGACATCGCCCAGATCCTGGTGCGCGTGCCCGAGAATGCGTCGCCGGAACAGATCGCCGCCCGCGCCGCGCGCGCCGAGGAAGTGCTGCGCCAGCTGCGCACCGGCGCCGACTTCGCCAAGACGGCGGCCACCTATTCGGACGCGCCGGACGCGCTCAAGGGCGGCGAGATCGGCTGGCGCGACGCCGACCGCCTGCCGCCGGTGTTCTCGGCCGAGCTGCGTAAACTGCAGCCGGGCCAGGTGACCTCGATCATCAAGACCAACGTCGGCTTCCACATCCTCAAGATGGCGGGCAAGCGCTCGCTGGCCGACGCCGGTGCCGCCGACAAGGCGGTGGTCGAGCAGACCCACGCGCGCCACATCCTGATCAAGGTCACGCCGACCATGACCGAGGGCGAGGTCAAGCGCAAGCTGCTGGAGCTCAAGGAAAAGATGGACAACAACGCCGGCACCTTCGAGGAACTGGCGCGCCTGCATTCGCAGGACGGTTCGGCTGCCAAGGGCGGCGACCTGGGCTGGCTGTACCCGGGCGACACCGTGCCCGAGTTCGAGCAGGCGATGAACCTGCTGAAACCGGGCCAGGTGTCGGACGTGATCCAGTCGCCGTTCGGCTTCCACCTGATCCAGGTCATCGAGCGCAAGAGCGAAGACGTGACCCAGCAGAAGGAACGCAACGTGGCGCGCCAGGTGATCCGCGAGCGCAAGATGCAGGAAGCGATGGAAAGCTGGGTGCGCGAAGTGCGCGACCGCGCCTACGTCGAGTTCCGCGAGGAGCAGTAACACGATGGTTGCGCAGGCGCCAGATCGACAACCGGCGCCTCGGCGCCCGTTGGCGCACCAGCGGCCCGCAGTTCGCCCGACCCTGGCCATCACGGTCGGTGAACCGGCCGGCATCGGTCCCGAGATCGCGATCCGCGCCGCCTGGGCGCTGCGCGGGCAGGCCAACTGCGTGCTGGTGGGCGACGCCGCCTTCCTGGCGCTTACCGCCAGCCTGATTGATCCGGCGATCCGCCTGTCGGCACTGTCGACCCAGGCGCTGCGCAACGGCGGCCTGCCGCACTTCGGCAGCGAACGCCTGGCCGTGGTCGACGTGCCGCTGGCCGCCCACGTGGTGCCGGGGCAGCTCGACGCCGACAACGGGCGCGCAGTGCTGGCCACGCTCGACCTGGCGATTGAAGGGTGCAAGGTTGGCTGGTTCGACGCCATCGTCACCGCGCCGCTGCAGAAAAGCACGATCAACGACGCCGGCATCGCGTTTTCCGGGCATACCGAATACCTGGCGGAGAAGACCGATACCCCGAAGGTGGTGATGATGCTGGCCGGCCAGCCCGTGGGCGAGCAGCCGTATCTGCGGGTGGCGCTGGCCACCACCCACCTGCCATTGAAAGACGTGTCGGGCGCGCTCACGGTCGACAACCTGACCCAGGTGCTGGACATCCTGCACGCCGACCTGCGCGACAAGTTCGGCATCGCCGAACCCGTGATCCTGGTCACCGGCCTCAATCCCCATGCTGGCGAGAACGGTTATCTGGGCCGCGAAGAGATCGACGTCATCACGCCGGTGCTCGACGACGCGCGCGCGCGCGGCATCGATGCGCGTGGCCCCTATCCCGCCGACACCCTGTTCCAGCCGAAATACCTGAAGGACGCCGACTGCGTACTGGCGATGTATCACGACCAGGGACTGCCGGTGCTGAAACACGCCACCTTCGGACGCGGCATCAACGTCACCCTCGGCCTGCCCTTGATCCGCACCTCGGTCGACCATGGCACCGCGCTCGACCTGGCGGCCCAGGGCCTGGGCCTGGCCGACTGCGGCAGCATGGAAGAGGCGATCCGCGCCGCCATGCAGATGGTGGCTGCACAGCGCGCCGCCGGCCGAGTCTAGAACAACCAAGAAAGCATTCATGAAACACGTAGCACGCAAGCGCTTCGGCCAGAACTTCCTGACCGACGACCATGTCCTGAACAACATCATCGATGCCATCGGCCCGCGCCGTGGCCAGGCGATGGTCGAGATCGGCCCGGGCCTGGCGGCCATGACCGCGCTGCTGCTCAAGCAGCTCGATCACATGCACGTCGTCGAGCTCGACCGCGATCTGGTGGCACGCCTGGAAAAAGCCTATCCGCGCGAGCACCTGACCGTGCATTCGGGCGACGCATTGAAATTCGACTTCGGTTCCATTCCCGTGCCGGAAGGGCAGAAGCTGCGCATCGTGGGCAACCTGCCGTACAACATTTCCAGCCCGCTGCTGTTCCACCTGGCTGAGTTCGCTCACCTGGTGGAAGACCAGCATTTCATGCTGCAAAAGGAAGTGGTCGAGCGCATGGTGGCCGAGCCGGGCACCAAGGCTTACAGCCGCCTGTCGGTGATGTTGCAATGGCGCTATGACATGGCAATGATGTTCATCGTGCCGCCGACCGCCTTCGATCCGCCGCCGCAGGTCGATTCGGCGATCGTGCGCATGGTGCCTACCCGGCGCCAGCTGCCATGCGACGGCGCGCGCCTGGAAGCGGTGGTGGCGAAAGCCTTCTCGCAACGGCGTAAGGTGATCCGCAATTGCGTGGCCGGCATGTTCACCGAGGCGCAGCTGGTCGAGGCCGGGATCGATCCGGGCCTGCGGCCGGAGGCGGTCACCCTGGAGCAGTATGTGGCGCTGGCGAATCTGCCGGTGTAAGCCCGGCACCACGCCAGGATTCGAAAGAGCGCCGCTTGCGGCGCTTTTTTTATGGCGCTGTCATCGTTAGCTATGGATGAGCGTTGAACTGTCGATCCAAGTAGCGATCCAACGTCGATCGACATCGACAAGGACGCACCATGAAGGCACCCCGTTTCGGCAAATGGTTCGCTGGATTGACGCTGCTGAACCAGCCGCAGCACAAGCAGGTGCTCGAGGCCCTGCAGCCAGCAGTGGGCCTGGAGCGGGTGATTGCACTGATCGAGCAGATCCGGGCGGCCGGACGGTGTTGCCCGCGCTGTCAATGCGCCGCCTGGCAGCGCCATGGTCACGCCAACAACCTGCAGCGCTACCGCTGCCGCCAGTGCGGGCACACTTTCAACGACCTGAGCGGCACGCCATTGGCACGGCTGCGCCTGAAGGAAAAATGGATCGATCACCTGAGCGCGCTGCTCGACTCGCTTCCCGTACGGCGAGCCGCGTCCCGGGTCGGCGTGCATCGCAACACCGCCTTCCGCTGGCGCCATCGCTTTGTGCATTGGGTCAAACGCGATAGCCCGGAGCGCCTGAGCGGTATCGTCGAGGCTGACGAAATGTTCTTGCTCGAATCGCAGAAGGGCTCGCGCAAGCTCGACCGCCCCGCGCGCAAGCACGGCGGCGCGGCAAAGAAGCGCGGCATTTCTCGCGCGCTGGACTGCATCCTGGTGGCACGCGACCGAAGCGGCCAGACGATCGATGCCGTCACCGGGCGCGGCGCGCTGACGGCGCGCCAGCTGGAACATCACCTGCTGCCTAAACTCGACCCACAAGCACTGCTGGTGAGCGATGCCAATGCTGCTTACCGTGCGTTCGCACGCAAGCACCGGATTACGCATCAAACCGTCAACTTGCGCGCCGGACATCGGGTACGGGCCAGTTCAACGGGCGCGATACATGTTCAAAACGTCAACGCCTATCATCAGCGCTTCCGGCAATGGCTGGCGCCATTTCACGGCGTGGCATCGCGCTATCTGCCGAATTACCTGGGATGGCGCCGAGCGCTGGATGGCGGACGAATCATTTCCACTAAACAATTGCTACACATCGCAATCAGACCCATCCATAGATAACGGTGACAGCGCCTTTTTTATTCCGATGATGGTCGACGGCCGCAGCGCAGACAAAAAAAAGCCCGCTATGAGAGCGGGCTAAATCCAATTCTTTTCTGAGGAGAGTTGGAGGAGACAGGAGTTAGTATGCTGCACGACAGCATATAAATCCAATTTTCCTTTCACATACTCGACATAAAGAATTCATATATCTTAAGGCAATCAGGTGCGTGGAACGCAGCTGACGCTGATGTTGGTAACAGCGGCATCGCCCATTGTTCCGGTCGGATTCGCCACCGTGCAGCGCAGGCCTTCAGGCTCGCTCAAAATGGTCACGCCGTAGGTCTGACCGTAAGGCACGGTCAGCGAGAAAGCGTACGAAGTCGCATCCTTGGCCGGCGCCACGGTGCCGCCCGTACTGCCGTTGGCCAGTACCAGGCCCGCTGCGGTCAGGCCGGTGATGGTGCCGCCGATTGGATACGGGTTGATCGTGCAGTTGTACTGGACGTTGATCTGTGCCAGGCGACCTGCCGTATCGGCATTGGTCGGATAGGCGCTGGTCAGGGTACACGTCTGATGCAGTGGCTGGCGGGTAATCTGGACATTGTACTCATCACCGTACTCCAGCTTGTTCGGGAACGAGTATGTCACTGCATCACCGGTCTTGGCCGGGGGCGCGACGTCGATCGTCGAGCCGTTGGTGCTCAGTTGCAGATTCGGGTAGGCGAGGTTGTACACCACACCGCCGACGACGAACTCGGCTTTGTCGCTACCGCCGCAGCCGGCGAGACCCGCGGCCAGCGCCAGCGCGAGCGCCGGACGGATCAGGAAAGACTTCATTGCATTGGCTCCAGGAAAATTAAGGTGCGCAGGTGACGGTCACGTTGGTGATGTCGTTCTTGCCCATCGTGCCGCCGCCGTTAGCGACCGTGCAGGTTTGGCCGGCGGGTTGTTCCAGGACTGCGACACCGTATGGGGCATCTTCCGCCACCTCGGCCAGGGTGACCTCGGTCGCGCCGGCGGCGACCGGTACCTTGTCCGCGCCATTGACCAGCACCAGGCCGCCGCCCTTCAGATTGGCAACCGTGCCCTTCAGGGCATGTTTCTTGAAGATGCAGTTCACCTGCACGCTGGTGATGTTGAACGCGGCGCGGCCCTTGCCGTTGACCACGGGGCAAGAGCTGACGTTGTCGGGCATCGCTGCCACCTTGACATCGTATTCATCATCGCTGCCGACCAGGTCGTTGAAGTAGAACGTGCCGCTGCCGTTGCCGCCCGCGACAGGGGTGATCTCGAGGCGGTTGCCGTCGCCGTTGAGCAGCACCAGGCCGGGCTTGGTCACACCGGTGTAGACGCCGCCCAGCAGCAGCTCGCCATCGCTGCCGCCGCAAGCGGACAGCGCCATTGCGCATGCCAGCGCGGCGCCGGCGCGCAGGTAAGAACTCTTCATAATTTCTCCAAATATCTAGCGGGAAAGCGCAGCTGCGCGGTTGGATTGAAAATTAGCTCAACATTTTAGTCCATTTGGCAAGCGGCTGGTCCATTTGCCTTTGTATCACGGTGTAACCGCAGTGTAACTACCCGTCAAGCGGCGAGCCCCAATTGCATTCAGGCCGATGCCTCGCTATGCTGGGGCGCCCCGAGCTCTCCGATTGTCCACCACGATGACAAGCCGCCATCCCTGGCCCAAGGCCGTATTATTCGATCTCGACGACACCCTGTGGCCGATCGCGCCCGTGATCCTGGAAGCCGAGAAGATCCTGTTCGCCTGGCTGACCGAGCACGCCCCGCGGGTGGCCGAGCGCTTCACCATCGCCACCCTGCGCCAGGCCCGCCTGGAACTGCTGGCGCGCCGGCCCGAGTTCGCGGTTGACCTGCATGCGCTGCGCCATGCCGGCCTGGTGGCCGCCTTCGAGCAGGTGGGCGAGGACCCCGGCAAGGTGGCGCTGGCGATGACCGAATTTTTTGCGGCCAGGAATGCGGTGACCCCGTTCGACGACGTGGTGCCGGGCCTGCTGTGGCTGCAGGAACGGGTACTGGTCGGTTCGGTCACCAACGGCGTGGCCGACCTGCAGACGATCGGCCTGGCGCACCACTTCCGCGCTTCGCTCTCGGCGCGCGAGTACGGCCGCGCCAAGCCCGACCCCGGCATCTTCCTGGCCGGCTGTGCGGCCCTTGGGGTGGCGCCGCACGAGGCGCTGTACGTGGGCGACGATCTGCTGCTCGACGTCCAGGGCGCCCAGCGCGCCGGACTGCGCGCGGCCTGGATGAACCGCACCGGCAAGGTCAACGACCTGGCGCATGAGGTACGGCCGGACGTGGAAGTACATAGCCTGGCGCAACTGACCGGGTGGCTGGAGCGCGAACACGCCTGAACGGTGCGCAGAGGCAAGCCTCTTGCACTGCCGCGTTACGTCCCAACCTGCCTATAATATGATCGCCACCGTCGGCGTCAGCGCTTTTCGCTTATTTTCTCCTGAACCATGCAACTCGATCACCGTGCCCAAACCCTGCTCAAAGCGCTTGTCGAACGCTATATCGCCGACGGCCAGCCGGTAGGGTCGCGCGCGCTGTCCAAGATTTCTGGCCTGGAATTGTCCCCTGCCACGATCCGCAACATCATGGCCGACCTCGAGGAAATGGGCTTCGTGGCCAGCCCGCACACCTCGGCCGGTCGCGTGCCGACGCCGCGCGGCTACCGCCTGTTCGTCGATACGCTGCTGACGGTGCAGCAGCTCGACGAAGGTGCGGTGGGCGCCGGTAATATGCGGCTACCGATGCAGCAGCCGCAAAAGATCATCGCCAACGCGGCCCAGATGCTGTCGTCGCTGACCCAGTTCGCCGGCGTGGTGCAGAGCCCGCGGCGCGAGTCGGTGTTCCAGCAGATCGAGTTCCTGCGCCTGGGCGAAAAGCGCATCCTCCTGGTGATCGTCGATCCGCGTGGCGACGTCCAGAACCGCCTGCTGCTGACCGATGTGGATTATTCGCCGGCGCAACTGACGCAATCGGCGAATTACCTGAACCAGAACTTCGCCGGCCTGTCGTTCGACCAGGTGCGTGCACGCCTGACCGGTGAACTACAGCAATTGCGCGACGACATGGGGCGCCTGATGCAGGCTGCGGTGGAGGCCGGCAGCGAAGCGATGGCCGAGGGCGACGACATGGTCATCGCCGGCGAGCGCAACCTGCTGTCGGTGACCGACCTCTCATCCAACATGAGCTCGCTGCGCCAGATGTTCGAGATGTTCGAGCAAAAGACCGGCCTGATGCAGCTGCTGGACGTGTCGAGCAAGGCCGGCGGCGTGCAGATCTTCATCGGCGGCGAGTCGCACCTGGTGCCGATGGACGAGATGAGCGTGGTCACCGCGCCGTATGCGGTCGACGGACGCGTGGTCGGCACCCTCGGTGTGATCGGGCCGACGCGCATGGCCTACGAGCGGGTGATTCCGATCGTCGACATCACGGCCAAGCTGTTGTCGAACGCGCTCAGCCACTCCTGATTCATCCTTCCATATCCCTCCTGCCCGCGCACCGGGCAGGGGTGCCTGCGGCCGCGCCGGCATCCGATCCCATCTCATCCATCCTGCATGAAGCAGGGCTTGCCACAATTTGACAAACTTTTTGATGATGCAAATGCGTATGATTCTCATTTGCATTCAAATAAAGACGCGTTTTTGGCTTGGCTGCTTCTTCAACACAACAATAATGGGATTAACAGGGATGAAGTTCACTGTCGCACGTAACACCCCACTGGCCGCCGCCATCGGCCTGGCCTTGATGTCGCTGTCCTTGCCGGGCGCGGCCCAGCAAACGGTACCCGGCCCGATGATGCCGCAAGTACATATCGTCGGCACCGCCGAGGAAGAATTGAAACAGGCGCCCGGGGTGTCGACCATCACCTCGGAAGACATCGAAGCTCGTCCCCCGGCCAACGACCTGGCCGAGCTGATCCGCACCATGCCCGGCGTCAACCTGACTGGCAACAGCGCCAGCGGCCAGTACGGCAACCACCGCCAGATCGACCTGCGCGGCATGGGCCCTGAAAATACCCTGATCCTGGTGGACGGCAAGCCGGTCACTTCGCGCAACTCGGTGCGCATGGGCCGCAGCGGCGAGCGCAACACGCGTGGCGATACCAACTGGGTGCCGGTGGAGGCAGTGGAGCGGATCGAAGTGCTGCGCGGCCCGGCCGCGGCGCGCTACGGTTCCGGCGCCGCCGGCGGCGTGATCAACATCATTACCAAGGCCCCGGGCGAGCACCTGACCGGCTCGGTCACCGCCTATGCGCTGGCGCCGGAACACGGCGAAGAAGGCGCCAGCCGCCGGCTCGGCTTCAATCTGGCCGGTCCGCTGGCCAACAAGTTGTCGTTCCGCGTGTTCGGCAACGTCAACAAGACCGAGGCCGACGACCTGGCGCTCAACGCCACGCCGGAAAACACCGCCGGCGGCGCGATCCCGCCGGCCGGGCGCGAAGGCGTGCGCAACCGCGACATCGGCGGCCTGCTGCGCTGGGACGTCGCTACCGGCCAGGTGCTCGAATTCGAATCGGCCTTCAGCCGCCAGGGCAATATCTTCGCCGGCGACCGCGCTGTCAACGGCGCCGGTTCGCCGCTGCTGGGCGAACTGGCCGGGGACGGGGCCGAGACCAATGTGATGCTGCGCCGTACCGCCTCGCTGACCCATCGCGGCACCTGGGGCGCCACCAGCTCGCGCCTGTGGCTGACCTACGAAGGCACCGACAATACGCGCATGAACGAGGGCCTGGCCGGCGGTCCGGAAGGCAGCATCGGCAATGCGGCGCTGAAGTCGACTTCGGAACTCGAATACTACGGCGCCAACGGCGAGCTCAACACGCCCCTGAACATCGGCGGCGTATCGCAGATGCTCACCGCCGGCTTCGAGGTGCGCCAGGAAAAGCTCAACGATCCGTATTCGATGACCCAGGCCGCCACCGCGATTCCCGGCCTGGACGCCACCAACCGCGACGGCCGCGCCAAGGCCGAGACCTATGCGCTGTATGTGGAAGACAATATCGGCGTGACGCGCGCCCTGACGCTGACGCCGGGCCTGCGCTTCGACAAGCACAGCCAGTTCGGCACCAACTGGAGCCCGAGCCTGAATGCTTCGTACGCCCTCACGCCGACCGTCACGCTCAAGGGCGGCGTCGCGCGCGCATTCAAGGCGCCCAACCTGTACCAGTCGAACCCGAACTATCTGTACTACACGCGCGGCAACGGCTGCCCGGTCAACAACCCGAACCTGGGCGGCGGCTGTTATGTGCGCGGCAACGAGAACCTGGAACAGGAAACCTCGGTCAACAAGGAAATCGGCATCGGCTGGAAGGACCGCGGCTACGAGGCCAGCCTGACCTATTTCCATAATGACTACAAGAACAAGATCACCGGCGGCATGGACCGGCTGCTGGGGAATACCTCGGCCAACGGCCGCCTGTTCCAGTGGGAGAACTCGCCGGAGGCGGTGGTGCAGGGCGTCGAAGGCAACCTGACGATCCCGTTCGGTCCGCGCCTGAAGCTGACCAACAACCTGACCTACATGATCGAGAACGAGAACACGGTCACCGGCGAACCGCTGTCGGTGATTCCGGAATACACGCTCAATTCGACGCTCGACTGGAAGGTCAATGCCAGGCTGTCGACCTTGCTCACGGTGTCGTATTACGGCAAGCAGGAGCCGCGCCGCCTGACCACCAACGGCGCGGCGGCCACGGGCGAGGCGCTCAATCCGCTCAGCCCGTACGCCGTGGTCGGCGCCAATATCGGCTACACGCTCACTTCCAAGGTGTATGTGCGTACCGGCATCAATAATCTGTTCGACGAGCGCCTGTTCCGCCGCAGCACGAATGGCAGTACCGGCGCGCAGTCGTACAACGAAGCGGGGCGCTCGCTGTTCGTCAACCTGACGGCATCGTTCTGACGCGGTTGTAAGGGCGGGGCTGCACCCGCGCAGCAAAAAAAAAGGCGCATGGATTTCCATGCGCCTTTTTGGCATTCAGGAGTGATTTCCTGAGCTGCGGCCGTATGGCCGCGGCAGGGTTATTCCGGCTTGCGCGCCGCCGCCCGGCATTGCGGGCAGCTGCCATAGATCGCCAGCGCGTGCTCGACGATGGTGTAGCCGTGTTGCTCGGCGATCATCTGCTGGCGCTTTTCGATCTCGTCGTCGTAGAACTCCTCGACGCGGCCGCAGGTGACGCACACCAGGTGGTCGTGATGCGAGCCGGCGTTCAGCTCATAGATCGCCTTGCCGGTCTCGAAATGGTTGCGGTTGAGCAGGCCAGCCTGTTCGAACTGGGTCAGCACACGGTAGACGGTCGCCAGGCCCACGTCCATATTGTCGGCCAGCAGGATCTTGTAGACGTCTTCCGCCGTCAGGTGCCGTACGGCGCTGTTCTGGAAAATTTCCAGGATTTTCAGGCGCGGCAGGGTGGCCTTCAGGCCGCTGGCCTTCAGGTCGGTCGGATTGTTACTCATGTTTGTTACTCTAAGATGGGCGGAGTGCTTTATGATATAGCGTTTTGAAAGCTCCCGCTCGAACGTTTTGAGGTTACCTATGCGCGTCAAACCAGCCGTTAGCCATCACGGTCTTCATCGATTCTCCGCCCGGGCGGCGCTCGCGGCCGGCCTGGCCTGCACCCTGGTGCTGTCCGGCTGCGCCAGCTGGCGCAGCCAGGCGACGCCGGTGAGCACCGACGCTGCCGCCACCGCCGCCGACGCCGAGAAGCAGGCCGCGATCGCCAATGCCGGCGCGCAAACTGTCCAGGCATCGAAGCTGCAGAAGTTCCTGTGGATCTTCTCGCCTTACCGCCCGGACATCCAGCAGGGTAACTTCGTCTCGCAGGAAATGCTGGACCAGCTGAAAGTGGGCCAGACCCGCGACCAGGTCCGCTTCCTGCTCGGCTCGCCGCTGCTGACCGACGCTTTCCACGCCGACCGCTGGGACTATCCGTTCTACCTGGCGCGCGGCAATGGCGAACTGACCACCAGCCGCGTCACCATCTTCTTCAAGGACAATGTGGTCGAGCGCTTCGAAGGCGGCAACCTGCCGAGCGAGCGCGACTACATCGACCGCATCGCCGGCCCGACCAAGGTGCCGAAGGCCAAGCCGGAAAGCCGTCCGGTAGCGCCGGTGC
>NZ_DAMAGA010000059.1:0-16275 GCF_031995545.1 Massilia sp.
ACCGCTGACCTCTTGCATGCCATGCAAGCGCTCTCCCAGCTGAGCTATACCCCCTACGGGAAAACAACATTTTACTACATCGTTACTGCTTCGACTAGTGCCGCGCTTTTCACATCTGCGCTGCTTCGTCCGGTTACTCCTGCCAGTTGCCTGGCGTCCCCACGGGGATTCGAACCCCGGTACTCACCGTGAAAGGGTGATGTCCTAGGCCTCTAGACGATAGGGACCGGGAACAACCGTTACTACTATTTACTGCCTGCTACACTTCAGAGTTGGTGGAGGTAAGCGGGATCGAACCGCTGACCTCTTGCATGCCATGCAAGCGCTCTCCCAGCTGAGCTATACCCCCGCAGTGCTGAAGTGCGAGCATTATAGCGGACGCCCTTGCATTTCGCAAACAACGATTTGCATCGTTATTTGCATCGTGCCGGCGTCCGCCCGGGACCCGCTTTTACAGGCCCTTCTGCACGCGCGCCAGCACGACGTCGCGTCCGAACAACTCGAGCACGGCGTCGATTGCCGGCGTCTGCAGTTGACCGGTCAGCAGCAGGCGCAGCGGCATGGCCAGTTGCGGCATCTTGAGGCTGTGCGCGGCCAGCACTTCCTTCATCATCGCCGCCAGCGCCGCCTTGTTCCATTCCACGCTCGCGCAGCGTTCGGCGAAGGTCGCCAGCGCCGTCTTCACAGCCTCGGTCAGGTGCAGCGCCAGGAGTTCAGCTTCCGGTTGCGGCTCGCGGTAGAACAGCATCGCCGCGTCGGCCAGTTCGTTGATGGTGTTGACGCGTTCCTTCATCAGGCCCAGCACGGTCGGCAGCGCCGGGGCGCCGTCGAAACGGGCGCCGTCGCGTTCCAGCTTCGGCAACGCCAGCTGCGCCAGGCGCTCGTTGTCGGTCTGCTTGATGTAATGGTTGTTCAGCCAGCCCAGCTTCTCCGGATTGAACTGCGCCGCCGAGGCGGTCAGGTGTTCCAGATTGAACCACTCGGTGAACTGCTGCATCGAGAAGATCTCGTCGTCGCCGTGGCTCCAGCCCAGGCGCGCCAGGTAGTTCAGCATCGCTTCCGGCAGATAGCCCTGCTCCGGGTACTGCATCACGCTGACCGCGCCGTGGCGCTTGGACAGCTTCTGGCCGTCCGGGCCCAGGATCATCGGCAGGTGGCCGTACTGCGGCAGCTCGGCGCCCAGCGCGCGCAGGATATTGATCTGGCGCGGGGTGTTGTTGATGTGGTCGTCGCCGCGCAGCACGTGGGTGATCTTCATGTCCCAGTCGTCGACCGCGACGCAGAAGTTATAGGTCGGGGTGCCGTCCGGACGCGCGATCACCAGGTCGTCGAGTTCCTTGTTGCCGATCGTGATCGGGCCCTTGACCACATCGTTCCAGGTGACTTCGCCGTCCAGCGGATTCTTGAAGCGCACCACCGGCTTGACGCCTTCCGGCACGCTTGGGAGGGTCTTGCCCGGTTCCGGACGCCAGGTACCGTCGTAGCGCGGCTTCTCGCCCGCGGCGCGCATGCGCTCGCGCATCGCTTCGACTTCTTCCGGCGAGCAATAGCACAGGTAAGCAGTGCCGGCTTCCAGCATGCCCTTCACCACCTCGCGGTAGCGGTCCATGCGCTGCATCTGGTAGAACGGGCCTTCGTCGTGATCCAGGCCCAGCCATTTCATGCCGTCCAGGATCGCCTGCACGGCTTCCGGCGTCGAACGCTCGAGGTCGGTGTCTTCGATGCGCAGGATAAAGGTGCCGCCGAAGTGGCGGGCATAGGCCCAGGAATACAGCGCGGTGCGCGCGCCGCCAAGGTGAAGGTAGCCGGTCGGGCTGGGGGCGAATCGGGTGCGGACGGTCATGGCGGAAAACAATGAGGTAAAACCGGTATTTTACCCCGTTGCCATCCGTGCCAGCAGCGGCCAGGCTCGATATTCCCGTCACGCCACCGGCTGCTCCACGCCGGCGCGCCTGGCGTCGATGTAGGCGGCCAGCAGCGCCACGGTCTGGTATTCGTACAACAGCTCGGAGCCGATCGCCAGCCCGGTCTGCTGCTCCAGCTCCAGCGCCACCGGCACCGCCGCCAGCGAATCGAGGCCGGCTTCGGTGAACGGCTCGTCGTCGCCGAGCGTTTCGACGCCGGCATCCTGCAGCCCGGCCAGCAGGCAGCGCCGCACCAGCGCGCGCGTGTCGGCGGCGGACGCCAGAGGCACTGACCGCTGCGCATTCTCCGGCGCGGCCGGCGCCACCCGTTGCGCAGGCACGCCTTCGGCCGCGCGCGGCCATTCGGGCTCGAGCAGCGGATCGCGCTCGCGCCCCTCCCCCGCCGCTTCCTGGTCCGGCGCGCCGATCGCTTCGGCATAGGCCGCGATGCGCCCCGCCAGCGTTTCCACCGGCGCGCGCGCGCCGTCCTGCCCCAGCTGCGCCAGCAGCGCCGACCAGCGCCGCCGCGCCCAGCCGGCGGCTGCCGCGCCCTCCGCCGAACCTTCCGGCACCGCCGCCGCCAGCAGCGTCCAGGCGCACAGTTCGCCGGCAGCGTAGGCCGAGCAGGCGGCGCCCGGACCGCGCAGCGCCGCGCGCGCCTGCTGCGCCAGCGCCGGCGCGTCCAGCACTCCGGCCACGAAGTCCAGGCAGCCGCCGTCCAGCGCGCCGCTGCCCAGGTGCACGTACAGCGCCTCGGTCGGCCCCTCCAGGATGCGCATCACGCGTGCGTCGCGCAGCAGCAGCGGCGCCAGGTTCGGCTCCAGATAGCCGCGCCCGCCCAGCAGCTGCATCAGGGCGTCGGCCGACTCCCACAGCAGTTCCGAAGCCACGCACTTGCAGGCCATGCAGGCTTCCTGCGGCAGGCCGGCGCCGCGTTCGTCGTGCGCCGCCAGCGCCTGCACCAGCGCTTCCAGCGCGGCGATGGCGCAGGTCAGCGCATCCAGCCGCGCCAGCGTCACCGGATGGTCGAGCAGGCGCCCGCCCGCCACTTCGCGCCGGCTGGCGTAGCGCAGCATCAGCTGGGCGCAGCGCTTCATGGCGCCGATGCACAGCGCGCCGATGCCCAGGCGCGCGAAGGCCATGGCGTCGCGCGCCACGTCCATGCCGGCGCCCGGTACCCCGATCACGTGCAGGTCGGGCACGAACACCCCGTCGAAGCGCAGCGCGTTCTGCACCATGGCGCGCATGCCCATGGTCAGCGCCTCGGCTTCCTGGTGCACTCCGGGCGCGTCGTCCGGCACCAAGAGCGCCACCGTGCCCAGCGCCATGCCGCCCTCGTCCAGCGCGCGCGCCACCACCGTGATCCAGCCGGCCCAGTTGGCCAGCCCGATCAGATGCTTGTCGCCCGACAGGCGCCAGCCGCCGGGGCAACGCACGGCGCGCGTGCGCATCGCCAGCGGATTGGCGCCGGCGGCCGGCTCGGTCAGCGCGAACGCGGCCAGCTGGCGCCCGCCGGCCAACTGCGGTACCACGCCGGCGCGCAGCGGCGCCGGGCCGAAGCGCAGCAGTGGACGCAAGCCCAGGCCGTTGTGCACGCCGACCGCGGTGGCCAGGGTCAGGTCGATCGCGGCCAGTTGCTCCATGAGGCGCAGCAGGTCGGTTGTCGCCAGCGCCTTGCCGCCCAGCGCCAGCGGCGCCTGCATGCCGAGAAAGCCGTGGTTGCCGAGGTCCAGCAGCACGTGCGGCGGCATGGTGCGGCGCTCGTCCATCAGGCGCGAATCGAGCCGGCGCGGCGCCCAGCGCCGCAGCCAGTCGCGCATCTCGGCCGCCGTGCGCCGGCTTTGCTCGGCCAGCGGCAGGTCGGCGCGGCGGCGCCGTGGATGCAGCTCGCGCGCCGCATACACGATCTCGAGTTCGCCGCGCGCGGCCAGCAGCTTGGCCCGGCGCCGCTGCACCTTGCCGCTGCTGGTGCGCGGGAAGGTCCCGGGCCGCACGAAGGCGAGCAGCTCGACCGCGGTGCCAAAGCGGCTCGCCACCGCGCTGCGGATGCGCTGCGCCAGCGCGTCGAGCTGGGCGATGCTGGCGCCGTCGTTGCCGCCGCGGCGCGCGATCCGCACCAGGCGCCGGTCGGCTTCGGCCACGATGGCGAGACGCTCATGGCCGCCCTGGCCGCCCTGGCGCTGGTCGGCGTCACTCCCCTCGTGCGCGCCCTCTTCACTACGCTCTTCCAGCCCGAACACGGCGCAGCGGTTCGGTTCCAGGAAACCCGCAACTTCTTCCACCAGCGCCTCGACGTCCTGCGGATAGATATTGCGGCCGTTGACGATCACGATGTCCTTCAGGCGCCCGGTCACATACAGCTCGCCGTCACGCAGGAACCCGAGGTCGCCGCTGCGCAGCCACGGACCGCTGCCGTCGGCCAGGCGCGCGCCGAACACCTCGGCGTTGTCCGGATGCTCACCGCGATAGCCGCGCGCCACCGCCGGCCCGGCGATCCAGATCTCGCCCACCCGCCCCGGCCCGGCCGCACGGCGGCTGTCGGGATCGACCGCCAGCAGGCGCACGCCGGGCGCCGCTGGGCCGCAGCTGACCAGTTCGCGCGCGTCCGGATCGCCAGTCCCCGCCTCGCGCACCTGGCCCGCTTCGAGCCGGGCCTGGCTGACGGCGACGATGTTCGGAATGCGTCCGCGCGGTCCGCCGGCTGCCAGCAGCGTATTCTCGGCCAGGCCGTAGCACGGGAACAGCGCGTCGGCGCGCAGGCCGCAGGCGGCGAAGGCCTCGCGCAGGCGACGCAGTGTGGCGGCGCGCACCGGCTCGGCGCCGTTGTAGGCCACCTGCAGCCGCGCCAGGTCGAGGCCTGCCTTGTGTTCGGGTTTGATGCGGCGCGCGCACAGGTCCCAGGCGAAATCGGGGGCGCCGGCGCAGGTCGCGCCGTACGCCGCGATTGCCTGCAGCCAGCGCTCGGGATGGCGCAGGAAGGTCGCCGGCGCCATCAGCACTGAGGGGAATCCGAGTGCCGCCGGCGCCACGATGCTGCCGACCAGTCCCATGTCGTGGAACGGCGGCAGCCAGCTGGCCATCACGCTGTCGGCGTCGAAGCCGAAAGCGGCGCGGATCATCCCGACATTCGCGGCCAGGTTGGCATGCGTGACCTCGACGCCACGCGGCGCACTGGTCGAGCCGGAGGTGTACTGGATGAAAGCCAGGTCGTCCGGCGCTGGCAGCGGCATGGCCCGGCCACTCGTCACCGGCCGCAGGGCACCCAGGCTGACCAGCCGTGCGCGCGCGCCTTCCAGCATCGGCGCCAGCGCCGGCGCGCCATCCTGCGTACTCAATACCAGCACCGGGTCCGCGTCCTGCAGCAGCGCGCGCAGGTGCGCTTCGCCGCCATGGCGGCGCGGCAGCGGCGCCGGCACCGCCACCAGGCCGGCGCGCAGGCAGGCGAAGAACGCCAGCACGAAATCGAGGCCGGGAGCGAACAGCAGCAGTGCACGCTCTCCGCGCGGCGCGCCGCCAGCGACAACATCGCTCAGCGCGCCGGCCAGCGCTTCGCTGCGCGCCGCCAGTTCGGCGCAGGTCAGCGATTCCTCGCGCCCATCCTCGCGCACGAAGGTGAACGCGACGCGCTCGGGTGTGGCGCGCGCTCGGCGCAACATCTGTTCGACCACCGAGGCCGAGACAGGGTCCGGGCTGGATGCCGCGTGTTGCACCGTTTCAGCCACGATAGCGCTCCGTACCCGCCAGCACCGGCGGACGGCCGGCGCCGGCACGCTCGCAGGCCGCGGCCACCAGGCCGGCGGCGCGCCGCAGCTGGGCCGGCGAATGGTGCGCCATCAATTGCAGGCGCAGGCGCGCCGCGCCCAGCGGTACGCCGGGGAATTCGACCGGGTTGACGAACACCGCGTCGCGCGCCAGCAGCATGCCGGCGATACGCGCCGCGCTTTCCGAGCCGGTCCACACCGGCACGATCGGCGACGGCGTGCCCGGGCAATGCAGATCCGCGCCGGTCAGCAGCGCGCGCAGCTCGACCGCATTGCGCAGCAGGTCGGCGCGCAGGCCGTCGCCTTCGGCGCTTGTGGCGATGCGCAGGCTTTCCAGCGCCACCGCCGCCTGCAGCGGCGACAGCGCGTTCGAAAACATGTGCGGCCCCGCGTACATCTGCAGCTGGCGCCGCGCCGGCCGCTCGGCGCAGGCGACGAAGCCGCCGTTGGTGGCGAAGGTCTTGGAAAAACTCCCCATCACCAGGTCGATCCTTCCCGTCATGTGCTGGGCCGCGATCACCCCGCCGCCGCCCGGACCCAGCGCGCCCAGGTCATGCGCCACGTCCACCAGCAGCGTAGCGCCGTATTCGCGGCACAGGTGCTGCAGCAGCGGCAAATCCGGACTGTCGGCATCCATGCTGAACAGGCCTTCAGTGACCACCAGGATCGCATTCGCCGCGTCCTGGGCGCGGATGCGCGCCAGCAGCTCGCGCACATGGTCGCAGTCCAGATGGCGGTGCACCAGCACGTTGCGGGTGGCGGCGGCCGCGCCCTGGCGCAGAGAGGCATGGGCCAGGGCGTCGATCACCACGTGGTCGGCGCCATGCACCAGGCCCGTGATGGCGCCGAAGGCGGCGGCCCAGCCGGTCGGGAACAGCACGACCTGCCCCAGTCCGAGCAGCTCGGCCAGCGCCCCCTCGAGCTGCTGCGACAGGCGCGTGTTCCCCAGCAGGACCGCCGAGCCGGCGCTGTGCGGACCGGCCTCGCGCAGCGCGCGCTGGGCCGCCTCGGCCACTGCCGGGTGCGCCGCCAGCGACAGGTAATCCTGGGAAGCGAAGTTGATGCCGCGCTGGGCCGGGCCGTCGCCGGCGGCCACCGTCGCCAGCGGCTCGGGCGGGCCTTCCAGCACGCGCGCATACGGCCACACGCCGTGGCGCGCGCGCAGATTGCACCAGGCGTCGAGGGCGGCGCCGCGGCGCAGCAGGTCAGGACCGCGCGGCTGGGCGAACTGGGCGACGTTGCCATCCAGCGCGCCAGATGCCGCCAGCGCCTGCGGGTCGCGCGCGGGGTCGAAGGGAATGAATTCGTTCTGCACGGCGTCCTCCGGGGATGTGGCGAGAAGTGTTCATGGAAGGTGGCGCTTGCCACCGGGGTAGTGCGGTGTACTGAATCCGAGACTCAAGCCGGCAGCGCCGCGGCTTCGCGCGCCTGCCGGCCCAGCAGCGCCGCCACCTGTTCCGGCGCCAGCGGACGGTCGAACAGATAGCCCTGCGCCGCGTCGCAGCCCATCGCGCACAGGTCGCCCAGCTGCTCGACCGTCTCGACCGCCTCGGCGATCACGGACAGGTTGAGGCGGTGCGCCATCGCCACCACGCTGTCGGCGATCGCATACGCCTTGCCGCGGCCGGCGGCGGCGCCCAGGCGGCGCACGAACAGGCCGTCCATCTTGAGCACGTTCACCGGCAGCTCGCACAGGTAGTTCAGGCTCGAGTAGCCGGTGCCGAAGTCGTCGAGCGAGACCTGCACGCCGGCCTGGCGCAGCAGTTCGACCACGGCGCGGTTGGCGCCCAGGTCTTCGATCAGCATGCCTTCGGTGATCTCGAGTTCGAGGCAGGCCGGCGGCATCCCGGTTTCGTCCAGGATTTCCAGCACACGCGCGGCCATGCCCGGCTCCTTCAGCTGGCGCGCCGACAGGTTGACCGCGGTCTTCACCTCGGGCAGGCCGGCCGCATGCCAGGCCCGGTTCTGCAGGCACGCCGCGCGCAGCACCCAGTCGCCGACCGGCACGATCATGCCGCTCTCCTCGGCCAGTGCGATGAAGCGGCCCGGCTCGACGCGGCCATACTCGGGATGCCGCCAGCGCAGCAGCGCCTCGACCCCGATCACACGCCGGTTGCGCAGCTCGACCTGGGGCTGGTATTCGAGGAACAGCTGGCCCTGCGCCAGCGCGTCGCGCAAGTCTTCCTTCAGCGCCTGGCGCTCGCCGAACGGAAACGCAACCGGCCCGCCGCCGTCGCGCCGGCCGGTGCGCAAGTCAGCGCACTGGGTCGAATACACCCGCACGATATTGGCGCCCCAGCCGCGCGCGGCGCGCATCGCGATGTCGGCGCGTTCGAGCAGCGCGTCGACGTCGCAGTCCGGCGCCGGATACAGCGCCACGCCGACCGCCAGCGTCACCGTGCATTCGCGCCCGTCCACCAGCAGCGGCGTATTGAAGCGGTCGAGGATCTTGCCGGCCACGGTCTGGGCGTCGGCTTCCACCACCAGGTCTTCCAGTAACGCCACGAATTCGTCGCCGCCCCAGCGCGCCACGGTGTCGCAATCGCGCAGGCAGCGCCGGATCGCCATGCCGGCCTGGGTCAGCAGTGCGTCGCCCTGGGCCTGGCCGAAGGTTTCGTTGATCTCCCTGAAGCGGTTGATGTTCAACAGCAGCAGCGCCAGCGGACGGCGGTTGCGGTTGCTGCGCTCCATCGCGTGGCGCAGGCGGTCGCGCAGCAGGCGCCGGTGCAGCAGCCCGGTGAGCTGGTCGCGCTGGGCCTGGTCTTGCGGCGCCAGGGCGCCGGCCGCCGCGCCGGTGGCAGTGCCCGGGGCCGGCGCCAGTTCCGCCACCGGCAGCGCGGCCGCGGCGGCGCCGGCGCCACGGCGGTCGGCGCCATGGCACAGCACGCGGTTGCGGCCGGACGACTTGGCCTGGTACAGCGCCTCGTCGGCGCGCACGATGGTGTGCGCCACCGGCTCGCCCAGGCGGTATTCGGCCACCCCGACCGAGACCGTGGCGCCGATGGTGCTGGCGCCCACGCCCTCGCCGACCGTGCAGCGCAGGCTTTCCACCACGCCGCGGATGCGTTCGGCCAGTGCCAGCGCGTCGGTCGACGGCGTCTCGGGCAGCAGCAGCAGGAATTCCTCGCCGCCATAGCGCCCGAAGGCGTCGCAGGCGCGGATCTGGCCGCGCGCCGCGTCGGCGAAGGCGCGCAGCACGGCGTCGCCGGCGCCGTGGCCGTAGCTGTCGTTGATGCGCTTGAAGTGGTCGAGGTCGAACAGGCACAGGCAGAACTCGCTGCCGCTGCGGTCGCTCCGTTCCTTTTCCTTGTCCACCAGGTCGAGCACGAAGCGGCGGTTGTGGGCGCCGGTCAGTTCGTCGCGGATCGCCAGCTCGTTGATGGTGGCCAGCGCCTGGCGCAGGCGCGAGAAACCTTCGTTCTTGCTCAGTTCAAACAGCGCGACGAAGGCCAGCACCACCACATACAGCCCCAGGTCGCACACCAGGTGCAGCAGCGGCATGTCGGTGGCGGGCGCGGCCGGCACGCCGCCATGCGCCTGCAGCGTATAGATCAGGGTGGCGCTGGCGCAGCTCATCGCCAGCCAGAAGCCGGCGCTGATCATGCCGCCCAGGAACATGGCCACCACCGGCCCGGTGATCAGCCAGCTGGCGGTGGGCGCGCCGATGCCGCCCAGGTGCCAGGTCAGCCAGCTGAAGTTGAAGAACAGCGCACACAGGAAGACTTCGCGCGCGGCGGCGACGCTGCCGCTGGCGCGCAGCACCAACGGTGCACTCAGCATCACCAGGCTGCACAGCAGGATCTCGTAGGCAGCGGACTCCAGGCCGAGCAGCCAGTAAGCGAGCGCATACATCGGCCCGGCCGTGGCGGCGCACACGGCGGCGTTGACCACGTTCTCGGCGCGCGCCGTCTGCGCCGCGTCCTGGCGCAGCGCCGCCGGGATGAAACGATGGGCCGCGCCCAGGTAGCGCCCGCTCCATCGTGCCGACCTTCGTACCGGATTGCGCGCTGTCGTGTCGTCGTTCATCGGATTCCCATTCGCTGCACCCGCGCCTTCGCCAGACGCGCCAACAACGAGTGTAGGTAGGGAATTTCCTAACGACCTTATTTTCAAACAGATTGTTTGCAGGAAATGGCAGCCGTTTTGCCATTCGAAAAACACGAGGCGCGCCTGCAACAGCCGTCCGGGCGCGCCTCATTGTCTGCCACCGTCGCCGGCACGGCGGCCGGCTGGATTGATACAGATCAGTCGTTCTTGACGACGATGGTCGGGAACTTGCTGCTCATGTCCTTCGCCTTGTCCGCGATCTTGACCGCCACCTTGCGCGCGATCGCCTTGTAGACGTCGGCCACCGGGCCGTCCGGATCGGCGACCACGGTCGGACGGCCGGCGTCGGCCTGCTCGCGGATCGACATGGTCAGCGGCAGCGCGCCCAGGAAGTCGATGCCGAAGTCGGCGCACATCTTCTCGCCGCCGCCGTGGCCGAAGATCGCTTCGGTGTGGCCGCAGTTGGAGCAGGTGTGGGTGCTCATGTTCTCGACCACGCCCAGGATCGGGATGCCGACCTTCTCGAACATCTTGAGGCCCTTGCGCGCGTCCAGCAGCGCGATATCCTGCGGGGTGGTGACGATCACGGCGCCGGTGACCGGCACTTTCTGCGACAGGGTCAGCTGGATGTCGCCGGTGCCCGGCGGCATGTCGACGATCAGGTAATCCAGGTCGCGCCAGTTGGTCTGTTCCAGCAGCTGCTGCAGCGCGCCGCTGGCCATCGGGCCGCGCCACACCATCGGCTCGTCCGGATCGATCATGAAGCCGACCGACGACACCTGGATACCGTGGTTTTCCAGCGGTTCCATCGACTTGCCGTCGAGCGTGGCCGGACGGCCGCTGACGCCCAGCATCATCGGCTGCGACGGACCGTAGATGTCGGCGTCCAGCATGCCGACGCTCGCGCCTTCAGCGGCCAGAGCCAGCGCCAGGTTGACCGCCGTGGTCGATTTGCCAACACCGCCCTTGCCGGAAGCGACGGCGATGATGTTCTTCACGTTCGGCATGACCTTCATGCCGCGCTGAACGGTGTGCGACACGATCTTGCTGTAGGCGCGGATCGCCACGCCTTCGACGCCCGGGATCTCCAGCACGGCGGCAGCGGCCATGCCGCGCAGGTTCTCGACCTGGCTGGCGGCCGGATAGCCCAGCTCCAGCTCGAACGTCACCTGGGCGCCGTCGATCTTGATGTTCTTGACCGACTTGGTGGTGACGAAATCTTTCTGGGTATTAGGATCGATGACGTCCGACAAAGCGGTCTTGACGTCGTTCTCGGTGATGCTCATGTAATTCTCCGGTTGATATTGGGGCGAAGTGTAGCGCAAAACGGCGTGGCGCTTTCGGCAGAGGCCGCAAAGTCGGTCAATACCCACTGACCGTACAAGGGCATCCGCTGGTAAAATGCCTTCTTTTCATAAACCGAAGCGTTTCGACCATGACCCGCAAGCTGTTCGTCACCACCGCCCTGCCCTACGCCAACGCTGCCTTCCATATTGGCCACATGATGGAATACATCCAGGCCGACATCTGGGTCCGGTTCCAGCGAATGCAACGCGACGGTGCTGCGCAACGTGAGGTGCATTTCGTGTGCGCCGACGACACCCACGGCACTCCGATCATGATCGCGGCCGAGAAGGAAGGCATCACGCCGCAGGAATTCGTGGCCAAGATCGCCGCCGGCCGGCCGCAATACCTGGACGGCTTCCATATCGCGTTCGACAACTGGTACTCGACCGATTCGCCGGAAAACGTCGAACTGTCGCAGGGCATCTATCGCAAGCTGGTTGACGCCGGCCTGATCGTCACCAAGACCGTCGACCGCTTCTATGACACCGCCAAGGGCATGTTCCTGGCCGACCGCAATATCAAGGGCGAATGCCCGGTGTGCCACGCCAAGGACCAGTACGGCGACAACTGCGAAGTGTGCGGCGCCGCCTACCAGCCGACCGAACTGATCAATCCGTTCTCGGTATTCACCGGTTCGACCCCGATCCTCAAGCCATCCGAACAGTACTTCTTCAAGCTGTCCGACCCGCGCTGCTTCGAATTCCTGAAGGAATGGCTGAACACCCCGGGCCGCCTGCAGCCGGAAATGGTCAATAAAGTGTCGGAATGGCTGGGCGAGTCCGGCGAAAAGCTGGCCGACTGGGACATTTCGCGCGACGCGCCTTACTTTGGCATCCCGATCCCGGATGCGCCGGGCAAGTTCTTCTACGTGTGGCTGGACGCGCCGGTCGGCTACCTGGCCAGCCTGAAGAATTACTTTGCCAAGAACGGCGGCGACTTCGACGCCTTCCTGGCCGACCCGGGCACCGAGCAGATCCACTTCATCGGCAAGGACATTGTCTCCTTCCACCTGCTGTTCTGGCCGGCGATGCTGAATTTCTCCGGCCACCCGGTGATCGACAAGCTGAAGGTCGCGGTGCACGGCCACCTGACTGTCAACAACGAAAAGATGTCCAAGTCGCGCGGCACCGGCATTTCGCCGCTGCGCTACCTGGAACTGGGCATGAACCCGGAGTGGCTGCGCTACTACCTGGCCTTCAAGCTCAACGCCAAGGTGGAAGATTTGGACTTCAATGGCGACGACTTCGTGGCGCGCGTCAACAGCGACCTGATCGGTAAATACGTTAATATCGCCAGCCGCTGCGCCGGCTTCATCGCCAAGCGCTTCGACGGCAAGCTGGCCGACACTCTGTCGCAGACCGCGCGCGACACCATCTGCAAGGCCCTGATGGCGGACGGCGCCGAGCGCCAGACCAGCATCGCCGCCAGCTTCGAGGCGCGTGAATACGGCCGCGCCCTGCGCGAGATCATGGAAATCGCCGACGTCGTCAACCAGTACGTCGACGAGCACAAGCCATGGCTGCTGGCCAAGGACGAGACCAAGACCGCCGAGCTGCACGACGTGTGCACCACGGCCCTGATCCTGTTCCGCCAGCTGACCATCCTGATGGCGCCGGTGCTGCCGCAGGTGGCTGCGCGCGTGTCGGAATTCCTGGGCGACGGCGAACTGAGCTGGGCGGACACCCATGGCGCCGCCGTGTACGAATCGATGCTGGGCCGCACCATCGGCGCCTACAGCCACTTGATGCAGCGCGTCGACGCCAAGATGGTCGAGAACCTGTTCGACAAGCCGGCCGCACCGGCGGTTCCTGCCGCGCCTGCGGCAAAGGCTGAGCCGGCGCGAACCGCGGCGGCAGGCGATGCGGCGGAGAGCGATATCGAGGAACTCGCGCCGCAGATCACGATCGACGACTTCACCAAAATCGACCTGCGCGTGGCGAAAATCGTCAACTGCGAACACGTGGAAGGCTCGAGCAAGCTGCTGCGCCTGACGCTGGACGTGGGCGAAGGCCGCCACCGCAATGTGTTCTCGGGCATCAAGTCGGCTTACCAGCCGGAAGACCTGATCGGCAAACTGACCGTGCTGGTGGCCAACCTGGCCCCGCGCAAGATGAAGTTCGGCGTCTCGGAAGGCATGGTGCTGTGCGCATCAAGCGCCGACGAAAAGACCAATCCGGGCCTGTACCTGCTGGACCCGATGCCGGGCGCGACGCCGGGCATGCGCATTCGCTGATATACAACAAGGGTTGCCATCGCGCCGGCATGTCCGCTTGATGGCGCCCCCTAAGCGGTCCCGGGAAGGTGATTTCCGGGGCCGGTAGGCGGTGTACAATGCCGTGTTTTCACATGACAAAACGCCCCTACAAACTTTTTTGATAGGTAGCTAATAATATGACCGAATTGACTCCTCTCCGCCATATCCCACAAGCCAATGCGTTCCGCAAGGGCGACGTGTTCGTCCTGTTCGGCGAACTGTTCGGCCGCGGCTATGTGAATGGCCTGATCGACGAGGCGCGCAAGGCCGGCATGACGATCGTCGGCATCACCGTCGGCCGCCGCGACGACAACGGCGCCCTGCGCGCGCTGGACGCGGCCGAACTGGCCGAGGCGGAAGAGAAACTGGGTGGCCGCATCATCAACGTGCCGCTGATGGCCGGCTTCGACATGGACGCCCCGGAAGGCGAACAGAACCCGACCGAGATGCTGTCCGGTATCACTCTGAAGAACTGGCAGGAAGAAAAGCTGGACTGGGAACGCATCGAGCGCTGCCGCGAAGCCGGCGTGCGCCGCTTCACCGAGTCGGCCGCCACCGTGATGGCGGAAATTGACAAGCTGGTGCCGCAGGGCGCCAACGTGTTCTTCGCCCACACCATGGCCGGCGGCATTCCGCGCATCAAGGCCTTCCTGGCGATTGCCAACCGCATCTACAAAGGCCGCGGCGAGCGCTTCATGTCCTCGCGCGCCCTGCTCGACAGCGACCTGGGCAAGCTGATCCTGATGAACTTCGACGAAGTCTCGGCCAACACGCTCAAGTACCTGATCGATGCGTCGCAGGCGATCCGCGAGCGCGTGACCGCAGCCGGCGGCGAAGTGCGCTACACCGCCTACGGCTACCACGGCACCGAGATCCTGATCAACGATCAATACCAGTGGCAGACCTACACCAACTACACCCAGGGCTACGCCAAGATGCGCCTGGAGTCGATCGCCGAAGCGGCGTGGAACAACGGCGTGGTGGCCACCGTGTTCAACTGCCCCGAGATCCGCACCAACTCGTCCGACATTTTTGTGGGCGTCGAGCTGTCGCTGTTCCCGCTGCTCAATGCCCTGAAGAAGGAAGGCGGCGGCGCCTGGGCCGACGAGCAATGGCGCATCTGCGAAGAACTGCTGAATGACGGCACCTCGCTGCAGTCGCTGCTCGACACCATCGAGCGCTACAACAACGACGCCACCAGCGCCGAGTTCCGCAACTTCGAAGCCTGGCCGATGGACAACACCCCGGCCCTGGCCGACGTGATGATCGGCACCTCGGAAGAGCTGACCGCCCTGCACAAGGACAAGAAGGCCTTGATTACCGATCACCTGTCCGGCCTGGTGCTGGAAGGCGCCGGCCCGCTGATGTTCCATGGCGCGTCGGAAAAGATCGCGCCGGTGCTGTGGCTGAGCCACGACATCATCGCGCGTCAGCTGAACGAACTGCACAAGTAACTTGACGTACCATGCGCGGGGCAGAAGAATCTGCCCCGCGCATGTTTTCATCTCCTGCGTTTCCTTTCACCCAGCACCCAAGTCGAACCATGATCTTCTCGAAAAAACACTCGATGTACGAATCCGACCACACCAAGTTCATCAAGGAACTGAAGGACAAGACGCCAGGCATGGACGAGCGCCAGGTGGCCGGCCGCGCACTGCTGTGGGACAAGGAACCGGTCTCGCTGGACGAGCAGGAACGCGTCCAGCAGTCGCGCCTGCGCCAGAACGCCTACCCGTACCAGACCAAGGTCTGAGGACGGAGCGGCGCGCGTGACGCCTGACCAGGCGCCGGACGGGCACGACGTGCCGGACGGCGCTGCCCTCGACATGCCGGACGCTGCGCCGTTACCGCCGGAGGCGCTGGACGACCCCGCGATCGCGCGCCTGTACGGCGAACCGCTGACGCGCCTGCCGAACGACCTGTACATTCCGCCGGACGCGCTCGAGATCTTCCTCGATGCCTTCGAAGGCCCGCTCGACCTGCTGCTGTACCTGATCCGCAAGCAGAACTTCAATATCCTCGACATTCCGATGGCGCAGGTGACCCTGCAATACCTGGAATACGTCGAGCAGATTCGCCAGCGCAACCTCGAGCTGGCGGCCGAGTACCTGCTGATGGCAGCGATGCTGATCGAGATCAAATCACGCATGCTGCTGCCCAAGCGCCAGGACGACCTGGTCGAGGATGTGGGCGACCCGCGCGCCGAACTGGTGCGCCGCCTGCTGGACTACGAGCAGATCAAGAGCGCAGCCATGGCGCTGGGCAATGTGCCGCAGGAAGGCCGCGACTTCGTGCGCCCGCAACTGTTCGTGGAACAGGGTCTGACGCAAACCTGGCCCGAAGTCGATCCCTGGGACCTGCAGCGCGCCTGGCTCGACGTCCTGCGCCGCGCCAAGCTGACCCAGCACCATCGGATTGGACGCCAGGAACTGTCGGTGCGCGAGCACATGTCGGCCATCCTGCGCACCCTGCAGTCGCAGCGCTTCGTCGAGTTCGGCGACCTGTTCGCCGGCCAGCACGGGGTGGCTGACGTGCCCCGGCCGATCGTGGTAGTACACTTTGTCGCCATGCTCGAACTGGCGAAAGAGACCTTGATCGAAATCACGCAGGCCGAACCGTTCGCGCCGATCTACGTGCGCCTGGCCTATTCGCCGGCCTGAATTAATTTCGCGTGCCGGCAATCGCCGCCGCATTTCACTGACTATCTTCACACTCATGAAAATCATTTCTTCCATTGACGAATTGCGCGATCAATTGCGCGGCCAGCTGCGCACCGCCTTCGTGCCGACGATGGGCAATCTGCACGAAGGCCACCTGTCGCTGATGCGCCTGGCGCGCCGCCATGGCGACCCGGTGGTGGCCTCGATCTTCGTCAACCGCCTGCAATTCGGCCCCAACGAGGATTTCGACAAATACCCGCGTACCTTCCAGGAAGACGTGGCCAAGCTGGAAAAGGAAGGCG
>NZ_DAMAGA010000060.1:0-15263 GCF_031995545.1 Massilia sp.
GTATTCGCTGTGGCCTTCGACGCGGTTGTGGGTATAGGTCAGCGGGTCCTGGAAGTCGTGTGAGACGTGCTTGTAGAACTCGTGGTACTGTTCTTCGGTGATGTCGCTCTTCGAACGGGCCCACAGCGCGCTGGCCTGGTTCACGGTTTCCAGCTCGTCCTTCAGGACGGTTTCCTTCTTCTCTTCGTCCCACTCTTCCTTCTGCATCATGATCGGCAGCGAGATGTGGTCCGAGTACTTGCGGATGATCGATTTGAGCTTCCACGACGACAGCAGCTCTTCCTCGCCGGCGCGCAGGTGCAGGATCACGTCGGTGCCGCGGCCGGTCTTCTCGATCTGCTCGACGCTGTAGTCGCCTTCGCCGGTCGACTCCCAGCGCACGCCTTCCGAGCTTTCCGCGCCGGCACGGCGGGTTTCGACGGTGATCTTCTCGGCGACGATGAAGCCCGAGTAGAAGCCGACGCCGAACTGGCCGATCAGGGCCGCGTCCTGCTGCTGGTCGCCCGAGAGCTTGCTGAAGAACTCCTTGGTGCCCGACTTGGCGATCGTGCCCAGGTGGGCGATCACGTCGTCGCGGCTCATGCCGATACCGTTGTCAGAAATCGTGATCGTCTTGGCATCCTTGTCGAACGAGATCTTGATCTTCAGTTCGTGGTCGTTGCCGTACAGGGCGTCGTTGTTGATCGCTTCGAAGCGCAGCTTGTCGGCGGCGTCGGAGGCATTCGAGACCAGTTCGCGCAGGAAGATTTCCTTGTTCGAATACAAGGAGTGGATCATCAGTTGCAGCAGCTGTTTTACTTCTGCCTGGAAGCCAAGGGTTTCTTTTTCGGCGTGCGCCATCTTGTTCCTCGTGGAAAGAAAGGGTTGAACAGACTCGGTGGGATATGGGGTGCTCCAAACCGATTTCAAGAGCTATTTTGACAAGCGCAGGTCGCCGTGCGAGTATTTACACCACAATCATCGCATCTTGCCGGCCTCGGACATGTTGTTGGCCACATGTCGATTCCAGCACTCTCCATTCGTCGTAGCGCCAGCAGCATCCCTCAACCAAGACAGGAGATTCACGATGAGCCAGTCAGTCAATCCCCCGGTTAGTCCCATCCCCGAAGGATTCCGCAGCATCACCCCGCACCTGGTCTGCGAAGGCGCGGCCGAAGCGCTGGCGTTCTACCAGCGCGCGTTCGGCGCGGTCCAGGTCGCGCGCATGGACGGCCCCGGCGGCAAGATCATGCACGCCGAGATGCGCATCGGCGATTCGATGGTCATGCTGGCCGACGCCTTTCCCGAATACGGCAGTCGCGGACCACGCGCGCTGCAGGGCACGCCGGTGACGATCCACCTGTATGTGAACGACGCCGACGCAGTATGGGAACGCGCGCTGGCGGCCGGCGCCACGGTACAGATGCCGCTGGAGGATGCGTTCTGGGGCGACCGCTACGGCCAGGTGGTCGATCCGTTCGGCCACCACTGGTCGATCGCGACACACCAGCGCGACCTGACGCCGCAGCAGATCGAGGAAGCGATGAAGACCATGCCGGCCGGCTGCCCGTAACGCACCGGCGCAGGGAGCCGGGCCGCCATCCCCTTTCGGCAATGCCGGATGTGCAAGCTGCGGGCATGGGACGTACAATACCGGCTCCCTTCACGCATCCTCGAAAACACCATGTCCGTCTACGACAAACTCAAAGAACTGAACATCACCCTGCAAGCCCCGGCCACTCCGGCCGCCGCCTACGTCATGTACGTACAGACCGGCAACCTCGTGTTCATCTCGGGCCACATCGCCAAGAAGGCGGACGGCAATCCCGACGTCGGCATCCTGGGCCGCGACAAGACCACCGCCGATGGCCAGGCGGCTGCGCGCTCGGTGGCGATCGACCTGATCGGCACCCTGCAGGAAGCCGTGGGCGGCGACCTGAACCGCGTCAAGCGCATCGTCAAGGTGATGAGTCTGGTCGCTTCGACCCCGGACTACAACGAACAGCACCTGGTCACCAACGGCTGCTCGGAACTGATCGGCGAGATCTTTGGCGACGCCGGCAAGCACGCGCGATCGGCCTTCGGCGTCGCCTCGCTGCCGCGCGGCACCTGCGTCGAGATCGAAATGGTCGTGGAAGTGGCCTAAAACCGGCATTAATTCGCCTGACTTTCCATTAAGGTTGTGCCTCGGGTGACGCCGACCCGGCGCCACCCCGCCCATACGAATCCGCCTATCCAGCGTGTTTTATAATGGCCCGGCACGACCGTGCCCCTTCCTGTGAGACAAGTATGAAAATCGAAAATCCCAATCCCATTCAGTGGCAGTTCTCGGAACGCGCCCAGCAGCTGCAAAGCTCGTTCATCCGCGAGATCCTGAAGATCACCCAGCGTCCCGAGATCATCTCGTTCGCGGGCGGCCTGCCGTCGCCGGCCACCTTCCCGGTCGAGCGCATGAAAGCCGCCTACGAAAAAGTGCTGAGCGAGAACGGCAAGGTGGCCCTGCAATACGGCCCCACCGACGGCTACGCGCCACTGCGTGAATGGATTGCGAATTCCCTGTCCACCGAAGGCTCGACCATCCTGCCAGAACAGATCCTGATGACCTCCGGCTCGCAGCAGGCGCTGGACCTGCTGGGCAAGGTGCTGATCGACGAAGGCAGCCGCGTGCTGGTCGAAACCCCGAGCTACCTGGGCGCGCTGCAGGCGTTCTCGGTGTACCGTCCTGAGTTCGTGTCGGTCGACACCGACGAACACGGCCTGGTGCCGTCCTCGCTCGAAGGCATCGCACAAGGCGCGCGCCTGCTGTACTCGCTGCCCAACTTCCAGAACCCGACCGGCCGCTCGCTGTCGCTCGAACGGCGCCAGGAACTGGTGGAAACCTGCG
Organism: Massilia sp.; assembly: GCF_031995545.1. Lineage (GTDB taxonomy): Bacteria > Pseudomonadota > Gammaproteobacteria > Burkholderiales > Burkholderiaceae_D > Telluria. Next base: position 2,864 of record NZ_DAMAGA010000060.1, read on the forward strand.
CCCGCCTCGGCGTGCCGCTGATCGAGGACGATCCGTACGGCGCCCTGTCGTACCGCGGCGAGCCGATGCCGAAGATGGTCGCCATGAATCCGGACGGCGTCATCTACATGGGTTCGTTCTCGAAGGTGCTGACCCCGGGCATCCGCCTGGGTTACGTGTGCGCCCCGCTGCCGCTGGTGCGCCGCCTCGAGCTGGCCAAGCAGGCCGCCGACCTGCACACCGCGCAGATCACCCAGATGGTGGTGCACGAAGTGGTCAAGGACGGCTTCCTGGAGCAGCACATCCCGACCATCCGCCACCTGTACGGCGACCAGTGCCAGGTGATGCTGGACGCGATGAAGGAACACTTCCCGGCCGGCGTCACCTGGACCGAGCCGGAAGGCGGCATGTTCATCTGGGTCACCCTGCCGCAGCAGGTCGACGCCATGAAGCTGCTGGAACAGTCGCTGGCCGCGCGCGTGGCCTTCGTGCCGGGCGCGCCGTTCTATGCCAACGACCCGGCCAGCAACACGCTGCGCCTGTCGTTCGTGACGGTGCCGCCGGAACGCATCCGCGAAGGCATCGCGGTGCTGGGCAAGCTGATCGCGGGCATGCTCTGATCTAGAGAGATTGCTCTAAGCTCCTTGCGGCGCGGCGAACCGGACGGTTCTCCGCGCCGCAATCGTTTCTTCCAGTTGCGATCGTGCAACATTTATATCAGGTAGTGGATTTTCGGCAACAACAGTTGTCACGGACGCTCGTTATGGGGTTATGATTTCCTGTCACTGATGAGGTCTGTCCGCAACCGATGATGCACCCTGCCCTGGCGCTTGCCGCGCCCTCGCGCCAATCCGCGATTCTGATCGTCGACGATGCTCCCGACAGCCTCGGGCTGCTGCAGGACATCATGCGCCAACAGGGTTACCAGACCTTCGTCGCCACCTCCGGCAAGCGCGCGCTCGACATCGCCACCCGGGTCCAGCCCGACCTGATCCTGCTGGACGTGATCCTGCCCGATCTCGACGGCCTGGAGATCTGCCGGCGCCTGAAGCGCCAGCCCGACACCGCCCACATTCCCGTCATTTTCGTCAGCAGCTGCGGCGAGACCGACGACGTCGTGGCCGGCTTCGATACCGGCGCGGTCGACTACATCGCCAAGCCGGTGCGCCTGCCCGAAGTCTGTGCCCGCGTGCGCGCCCAGCTGCGCCAGCGCAGCAGCAGCGAAAGCCAGAAGCAGCAGGCCGAACGCCTGCAGCTGATCGTGGACGGCATGGACGAAGGCCTGATGCTGGTCGGCGGCGACGGACGCGTGGCCTACGCCAATCCGGCCTGCGAACGCTTCCTCGACTGCCCTGCCGTGCAACTGTCCGGCCGCCCGCTGGCCGATCTGCTGGCGCCGCCCGCCAGCCAGGACTACGCCGACTATTTCCACACCCCCGATGACCAGGAAGCGGCCAGGCGCTGCCGCGGCACGCGTGAAGTGCTGCTGCCGCAGGGCGACGGCAGCGTGCGCGCGATGGACCTGAGCCTGTCGCCGATGGCCGGTGGCGAAGCGCTGTTCGTGGCCCTGCTGCACGACATCACCCACCACAAGCAGTCCGAAACCGCGCTGCAGCGCGCGGCCCTGGTCGACCCGCTGACGCGTATCGCCAACCGCCGCCACTTCGACGCCTTTCTCGACAAGGAATGGGCACGCGCGATCCGCAGCGGCCAGCCGCTGTCGCTGATCGTGCTCGACGTCGACCACTTCAAGGGCTATAACGACAGCCTGGGCCACGCGGCCGGCGATGCCTGCCTGCAGGCGATCGCCGAAGCGCTGCAGTCGCACGCGATGCGCCCGACCGACCTGGCGGCGCGCTACGGCGGCGAGGAATTCGTGGTGCTGTTGGCCGATACCGGCGAAGAGGCGGCGGCGCGGCTGGGCGAAGCGGCGCGCGCGCATGTGGAGCGCCTCGCGATTCCGAATCCGCGCGCCAGCGATGGTGGCGTGGTGACGGTCAGCGTGGGGGTGGCGAGCCTGGTGCCGACCTTGTTCGACGACGTGCGCTCGTTCTTCGTGGCGGCGGATCGGGCGATGTACGAGGCCAAGGCGCGCGGTCGTAACCGGGTGGTGACGGTGCAGGCGGGGACGGCGTGGGATGCGGCCGGCGCCACCGGGGCGCAGCCGCATTGAAGGTCGCGGTTCGGGCCTAGTGCATCGCTGCGCGCTGGGCTGTTGCCGGCACCCCGTATTGCGGGCGCCAGGCCTTCAGATACACCGCCACTTCGCGTTCCCAGTGCTCGTCGCTCCATCCCAGCTCCGCCTGGCAGATCGCCCTGATCCGCGGCAGCACCTGCGACCCGCCGTCCGCCAGCTGCAGGCCGAGACGCGTGCGGCGCAGCATCAGGTCGTCCAGCCGGTGCACCTGCTCAGCGCGCGCCGCCCAGCGCAATTCGGCCCACAAGGTCTGGGTACCGGGAACAGGTTCCAGCTCGCCCGCCTGCGCTGCCTTGAGCAGCGGCTTGACGTGCACGCCGTGGCGTCCGGCCAGGCGGCGCAGGATGCCGGCCGGCAGATCGTGGCGCGCCGGCACCGCGACGCGCGCGAACACCGGCGCCCGGTCCGAGCGCAGCTGCCAGCCCGGCAGTTGCAGCGCCACCTGGCGCAGCACGTCGAGCGCGATCGAGCGGAAGGTGGTCAGCTTGCCGCCGGCGACCGAGATCATGCCCGGCTCCGACCACAGCAGGTGCTCGCGCCGTTCCTGCGCCGGGGCCGTGCCACCCTCGGCCACCGGCCGCACGCTGGCGAAGGTCGCCACCACGTCCGCTTCGTCCAGCGCCTGCTGCGGGAACTGCGCCTGCAGCGCCGCCATCAGGTACTCGAACTCGGCGCGCGTGATGCGTCCTTCGCGCGCCAGCGCCTCGTCGTGGTCGACGTCGGTGGTGCCGGCCAGGATCACGCCTTCCCACGGGAACACGAACACCGGCCGGCCATCGAGCGGATGCAGCATGCTCAGGGCCTGAGTCAGCGGCAGGCGCGTGCTCGGCAGCACCAGGTGGGTGCCGCGCAGCGGACGCAGGCGCGCGGTGCGTGCCGGGCCGTCGCGGTCGAGCAGATCGGACCAGGCGCCGGTGGCATTGACCACCACCCGCGCCCGCACCGCGTGCTCGGCGCCGCTGCGTTCGTCGCGCAGCATGGCGCCGTGCACCTTGCCGCCGTCGCGCACCAGCGCCTGCACCGTGACGTAGTTGAGCGCGGTAGCGCCGTGCAGGCGCGCTTCGTCCAGCACCCGCAGCACCAGGCGCGCGTCGTCGGTCTTGGCGTCGGTGTAGCGGATGCCGCCCGGGATCCGGGTGCTGGCCGCGCCACCACTGCCGCCCTGGCTGGCGCCGCCCAGCGCCGCCATGCGTGAAGCGCCGGCACGATCGCTGCCACGCTCCCAGCCATGCTCGCGGCGGCCGGTCAGCAGGTCGACCATGCGCAGCATCGTCATGTAGGCCGGCCGCGTCACCGCCGCGCCGGCGCCATCCTGGGCCGCGACCGCCAGCGCGCCCTGGGCGAAAGCGAAGCCCTGGGCCTCGACCAGGCCGGGCGCGGCGCGCAGCAGCGCCTCGCGCTCGCGCACCGCGTCGCGCGCCACGCGCAGGCCGCCTTCGGTCAGGTAGCGCAGGCCGCCATGCACCAGTTTCGACGAGCGGCTCGAGGTGCCCCAGGCAAAGTCGCGCTGCTCGACCAATAATGCCTTCAGGCCACGGCGCGCGGCTTCGAGCAGGATACCGGCGCCGGTGATGCCGCCGCCGATGATGAGGATGTCCCAGTCACGGCCGGGTGGAAAATTCGTCATGATGCCAACAGCTTACCCGGATTCATGCGCGCGTCGGGATCGAAGTGCCGCAACAGTGCGCCCATCGCCCCCACGCCCAGCTCGCCCTTCTCGGCCACCAGCCACGGCGCGTGGTCGGTGCCGACCCCATGCTGGTGGCTGATGGTGCCGCCGCAGCCGACCACCGCTCCCGAGACGCGCTCCTTGAGCTGGCGCCAGCGCAGCAGGTCCAGCTCGTAGTCGCCGGCCAGCCGGTACACCAGCGTGGTGTACACGCTCGCGCCCTGCGGATACAGGTGCGACAGGTGGCTGCAGGCATGCACGCGCTCGCCGAACGCCTCCAGGGCGCCGCCGGCGGCGCGTTCGACCGCCTCCATGGCGCGCGTCACGTGCGGCCAGTCGAGCGCGGTTTCCACGGTGTCGATCGCATAGCCGAGTTCCCAGGCGGCATTGCGCAGGTAGACGCCGCGGAAGCGGTTGCGGCGCCAGTGCTCGCCCAGCGCGGCGCCGGTGTGCACGCCGCGGTGGCGCTGCGCCATCGCGCGCGCCGCCTGCAGCGCCTGCACCACCTGCGTCTTGGCGCCGCTGGCGCCGACCAGCAGCATGCATTTGTCGGCGCCGCAGCCGCGCCAGTCGAGATAGCGCTCGAGCAGTCCGCCGCCGTGGCCCTGACTTTGCCCCGCCAGCGCCAGCATGGTCGCGGTCTCGCGCGCGTTCGACAGGCGCAGCATCGACAGTCCCAGGCGCGACTGCGCCAGCACCCGCACCGCCTGCAGCGCCTGCTGCCAGCCGGGAAAGAAGATGGCGTGGAAGGCTTCGTGCTCGGGCACGCGGCTGATGCGCATATTGGCGTGGGTGACGATGCCGAGCCGCCCTTCGGAGCCGAGCACCATCTCGCGCAGGTCGATGCCGGCGCTGGAGGCCGGGAACGAGGGAATGTCGAGGGTGCCGGCCGGGGTCTCGACCCGGCCGCCGGCGAACAGCTGTTCGATGCGGCCATAGCGCAGCGACTGCTGGCCCGAGGAGCGGGTGGCGATCCAGCCGCCCAGGGTGGAATACTCGAACGATTGCGGATAGTGGCCGAGCGTATAGCCGTGCGCACGCAGCTGCGCTTCAAGGTCGGGGCCGGTGACGCCGGCACCGAAGCAGGCCAGCAGCGCCTCGCGGTCAAGCGAAATCAGGGCCCGCATGCGGCACATGTCGATCGCCAGCACCGGCCGGGCGGCGAAGCGCGCGCCGTCCGGCACACCCAGGTGGCCGACCACGCTGGTGCCGCCGCCCCAGGGAATCACCATCGCATCCTGGCGTGCGGCCCAGGCCAGCAGCTCGCGCACCTGGCTCGACGATTCCGGGAAGGCGACCCCGTCCGGCACGTTGGCGAGCCGCCCGTGACGCAGGCGCAGCCAGTCGGGCAGGCTCTGGCCCAACGCGTGGCGCGCGCGCACCGTGGGGCTGGTGTCGACCAGCGGATGGTGCGCCAGCCGGCCCGGCGGCACCTGGGTGCAGGCACGGTCGAAGGTGGCGTCCTGCGGCGCAGTCCCGGGCCCGATGCGCGCCTCCAGGAAGGTGCGCGCGTCGGGCGCCAGTTCCACCTCGACCGAGTCGTCCCCCCAACCGTTCCAGCGTCGCATCCGTCCCTATCCGTTTCTTTTGCCGTTATACTACAAGTTGCCCTTTATGCCAGATTAAGCAGCCCCTGCCCTTCCGTATTGCGCTTTCATGACAGCCACTTGCTCGAACACGCCAGATCCATTCACCGGAATCCCGCAAAACGGGACATTCCCGGACAGCGGCCGCGTCACCGGCGCCTACCTGCAGCCGCTGCTCGACGCCGCGCAGGAACAGGGCGTCGATCCGGCGCGCCTGTGCGTCGCGGCCGGCATGGAACCCGACGCGCTGGCCGTGGCGCCCGAGAGTATTCCGGCGCGCTGCTACATCGCCCTGCTCGGCGCCGGCGCGCGCCTGGCGCAGGATCCGCACTTCGGCCTGCACGTGGGAGAGAAGGTGCGGCCGTCGACCTACAGCGCCTACGGCATGGTGCTGCTCGCCTGCAGCAACTTCGGACACGCCATGGAACTGACCCAGCGCTACGAGTCGCTGGCGCACGACCTGGGAACCAGCGGCCTGGCGCTCGAAGGCGAACGGGCGCGCTATGCATGGACCTCGCACTACCCGGACGCCAATCGCCATCTGGTGGAAAGCGTGTTCGCCGGCATCCGCGTGTTCGCCAGCTGGATGGCCGGGCAGCCGCTGCAGGCGCACACGATGCATTTCACCCACGCCGATCCCGGTATCGACCCGGCCGAGTACCGGCGCGTGCTGGGCGTACTACCTGAATTCGGCGCCGCCGCCAACAGCGCCGTGGTCGATGCCGCGCTGCTGGCGATGCCGGTGCCGAACACCGACCCCAGCCTGTTCCCGGTACTGCGCCAGCACGCCGAACGCCTGCTGGAACAGCGCGCCGCCCATGTCGACAGTCTGGTCGCCCAGCTGCGCACGGCGCTGGTGCGGCGCCTGCCGCTGGGCCAGGCGCGGCTGGCGCCGGTGGCGGCCGAACTGGGCCTGTCGGCGCGTACCCTGCAGCGCAAGCTGGCCGAGGCCGGGTCGAGCTTCCAGGGCGAACTCGACGCGGTGCGTTTCGGCCTGGCGCGCGACTACCTGAGCCGGCGCGAGCTGGGGCTGGTCGATATCGCTTTCAAGCTGGGGTTCCAGGAGCAGAGCGCGTTCACGCATGCGTTCCGGGAGTGGAGCGGGATCAATCCCGGGGCGTGGCGCGAGCGCCTTGGCTGAGGTGGAAAAGTACGCAAATTCGCCCTGCGGCGCCGTGCTAAACTCGCGTCCCCCGCTGGCACCGTAACGCTTGCCCTGCAGCGTATCAAATCAATTTTCACGCCTAAACAAGAAGAGCAGGACTGCAATTGAAGAATGCCGCTTCCAATCCGAAGCAAGACCTCGCCGGCGCGGCATTGCGCCTGCCGCTCGTCGTAGACCTCGACGCCTTGCTGGCGCGCTCCAGCCTGGGCTGGGAAGCGCTGGCGCTGTTTCTGCGCACCCAGTTCTTGCAGGTATGGCGCCTGCCCGCCTGGCTGCTGGCGGGCAGCAACACCTTGCGCCGCAACTTGCTGCGCTGGGCCATTCCCTCCGCCGCTTCGCTGCCATACGACCGCCAGGTCCTCGCGTTCTTGTCGGCCCAGCAGGCGCAAGGACGTACCCTGGTATTGATGACAGCCGACGGACATGGCATTGGCGCCGACACCGCGCGGCACCTGGGCTTGTTCGGACAGGTCCGGCTCGCGGATGACGGGGTTGCCCAGGACGCGCGCGGCCGGGCACATCAGTTAGTCGGCCTGTATGGCGAGCACGGCTTCGACTATCTGGGCGCCAGCAAGGCGGATCGCGCCATATGGCAACACAGCTGCATCGCCTTGTCCGCGACGGCGCGCCCGGTACGCATCGGCGATGGCCGGGTCACCGAACAGATCGTGCACGTACCCGCGCAACCCGGCGCCGCCCTGATCAAGGCGATGCGTCCACGTCAATGGTTGAAGAATCTACTGGTATTCGTCCCAATGTTGGCCGGAAACGAGATCACGCTGGCAGCGGCCTGGCAATCGGCGCTCGCATTCGTGGCGTTTTCCTTGTGCGCGTCGAGCGCCTACCTGCTCAACGACACGCTGGACGCAAACGACGATCGCCTGCACCCAACCAAGCGCCATCGTCCGATTGCCGCAGGCTCCCTGCCGACCAGCGTTGCGCTGTGCGCCAGCCCGTTCCTGGCAGCCGGCGCGCTGACACTGTCGCTGGCAGCCGGGCCCATTCTCGCGCTTGCCGTGCTGGCTTACTTCGTATCCACGACATGTTATTCGCTGTGCCTGAAACGGATTCTGATGGTCGACATCGTCGCGCTGGCGGTTCTGTACAGCATGCGCATCCTGGCCGGCTGCGCCGCGACCGCGATCGAACCATCGTTCTGGCTGCTCGCCTTTTCGTTCTTCTTCTTTCTCAGCCTGGCGCTGCTCAAGCGCCACAGCGAGCTGCACAACCTGGAGTTGCTGGGCAAGGAAAAATCCGCCGGCCGTGGCTACACCACCGCCGACAAGCAACCGATCGGGATCATGGGCATCAACAGCGCCTTCGTGTCGGTGCTGGTCTTTATCCTGTACTTCGAATCGCAGAACGCGCTGATACGCTACCAGTCGCCGGCCTGGCTGGCCGGTACCGTGCCGCTGCTGGTCTTCTGGCTCGGCCGCCTGTGGACGCTGTCCTACCGCGGCCAGGTCAACGAAGACCCTGTGCTGTACGTCAGTCGCGACCGCGTCAGCCTGGTGATATGCGCGCTGTGCCTGGCACTCGCGCTTGCCGCCACCTATGCGCCCTGGCCCGGCGGCGGCTTCACTCTCGACCTGTTCGGCACACGCTATTTCGGCGCGCCCGTGGCGACTGCGCCCCTGATGCCGTCCTGATCCGCCGCGCGCGCACCGGCCAGGCGCAGTCCGGCGCAGACGGCGAACGGCACCAGGAACGGATACATGCCCCAGATCAGACGCCCGTCGACGCGAACGCTGAGCGCGGCATACAGTTGGGGCAACGCCATTAACAGCAGCAGGCCCGCGAGCGGCCGCAATGTCGCCGGCGCGGCGCGCCAGCCAAGCAATGCCAGCGGTATCACGATGCAGGCCGAACCCGCGATCGACAGCAGCGAACGCACGTCGTGCAGCGCCCGCTCGATATTGGCCCAGTTCGGCACCCAGGTGTAGGAAGGCAGGCCGGGAATCAGCCACCAGCGTACCAGCAGGATCCATCCGCCAGCAGCGGCCAGGAACGCCAGGCCCGGCACCAGGGCGATGCGGCGCGTCGCCAGCAGCCAGAACAGCAGCAGGATGTTTTCTTCGCGCACCGCCGTACCGAACAGTCCTGCCAGTGCGGCCAGCCAGGGCTGCCCGGCGAGCACGGCCAGCACGAAGGCGGAACGCGCGCATACCGATCCCGGATCGACCAGCAGATAAGGCGCATACCAGAATGTGGGCAGCGACACGATCATCAACAAACCCGCCGCGATCGCACGTTGCCGGCCCAGGCCGGCGCGCAGCACGGCGGCCGACATGGCGCATGCACCGGCCACGATCAGCAACCAGTTCAATGTGGCAAAGTTGTTGCGCACGTCGCCGGGAAGCGCCGCCGCCGTCGCCGGCACCAGCAGGCGGTAAGGAAACGGCGCCACCAGCTCTGATTTGGGGATATCGCCACGCAGGTAGCGCGCGGTATCGAAGTAAGCTTGCGAATCCTGGATCGTTCCGCCCCAACGCCAGCACATGACGACGAGCGCCAGGATGGCGAAGACCGGCAACAGGATGGTCCAGAAAACACGGGGACGGGAACCTGGCGCGGGCCGGCCAGGCCGGGAATGTGCTGACGACGTTTGTGACATGGTGTGTAGGAGCTGAGGCAAACAGGGGATGATAACCTTGCCCAATCAGCAATGTCTACGAAGTATGCGTAACGCATTGCCGCACCACGTCAGCGTACCGCCTGCTGCAAAGCGCTCCACGCGTCAGCGATCGTTGCCTGCCCTGCGCTGGCGCATCATCAGCGCCAGCGCATCGTCCACCACCGGCACGATCCCCAGCACGCACAGCAGCGCCGCCAGCGGCACCGTCGACAGGTAGCCCAGGTGCTTGAAGCCGAACGCACCGACCACCCCGCCGATGCAGAACGCGCCCAGCAGCCCCGCCATCAGCGCCAGCCGGGCGCGGTTGGCCGCCACCCTGGGCTGGCGCGCCGCATCGGCGTTCCAGTACGCCATCTTGCCCAGCTCGATGCCGATGTCGGTCACGATACCGGTCATGTGGGTGGTGCGGATCTCGGCGTGCGAGACCTTGGTGATCACCGCGTTCTGCAAGCCCATCATGAAGCACAGCAGCATCACGGTCAGCGGAATGAAGAAGGCGTCGATCGCCGACAGGCGCGCGCCCAGGATGCCGAACACCATCAGCAGGACCGCCTCGAGCAATAGCGGCAGTGCATAGCCGCTGTGCAGGCCGCGGCGGCGGATCACATTCACCAGGATCGCGGTGCAGGCCGCGCCCAGCATGAAGCTGAGCAAGGCCGCCAGCGCCGCCAGCACCAGTTCGCTGTCGCCCAGCACCAGGTGGTCGGCCGCGCTGGAGACGATGCCGGTCATGTGCGAGGTATATTCGCGCACCGCCAGGAAGCCGCCGGCATTGATGGCGCCGGCCACGAACGCCAGCGCCACGCCGAGGTGGCGGTTGGCGCCGGGCGTGCGTTCATCGGCGGTCAGGCTGCGGGCGTAGCTGATCGGCACGGCAGTGTGGATTCGTGGATTATTGTTGCTTTCATGGTACCGCAATTCATTCCCGAGGCCGCCTGCGCTCTCCCTAAGCATGGCGCTATAATGAAAAATTGTCCAAAAACGCACACTGCGCACCGCGCCACTCTGCCGTGAATCCTCATCTCGACAAGCTGCAACCCTATCCGTTCGAAAAACTGCGCCAGCTGTTCGCCGGCGTCACCCCGAACCCGGACTATTCCGCGATCAGCCTCGGCATCGGCGAGCCGAAGCACCCGACCCCGGCCTTCATCGAGAAAGCGCTGACCCACGCGGTCGCCGGCCTGGCCAACTATCCGAGCACGGTCGGCGCCGAGCCGCTGCGCGCCGCGATCGCGGGCTGGCTGGAACGACGCTACGGCATTCCGGCGCTCGACCCGGCCACCATGGTGCTGCCGGTGAACGGCTCGCGCGAAGCGCTGTTCGCGATCGCCCAGTGCATGGTGGACGGTTCGCAGACCGACGCGCTGGTGATGTGCCCGAACCCCTTCTACCAGATCTACGAAGGCGCGGCCTACCTGGCCGGCGCCACGCCATACTTCGTCAACAGCGACCCGGCGCGCAACTTCGCGCCCGACTTCGGCAACGTGCCGGGTTCGGTGTGGCCGCGCGTGCAGCTGCTGTACGTGTGCTCGCCGGGCAACCCGACCGGCGCCACCCTCAGCCTGGAAGACTGGCGCGAACTGTTCGAGCTGTCGGACCGCTTCGGCTTCCTGATCGCGGCCGACGAATGCTATTCCGAGATCTATACCGGCTCGACGCCGCCACTGGGCGCGCTGGAAGCGGCGCACCAGCTCGGCAGGAGCGAGGGCGAGCAGCCGTACCGCAACCTGATTGTGTTCTCCAGCCTGTCCAAGCGTTCCAACGTGCCGGGCATGCGCTCGGGTTTCGTGGCCGGCGACCCGTTGGCGATGAAGAAATTCCTGCTGTACCGCACCTACTGTGGCGGCGCCATGTCGCCGCCGGTGCAGACGGCGTCGATCGCGGCCTGGAACGATGAGCAGCACGTGCAGGACAACCGCACGCTGTACAAGGAAAAATTCAGCCTGATCACGCCGCTGCTGAAGAAGGTGATGGACGTCGAGCTGCCGGACGCCGGCTTCTACCTGTGGGCCGACGTGCGCCGTACCGGCCTGAGCGACACCGACTTCGCACGCCGCCTGTACGCCGACTATAATGTGACGGTCCTTCCGGGCAGCTACCTGGCGCGCGACGCGCACGGGCAGAACCCGGGCCAGGGCCGCATCCGCATGGCCCTGGTGGCCGGCGTCGACGAAGGACTGGAAGCGGCCAACCGCATCGTCCAGTTCTGCCAGGGCCTCAAGTAAAGACCCACCGATTTTTTATATTTCCACTGAAGACAGCACCATGACCCAACAACTCCAGAACATCATCGACACCGCCTGGGAACAGCGCGCCGAGATCAGCCCGAACAGCGCCAGCGCCGAAGTGCGCGACGCCGTCGCCCACGTCCTCGCCGGCCTCGACAACGGCAGCCTGCGCGTGGCACAGAAAGACAGCGGCGAATGGGTCGTGAACCAGTGGATCAAGAAAGCCGTGCTGCTGTCGTTCCGCCTCGAGAACAACGTGCCGGTCGCATCGGGCGACATCCAGTTCTACGATAAAGTCCCGACCAAGTTCGCCGACTACACCCCGGAAGACTTCGCCAAGGGGGGCTTCCGCGTGGTGCCGCCGGCGGTTGCACGCCGCGGCTCGTTCATCGGCAAGAACGTGGTGCTGATGCCGTCCTACGTCAACATCGGCGCCTACGTCGATGAAGGCACCATGGTCGACACCTGGGCCACCGTCGGTTCGTGCGCCCAGATCGGCAAGAACGTCCACCTGTCGGGCGGCGTCGGCATCGGCGGCGTGCTGGAACCGATGCAGGCCAATCCGACCATCATCGAAGACAACTGCTTCATCGGCGCCCGTTCGGAAATCGTCGAAGGCGTGATCGTGGAAGAGAACTCGGTGATCTCGATGGGCGTGTACATCGGCCAGTCGACCAAGATCTACAACCGCGAAACCGGCGAAGTGACCTACGGCCGCGTGCCGTCGGGTTCGGTGGTGGTGTCGGGTTCGCTGCCGTCCGCCGATGGCAAGTACAGCCTGTACTGCGCGGTGATCGTCAAGCGCGTGGATGCGCAGACGCGCTCGAAGACCGGCATCAACGAACTGCTGCGCGGCGTGTAATTCGCGCGATTGCGCGCACGCTGGTTGAACGCGTCGGCGGCACAGCCGCCAACCCTACGGTCTGCGCCGTCCTACGTAG
>NZ_DAMAGA010000061.1:0-15065 GCF_031995545.1 Massilia sp.
TGAAGGCGATGACCATTTCCTGGCCCTTGCGCAGGTAGCTGCGCGAGCCGGACAGGAACAGGTTCTTGGCCAGCTGCTGGGTGATGGTCGAACCGCCGCCGACCACCTTGCTGCGCCGGTTGTTGCGCTCGTAGGCGCGTTCCATCGCTTCCCAGTCGACGCCGCCGTGCTCGCTGAAGTTGGCGTCTTCCGACGCCACCACCGCGCGCTTCAGGTTGGGCGAGATGCGTTCGTACGGCACCCACTGGTGCTTGAGTGTCGCGTTCGGATTCTTATCGCGCAGTTCGGACAGTTGCTGGCGCATGAAGCTGGTCGAGCCGGGATCGAACTGCGCATACCAGCAAACCATGATGAAGAAGTACAGCTGGACCAGCAATACCAGCAGCAGCGGCCCGAGGATGATCCATTTGATCCAGCGGCGCCCGCTTGAAGCGGCGCCGCCCTTGCGCGATTTGCTTGCCATGAAGTCGTATTATTGTTGTGTTTGCCGCATCGAGGCCAGCACCTTCGCCGTGTCCGGCCGCACGCCGCGCCATAGCGCGAACGCTTCGGCCGCCTGCTCCACCAGCATGCCCAGGCCGTCGCGCACGCCGGCGCCGTGGCTGGCGGCGAAGTCCATGAACACGGTCGGTTTATTTCCGTACATCATATCCAATGCCAGCGTTCCCGGGTGAAACACCGAGGGCGGCACCGGCGGCACGTCGGCCGCCAGGCTGCTTGACGTGGCATTGATGACGACGTCGAAGCTGCCTTCGGCATCGGCGAAACCGCATACAGCCAGCCGCTCGGCGTGCCCGGCGAAATCCTGCACCAACTTTTCGGCCGTGGCCAGGGTACGGTTGGCGATGACGATCCGGCTTGGCTCCTGCAGCAGCAGCGGCAGCAGCGCCCCGCGCGCGGCGCCGCCTGCGCCCAGTAGCAGGATGCGCTTGTCTTTCAACGGCACGCCGGCATTGCGGACGATGTCGGCCACCAGGCCGGGGCCGTCGGTGTTGTCGCCGACGATCTCGCCGTCGGCAAAGATCAGGGTGTTGACGGCGCCGGCTGCCTTGGCACGCGGCTCCAGCCGGGTAGCCAGGCGCGCCGCTTCCAGCTTGAACGGCACCGTGACGTTGGCGCCGCGGTAGCCCTGCGCAATCAAGTCGCGCACGGTAGCCTCGAAGCCGTCGAGCGGCGCCAGGCAGCGCTCGTACTGCAGGTCTTGCCCGGTGGCGGCGGCGAACGCGGCGTGGATCAGGGGCGATTTACTGTGGGCGATCGGATTGCCGATGACGCAATAACGATCGCTCATGGGGCGCCCTCGCGCAGCGTTGCCTGCATCTTGTCCTCGCGGGTGAAACTGAATCGGGTGAACACTTCCCACAGGTCGTCCTTGCCCTTGGAGCGCATGTTGGCCGGGAAGGCGCCAAACGGCGCGGCGCGGCGGATGATCTCGAGCGCGGCCTTGTCCAGCGCCGGGTTGCCCGAGCTGCGTTCGACACGCGGGCCGCCGTCGTTCATGTACAACGTGCCGTCCTGGAACACGGGGATGTAGACGATCAGGTCGCCATACAGCTTGCGCCCGGCCTGCTGCGGGAAATTCAGGGTGCCGATTTCCTCGATGCGCTTCTGCATCGCCTTGTAGTACAGGGCGTAGCCGACCTGACGCGTGCTCGGCGTGATCTGGGTGCGCTTGGGGCGGCGGTTTTCTTCTTCGATGCGCTGGAAGATCTCGGCCGCGCTGCGCGAGATGGCGCGCGTGGAGTCCAGGTTGTCGTTGCCGGTGCGGGGCGGGTCCGGCTTTTCTTTCTCGGTATTCGGCGGCGCGGTGAATTGCGAACGGCGCGCCTTGGTCAGCACGTCCTGCTGTTGACGCTCGAGCTCGGCGATGCGGCGCTGCAGGGCCTTGATGCTGTCGCCGTCCTCGATCTTGCGCAGGTCGGGCAGCGGCGACTTTGCGCGGCCCTTCTCGGCGCTGCCGCCGCCGTCGAGGTTGGCCTGGGCCAGGGCGTCGGCCTTGGCCGGGGCTTTCTGGTGCTTGGCGTTGACCAGCACCACTTCCAGGCCCGGGTCGGCCGGCTGCTGGCGGAACGCATCCGGCGCGGCGAAACGGATCGCCAGCAATAAGGCGTGCGCGGCCACCGATACGGCCAGGGCGATCATCAGGGGACGGTTTTGTTGGGAGTACTTCACGCGCTGCGGGTGGCCGGGAGGGCTGCTGGAATCCAAGTGAATTTGGGCATTCTAACCCGGCGCGAACGGATGAGGGAGCTTGGCTGCGTGGGTGCAACAGAACGTGGTGTGTTCGATAAGAGGTGTTGTCGGTGTGACCTCGGGAAGTGCACGTGCGCCCCTGAATGACAAAGTGGGCCTGTGCTCGCGCGCAGGCCCACCGTGTATTCATGCTTCCCGCGTGGCGGGAATATCGGGCAGTTACTGCGCCGACGCCGGCGCCGGCTGCGGCGCATCCCCGGTATCGACCGCCGCCACGGCACCTTCGGCCTCGACAACCTCAGCCACCGCCGCCTCACCCGTGTCCACCTCTTCCTCATAATCGAGCGACGCATCAGGCTCCGCCACCGCTACTTCAAGCAAGCGCGCCTCCAGCGTCAGATCGATCTCGTCCCAGCGCACGATATCGAGCTTGACCTGCGCTCCGCGTGGCGCCGAGAGCATGCCCGGCAGACGCACCACCAGCGGCACATCCGCCAGCCGCACGATCTCATCCTTCAGCACCACCGCCTCGACCTGCTTGGCCTGCTCCTGCCCCAGCCAGCGCAGGCACCAGTAACGTTCCATGTTCTGCTGGAAGTCGTTATACGCCGAGTACGCCGCATCGAAGCTGGACACGATCGCGAACAGCGTCGCATCGCGGTGCTTGAATGGCGCCACCAGCGGCGCGGTTACGCCGTTGGTGGCAGCGGCGATGATCTGCCACTGGTTGACCAGGTCGGTATACCGGCGCAGCGGCGAGGTGCTCCACGCATATTGATCGACACCGAGGCCCTGGTGCGGCGCCGCGTGCGTCACCATGCGCACCTGCATCTTGGCGGCCCAGCCGCCCGCGCCCGGACCTTGCGAGCGATAAATGCCCGGCACGCCCGAGTCGTGCAGCAGCTTGCCCCAGGTGCTGTTGGCGAAGATCATCAGCTCGGCCACGATCTTGTCCAGCGGCGCGCCACGCTTGCGGCGCACGATGCTGACCACGTCGTCTTCGACATAGAAATTGAAGTCGACGCGATTGGCTTGTTCCGGCTTGAGGCCGAACGCCTCGCGCTTCTTCATGCGGCCCGCTTCCAGCTGCAGCGCCCACTGCCAAAGCAGACCGAGCTCTTCCTTGTGCGGATAGTCGCCTTCTCCGCTGGCCAGGGTTTCCTCGTTGACCAGGTCGTCCAGGTCGTTGTGGCGCAGGTTGTTCTTGACCGGCACACGCTCGGCGCGGGTAGTGGTCGAGATCACGCTCCAGTCGGCGGGATTGAGCACCGCGTACAGCGACAGCGCCGGGCAATCGTTGCCTTCGGCCAGCGTGAAGGCGTTGACGACTTCATCCGGCAGCATGGTGATCTTGTCGCCCGGCATATACACGGTCGACATGCGCGCGCGCGCGATCTTGTCGATGGCGTCGTCGGGACGGATGCCCAGGCCAGGCGCCGCGATGTGGATGCCGACGCGCACGGTGCCGTCGCCCTGTTTGACGACCGAGAACGCATCGTCGATCTCGGTGGTGGTAACGTCGTCGATCGAGAACGCCGCGACCTCGGCCAGCGGCAGGTCGTCGGGCGCCTTCGGGATCTCGAACGGCGCGAAACCGGCGCCGCGCGGGAAGTGCTCGAACAGGAAGCGTCCCATGTGCAGCTCTTTCGGCGAAGCCAGGCCGCCGACGTTCAGCATCAGGCGCGGCGCCGTGGTCTGCAGCTCGTCGGCCGCCGCTTCCAGCGCCTTGTATTCGATGGTGTTTTTGTCCGGCTTGAACAGCAGCTGGTGCACGATCGCGCTCATCGATTGCGGCAGCTTGCCGCTCTTGAGTTCGTCGACATAGCCGGCCTGGATGATGGCTTGCTGTTTCTTCTTTTCGATGCCGGCCAGCGCCGCCTTCAGCGACTGCTCGGGCGCGGCCTTGTAGCGGCCACGGCCCTTCTTGTAGAAATAGATCGGGGAACCGTGCAGCGCCAGCACCAGGCCGGCGGCTTCATGCGGCAGCGGCGCGTGGCCGAAGTATTCCGCACCCAGTTCGGCGAAACCGAATTCTTCCTGGCCGGCGACTTCCCACAGAAAATCCAGATCGACGTCAGCCGCGATGCCCTTGGCCGCGTCCAGCAGCGCCTGCGGCTCGGGCTTCTCGAACTGCAGCAGCACGTCGCGCGTCTTGACCTTGGTGCGCTTACCGCTCGGCATCTCCACCTGGTAGGCTTCACCGGCCTGCGACAGGACGACGCCGACCTTGAAGTCGCCCGATTCCTCAAAAAATACATTCATATTATGTCGTGTTCTTCATGGTTGCGGCCGTCTCCAGGCCCAGCACCGCAGGCAAGAATACCTCGGTGACCAGGAGCAGGCCTTGACGGCGGCGATAGACACAGCGCCGCGCGTAATAAATTTGTTCGTCGTTCACATCGGTCAGCGCACGCACGCGCCGCACCAATGGGTGCTCGGGTCCGAGGCGCGCGAATTCAAGCTGGCCGCGCCTTACCAGCGGGTCGTAGAACAGCGTGCTGCCCAGCGAACGTTCGCCCAATGCCGAGAACAGCGGCCAGTCGGTTGCATTGGCACTCGTCGGCACCACGGTATGGCCGAACACCGCCGGTTTGCCGTCGCACATCAGCAGCACTTCGCGTTCCCATACCCGCTGCGGGCGCGCCAGGCCGATCGCCGCGGCTTCGTCCGCCAGGCAGCGGGCGCTGCGCTGGTGCACGCGGCGCACGCGGAACTGTTCGCTGCTCGCGACCAGGCGCGCCGTCAGCGAGCCGGGCGTGACCAGCCAGTCGTGCATCCGCTGCGGCGCGCGTACTGCGCGCGCATGCGGCTGCCACGCGGTCAGGCGCAGCGAGGCATTGCGCTTGGCCGCCGTCACCGCGTGAATCCGCAAAACGCCAGCACGTCGTCCACATACTGCGGGAATTCCGAGATCGCGTGGTCGCTGCCCTCGATCACATGCTGGCGCGCGCCCTGATAGTGGGCCACCATGTCGCGATAATCCAGCACTTCGTCTCCGGTCGCGGCCAGCAGGAAATAGCGCTCGGGGCGCGTGATCTGCGCCACCTTCAGCGCTTCCAGTTCGCCGATGTATTCCTGGCGGAATGCGAACGGCTCATCCGAGTGCCAGTTGGTGGTCACGCCGACGTGCTTTTCCAGGTTGCGGGTCGGATCGACCGCCGGGTTGACCAGCACCGCGCGCGCGCCTAAACGCTCGGCCAGCCATGTCGCATAGAAGCCGCCCAGCGACGAGCCGACGATGGCGAGCTTGTCCGGCGCATGCTGCGCTGCCAGCTCCAGCGCCAGTTCGATCGCCGCCTTGGGCGACGCCGGCAGCTGCGGGCAGATCAGGCGTTCGCCGTGCCCTGCCCGCTCCAAGGTCTCCTGCACCACGCGCGCCTTGAACGAGCGCGGCGAGGAACGAAAGCCGTGCAGATACAGCAAGTACGGGGTTGCCGTCATTGCGCCAGCGCGTCCAGCAGCTTCTGGTGCACGCCGCCGAAGCCGCCGTTGCTCATCACCAGGATGTGGTCGCCCGGCTGGGCTTCCTGCACGACGGCTTGCACCAGATAGTCGATCTGGTCGAAGCTGTGCGCGATCTTGCCCATCGGCTTGAAGGCGTCGGCCAGCGACCAGCCCAGCGCCTGCTGGCTGCCGAAGCCGAACACCAGGTCCGCATCCTTCAGGCTGCCCGGCAGCGCATCCTTCATCGCGCCCAGCTTCATGGTGTTCGAGCGCGGCTCGAGCACGGCCAGGATGCGCCCCGACGTGCCAATGCGTTGGCGCAGTCCGCCAACGGTAGTGGCAATCGCGGTCGGGTGATGCGCGAAATCGTCGTACACCGTGATGTCGTTGACCTTGCCGCGCACTTCCATGCGGCGCTTGACGTTCTGGAAGCGCGACAGCGAATCGATCGCCTGCGCGACCGGTACGCCGACGTGGCGCGCAGCCGCGATCGCGGCCAGCGCATTCGAGCGGTTGTGCTTTCCGGTCAGTTCCCAGTGCACGGTGCCTTGCAGCTCATTATTGAACAGGACGTCGAAGCTGGACCCGCCCGGATGCTCGACCATCGCCCAGTCCACGCCCTCGGCCGAGCCGAACGATTCCTTCTCGCTCCAGCAGCCGCGCTTGAGCACGCGCCCGATCGAGGCTTCGTCGCCATTCAAGACCAGCCGGCCCACGCCCGGCACGGTGCGCACCAGGTGGTGGAACTGGGTCTCGATGGCGCCGATGTCCGGGAAGATGTCGGCGTGGTCGTATTCCAGGTTGTTCAGCACCGCGGTCTTGGCGTGGTAGTGCACGAACTTGCTGCGTTTGTCGAAGAAGGCGGTGTCGTACTCGTCCGCTTCGATCACGAAGAAGTCGCTTTCCTTGTCGCCATGCAGGCGCGCCGAGATGCCGAAGTTCATCGGCACGCCGCCGATCAGGAAGCCCGGCGCGTAACCCGCGTCTTCCAGGATCCAGGCCAGCATCGAGGTGGTGGTGGTCTTGCCGTGCGTGCCGGCCACGGCCAGCACCCATTTATTACGCAGAATATGTTCGCCGATCCACTGCGGCCCCGACACATACGGCAGGCCGCGGTTCAGGATCTCTTCGATCAGCGGATTCCCGCGCGTCATGACATTGCCGACCACATATAAGTCCGGGTTCAGCGCCACCTGCTCCGGGCCGTAGCCCTGGATCAGCTCGATACCCTGGGCTTCCAGCTGGGTGCTCATCGGAGGATAGACGTTGGCGTCGCAACCGGTCACGCGGTGGCCGGCTTCCTTGGCCAGGACC
Source organism: Massilia sp. (assembly GCF_031995545.1). GTDB lineage: Bacteria > Pseudomonadota > Gammaproteobacteria > Burkholderiales > Burkholderiaceae_D > Telluria. The sequence goes on from NZ_DAMAGA010000061.1 coordinate 6,952, forward strand.
GCCAGGCCGCCCATGAAGGTGCCGCAGATGCCGAGAATATGGATGTGCATGGGATGAACGAAGATATTTAAAGAGGAAGTGTCAGAGCGGAATGATCTGTACGTAAATAAAACGCGCGAATACGCGATTCTACCAAACGCCTGATTCCACGGGCTTTTCCTCTGCTGCACCTGTCATGCGACAAGTCTTCCTACCAATCACGTGCTCAGTGGAAACCATCCATACCGTTTGTGGCCAACGTTTTGGTGACGACTGTACGGCGTTTAGGCGAAGTCAACATAGCAGGCCAAGTGCTCGACCACTATTGTCATCTTTATCAGTGAGGAGATGCACATGGCAACCGACGTTTATCTGCAAATCGACGGCATCAAGGGCGAGTCCCAGGACTCCTCGCATCAAGGCTGGATCGAGATAGCATCCGCACACTGGGGCGTAATGCAGCCGCGTAGCGCAACAGCATCGACAGCCGGCGGCCACACGGCTGAGCGGTGCGAACACCGTACCCTGTCACTGTCCAAGCTCGTGGATATCGCTTCCCCGATCCTTATGCAAACGTGCTCGATGGGGAAGACGATCCCAAAGGCCAGACTGGAGTTCATGCGCGCGGACGGTGACGGCAAGCCAGTCAAGTATTACGAGGTCGAGATGGAGAACGTCATCGTCGCCAACATTGACCAGGCCATGGGCGATGGAGGACTCCTGCAAGACGACATCGGCCTGCGATTCTCCAAGGTGAAGTGGAAGTACACGCAGCAGAAGATCGGCGGCGGTGCGGCCGGAAACACGGCCGGCGGCTGGGACCTCGCCTGCAACAAATGCGCTTGACGGGACGTGCCATGGCTGAGGGCGTTCCCATTCAACCCAAGGACAGGCGGGGCTACTTCATGCTGCCGCAAGCGCCCGAAGACGCGGGCTATTACGTGTACGGTAACAAAGGAGGCATACCAGGAACAGGCCACTTGGCGCAGTTCGCGCACCCGAATTTACTGACGGTGATCTTCCAGATCGAACGTGAATGGCAATCCGTATGCGATAGGAAGTTTGGGATCGGGAACATCAGCATTGATGGTGGATTCCCTTATGACAAACACAGAACCCACCAGAAGGGTATTGAGGTGGACTGCCGCCCGGTGCGCAAAGACTATATGACAGGTCCGGCTGCGCGCTGTAATTACAGAGACAAGGTATATGACCAGCAGGCTACAATCAAACTGCTCCATCTGTTCTTGAACCATCCCTGGACCAAGATCGTCTTCTTCAACGACGACGTGGTGCAAAATGTTCTGGGCCGTGCGCGGGTGAAGACCATCGCGGGCCATGACGACCACTTTCATGTCGAACTTTGGCCGAGGTACGCATCATGAGCGCACGCATCACATTCAGCTTCGCAGTCCTTGTTCTGTGCTCCGCAGCCTCGGCCGACAGCCCGCAGCCGCTCAAGGGCGCACTGAAAGGCGACTACTGGATTTATGGCGGGTCGCTGGGCGATACAGTGCCGCCAACGAAGAACGACCGGAAAGTCGCGTTCACGTTCACGGGGCCTCTCGCGAAGGAGCTATTCGAGCAGATCGGCCCAGACAACAAGGATGCCTGTGGGGCTGCGCCGGACTACCGAATACGGGACAGGGGGGACCTCTCCTGCACCTGGGACAAGCGTGACGGGTACGTTTGCCATTTTGGTTTGGATGTGCCCAAAGGGAAGAGCACTTACGGGTCGATCTGCTGAGGACTAAGAGCCGATACGGCGGTCGCTATTGACCGGTACGCGGCTCTACCCGAGCCGCCGCCTTTTTCCGTTCGGAGTATGATCACGGCATGATGATGCCGAACCAGAACAATGATCTCTTCCAGCTGCGCGCCGAGATCGCTCTTGTTGCCGCGCGCATGATTGCCCAGGACGGCGCCGACTACGGCACCGCACGCCGCAAGGCCGCGCGCCAGGTGCTGGGCGTGGACCAGCCGAAACCGAACATGATGCCGGACGACCTCCAGATCGAGGACGAGGTGCGCAAGTACCAGGCCCTGTTCGGCGGCGCCGCTCACGGCGAGCGCCTGCTGCACCTGCGCGAGACTGCGCTGGCGGTGATGGATGCCTTATCCGACTTCAACCCCTACCTCACCGGCGCCGTCCTGAACGGTACCGCGGGCGAACACGACGACATCCACCTGCAACTGTTCGCCGACAGCGCCAAGGAAGTCCAGATCTATTTATTGAACCGCAATGTTAATATCGAGATCTCGGAAACCCCGCACTTCAAGGGCGGTCGCCATGCGCCGGTCGAGACCGTGAGCTTTCCGTGGATGAAAGAGATGGTGCATGCGGAACTGTATGAATACCAGGACTTGCGCGGCGCCCTCAAGCCGCGCGCCGACGGCCGCCCGCAGCGCCTCGATGCCGCCGCACTGCGCACGCTGATCGCGAACGAAGCGGCACAAGATAAATAACAAGCACTGTTAAATATGAACAAGAAACATCTGGCCGCCTACGTGGCGGTCGCCGCCCTGTTCGGCGTGATGGGCGCGATCGTCGCCATCAACAAGAAAGAACCCGCTCCCGTCACCACTACCATGGCCCCGACCGGCGGTGCGGCGCACTCGGCGGTCGACAAATTCTATGCCCAGTCGCTGAATGACCTGCAGGGCAAGCCGCAGTCGCTGGCGCAATGGAAGGGCAAGCCGCTGCTGGTGAACTTCTGGGCCACCTGGTGCGCGCCATGCGTACAGGAGATGCCGGAGCTGTCGCACCTGGCCGACGAAGAAGGCGGCAAACGCTTCAATGTGGTCGGCATCGGCATCGATTCGCCAACCAACTTGTCCGAATTTGCCGAAAAGCTGAAGATCGCCTACCCGCTGTACGTCGGCGGCATGGGCGGCACCGAACTGTCGCGCGAGCTGGGTAATAAACAAGGCGGCCTGCCGTTCACGGTATTGATCGGCGCCGATGGCCAGGTGATCAAGACCTATCTCGGCAAGCTCAAGTTCGACGAACTGCGCGCCGACCTGGCGCAACTCAAGAGCTGACTGAGGGGCTGACGGCATGCCGGACGCATGGGCGCACACAGGTGAAACGAACGACCGTACGATTGTAACTACCGTCAACGTGCGCTCATCGCCCAGTCATTTTACTGCTTGCCAACAGCCGAGCTAGGCGGCACAATGCCTGACTTTCGGGCAACCAGACTCCTCACCATGGCGAAAAAGCTACTGCTGCTCAACGGCCCCAACCTCAATTTACTGGGGACGCGCGAGCCGGCGGTGTACGGCACGACCACGCTGGCCGACATCGAGCACGCAGCAGTTGCACAAGCCCAGGCAGCCGGCGCCCAGCTGGCCTGCTTCCAGAGTAACCATGAGGGAGCCCTGATCGATCGCATCCATGCCGCTCGCGAAGAAGGCGTGGAGTTCATCGTCATCAATCCTGGCGGCCTGACCCATACCAGCGTAGCGCTGCGCGATGCATTCGCATCGGTGGCGATCCCGTTCGTGGAAGTGCATATCTCGAATATCCATGCCCGCGAATCTTTCCGGCATCACTCCTATTTATCCGGCATCGCGCAAGGCGTGATCTGTGGATTGGGGACCGACGGATATCGGATTGCCATCGACTTTGCACTTAAATAGCGTTAATCTACGTCAACTTCATGTAACAGCGGCCGTGCGCCCTTTCCTTCGCCGGCCTGCTCTCTAAAACGAATAATTCCAAGGGGTTTCACATGGATCTACGAAAACTCAAGACTTTGATCGACCTGGTCGCTGAATCGGACATCGCCGAACTGGAAGTGACCGAAGGCGAAAGCAAGGTTCGCATCGTCAAGTCGTCCGCAATCCCGCAGAATCAGATGGTCATGCTGCCGCAGCAAGGCGTGCAGCAGTTCGCCGCACCGGCCGCCCCTGCCGCTGCGCCGGCCCCGGCTGCCGCCGCTCCTGCCGTCGCCGCCGAGCCAACCGGCCACGTGGTCAAGTCGCCGATGGTCGGCACCTTCTATCGTTCGTCGGCGCCAGGCGCCCCGGCGTTCGTCGATGTCGGCACCAACATCAAGGAAGGCGACACCCTGTGCATCATCGAAGCGATGAAGCTCCTGAATGAAATCGACGCCGACGTTTCCGGCGTTGTCACCAAGATCCTCGTGGAAAACGGCCAGCCGGTCGAATTCGGCCAGCCGCTGTTCGTGATCGGCTGATCAGCTTTTCCAGCATGGCGGCGCTCGCCGCCGCTTGCTCATCCATGACGTGTCCGGCGCCGCTTCAATTTGAGCCGCGCCGGTTTTCACTGAAACATCGGACCTACCATGTTTGAAAAAATCCTCATCGCCAACCGTGGTGAAATCGCGCTGCGTATCCAGCGCGCTTGCCGCGAGCTGGGCATCAAGACGGTCGTCGTGCACTCCGAGGCCGACAAGGACGCCAAGTACGTGAAACTGGCGGACGAATCGGTCTGCATCGGCCCGGCGCAGTCGGCACTCAGCTACCTGAACATGCCGGCCATCATCAGCGCGGCCGAAGTGACCGACGCCGAGGCGATCCACCCGGGCTACGGCTTCCTGTCCGAAAACGCCGACTTCGCCGAGCGCGTCGAGAAATCGGGCTTCGTGTTCATCGGCCCGCGTTCGGATTCGATCCGCCTGATGGGCGACAAGGTCTCGGCCAAGCAGGCCATGATCAAGGCCGGCGTGCCATGCGTGCCGGGTTCGGACGGCGCCCTGCCGGACGATCCGAAAGAGATCATCCAGACCGCGCGCCGCGTCGGCTATCCGGTCATCATCAAGGCGGCCGGCGGCGGCGGCGGACGCGGCATGCGCGTGGTGCACACCGAAGCGGCCCTGCTCAATGCCGTGCAGATGACCAAGACCGAAGCCGGCACCGCGTTCGGCAATCCGGAAGTCTACATGGAGAAGTTCCTGGAAAATCCGCGTCACGTGGAAATCCAGGTGCTGGCCGACGAGCACAAGCAAGCCGTCTGGCTGGGCGAGCGCGACTGCTCGATGCAGCGCCGCCACCAGAAGGTCATCGAAGAAGCACCGGCGCCGGGCATCCCGCGTAAACTCATCGAAAAGATCGGCGACCGCTGCGCCGAAGCCTGCCGCAAGATCGGCTACCGCGGCGCCGGCACCTTCGAATTCCTGTACGAGAACGGCGAGTTCTACTTCATCGAGATGAACACCCGCGTCCAGGTCGAGCACCCGGTCACCGAAATGATCACCGGCATCGACATCGTGCAGGAACAGATCCGCATCGCCTGCGGCGAAAAGCTGCGTTTCCGCCAGCGCGACATCATGCTGTCGGGCCACGCGATCGAGTGCCGCATCAATGCCGAAGATCCGTTCAAGTTCACCCCGTCGCCAGGCCGCATCACCGGCTGGCACCCGCCGGGCGGCCCTGGCATCCGTGTCGACTCGCACTCGTATGCGGGCTACTATGTGCCACCGCATTATGATTCAATGATCGGCAAGGTAATTTCGTACGGTGCGACCCGCGAGCAGGCGATCCGCCGCATGCAGATCGCGCTGTCCGAGATGGTGGTCGAAGGTATCTCGACCAATATCGCGCTGCACCGCGAACTGATGATCGATGCGCGTTTCATCGAAGGCGGCACCAACATCCACTACCTGGAGCAGAAGCTGGCCGCCAAGCCGGACCTGCCGAAGGAAACGGCGCTGAGCGCCAAATCGGAAGCCAAGGTACAAGAATGAGCTGGACTGAAGTCGTCATCGAGATCGCGCGCGACCACGCGGAAGCGCTGTCCGACGCCCTGATGGAAGCCGGCGCGCTGTCGGTCTCCGTCGAGGACGCCGACGAAGGCACCGAGGACGAAAAGCCGATCTTCGGCGAACCGGGCATGGAACCGACCGAGGCGGCATGGGACCACAGCCGCGTGGTGGCCCTGACCGACGTCGACGCCGACCAGCTGGCGATCGTTACCGAAGCTGCGAATGCCATCAAGCTGAACGTGATCCCGTCGTTCACCACCCGCAAGGTGGATGATGCCGACTGGGTGCGCCTGACGCAGGAGCAGTTCGAGCCTATCCACATCGGCAAGAACATCTGGGTGGTGCCGAGCTGGCACACCGCGCCCGATCCGAACGGCCTGGTGCTGGAACTCGATCCGGGCCTGGCGTTTGGCACCGGCAGCCATCCGACCACCCGCCTGTGCATGGAGTGGCTGGAAGCGCATCCGGCGCCCGGCAAATCGGTGCTGGACTACGGCTGCGGCTCGGGCATCCTGGCGATGGTGGCCAAGAAGCTCGGCGCCGACGACGTGGCCGGGGTCGACATCGACCCGCAGGCGATCGAATCGGCGCGCGCCAACGCCGAACGCAACAACGTTGAGATCGCCTACTACCTGCCGGACACCTTCGCCGTGGCGCCAAATGAGCGCCATTCGAAGGGCCAGTTCGACATCGTGGTGGCGAACATCCTGTCGAGCCCATTGAAGCTGATGGCGCCGATGCTGTCGGGCCGCGTGGCGCCGGGCGGTAGCTTGATTCTGTCGGGCGTGCTGGCACGCCAGGCGGAAGAAGTGGCTGCCGCCTACGCACCTTTCATCAAGCTGGGCGTCTGGGCCGAGCAGGACGGCTGGGTTGCCCTTCACGGCACGCTCGGCCAGGACACCGCCCCCGAGCCGCGCAGCACCGCCGGCTAAGGGCATGGCGCTCGCCACACAATGCCCCCACTGCGGCACGGTGTTCCGTGTCGCCGCGGACCAGCTCAAGCTGCGTGGGGGGATTGTGCGTTGCGGCGCCTGCCAGCTGATTTTTGACGGGAATGCGGGGCTGGTCGATCTGGCCAAAGCCTCGCAGCCTGCTCCTGTTTCCTCCCCTGCTGCAGCGCCTGAAGCGCCTGCCGCAACCGTTCCCGATTCTTCTTCCGAACTGCCTGTCGCGCAAGACGACGCGCCTGCGCCTGCGCAGCCGTCCGACGCGGATACCGCCGCTGCCGGCGACGACCAGCAGCCGGTCTACACCCTCGAACTCGATCGCACCTTCTCGCCGCACGGCATCCTGCCGCAGGCCGCGCCAGCCGATGGCATCAGCGACGTGGAGACCGGCGATGGCGCTGTCGGGACACCGGTCGCGGCCTCCGATGAAGCGACCGAAGCGCAGAGCGCCGACACGGCGCTGCTGGAGCGTCCGGTCGAGGAAACGCCGGAGGCTGCGCCTGTGCCACCCGTCGAGCGCCAGGACGATTCTGAACCTGTACCCGAGCCGGCCTCAGAGCCGGCACCGGCCCGCGCCGACGACGCCCCACCGCTGCTGCTGCGCGAATCGGCCGGCGGCTCGCCGCCGATCGTCGCGCCTGCGCCGCCGGTCACGCCGCGCGCCCGCGCCGCCGAGGCGCGCGCACGCCGCTCCAAACTGACTCCGACCCGCATCGAAGAGTCGCCCAAGCTGCGCGTGCCCGACATCGACGAACCCGAGTTCGTGCGGCGCGGCCGCCAGCGCGAAGAGAGCGGCAAGACCGTGCGCATCGCGCTGGCGGTCGGCAGCGTGCTGCTGCTGCTGGCGCTGGCCGCGCAGGTCGTGTTCAGCTTCCGCGACGTGCTCTCCGCGCGCTATCCGTCGCTGCGCCCGGCGCTGGCCTCTAGCTGCGCCCTGCTCGGCTGCCGCATCGAACTGCCGGCGCGGCCTGACCAGCTGGTGATCGAGACCGGAGAGCTGATTACCCTGGGCGGCAATGCCTATACACTCAGCACGCTGCTGCGCAACCAGGGCGACATGGCGCTGGCCTGGCCCAGCATCGAACTGACCCTGAACGACGCCGACGACAAGCCGCTGGTGCGGCGCGTGTTCGGCCCGCGCGACTATGCCGGCGCGGCGGCAAGCTCTCCGACCGGCTTCGGCGCGCGCGCCGAGCAGCCGGTCAAGATCCATTTCAGGCTGGAGGGGCTGGCGCCCTCCGGCTACCATATCGCCGTTTTCTACCCCTGAAGGCTACCCCATGACCAAAACCGCCCTGATCTGCGGCTCGCTCGCGTTCGACAAGATCATGCAATACCACGGCCGCTTCGCCGAAACCCTGCTGGCCGACCAGCTGCACCGCGTGAACGTCTCGTTCCTGGTGCCGACCATGCGCACCGAATACGGCGGCTGCGCGGCCAACATCGCCCACAACCTCAA
>NZ_DAMAGA010000062.1:0-14790 GCF_031995545.1 Massilia sp.
TTGGGGTCAGTTCACCTTCGCGGGAATGACGGTCTGGAGGGTGCAAATTGGAGGATGGGGCAGTGGTTCGCGCAGTTCACCCCGCCAGCAACCCCGCAGCCGCTTCATACAGCACTTCCGGGCTGAACGGCTTGACCATGTAGTAATCGGCCCCCGCCGCCATCCCGGCCGCGATATCGCTCTGCTGCCCGCAGGCCGACAGCAGCATCACTTTCACCGCCGCCGTGCGCGGATCGGCCTTGATCTGCCGGCACAGCTCCAGCCCGCTGATCCCTTCTCCCAGCCACACGTCCAGGATCAGCAGATCCGGGGCGCTTTCATGCAATGTGGCCAGCGCGGTCTCGGCGCTGGACGCCTGCGCCACTTCGCCCAGCGAGCGCAGGCTGAGGCGGATCAGGAGGCGCAGGTCTTGCTGGTCATCGACGACGAGAATGCGTTTGGTATTGCCTTGAACCATCATTGCTTCGCTTGCCCCTCCGCTGCCGGCAGCCACAAGGCCACCTGGCTGCCGCCGCCCGGCGTCGAGTCGATCTCGACCACGCCGCCGTGCAGGTCGACGATCTCGCGCACGATGGTCATGCCCAGGCCGTTGCCGGCTACGTCGGGCAGGGCGCCGGCGCGCCAGAAGGCGTCGTACACCTGCTCGCTCTGTTCCGGCGTCATGCCGATGCCCTGGTCGCGCACGGTCGCCAGCACGCCGGCGTGGCCGTCGCGCGCTTCTTCGCGCAGGGCGACTTCGACCGCGCTGTCCGGCGCCGAATAGGCCAGCGCGTTGCTGACGATATTGCCTAAAGCCTGTTGAATGCGCAGCGGATCGGCGAACACCTTCGGCATCGGCGCGCCCGCCACCAGCGTGATGCGGCGCGCCTGTTCCGGGTTCTCGAAGCCGGCATGCACCTTGTCCAGCACCTCGCGCAGGTCGAGCACGGCCGGATGCAGCTGGGCCGAGCCGCCCGAATCGATGCGTGCCAGGTCCAGCATCTGGTTCACCAGGCCGATCAGGCGGGTGGCCTGGCGGTGGATGATGTCCATCAGCTCGCGCCCGGTGGCGGCGTCGAAGTCGCGCTTGAGCAGGAGTTCGGAGAAGCCGAGGATGCTGGCCATCGGGGTGCGCAGCTCATGGCTGGCGGTGCGGAAATAGTTGTGGCGGCGCTCGTTGGCGGCGCGCACCCGTTCCTGCTCGGCGCGGTAGGTGGCGGCGTCGCGCACCGTCACCGCCAGGTGTTCGCGGCCGTCGAGCGGCATGGCGGCGATGGTGATCTCGGCCGCGAACAGGCCGCCGTCGATGCGGCGCGCGCTGCCGTCGTGGCGCACCACCGGCTTCGGCTCGATGCCGATCAGCCTGGCGGCCGGCTGGCGCGACAGTGCGGTGCAGGGCGCGCCGAACATGCGCTCGGCCGCTTCGTTGCACGAGACAATGGCGCCGCTGTCATCGACCAGCAGCACGCCGTCCGGCAGGTGGTCGAGCAGGGCGCGCACCGCGTGCTCGCTGCGGCGGCGCCGTTCGGCCGCCAGCGCCAGCTCGATCGCCGCCACTTCGTTGCCGACGATGCCGGCCAGGTCGCGCAGCAGGTCGCGTTCTTCGGGACCGAAATCGCGCGGCACGCGGTCGATGATGCACAGGGTGCCGATGCGGTGGCCGTCATCGCTGGCGATCGGCGAGCCGGCGTAGAAGCGCACCGGATTGTCGCCCTGCACCAGCGGGGTATGGGCGAAGCGCTCGTCCTGGCGCGCGTCGCGCACCACCATCACGTCGTCCTGCAGGATGGCGTGGGCGCAGAACGAGGCCGAGCGCGGCGTTTCCGGCACGTCCATGCCGACCCGCGACTTGAACCACTGGCGTTCGGCGTCGATCAGGCTGACCAGCGCGGTCGGCACGCCGAACAGGCGCGCCGCCAGCCGCGTGATGCGGTCGAAGCGCGCTTCGGGCGGGGTGTCGAGCAGGTTCAGGTCGAGCAGGACCTGCAGCCGCTGCGCTTCGTCGGCGGGCAGGGGATATGTGGGGGTGGCAGACTGCTGCTTTTCAGGCTGCATTGCAGGCGCATTCATGGGGGTGTCTCGGTTGTCTATCCGGCTTCAGGCCGCCTTGGGCAGCGCCGACGTGACCGCCGCGCGCAGTGCCGCCAGCGGGGCCGGCTTGGTAAAGTAGGGGACGTCGGCGGGCAGGCCCATCGACAGTACGGTCGGCTTGTCCAGGCCGCTGATCACGACCAGCGGCAGCGAGGCCGTGGCCGGGTCGCCGCGCAGGGCGCGGATCATGCCGAAGCCGTCCAGGCCGGGCATGTTCAGGTCGCTCAGCAGGACGTCGGGCCGCGCTTCGCCGATCCGGGCCAGCGCCTCGATCCCGTTGCTGGCCTTGCGCACGGCAATGTCCAGGTCCCAGGTCGAGATTTCAAGTTCGTACAGACGCAGCAGGGCCGGGTCGTCGTCCACGATCAGCACCGTGCGCGCCGGCTCGGCCGGCATCAGGCGCGGTGCGCCAATGGCCAATTCGGGCGCCGCCACCACCGCCGCCGACAGCGCGGCCGCGGCGGCCGCGATGCGCAGCGCGCCGCTGCCGGAACGCGGCGTCTCGCCATGCCCGGCCAGCGCCGTGCGGCGCCCTTCGAGCAGGCGCTCGACCGATGCGTTGGTGATGCGGCGGTGGCCGCCGGCGGTCTTCCAGGCTTGCAGCGTGCCGTTCTCGACCCACATCTGGACGGTGCGGTGGGAAACGCCGATCCGGGCCGCGGCCTGGCGGGTGGTGCAGAACGCAGCGCGGTCGAAACCGGGCTGTTCTGGTGCTTGGTGATCGGCAATTTTCATATTTACCGATTTTACTGTTTCACATTTGGCTGTCAAGGCAAATGCGTGGTGCCGGCGTATTACTGATGGGCTGGCGTAACAGTGCGCAGGTTTTGTGGCGCCGGCGGTACACCCGAGGCCGTCTGGGCTCGACCCGCTTCAGTTCGGCATCGCCGGCGGCAGGTACAGGATCACTTCGGTGCCGACCCCGACCGCCGACTCGACCACGATGCGCCCGCCATGCAGGTCGATGATTTCTTTCAGGATTGTCATGCCCAGGCCGCTGCCCGGCACGTTCGAATCGCGGTCCACCCGGTAGAAGGCATCGAACACCTGCGCCTGCTGCGCCGGCGTCATGCCATAGCCGCGGTCGCGCACCCGGATTGTGACTTCCGGTTGTGCGTTCGTAAATTCCAGCGCGGCCTGCAGCACGATCGGTGTGTCCGGCGCCGAGTATTTGATGCTGTTGCTGAGTATATTGGTGAGTGCCTGCTGCAGCTTGGTGGCGTCGGCCGCCAGCGGCGGCAGGCCGTCGGCGAGCTCGACGCTGACCCGGTGCGCCTGGCCCAGGCCTTCGATGCTGCTCAGGGTCTGGGCCACCAGCTTGGGCAGCGCCACCGGACGGATCTTGAGTTCGTCCTTGCCGCCGGCCTCGATGCGCGCCAGGTCCAGCAGCTGGTTGACCAGGTCGACCAGGCGGCCCGTCTCGCGGTGGATGATCTCGACCAGCTCGCGGCTGGTGGCGGGATCGAAGTCGCGCTTGAGCAGCAGTTCCGAAAAGCCGAGCACGCTCGACATCGGGGTGCGCAGCTCGTGGGTGGCGGTGGCGAAGTGGTGGCGCCGGCGCGTCTCCAGCGCGCGCCCGCGCTCCTCGGCCGCGCGCCGCGCCGAAATGTCGCGCACGGTGGCGGCGTACATCGGACGGCCTTCCCACAACAGGGCGCAGTAGGTCAGTTCGATCGGGAACGGCGCGCCGTCGATGCGCCGGGCCCGGCTTTCATAGGGCACGCCCTCGGGCAGGCCGCCGACCAGGCGCAGGCGGCGCAGGTCTTCGTCCAGCAGTTCGCGCGCGATGCGTCCGGTCAATTGGCCTGGCGCGCCGCCGAAGATCATTTCGGCCGAGCGGTTGGCGGCGACGATCACGCCGTCGCCATCGAGCATCAGCACGCCGTCGGCCAGGTTGGTCACCAGCACCCGTTCCCAGCCGGACGGCATCGCGCCCGCCGGGCCGTGCAGCGGGCGTCCTACGGCGCCGGCGCGCACCTCCTCGCCGGCGATCGCGGCCAGGTCGCGCAGCGAGCGCATCTGCGACTCGTCGAGGCGGCGCACCGCGCTGTCGATCACGCACAGGGCGCCGACCCGGCTGCCGTCGGGGGCGGCCAGCGGAATGCCGGCATAGAAGCGCACATTCGGCGCGCCCTTGACGAACGGGTTGTCGCGAAAACGCGGATCGAGCAGGGTGTCCGGGACCACCAGGCCGTGCTCGTCCTGGATGGTGTAGGTGCAGAAGGAATCGGCGCGCGAGGTTTCGGCGAGATCGAGCCCGGCGCGCGACTTGAACCACTGGCGCTCGTGGTCGACCAGCGCGATCAGCGAGATCGGCATGTCGAGCAGGCGGCAGGCCAGGCGGGTGATGCGGTCGAAGCGTTCCTCGGGCGGGGTGTCGAGCAGGCCCAGCGCATGCAGGGCCTGCAGGCGCGCGGCCTCGGTCTGGAGAAGGGGGAAGCAGGCGTCGGCGTTGATACTGCCCGGCTCGATGTTCATGTCGTGGTCCTGTTAGTTCTCCGGCGCCGCCCCTCCGTCGGCGGCGAGGATCTGTTCGACTTTTTCGCGCAACTCGTTGAAACGTACCGGTTTCGAAAACACCGGGATGTCGTCCGGCAAGCCCATCGAGGCGATCGTGGCGCGGTCCAGACCGCTGATCACGATGATCGCCATCTTGCCATAACGCGGATCGGCGCGGAGCGTGCGTACCATGCGGAAGCCGTCCATGCCCGGCATGTTGAGGTCGCTGATCAGGAGATCGGGGCGCGCTTCACCGATGCGGATCAGGGCGTCGAAGCCGTCGCGCGCCTTGATCAGCTCGGCATCAAGGCCCCAGCCCGAGATTTCCAGCTCGTACAGGCGCAGCAGGGTGGCGTCGTCGTCCGCCATCACGATGCGGCGGCCAGCCGGTTCCGGCGCCGGCGCCGCGCTCGGCGCGGGCGCGTTGGCCTGCACCGCCTGGTTGCGCTGGGCCACCAGCCGGTGCACCGAGGACAGCAGGATGCGGCGGTGCCCGCCCGCGGTCTTCCAGGCTTGCAGCACGCCGCTCTCGACCCACAATTGCACGGTACGGTGCGACACGCCCAGCAGACTGGCGGCCTCCTTGGTCGAGCAAACTTCGGCGGAGGCGGGGTCGGGCTGCGAGGGCGGCGTATTACTGTGCGATGTCATGGGTTCTGTTCAGCAAGGATAAAGAGCCCTGGCGCCGCCCTCGGATGGGGCACGGCGCACGATGCATGGCGGCTTCCGCGCGATGGCGGATGAGCAATACAGCTGGGCAAGTCAGCAATCTATCAAATTATCACGCTTTGCGATAGTGAAAGGTGGTAACTAATTTCTCGATTGTAACTTACGGTCGGTGCAAGCGGCGCACTATTGCACGGTGACGGTAATCGTCACCATTCCCGAGGCACCCGGTGCCAGGGTGCCGGTGAAGCCCCATTCCACTTTTCCGTTGGCGCCGGGCTCCGGTTTGGCCGACACCGTGCAGGTGCTCAGGCCCGAGGGCAGGGCGCCGCAGGTGCTGTCGGTGTAGGTGGTAAACGCCGGCGTGGCGTCGCTGATCTTGAGGTCGTTGATGGTGGTGGTGCCGGTATTTTCGTACTTGATGGTATAGACGATGGTGGCGCCCGGGGTGGCGTTCGCCTTGTCCGCGGTCTTGCTCAGCTTGAAGTCGTCGCAGGTCTGGCAGATGCCTTCCACCGTGACCACCATCTGGCCCAGGCCGATGCCCAGGAGCTTGAGCAGCGGATCGGCGACGCCGCTCAGCACCGGCGCCAGCACCGGGGTGATGGTCTTGGTGACCAGGGTCTTGGCCAGCGGCTCGACCACGCCTTGCAGCAGGCCGAGCAAGGGCATGCTGTCGATCTGCAGGTTGTTGACCAGGCTGTTGGCGGCGTTGGTGACGAACACGGTGCTGGTGCTGACGGTGCGGGTCTGCGGGAAGTTGCCCGACATCGTCACGCTGCGCGCGAACGGCGCTTCGCCCTTGACGATGCTCTTTACGCGCAGCGGCACGTTGACCGAGGCCAGGCCCAACGCCAGCGTGGCTTGCAACTGGCCGACGGTGCCGAAATCGACGTCGGCGGCGGTGATGCTGCGCGTTCGGTTGAAGAACACGTCATCGGAGATGCTGCCGATGTATACGTCGGCCACGCCCGGCGCCACCTGCAGGGTGACGCTCCTGGCGACGGCATCCACCGCCGCCAGGCTGCCTTCGCCGCGTGCCACGTCCACGTACACGTCGAGCTTGCCGATCGCGATCGAGGCCGACTGCAGCAGGCCGAGGCCGACCAGGGTATTGGTAACCGGGGCCAGCGTCACCAGGTCCATCTTCAGCTTGATGCGGATCGCGGCCGAGTGGAAGCTGGAGCCGGTCGGGCCGCAGACATACACTGGCGGTTCGATCGCCTGCGCATACAGCTGCAGGCTGTTGACCACGCCCAGCGAACCGAGCAGGCCGCCGGAAATGCCGATCGGGGTCGGGGTGGTGAGCACGTTGCGGCGGTTATACAGCTGCACCAGGCCGGTGAACATGTCGAGCGCGTTGACGGTGGTGGTGCCCAGGCTGCCAGTATTGGCGGTCAGCTGCAGCAGGTCGCCCAGGCGCACGGTGCCGCCGACGCCGTTCAGCTGCGAGGCCAGGCCGGACAGGGCCGAGGCCAGCTGCGGCTTGGCTTCGGCCTGCGCTTCCAGCGACAGCGCGTTGGCGATCTGGGCCAGGGTGACGCTGGCGCCCAGCGCCTGCGACGGGCTCGACAGATTGAGCTGGGTCTGCAGCAGCTTCAGGGTGTTGAGCAGGTTCAGATCGCCGCCGGCCAGCGCGTTCCAGTCCACCGCATTCAGGGACACGCCGGTGCCGAGCATGCCGCCCAGCAGCGGGCCGAGAAGGGCGCTCTTGTTGGTGTCGACGCTGGCCAGGCGCGGGCCGGCGGTGATGCAGGCGCCGGTGGCCGTGCAGGCGGCCTGGGCCGAGGAGGCGCCGAACAGGCCCGCGGCCAGCAGCACCAGGGTGATCACGATATGGTTCAGCCAGGCCAGGGGCGGAAGAAGGTATTTCATGTCGAATCCTGTAATTTTCTTTATTTCACTGGATTACTTCAGCAGGTCGCCCGACAGCAGGCCCTGCAGCGTGTTCTCGTCGAACTTCATGCGCACGCGGGCGAACAGGCCCTTGGCGGTGGCGTCGGCGCCGGCCAGGTCGCGTTCCTTGAAGCCCATGAAGTTGTAGCCGGCCGAGACCCACATGTTCTTCTGCAGCTGGTAGCCGGCTTCGACGCCGGCGGCGTACTGGCGGCCGCGGGTGTCGCGGTCGAGCAGCACTTGCGCGGTGGCGCCGATGTCCCAATCTTCGTTGATCTCGTAGGTGGCGCGGCCGGCCACCAGGTGGGTCACGGTGCGGGTCGACAGGCCGCCCGAACGGTCGCTGGCCAGCTTGGCGGCGTAGCGTGCGCTCAGCACGGTGTCGCGGCGCAGCTGCCAGTTGGCGTTCACCGATACCGCGTGCACAGAACGTTTCAAATCCGCCAGGCCGTCGTCACGTTCCAGTTTGTATTCGTACTTGGCCAGGCCGTTGACGCCGATCGATTCCAGCGCGCGGTAAGCCACGCCGCTCTGCAGCACTTCGGTCACGCGCATGGCCTTGGTGGCGTTGGCGCGGTTTGCCGCCAGGGTGTTCTTGCCGAGGAAAGTCCAGCTTTCGTCGATCTTGTAGGCCAGGCCCAGGGTGCTCAGCACGCCGTCGCTGTCTTCGCCGTGGCGCAGTTCGAGGCGGGCGTTGCCGCTCCAGCGCGGGTGGCGGTTGACTTCGATGGCGCCGGTGACGGCGACCGCTTCGTTGGCGGCGTTACCCGACAGCACCTTGACGCGCTCGAAGCTGGTGTTGGCGCGCACGCCCTGGCCCAGGGTCCACAGGTTGCGCAGGCCGAGGGCCGCTTCGGCCTGGCGCTCGCCCATGATGGAGCCGGCCGGGGAGGTGCCGCCGGCGCGGTATTCGGAGAACACGCGGCCGTCCTGCATGTAGTCGGTGTCGACGCCGATCACGGTGGCCTGGCGTTCCTGGCCCTGGTTCAGGGCGTAGGTCGAACCCAGGCTGCTGATCAGCTCATGGCGGCCGTACACGCGGCTGCCGCCGGCGAAGCGGTAGTCGCCGCCCAGGGCCAGCATGCGGCGGCCGCTGTCCTTGATGTCCTGCTCGGCTTCGACGAACACGCCGGCTTGCGGCAGGCCCGGGATCTGCATCGCGACCTTGCCGCGCACGCTGGTCAGGTCCGGATTGGCCAGCACCACGTTGTCGCCGGCTTCTTCCTTGGCATGGCGCACGCCGGCTTCCACCTGCACGCCGTTGGCGAAGGTGTAGCCGCCGAACACTTGCACGCCGTTGCGCTTGGCATCGGTGGCCAGGTCGCCGGTGTGCAGCGCCTCGACGTTGACGCTGGTGCGCTCGTCGAAACGGTAGCGCACGCGGGCGCCGCCTTCGGTACGGCCCTTCGGCAGGGTGCTCGACTGGTTGTCGAAGTCGGCATCGGCGCGGCCGGCGAACAGGTGGCTCTCGAGCTTGCCATCATTACGGGTGGCATCGATGCGGGCGGCGCGGCCGGTCTTCTCGAATTTCTCCATCTGCGCCGCTTCCACGATCACGGTCGTTTTCTCGTCCGGCTTGACGGTGGCGTTGACGCTGGCCAGGCGGGTAGGGGCCACCGGGTTGCGGTCTTCGACCACCGAAGCGCCGACTTCGACGGCGTCGCCCATCTTGTACTGGGCGGCGGCGCCGCCGACCCAGAAGCGCGGATCGCCCTGGTCGACTTCATAGCTGATGCGCAGGCTGACCGGGTTCAGGTCCGGGTCCAGGCTGGCCACCGGGGCGCGCAGCAGGATGCGGCCGGTAAGCGGCTCGATGTCGTAGTCGGCGTAGCGCACCAGGGCGCGGCGCGACAGGATCAGGCCGGTCTGGTTGCGGTCGCGGATAACGATCTCGACGCGCTCGCTGTTGATGACCATCATGCCGCCGCCGGTCTGGAACGGGCCCGAGGTGCCGTTGGCGGCGATTTCTTCCACCATCTGGCGGGTGCTGTCGTAGCTCAGGAACGACTCGAACGTCAGGCCACCCAGCTCGGCGTGCTGGCGCAGGCCGGTCAGGTTGCGGGTGTAGGCGCCCAGGTTGCGTGCCGGGGTGGCGCTCGGCGGCACGAAGTCGCCGTACATGATCCACGAACGGTCGCGCTCGGCGCGCACGAACAGGCGGCTGGTCGACTGCGCCTCGAAACCGCGGCGCGATTCGTCGCCGTAGGTCGGGTAGTAGGCCAGCGGGTCGATGTCGCGGAACAGCTTCGGTTCGGTGTCCTTGTCGGTGTCGTACGACATGGTCAGGAGGGTGTTTTCGCCGACCTGGCCCTTGGCGAACATGGCGGTGCGGGCACCCGCGGCCAGGCCCTGCTTGTCGTCGCTCTCGGCCATCTGGCGCAGGCGGTCTTCGAAGCCGTTGAAGTCGCGGCGCGGATTGGCGGTGTTGCCACGCGAACGGCTGAAGCTGACGGCGCCTTCGACCACGCCGGCGGCGACCAGCGGACGCAGGTCCGGCACGAAGCGCAGCACGCTGTCGGCCTTCAGGTCGCCGCTGGCGGCCAGCAGGCGCGCTTCGGCGGCCTGGGCCGGGGCGCGCAGCATGAATTCGGCGCTGCCGCCTTCGATGAACACCTGCAGGCCCGGCTCGCGCGGATCCAGGTCGGCCTGTTCCCAGGCGCCGGCGCTGGCGTCCAGGGTGACGGCGGTGCGCTCGGTAACCGGCACGCCGGCGGCGTCTTCCAGGGTGACGCGGATCGCCACCTGGCGCTGGCCGTCGGCCGGCGCGGTTTCGCTCTGCGGCGCCACGTGCAGGCGCGCCAGGGCGCCCGGTGCGACCACCTCGATCTTCTTGCTGCCGCGGGCGTTGCCGAAGGCGTCGCGCTGGGCGACCTCGAGCACGTTGCGGCCCGGCTGCAGGGTGACGCCGACGTAGTCGCGCACTTCGATCTGGCGCTCGGCCAGCACGGCGCGCTGGCCGACATGGCTGTCCGCCACTTCCTGGCCGTTGACGCTCAGGACCACGGTCGATTCGGCGGTGCCTTTCACGCGCACGGTGGCCTGGGTCGAGCTCAGGACGGCGCCATCGACCAGGTCGACGAAACCGAGGCTGTTGTCCATGGCGGCCAGGTCGGCCTTGGCGGCGGCGGCTTTAGGAGCTTCCGGTGCTGCGCCGAACTCGGCGGCGGCCTTGGCGGCGGCGCGCAGGGTGGCGGCGCGGGCGGCGATGGTGTCGTTGATGGCGGCGCTGCAGCCGGCGATGGCGAAGTCGGCCTTGGCCGTTTCGCCGTCCTTCAGGTCGACGAAACGGCTGCCGGCGTCGCCGGCGTTGCGGTTCGACAGGATCGCCAGTTCGGCGCCGGCCGGCAGGGTGTTGTTGTCGACCTTGGCCACGTGGGTGCGCGGGGTGACGTCGCTGAAGCTGTAGCGGCCGTCGGCGTCGGTCTGCGAGAAGCTCCCGTCCTCGAGCCAGATGCGCACGTTCGGCACGCCCATTTCGCCCTTGTCGCGCAGGCCGTTGGCGTTGCAGTCGGCAAACACGTTACCGATGATGTAGCCCTTTTCGCTGAACACGCCGGCCGAGACTTTCACCTTGGCTGCGGCCACGGTGCTGGTAAAGGCCAGCGGCGCGGCGCTGGTGGCCTGGGCGCGGTTAATGCCGTCGCCCTGCAGCGCGCCGGCGCCGATGCGCACGCGGTAGCGCAGCACGCGGTTCGACTTGGCGTCGATGCGGCCCACCGGGATGCGCAGCAGCGGACCGCGGTTCTCGAGATCGGCCAGCGCCGCGCCGTCCAGGCGCATGCTGCCCGGCACCAGGCTAAAACCCGCCGGCAGGGTGTCCTCGACCACCACGCCGACCAGTTCCTGCTCGGCGGTATTGTGGACGCGGATGGTGTAGTCGAGCACGTCGCCGACTTCGACCTGGGCGCGCGAGGCGTTCTTTTCCAGGTACAGGGTGCCCGGGATCGGGTCCAGCGGGACGTCGATGGTGACCACGCCGCTGGCGGCGCTGACGGTGAATTCGCCGCCATACGAGCCGTACAGATTGGTTTCGCGGCCGGCCGGCAGGTCGCCCGCCTTGACTTTCGACGGGAAGCCGTAGTTGTTGGTCGGGATCACCACCAGGCGGTACAAGCTCGGGGCGACCAGCGGGAAGTGGTACATGCCGCCCAGGTCGGTGATGTCGGTGCTTGGCATGCGGGTCACGCCGTCGACGTCGAACACGACGGCCGGGCCGCCCGGATTGCCGCCGTTGCCGCCGCCGGTGACGTCGATCAGGGTCACGGTGGCGCCCGGGATCGGCTGGTTGGTCTTGCTGTCGTACACGATACCGATCGGGTCGACCAGGACGTTGGTCGAGATCGGGCCGCTGCCGCAACCGTTGATCGAGGCGGTCAGGGTGTCATTGGGCAGCACGTCGATCTTGTCGTCATCGGTCTGACCGGCGGTACTCATGGTGTTGCCGGCGGTGCTGGCGTTGCGTACGCCGCGCACGCCTTCGTCACCGTCGAGTTCGGCGTCGCGCGCTGCCTGCTCTGCAGCCGCAGCGGCGGCGGCTGCCTGGACGGCGCGGCGGTCGGCAGCGGTGGCGCTGATGCGGAAGATGCCGGTATCCGGACCGGTTTCCTGGGCCCAGTACAGCTCGCTGTCGCCGGTCATTTTCGAGGAAATGGTAACGCCGATGATTTCGGCGACGGCCGGATTTGCATCGCACTCGACGGCCTCGACCTGCACATACAGGTCGCCGCTGGTGCGCACCGCACGCGCCACGCTCGAGAACGACGCCGAGGTGTAGTAGGTGATGGTGTCGCGCAACCTGGCGCGGACGCTGTTCGACAGCACGGTGGCACTGGCGCCGGTCGGGCCGGCATAGGTAGCGCTGGCCTGGTTGACGATGGCGGCTCCCGCGTTCAGGGACAGCAGCGCGACGGCGCCGATGAAGAGCTGGATGACAAGTCGGATGAGAGAGGTCATGGTACGCGGGAGTCTTGAGGTGTTCGGGGCCGCGCCGCCGGAGGCGGGCGCGGACTTTGTGTTGCTTCGGTGTTGCTTTGCTGCGGTCTTGCTCTACGCCCGGTTACGGGTTGATCTTCACGCCGAACTGGATCGCGTTCGACTGGCCCGGATTCAGGGCGCCGACGTTGGCGGTAACCGAACCGACCAGGCCGTTCAGCGGGGCCAGGATGTTGCCCAGCAGGGTCGAAGCGGCGGCGGCGTCGTGGTACACGGTGTTGGCCGGGATGTTGTCGGTCATCACCACCGCGGTGATCTGGGTCGCGCCCTTGTTGGTGGCGGTGATGCGGTAGCGCAGGCAGGCGCCCGGCACGGCGCCGGTAGTGATCGGGTCCTTGGTGAAGGCACCTTCGATCACGCCGTTGCAGTCGGCGTCCAGGGCCTGTTCCTTGACCAGTTCCAGCAGCGAGTTGGCAGCAACGATGGTGACCGCTTCGCGGATCTTGTCGGTGACGCCGGTAGTGCCCGAGATGGCGCGGAAGTAGATGTCGGTGGTGCCCACGGTAGCGCCGGCCGACGGGGTGACTTCGGCGTATACGACCGGATGCGCGCCGGCGGCCACGGTGGCGGCGGTGATTACCTGGTTGTTGGCGTCCTTGAACACCACGGTCCAGCCGTCCGGCAGGGTCTGGGTACCGAAGTTGCCGTCGGTGCTGGCCTGCAGGTTGAAGGTGTCCGGAGTGCCGCCGTTGTTGCTCAGGTACAGGGTGAAGCGGGTCATGGTGCCGGCGGTGGTGGTCTTGGTTTCCAGCGCGGCGCCGCCGTCGACGTAGGCGCCGTAACCCAGTGCGGTCGAGCCGAAGCCGTTGGCGGTCAGGTCGAGCGCCGCGCCTGCGGCGACGGTGGTGGTGTCGACCGCGGTCTGCGAGGTGGCAGCGGTGAACACGCTGGCGGCCTTGACGGTCAGGCCGTTGGTGGTGCCGGTGGCGGCGCCGGCCGGCAGGGTGGCCACGGCCACGAATTTATAGGTACCGCCCACGGCCACGCTCGGGGTCACGGTGATGGCGGCGGCGCCGGCGTCGGCGTTACCGTCGCCGTCGGTGTCCGGGAAGAACTGCACGTTGGCCATCTGGAACACGCCGGTGTTGGTCTGCGTCAGGTTGAAGGTGTCGGCGGCGTTACCGGTGTTGGTGATGGTGTGCGGGTACACGACCGTCGCGCCGGCGGCGCCGTTCTTGCTGGTACCGGCCGACAGGGTCAGGCTGGCGACCTGCTGCACGGTGGTGACCACGGTGTTCGACTGGACGGTCTTGACGCCGGTCGAATCCGAATAGGTGGCGCTGGCGGTGTTGCTGATCTGGGTGCCGGCGGCGGTGGCGGCGTAAGCGCCATTGGCGGCCATCAGGGTAGCGGCGGCGGCGACGAGCGTGAGACGGGTCTTCATGGTGGGTTCCTTCGTGAAAAGGGGTGGTTAATTATTAAAAACTCAAGGTTTGCGCTTGCGACGGGCGTGACGGGGCCCGCGCCTGATCGCGCCAATAAAAAAAGAACTAAGAAAAAACTATGAGACAGCGGCGAATCGAAGGCCGCTACCGACCGGAGGTCAGGAGCGGGCGCCGGCCACGCGCATGCGCGAGGTCACGGTCGCGGCCTTGCCGGGGGCGAGGTCGCCCAGTTCCCAGCGCAGGAACCGGTATTCGGCAGGCGGAACCGTCTCGATGACGCGCTTGCCGGCGCGCGTGACTTCGCGCGTCAGGGGAATCGGGGAAAACTGCTTGCCATCGAGGCTGGCCTGAACCGCTTTCGGGGCGGCGCTGCCGTCGAGGTAGGCCATCGCGCCTTCCGGCACCGGCAGGGTGGCGGCCACCGCCTTGGCGGGCAGCTTGCCGTTGTTCTGGTAAGTCACCTGGTATTCGATGGTGTCGCCCGGGTTGGCGACGGTGGCAGGGACCAGCTTCTCGGCGGCGTCCTTGGTGGCGGCCACCACCTGGTAAGCCTGCAGGCGCACGTCGACCGGCTGGGCGGCGTCGGCAGCGAACACCTTGGTGCCGGCCAGCACGGCGGCGAAGAACATGAAGATATTCAGGAAGCGGATGAACATGGAATTCCTTTCTGGCGAACGGTGGGTCGGAGGCGTCATCATGGTGTGTTTCGTATTTGCTGGTTTGTCGATGGAGTGGATTGTAGCGAGTTTGCTGAATTTCTCAAGAAAAATATTTCGTCTTTGCTGTTTTTATTGTTGTGCGGGAACATCGCTACCGATTTCCACGGATCTGTTATCGCCTCGCCATTACTTTCCTGTCTCCTTATCGCATAGGCAATCTGGCCAGTAATACAGCCGCGCCATAGGCTTGACTAATCGCTATTGTTGTCGTGCGACAACAGCATGGCTTCAACTCATGTCTTTCGACTTTGCAGGATTTACTGTTTTCCGAATTTGCGGCATTATGTTGCTCTGTATCGAGTCGCGCCGCTGTGGCGCCCCCACCACCCACTCATCGGACTTATGGAAACGATCTACCTGGAATCGAGCAGCGACCTGCAAGACCTGCGCGCCATCTACGCCGCACTCGACAGTGCCCAAGCCATCATCGAATTTGATTTGAACGGCAACATCCTGCGCGCCAACGACAACTTCCTGGCCGTCACCGGCTACACGGATGAAGAACTGGCCGGCCGCCACCACTCGATGTTCTGCGAGCGCGCCCTGATCGATTCCCCGGCCTA
>NZ_DAMAGA010000063.1:0-7180 GCF_031995545.1 Massilia sp.
GCCCTTGCCGCTTAACCTCTACTTTTAGCGCGCTCTAAAAATGGGGGGATTACCGACGCAGCCGGTCCTCGCAGATGGTGGTGTCTGGCCGAGACGGCTAGAGCCCCGGTCTTCGGTAACGCTGTACTCTCAACGCCCGTCTGCGGTTAATGGACGTCGCATCCGAACTGCCTATGCACGAACTGCTTGTGGCGTTACCAAAACCGGAAGCAGTCCTGCGCTTCGGCAGATCGCTGCAGGCGATGCCAACTTCTAACGGATAACACGATGACGAAAAATTTTACCCAACCACTCCCTGTTGAAGTCGAGATTGCTGGCCAAAATTACTTTGGAAGTTACACCGTGGAGGGTGGTGTGGTGACCGCACGCTGGAATGGTTGGACTGATAGTACGCAATCCGGTGCGGCAGGAGCCGAGATTATCGCGAAGTCGCTAGTACGAGGCCTCGTTCGGTGTTACAAAGACGCCGACTAAACGGCCAAGGAAAACCCAGCAGCATCCACGCCGCGTTCGACGCGGCATTGAGCCTCAAGATCGTCGGTGCGGTGCCGGCCAAGTGCGGAGGGCGATATGGGATTTTGTGCCGGGTTATTGACGGGTATGCTGTTGTCCCAAGAATCTGGTTCCCCCGCAAAGAACTCCCGTGGTACCCAGGTTTCTGCACGATATGGGCCGTCATGATCGATGGCGCGCAAGAGCTTAAGACAAGCGAATCAAGCTTGTTCCTGCAAAACCTCCTGCTTCGGTATCGCTAGTCCTCGCTGACTCGTGACCAGACCATTTGCGCCGGCCACTTTTGCGCCAACTTTCGAGCTTAGGTTTCGTCGGCCTGTCTCATGCCGATGTCGCGAATAAACTAGACCTTTGCTGGAACATGAACTAAGTTTGTTAGACCAGTGCGCAATTTCACTCGACAGGAGGTGCGATGGCCGGCGTACAAACTCTGCCTTCGCGGCAACGCGCCCGTGTGCTGGAAGCATATCGTGGGCGCGGTCATCGCAACAGCAACCTGTGGCTGGTCTACAGCGTCAAGCAGGACCAGGATCTACTTCTGCATTCGGACCGAAGCCTGGTGCATTGGCTGACCTTCCTCGAGAGCGATCCTGACGTTACTGGGTTTGCTCCCATTCCCGACGAGCTGAGTTCCGTGTTGAATGTCGGGCCGGCGGCCGCAATGGTCCTCGAACGGAAGGACCGTCAGCTCGAAGTCCATCTCGTTGCCAGCGGAGCTCCTGAGCTTACGACTGTCGAGACCCATGGCGGGCCCGCCAAGGTGCGGGTCATTGCGCCCGAGGACCTGCAGGCACGTGCGCGGCTCGCTGTCCGGTGGCTCAAAGCGATCGGTTATGCCGGCCTGTTCCGCTTCAAGGACCTGACGCCTGTATCGAACCAGCTGACGCTGGCCTTCACGCGGCGCTGGAGCGGCACGGTCAACGATTTGGTCGACGACCTCGCCGGGCTGAATCGAGCCGCGATTCTTGCCGGCTTGGTCAAGGCTGCGATAGGCGGCCATGTTGAACTCGACTTATCCTCGCATGGTCTGTGCGGGGCCAGCGGCTGGAAATGGACCAGGTGGGACGAGAGGTGACGACATGGGCACACGGCAGGCAGTCATCAAGGACGCAGTGCCAATCGAGCTCTGGCCGACGGTACTGGACGTTGATTTCGACGACGTGCAACGCAACCAGTTCCGTGCTCAGGTGGAAGCGATGCGACTGTATTTTTCATGGGTTCCGGTCGATGAGATCGAGCAGCGTACAGGCGTCAACCAGAGTGCCTTGCCCCGGCTGGCCAGGCGCTGCCTGCAAATGGCCGACGACGGCCGGGTCCAGGGGTTTCGTGCCTGCATCCCTTTCCTGCGCGTTGGACCGTACGAGCGCGTCAGCGAGGTGGGCCATGCGCCGCCAGGGCAGCGGGTAGGACTGGTCGGCGCCTTGGGCGCTACGCTCAAGCGCTTTCCCGATATCGACGATCTGCTCGTCAAATATGTCAGGAACGAAGCCAAGCGGCTGGCCGTGCCGGAATACAAACTCCGGCCCTGCGACCTGCACCGTATCTTTCTGCGCTGCCTGGCGGACAAAGGCGTCGGGCGAAGCGAATGGCCCTTTAATACGAAATACCTCGGGCTACGTTCGATCCAGTCGTTCATGAAAGAGACGCTTGACCAGCATTTCGCTCGCAGTGCCATGGTGCGCGAAGACAGTACCGCCCGGGCGCATCTCAGTGTCGGCATGGGCATCGCTTCGCTGCTGAGCTTCGAAGAACCTTATGACGCTGTCGAGATCGATGCGTACAAGATCGAGGCGCACGTTACCGTCGCGTTCCACACCCCAGAAGGCCTCGAGACCGATGTTCGCCTAGACCGTTTGAACCTGATCGCCGTCGTCGACCGCTTCAGCAGCGCCGTGCTGGCCTACACCGTCGTGTACAGGCCCGAGGTCAATGCGGATGACATCCTTAAAGTCATCCGTGACGCCGCCAGCGGCACCTGGACGCCGATGGATCTGACCATCCCAAACCTGCGCTACCCCGAGGGTGGGGGATTGCCGAGCGGTGTAATTCCCGGTGCCCAGGGCGCGCTTTGGAGCGCGACCATGTTCGATGGGGCCCTCGCGCATTTGTCGAGCGCCGTCCATGCGCGCGCACGCGCCGCGCTCGGCTTTGCGATCAATTGGGGAGCGGTCGCGCATTTCGAGCGCAGGCCCAATGTCGAGCGCACCTTTAACCAGATCGCCCGGACCCTGTTCAAACGCCTGCCATCGACCACAGGGGCCAATCCGCACAATGGCCGCGCCGACGAGGCCGAGCGCAAGGCTGTCCACCACCGTATCCGTGCGGCCGAAGTCGAGCAGCTGCTTGACGTCGTTTTTTCCCAGCATAACGCGACGCCGTCTGAAGGCTTGTCGCACCTGACACCGCTCGAGGCGATCCGGTATTTCGTCGAGCGGCCTGAGCGCTTCGAATGCCGCAAGCGTCCCGCTGGCAGTGCGGCCGAGGCCGGGTTCAGTCAATACGAGTCCGCCGTTGTGCGCGGCAGCCGTAGCTCGGGACGTAGGCCATACGTCCAGGTCGACCGCGTGCGCTACACAAACGAGGTTCTTGCCTGCTCGGGTCACCTGATCGGCGCGCGCCTGTTGTTGGAAGTGGACGAAGACGATATGCGGCAAGTGAAAGCCTATTTGGCCAACGGTGCCGAGCTGGGCGTCCTGAAGGCACACGGTAAATGGGGCGTGACCAAGCACAGCCGACGCACGCGCAAGGCCATCAATAGCCTGATCACGAAACGGCTGCTCACGGTCACCACCTTCGACGACCCGATGCAGGTGTACATGCGGCACCTGGCTACACGCAAGAGTCCACGTGCTGCCCCACGCCCAAGTCCGAAGCAAGCAACGGAGATGGTCCGGGTCAAGAAGGAAACAGGCCAGGATGCGCAGGCCATCGAGGCGCCGCGGCCTGCACCTGCAACCGATGCACAGGCTCGACGTGTCGTCGACGAGGTGCGGGGACGCTTGCTGACGGAAGCGCCGGCCGAGTTCTTCACCAAGGTCAGGAATAGGAGGTGAGCATGTCCAGCGAAGCTGGTGACGACGACCAGTCGGACGTACCGCTGTTCGACGCGGAGCGGCGCGAAAAGCTGCTGAGCGGGCATCCGGTGAGGGAGGGCGACTACACGCTGCCCACACCGATGATGCAACGCACTTATGCCCTGGTGCGTGAGCTGGTCTGGGCGCGCAGAACCGGGACCGTGTTTTACGCGTCGCCACGTATGGGAAAGACCCGCTGCGCCCTGGCCATTCGCGACCTCCTGCGGCAGGAATTTCCGAACGTGTATGTGACCCTGCTCAGCACACGGCCGAGTGGGCGTCCGACCACCGCGCACATGCTGCGGCTGATCCTGGAAGCGGAGACGCATGCGCTTTCCAGGCGTCCCGACGCCGACCAGCTGTTCGGTAACGCGATCGCCGACATCCGCGTGAAAGCCGCACGGATCGGAGCGAGGCAATACGTACTGCTTATCGATGAAATGCAGTTGCTGAACGACCTCGACCTGCAGCAGCTGGTGTGCTTCCACAATCAGCTGGAACTGCAGGATTTGCGAATGACCGCGATTTCTTTTGCACAGCCGGAAATCCTGCACCGGCGCACCAGTCTTTTGGCCAGTAACGCGAGGCAGATCATCGGCCGGTTCCTCAGCAATACGCTGCAATTCGACGGCTGTGCGAGCGAGGACGATTTCGGCGTCTTGTTGCGTTCGTACGATCAGGCATCCGAGTATCCCGAGGGCTCGGGGATCACGTACACGCAATTCTTCTTCCCGGAGGCTTTCCGCGCCGGATTTCGGCTGGAAGCTTCCCGCAGGGCGATCTGGGAAGCGCTGCGTAGCGCGGGTGGCGGCGACGCCTCACAGGGCGTGCCGATGGAACATATCTGCCTGACGATCGACGACCTACTGCTTTCCTTGCGACGCGACGATTGTCCCAATTTTAGGTTGAGTAGTGACGATATCGGTGCCGCCGTCTCGGCATCGCAATTGAAGTCGTTCAGCGATGTGCTCAGCTGAGCGCTGCGGGGGAATATGCGGCGACGACCTGGTGCGACCAGATTGACGTGGAATCCGGCCTTTCACTATCCATTCGAGTCCGGATGGTCCGTTTTTCAGAAGGTCAAAGTGCTTAACAATCTGGCCGATTACGAGCTCATGCAACTGGTTGCGCGCGAGCCGCTGTCCTCCCGAAGGAGCCGCTTGGGGGACTGTGCAGACAGCAGCTGGATCGATTTCAAACGGTTCAGTGAATTGCTCGAGGTGCCAGAGTACGAGCTCAGGAACGGCTTCTGGGACCAGCTTGGGATTGATGTCGAGCGCTCGCTGGGGTATGACCGGCGCTACTGCAAGATGTGCTGGCAGACTCGTTGCTATCACTGCGTCCTGTTCGACCTCGTATGGGTCAAGGCATGCCCCTGGCACCATTGGCCCATCGATATCTTCAAGCGGCAGCCCGCGCCGATCGGAAAGAGTGCCCCTGGGTGGGGCGATCCCCCGGAGGCGCCCTTTGAAGACCTGCTCGCGCTAGCGCCGATGGCAAAGCGGGACCAATACCGGCTGATGGGTTACGCCCTCGAGTATCTGGAATGGTGGCGTTCCGTGCAGTCGCAAGTGCCGCAGGCCGACCATCTCCTGCGTGGCTTGGTCAGTACCTACCACCAGAGTCCGCGGGACCAAACCGTCTTGCGATGGCAGGCCGGGTTTGCCGAGAGCCGGGCGCCGCGCCGGCCCGGTTCGTGGGTTCTGGAAAATGTGAACGCGACACCGTGCCGCTACGTCAGGGTGTTGGACGCAGGGCGCAGCCCCGGGGCCATCCACGACACGAGCGCCGTGCGCGACGATGTGGGGCACGGCTACAGGGCTATCCGGCGGCACATCTTTCGTCGGTACGTGCGGCGGCACCGGAGCTGCCTGGCCCAGCTCGCGTGGCTAAGTCGTGACGACCTGCTTTCGCTCGCGGCGGACGGGGTCTGCGCCACCTGTCTCGCCTACGTCGTCTGGAGGATGGCGACCGAAGGCCTGGTCGTGATGGATGCCCTGTTCATTCGCCGCGCAACTAACTACACGCTTCGCCTGAGCGAGCCATGGCCCGGGAACCCGTCCGACGATCCGACCAGACTGAGATTCACGTATATGCATTTTTTCGGGATCTGGGCGGCAATTGTCGACTGTTGCGCGGTTGGTGGATTACAGATTTCCATGCAGGACACGGTAATGGCACCGCAAGTCGTATACACGCGGGATGATTCGCGCCCGGTCGACGCACCGTTGAGAATGCTGCATTGCATTTTCCCGGACGGCGATGCCTTGGCCGTGAAAGCGGGCCGGCCCTGCACTCAACCCTGGAAACTGCTGCCATTCGAGCGGCAATGCGTCGTCCGGAGTCAGGCGTGGCTCCAAGCGCTCACGCCGTCTCCGAAACCATCGTTTCAAATTTACTTGGAGACCAGCCCGGACGCGGTCGAGATGCTCAAGCGGCTCTGGGTGTAGCGGGCAGGCCTTTGGCAGGGCAGGATAGAGCGGCGAGCGGATCCTAGCCGCGCGGCACAGCATTACGTGGTGGGCGCATGCCGGCAAACGGATCGGCGGACTCCATGTATCGCATGGCTGAGTGTACATCGCGCCACCCGACGTATTCCATCAGCGTCTTCAGGTCCCATCCGTTCGCAGTCGCCCAGGTGGCAAACCCGCGCCGCAAGGAGTGACCACTGTATTGCTCCACGAACGCGAGACCCGCCGCATCGAACGTCGTTCTCAGCAAGGGAACCAGGCTATTGATGTGCAGCCCCGTATCGCTGACGTTGCCCCAGCGGTCAATTGCACGAAAGACCGGGCCTTCCGTCAGGCCGGCGAGCGTCGTCCAGGCGAGGTAGGCATCAACGGGGCACAGCTGACGTAACGCGGGTGCCTTGAAACTTCGGCCGCGGGCCTCGCGGTCGCCCTTCGATTGCGGCAGAAAACAGGTGAGGCCCTCGCCGGATACCGCATCGACCAATTCGACACGCAGGCGCGCCAGTTCGTCGCCACGGAAACCGCGCCAAAAGCCGAGCAGGAGGAGGGCACGATCGCGTGTGTAACGCAGCGCGTCGGATCTGCTTCCGCGTGCAGAGGCGGCAGCGATCGCGCCATCGAGCCATTCGACGACCTGCTTCACCTGTTCGAGCTGGATCGGCCGCGCCTGTCTTTCCTGGGCGGGATGGAGGGTGCGGATACCTTTGAGCACCTTCCGCACGACTTGCGCTTTGGTTGGGTCGGGAAACCCGTGTTTGTGATGCCAATCGGCGAGCGCGGCCAGACGCTGCTGCAGGGTATTGATCGCCAGCGATTCGGCGTACTCGGCAAGATAGCGCGCGACCGTGTCGGGGCTTGCCGGTAGCAAGCCGCCCCATTCCACTTCGAAGTGCTGCAGGGCGGACCGATAGCTGCGCTCCGTGTTCTCGCGTGTGGCCGCCTGGACATAAATATCGACCGTAGTCATGTGCCTGTTCCCAGATGTAGACGCCGCATATCGCGCAACACATCGGCGCCACGCCGCAGGACGCCATCGCGCATCATGTACCGAAACCGGTCGTCGCGGGCATAGAACTGACGCCCCCGATGGCCGATGATGACGGCATTGAAAAGGGCAACTTG
>NZ_DAMAGA010000063.1:7190-14640 GCF_031995545.1 Massilia sp.
TGCCGCTCATCAGCATCAATGACGCCATCCTCACCGTCAAAGTTGCCAATCAAAGCAAGATCATGGGAAAGCGCAAACAGGACTTCCGTGTTGCGCAACCCGAAACCAGGTGAGCCGAACGCTTGTTCTGGCGGGTTGGTCCACTGGAGGGCGACTGGGTGATCAGACGTTACGAATCCTCCGGTTCCTGGTGACGCGCGAACGAGCAGCCAGTTCCGCCTCCCCAGCAGCGGCAGCACCTCATAAGCTAGCTTCAGCTCTTGCTGTACGTGGTGGGTGGTCGAGACAGCGATGGAGTACTGGTCACGATCGAAGAAGTCGAGCATCCTTTCGTACGGGAGAATGTTATTTGCGTCAAGGACGCCTGCGCGCGCTGCGTCAGCAAAAGTAGCCTCGTAGCGCTCCTTCGTCGCCAAGGTAAGGCCCAGAACCCGCTTCATGACCTGCTCATGGCCTTGTCGAATGTTTTCGCGCATTCCGGGACTGCGCACCGCAAGCAGAGCGATCAGGTTCCATACGAGATTGAGATCTTCCGGGTCACGAACCTCGCGGTCATGGCAAATGCGCTCAAGCGCCTTGGCGAGGCAGCTTTCGAATACCGCCACGCCAGATTCAACATGATTCGGGTCGATCCCATCGATGTCAATACGGTTGAAGTCACGCGCTGCGGCCACGTTGCGTGGAACAGTCATGAATTGCCTATTTGCTTCAAAGTCGGCGACATGCAACTGGGCGTTCTTACTCCGACTCTTAGCAAAACCCTTCAGGTAGCACTGGGGTACCCAGTGGTGATTGCGCGCGTTGTTTCCGACCATGAAAAACCATCCCAGTTTGTCTACCTAGTCCGCATTTCGTACCAGGGAGAGAGCATTTTAGCGCAGCCGTAGACGTACACGCGGGATAATTTATGATTATCCCATGTCGTCTTTTAGGCCTAAATGAGCACAAAGGCAGCGGAATTCAGTATGTACTACGTTAGTATGTAATTTAGTATGTTATTTAGTGGGGTACGTGATGGCTCGCTCAGGTGTGTATTTTTCAGATGTCAAACGCGCCCGTGACGAGGTGATGGCTCAGGGCCGACACCCATCAATCGACGCGGTCCGGGCTGCGTTGGGCAATACAGGGTCCAAAACGACGATCCACAAATACCTGCGCGAAATCGAGGTCGAGGAGGGCGGCTCGACACAGGCTGTCAGTGATGCCATCCTCGCCCTGGTGACGCAGCTGGCAGAACAGCTCAAAAGGGAGGCTACGGCTGAGCTCGACGAGGTGCGGGCGCGGATGGACGATCAGCGCGCCGCTGACGAGCGTGCCCGGGCTGAACTGGAAGCGCAGCTCGGCGAGGCGCGACGGGCTGTCAACGATGTCTCGCGACGCCTTGAAGCGCGCGAGCAGGACCTTGCGACCGTCCAAAACCAGCTCGGCGCCGAGAAGATCGCGCGGCATACCGCGGAGCAGCGCGTGCTTGATCTGAATGGCAGGCTGGCCGACGCCGAACGGCACCAAGCCTCGCTGGAAGAAAAGCACAAACATGCGCGGGACGGCTTGGAACATTATCGTACGGCAGCCAAGGAACAGCGCGAACAGGAGCAACGCCGGCATGAGCACCAGGTCCATGGGCTACAAACGGAACTGAAGCAGGCGCAGCTTGCGTTTTCGCTCAAGCAGGAAGAGTTGACGCGATTGAACAAGGAGGCGGCCGCGCTCGCGACCGAACTCGGTTCGGTCAAGCAGGCTCTGCATCTTGAACGTGAAGCCAGCCGCAACCAAACGAAGAAGGTCGAGCAGCTGCAGGCCGTCGAGGCGCGGGCTGCCGTGCTCGAGGCACAACTGGTCGAAAGCAGGACGCGGTTAGCTGAGGCTGGGGAAACGGCCGCGCGTGCGGACATCGCGTCCGACGAATTGCGGCTGCAAATCTCCGCGCTCGAAGTGGAACTGTCTGCGGCGAAAAGTGCAATCGCGTTGGAAGAACGCTTGGCGAAGCTGGACAAAGCAGTGTTTGGTGGTGAACCGACCAGCAGGCTGAACGCGCACTCGGGAAGCGAGTGACGATGGCAGTGCGGTTGGCGATCGGCGCGCCGTCCGCGTTCGGATTGCTGGACGGGGCTGACGGCCGCTGGCGCAGTTGAAGATCGACACCAGATCATCTAAGCTGAACGATGCGTCGCCCGACGCATTTCCCGGAAGCGGTTGGAAGCAAATTTGTGAGACAGATGCGGACAGCGGTATCTAACAGTTTTACTTCCAAAGATCTAACAGCTTTGCTTCCGAGAGCTGTTCGACCGTTCTGGAGACCAGGTGGCTGGCCACCTCTAAAACCTATACTTCGCATAATCTATATTATGTTAAATGTGCTATTGATTGCGTCCAGGATCAGGCGATGGACAGGGACAGCGCGTACCTCCCCGTCAGTTCTGCCTGACCGATTCGCCAGCAACCCAGTACACCGCCGATGCGTCGTCAGCAGCTTTGACAGCGCGATTTGCTGTGTCCCCTGCAGAGCGTTCGAAAGCACGAAGTTCGTCGATCAGCGCAGCCGGACCGCGTTCCTCGCAACGCGCAAGCAATCCGGCGTCGGTGTACAGGCCGTACGGATCCACTAGCCGGTAGAAGCCGTCCGTCATCACCAGCAAGCCGTCTCCGGTCGCGAGTTCGAGCGTGCACGTGCGCGCCTGGAATGGTCCCTGTGGTTGAAGGCACAGAACCGTCGGCGCCGGCGAACGATGCTGCGATTCGCGCCGGGCGCGGAGCATCGGCAGCATCCGTTCGCGACGTTCGTCCGCGTCGATGACACCTGCAGCGCGCAGCCGGGCGATTTCTGCTTGCAGAACGGTCTCCTGGGGATTGAAGTAAGGATCCGGGTCGATTACATCGCCATTCGCGGTACGCAGCAAGGTCTTGCAGTCTCCGAGGCTGTACAGCGTTGCTTTCGTTTGTCCGTCGCGCCCGCTGATACGCACCCATGTGATCGCGGCGATTGGCCTGGCGTGCACTGGAACCGGCGCGCCGTCGGCCATGTGTTTGTATGCCGACTGCACGGCGCCGATTGCGGCATGCACGCTGTCCTGCTGGGACCGTTCTGGCGATGCAACGCGTTCGATTTCAGCTGCGAATGTCTTGACGAACCAGGCAACATCGCTATGAACCGGGTCGATGTAGTCACGTGCCGCGACCGACGTACCGCCGTCAATTACCAGCAGGTCGGTCATTTCCGGGCAGGAGAAAACGGCAATATGATCGTCGTTGCGATTGGAATTCGCTCCATCGCTCAGGTACTGAACTTTCATCGCCATCATTGTCTGTTCAAGAAGATTGCAGCGACTCTACCCGGGCGCCAGGTGGAAGACAACAGCTAGTTCCCCTGACGGGTCTTACTCGACAATATATATGCTAATGTCGAGTTAAGGTCAGGGGTTCAAACGCTCGTCTGCGTTACGCAATTGTGCTCGATCGGAACGCTAATCTAACGCTGAAAAATGTAATTCCTGCCGTTACAGAATCCGAACAAGACTTTGTCGCAACTGGCCGACTTTCACGACCTGCGCGACTGCACTTGTATCCCTGCTGCCGTCGAACGTTGGCAGAGTCCGAATCCTGAAGGAACTTCCGAAGCCCGCCGGACCCTTCTCGTTTAATAGCAGCATCCACGCGTCAACCGAGACTCCGAGGCCATCCGGAGCCATCAACTTGGGCGTCGAAAAGACCAGCCTACCCGCTTTCGATACGTGCGCAGGAGCCGCGCGGCCGCGCACGGCACGCGCACGCGTTTGCACCCTGCCCGCGCCTGCGCAACAATGGACTCATGCGAACTGGACGTTTATGAAAGGAACAGTATGAATATCACCGTAGCCAATACCCTCCCCGACACCGCCCGCATCACCCTGGTCGGCGAACTGCAGGACGGCAGCTTCAAGGCCAAGGTCATGACCGAAACCGACGTCCCCTACACGCCGTACTGGGACAACCTGCTCGAACAACGCATCATCTATATCCAGCCTGACGACGAACAGCTGACTTCGATCCTGGCAGCACTCAACGAAGGCAGAATGTCACTCGACGAGTTGCAGAATTACGGCAGCTCGGACGGCGGCACGTCCTCGATCCCCGTCTGACCTCGCAACCAAAGGTTGAGTTAGCGATAGGCCTCATGCAGGAGGGCTAGACCGTCACTCGACGAGTTGCAGAATCACGGCGACTCGTCGGGCAGCGCATCATCGTCGCCGGCCTGCTCTTCTACGGCACCGCTTTCGCCGGTCTGCCGCGCCGAGACCGTACCTGCACCAATCCCCTTGTCACCCCCGGAACCCAGGATCTCATCATGGCGCTCCTTGTCGGTCTTGTGCAGATAGGCCGCCGTGGTCGCGATGTTGGCGTGGCCGGCAGTGTCCTGCAGCGTCTTGAGCTGTACCCCGCTGTTGGCGTGATTGGTCAGCATGCTATGGCGCAGCCAGTGCGGCGAAGCCTGGCGCAGCATCGAGGCGCTGTCGCCGTCGCCCTGGGACGCGGCCTCGTCGGCGGCCAGCTGGAAGACCGCTTTCAGCGCTTCCGCCGCCGCTTCGTCCGTGATGCGCACGAACTCTTTGGTACGGCTGGACAGCACCAGTGGCGTGCGATCGCCGCGGCTGGTCTGCGGGAGTAGTCCATAGGCCCGCCGATAATCACGGTAGGCGGCCAGCGTCGCCGGCGGTACCGGCAGCCGGCGCGGCTTGTTGCCTTTGCCGACCACGTCGAGCCACCAGCGCCCGTCCCCTTCGCTGTAGATCGATCCCATATGTGCGCTGACGATCTCGTTCAGGCGTGCGCCGGTTTGGGCGAACGCGATCAGCAAAAACCGGTCGCGTTCGCGCTGGCGCGCCGCCGCTTCCGACTCGCCCGGACGCGCTTCGGCTGCCGCCAATGCATAGGCAATCGCCTGCGGCGTCAGGTAGCGCGTGATGCGGCTGGCATGCGGCGCGCGCACGTTGCGCACCAGGCGCGCCGGGTTGCGGCGCAGGTAGCCGGTATGTTCGGCGAACGCCAGCACCCCCTTCACCGCGATCATCGCCTGGCGCCGGCTGGTGTCCGACAGCGGACCGGTGAACGGCCGATAGCGCGGATCGTTGCGTGGCCACTTGGTGGTCGACACCCATTCCGGCGGCG
Organism: Massilia sp.; assembly: GCF_031995545.1. GTDB lineage: Bacteria > Pseudomonadota > Gammaproteobacteria > Burkholderiales > Burkholderiaceae_D > Telluria. The sequence continues at coordinate 12,333 of NZ_DAMAGA010000063.1, forward strand.
GCTGGCGGATGAATTCCTTGTAGGCGTTGAGATCAGCGACCGTCAGCTGCTGGAAGGTTTTCTTCGCTTCTTCGCGGCACCAGCTCAGGAAGCGGTACAGCTCCTTCTGCAGGTTTGCGATCGATTTTGGACTCAGTTCCCCATGCGAGATATACTCGCGCGCCAGTTCGGCGTCGCTGGTGGCCGAGGTGACCGGCTCGTCGTGCACGCCGCGGAAAATGCCGGCGTCCGGCCGGCTGGCCGCAGCGCGGTCGGGATGCGCTTCGGGTAGCGGGTCGAGATCGATCGGCAGAAAAACGGGCATGGCAAATTGCTAAATGACTGTATGGATATACAGTATAGCATCGCGGCCCACCCGTCCGGAAGGTTTATAGTTGAGTCTGCATCAAGACCCCGGCTGCAGTCATCAAAGCTGGCCGGAGCGTCGCGATTACACCGGCGCCGAGGCGGCAGCGCGCAGCGCGTCGCCCGGTTTATCGGCCATCGCCCGGCATTCGGCGGCGCAGCGGCGGCAGGCGGCCGCGCACTGCTGGCAATGATCCATCTGGTGGCTGCCGCATTCGGCGGCGCACATCTCGCACAGGTCGGCGCATGCAGCGCAGATCGCGGCGGCCGCTTCCGAACCGCGCGCCATCATGGCCGCTGCCACACGGCACAGCTGGGCGCAGTCGATGTCCAGCGCAATGCAGCGCGACATCATCTTGACGTCTTCTTCGTGCAGGCAGCTGGCGGCGCAGAAGTCGCAGGCGTCGGCGCAGTCGTTGCAGGCTTCGATACAATTGGCGTATTGGGCGCGTTCCATCGTTTCCTCCATCGGTAGCGGCCTACCGTAGCATTCCCGGCCATGGCTCGCCGCACGGTACCGCCGTGCAAGCGCGTTCGGCCGAGTCCTACAGCGCCACGCCAGCTCGGCCGATAGCGCCAGCCTCACATGCGCGCCAGAATGGGCAACAGATCAACCCAGGAGGCCACATGAACAACAACCCTACCACTTCGTCGGGCCAGGACGCACCTTCGACCGCCATCGGTGGCCAGACCAGCGGCCAGCAAGGCGCCAGCCCGGTGCATGAAACCCAACAGGAAACCGGTGGCAACGGCGGCGCGGGAATGACGCGCAACCAGGCCGGCCCGGACGTGAATGCGCCCAACGGTGCGCCGGGACAAGTCCCGCCCCCGACCGCCGCCCCCGATGGTGCGCCCGTGGTCGGCGGCAACCCGCGCCAGCCGGCCGACAGCGCCATGACGCACGCCAATCCCGGCGCGCAGGATACCCGCTCGGGCCAGGCCGGTCCGCGCGACACCGGACTCGGGTCGCCGGAAACCGGCGGCAACCAGGACGCAGGCGACCTGCCGCCGGTGCAGCCCTGAAGCGGTGGGGTAACGGCGTCAGGCCGGCGCGAGCGCTTGTTGCCGCGCCAGCCGGCGCCACCACCACCAGGACACGATGGCGTTGATCCAGAACGCCATGTACAGGATCGACGTCAGCACCAGGCCGCGGCTGTAGTACAGCGGCACGGCGATGGTATTAACGATCAGCCAGACCGCCCAGTTTTCGATGCGCCGCCCCATCATCAGGAGCTGGGCGATGACGCTGAACACCAGCACTGCGGAATCGATGAACGGCGCATAGGCGTCGGTATAAAAATGCAGCAACGCGCCATAGGCGGCGGTAGCGGCAATCCCGGCCGGCACCATCCAGGCCAGCGTGCGCCAGTCGGCATGGGTAATCGGCAGCGGTGCGCCATTCTTTCCATGCAGCCAGCGCCACCAGCCGAGCACGCCGGTAGCGACGAAGAAGGCTTGCAGCACCACGTCCGCATACAGCCGGCTCTCGGCGAACAGCAGGCCGAACAGCGTGCAGCCGACGATGCCGGTCCACCAGGTATGCACGTTATTGCGCCCGGCCAGCAGGATGGCAATGGCGGTGAAGGCGTTGGCCGCCAGTTCCAGCAGGCTCGGCATCGTCATGCGGCGCTGCCTGTTGGCTGGGGTCGGATCATGATGTCGCTCCAGAATTGAGGAGCGGCTACTGTAAGCGAGACCGATGCTTTGCCGCAAGGTCTCGCCATTCCACTGGACTTACATGCGGATCGTACCGTGCTCGGCATCCACATCCGGCTGGGTACCGGTCACCGCCGCCTTGGCCATGGCGAACACCCGCACCATCTTGCTGTCGTTCGAATCCCAGTACTCGGCCGCGTGCGGCACCACGCGCACCAGCACAGCATGCTGGTCTTGCGGGCCGGCCGGGAACCAGCCCAGCGCCGCCGCGCCGCTTGCCGCCAGCAGGCCCGCCAGGCCGCCGACC
>NZ_DAMAGA010000064.1:0-14271 GCF_031995545.1 Massilia sp.
TCATCGCCGAGGGCGTCGAGGACGAGGCGCAGCTGGCTTTTCTCAAGAACCACAATTGCAACGAAGGCCAGGGATTCCTGTTCAGCCACCCGGTGAGTGCGGCGCGGATGCAGGCAATGCTGGGGACGCGCGGACCTGGCTGAACGGATGCGCGGCGCCATGCATTGATGTCGATGCCATGCCCGGCTTTCCTTGCTAGCCGCAGAAAACCGCGGGGCTCACGCCGGACCGTTCAATCAGTTGCCCGAGGTGCGCAGTCGGTTATGGCTGCGGCTGCGCGCATGCACTGGAAAACGCCAGTGCGACCATCGACCATCTTCAATTGGCAGGTTGCAGTCGCCGTACAGCTTCCGGGACAGAATTGGCGAGCAGCAATGTGGTTGCCCATGACGTGGAGAACGCGTGCAAGGACAGGGAGGCCTGCCATGCGCAATAGCCGGCACCGTGAAGGAGATGCGCCTGCACGCGCTCATCGTCGTTTGAGACAGGCCTGCTCGCGGTCATAACAGAAGATCTCGCTGTAATGCGTATGAAATGTGCGTTTTTGAGATGTATTTCTTGAAATCGCCATGTACAGGCAAGGCGCAGCGTAAGATCGGTGATTAACCTGCCGAAAGGCGTCCTGTGCAAGCCCTCGTCCTATTGGTTGAAGAAGACCGCATGATGCGCAAAACGATTTCCGATATGCTCGAAGCGATGGACTGTCGAGTCCTTGGGGTCAATGCCCTCGAGCGCGCGCGTAGGGTGATGAGCGCTATTGCGTTCGATGTCATCATTGGCAATGCATGGTCATCGACAAGTCTTGAACTGAGCTACGCTGCGGCAGCAAAGACCATGCAATCGAACGTCAGGCTCATTCTGGTGTGTGCTGATTCCCTCTCCCAGTGCCTATCTGCTTCGGTAAACGCTTTCGTCGTCAAGCCATTGTTGCTTGAATCACTCGGCGACGCACTGACAGCAGTATTGCGCAAGCTGCATTAGCCATGGAACCCTGCGTCGAAGTCCGTCGGAATACGCACTGCCAGATGCTGGTGGACGTTGGAATCGTCCTCGCCCGCGCACATGGCTTCGATTACGCGCGCGCCTTCATGGAGGAGATGCATATCCCGCAGAACGTCATAGCACGCGTCCTTTCGGGAAGCACGCGCCGAATGATGCACCTTCAGCTGCCGCCAGTTGCTCATGCAGGAGACCAGGTGGCGTTGAGCAGCTGAAGTTATATCGGCTCGGACAATTTCTCGACGAGGCTCGTGTGCGGTACAGGCGGTGTCATAAATCTTGCCTGGCATGGACGCTGCGTTCGTGGACACGGCTGCCGTCCCAGCCTTGGCCGTAGACCCACTCGGCCACGACGTGTGCACCGAGATCGTCGATACAGCCACCATCGAGGTGTACTGTCAATGGTGGACAGGTCCGTCTCAAGCGGCCGGTCTCGCCTTGTTGAGATTCTCGGCCAATGAGGCTGGCGATACCTGGCCAAGGCGCGAACTGCGCCGCTGGCGATGGTATAAGCTCTCGCTGTACTGCCTGATTGCTGATTCTGCATTGGCCGGTCCGGCGTATCTTTGGTGACGAATCATTTCGTTCCGCAGGCTGCCCTGGACGCTCTCGACCGGCGCGTTACCGTACCAGTTTTCCATGCACGACATGCAAGCCTGCATGTTGAACTGCGTGTTTTCTATAAAGAATCTTATTGCTGGCGCAACTTCTCGGCTTTCTTGACCTTCTTGTCGGCCTTTTTTTCCTTTGGCGTCTTGGCGGGTTCTTTTTTCGTGGATTTCTTCGCTTCCTGACTTTTGCTCATGATGTGCTCCGGTTAATTAAGGCGCTGCTGCCATGCTATGGAACATCTGGGACCAGGACAATCCTGGGCAATGCGCTTGAAAACGTGAAGCGAACAGATAGCCTCATGGGCGGGATACCGGTATGCACCAACTGCGCAGTGATAGCGTGATACCGACATCGTTTTAACCACACTCCCTGGCATGCGTCGTCCGGGACCGCCGTATCCTGCTCAAGCGGACCCTGCATCCATTGCCGCGGCAACGCTAGGCAAACATGCTGTCGTCTTGCGCAGTGACGCCAACTGCCGGCACGTCGCCCCCGGTCAGGGCGACCGGACCTGGCCAAATCGTCCTGCTGCCAGATCACGCTCGAACGCAGCAACCCATGCCGTTGCGTCGCCAGTCGGATACCCCCTGTGCTGCGCAATCGACTTGCGACGGATGTCGACGTAACCCTTGAAGGGATACAATTCATCACTACCCGGATCAGTGGTGTCGACTTCATGCAGTTCGAAATCGGCAGGATCGCAAGACCATGCTCTCAGCACGTCCGCATACCGCAGCATCTCGTCAGGCTCGATCAGTTCCATGACAGCTCCTCGATCATCGTGACCATGAATCCATGCTAGCACGATGCAGCATTGCCGTCGCCGCGGCTGCGTGCCGATGCCCCTGCAGGCGCCCTGGCCATGCGTCCGGACCATGTCACGCGTGGCGGCGACAGGACGAGCCGGCCGCACCACGCGCGACAGCGTATGCTTTTATCGCGTCCGCAGCGCAAGGGAGTAGACTGGGTTCGCAAGGTCACCAGAATGCGCTCCCGCCCACGGAAACTTCCTTTCGCGGCAGGCCAACAGCGCACTCACCGGTGGCCGTCACAGCCCGCACGCTGCGGGCCGTATGGGCATGCATCAGGGGCGTCGACGCTGCGCATACGCGCTAATTGCGGCGAGACGACAGCCGAAGGTCGGCATGCTTGCCTCAATCACCGCAGGAGACATCATGCGACACATCTTACGAGCGGTTTTCGACGACCATGCCAGGGCCCAGCAGGCACTGGATGCATTGCTGCGCGCCGGACACCCTGGCGCGCATACGACGCTGGTCAGCATACCGGGCAGCTGGCCGGCGCGAAGCGCTGGCCGATACCGGTCTGCCTGTTGGGCCGGCAGCCGCGATCTGCCCGCTGCGCGGCATGTCGTTCGTTGCAGCGACCATCCTGCGGGCCAGGCCAGCGGGTCTGGTCCGCCTGCCAGCCACGTCCTGACGCTGGTGACGGCGTCGGACGCTCAGGCACAGCGGGCTGCGGCGCTGGTGCCGGTCCTGATCGACCTTCCTGCAAACGACAGCACACCAGGCGCAGCCTGTGCGAACCCGGACATCGCGCCGATGCGCTACCGGCGCCACGTTTGCGTCCGGGAGATGCCGCACGACCCGCCTGGCCATGGCCAGTATCCCGGTCTGCGCACTGCAGCGGCCACGTTGGCGGACAGAGCACCGCGCCCGGGTCCGGTGATAGACGCAGGCCGATCGCAGGGCAAGTCACCCGGCAGCGCCTTGCCCTGGAGAGCTGCCGCCAACCTGCCCGACGGCGCCGACGCTTCGCACACGGCATACCGCTTCGGCCGTGACATGCATGAGAACGATCGTTACCGCAACCGTTCATGGAGCGAGGCCAACGGCGACCTGAAGCTGCGGTGGGAAGAATCGTCCCCGGATGGGACGCACTGGGCTGCGTCGGCAATGGCCGTACACACCGGCTGGAACAGCATCAGTCCGGAAATCGATGACGACAGCTATCGCCGCACTCACTGGAACAGCCGTTATGCCGCCAGCGCCATGCCGGTCTCGCCAGCCGCGCCGTCCGATACGGGCGGACCCGCCCCGGCACCGGCGGCCGACTGGAAGCGACGCCATCCCGGCCAACTGCCGCCCTGGGCAGCCTTTGTCGATGCGCTGATGCATGGCTGGAGCAGGATCACGATCGGAATCGCGATGAACGAGGACGACGAACGACGGCGCCGCGCGAGCACCCGGCCACGGCGGATGTGAATGGGTACGACCTCGGGTAAAAACAAGGCAAACGGGCTGCCTCAGGCGTTCGCGGACCGCGCGTGGACGAGGCAGGGGCAATCAGCGTGACCATGGCAGCGGCGCGGCGGGAGCGGATGCGCCGGCCGCTACGCGCTGGCTTCGGGCCCGGTCGACCTGGCACCGCCGGTCACGCACCGGTCGAAGCCGGCCCCGATCGAGCAAGCCTGCGCCCTGTTCGCACACCAGCGCGACGCGGTTCTGAAATTCGCAATCACGATGCAAGTACAACCGGGCGGACGCCTCAACGTATCGGCGCCTCCGACAAGGAGCACAGCGTAGGTGCAACCGTGCTGCGCAACCTGATCGACGGCGGCTTCGAAGGCCCGATCTATCCGGTCAACCCGAAGCACACGATGCTGGCCGGCCTCACCGCCTACCCGAGCGTCGCTATGCTGGGCACGGCACCCGAGGGCGCAAAGGCTGCCGCTTCGCATACCGGCGCCCTGGCGGGCGCCGACGACGTATATGACGCGGCGATCAGGCGCGCCGGCATGTTGCGGGTGCTGTCGACCGACGACCTGTTCGACGCGGTACAAACCCTGGCGCATGTGCGGCCGACCGGCGGCGAACGCCTGGCGATCCTGACCAACGGGGGCGGCCCCGGGGTCATGGCGACCGATGAACTCGTATGTAACGGCGGCACGCTGGGCGTGCTGGCTGCGGCGACGCCGTGACGCAGACGCGCGCCATGTTCTCCGATGCCGGCATTCCAACCTTCGATACTCCGGAAGACGCGGTACATGCTTCTTTGCAGATAGTCCATTACCGCCGCGCCCAGGATGTGCTGATGCAGGTGCCGCCTGCGGCGCCTGGCGATCTTGCTGTCGAAGCGATGCGCCAGCGCCTGTCGCGCCTGCAGCCGGAGGCGCGACTGCAGGGGTTTTCGGTCCAGCCCATGGTGCGGCGTGCGCAGGCGCATGAGTTGATCGTGGGCGTCACGACCGATCCGGTGTTCGGGCCGGTCATCCTGTTCGGACAGGAAGGCGTGGCGGTGGAAGTAAGCGCCGACCACGCGGTCCTGCCGCCCCTGAACATGGTCCTTGCGCGCGACATGGTCTCGCGAACGCGCATATCGAAGCTGCCGTCGGGATACCGCAATCGTCCGAAAGCCGATAGCGACGCGATCTGCCGCACCCTGATCCAGGTGGCCCAGCTGGTCATTGATGCACCCGAGATCGCGGAACTCAACATCAATCCGCTGCTGGCCAACGCCCAAAGGGTGATTGCGCTCGACGCCCGCATGCGGGTGACCGTATCGCCGATATCAAGGCGCCCCTGTTCCTGCCGGCCGGCGAGCAGGACGATGTCACGACGCCGGAACAGCTATTTCGCGCGGCGGCGCTGGTTGGTACGGCGCCCGCGAAGATCGTCCAGAAGCTTGTGCCGGGCGGGCATATCGGCTTGTTCATGGGGACCCAGACCTTGCGCATCGTATGGCCTGGCGTGACGGACTGGATCCTGAGGAACCCGTAGAACGGCGCGCCTGCCCGCGGCCCCGATCGCGCTAAAAGGCCGGCCGGACCAACCGGGCGCCGCCCTGTGGTGCGACACGTGCGCGATTTTATGCATGTAAATACTTTTTCCAGTTCGTCCCGTGCGGCCTGAAAAGAGCGCATAGTCGTCTTGTTCGCACGGTCCCTTCGAGATCCTGCATTCGAGCAGCGAGTCGCTGCCCCTTCCCTGGTACGCCAGGAATCCCCCGCCAGTTGTACTGACAGTGAGCGTACTGCGTACGGCTCAACTGAAAGGTAGCTCATGTTTCCATTTACTCAATCCGTCAATCCGGCCCTGCGATCGCACCTCGACTCGCAGCTCGCCTTTTTCAACGATTTGTCGCAGTCGCTGTCGTCGTCGTTTCAAAGTGTATGCCAGGCGAATTTCAAGCTCGGCCGGGACATGCTGGAGGAGTCCCTCGGCGCTGGACGGCGCATGCTGGCAAACGGGCAAGGCAGCGCCGTGGCCGGCACAGTTCTGCCGGATGGCAAGTCGGCCACCGAACAAATGTACACCTACCGGCAGCATATCTCCCATATTGCGGCAGGATCGCAGGTGGATCTTGCACGCGTCACCGAGCAGCATGGCCGGGAAACATCCCGTACGGCTCAGGCACTGGCGGACGAGGTGACGCGGGTCGCTGCGGACCAGGCCGGAGCCAGCGCACGCCAGAAATAACACCGGCTTGATCATCAGGAGTCATCGTGAAAACCAACCCAGCGGGCATGCCGGCAAGTGCGGCACATCGACCATTCAGGTACGGCAAGCCAGGTCGGTGCCGGCGACAGGATCATGCGCTCGACTGCCGCCATGCTTGATCAGGCGCTGTGCACTGCCATGCTGTCGGGAAGCTCGCGGTTCGCTGTGGTCGTCACCGACCCGGATGGCTGCCTGGTAAATTACAACACCGCAGCAGCGACCTTGTTTGGCCTGCACGATGGATTCGTCGGCACCAGTCTCGGCTGTATTTTCACTGACCGCCAACGACAATCAGGCCTTCCAGAGAGCGAAATGCGGCGGGCGCTGAACCATGAAGGCGTGGCGGAAACGCGCCCGTGCCGTCATGTAAGCAGAAGCGGCGACAGTTGGGTCGAAACCGAATTGACAGCGCTTTTCGATGGCGCCGGACTGCACATCGGCTTCATGCGCATTGCGCAAGATGTACATGAGCGTTACCTGAACGAGGAAGCCATACGCGCTCACGCAGGCACCGATCAACTGACCGGATTGCTGAACCGCCGGGTGTTCTACGAAAAGCTCGACCAGTGTGTGGTAGCAAATGGACGCGCAAACAGTTTCGCGATCCTGCACCTGATCGACCTCGACCTGTTCAAGCAGATCAACGACACCCTCGGCCATGCAGCCGGCGACGAGGTGCTGGGTGCAGTCGCAGCCCGGCTCAGGAGCGTGACCCGCGATTCGGACTATGTCGGGCGCCTGGGCGGAGACGAATTCGCGGTCCTGCAAACAGGGGCGCATTCCTTGCTTGACGGGAGCTATCTGGCGCACAAGCTGGTGGCCTCGTTCCGGGAGCCGATCCGTCTTGCCCATCATGAGGTGTCCGTATCGGTCAGTATCGGCATCGCAACGGCACCATGCGACGGCCAGTCGGCTGCCGAACTGCTGCGCAAGGCCGACCTCGCACTGTATCGCGTCAAAAGCGATGGCCGTGACAATTACCGCTACTTCACCCAAACCCTGGACGACATGGCGAAACGTCACCGCGAGCATATCGCGGCATTGCACGAAGCAGTGCAACGACGTCAGTTCCACCTCGAGTACCAGCCGATCGTGTCCACCGGCGACGGCAGCATCCATCGTGCGGAAGCGCTGCTGCGCTGCGATCACGCGGCGTTGAAGGACTTGCCGATCGTAGAGGTACTGGATTTGTTGCGCCATAGCGGTACGATGCCCGAGGTGAGCCATTGGATCATCGGGCAAGCCTGTCGCGATGCGCGCCAATGGTTGTCGCAGGGGCACGCTCCCATGCGCGTCGCCGTCAACCTCTGCGCGCGCGAGCTGTCCACCGCCGGCATCGTCCAAATCGTCGAAGCAACATTGCGCGAATACGGCCTGGAACCGGAGAGCTTGTCGGTGGAGCTGACCGAGCATGATCTTTTCGACAGCAAGGGAGCCGGCTTGCAAGTGCTGTGCGCGCTGCGCGCGATGGGCGTGTCGATTTCGCTGGATGACTTCGGTACTGGTTTCGCCTCCATGGGATACCTGACGTCGCTACCGCTCGACGTGCTCAAGCTCGACCGGAGTTTTATCGCCGGGCTGCCCGACGATGCCGTTTCTGCAAAAGTCGTCAGCGCCATCGTGGCCCTGGCGCATTCGCTTGGCCTGCGTGTGGTCGCCGAAGGCGTCGAGACAGCCCGCCAGCGCGACTACCTGGTCGAACGCGCTTGCGACGAGCTGCAAGGCTTCCTGATCTCGGCCCCGCTCACTGCCGCCGAATTGAGTCACTTCCGTACGCACTGGGCGCCGCATCAACACCGGTGCTGGGGTTGACGCGCCATCTGCCGGCACAAACGCCCATGTGCTGCGGCAGCGCGCGTCAAGTTTCGGGCGCCGGGATGCGGTTCGTCAGCGCTTCGCCGCGCTCGAGCGCGCTGATGCTCTCGAGCGTTGTCTGCATGATCTGGCCGACAGCCTCCACTGTGAAGAAGGCTTGGTGGCCGGTAACGATCACGTTCGGAAAAGACACCAGACGCTGGATCACGTCATCCGTGATGATGGTAGAGGACAAATCCTGGAAGAACAGGCTGGCCTCCTGCTCGTAGACGTCGATCGCCAGGCCGCCCAGCTGGCCGGTCTTCAACGCCGCAATGGCGGCCTCGGTGTCGATCAGGCCGCCGCGACTGGTGTTAACCAGGATGCTGCCCCGCTTGGCCCGCGCCAGCGAGGCGGCGTCGACAATATGATGGGTGTCTTCGTTCAAAGGGCAATGCAGCGACACGACGTCGCTGCAGTCGAGCAGCGCATCGCTATCCACATAACGCGCCCCAAGCGCCTCGAAGCCGGGATTCGGATACACGTCGTGTCCGACAACTGTACAGCCAAAACCGAGCATGATGCGCGCGAAGATCATGCCGATCTTGCCGGTGCCGATCACCCCGACCGTCTTGCCGTGCAGATCGAATCCCATCAGCCCGTCAAGATCGAAATTACCGTCGCGTGTGCGCACGCTGGCGCGCGCGATTTTACGGTTCACTGCCAGCAGCAGACCGACGGCGAATTCGGCGACCGAATGGGGCGAATAATCCGTCACCCGCACGACGTCGATGCCAAGGCGCGCGGCGGCAGCGGCATCGATGTGGTTGTAACCGGTCGACCTCGTTGCAACCAGCCGGGTGCCCTGCCGGGCCAGCAGGTTCAGCACTTCTGCATCGACATTGTCGTTCACAAAGACGCAGACTGCTTCGCAACCGGTCGCCAGCACTGCGGTAGCGGGAGTCAGACGGTCTTCAATGAAGCGCAGTTCGTGTCCGGCGTGCGTATTTGCCCTGGCCAACATGGTCTTGTCGTAGCGCCGTGCGCTAAATACCGCTGTTTTCATTCGAGCTCCCAGTGACGGTCGGATTGGCTGACCCAAGAATACCTGCTGCAGCTAGAATGGTTTCAACTCTTTTCGAGAAAGTCCGCCATGCTTCCGGACCTCGCCCTGTTTTTTACCGGACAACCCTTGTTTGCCTTGTTCCTGGTGATCGCGGCTGGCTATCTGCTCGGCGCAGTGACGGTCAAGGGGATTTCACTAGGCGCCGGCGCCGTGCTGTTCGTCGGCCTGGCCATTGGTGCAGCCGTCCCCAAGCTATCCTTGCCGCCCCTGCTCGGCAACCTCGGCTTGCTGCTGTTCTTGTATGGCGTGGGTATTGCCTACGGCGCCCAATTCTGGCGCGGCCTCACCAGCGCAGAAGGCGCCAAGTCGAACCTTGCCTCTGCGGTGGCGGTTGGATGCGCATTGGCGTTAACGTTGCTGATAGCGAAATGGTCTTGCGCGCTGGGCCTGGGCGAGGCCCTGGGCGCCTTTGCCGGCGCCGGGACCAGCACCGCGGCGCTGCAGGCCGCATTGACCGATTTCGGCAACGCGCCCGCCACCGGGTATTCGGTGGCCTACCCGCTCGGGGTTGCCGTGCCAATTTTGATCCTTGGACTGTACAATGCGATACGCAAACCGGCCATCGCACAAGCTAGCGCTGCAGCATTGCAAATTGCGGAAATCGACGTCGACGAATTCAGCGTGCTCAATACAACCCTGGGCGAGGCGGGCAGCCGGCTGCCTGCGGGAATTTCGATCGCCGCCATCCGCCGTGGACATCGCAACCTTGTCGCGGACGATGCGATGCGTATCGAGCCTGGCGACGTGCTGCTGCTAACCGGAATCGACCCGGAGCTCCTGCACGACGCGGCCACCCGCTTTGGGCGCGCCCATCCGGGCAGGATGTTGCGCGATCGCAGTGACCTCGACTACGAGCGCTTTTTCATCTCGAACCCGGCGCTCATCGGCAGGAGCATCGCCTCCTTGGCGCTTCCTTCCGAACTCAATGCCCGCATCCTCCACCTGCGTCGCAGCGACGCCGACCTGCCGATCACTGCGCAGCGCATGCTGGAAGCTGGCGACCGCATCGGGGTTCTGGCGCCACGCGCCAGCTTTCCCGCCCTGCGCCAGCTGTTCGGCGACTCGGTTCGCAGCACCGGCGAGGTCAGCTATATCGGCATTGGCGTCGGCGTCACACTGGGACTCGGCTTCGGGGCCATTCACTGGCCGCTACCGCTGCTGGGGCAGTTTTCGCTCGGGTTTGCGGGACTACTGCTGATGGCGCTGTTGCTGGGCTGGCGCCGCCGTACCGGGCCGCTTTATTGGGCGATGCCGATCTCGGCCAACCTCGTACTGCGCAATTTCGGCCTTACCCTCTTTCTTGCGGTCGTCGGCCTGTCCTCGGGCGCCACGTTCGCGGCGACGATTGCGCAGGACGGCTTGCTGTATCTGCTGCTCGGCAGCGCCATCGTGGCGACGCTGGTGGTGGTGACGATGACGATCGCGCTAGGGGTGTTCCGCCTGCCCTTCGACAGCGTTGCAGGCATCGTGGCTGGCGTGACCGGCAATCCGGCGATTCTCGGATTCGCCAACAGGATTGCACCGACCGATCGTCCCGATATGGGCTACGCCATGATTTTCCCGTCGATGACAGTGTTGAAGATTCTGCTCGTCCAGCTGGCCGGGGTGTGGGGGAACTAAGTGATGCGATGTTACCGTGACTCCCTATTTCCAGGACATGCCAGATGTGGAGTATGGAGGTTGATCGCTACCAGTTCACTGGACACTGATGTGTCGTAAATTAGTGAAAAAATTACGAACTATCAAAGCAAATCGCCGGCAAATGCCGGCGACAGACTTGTTCTGATTTTGATCAATGCCCGATCCCGGACATAAGATATGCTGGAGGCGAGGACGGGAGTCGAACCCGTCTACACGGCTTTGCAGGCCGTATTCGCACTAATAAAATCAAAGATTTAGTCGAGAACCGCACTTTTCACCGCTTGAGTTCGCACAGATGACATTCTGAGCTCCAGCAGAGACTATTTCGCAAGCTGCAGCTATGGACTCTCTTTAGAAATACTACTTCATCAAGCGGGCCCAGTGATGATGGTACTCAAGCCCGGCGGGCTCCGACTAGATGAGCTAAATGAGCGCTGAGCCTTGCACTGCTACCGTAAGCGGACTAGGTGCTTGCCCTAGTCCCAATTTGGGACTAAAATCGGCGCATGCGAGTTCTGTCCCTGCCCACGCTCCGGGCCTTCTACGAGCGACCTGAACATGCCGACGCCAAAGAGGCACTCCTTACCTGGCATGGCCACGTCCTCAAGGCCAAGTGGCAGACGCCGGCGGACGTCAAGGCCGACTTTGGCACGGCAAGCATTCTGAAGGACGGACGCGTTGTCTTCAATATCGCCGGCAACAAGTACCGGCTGGTTACATCCATCAACTACCCGTACGGGATCGTTTTCGTGAAGTTCGTCGGCACGCATAAACAGTACGACGCCATCGATGCACAGACTATTGAGGGACATTATGGACATTAAGCCCATCCGTACCGACGCTGACTATCACGCAGCGCTTCGTGAAGTCGAGTTGCTCATGACTGCCGAGTTTGGCACGCCGGAAGGTGACAGGCTGGACGTGCTTGCAACCCTGGTCGAAGCCTACGAGTCAAAGCACTTTCCCATGGAAGTCGCAGACCCGGTCGAAGCCATCAAATTCCAGATGGACCAGAAAGGTCTCACTGTCAAGGATCTCGAACCGATGATCGGCCGCTCCAACCGGGTTTACGAGGTGCTTAATCGGATTCGCCCTTTGACACTTCCGATGATCTGGAGACTGCATAAAGGACTTGGCATACCCGCTGAAGCGCTAATTCAGCCACCCAAGCGTACTGCTGCTGTGTAGCCGTTCAACACGGGCACTAGCAGTCAATTTTCAATTGAATACATCTCACTATTTGCCAAGCTGGGCGCTGCCACTGGGCTGGTGGTCGAGCCGTTCGCACTCGGCGCGCTGGCCCGCCGCTTGGAGACCATGACTCCCGCGCCACTAGGCCCGGCGACCGGCGGCTGAACGCCGGCCGGCTCAGTCGGCCCCGCCGATCACGAACCGGTCCCGGTACAGAGCTACGAATTCGTCGAGCGAGGTCAGAGGGATGCCCCAGGCGCGCACCGCATCGAGGTCCACCCGGTAACCTTCGACGTTGCGCCAGGCCTGGTTGGAAACGACCCCGGCGTGGTTACTCCTGGCCAGGGCTTCCTCTTCGGAGAGTGACACGGCGCTGACCCGGCGGCCGGTCCCGCGTGCGATACTGGCTGCGACTTCGTCCATGGTCAACGACTGGGCAGCAAGATCGATTTCCTTGCCGTGGAACCGATCCGGGTCGCCAAACGCGGCCGCGGCGAAGGCGCCGATGTCCCGTGCGGCGATCCAGTCGGTGCGCGTGCCGGAGGCGATAGCGGTTTCGAAGCGACCGGTCTTGCCGAGCGAGGCAAACATGAACTGCGCCACCGGCGCCACCAGGTTCTCCATCATCATGGCCGGCTTGAGGATGACGTAGCGCTCGAAGCCACGCTGCCTGACCGCTTCGTTCACCGCCGCCTTTGCCAGCCAGTACGAGCGCTCCCAGCGCCCTTCACGCCAACCGGCAAACTGTTCATGGTCGCCCGCGCGCGCCACCGAGGTGTGGACGAACATGTCGACGCCGGTGCGGAACGCGGCGTCGACCAGGGCTTTCCCGGCCCGGGTTTCGGTATCGAGGTCGCCCGGGTGGGTTGGCGTCTGCACCGAGAATACGCCGCTGGCGCCGGCCAGCGCGGCGTCGAGGCTGGCCATGTCATCGAAGTCTCCCCGTACGACCTCGACACCTGCCGCCGCCAGCGCGCGCGCCTTGTCCGAATCGGGGTTGCGGGTCATCGCTCGCACGGCGCGTCCGGCGCCGAGCAGGGAGCGGACCACGGCGCCGCCCTGCGTTCCCGTTGCACCCGTCACGAGGATGATATTGCTGCTTGCGTGAGACATTGGTCACCTTTCATGATCATGCCGGCGGTACGGCGCCGAATAGCGGTGCGACGCCAGCAGTTCCTTTTTGTAAGTGGCTTACAATAGAGCACTAAAGAAACCAACGCAAGAAGGCACAATTTTGTCAGTCACGAACACTGCTGTTACCCCATCTTCGCCGGAGTGCCCGGGAAGCGCGCCTCTGACCGCGGTGCTGGACCGGATCGCCAACAAGTGGGCCATCATGGTCATCGGCGCGCTGTCGAAAGGGCCGATGCGCTTCAATGCCATGGCACGCCACATCGAGGGCGTGTCGCAACGCATGCTGACGCTGACCCTGCGCAATCTGGAGAAGGACGGGCTAGTCACAAGAACCGTCTATCCGACAATTCCGCCAAGGGTCGAGTACGAACTCACCAAGCTCGGGCGCACCCTGATTGGACCATTAACCGTCCTGTACAAGTGGGCGCAGGCGAACACCGTCGAGATGGAGGCGGCCAGGGCCGCCTACGATGCGCGCCACAAGGATGAATGATGGACGTGGCGCCCCTGACTCGCATGCGTGACGACGCCTTCCCGGGTGCGCCGGCAGCAGCGGCCGGCGGCGGGTCATGGCGCGCCCGGTTCGCCCCCCGAAAAACGGCCACGCCCAGTCCAGCAAGGCGTCCGGCGCCTCTTCGGGAATAGTGGCCGCAAGGCAGCGCAGCACCGCGCACGTCGGCGCAACTTGGCGCCATTCGCGCAGAGGATCGAAACAGCGTCCCACCACGCCCTGCCCGCCCCACAAGGCCAGCAATCGCATGGCCAGCCGCCGACCCGCGGCGCGGTCGGCGCGATCATGCGCGAGGTCGATGCCGGCCGAGACGCGGTAATCCTGGCAGATGCCATGCGCACTGCCGGGCAGCGCCATGTAACGCCGGTATTCGTCCAGCGCGCGCGGGTCGAACGGCGCCAGGCCGCTGCTGCGCCGGCCCATGACATCGACGATGTAGGGTGCGGACCGGGCTCGATCAAGCGCTCCCGCAGCGGCGCGAATGGATCAGGAAAAGCCAGTGCCTGTAGGCCCGCGCGACCCCTCCCAAAGTCTGCCCGTAATCGCTAGCGCTGGCGGGATGCCGAGCAGCGCGAGGTGCATCGCCACAAGATTACCAGCCACGTAAGAGTCGTAGAGGCTCAAAAAATCGCTGACTAAAAGCAAATCGCCGGAAACTGCCGGCGATAGATTTTTTCTGATTTTGATCAATGTCCGATTCTGGACATGAGATAAGCTGGAGGCGAGGACGGGAGTCGAACCCGTCTACACGGCTTTGCAGGCCGTATCGCGCTCATGGAATCAATAATTTAGCGGAGAACCGC
>NZ_DAMAGA010000065.1:0-14210 GCF_031995545.1 Massilia sp.
TCCACTTGATCAAAAAAGCTGTCCGACTAAACGGGGTCAGTTCACTTCGCGGGAATGACTGTTTTTGGGTCAGCGGTCAGAAGAAGCGAATATGTCGGTCGGCCCGCTATCCCATGCCGTCCATCGATTCACACCTGCGGCGGCAAATCCACATGAAACACCGTCCCGCCCCCTGCCCGGTCCTCGAACCACAACTCCCCGCCATGCTCGACCACGATCTGGCGGCTGATCGCCAGCCCCAGCCCTGAACTGGTCTTGCGGTCGGCCCCGGCATCGGCCTGGGCGAAGCGCTGGAAGATGCGCTCGCGGAAAGCCGCCGGAATGCCCGGCCCGCGATCGGCCACGCTGATGCGCAGTCCCTGCCCGTGGCGCGCCAGCGTGACTTCGACCGCGCTGTGCGGCGGCGCATACTTGACCGCGTTCGACACCAGGTTCATCAAGACCTGGGTGATGCGGTCGTGGTCGACGCAGGCGAACTCGGCTTCCAGCCCCGGCGCACAGCCGCTGTGCAGGCCGACGTGGCTGTCCTGGGCCTGGCCGCGCATCGCGCACACGGCATCCTCCAGGATCGGATACAGCGCCTGCGGGCGCGGATGGGCCGACAGCCGGCCCGATTCGATCTTTTCCACGTCCAGCATGTCGCCCACCAGGCGCACAAGGCGCTCGCAATGACGGTGGGCAATGTCGACCAGTTCCTGCATCTCGCCATCGATCGGCCCCGCCGCCCCGTTGCGCAGCAGGCCCAGCGAGGCGCGCATCGAGGTCAGCGGCGTGCGCAGCTCGTGCGAGACGGTGGCCACCAGCTCGTTCTTCATCTGGTCCACGCGTTTGCGCAGCGAAATATCGTGCAGGAAGATGCTGAAGAAGGTGCGCTCGCCGATGCCGGCGATGCCGGCCGTCATCTCGATCGCGAACTCCTCGCCGTCGCGTTTCACCACGGTGCGCTCGACACGCCGGTTCAGCGCCCCGGTGTGGCCGGTGGCCCGGAATTCGCGGATCGCGCGCCGCAGCGAGTCGTGATAGCGCTGCGGCAACACCAGCTCGGCCAGCGGGCGCCCGATCGCTTCATGGCGGCGCCAGCCGAACATGCGCTCGGCCTGGGTGTTCCAATCGGTGATGATGCCGTCCAGGTCCATGCCGATGAAGGCGTCGTGGGCGGTCTCGATGATGGTATTGATGTGCTGGGCGTTCTGCTGCACCGTGGCCAGCGCCGTGGCCAGCTCGTGGGTGCGCTCATGTACGCGCTGCTCGAGCGTGCGGTTGAGCTCTTCCAGCTCGCGGCTGCGGCCCAGCATTTCGCCGAGCAGCATGTTGAGGGCACTGGCCAGGCTGCGCACCTCGTCATAGGCACGGTCGTCCGGCACCAGCGGCGCGACCTGGCCGCCGCGGATTTGGTCGGCATATTCCTGCAAACTCTTGATCGGATGCGTGATCCAATTCGCCACCAGGGCGCCGGCGATAGAGAACAGTACCGCTAGGGCGACACCGGTCCAGAGCGCGTACTGGCCGAGGCGGTGCACCGGCTCATAGGCATTGTCGGCTTCCTGGCGCAGGAGCACGGTCCAGCCCAGGCCCGGATAATCCGAGTAGCCCGCGGTCTGGCTGTAGCCGACCAGGTATTCCTTTGCATCTTTGCCATGGCCCCATTTTTCGACGACATACCCGATGCCACGGCCGCCACGCGCCTGGCGCAGGCTGAGGGTGTCGATGGTCTCGCCCTGAAGCCCCTTCGGGCCCAGCAGCACCATGCCGCGCGCGTCGACGATCAGGGCGTCCACCGCGCGGCCTGCCTGCAGCGGCTGGATCACCGAGCGTTCGACGTCGCGTGCCCATTGCCAGGACAGATGGGTTCCCAGCACGCCGCGCGGCTTGCCGTCAGCGCCTTCGATCGGGAAGGCGACGTCGACGAAGCGCAGCGGCTCGCCGGTGGGCGCCGGCAGCAGCTTGGCCAGCAGCGCGGCCTCGTGCACGTCGCCGATGTGGTTGCCCTTCAGCGCGTTGACGAACCAGGGCCGGGCCGACACGTCGGCGCCCTGTAGCAGGCCGCGCGCCGACACCTGCACCTTGCCGTCCAGGCCGGCTACGCCAAGCCAGCTGTAGTAGCCGTAGCTGCGGTGGGCGTCGTCCAGCATGCGGCGCCTGGATTCGAACGTGGCTTCCGGGCCGAGGTCGGCGAAGCGGCGCGCCAGCAGGTTGACCTCGCGGTAGCGCTCGTACATGCCGCGGTCGAGTTTGTCGGCTGCCTGCTGGGCCAGCTCGCCCAGGCCGAAACCGATACTCTGGGCCACGTGCTCGCGCGCCTGGTTCTGCACCAGCACGACCAGCACGATGGTGAGGATGGCGCACAGGGCCGAAGTAGCGAGCGCCATGTAGCCGGCCAGGCCGCGCGGAAGCAGGCGATGGGGCAATGTTCTGACGGTCTGCATACGTGGAAACTAGATTTGCAGAAATGTGTGATGGCTCAATTCTACGTGAATAGTTTCCGTACGAGAACTTCGCACGTCGTCTGTTTACCACAGTTACGCAAAAACACGTAACCAGGACATGTCACTGCTTGCCGCTGGCTCCCTATCCGATCGACACACCATTGACCGTACCGGCACTGCATGCGCTTCGTTGATGAACAATCGACCATGCCCGGAACCGTTGCCGGGCTGCGTGAGCGCTGGTGACCGGCGCAGGCTCGCGCCCGTCCGGCCGCTGCGCCACGGCCCGTGTTCAACAAAAGGAAGCATGATGGCCAACGATATCGGTTCCGGAATCGCCGCCCAGGCAGCCGGAAACATGCGCCGCAACGCCGGCACCTTCACTACCCGCGACGGCGTGGAAATTTACTTCAAGGATTGGGGCCGCGGCCGGCCGGTGGTGTTCTGCCACGGCTGGCCGTTGGGTGCCGACAGCTGGGAGTCGCAGATGTTTCACATGGCTAACAACGGCATGCGCGCGGTGGCACACGACCGGCGCGGCCACATGCGGTCGAGCCAGCCGTGGGACGGCAACGACATGGACCATTACGCCGACGACCTGGCTCAGCTGATCGAACTGCTCGACCTCGATGACGTGTTCCTGATCGGCTTTCGACCGGCGGCGGCGAGGTGGCGCGCTATGTCGGCCGCCACGGTACCGGCCGCATCGCCCGGCTGGCCCTGATCGGCGCGGTGCCGCCGCTGATGGTGCAGCGGCCGGAAAATCCCGGCGGGCTGCCGCGCGCGGTATTCGACGACCTGCGCGCCCAGCAGGAAGCCAACCGTGCCCAGCTGTTTCTGGATGTGCCGTCGGGTCCGTTCTATGGCTTCAACCGGCCTGGCGCGACGCCATCACCGGGCCTGATCCAATCGTGGTTCCTGCAAGGAATGTTGGGCGGCCACAAGAATACCTACGATTCGATCGCAGCATTTTCCGAAACCAATTTCCGTGAAGACTTGAAAAAATTCGACAAGCCGACCCTGATCATTCACGGCGACGACGATCAGGTGGTGCCGATCGATGTCGGCGGCCGTGCGTCCGCCAGGTTGATCAAAGGAGCGACGCTGATCGAGCACAAGGGCGCGCCGCATGGGCTGACCGAGACCCACAAGGCGCGCGTGAACGCCGATCTGCTGGCGTTTGCGCGGGGAGAAAGTGTCGGATAAACAAGGGGTTGCAAAGACGCGGTCGCACTTGCGACCGCTTCTTCAGAGGTACTGTGCATTCATGCACAATACTATCGCTCATCCTTATGACGACATAGAAATCGACTATAGCTCAGCCATATAGGCGGCTTTATGGAAAAAGCTATCGCTCATCCATACTAGGATAAAAAGCGAAACCTATTGCTCAGCCATATGGCGCGTTGTAGCAATGTTGCAGCGCACAATCTACATGCCTGAGATTTATCCCGAACGATATTCGGAATGCTTTACAGCATGATCAGAATCTCAAATATTAACAAAACTAAATTAACAAACATAAATAAATTCTTGATGTTGCAAGGGTGCCGCACGCCGCCGACCAACGGGCAGACACCGCTCGAACAGCTGAGCTCATGCTCAACATTAACGAAAATTAATCAATCTCTCACCCCCTTTTAAGCTGGCGACGGGCATAGTCCAAGGTAGGGAAGAATACGTTCTCAACCTCGCAACCCGGACTCCACTACATGCCCTCGACTACCCTTCCGCGCCGCCGCTCGCTGGCCGCCGGCGCCGCCCTTGCCGCGCTGCTGCTGACCGCCTGCGGTTCCGATCCGAAACCCGCCGCCCCGGCCGTTCCCGAAGTCAGCGTGCTGACCATGCGCCCGTCCAACGTGCCGCTGAACATCGAGTTACCCGGACGCACATCGCCGTTTCTGCTGGCCGAGGTGCGGGCGCGGGTCGACGGCATCGTGCAGGAGCGCCGTTTCGTCGAAGGCGCGGACGTGCGCAAGGGCCAGCAGCTGTACCTGATCGACCCGGCGCCCTACCGCACCGTCCTGGCCAGCGCCGAAGCCCAGCTGCAGCGGGCCCAGGCCACGCTGCG
The DNA here is from genome assembly GCF_031995545.1 of Massilia sp. Taxonomy (GTDB): domain Bacteria; phylum Pseudomonadota; class Gammaproteobacteria; order Burkholderiales; family Burkholderiaceae_D; genus Telluria. The sequence goes on from NZ_DAMAGA010000065.1 coordinate 4,498, forward strand.
CAGCAACGCCGCCCTTCTCAACCGCAACCGGGTGCTGGTGCGCGAGAACGCGGTCAGCAAGCAGGAGTTCGAAAACGCCGAGGCGGCCCAGCTCGAGGCCGCGGCCGAAGTCGCCGCCGCCAAGGCCGCGGTGGAAAGCGCGCGCATCAACCTCGGCTACACCAGCGTGACCGCCCCGATCACCGGACGCAGCAGCGTGTCGGCCGTGACCCAGGGCGCCTACGTCCAGGGCGGCTCGGCCACCCTGTTGACCACCATCCAGCAGATCGATCCGATGTACGTCGACCTGCAGCAGTCCAGCGTCGAGGGCCTGGCCCTGCGCCGCGAAATCGCGTCCGGGCGCCTGCGCGTGGACGGCAACAATGCCGCCAAGGTCACCCTCAGGCTGGAAGACGGCAGCACCTATACCCGCACCGGCACGCTGGAATACAACGGCGTCACGGTCGACCAGGCCACCGGCTCGGTGACGCTGCGCGCGCGCATCCCGAACCCCGACAATTTGCTGCTGCCCGGCATGTTCGTACGCGCCAGCGTCAGCCAGGGCGTGCGCCAGGACGTGATGCGCGTGCCGGCCCCGGCCGTGACGCGCACGCCCCAGGGCGGGGCCACCGTGATGCTGGTCGGGCCCGACAACAAGGCGGTGCTGCGCACCATCCAGACCGAGGCCCTGGTCGACGGCCACTGGCTGGTGAGCGAAGGTCTGAAGGAAGGCGAGCGCCTGATCGTCAGCGGCGCCCAGAAACTCCGGGCCGGCACAGTGGTCAAGGTACGTGCGGCAGCTGCGCCGGAGAACGCTGCTCCAGCGTCACCTGCTGCGCCGGCCGCCACCGCTGCTGCTGCTCTACCCAAGCAACAGGGATAAGCCGCGATGCCAAAGTTTTTCATCCAGCGTCCGATCTTCGCGATCGTGATCTCGCTCCTCATCATGCTGATCGGCGGCATCGCCTTGTGGAAGATGCCGATCGAACAGTATCCGCCGGTCACGCCACCGTCGGTCCAGATCCAGGCCACCTTCCCGGGCGCCTCGGCCGAGACCATGCAGAACACCGTGATCCAGGTGATCGAGCAGCAGATGACGGCGATCGACAACCTGCTGTACATGCAGTCGACCAGCGACGATACCGGCCGCTCGACCACCACCCTGACCTTTGCCGCCGGCACCGATCCTGACATTGCGCAGGTGCAAGTGCAGAACAAGCTGCAGACGGCGGTGCCTCGCCTGCCGAGCGAAGTGCAGCAGTCGGGCCTGCAGGTGACCAAGTCGACCTCGGACTTCCTGATGGTGGCCGCCTTCTTGTCGGACGACAACAGCATGACCAAGTTCGACATCGCCAACTACGTGGCCTCGAACATCCAGGATCCGCTCAGCCGCATTCCCGGCGTGGGCAGCATGAACCTGTTCGGCACCCAGTACGCAATGCGCATCTGGCTCGACCCGGTCAAGCTGACCAGCTTCGCCCTCACCCCGCTCGACGTCACCGAAGCGATCCGGGCCCAGAACGTGCAGATCTCGGGCGGCCAGCTGGGCGGCCTGCCGGCGGTGCAAGGCCAGACCCTGAGTGCCACCATCAACCAGGCCACGCTGCTGCGCACGCCCGAGGAATTCGGCCGCATCCTGCTGAAAGTCCAGCCGGACGGCTCCAGCGTACGCATCCGCGACGTGGCGCGGGTCGCGCTCGGCCCCGAGAACTACAACGTCGACGTGCGCATCAACGGCAAGTCGGCCTCGGGCCTGGGCATCCAGCTGGGGCCGAACGCCAACGCCCTGGAAACCGCCGAGCGCGTGCGCGCGCGCCTCGACGAGCTGGCCGAGTTCTTCCCGCCCGGCCTGCGCACCGTGTACCCGAACGACGTCACGCCCTTCATCGAGGAATCGATCAGCGGCGTGGTGCACACGCTGATCGAGGGCATCGTGCTGGTGTTCCTGGTGATGTACCTGTTCCTGCAGAATTTCCGCGCCACCTTGATTCCATCGATCACGGTGCCGGTGGTGCTGCTCGGCACCTTCGGCATCATGGCCGCGCTCGGATTTACGGTGAACACGCTGTCGATGTTCGGCCTGGTGCTGTCGATTGGCCTGCTGGTCGACGATGCCATCGTGGTGGTCGAGAACGTCGAGCGCGTCATGCACGAAGACGGTTTGCCGCCGAAGGAAGCGACGATCAAGGCTATGAGCCAGATCACCAGCGCCTTGGTCGGCGTGGCGCTGGTGCTGTCGGCGGTGTTTGTGCCGGTGGCGTTTTCCAGCGGCACCGTGGGCGCCATCTACCGCGAATTCTCGCTCACGGTGGTGGCCTCGATGCTGCTGTCGGCCTTCATCGCCCTGACCCTGACCCCGGCGCTGTGCGCCACGATGCTGAAACCGGTCGACCCGAACCACCACGAAAAGAAAGGTTTCTTCGGCTGGTTCAACGGTGCCTTCGACCGCACCCGCGACCGCTACCTCGGCGGCGTGCAGCGCATCCTGGGCCGGCGCGGCCTGTGGATGGTGGTGTACGTGGTGACGATCGGTATCGTCGCGGCCCTGTTCCTGCGCCTGCCGACCGGCTTCCTGCCCAAGGAAGACCAGGGCTATATGTTCGTCCAGGTCCAGACCGCGCCTGGCAGCACCCAGGAAACCACCGGCAAGGTGCTGGAGGAAATTAGCCAGTACCTGCTGAACGACGAAAAAGCGATGGTCGAAGCCACCTTCATGACCAACGGCGCCTCGCAGCCGCAGCGCGGCCAGAACCAGGGCCGCCTGTTCGTGCGCCTGCGTCCGTGGGATGAGCGCAAGGACGACAAGCTGAGCGTGTCCGCCCTCGCTCAGCGCATCACCACGCGCTACGCCGACTACCAGGGCGCCGTGATCAACACGGTCGAGCCGCCCGCGATCCGCGGCCTGGGTTCGGCCACCGGCTTCAACCTGCAGCTGCAGGACCGCGGCGGCCTCGGCCACGAGGCCCTGGCCCAGGCGCGCGACCAGTTGCTGGAGCTGGCCCGCAAGGAGCCCAAGCTGCAGCGCGTGCGTTTCTCGGGCCAGTCCGACAACGCTACCTACAAGGTCGACATCGATCGCGAAAAGGCGGCCGCGCTGGGCGTCGACCTGACCGAGGTCGACCAGACCTTCTCGACGGTCTGGGGCTCGCGCTATATCAACAACTTCCTCGACACCGACAACCGCATCAAGCGTGTATATGTGCAGGGCGACGCCCAGTTCAGGATGAACCCGGAAGACATCCGCCACCTGTACGCCCGCAACAACGATGGCACCATGGTGCCGTTCTCGAGCTTCGCCACCGCGCGCTGGTCGTGGGGTTCGCCGGCGATGTCGCGCTACAACGGCATCGAGTCGGCCGAGATCCAGGGCCAGCCGGCCCCGGGCTACAGTACCGGCGAAGCGATGGCGATCATGGAACGCCTGGTCGGCGAGCTGCCGCAAGGCATCGGCTACGAGTGGAGCGGCATCTCGCTGCAGGAATCCCAGGCCGGGGCCCAGGCGCCGCTGCTGTACGCGCTGTCGATCCTGGTGGTGTTCCTGTGCCTGGCGGCGCTGTACGAAAGCTGGGCGATCCCGATCTCGGTGATCATGGTGGTGCCGATCGGCCTGTTGGGCGCGCTGGGCGCGGCCACCGCCTTCGGCATGGAAAACGACGTGTTCTTCCAGGTCGGCCTGTTGACCACCATCGGCCTGTCGGCCAAGAACGCGATCCTGATCGTCGAATTCGCGCGCGAGCTGCAGATGGAAGGCATGGGCGTGGTGGAAGCGGCGCTGGAAGCGTCCAAGGTGCGACTGCGTCCGATCATCATGACCTCGATGGCCTTCGTGCTGGGCGTGACGCCGCTGGCGATCTCCAGCGGCGCCGGCTCCGGCAGCCAGAACGCACTCGGCATCGGCGTGATCGGCGGCATGATGACGGCAACCTTCCTCGCCACCTTCATGATTCCGCTGTTCTATGTGATCATCGCCGGCCGCAGCAAGCCGCCGGTGGCGCACGACGAGGAAGACGCGGCGCCGGCGCAGGAAAAACAGCCGGCACTGCATTGAGGATCCCGTGAAACTGTTACTGGTCGAAGACAACGAGCGCGTGGCGCGCTTCGTCACCAAGGGCTTGAGCGAAGCCGGCCACACGGTGCATCACGCCGACAACGGCCGCGACGGCATGGTGCACGCCGTCAGCGAGCCGTACGACGCGATCGTGATGGACCGCATGCTGCCCGGCGGCATCGACGGCCTGGCGATCATCGAAGCCCTGCGCCGGCAGGGCAACCGGGTGCCGATCCTGATCCTGTCGGCACTCGACGGCGTGGACGACCGCATCCGCGGTCTGCGCGCCGGCGGCGACGACTATCTGACGAAGCCGTTCGCCTTCGGCGAGCTGCTGGCGCGGCTGGACGCCTTGCTGCGCCGTTCGCAGGCGCAGGCGGTGGAAACCGTCATGACGCTCGGCGATTTAACTGTCGACATGCTGGCGCACCGCGTCACCCGCGCCGGCAAGCCGGTGGCACTTCAGCCGCGCGAATTCAAGCTGCTGGTGTATCTGCTGCGTCACGCCAACCAGGTCGTGACGCGTACCATGCTGCTGGAAAATGTTTGGGACTATCATTTCGACCCGCAAACGAATGTCATCGACGTCCACATCAGCAAGCTGCGCCAGAAGATCGACGCCGGCTTCGGCACGACGCTGTTGCGCACCGTGCGCAACGCCGGCTACATGCTGACCGACCAGCCATGAGTCCGGGTTTCGAGACCGGCGTGGGAGCTTCCGCTTCCACTCCGCATTCCGCACAGAAGCCACTCGTGTCGCGCCTGCTGCGCCTGCCCGGCTTTTCGGCGCGCACCATCGCCATCGGCTACGCCATCGTCACCCTGCTGGCGCTGGGCATGTTCGCGGCGCCGCTGTGGTACGTGTGGCATACCAATATCCAGCAGGTGCGCACCGAGCTGATCCGTGCGGACGCGCACCACCTGTCCAACCTGTTCGCGCGCCAGGGCCCGCCGGCACTGGCCGCCGCCATCGACAGCCAGGTGCACGGCGTCAACGACGGCGTGCGCAAGATCATGCTGTTCATGGCGCCGGACGGCACCCGTCTGGCCGGCAACCTGCCCGAATGGCCCGAAGGCGTCCCCGGCCGCGACGGCCTGTGCCAGGTGACGATCCGGGTCGACGGCGTCGAGCGCAACGTCGAGCTGGTGCGCACCACGCTGGAAGACGGCTACCTGCTGCTGGTGGCCAGCAACCTCGACCGGTTCCAGAAGCTGGAACGGCTGTTCGCTTACGGCCTGCTCGGCTGCGCCCTGGCGGTGCTGCTCAGTGCGGCGCTGGGCGGTGTCTTGATAAGACGCGCGCTGCTGGCGCGGGTGCAGTCGATCAGCCAGACCAGCGCTTCGATCATCGAAGGCAAGCTGTCGCACCGCCTGCTCGAGCCGCACGACGGCGACGAACTGCAGCAGCTGACCCGCACCGTGAACCGCATGCTGGACCAGATCGAGCACCTGGTGACCGGGGTGCAGGACGTCTCGAACGCGATCGCGCACGACCTGCGCACGCCGCTGTCCGAACTGCGCGCACGGCTGGAAGAACTGTCGGTGGGACGGCCGTCGAGCGAGGAAACCTTCGCCGAGATCGACGCCGCCATCGACGATGTCGACCGCGTGATGGGCATCTTCAACGCCCTGCTGAGACTAAGCGAAATCGACAGCGGCAGCCGCCGCGGCGGCTTTGTCGCGGTCGACCTGGCGGCGCTCAGCGCCGAGGTCACCGAGTTCTATGCGCCGGTGGCCGAGCTGAAGGAAATCTCAATCGGTTTCGACGGTCCCGCCAGCCTGCCGACCGTGGGCGATCCGGTACTGCTGGCCCAGGCGCTCGGCAATATGGTCGACAACGCGCTGAAGTACGCGCCCGTGCGCGGCGCGATCGCGATCCGGGCGCGCCGCGTCGATGCCCAGACGGTCGAGATCGTGGTGGCCGACAACGGCCCCGGCATCCCGGCGCACGAGCGCACCCGCGTGATCGAGCGCTTCTACCGGGTCGATGTCAGCCGCGGCACGCCGGGCGTGGGCCTCGGCCTGAGCGTGGTGTCGGCAGTAGCGCGCCTGCACGGCGGCGCGCTGGTGCTCGAAGACAATCATCCAGGCCTGCGTGCGACGCTGCGGCTGACCACGGCATGAATTCCGGCATAAGTACCGGCAAAGCCACCCTGGTTGGCCTGCTGGCCATCCTGTTCTGGAGTTCAATCGTCGGCCTGATCCGCGGCGTCAGTGCCAGCCTCGGCGCGACCGGCGGCGCCGCCCTGATCTATACCGTGGCGTCGCTGCTTCTACTGGCAACCGTCGGTCCGACCCGCGTGCGCGCCATGCCGCGCCGCTATCTGGTCTGGGGCAGCGTGCTGTTCGTCGCCTACGAGATGTGCCTGGCGCTGTCGATCGGCTATGCCCACACCAACCGCCAGGCGATCGAGGTCGGCATGGTCAACTACCTGTGGCCGGCGATGACGATGGTGTTCGCGATCCTGTTCAATGGCCAGCGGGCGCGCTGGACCATCGTGCCCGGCCTGGTGCTGGCCATCGGCGGCATCTGCTGGGTGCTGGGCGGCGACGCCGGTCTGGAGCTGGCGGCGATGGCGGCCAATGTGCAGGACAATCCGCTCAGCTATGGACTGGCGTTTGCCGGCACCCTGATCTGGGCCAGCTACTGCACCATTACCGCCAAGTATGCCGAAGGCAAGAACGGCGTGACGCTGTTCTTCATGCTGACCGCGCTGGCGCTGTGGATCAAGTACCTGGTCGTCGGCGGCGAGGCCATGCGCTTCAGCGCGCAGGCCCTCATCTATCTGGCGCTGGCGGCGGCGGCGATGGGCTTCGGCTACGCGGCCTGGAACGTCGGCATCCTGCACGGCAATATGACGATCCTGGCCGGTGCCTCCTACTTCATCCCGGTGCTGTCGGCCGGCCTGGCGGCGCTGGTGCTGGACACGCCGCTGTCGCTCGCTTTCTGGCAGGGCGCGGCGCTGGTGTGCGCCGGTTCGATCCTGTGCTGGCTGGCCACCCGGCGCTGATTATTTCGCCGGCCAGCGCAGCGCATCGACCAGCAGTGAAAACGCCGGCGAGGCGTGGCGCCGGCTCGGGTAGTACACGTGATAGCCGGGAAAGGTCGGCGACCAGTCGGCCAGCACCTGGGTCAGGCGGCCGGCATCGATGTGTTCCTGCACCATGTCGGCCGGCAGCAGCGCCACGCCCATGCCGTCGAGCGCGGCGCGCAGGCGCGGCGTGGTGCTGTTGAAGGTCAGCTGGCCGTCGACGCGCACGTTCAGCGCTTCGCCATCCTTGTCGAATTCCCAGGCATACAGGCCGCCATGCGTCGGCAGGCGCAGGTTGATGCAGTTGTGGCGCACCAGCTCGTGCGGCGTGGCCGGTGCCGGGTGCCCGGCGAAATAAGCCGGGGCGCCGACCACCAGCATGCGCAGGTCGTCACTGATGCGCACCGCTATCATGTCCTTGGCCACCTGGTCGCCCAGGCGCACGCCCAGGTCGTAGCGTTCGGCCACGATGTCGCTCAGGCCGTAGTCGATCGTCAGCTCGACCTTGATGTCGGGATAGGTGGCGAGGAAGGGTTTGAGTTTCGGCCACAGCACGCAGTTGGCCGCGTGTTCGGCGGTCGTGATGCGGATGGTGCCGGCCGGCTTGTCGCGGAATTCTCCCAGCGCCGCCAGCTCGGCCTCGATGCCGTCCACGTGCGGCGCCACCGTCTGCATCAGCCGCAGGCCGGCCTCGGTCGGCGCCACGCTGCGCGTGGTGCGGGTCAGCAGGCGAATGCCGAGGCGCGCTTCCAGGTTACGCACCGTGTGGCTCAGGGCCGATTGCGAGACGCCGAGCTGGGCCGCGGCGCGCGTGAAACTGCCCTCGCGCGCTACTGTCAGAAAGGCGATCAGGTCGTTGAAGTCGCGGCGCATTCATGAATCCGTTTCATAAGGACATGCGATGTTAGCAGCTTACTGCGTTAATCGTGCGCACCTAGAATGGTTCCATTCACATCACGACTTCAAAGGAACCCCACATGAAAGACGCCATCACCCACGCCCTGGCCACGGCCGCATTGCTGGCCGCCGGCGGCGCCGACGCCGCCGAAGCGCAGCAGATCGAGCGCGCCGGCGCCAAGAAAACCAGCACCGGTCCCGAGAGCTACTTCACCGGCCAGGTCAAGGTCGAGACGCTGTGGCCGAACAACGAGCGCATCCAGGCTTCTGGCGCCTACGTCACCTTCGAGCCGGGCGCGCGCTCGGCCTGGCACACGCATCCGTCGGGCCAGCGCCTGCTGGTCACCGATGGCACCGGCCTGGTCCAGGAATGGGGCAAGCCGGTCCAGGAAATCCACGCCGGCGACACCGTCTGGTGCCCGCCCGGCGTCAAGCACTGGCACGGCGCGGCGCCGGGTACCCGCATGACCCACCTGGCGGTCACCGGTATGGCCGACGGCAAGGGCGTCGAATGGCTGGAAAAGGTCAGCGATGAACAATACAACGCACGCTGAGCGCCGGCGCGCCGCCGGGCTGGCCGTGGCGTTGGCCATGGTCAGCGCCCTCGCCTGTGCGCCGGCCCAGGCGCAATCGACATCGAAGGAGCAATCAGCAATGAATCAGCAAAACGCCGCTCTGTCGGCACGCCAGCAAGCCATGGGGCCGATCGCCGCCCTGGCCGCCACCGGCGACATCAAGCGCCTTGGCCCGGCCCTCGAACAGGGACTGGACGCCGGCCTCACCGTCAACGAAGCGAAAGAGATCCTGGTCCAGGTGTATGCCTACGCCGGTTTCCCGCGCAGCCTGAACGCGCTCGGCGAATTGATGAAGGTAGTCGAGGCGCGCCGTGCACGCGGCGTGGCCGATCCGGAAGGACGGGCACCGAGCCATCCCGCGCCGACGGGCGACGCCCTGCTGACGGCCGGCACCGCCAACCAGACCAAGTTGTCGGGAGCGCCGGTCAAGGGCCCGCTGTTCGAGTTCGCCCCAAGCATCGACGCCTATCTGAAGACCCACCTGTTCGGCGACATCTTCGAGCGCGACAACCTCGATTGGCAGAGCCGCGAGATCGCGACCGTGAGCATGCTGGCGGCGCTGGAAGGCGTCGAATCGCAGCTGAAATCGCACGTCAAGATCGCCCTCAACACCGGGCTATCGCGTGGGCAGCTGGAGCAGTTGGCCGACGTGCTGGCGCAGCGCGTCGGCGCGGATGCCGGACGGCGCGCGCAGGCCGCCGTGGCCGAAGGGACTGGCGCGAAGTAAGCCGCTACCTTACTGCCGTTCCAGCGCCAGCGGGCGGCGCGCCTCCACCTGGGCGCCGGCCTTGGCGCCGGCCAGCTTGAACACGCTCACCACGCCGGCCAGGCTGCTCGCCTGCGAACGCAGCGAGGCCGAAGCAGCCGCCGCTTCTTCGACCAGGGCGGCATTCTGCTGCATGGTGCCGTCCATGTCCGCGATGGCGTCATTGATGCGGTTCAGGCCGGCCTGCTGGGCGTCTCCAGCCTGCGCGATCTCGCCGATGATGTCGGTCACGCGCTTGACGCTGGTGACGATCTCCTGCATCGTGCTGCCCGCTTCGCCGACCAGCATGCCGCCGGCTGCCACGGTGGCCACCGAATCGTCGATCAGCGCCTTGACGTCCTTGGCCGCCGCCGCCGAGCGCTGCGCCAGACTGCGCACTTCGGCCGCCACCACCGCAAAGCCCCTGCCCTGCTCGC
>NZ_DAMAGA010000066.1:0-13713 GCF_031995545.1 Massilia sp.
CGTGGATCGGCGCCGCCGAGTCGGCGATCGGAATGCGCCGGCCCTGACGCGAAACGAGAATGGCGTCGCCGCTCAGATTCGACGCCTGGTTGGCGTGCAGGATGAAGTCGACGGGAGTGGCGAGCGCGCGTCCGCTGGCGCCGTCAACGAGATGGATCACCTCGGCCACCGGCCGTCCGCGTGCTTGGTCGCGCGACCAGCCGCAGACCAGTTCGGCCGCGACATTCAGGTAATCCACGCGTCCGGCCATGTCGACCGAGACGACGGCATCGCCGATCGAGTTGAGCGTGATTTCGGCACGTGCCTGAGCGACGTACAGGCCGCGCTCCACCTTCATGCGTTCGATGATGTTGCGCAGGGACTGCGGCAACAGGTAATTGTCGAAATAACCTTTGGACAGCCAGCCCTGCGCACCGCGCTGGACCGCTTCGATGGCGTCGGCCTCATTGTCGAGTTCGCATAGGGTCAGGATCGGGATATGACGCGCCGCTGCGTGCAAGCGATCGAAGCAGGCAAGGCCCTGGCTGTCGGGCAGCAGCAGATCGACCAGGATCGCATCGATCTGGCCGTGCTGGACGCGGCGCAGTCCATCGGCCAGGGTCGCGGCGTCTTCCAGATCGAAGGGGCCGTCGCGGGCGTTGCCCAGGGCCTGGTGCAGGATACGGGCGTCGTCCGCATTCGAAGTAAGGATAAGCACTCGATAAGGCATGGCGTCTCCGGCTGTCGTCGATCGTTACCTTTTGTGCGCGTCACACAATCCGCTTCGCTTGGCCGAGGATGACGCATCCGTACTATATCCAGCCTTCCCGATATTGTCAAATTTATAACAAGAAATTGCTAGCTAGTACGATCAGAGCGATCAGGCCTGGGTCGGCTGCAATCGGCACGCCGGTGTTTGCCAGCCCAGCTGCCCGCGTCCGCTGCGTCACGGCGGGTGTGTTCTTCCAGCAAATTATTGCCGTCTGCTATTGACCGGAAATTGTCCGGACAAAGCTGATGCGTGTCTTTTCGGTTGGCAGTGGCCTTTTGGCCGCCCGTAGCGGGCGACGGCCGCTCCGGGCCCGCAATCGGCCATCAGCCTTGAGACAGCCCCCTGGCCGGCTGGAGGAGTCCTGGTCGTCATGATGGGGTGCTGCTGTAGAGAGATTCGAACTCAGCGATCGGGCGTGGCTCGCCGAGCAGATAGCCTTGCAGGAGGCGGCAGCCGCGCGACACCAGGAAGTCGCGCTGTTCGCCAGTTTCGATGCCCTCGGCCACGACGTCCAGTTCCAGCGTATGGGCCAGGGCAAGGATCGCATCCACGATTGCGCCGGCGTGGGATCCGCGGGGCAGATCCATGACGAAGCTGCGGTCGATCTTCAGTTCAGTCAGCGGAAAATGCTTCAGATAGGCCAGCGATGAGTAACCGGTACCGAAGTCGTCGAGCGAAAAGCACACGCCATGTGCGCGCAGAGCATTCATTTTCGCGCAGGCGTCGTCGAGATCGTGGGCAAATACGCTTTCGGTCAGCTCGAGGAAGAGCTGCTGGGGCGGCGCCCCGGTCGCGACCAGAATAGCGAGGGTCTGGTCGACAAATCCGGGATCACGCAATTGCTGAGCGCTGACGTTCACTGCCAGTGTCACTTCGCGCAGAAGTGGGTCGGTGGCCCAGCGCACGAGCGCAAGACAGCTTTCGTTCAACACCAGCGCGCCCAACGGAATGATCAGGCCGCTGGATTCGGCCAGCCCGATGAATTCGTCGGGTGACACCATTCCGCGCGTGGGATGGCGCCAGCGCAGCAGGACCTCGGCGCCAGCGAGCCTGCCGTCGACGCCGAGTTGCGGCTGGCAGTACAGCTCGAAGCATTGTCCTGCGATGGCGTCGTGCAGATCATTCTCCAACTCAACCTGGCGTTCGGCAGCGGCTTGCATGGCCGGGTCGAAAAAGCATAGTGTATTGCCGCCCTCGGCCTTGGCGCGATACATGGCGAGGTCGGCTTGGCGCAGCAACTGGTCGACGCTGTGTGCATGGGGGCCGAACATGACCACCCCGATGCTGGGTGTGATGACGCTGGGCCGGGCACCTAGCGCATGTGGACCTGCCAGCGTGTCGAGCAGCTTGGCGCCGACCATGCGGGCTTCCAGGACGGCCTCGGCTTCAAGAATACCCAGGTCTTCGAGTACCACGACGAACTCGTCGCCGCCAAGACGAGCCAGGTGGTCGCTCGCCCGCACGGTTGCACGCAGGCGCACGGCCACCTCGCGCAGCAGGGCGTCGCCTGCCTCATGCCCGAGGCTATCGTTGAGCAATTTGAAGTTGTCGAGATCGATGAACAGCAATGCGCCCGACTGGCCGTTACGCGCACAGCGCAGAAGGATCCTGGAGAGCTCGTCGACGAGCAGGCGCCGGTTCGGCAGGCCGGTCAGGTAATCGAAATAGGCCAGTTCGTGGATCAGCCGCTCGGCTTCCTTTGCAGCGGTCAGGTCGGTGTTGGTGCCGGCGATCCGGACACCCTTGCCGACGCCATCACGCAACACGAAGCCACGCGAGAGTACCGGCACATAGTGCCCGTCGCAGTGACGCAGGCGAAACTCCAGGCTGTAGGTAGTATCGTTCGATGCCACCAGCGCGTCGACAAACGCATCGACGCGCGGCATGTCCTCGGGATGCATCTGTGTGCGCCAAGCAACCGGATCACGTTCGACGTGGGAGGGTGGGAAGCCAAGCATGTTCCACCAGCGTTCGGAATAATGCACCAGTCCGCTATCGACGTCCCAGTCCCATGGTGCGTCGGTGCTGCCTCGCATCGCCAGGCGCAGGCGTTCTTCCGACTTGAGCAGGGCCTCCTCGACGCGCTTCAGATCCGTGCATTCCGTGAAGCAGACAGCCACCTCCTGGAGTCGACCATCCGCGCCGAACAGGGGGTAGGCATTGCAGATCAACCAGCGGATGTCCGGACCGGGATTGGCGAGGCCGACCACCATGTCGTGTACAGCGCCGCTGGTGCGCAGGACGCGGGAAACCGGGTTGTCTCCCGGCGGCTGGGTGCCGCCGCCGGGAAGCACCAGCCGCACTGCGCCAGAGTCCGCTGGGTATGTGCGCATCAAGTCGATGGTGCTGCCCAACAGGCGACGAGCGCAGCGGTTCGCGTAGACCGCCCGCGAGTCGGCGCCGTGGATCACCACGCCGGCCGGTATATGATCGAGCAGCACCTCGAAATCGCGCGGCGTCCAGCCGGTCGCCGCAAAGCCATGCACATCGGAAGCTCCGGAATTCATTATGGCCGCCTAAAGCAGTATCAATGAGTGATACTAATCCCTTTAGCGGCCGATAGGGCGGGCGCTGGTTTCTTTGTGCCTTCCATCGCACGCCAGCGTGCTGTCCGGGGCGATGCCAACCTGTTTGATGCCCGTAACTTTCCCGCCAACCATGTGCGGGCAACGGGGCAGGAATGATCAGGCGTAGTGCGCAATGTCCGGCGGACCCAAGCAGGCAAGGACGAGTCCGCCGAATTCCGGTGAGTACCACCCGGGGCAAGCATTCGCCAGCGACGGGTGCGGCGGCGCGTCTCAACGCAAGGCGCCCAGCGTCCTGCGTACCTCGTCGACAAACGCCGCCGGCTGCTCCATTGCCGCGAAGTGTCCGCCGCGCGTGAGCTCATTGAAGTGGACCAGATTGGCGAAGCGGCGCTCTGCCCAGCGCTGCGAGAGCCGCAGCTGTTCGCCCGGGAACATGCTGATGCCCGTAGGTGTCGCCATCGGCGCGTCCGGATCCTTTCCATGCTGCATCACCTGCATCGCTTCCCAGTACAGACGTGCCGCGCTGGCTCCCGAGTTGGACACCCAGTACAGCATGATGTGATCGATGACGTGGTCGAGCGCGAACACGCTTTCCACATCGCCCCCGCTGTCGGAGACGTCCTGAAACAGCGCATAGATCCATGCTGCCAGTCCGACCGGCGAGTCGGCCAGGCTGAAACCGATCGATTGCGGCCGCGTCGCCTGCAGCTTGAAGTATCCTGAAAACTGCTGGTCGTAGCGCCGTGCGTCGGCGAGCATCTTGCGTTCGTGCGGCGTGGCCTCGGCGCACTCCTGTTCGCTCGGCTGGAACATCACCATGTTCAGGTGAATGCAGGCCAATCCAGGCGGCGCCTTGTAGCCGATCGCCGTCGTCACTGCGGCGCCCCAGTCACCGCCTTGCGCGGCCCAGCGCTCGTAGCCGAGGCGTCCCATCAGGATGATCCAGGCGTCGGCGATGCGTTCCACGGTCCAGCCGGTGGCGGCTGGCTTGTCCGAGAACGCGAACCCGGGCAGGGACGGGATCACCAGATGAAATGCGTCCTGCGCTTGTCCGCCGTGGGCGACCGGATCGGTCAGGGGGCCGATCACGTCGCGAAATTCGAGTACGCTGCCCGGCCAGCCGTGCGTCATCAGCAAGGGCATCGCTCCCGGCTCCGGCGAACGGATATGCAGGAAATGGACGTTCAGGCCCTCGATCTCGGTCCGGTGCTGTCCCAGTCCGTTCAGCATGCTCTCGCAGCGGCGCCAGTCGTAGCCGTCCTGCCAGCGGGCGACAAGCGCGCGCAGCTTGGCCTGGCGCGGACCCTGGCTGTTATCGGACACGGTTTCGGGATCGGGCCAGCGGGTCTGCGCGAGGCGGTTTCGCAAATCGGCAAGCTCGCTGTCCGGGATCGAAAGATGAAATGGGGAGATGGTGGAAGACATGGTATTTCCTGGTTGTGCTACGCTGCCGGCCGGCGTGAATCCGGGACGATGTACCTGAATCTCAATAACTGAACTGAACTGTTCAGTATAGTTTAGCGCCTCGTTATCAACTTTGTACAGTCAATTTGGAAAGGTAAACTGCATGGCAGGGAAAACCGATGTGAGGCGTGGCGCCGGCGGCCGGCCGCCGGCCGACCGGGCAGGAGATGTCGAAGCCCGCCTCCTGGCAGCTGCGACACGGTTATTCCTGGAGCGGGGCTACGACGGGACGAGCTGTGATCAGGTGGCGCTCGACGCTGGCGCCGGCAAGGCCAGCATCTACGCGCGCTACGCCAACAAGCATGCCTTGTTCTGCGCCGTCATCGATAACATGCTGGAACGCCCGCCGGTGGATGCTGAATCACCCCCGGAGACGCGCTTGCGCGAACGCCTTGCGCTAGTGGGGATGCGGGTATTGACGGATGCGCTGCGTCCGGATGCACTGGCTCTGCTGCGACTGGTCGTGTCGGAATTGCCGCGGTTTTCGAACGCCGATACCCGTCCCGCCCGCTTACTGTGGCAGGCAGGCGCGCAGCGGGTGGCCCAGACCATCGCATTGCGTGCGCCGGACACCATCGAGCGCGCCGTCGCGCCGGCCGAGCAGTTCATCGAAATGGTGCTGATGGCGCCGCTGATGCGCGCGCTGCTGGGTGAGCCGCTGGCGCCACTGATAGAGGCTGCGCCGGGGCGCATCGAGGCGGCGATCGCGACATTGGCAGCATCGGGCGCATTGGAGGATTGGCAGTAAGCGTTCGCGGTACCTTGCCGGTGAATGACATCGACCTGGCCGGCCGCTGGAGGCTGTGGCGCGCCGGTGCAATCGCGAGGTGAGGGAGGTTTGCGCCCGCCGGCTACTGGCGTTACGCCGCGCAAGGACACAATCCTGACTTGCCTTGCGCAGGTCAAGCGCAACGACGCGTCATCGAAGCGCGATCTCCCATGTCTTCGGTAGACCGGGTGTGCGCCGAGCAGGGCAATGTCGCATTGCCGAGCCATAGCGGCAAGCCCGGCACCCATCAGGAAGTGCGATCAGCGCGCTGGTCCGATCGTTCGGTTCATGCCGGAAGTGAACTTTGTACGGCCTGAACAAGGATGTCCAGCGACGCGGGTTTGGTGAGGTGAAGGTCGAAACCGGCGGCTTGCGTTCGCTCGCGCGATTCGCTGTCGCCCCACGCCGTCAGGGCAACCAGTTTGACTTGGCGGAACGCCTCTTCCTTTCGCAGCGCCGCCGCGACTTCGCATCCATTCATTACCGGCATGCCCACATCAAGGACAATCACCAAAGGCGTCAACAGCCGGGCCGCTTCAAGCCCTTCGACACCTCCATAGGCGACTGCGACGGATATTCCATGCATGCGCAGAACTTCCGCCGTCATGTCCGCCGCATCGATATTGTCATCCACTACCAAAACCACCGCTGATGCGTTCATTGCTCTCTCGAAGCCAAATCGCGTGCGCCTCCGGGAACAGGAGAGCAATGCACTGATCGTGAAACGTTCCATCGTAAAGCCAATGTTCAGTTCAGGCGATGGCAACAGAACATATTCCTATATCACAAGCGGTTCTCCTACACAGAACATTCTATTCGGCCTACACGATGCACATTCATGCAACATGGCATGTCAGCGGGGAGCCGTTCGTCTGTCATGAGGTTGACTTCGCTAAGCGGCAGGCGATGCCGATCAACCTCACCAATCCTGTTACACACAGTACAGTCGCGTCTGCGGGTCGGTGGGAAAGGCATCCCATGCCCGGGGGCGGCGATACCGTCAAGCGTAAGACTGGTCGATTCCCGGTAGGCGCGGTTGGCGCTGGCGATGTTCAAATCGCGGTCGAGCACCGGATACGGGTTGCGGGACGCATCGAACAGTGCATGAAAAACGGATCCCGGGAGGCGCTTGGGCATGGATGGATCGTCGAACGTGGGTGTATCGTCGGAGGCGAACTGGCGCCACGCGGTCCAGGCGCTGCCTGGCGCCTCAGCGCGCCGGCATCGAGAAGCTGAAGGTGGTGGCGCCGCCCTGCGACACCACGTCCATGTGCCCGTCGTGCGCACGCGCGATCTCCGATACGATGTACAGGCCCAGGCCCAGACCTTCATGCTTGCCCCCGGCCGCCGGGCGCCAGAACGGCTTGAACAGATGTGGCAGGACGGCGGCGGAAAGCGTCTCGCCTTCGTTCGTTACTGCCATTGTGAATCGTCCGCTGGCACAAGCGATGGCAACCAGGACCGGCTTGCCGGCCTCGCCATGCACGATGGCGTTCTTGATGAGGTTGGACAGAAGTTGCCCCAGGCGGCCTGCATCGCACGACAGGCATAGGTCTGGCTGCACGTCGGCGACAATACGGCGGTCGGCGTGCAGTTGCTGCAGTTCCGAGATGATCTGGCCGAAGCTGCCGTGCAGTCCGGTTTCATGACGCAGACTGGCGACGATCCCGCCTCCCATCCGGCCACGCGTAAAGTCGACGACATCGTCCACCATCGCACTCATGCGCCCCACACTGCGCTCCATGCGTTCCAGCAGGACCGGCGGCGGGGCGTTGGGGTGCATCATGCGTATGGCCTGGACACCGTTGTGCAGCGCCCCGAGCGGGGTTCTCAGGTCATGTCCGAGTACGGCAATGAACTGCTCGCGCAACTCCGACGTTTCGCGCTCGTTCAGCAGTTCACTGCTCGTCACTGCGTGCAATCGCTCGACTTCCAGCTGCCTGGAGATTAATTGGGCAAACAGCTGGAGGGTCGAGACGGTAGCCGGCGCCGACAAGGCCGCCGGCTTTGGATCGAGCCCGCACAAGGTGCCGAAATAAGCACCGTCCGGCCGGAATATGGGAATGGAAAAGTAGCTTTGAAAGCCGTAGATGCGCGGGGTAGGGTGGTCGCGATAGCGTCTGCTTTCGTTGACATGATCGATAACGATCGCATTGCCGGTCGTCCGTACTTCTTCGCACAGCGTCGTAGCAACGTCGAGGCCGTCCCCAACCGCGAGCCCTAAGCCGAGCTTGTCGAGCACCGCGCAAGTGGTCCAGGAATGATCGGTGACGTGGGCAATCGCCACGAAACCCAGGCCGGTGAGCATGGCGACGGTTTCGAGTATCTGCGCGACAGAACCGATACCCTGTATTTCGCCCACGCAGGCGGCAATGTCATCGCACAGGGAATGCGAAGCAGTGTCTGACATAGTTGCGGTCCAGAGGATGAATGGGGGAGGAAGAGATCAAGCCACGCCGGCCCCCGTCGGTATTGATCGCCTGCGCTTGCCTGCGGCGGAAACGTCATCGGAGACTCGGGAGGCATCGCCGTATCGTGGGCATCCCGCACATAGTAACAGCTTGGCGTGCGCGGAGGGCTGCGCATCGACACCGTCAACGCGGCGTTCGAGCGCTTGGCCAGTGCCCGGGCTGGCTTTGCCGCTAACGGCGCTGGCGCCCGCAGATGGCAATCCATCGCCAGGTATGTTGTCAGCAATCTTGCCGATTACCATGGCCTGAAAATAGATCTGCCAGTCGGCGGCACGGACGTGGAAAAGAGCGCATAGTGCGGAGGTCAAACACGATCTGTCCTGATCGTCCGCTCCCGGCCGGCCGCGGCCGTGCTGCCATTCCCGCCGAACTTGTCAACGCATCGCGTCCGGCGCCCGCATGCCAGTCTCATCCGATGTTCACACCCTGAAAGGTACGCCATGTATCCATTTCCCCACTCCGTCAATCCCGCCGTGCGTTCGCATCTCGACGCCCAGACCGCTTTTCTGAACGAGCTGTCGAAAACAGTCTCGCACGCCTTCCAGCAGATGTTCCAGCTGAACATGCAGCTGGGCCAGACCGTGCTCGAGCAGGCCACCGTCACCGTCCAGCGCATGATGAGCGCCGATCATCCCACCGACGCCCTGTCGGCGGCGGCCTCGCGCGCCCAGCCCGCCACCGACATGCTGCGTTCGTACCAGCAGCAACTGTCGCAGCTTGCCGCCGCTACCCAGGTCGACCTGAGCCGCGCGAGCGAGCAGCACGTGCAGGAAACCTCCCGCACCGCGCGTGCGCTGGCCAGTGAAGTCACCCGCGTGTCGGCCGAAGAGGCCGACAAGAACCTGCGCCAGCAGGAGGAAACCGTCAAGCACTCGCGCGACGCCTTTCTGCAGGAAGCGCAGCGCGGCGCCAGCATCGGCGCCGACTACCTGAACCAGCTTCAGGGCGACGCCGCAGGCGCGCAGCCCGATGGCCAGGCCGGCCCGCCGCGCAGTCCCGGCAACCAGCAAGGCGGCAACGGCCAGGCCGACGACAAGGCGGCTTCGTCGCCCCGCTGATCTTTCATCCTCACCCGGTTTCGGGGACCGCAACCCTCGCGGCGGCGCCGACCATGCGGTCGCGCCGCCGCGTGTGTCTGCACGACACCTTTTTTTCACCTTATTGGGGAAAGCAAACCATGTTCAACAGGTTTTTCGACGCCTGGCCGGCGATGACGCTGTCCTGGACCGGCGGCCACGTCCAGGACGTCTCCGGCAGCCGGTTCAGCCATGGCCTGCACGAAGACGGCAAGCATGCGCTGCGCTACCGTCTGTTCATCCCCGGTGGCGAGCGCGGCCCGATGCCGCTGATCGTCATGCTGCATGGCTGCGGCCAGGATGCCACCGACTTCGCCGCCGGCACCGGCATGAATGCGCTCGCCCAGGAGCAAGGCTGCCTGGTCCTGTATCCGGAGCAGTCCTGCGGCGCGCACTGGAACCGGTGCTGGAACTGGTATGACCGGACCCATCACCGGCGCGGTGAAGGCGAGCCGGCAATGATCGCCGGCCTTGCCCGGCGCATCATGGCCGAACATGCGGTCGCTCCCGGACGCGCCGCGGTCGCCGGTCTGTCCGCGGGCGGCGCCATGGCCATCATTCTGGGGCGTACCTACCCCGATCTGTTCAGTGCTGTCGGCTGCCACTCGGGACTGGCGCACGGGATCGCCGGCAGCGACGCCGGCGCGCTGCTGGCGATGCGCGCCGGCAGCACTGCGACCGCAGCGCGCCGTCCGGCGCGCATGGGGCCGCGCCCGTGATCGTCTTTCACGGCGACGCCGATACGACGGTCCATCGCGCCAACGGTAACGGCGTGATCCGCCAGTTTCTCGACAGCCATGCGCAGCACGCCTGCGCAGAGCAGGCCGGCGTCGCCATGGTGGCCGAAACGGGATCCAGTGGGGGGCGCGACTTCACCCGCCATGTGCATCGCGAACGGACCGGCGGCGTCGTGGCCGAACAGTGGACCGTGCATGGCGCCGGCCATGCCTGGTCGGGTGGCGACTTGAGCGGTAGCTACACCGATGCGTGCGGACCGAGTGCCAGCCAGGAGATGCTGCGGTTCTTCATGGAGCGCATGGATGGCTGAGCGAGGTCGGGCGGCGGCAAGGATGACGTGCCTGCCCGCGCGTGTCCTACGGCGGAACGCGGCGCCAGCGGCGATCATGGTGCATTCTGATGAAACCGGGAGCCGATGTGGCACGAATACCTGAAAGGCGGCGCGCGAAGGACCGGCGCGGCGAGGCGGCGCTGGACGCCCATGGTCGCCTGATCGGGCAGATCGCCTGTCCGGCGTATTGCTGTACGCCGGATGGCGCAATCCGGCACGCCAACGGCTCCGCCAGGCTGCTGTGGGAAACCCGGCCCGATCCGGACGAGGCCGGGCGCTGGGACGGATTCATCGCGCTGTACCGGACCGATGGCAGTGCGCTGGGCAAGTCGGAATCGCCGGCGGCGCTGGCGGCGCACACCGGCCTTGCCCAGCCGCCTGCCGAGTTGCTGGCCGAGTCGGTCGACGGGGAGCGGCGCTGCGTGGTGGTCCATGCACGGCCGGTGTTCGACGCCGATGGCGCCATCGCTGGCGTGCTGTGCTCCCTGAAGGACATCAGCGAGCAGAGGCGGCTCGAAGACCAGGTGAAATTTGCGCATGACAGCCGGGCCGGCTTCCTGCACGTGCTGGCGCATGAGCTGCGCAATCCGCTGGCGCCGGTGATGGCGGCCGCCACGCTATTGCAGCGCCAGCCGGGCGCCCCGGGTATCGACCGCATGGTCGGCGTCATCGCGCGCCAGACCAGGAAGCTGGCGCGCTTCGTCGACGATCTGCTCGAAGGCTCGCGCATCGAACAGGCCTGCGACACGCCGGTGTTCAAGCGCGCCTCGAACGTGGACGAGGTGCTTGAGCACGCATGCGACGTTGTCCGTTGCGTCCTGAGCGAACGTGGCCAGACGCTCAGCGTGGAGATCTCTCCGGACGAACAGATGCGAGGCGCGATGTTGTGGTGCGATCCCGAGCGGCTGGCGCAGGCGCTCGGCGGCGCCTTGCTCAATGCCAGCCAGTTTTCCGACGACGGCGCCACGATCTCACTGGCGGTCGCCGTCGATGGGGTCTTTTTCGAGCTGCTGGTATGCGACCACGGCATCGGCGTCGAGGAATGCGAACTGCCGCTGCTGTTCCAGCCGTTTCGCAAGTTCGCCACCCATCCGGCCCGCACTGAATCGGGAGCCGGACTCGGCCTGGCGGTCGCGCGCAGCGTGAGCCGGGCGCATGGGGGGACGGTTTCCGCCCACAGCGCCGGGCGGGGCCAGGGCTTGCGCCTGAAATTCGTGCTGCCGGTGGTACTGGATGCGACGTTTGCCTGAGCCGGAACGGGCGCGGATCACGCTCAGCCGCGCGTGCGCGGCGCTGGAGCGCAAGAGCGAACCTGTGACGGTGCGCGCGCCTTCCTTGAACGCAGGAAGTGTCCTGATCCATAGGGTGGGCTGATCTGGCGACGGTGTGCATCCCCGCGTGCCAGCATGCAACCGCATGCTGGCGCTTCAATGAATATGCGGAACGTGCCGGTTGTCGATCCACTTGCGCGCATTGTCGAAGGAATTGCTGACGGCTTCTTCGACGGTCAGGAAACCTTTGGTCCCGGTTGCCTGATCATGGCAAAGCGGGAAGGTCGCATGTTCGCTCTCGTAGATCGTGAAAATGGCCATGTAGCGTCTGCGGATCGTCTCGACCGGATTCGCCACGATGGTATAGCCCTTGTAATGCGATCTCGGCTCGGCGTGCATGGCATGCTCCTCGGTGAAGAACCACGGTAGCACGAAACCATGTGCCCAATTCATCTGGCAGAAAATATAATGTTCGTGTGCGCCGGCTGGATGCTAGACTGAAGAATGCGTACCCGTATCGACCGCCTGAATGCCATCCTGATCGATGCTGTCGTGAGCAACCATCGCACACGCGGCATCCGATCCGCAGCCGAGACGCTGGCGAGAAATCGCGTGTCGCTCGAGGTGGCGTTGCGCGTGCTGACCCGGCCATGGCAGCGGCGCGTCGTACCCACCGGGACGCCGGTGTTCGGGCATCGGGTTCCCTGGTGACGCACGCCGGCAGGCAATCGGGGACGGCCCGCGTGCAGCCCGGTCCTTTTCTTCGACAGGCGGCGCATGGTCCATGGTGAGCGCTTCAACAGCATCACCCATGCTGCGGGGGCGCTGGCCGCCGCCGTGAGCGGCGCGGTGCTGGTGCTCGTGGCGGCGCGCAGCGGCGATGCCTGGAAGCTCGTCAGCTTCAGCATCTATGCGGTCACGCTGTTGCTGCTCTATCTGACCTCCACGCTGTACCACAGCGCAAGCGGCGCAACCAGGGACGTGCTGCGCAAGATGGACCATTGCGCCATCTATTTGCTGATCGCGGGCACGTACACGCCCTTCACGCTGGTGACGCTGCGCGGGACCATCGGCTGGACGATGTTCGGCGTGGTCTGGACCCTGGCCGTGCTCGGGATCGCGCAGGAGCTCCTGTATGCGCGGCGCGGGCGCGTACTGTCGCTCGCCATCTACGTCGTGATGGGCTGGCTCGCCGTGGCCGGTATCGGTCCGCTGATCGATGCGCTCGGCCGCACCGGCTTTGCCTGGCTGGCGGCCGGCGGCGGGTTGTATACGGCCGGCATCGTCTTTTATGCCACCGACCATAAAGTGCGCCACGGCCATGGAATCTGGCATCTGTTCGTCCTGGCCGGCAGTACCTGCCACTACATCGCCATCCTGCTGCATGTGGCATGAGAAACGCATGCATCCGGCCGGCGAACGTGCGCCGGCAGCCAGCGGCGTCGAGACACCTTGACGCGCCACCGGCACGCAGCGCTGGAACAGCGCATGCTCCGTGCAGCGCTTTGAAAAGCGCTGGTCTCCTGGTGGTGCGGCGCGTATGATGAAACGCACCGGCGAATGAAATAACGGCAAGCATCATCCGATGTGCCACCCGGTGCCGAATCGCGATGGAGAACCGATGCTTATCAACGAGCGCCAGCGCCGGCGAGACGGTCCCGCAGCGAATGCCGTCGCACGGGGATTGAATATCCTGGCCGCGCGCAACGCCGATCTCGCCAGCCGCTACATGCGCCACAAACTCGTTCCGGAGCATGTGATTGCGCGCGTACTCGGCCACCCTGCACTGCGCCGCAAAGAGAGCGCGGGACAGTCGGTCTCGGAAGCAATCACCCCGTCTTCACGGGACGATCAATCGTCCGCAGCCGCGGCCGCGGACCAGACGCAAGCGGAGAGCCAGCGATGACACACATGACCGAACGGGATCCTGACCCGGAAGTGAGGCAGTTGCGCGCCTTGCTCACCGTCTCGCGTGAATTGATGCAAGTCGACAAGCCCAGCGCCGCGCTCGCGCTGGCCGGCCGCGCGATGGTGGAACTGGTACACATCGACAGTGCCTTGCTGCTGGTGCGCGGCGAGATCAACGAATGCATCGCTTTCGACCGCGCCGGCATGCCGGGCAGGGCGGTGTCCGGTCACGGCTGGTACCGCATGGCGCTGGACCGGCTCGAAAGCGGTCGCGACGAGCCAGCCATGATAGGCCCGCGTACCATGCTGGTGGGCGTGCCGGCCCGGCACACAATGGCCGTGCTGGCCGCCGGGTGGAGCGGCGATGCGGCGCCGGAAACCTGGGACGCACGGCGCCGCCTGCTGG
>NZ_DAMAGA010000067.1:0-13490 GCF_031995545.1 Massilia sp.
TGCGAATCGTTGTGTTCGTCAGCAGCAGAGAAGCGAGATTATGAAGCTTTACTACCATCTCGTCAACCCCTTCTTTTCCTTCGCTTTGCTGTCTTAACGACTGCATCTGCGTTGGGAGGCGAGATTATAGCCAAGCCTTCAGCCGCTTGCAATGGGTCTCGCTGTGATATCTTAACCGCCGCCACAGTCGACCTTCTAATACATAAGCGATGCAGATTCCTTCGATCATCCCCACTGCCGATGCGGCGTTGTCCCAATCCTTGGCCGACGCCATCAATAACAAAACCAAGCCGATCGGCAGCCTGGGGCGACTTGAATCGCTGGCTGCGCAACTGGGCCTGATCCAGCGCTCGACCAATGTCCGTATCGACCAGCCTGCGATCGTGATCTTTGCCGGCGACCATGGCGTAGTGGCTGAAGGCGTCTCCGCCTATCCACAAGACGTTACCTGGCAAATGGTCGAGAACTTCCTCGCCGACGGCGCCGCCATCAATGTGTTCGCCCGCCAAAACGGCTGCGCCCTGCACATTGTCGACGCCGGCGTGAACCACGACTTCGGCCAACGCCCTGCCCTCATCGATCGCAAGATCGCCCCCGGCACCCGCAACTTCGCCCATGAACCGGCCATGTCGACACAGGAATGCGCCGCCGCGCTGGAGCACGGCATGGGCCTCGTCAGCGACATCCCGGGTAACGTGATTGGATTCGGCGAAATGGGCATCGGTAACACGACCGCCGCCGCGGCCCTGATGCACAAGCTGACGGACCAGCCCCTGGCGCGCTGCGTCGGCGCCGGCACCGGCCTGACATCCGAAGGCATCCTTCATAAAGAACGCGTGATCGCCGCCGCCGTCCAGCGCCACACCCACGCGGTCGATCCACTTGACGTGCTGGCCACCTTCGGCGGCTTCGAGATCGCGATGATGACCGGCGCCATGCTCAAGGCGGCCGAGCTGCGCAAGGTGCTGCTGATCGACGGCTTCATCGTCACCAGTGCGCTGCTGGTCGCGGCGCGCCTGCAGCCGGCGATCCTCGACTACTGCGTGTTCTCGCATAGTTCGGGCGAACATGGACATGCCCTGCTCCTCGAGCAGCTCGATGCGCAGCCGCTGCTCGACCTCGGCCTGCGCCTGGGCGAAGGCACCGGCAGCGCGCTGGCCCTGCCGCTGCTGCACGCGGCCGCCAACTTCCTGAACCAGATGGCGACCTTCGCCTCGGCCCAGGTCAGCGAACGCTCCGCATGATCCATCAGCTGCGCCTGTTTTTCATCGCCGTTCAATTCTTCACCCGGCTGCCGATCCCGCGCTGGGTCGGCTTTGAACAGGCATGGCTGAACCATGCGTCGCGCTACTTCCCGCTGGTCGGCCTGGTGGTCGGCGCCATTGCCGCCGCCGTGTATGCGCTGGCCGCGCTGTGGCTCCCGGCGCCGGTGGCCGCCGTGCTGTCCACCGCGGCCACCATCTATATCACCGGCGCCTTTCATGAAGACGGCTTCGCCGACACCTGCGACGGCCTCGGTGGCGGCATGACACGCGAACGCGCGCTCGATATCATGAAGGATTCGCGCGTCGGCGCATATGGCGCGATAGGCATCGTCTGCATGCTGGCCGCCAAGCTGGCCGCACTGGCCACGCTGCCGCCGTCCAGCGCCATCGCCGCCCTGCTGCTGGCGCACCCGCTCTCGCGCCTGGCCGCCACGAGCCTGATCTGGAAAATGGATTACGCCCGTGCCGAAGGCAAGGCCAAGCCGCTGGCCGTGCGCATGACGAACATGGAATTCCTGATCGCCGTGCTGACCGTTCTGCTGCCGGCCGCCGCGCTTCTTCTATATGGCGCGCTGGACCTGGCCGCCCTCGCCGCCGCCCTGCTCGCGACCTTACTCGCCGAGGGCTGGCTGGCCCGCAAGTTCGCGCACCGCCTCGGCGGTTACACCGGCGACTGCCTCGGCGCAGTGCAGCAACTGGCCGAAGCGGCGATCTACATCGCGATCCTGGCCACGCTCGGCCATGGCGCGCTGGCCTGATGGATCTGTACCTGGTGCGGCATCCGCAGCCGGACGTGGCTCCCGGCCACTGCTACGGCCGCACCGACCTGGCGGCCAGCGAATCCGATATCGCGCGCGTTCAGGCGGCCTTGTGCAGCGCCGGCCTGCCCGGTGACATGCCGGTCTATTCCAGTCCCCTCGCGCGCTGTGCATCACTGGCCCGGCGCCTCGCCAACCAGCCGCTGTTCGACGCCCGCCTGGCCGAAATGAATTTCGGCGCCTGGGAAATGCGCCACTGGGACACCATCCCCCGCGACGAAGTCGACGCCTGGAGCGCCGACCTGCTGCACTACCGCCCCGGCGGCGGCGAAAACGTCATGGATGTCGCCATCCGCGTGGCCGCGTTCAACAATGAGCTTGCGCACAGCGGCCATGAACGCGCCCTGGTCATCTGCCACGCTGGCACCATCCGCCTGCTGTCCTCCCTGCACGCCGGCGGCACGCTGGAACAGGCCGCGCTGCGTGCGGCGCAGGCGCCACACCGGATCGCCTACGGTGAACTCCTGCATTTGAAAGACTGACAAGCCGAAACCTAAATCCGTATAATGGCGGGGTTTTGGTGCTCGCGCCTGCATTCGCAGCCGCAGTTAAACGGGAAACACGAAGCCTCTAACAAAGCCAACGTGTGCTGCCCCCGCAACGGTAAGCAAGTGCCGCTGTCATGACGACGCGGCGAACCGTCTCCTCATACCACTGTGCGCGAGCATGGGAAGGTCGGACGGCCATACTTGTCAGCCCGGATACCGGCCAAAAGGTGGATGCGCGCATGGCGCGTGTCCGTTCAATCTGGCCTACGGGGGACGTCGGCTGGTTGCCCTAGCTTAGATAAGAAACAGCACATGAATTTTCCAGTTACCCGGCAAGCGGCCGCAGTGTCGCTCGCCCTCGCCGTCCTTGCGTCCGCATCGTCCACCGCTTTCGCCCGGGCCAGCGTGCCGGCCGCCGACACCGTGATCGTGACCGCCACCCGCACCCCGCAACGCGCGCTTGACGTCGTCGCCGACACGGTCGTCATCACCGCCGAAGAAATCGCGCGCTCGGGCGCCGGCTCGGTGGCCGACGTCCTGCAGCGCCAGCGCAGCATCGAGATCACCCGCAACGGCCCGGCCGGCAACGCCACCAGCGTGTTCCTGCGCGGCGCCAACGCCAACCAGGTGGTCGTGCTGATCGACGGCGTGCGCATCGGTTCCCCGACCCTCGGCACCGCCGCCTGGAATGCGGTGCCGCTGGCCGCCATCGACCGCATCGAAGTGGTGTACGGCCCGCTGAGCACCCTGTACGGCGCCGACGCCATCGGCGGCGTGGTCCAGATCTTCACCCGCAAGGGCGAAGGCGCGCCGCGCGCGACCGCCTCGGTCGGTGCCGGCAGCAACGGCACCCTGCAGGGCGACGCCAGCATCGCCGGCGGCACGACCGGCGAGCACGCAATCAACTATGCCTTCGGCGTTGGCTATGAAGAGTCGGACGGCTTCTCGGCCGCCCGCCCGGGCGCGTATGGCTACAATCCGGACAAGGATGGCTATCGCCGCCGCAATGCCAACGGTCGCGTGTCGATGGCGATCGCGCCGGGCCACGAGATCGGCGGCCAGTTCCTGGTCAGCCGCCTGTACAACCAGTATGACAACGGCGACAACTTCGACGCCTACGGCGACTCGGACCTGAACACCTACGCGCTGTTCATGACCAACCAGATCATGCCGAACTGGCGCAGCACCGTGCAGCTGGCGCGCTCGCAAGACAATCAATTCAACCTCGGCGGCACCGCCGACTGGGACATCAGCCAGATCGATACCCACCAGGATGAATTCTCATGGCAGAACGACATCGCTATCGGCCAGGACACGCTGCAGCTGCTGTATGCGCACCGCCAGGAAAAAGCCGATGCCGCCGATCTGGTGGATGAAAACGGCGACGACCGCAAACGCATCACCAACTCGTTCGCCGCCAGCTATTCGGCGCGCCGCGGCAACCACCTGGTCGACGTCAGCGCGCGCCAGGACCGCTCGGTCTATGGCCACAAGAGCACCGGCGCCGCCGGCTACGCTTATGACTTCGGCAACGGCCTGCGCGCCAATGCCAGCGTCGGCACCAGCTTCCGCGCCCCGACCTTCAACGAACTGTATTACCCGGGTTACGGCTATCAGGACAATCGCCCTGAAAAAGGCCGCAACCGCGAAATCGGCCTGCGCTACGACGGCAATGGCTACCAGGTGGATGCGACCTACTTCCACAACCGGCTGACCGATATGCTGATCACGGCCATGCCATGCCCGGTGAACCCTGATTCATTCAGCTGCGCCTACAACGTCAACAAAGCGCTGCTGGAAGGCTTCTCGCTGGCTGCCAGTACCAAGTTCATGGGCGTCGATCTGCGCGGCAGCCTGGATTGGCAGGATCCACGCGACGAGACCACCGGCAAGCAGCTGGCGCGCCGCTCGAAGAAGCACGCCAGCTTCGGCGCCGACTACACGGTCGGTACGCTCAAGACCGGCGCCGAACTGGTGCTCTCGGGCGAGCGTTTCGACGACGCGGCCAATGTGAACCGCCTGGCCGGCTACGGTCTGCTGAACCTGCACAGCACCTGGCAGTTCACCCCTGACTGGTCGCTGCTGGTACGCGTGAATAACGTCACCGACAGGAACTACGAAGTGGTGCGCAACTACGGCACCAGCGGCCGCACCTGGTTCGCAGCCCTGCGCTACGGCATCCGCTAAGCCGGCGCCGAAGTCCCGCAGCGTCATCCATGACGCTGCGGGCAACGGATAAATCAAGGGCCAGCATGCACGCATCCATCCCGTCACCTCGCCGGCGCGCCGTCATCATCGTCGGCGCGATGCTGGCGTTTGCCGCCGCCACCCTGCTGTTCGCGGGCATGACCGGCTCGATCGCGGTGCCGCTGGCCGACATTCCCGACGCCCTGCGCCAGCTGGCCGCAGGCCGTCCCGATTCCCTTTCCGCTTCCCTGATCGAACTGCGTGCCGGCCGCGCGCTGGTGGCGTTCGTCACCGGCGGCGCGCTGGCCCTGGCCGGCCTCATGATGCAGGCGCTGCTGCGCAATCCCCTGGCCGACCCGTATGTACTGGGCGTGTCGGCCGGCTCCGCGGTCGGCGCCCTGCTGGCGATGCTGCTGATGGCGTCCGCGCTCATGGTCGATGCGGCCGCGCTGTTCGGTGCGATCGGGGTCGCGCTGCTGCTGTACCTGCTGGCGCGGCGCGACATGCGCGGCGGCCAGGCAGCCGAAGGCGGCGCGTCGCTGCTGCTGCTGACCGGCGTGATCGTCTCGGCCCTGTGCACCTCCCTGATCACGCTGATGCTGTCGATCGCGCCCGAAGGTCGCCTGCGCAGCATGGTGTTCTGGCTGATCGGCGACCTGGCCGGCGCCCCGCTGCGCCTGGCGCCGTGGCTGGTCCTGCTCGGCGCGCTGGTCTTCGCCATGAAGAGCGCGCGCGCCATGAACGTGGTCGCGCTGCATGCGGAAGCCGCCGTCACTCTGGGCGTGCGCGTCGGCGCGCTGCGCAAGGGCCTGTTCTTCGTGTCGGCACTGCTGACCGCCAGCGCCGTCACCAGCGCCGGCGCGATCGGCTTCGTCGGCCTGATCGTGCCGCACGCCTGCCGCTTCGCTTTCGGGCCGGACCACCGTGTGCTGATCCCGGCCACGGTGCTCTCGGGCGGCGCCTTCCTGGTGCTGTGCGATACACTGGCGCGCACCATCATCGCTCCCCAGCAGCTGCCGGTCGGCGCCATCACGGCCATGATCGGCGCCCCGGTCTTCCTCTACCAGTTGCACCGCCTGCGCAAATGACCATGATTGCTACCCGCGACCTGACGCTCACCGCCGGCAAGCGCACCCTGGTGCAGGGCCTGGACTGGGCCGCGCAGCCCGGCGAATGCTGGAGCATCATCGGCCGCAACGGCGCCGGCAAAAGCACGCTGATGCGCACGCTGGCCAGCATGCAGGATGCGGCCGGCGGACGCGTAGAGATCGACGGCCGCGCATTGAAAGACTGGCCGCTGGAAGCGCTGGCGCGCCAGCGCGCCTTCCTGGCCCAGTCGCGTCACGACGCGTTTGCCTATACCGTGATCGAAAGCGTGCTGTCGGCGCGCCACCCCTACCACGCCAGCCGTTACTGGGAAGGCAGCGACGACCACGGCATCGCGCTGCAGTCGCTGGCGGCGATGGAAGTCGACGACCTGGCCGCGCGCGACGTGCGCACCCTGTCCGGCGGTGAGCGCCAGCGCGTAGCGATTGCCGCCCTGCTGGCGCAACAGACTCCCTTGCTGCTGCTCGACGAGCCGGCCAATGCGCTCGACCTGGCGCACCAAGTGAGCGTGATGGGTTTGCTGGCGCGCCTGTGCCGCGAACAAAACAAGACCGTGGTCATGATCGGCCACGACCTCAATCTTGCTCACCGCATTTCCACCCACGCCTTACTGCTCATGGGCGACGGCCGCTGGCATGCCGGCGCGATTGCCGACACCATGCAGCCGGCGCTGCTGGGCGACTACCTCGGCCACCCGATCGACATGATCGAGCACGATGGCCGCCGCATCTTCATTCCGAAGGAGGACTCCGCATGACCGACATGACGCCAGATCGCGGCGCAGACCCAACCGCTGCCCTCAACGAGCGCCACCGCGCGCGCATGGAGCGCAAGAAGGCGGTGATCGACGCGAAGATCGCCTCGGCCGACAAGGAGATCGGCATCATCATCGTCAACACCGGCAACGGCAAGGGCAAGAGCTCGAGCGCTTTCGGCATGGTGGCGCGCGCGCTCGGCCATGGCATGAAGGTGGGCGTGGTCCAGTTCATCAAGGGTGCGCTGGCGACCGGCGAAGAAAACTTCCTGCGCCGCTTCCCGGACGAGGTGAGCTTTCATGCGATGGGTGAAGGCTATACCTGGGAGACCCAGAACCGCGAGCGCGACATCGAAAAGGCGACCGAAGCATGGGCCATGGCCAAACAGTTCCTGCTTGATCCGGCGATCGGCATGGTGGTGCTGGACGAACTGAACATCGCGCTCAAGTACCGCTACCTCGACGTCGACACCGTCATCGCCGACCTGCTCGATCGTCCGGTAATGCAGCACGTGGTGATCACCGGCCGCGGCGCGCCGCCGGAGCTGGTGGAAGTCGCCGATACGGTGACCGAGATGAACGTGGTCAAGCATGCATTCAAGGCCGGCATCGCGGCGCAGGCGGGAACCGAATGGTGACCGATTTGCCAGATGCCGTGCATCCCGGCGCGCGCGTGGTGATAGTGGCGGCAATGTCGTCCGGCCAGGGCAAGACCACGGTGACGGCCGCGCTGGCGCGGCGCCTGCTCAACATGGGCAAACGCGTACGCGTGTTCAAGTGCGGCCCCGACTTCGTCGACCCGGTGATGCTGGAAAGCGCCTGTGGCACGCCGGTGCACAATCTCGATCTGTGGATGGTCGGGCGCGACGAATGCCTGCGGCGCCTGCGCGACGCCGCGCGCGAGGCCGATGCGATCCTGGTCGAAGGCGTGATGGGCTTGTACGACGGTTCGCCATCGGCGGCCGACCTGTCGCGCGAATTCGGCATCCCGGTGCTGGCCGTACTCGATGCGTCGGCGATGGCGCAGACCGCCGGCGCGGTGGCGCAGGGATTGCGTGATTATGGGCCGGTACAGATGGCGGGCGTGATCGCCAATCGCGTCGCCAGCCCCGGCCACGCGGCGATGGTGAAGGATTCGCTGCGCGACATCCCCCTGCTCGGCACCCTGCCGCGCCAGGAGCACAAGCTGCCGGAACGCCATCTCGGCCTGGTGCTGCCGGGCGAAGTCGAAGAACTGCACCAGATCCTGGACGCGCTGGCCGACAGCATCGACTTCGACGAGGCGGCGTGGGATGCGCTGCCGGTCATGGCGCCGTCGACCGATGAACCGGCGCCGCCCGAGCCGCTGCTGGCGGGGCGCCTGATCGCCATCGCGCGCGATCCGTCGTTCGTGTTCGTGTATCCGGCGAATATCGACCTGCTCAAGGCCATGGGTGCGCGCATCACGTATTTCGCGCCGCTGTCGGACGAAGCGGTGCCGGAGGACGCCGATGCGGTCTACCTGCCGGGCGGCTATCCCGAGCTGCATGGTCCGGCACTGGAAAAGGCGGCGCAATGGCGCGCGTCGATCCGTGCGGCGCATGCGCGCGGCGTGCCGATCGTCGCGGAATGCGGCGGCATGATGGCACTGGCCGACGGCCTGACCGACAGCCAGGGCAAGCGCTGGGAGATGGCCGGGCTGCTGCCGGGCGAAGTGGCAATGCAGAAGCGCTTGAGCGGACTGGGTCCGCACGCGATGCCGACACCGACTGGCGAAGTGCGCGGCCATACCTTCCACTATTCGCTGCTGCAGACCGACGTCGTGCCCGAATCGCACACCGTGAAACAGAAAACCGGTGCCCAAGGCGAAGCTGTGTACAAGGTTGGCTCGCTGACCGCCTCCTACTTTCACGGCTACTTCCCGTCCAATCCGCGCGCGGCCGCGGCGATGTTCGGAGGCGGCAAGTGAGCACCCTGGTCTTTGGCGGCGCGCGCTCGGGCAAGAGCGCCTTCGCCGAACGCCTGGCGCAGGACTCCGGCAAGGAAGTCGTGTACGTAGCCACCTCGCGCGCCGGCGATGGCGAGATGGCGACGCGCATCGCACATCACCGCGAACGCCGTCCCGCGCACTGGCGCACGGTGGAGGAAGAACTGGCACTGGCCGAAGTGCTGCGTACCCATGCCGCGCCTGGACGCCTGGTGCTGGTTGATTGTCTGACCCTGTGGCTGAGCAACCTGATGTTCTGTGATGGCCGCGAGTATCCAGATGTGGGCGACATCGCCTTGCCCGAACGCTTTCATGCCGAGCGTGCGGCGCTGCTCGACGCGCTCGATGAAGGACTGCCGGGCGAAGTGGTCGTCGTCTCGAACGAAGTCGGCATGGGCATCGTGCCGTGGGGTGCGATCTCGCGCAGCTTCGCCGACGAAGCCGGTCGCCTGAACCAGGCAGTGGCTGCGCGCGTCGAGCGCGCCGTGTTCGTGGCCGCCGGCTTGCCGCTCTGGCTGAAAGGTGCAGCATGCTGACCGGCTTGCCGCTGTCGACGCTTGCCCTGCTGCTGGTGGCCGGCATCGCGCTCGATCTGCTATTGGGCGAGACGCGGCGCTGGCATCCGCTGGTCGGCTTCGGCAACCTGTCCATGTTCATCGAACGCCGCCTGAACCGCGCTAGTGGGCGCTTGCTGCGTGGACTGCTGGCATGGATGCTGGCGGTGCTGCCATTGACGCTGCTGTTCGCCGGCCTAGTGGAGCTGGCCGGCGTCTGGATGCATGCGGTGCTGCTGTACTTCTGCATCGGCCTGCGCAGCCTGCGCGACCACACGTTGCCGATCTTCGCGGCACTGCAACGTGGCGACCTGGCGCAGGCGCGCCTGCTGACAGGTTATATCGTCAGCCGCGACACCGCCAATGCCGGCGAGTCCGACTTGGCCAAGGCCAGCGCCGAGTCGCTGCTCGAAAACGGCAACGACGCCGTGTTCGGCACGCTGTTCTGGTTCGTACTGCTGGGCGGGCCGGGCGCGGTGCTGTTCCGATTGGCGAACACGCTCGATGCGATGTGGGGCTATCGCAGCGAACGCTATAACCTGTTCGGCCGGTCTGCGGCGCGCATTGACGACGCTCTGAACTATGTGCCGGCGCGCCTGACCGCCCTGTCATACGTGCTGCTGGCCGGCACCGGCCGTGCGCGCGCGTGGCAATGCTGGCGCACCCAGGCGCCTGTCTGGAGCAGCCCGAACGCGGGGCCGGTGATGGCCAGCGGCGCCGGCGCGCTCGGCGTGTCGCTCGGCGGCGCGGCGGTGTATGACGGCGAAGTCGAGCAGCGTCCGCCGCTGGGTACTGGTCCGGCTGCGAATGCGAACGATATTCCGCGCGCCTGGCGCCTGGTATTGCGCACGACTTTACTGTGGGCCGGCGTGGTCTGCCTGGCCGCAGTAGTGATGTCCCTTGGAGACCTGCATGCTTGAACACGGCGGCAACCTGCGCGATGCGGCGCGGCGCTATGGCCGCGACGACTGGATCGACCTTTCGACCGGCATCAATCCGCACGGCTATCCGGCGCCGGCGCCATCGCCTGCGGCCTGGCATCGCTTACCCGAGCCTGACCCGGAGCTGATCGAGGCAGCGTGCGCTTACTATCGTGCGCCGGCGCTGCTGCCGGTGGCCGGCACCCAGGCCGCGATCCAGGCCTTGCCGCGCCTGCGTGCGCCGTCGCGCGTCGCGGTGTCGGCGCCGTCGTATGCAGAACATGCGCATCACTGGAACCTGCATGGCCACGAGCGCATCCTGGTGCCGTATCCGGCGCTGGAACAGGCAGTCGACGATTGCGACGTGGTGGTAGTGGTCAATCCGAATAACCCGACCGGCGAGACGGTGACGCCCGAATGCCTGCTCGACTGGGCGGCGCGCCTGCATGCGCGCGGCGGCTGGCTGGTGGTCGACGAGGCGTTCGGCGACACCGCGCCTGGCCTGAGCGTGGCAGCGCATGCCGGACAGCCGGGACTGATCGTGCTGCGTTCGGTCGGCAAGTTCTTCGGGCTGGCCGGCCTGCGGCTGGGCTTTGTCGCGGCCGAGGAACGGCTGCTGTCCGACCTGGCCGACCTGCTCGGGCCGTGGACGATCAGCGGGCCGGCGCAGGAAGTCGCCTTGCAGGCGCTGCGCGACACGCGCTGGCAGCAGGACACGCAGGCCTGCCTGAAGGCGCACGGTTATCGGCTGTCACGATTGCTGCTCGAGTATGGCATCGTCAGTGCCGGCACCCCGCTGTTTCGCTGGTGGCCCGAAGAACGGGCCGAAGACTTTCACGAACACATGGCGCGCCGCGGCATCTGGTGCCGGCTGTTCCGCGTGTCCGCACGCGGGATCCGGTTCGGACTGCCGGATACGGAGCCGGATTGGCTACGGCTGGAACAAGCACTTCTTGAATGGAGCAAGGGATGAAACAAATGACGCTGGCGATACTGGTCGCGGGATCGCTGGCCTGCCCTGTGCAGGCGGCGGTCACGGTCAAGGATGACGCAGGCCAGACGGTCACCGTCAACAAGCCGGCGCTGCGCGTGATCTCGATGGCGCCGCACGTGACCGAGCTGCTGTTCGCTGCCGGCGGCGGCAGCCACGTAGTCGGTGCGGTGAACTACAGCGACTATCCCGAGGCGGCCAAGAGCATCCCGCGCATCGGCTCGAACCGCGAGATCGACATCGAACGCGTGATCGCGCTGAAACCCGATCTGATCGTGGCCTGGATGCACAACAGCTCCGAGCGGCAGATCGACCTGGTACGCAAGCTGGGCGTGCCGGTGTTCCAGAGCGATCCGCAATCACTGGACAGCATTCCGGAGAGCGTGCTGCGTCTGGGCCGGTTGATGGGCACCGACGCGGCAGCCGAAGCCACTGCAACGCAGCTGCGCAAGCAGCTGGCCGCCCTGCGCGCGCAGTATGCCAGGCGGCCACCGGTGCGCACTTTCTATCAGGTGTGGGACAAGCCGCTCTACACCCTGAGCGGCAAGAGCATCCTCACCGATGCCATGCGCCTGTGCGGCGGCGTGAACATCTTCGACAGCTTGAACGTGGTGGCGCCGATCGTCACCATCGAGAGCGTGCTGCAGGCGAATCCCGAAGCGATCATCGCCACCGCCGAGAAAAATTATAGTGGCGTCGAACTATGGAAGCAGTACGGCAGCGTGCAGGCGGTGCGCAACAAGAACCTGTTCACGCTCGACGGCAACCTGCTCAACCGCGCCGGCCCGCGCATGATCGAGGGGACGGCGGCGATGTGCGAAGTGCTCGAACAAGCCCGCAAACACCGCGCTGCGAAATGAGGCCCTTTCCGTACCGGACCCTGATGGTACAGGGCACGACGTCGGACGCCGGCAAGAGTACGGTGGTCGCGGCGCTGTGCCGTTTGTTGAAGCAGCGCGGCGTGCGCGTGGCGCCGTTCAAGCCGCAGAACATGGCCCTGAACAGCGCGGTGACGCCGGGCGGCGGCGAGATCGGGCGCGCCCAGGCGCTGCAGGCGATCGCCGCGGGCATCGAACCGCACACCGACATGAATCCTGTGCTGCTCAAGCCATCGAGCGACATCGGCGCCCAGGTCATCATCCACGGCCGCGTGCGCGCCGACATGAATGCGCGCGACTACCATCGCTACAAGCCCGTCGCGATGAAGGCAGTGCTGGAATCGCATGCGCGGCTGCTCGAGCAGTATGACGCGGTGATCGTCGAAGGCGCGGGCAGTCCGGCCGAGATCAATCTGCGCGCACGCGACATCGCCAACATGGGGTTTGCCGAAGCGGTGGATTGTCCGGTGATCCTGGTGGCGGACATCGACCGCGGCGGCGTGTTCGCGCACCTGGTCGGTACGCTGTCCTGCCTGTCGCAGTCGGAACGCGATCGCATCATTGGCTTCGTCATCAACCGCTTCCGCGGCGACATCAAATTGCTTGAGCCGGGACTGGAATGGCTCGAGCGCGAGACCGGCAAGCCGGTGCTGGCGGTACTGCCTTATCTGCACGGCTTGTATCTCGATGCCGAGGATGCAGTGCAGGCGAACCAGGCGAGCAAGGGCGCGTTTCGCGTCGTCGTTCCCAGCCTGCCGCGCATGAGCAATCACACCGACTTCGATGCGCTGCGTGCGCATCCGGATGTCGATCTGCGTTTCGTGCGTGAGGGCGAAGCGATTCCCGGCGCGGATCTGATCATTGTCCCGGGCAGCAAGAATACGCGCGGCGACCTGGCGTGGCTGCAGGCGCAAGGCTGGCCGGCGCAGATTGCGCGGCATCTGCGTTATGGCGGCAAGGTGATCGGGATTTGCGGCGGGTTTCAGATGTTGGGGCAGACAGTCGCGGATCCGCACGGTATCGAAGGTGCGCCCGGTAGCTCGGAAGGACTGGGTTTGCTCGGTCTTGAGACCGAGCTGACGCGCGACAAGCGGCTCACGCGCGTCGAGGGCACTTGTGCTTTTGCGGATGGCGTTGAGTTACAGCGGGTGGCTGGGTACGAGATTCACATGGGTGTGTCGCATGGTGTGGCGATGGGCCGTCCTGCATTCTCGATCGAAGGGCGGCCAGAAGGTGCTGTGTCAAACGATGGGCATATCCTGGGGACGTATTTACATGGTCTGTTCGATCATCCAGATGCATGTGTGGCGTTGCTGCGTTGGGCGGGGCTGCATAGCGATCATGTGGTCGATACCAGTCAGTTACGGGAAGCGAGTCTGGATCGGATTGCCGCGTCTGCGGAAGGATTGCTGGATAAGCTGAATGCTTTGCGCGGTGGGATTGGAGCCGGTTGAACGCGTCGGCAGCGAAGCTGCCAACCCTACGGTGTTCAACATACTGGCGCTGTAGAACGCAAAAAAGCCCGCTCAGATCACTGAGCGGGCTTTTTCATATAACTAGCC
>NZ_DAMAGA010000068.1:0-11855 GCF_031995545.1 Massilia sp.
CGCTGGAACGGGCCATCGAGGGCCTCAAGTGCGAAACCGCGGTCCACATCTGTTATGGCTACGGCATCAAGGCCAATACTGACTGGAAAAAATCCCTGGGCGGCGAATGGCGGCAGTACGAACGGATATTCCCGAAGATCCAGCAGTCGAATATCGACATCGTGTCGCTGGAATGC
Organism: Massilia sp.; assembly: GCF_031995545.1. GTDB lineage: Bacteria > Pseudomonadota > Gammaproteobacteria > Burkholderiales > Burkholderiaceae_D > Telluria. The sequence goes on from NZ_DAMAGA010000068.1 coordinate 177, forward strand.
CATAACTCCCACGTTCCCATGGAGTTGATGGAACTCATTCGCGGCAAGAAAGCGATGGTCGGCGCCATCGATGTGGCGAGCGACATCATCGAGACACCCGAACAGGTCGCCGACACCTTGCGCAAGGCGCTCAAGTACGTCGACGCCGACAAGCTCTGCCCTTGCACCAATTGCGGCATGGCGCCGCTGTCACGTCGTGTGGCGCGGGCCAAGCTCCACGCCCTGAATGCCGGCGCCGAAATCATCCGCAAGGAACTCTCGGCCTGAAGCCCATCGCCAGGAAGGTCGGCGCGACGGCCGCCCATCCCTTCATTCGTCTTAGTTGCCGGTCTGACGGGCCAGCGCGACGAAGGCATGCAGGTAGTCGGTTTCCCACTCGGCTTCGCGCGCGCCGAGGTGGATGTGTTTCTGGATTCCCTTGGCGCCCAGGCGCAGCGTGTGCAGGCCGAGCTGGGGCGCATAATCGGTGACCAGCCACTTCGGCAGTGCGGTCACGCCGCGGCCGCTGGCGACCATCTGCAACATGATGTCGGTGGTTTCGATGGTCTTGTGGCTGCGCGGCGCGCAGTTGGCCGGGGCCAGGAACAGATTATAGACATCGAGGCGATCGAGCGGAACCGGATACGTGATCAGCACTTCCTCGGCCAGCTGTTCCGGCTTCACCTCGGTCTGGCCCACCCACGGATGGCCCGCGTGTACCACCAGCACCTGTTCATAGCCGAATACCGGCTCGAAACGCAGGCCGGGGCGCAATACCGGATCGGGCGTGACCACCAGATCGATTTCGTAGCCCAGCAGCGCGTCGATGCCGCCGAACTGGAATTTTTGCTTGACATCGACGTCGACCAGCGGCCAGGCCGCGAGGTAGGGAGCGACCACGCGCAGCAGCCACTGGTAGCACGGATGGCATTCCATCCCGATGCGCAGCGTGCCGCGCTCGCCCTTGGCGAACTGGGCCAGTTGCTCTTCAGCCAGCTCAAGCTGCGGCAGCAGACGCTGAGCGACGGTATACAGGTATTCGCCCGCCTGGGTCAGCCGCAGCGAACGGCCTTCCCTGACCCACACCTCGGTGCCGACCTGCTGTTCCAGCTTGCGCATGCTATGGCTCAGTGCCGACTGGCTCAGGTGCAGTGCTTCGGCGGCGGCGGTGACGGAACCACGGCGCCGCACTTCCAGCAGGATTTCCAGATGCGATCGCTCGATCGTCGCCATGAGCCGAATCCATGTAATTTTGAAAACCTATTATTTTACCTCACCCCGAATGCCCGACATGACGGATTCCATCGTGGTCCCGCACCGGGCGGGTCGATTGGCGCCACGCAATAAGGTGATCCATGGAACAAAAAAGCCCTTGATCATTCGAATCGAATGATCAAGGACTCCAAACTCGGCCCCTCCTAAGCAGCCATTGGCTACAGTTAGCATGAGCCCCGAGAGCACTAATACGGTTGTGCCTGTCAAGAAGCCAGAGCTCAGTGATTCGGACAGAAATTCCTATGCTCTGCGATGTGCAAGTGCCAAGCCCAGCCTAATGTCGTTGCTGACGGACGGTCACTTAAACAGGAATGTGTCTCTACCCGACTCAGGGGCTTGATGAGGCGCTCAAGTATGCAGCCCCTACAAGCCCGAGGTTACCTATGACATGACCAAGCGGCCGCCCGAGCCGTTCATGGACAAGGAAGTAGCGACGAAGAACCGTAGCTTTTTCCCGACTGGGACACAGAAGATTTGGCCGCAGGACCCGAGTCGGCCAGTGCCGTACAAGCGGGGTCGAGGGTACACTCGGAGGCCTGATGTCGTAATCGTCAAGGACACCACGAAACCTCCGGCTCAGGACATGATCAAGCAGGTGGTAGAGATGAAGTTGTTTGTCGAATTCGCGCGTCGCTTGCACGCAGCACACGGATATGCTGGGTACAGCTTAGTGCTTTCTGCCTTGCGCAACACAGAATATCAGGCATTCGAAGCGTTCGTGACGTCAAAACTTCGGGGTTTTGACGCAGGAGATGCAGTAGCTGGCGCAGCCAACGCACACCGAGGAACCAAGACTGTTGGATGGCTCGCAGCGATTAATCACGACTACCTTAAGAAAATCGGTGACCAATCGACTTCACGCTCGGAATTGCCAATGGACTGGTTCTGGCTACACGATTATGGCGCTGGAGTTGTTATCCAAGCCGGCCCACGGCCTGAGCCCGCGCCGGCCAAGGCGCCACTCCCGGCGTTACTCGTACTACCCAATATGCTTTTACAGAGCATTCGCACTAAAGAGGTTGGGCTGCACTACGCATCCGCCAACAGCGAATCGCGGCTCATCGGCTAGTTGGCCACCCAATGGCTTCAGCGTTTCGACGTCCCCGTCAAACAGCTTATGGCGTTTAAAGCGAAACTATTGGACGAGCCGAAGTTGACTGCGCATCGGTAACAGGTACGTCGAAAGCACGCGCCGCAAGCTACGTAGTTGCTGCTTAGGAGAAAATGGCCAACTACCCAAGCTTATGTCGATGCGCGTTCATGCGTGTCGAACCGCCTGCCATTGAAACTGCTGCGCATGACGTTCCACCATAGGGCGGCACGAAAGGCAAGCTAAGGCGTCAACTGGCTGATTTAGAAAATAAAGCCGGTTTGTGAAATGGCTTCCAGTGACAGCCGTATCTAGATGAGACCAAGCAAAAAGCTCGCCGCAGTAAGCCCTCACAACGCATAGATAAAGTTTCCTAGGTGGAACTCACTTCCACTCGATTGTCAATGGCTGAGCTAAGCCTATGAATCGCAAGTGTCTCCGGCACCTCGCTAGTCTGTAACATTCACGATACCACACCAACGTCATCTATTTTTGACCCGGCAATAACGGGCATTACGTTGAATTTACCTCACCCCGATCACGATTCCCGCTGTTGCGTCCTATATTCATGGTATCGCGAAGGATCTGGTGTCGACCAGACTTAAACGAACCCGCACTCTACAAGAGCCGAGAGGTTAACGATTTGACAACCGAACAATATTAAAGAACTCGTTGTTGTTTCACTGCAGTGACGCGAACTGAATACACGTTGGTATCGGAGGCTTTAACAACTGACACATATGACACTGTGTCGGTTTTCTTTACATTTTATCTTGCAACCATCAGTAAGTAGTTGATTGTTAGTGATGGTGCGCAACTTGCTACCGTCATTTACTGGATCGCTCTCCCAGGAAGATGGAAGCGTCCTGAATGAAACGTTTCGTGAAAATTAATCTATATGATCAAACGGAGAGAAAATGAGTACGAAACTAAAACAACTATTCGTCGCATTATTTTTGGGCTTACTGAGTACCACCGCCGTAGCTGAGAAGCCACCATTTGTTCAGGACGGAACTCTGGGAAAGTATTTGGAGGATCTATATTCACAACTGATGCAAACTTGCCTCCCGGAGCGGCCTAAGATTATAAAGAGGGCATGTCGGTTTTGTCCGGAGGTTACAGAGCTGGTTTCAGCCGTACCGGCGGCGCTTCAGAATCAGTCAGTTATAAACCTCAATTCAAGAGTATTATGGAATGACAGGCAAAGTTTGGCTCGAACATTCGCTCTGGTCTATCCCGATCCAAAGCAGTTCGGAAAACCGACGTCCGAAGGGCAAGGATGGTTACTCTACCAAACTGCGCTTGAAAGCTCGGCAGGGACGCTAATCCCTGCCGAAACGTCATCGGGAATGGTTATGCACGACTGCGGTGCTGCATTAACGGCGCTAGCTGAAGCGAACGCCGGGTTGGAGATGCCAGTGGGCCAATTCAGGTCTGCTCTCAAGGCATCTTACACTGGAGGTACAAAGACAAATCTCGCAGTCTTTTTCGGACAGTTTAACTCGCCATTCTTCAAAATGTGGAATTCTTCTGCGCCCGAAGAGCACGTGCTGGCAATGATGTGGCTCTACGACTGGTATTCCCGTGCGAAGTACAACAACGAGTATTTGCTGAGCTCGATAAATGTAGGACTTACAGCCTTCAACGTGGACGAGACCAATCGTGATAGCACTGGAAAACTGGATGTTAATGGCGCTATAAACGCAGGAATTGTGGCTGCAAAAGCAAATACCGCAATGTCAGCGAACAGCGGTGTGTTGAGCAAACTGAGATCGTTCAAGGTGGCAATTCCCTTAAACCAGCAGGGTCAGCCGGACGTCAAGTTTGAACCGCTTCCCTCTCCTAAGGAACTCGCTCAACGAATGCGACGTGTGGCTCCCCAAGTTGACGAATCGAGTATAATCCCGGCTGTCCCCGGCAGTAGAACCATCCATAAGATAACGATCAGGGGAGTTCCACCCGAACAGTGCTCTGACAATAAGAAGATGTGGCGTGTTAATGCAGACGATCCTTTTAATGCCCCTAGCCTCGTCAGTAACAAGCCTGCTTCGTCTGCAGATGGCGCCCAAGTCTGCGAGTTCGTTTTAGAGTATGCTGTTCCTGGAAAGTATGCCGCTCAAACAGAGGCAGATGAGTTTGTGCTGACTTACTCGATAAGAGGAATAAATCAGCCGACGGATCATGATGGCACCAGGTATGACGTGGAATTCGACCAAGTAAGAGTGCGATATCCAGTCAACCGCTCCCCTGAAATATTTACACCATTAAATGTCGCCGACCCAGCAATTAACGGTTCAATCATGGCATGGAAAAGCAATCTGATTATTCGCGAAGATTCAGGGAGTGCAAGCAGTAGCATCGACTGGACAAAAACCGCCTCATCTACCGCAACTATCATTTGTGGTGGAGATCAACCCCTAACTGCAACGTCGACCTTCGATCCCAATCCCGCCCGCAAAACGGGAGAGGTGAACTTCACCCTGCACAGTAGCGACAACAACCAGCTTCAGAACTGGAGGATGGGGCTAGCCAATCTGAAGCAATGTTCAGTAAGAGGGGCCATTAAATTCCCGACCAAACAGGCTGGCGTCTATTTAGTTAGGGAATACTCTATGCCTATTAATTTTCCAGGCACGTTAGCCAAAGGCACCGAGCCGCAAATTGCAGTGATCAGCACGACTGGCGGCTGACAGAAAAACAGTACGGACTGGCGATGAATGCTACTTGCTGGATAGATGAATCACCGGTTCCGTAGATGCTTATGCATTCATTAAGGACCTCGCCCTAGATTTCCTCTACTTCACAAAATATGTCTAAGCCATAATTCTAAGCAAAGGAGTCAACATAAGTGGAAAGCGGCACACGGAAGAATTCAAGATCGCGGCGGTTAAGCAAGTGATCGATCTAGGGCACCCAGCGGCCGAGGTAGCCGAGCGGCTCGTGGCGAGCATTCATAGCATCATGCGTGAACAAAGCATTGCAGTGCCCTTCCATATCCAGAGCTTCGAGAATGCACCATAAATCAGGATGATCACTTACACGATGGCGAATGCCAGTGCAATGAACAGGAAATACAGGACCTCGCCGGGCGTCATCCCGGATGGGAAAAAGCTGATGGTCCATAAATAGGCGAAAGTCGTCAGCGCACCGACGGCCGCGGTGATCCAATAGGCGAACGTTGATGACCCCTGCATGCCTGCCATCCGCGCGTTGATGGCGGAACCCGATTCGTCACGCTTTTTGACACGCTAAATGCGGTTCATCGATTTCATGCGTCGGTGATTCGTTTCCATAAAATGTATATCCCGATCGAGAACCTCGCCAGTGACCGGCGTACCGCCCAGGCGTAGAGCGAGGAGGTCCTGATGTGGCCGTCGTACCGTGGGTAGTCGTCCGTCGTGTCGCATTGGTACTGCAGGTCGCCGGTGTGCCTCAGCAGCTGGCTCACTGCCGACCGCGCCGTACTGAATAATGAATTTTTCGAACGAAGCGAACATTCCGGGGTTCCTCGCTGCAGGTCTCGCTTGATGTAGTCTGCGCGCGTCAGCGCGGCCGGAGCACCGACGCTCCGGCGGAGACAACTTGCCACAAATCCCAGGCGTCTACATAGCTTTCTGCGTCGACCAGGCCGGGACGCAGGATGTGCTGCAGATCGTCCTCGTGGTGCGCATCGATATTCAGGTCGCCATGGTGGGAAATCACGGTCGAACAATTTGCGCCGCCCCACAGGCCCATGGAGAAGTCGCTGCTCAGGATAATGTCCGCGTTCGTGGTCCCAAGACGTCCAGCTCTCCGTGGTTGGAGACCCCGCACAGTGTTCCATGCAGGGACAGGTCCCCGCATATCCTGGTGTGCCCGCCGCCGAGCAGCATGCCGCGCGCATGCACGCTGCCGCCGACGATGAGGGACGGCGCCCAGTCCAGGTCGAGGTCGCACAGGATCGCATTCGGCGCCATCAGGTCTCCCTTGACGACCCAGGCGCAAATGATCGCGGACCCGGACACGCTGGCTGGGACGGCACCGAACAGCGCGTCCATGCCGACCGTGCCGCTGCCGTCGAATTCCCAGTCGCCGTCCACGTAGACCGCGATCATGTCTTCCGGCGCGGCAGCGAAGGCCCACAACAGCGATTGCACGTCGCCGACTTTCCCGAGGACGCGCGCAACCGCTGCCGCTGCGGGTTCGAGTACAGGCTGGCTTCGGTTCATGCTGAATATTCCCTGCCTTGGGGCGGCGTGCAGCACCGGATAACGCATTCTGCCACGATATCTCGGCCATATACCGATCACCGGCAAGCCGGCTGCGCGGGCAACGCTGTCCGGCGCAACTGCGGTCATCGCCAGCCGCAGTGAACCCGCCGCCATTTTCCGACTGGGCAGTCACGCTGGTGCTGCCCTGCCAGCATGGCCACCGCGGTGAAGTTGTCTTAAAATCAGCACTTCCAGGTGATTTACCTGTCCGCCGATCCCGCTGATCCATCGCTCCCGTTTGTGGCTCACATCGCGGCCTGCGCCAACCTGGCTCGCGGGCACTGCTGCTTGTTTGACGGTAGACCTCTGGTATTCCGGTAAGTAAAATCCGGCCAAACTCCGAGATTTAGCTCATTGCATAGAGAATCGGTTTGGCCATCTACCAAAGCAGCATTGATGCGATTACGGTTGGCGCACTGTTCGGCATGAATCTGCTGATTCGCCTTATCAGCGGCTCTACAGTTGGAAAGCAGCGATGGAACTGTAGCTGCTCGATGACATCCGCGACCCTCTGGCAGATCACGAACGACGCGATGTATCCTATCTTATAGGTACCGCAATTCTCCATGATGCCGGTTCAGGGCTGGACATCGTCAACGGCCAGCAGCAGCTGCTTACCCTTTTTACACGGTCCTGCAGCTGCTAGGCAACAGTGCCGCCGCTGGCCACCAGCAGCATGCAGATAATCCTCTCGGCATTCCGTTCCGGCGCCAGCCGCAATCGTGAAGCGCATTGACGCATTTGCCCAATCCTGCCCACCAGCGAGCGCCTACGGCTGGATCGCGTACGCTTCCCTACTGTCCCAGCAAGCGCTGAACCTGCGGCAGTATAGGAGGGCCTGCTGTATAGAGTTTTCCAGAGGGAGCGCGGTCCAGCAGCGGGGCAACCCACGCCTCAGCCAATGGGCCTTGCGGCAAAGTGCCCTTACATTGACTTTCGAAGTCCAGGATGCAGACCCAGCGTTTCCGCAGTTACTACAGTTGTCGATAATGGAAGAGAAAATGGAATGGGAATAATCGACACGAAAGTCTTATAGGGAACGGGGTCGCAGTCGCTTGAGCCAGGCATACAGATACGGACCCGTACGAGCCGGATACACTCTGGGCAGTTAGGATCAGCCATACAGACTTCCCTGTTAGCTTCAGGACTTGCTGGCAATGCCCCGCCTATCGGTTCCGGCCTGGTCGCACCCGCAGGGATTGACAAATAATCGATTTTAATATGCTGGTCAGAAATTGGATCAGCAAATAAAAGCAAGCCAGGCGAATCTCGAAAGATCGCCTTCTGGCGTACGCTATTCATTGCGCCCGTACTGCTAAAGTCCGCGTTCGCGGCCATTGCAGCTGCCCTGCGTGTCACTTCTTGCAACGTATTGCAGATGTACAGTGCTCGCGCAAGTTCGACGATGCCAAAAAACAGGAGGAAGAATACGATCGCCACAAGCGCGAACTCAACTGCTGCTACGCCCCCTTGCTTCCGACGGCCCCGAACGGCACCTTGCTTAATTGCCAACATAGCGCATTGCCACGTCTGGTTGAAGCGTGAAATCGTTCTGGCCAAAATAGCCGAATAGCATGTCAGGCAATAGGCTTTCGTTGAATCCAAGTTCCATCCGCACCCGGACGAACTCGGGGATCCTCGATCCGCAATTTCCGAATGCAGTCCCCCCCGTAGCGCTGCGCGTACCGCACTCGATGTAGATCCAGAAAGGCTGCATAACTGGTCTGAGTGCTCCAATCTCGCTATCAACAATCCATCGGGCCACTCCCGCAACTGGAGCCTCCGCACCACCCGCGCCAAGTGTTTGCATTTCTGCTGGGGACGCTCTGGATAAAAAGCGCGCAGCATCGTGGGCAGCCTTGTGTGCCATGGTGTAGTACCAGAACACTTGAGCCCAAAACAAAAGCAGCGTCAAGAGCATGGTAAAGAACGAAATGACCAGTGCCATTTCGACCGCCACGGCTCCTTGCGCATTTCGGCGGTATCTAACCGGGTTGGATGTATTCATGGCTGGAGATCAATCCGGGTGCCAAGAGAGCTTTCATTCGCCAGCCCCCCGAATTCAGCGTAAAGTGCGGTGGAACTGGCTTGGACCGTCATAAAGAATTTACCGATACCTAGAACAGTAGCGTAGTTGCCAGATACTGGACAGTTGAGAAGCGGCAAGTTGAGTATGCGCCGTCCACGAACGCCCGGGTTCGCTGGCTGCCGGTGAAAACTCGATGAAGTAGACAGGTAGGGGGAGTTTTCGCCTCCCCTGCTTGGGTATCCGGGCGAGGTCGATAATCTAGGTACCGGCGGAACCGGCGCGTTGTAGAGAGCAGCCCAATCTCCGGTTCCAAAGGTACTGTAACCGGAAGCCGGTTCCTTGCCGCCGCTGGCCTGGTAAGAAGAATATCTGGCTGCTTTGGCATAGGCCCATAGTGGCCCGAACATGCCGGCTGTCGTTCCTGCAGGAGGCTGGTCTGGCCCGGCAATGGTCCACAGCTTGCCGCCTTCTTGCGAGGAGGCGGACGCCTGCAGCCTGCCTGCATCTGCAATCATCCAGGCCACGCCCCCAGTAGCGCTGACTGAATACTGCTTGATATTCGCATCGGGGGGAGCGGAAAGCTTCGAACAGGGAGCAAAAGGGGCTGAATAGAGATCAAAGCGAGAATTCAGATGATGGGACAAGTCCGCAAGCGGAAAGGGCCCTGCAAGACGGACATCTGTGCCGCTTACCTGGACAATGTCGACAGTCCCGGTGCAAACATATGGTGCAGCTCTTTCAGCCGTGGCATCGCTTGCAGACCCGCCCCGCGGATCGATTAGAAAAATTTGCGGCGGCTGGGTGCTGTCAGGTCCTAGCTGCGTGAGGTTATAGGATACGCCGCGCCGGAAGCCGTATTCTTCCAGTTCCCCGCCATGGTCGCGGTGCGGCTCGCCAGGCCGCAGTGCGCAGATGCCTAAAGGCGTGATCCCCAGGGCAGACCGTCCAGCCACAGCCTGGGCGTCTACAGACACCCAGCTCAGATCGGAAAAAAAACGTGCGAAAAAGGTTTCGACGGCCCCGTGTGTACCGGCCAGGCCGCGTGTGTCAGCCTTTGCATATAGAAGAGTGCCTGCCCGGCCAGTGGTCGCGCTCGCGCTGTCCCAAGGGCCATCGGGACTTGCTGCAAACCGTATCGCGTCTGCTGACCATGCGAGATTATGGCTTCCATATTGGTATGTGAGTGCACCAGCGACGGTCCCGTTAAGCCGCTCGGCAGCTTTTGCCAGCGCCGCCTCGACTCCCTGCTCTGTCCCATTGAGTTCCATTGCTGCAGCCAATGCGAGGGTATCAGCCACGCTCTGCAGCTCGACCTTGCGGTTATATAGCCTGGACAGGTCCAATGCCAACCCGAAGAAGGCAATGATTATTATCAATGCAAAGGCAGCCATGACGGCAATCGCGCCCGACTGATAGCAGAAATGCGTTGTAGTGCTGAACTTTGCGAGGCGCTTTTCTTTTGCAATGCAGGGAGATTGCATGATGCCTCCATATTGGTTTACATCATCTCTTCTATCCTCGAAGCAAACTGATTTTAACGATTGATTTAAGTAAACAATTGATGCCCAACAATTGACTAAGCACAATACAAATATCTTTGATAATGATCAACGGCGCTAACAGCAACGCTCGATAATGCTGGGCCGCATTTCGTCCGCAGGATTCGGATGCTTCGCGCCGCGGTCCCGCGCGTAACGATAGACCAGTATCGCGATCTCGCGCGCGTACACCGCCGACGCAGGAGCGCCCCGGTCGGCGATGCGGTCGCGTAGCGACCGAAGTTCATCAGCGTCATTCGTTGAGCTTCAGGCGGCCGAGGGCCTTGAGCAGATCACGCTGATACACCGAGCAGCGTATGTCTCGCGTCGATTCGGCCATCGAATAACGCATAAGCCATTCCTCGGCCCAAGTGGCGAAGGTCTCCTCCTCGCGACGGCGCAATGCGGTTGCTGCCTTGTAGCGTGCCGGAGACCGGCCGGCTGCGAGCAAGCGCTTGGCCTCTGCCAGCAGTTCGCGTGCTTCTCCGAGCTTATGCCCACTCGATTATCAATGGATAAGCTAAGCCTATGAATTGCTTAGCATTTTCGTCGTACTTCTGGCCCAGTACCATTGACGATACCGTGCCAAGGTCATCGACCATTGATCCGGCAACAACAGGCATTACCTCGAATTTTCCCTTCCGCGACCACGATCTCCGCAATTGAGTCTGAGTACATGGTATCGCGAACGCTCTGCTGCCGACCAGACTCAAACTAACCGGCCTCTACGAAAGCCAGGGCGGTTCAGACCTCGAACCAATGATCGGCCACTCTAACCGAGTGTACGAAGTGCTCAATAGGATTCGCCCTTTGACGCTTCCCATGATCTGAAGACTGCATAAGGGACTAGGCATACCAGCCGAGGCACTGATCCAGCTGCCCAAGCGTACTGCGGCTGTGTAATCGCTCAACACAAACGCCAGCGGCTGATTCCAAAGAGGCACGTCTTCAGAAATTACGAAGTTTCGTCCGCATTAACATTATGGTTCAGCAGTATCTATGATAGTGGTGGCAATTCATCGTGGCGATTCATAGCTGGGTGGTGGAAGTGAACACGCCGCACCTGTCCAGCGCCAAGACCCCTGCGTCCTTTACTGCCTGCCAGAAGGATTTCCTGCTTGCAGAGGAGGTGGCTACGTCCACATCGGCGATTCGTTAGGCACGCTAGCGCACACCTTACTGATGGCTTGCAACAAAAGCTGCCGCTTGCCTTCACGCTCAGCCGATGTAGACTGTTGCCAAACAATTATGTATCGACAATGAGCCGTTATTCAGCCTACATAGATGAGTCCGGAAACCACGATCTTGCTACGGAGAAGGACGGCGCCTCCAGATACTTCCTCATCCTCGCAATCATCGTCGAGCAGGAAAACGTCCCGGCCCTGCGGTCCGCGATCGAAGCGATCAAGGAAGAGTTTTTCGGCACGGGTGAGATGAAATCGAGCCGGGTGAAGGATCAGCGCCGGTAATCCCCCCATTTTTAGAGCGCGCTAAAAGTAGAGGTTAAGCGGCAAGGGC
>NZ_DAMAGA010000069.1:0-10641 GCF_031995545.1 Massilia sp.
GCCCTTGCCGCTTAACCTCTACTTTTAGCGCGCTCTAAAAATGGGGGGATTACCAAAGAGACTATTCAGATGTTGGCTGAATGGGAACGTAAATTTTACAATGTCCAGCAGGATGCGCTGAGACAGATTCCACGTGCTCTGGCTGATCTTGATGCAAGACTCGCGAAAGTGCTTGCGCAGACTGCCCCGAAAGAACTGCATACTGTCGCTTCAGGCGTGCAGGCCAACAGACCGACAGCGGCGATCCCGCCCAAGCAAAGAGTCCGGGATACAGCAGGTAAAATATTTACTAGTGTAGAGGGTCAGATCCCTCGAGCACCTCAGAAGGCAGAAGGAAAGGCAAAGCCTAATCAGACGTCAAAATCACGAAAAAACCTATCTACAGCACCACCTCCTATAGATAATCCAGATCCTATAAAACCCGCGAAAGAGGGCACAAACACAAAGAAACAAATGGTTGCTGATGCAGCAGCTGCTGCAGATCGTCAACGGATCACGCAACTTTCAAACGAGGCTAAGGAGGCTGAAAAAAGCGGCGACAAGATTCTTGCAGCTGCCAAGATCAAAGAGGCACGAGATATTCTCCAGCCGTATGTTCCAAAAGGTCCAGATGATAGTTGGGATGAAGTTATCAAACGATTGGACGTCTCCTCGCCAAAAGATGGTGCAGTATTCTGGTCGGGAACTTCTACACAAGCCGATCGAACTGGCCATCCAGATGCGGCGCGAGCATTTGCCGAAAAAATTGGTGGTGTGACCTTGGAAACAACCCCAGGCGGGAGAATAATAGACGGGTGGGATGATGTTAACAAAAAATGCCTTGGAATGCTGATAGTGGGCCACCGCCATGGGCAAGTGGACTGTGGCAGGGAGTTTCAGAAAAGTACGCTAACTTAGCAACCGGTAAAATCAACGTCGTTCAAACGCCAGATAAGTTATGGGATCCGAGGACAGTGTGGCACAATCAAGAAAAGCCAACCTTATTGCACTTACAGGAGTTGGGGCAAATTACTGACATAAACGTGCATGTCGTTGATGCGGCATCCGGCACAGTTGAGTTGCCAAAAAACTATGTCGAAAGCCTACTTAATTTCGATCAGAGAAGAAAATGAGCGCGTATCAAGAATTTTTAGATTTTTTCTCAATGCACAATAAAGAGCGCCTTGATGGGCTAAGTGAAGGTTATTTCACAGCCATGAATCAGAAAGAGAGGGCAATGGCCTACGCCTATCTTTTGGACTTGGTTAGAAAAGGTGGAACTGAGGAAAGTGTTAATGGACTTTTCATGGCAGATTTCAGTCGAGCGGTTGATCCGGTAGAGGACCTGCTGAAAGAGGGGGAATTGAATGGAGAAGCACAGATTTCTGCAGCTTGGAATCTAAGTAAAATTCGGGGCGGTGAACGGTATTTTCAAATCTTTGAGAAGTTCATGTCTGATTCGGATAGTCGATTGAGGACCAAGGCTGTGTATTACGTTCCTGACGATATTTCTCGCTATAAACTTGAGCCGTGCTTAAAAGGGATGATTCGCACGGAAACTACGCAGCTGCCGCGCATTCATGCAGTAAATAAATTATTGGATATAAATAATATTAACAAATCGACTATTGGAGAGAAATTATTTAAGGAAATCTACCGAGGTCTCCACAGTGACGATGCGCGAGAGCAAGACCGAGCATTTAAGAAAATCGAAAATCTACGAGACGGCTGAGGCGGTTTTGACCGGCTGCGCTACCGTCCTGCGGCGTGCAGTTCGCGTGCAACGATGTCAGTGAAGCTGACGGTCAGATTCCTCTCGCACCGCATGCCGATCTCGCTCCAGACCGCAGCTCGCGCGTTGAGCTAGCGGCATCGGCGGTTCGAGTGGTTCTGCAATTCGACAATGCGACTTTCGATAAATAGATTGAGCTGGCTTTTGTAATCAAATTAATCCATGCCTCTTGTTGGGTAAGTCATTTGGTCGTCTTCGCAGACGAGAGCTACTTTGGTTATCAAATCACAGTATTGAAATGAGGGGGTATGGAAAAATGCAGCGTAGCAATCAGTCAATTTGATGGGACTGGTAAGGTTCTGAAGTTGGAAGTCGCTACAGGAAGGGGTGAAATTGTTGGGTCCGGTGAAATACCTGAAGAAGAGATTTCATTTGGTCTATTCGATACCTACGGAAACAATGAAGTGGAGGATTTTATATCTTTGCTTGCAACACCAGAAGGTCCAATAATTTTTTTTAAAAATTTTCAGTATCGCCCTGAATTCGGGAAGACAAACATTTGTCTGAGAGATGGTGGAGGAATTTCCCATTTTCTGCTTTTGCACGAAGGTATCCCAATTTTCAGGTTATTCTATAAGAGTAAATTCGGAGTCGGCCTTCACCCCTATAATAAAGAAAGAAATGATATTGATTTCTATTGCTGGCTTGGCATGAAGGTAGGGGATTCGAATTTCTACGAGACATATTCAAAAAATTTAATTTTTGTCAAGTAAACCGCATTAGAGCCTATTGCGAGGAGATTTTTCTAGTTGAGAAAATATCGCCAGTTCTAAAATGAAGAATGAACTACATGCCAAGTTATGTGACCTAAAAAAATCGCTGAGTTGAGATATCCGTGCTGGATTTTCTGAGTGATGTGCTTGGCAGTATTAACCATGGGTTACTGTAACTAAAGTCGATATCAATGTGCATCCGCAGGCTGACCGGTGCCCTTGCAGTGCAACCATGCGCCCACCAATAAGGTACGTGGCAGCACCTTCCACAATAGGATTGACTCCATGCCCACTTACTGGACACATGACTTGGTCGCCCATGCGTGCTATGCCGACACCTTGAATCAAGTGAGTTGCTGACGCGGAGATAACCCGACCACCATGCGATGTGGGATCGCCTAGCCGAACGATAGGCATTGCCATTGCTCCTCCTGTGCATGTGTGCGCTCAACATCGTGTGGTGAATATTACCAAATTCAGCAGGCTGGCCGATTGGGAAAGGCCAATTTCTGTGCCTGCATACATATAGAATCCAAAAGCTTCATTTTGGAAAGTTCAGCCGGCTTATTCAGTTCTGCACAATGCGGCTAACTTAGCGTAGCGTAGCGGCTTTGCAAAATTTCGCGCCGCTTCCTCTCGATCTATTTCACCATCGAAAGGAAGCACCAGTTACCTAAGGTCAGAAATCGACCTGCGCCGACAACCTGAACGTACGCGGCGCACCGGGCAGCAGATAGCCGCCCAGCGACTGCGTCACGTCGCGCCAGTAGAACTTGTCGAACGCGTTGTCGACCCGCGCGCGCAGCACCGTGCTCACGCCGCCCAGGCGCAGCGCGTAGGAAGCGCCGAAGCCAGCCACGTGATAGCCCGGCACCTTGACCCGGTTGGCCGGATCGAACGCTTTGTCGCTCGAATACTGCCACACCGCGTCCAGCTTCAGGCCTTCGACCTGCGGCACCGCATAACCGAGCCACACCGCCGACCGGTACTTCGGCACGTTGGTCACGCGCTTGCCTTCGGTGGACGCGTCGCCGGTATCGGTCTGGTCGGTGTCGAGCGCCATCAGCGACACGCTGTAGTCCAGGTTGCGCACTGCCTGCCCCTGGGCCGACAGTTCCAGGCCGCGATGTTTCTGCTCGCCGGCGCGGACAAACGTGTTCGCGGCGTTGGTGTACTCCAGCCCCTGGCGGATCTCGAACAGCGAACCTGCCAGCGCCAGGTGTTCGTTGACGTTGCGCTTGAAGCCGATCTCGGCCTGCTTGGAGCGGCCTGGCGACAGCGCCTGGTTCTCGTTGGTGGTCTGCATCGGCGCGATGCCGCCATACTGCAGGCCGTGGCTGATCGAGCCGTACACGCGCCAGTCGCGCGCCGGGGCGTACACCAGCGCCACGTTCGGCAGCAGGTAGGAATCGCGCTCGCGCACCCACGGCTGGTCGATCTCTTCCAGCTCGTTGCGTTTGATCTTCACGTAGCGCGCGCCGGCGTGCACGGTGAACTGTTCCGACAGCGTCACGACGTCCTGCACGAAGGCCGAGCGCTCTTCGATGCTGCGCCGTTCCATCACCGGGCCGGTTGAAAATTCCGCGCCGATCGGCGGCACGATCGCGTTCTGGTAGATGTTGCTGGAGCCGACGTACTCGTACACGTCTTCGCCGTAGGCGTCGTGCCGCTCGGCGTAGGCCAGGCCGGCGCTCAGCGCGTGGCGCACCGTGCCGGTGGTGAAGCGCCCCTGCAGCAGCGCCTGCGCGCCCCATGGCGTCTTGCGCTCGCCCACGCTCTGGTAGTCGTACACGTCGTAGTCGCCGTTCGAGCAGTAGCCCGGATAGTAGCCGTCGCCCTCGTTGCTGCAGCCGTAGGGGAAGGCGGTGTAGTCGTCGCGCTTGAACCAGTGCTTGTTGGCGCTGACGGTGGCGTTCCAGTCGGCGTTGATGCGGTACTCGAAGCGCAGGCCCAGGTTGCTGCTGTCGGTGTCCACCGGCTTGGTCCAGGGCTGGTCGTTGAGCAGCGTCTTGGGCGAGACGCCGGTCGGCAGGGCTTCGTTGCGGATCAGCTGGTAGCCTGGCGCGGTGATCTGCGACTTGTGCTGTTGGTCGATGTCCAGCACCAGCAGGGCGTCCGGCGTGATGCGCCAGTCGAAGGCGGCCGAGACGAACTGGCGCTCGCCGTCGGCGCCGCGCACATACGATTTCAGGTCTTCGGCGGCGGCGTTGATGCGATAGCCGAAGCGGCGGTCGTCGAAGCGTCCGCCCAGATCGATCGCGCCGTATACCGTGCCGCGCTCGCGCACTTCGACCGTGGCCGAACGCAGCGGCGCGTTGGTCGGGCGCTTGGTGACGAAGTTGATCATGCCGCCCGGCGCGGCGACGCCCGCCTGCAGGCCGGCCAGGCCGCGCAGGATCTCGAAGCGTTCCTTGTTCTCGAGCGGAATTTGCGTGTCGCCCGAGATCGCGATCATGTCCTTGCGAAAGCTGGTGGCATTGTCCAGTGCGAAGCCGCGGATCGAGAACTGTTCGGCGTAGCCGACCGCGTTGTAGGCGTCGCCCACCGAGGCGTCGAAGCGCGCCGCTTCGCTGGCGCTGCGGATCGACAGGTCCTGCATCTGGTTCAGCGTCAGGGCGCTGATCGAGGCCGGCGTTTCCAGCAGGGGCAGGTCGGAAAAACCGCCGACCGTGGCGCGGTCGCTGGCCAGCCACTTGCTGCCGCTGACGACGACCGACTGCACCTGCTCTTGCGCGCTCGACGACGAGATGGAGAACGCCTGCAGGATGGCACAGGCGAGGACGGACTGCTTCAAGGTGTGTTTCATGGTTTGCTCGGTTTCGCGCGCCAGTGGCGCGCAGCTTTGTTAAAAGCCGGAGCCAACGTGGGGGAAGGGCAAACGAGATGAGGTGCTGCTTTGCGCTTTCCTTCGCTGGCATTATCCAGATCAGGTACGAAGGGTATTTCTCACCCGGAAACGACGTTCCAGGACCCCTAGCGAAGGCGCGAGTGTATCACGGCCGTGGGCCGGTGTGGCGATTCTGTCAAGGAAGGAGGAGGGTGCGGCCGGCGCGCAACAGCGGATCGCGCCGGCCGATATGTAAAGGCTGGTTCAGGCCTGCTCGGTGGCAGCCTCGCTGGCGCGCCGCACCCACGGCCGTTCGACCGGCGCGTGGATGCGCAGCAGCGTGGCGCGCGTCGCTTCGCCGATCGCGCGCCAGTATTCGCGCCGCTGGGCCGCGCGCTTGCGGTGCTTGGACGGCATGTCCTGCAGCGGCTTGAGGTAGAACGGCAGCGCGATCAGGTAGCTGCGCGCGTCCAGTTCGGCCCCGCCCAGGATGCGCCAGAAGCCGTCGTAGGAATTCTCGAAAGCGCGCGTCTGCGCTTCGTCCTGCCCGGGCGCATAGGCCACATGCGCGCCGGCGCGCACCGCCAGCACGCGCTCGAGCCCCAGCATCTGCGCCATGCCCTGCAGCGCGGCGAAGCAGAAGAAGCTGGGCGAGTTGTTCGGGAAGACGGTCTCGAATTTGTCAAAGGCGGCGCCGGCTTCGCTCCAGCGGCCCTGGTTGCGGGTTACCAGCGGCAGCGTCGCCTGGTCGACCCCGAACAGCGCGCCCTCGACCCAGGTCCAGGACAGGCGGTGCAGGATCACGCCATCGACGGTGAGGGCGATGGTGAGCTCGCCCTCGGCGTCGCCCTGGGTATCGGAGCCGAGCATCAGGGCGAAGTCGCCGCCCTCGCTTTCGTGACGCCACAGGGCAAGGCCGGGACCGCCGTGGACGGCGTCGCGGTAGGCCGCGTTGAAGGTGGCGTCCTCGAAACGGTAGTGCGCCAGCATGCAGCGCAGGCGGTCGCGCGCGGGCAGGCCGCGCACCAGGTAGTCGCGCTGGCCGAGGTGGTGCAGCGGCGAGGCGAGCACGCCGCCGGGCGCGTCGGCCAGGCGGCGCGCCAGTTCGAGACGGGACAGGGACTGGTGCTCGCGCCAATAGCGCACTGCCTGCCAGCGTTGGGTCAGTCGAGCGAAAATCATCAAGCGCTCCATTCGGCGAAAAAGGGGCGGGCGCCACAATGGCGCCGGTTCTTCAACGTGGAACGCTCGCGCAGGCAGCCCACGAGGCTGCGCGGCGAAACAACATTTAGTTCCACATGGCAATTATCCGCCGAAACGTCAGCCTGTGCTCGGCTGTTTTGCCGATAAGGGCAAGATGCCCACAGAATGAGGGAAGATCATGGTTTCTTTCAGGTGCTGTGACTTATGGTAGTTATTGAACACGCACGACAAGATTACCATGTTTACGCGGCGCCACCGTTTTTGGTTCATCGACCATAATGCGCCGACACTGTAGACGCGGAGGCTATCGATGGCATATGAACTTTTCTATTGGCCCGAAATCCAGGGCCGCGGCGAATTCGTCAGGCTGGCGCTGGAAGAGGCGGGCGCCGATTATGTGGACGTGGCGCGGCGCAAGGGCGGCACCGACCTGCTGATGGCGGCGCTCGAAGTGGAAGAGTATCCGGCGTTCGCGCCGCCGTTCCTGAAGGCGGGCGAACTGACGGTCGGCCAGGTGGCCAACATCCTGCTGTATCTGGGCGAGCAGCACGGCCTGGCGCCGCGCACCGATCCGGGCCGGTTGTGGGTGCACCAGCTGCAGCTGACGATCGCCGACCTGGTGACCGAGATCCACGACAGCCACCACCCGATCGCCAGCTCGCTGTACTACGAGGACCAGAAGCCGGAAGCATTGCGCCGCGCCGCCGATTTCGTCGAGACGCGCATCCCGAAATTCCTCGGCTACTTCGCGCGCCTGCTCACCAATCCCGAGCCGCGTCCCTACCTCACCGGCGAGCGCCTGACCTATGCCGACCTGTCGCTGTTCCAGGTGATCGAAGGCTTGCGTTACGCCTATCCGAACACCATGAAGCAGATCGAGACCGAATATCCGGTGCTGGGGCAGCTGCGTGACCGGGTGGCGGCGCGGCCGAATATCGCGGCCTACCTGGCTTCGGAGCGGCGCATCCCGTTCAACCAGAACGGGATCTTCCGCCACTATCCGGAACTCGACCAGTAAGGCTCAGTCCCAGGCCGGAGCGAAGTCCGGGCTGACCAGGCGCTCGCCGCGCTCGAGCGCATCGATGGCGGCGATGTCTGTGGCGTCCAGCACCAGGCGCGTGGCGGCCAGGTTGCCGGCCAGGTTCTCGCGCCGGGTCGAGGACGGAATCGCGGCGTAGCCTTTAGTGAGCAGCCAGGCCAGCGTCACCTGCGCCGGCGTGGCCTGGTGGCGCGCCGCGATGGCCTGGATCGCCGGGTCGCCGATCACCTTGCCGTAGGCCAGCGGCATGTAGGCGGTGAGGTGAATGCCGGCTGTGCGCGCGGCATCGGCCACGGCGCGGTTCTGCAGGTAGGGGTGCAGCTCGACCTGGTTGGTGGCGATGTTGGCGGCGCCCACCGCGTCGATCGCCTCGCGCATCAACGCCACGGGGAAGTTCGAGATCCCGATCGCGCCGGTCAGGCCGGCGTCGCGCGCGGCCAGCAGCGCCGCCATCGTTTCGGCCACCGGCACCGCGTTCGCGGGCGAGGGCCAGTGGATCAGGGTCAGGTCGACCTGTTCGACGCCGAGCTTGTGCAGGCTGTCCTTCAGGCTCGGTGCCAGGTGCTCGCCGGCCAGGTGTTCGGTCCAGATCTTGGTGGTGACGAAGATTTCGCGGCGCGGCACCTTGGCGGTGCGCAGCGCTTGTCCGACTTCGCTTTCGTTGCCGTAGATCTGGGCGGTGTCGATGTGGCGGTAGCCCAGTTCGAGGCCGGTGCGCACCGAGTCGATCGCGGTCTGGCCTTGCAGGCGGAAGGTGCCGAGGCCGAGTTGTGGCATGTGCATGTGATATCCTTTCAAATAACCGATTTAGTGCGCGGCGACCACGCCGCTGCTGCCAGCCTTGGCCGGCACGCCGTCGCGCCGGTCCAGCCAGCCGGCCAGCGTGGTGAGCAGCAGGGAGCCGGCCACGATCAGGGCGCCGATCCAGGGCGTGGCCATCAGGCCCAGATGGGCGACGATCAGACCACCGCCCCAGGCGCCGAGGGCGATGCCGACATTGAAGGCGGCGATGTTCAGGCCCGATGCCACGTCGACCGCCTGCGGCGCGTCGCGCTCGGCGCGCTGCACCACGTACACCTGCAGGCCAGGCACATTGCCGAAGGCGACCGCGCCCCAGGCCAGCACCGTGATCAGCACCAGTGGCTTACTCGGCGCGGTGAAGGTCAGCACCAGCAGCACCAGTGCCAGCAGCGCGAACACGATCTGCAGGGCGCACACCGGGCCGTGGCGGTCGGCCAGCTTGCCGCCCCAGATGTTCCCGGCCGCGACCGAGACGCCGTAGACCAGCATCACCAGGCTCACGCTCGACGCCGCGAAGCCGGCCACTTCCTGCAGGATCGGCGCCAGGTAGGTGAAGGCGATGAACGAACCGCCGTAGCCGAGCATGGTCATCGCGTACACCAGCAGCAGGCGCGGCTTCTTCAGTACCGCCAGCTGGGTCATGAGGCTGGATGGCTTGCTGCCTGCGATTTCGCGCGGCACCAGCAGTGCGCTGCCGATGATGGCGATCACGCCCAGCAGCGACACGGCGAGGAAGGTGGCCTGCCAGCCGAAGTGCTGGCCGATAAAGGTCCCGAGCGGTACGCCGGTGACCAGGGCCACGGTCAGGCCGCTGAACATCAGGGCGATCGCGCTGGCGGCTTTCTCTTTCGGCACCAGGCCGGTGGCGATGGTGGAGCCGATCGAAAAGAACACGCCGTGGGCGAGGCCGGTGAGCACGCGCGCGGCCATCAGGCTGGCGTAGTTGGGCGCCATCCAGGCCACCAGGTTCCCGAGTGTGAATAGCATCATCAGGGCCAGCAGCAGGCGCTTCCTTGGCACGCGGCCGGTCAGCGCGGTGAGCACCGGCGCGCCGATGGCGACGCCCAGCGCGTACAGGCTGACCAGAAGGCCAGCCGAGGGCACCGATACCTGCAGGCTGGCGGCGATGGTGGGGATCAGGCCGACGATGACGAATTCGGTGGTCCCGATGGCGAAGGCGCTCAGCGTGAGCGCCCAGAGTGCGAGTGGCATGTTTTCTCCTTGTGTGCCAATGATTCAGGCGTGCAGTGTGCCTGTGCGACAGGCAAGGAAAAATGGCCGGCTGTACAATTTACTTTTGAGCTGGAGTCATCAATGATCGATGTCGATGCCTTGATTGTATTTTCCGCCGTCATAGATTCCGGGTCGTTCTCTGCAGCGGCCGAGCGCCTGGGGCAGACGCCGTCGGGCGTGTCGCGCACCATATCGCGTCTCGAGGAGCGCCTGGGGATGACGCTGATGCGCCGCACCACGCGGCGCCTGCAGCTGACCGAGGAGGGCACCTGGCTGCTGGGCCGGGCGCGAGCCATTCTGGCGGACCTGGCCAACACCGAGGCCGAAGCGGCGGCGCGTCGTTCGCAGCCGTCGGGACTGGTGCGGGTGAACGCGGCCTCGCCCGCGCTCGGGCATTTGCTGGCGCCCTTGCTGCCGGAATTCCTGGACACTTATCCGCTGGTGCAGCTGGAGTTGGTCAGCGGCGAGACCTACGTCGACCTGATCGAAGAGCGCGCCGACCTGGCGATCCGCATCGGCGCCTTGCCCGATTCAACGCTCAATGCGCGCCGTCTCGGAAGCAGCCGGCTGCGCGTGCTGGCGGCGCCGGCGTATCTGGACAAGCATGGGATTCCACGTACGCCGGCGGACCTGGGACAGCACCGCACGCTGGGGTTCACGGCGCCGGCGTCGCTCAACACGTGGCCGCTGCGCCATGATGGTGTGGAAGGGTGGACCGTCGCGCCGGCGGTGACGGCGTCCAGCGGCGAGACGCTGCGCCATCTGGCGCTGTCCGGGGCGGGGATCGTATCGCTGTCGCATTTCATGAGCCGCGCGGATGTGGCGGCGGGGGCACTGGTGCCGGTGCTGGAGGAGTTTGCGTTGCCGTGGACGCAGCCGGTGTGGGCGGTGTTTTACAAGCAGGGGGCGTTGGCGCCAAGGGTGGCGGCGCTGGTGGAGTTTTTGGCGAAGAGGTTGGGGGAGGTGTTGGAGGAGTGATTGCGTTTTGGAGTAGTGGCTGCGGTGCGAACTTGGGTCCCCGCCTTCGCGGGGATGACGTGCTTACGTAAGGGGC
>NZ_DAMAGA010000070.1:0-9372 GCF_031995545.1 Massilia sp.
CCGTTGTCCAGCAGCGAGTCGACCGCTTCCTGCAGCATGCGCTTTTCGTTGCGCGTGATGATCTCTGGAGCACGCAGCTCCATCAGACGCTTCAGACGGTTGTTACGGTTGATGACGCGGCGATACAGATCGTTCAGATCCGAGGTCGCGAAACGGCCACCGTCCAGCGGGACGAGCGGACGCAGTTCTGGCGGCAGCACCGGCAGAACTTCCATGATCATCCACTCAGGCTTGATGCCCGAACGCTGGAACGCCTCGAGCACTTTCAGGCGCTTGGCGTATTTCTTGATCTTCGCTTCCGACTTCGACTCTTTCAGTTCCACGCGCAGCGCTTCGGCATCGCGGTGGATGTCGATCGAGCGCAGCAGTTCACGGATGCCTTCGGCGCCCATGAATGCGGTGAAGTCGTCGCCGTACTCTTCGTACTTGGCGGCGTAGTCGTCTTCCGACATGATCTGGCTCTTCTTGAGCGGGGTCATGCCAGGATCGGTCACCACGTATGCTTCGAAGTACAGCACGCGTTCGATATCGCGCAGGGTCATGTCCAGGACCATGCCCAGACGCGACGGCAGCGATTTCAGGAACCAGATGTGGGCGACCGGCGAAGCCAGTTCGATGTGGCCCATGCGCTCACGGCGCACCTTGGCCAGGGTGACTTCGACGCCGCACTTTTCGCAGATCACGCCGCGGTGCTTCAGGCGCTTGTACTTGCCGCACAGGCATTCGTAGTCCTTGATCGGGCCAAAGATCTTGGCGCAGAACAGGCCGTCACGCTCAGGCTTGAAGGTGCGGTAGTTGATGGTTTCCGGCTTCTTGACTTCGCCGAACGACCACGAACGGATTTTTTCAGGCGACGCCAGGCCAATCTTGATGGCGTCGAAACTTTCGTTTTGCTGAACTTGCTTGAATAAATCGAGCAGTGCTTTCATGTATCACTCCAAAGGTGATTGATTCTGTACTGAATACTACTACCGCCAGCTTCTCGCCGATTTTCGCCGGCGTTTGCCCAACCCGCTAGTTTACCCTAAAAAGCGTCATCCCCGCGCAGGCGGGGATCCAAGTTTGCCGGCAAACCACCGGGCTTAGGCCCCAGGCTGCCCCGGGGCGACGACTCCAAGGTCGCGGACCAGCCCGAAGGCTGGCGGCCATGCTGGCCCTGCTTAGTTGCGCTCGAGATCGATATCGATACCCAGCGAACGGATTTCCTTGACCAGCACGTTGAACGATTCCGGCATGCCGGCGTCGATCACGTGGTCGCCCTTGACCAGGTTCTCGTACACCTTGGTACGGCCGTTCACGTCATCCGACTTGACGGTCAGCATCTCTTGCAGCACGTACGATGCGCCGTACGCTTCCAGTGCCCACACCTCCATCTCACCGAAGCGCTGGCCACCGAACTGGGCTTTACCGCCCAGCGGCTGCTGCGTCACCAGCGAGTACGGACCGGTCGAACGCGCGTGCATCTTGTCGTCGACCAGGTGGTGCAGCTTCAGCATGTGCATGAAGCCGACGGTGACCTTGCGCTCGAACGATTCGCCGGTGCGGCCGTCGAACATGGTGACCTGGTTCTTCGACGGCGTCATGCCCAGGTGGGCAGCGATGTCGTCAGGGAACGCCAGGTCCAGCATGCGGCGGATGTCTTCCTCGTGGGCACCGTCGAACACCGGGGTCGCGAACGGCACGCCGTTCTTGAGGTTGTGCGCCAGGCTCAGGATTTCTTCATCGCTGAAGCTGTCCAGGTCTTCCTTGCGGCCGGTTTCGTTGTAGATCTTGCCCAGGAAGGTGCGCAGATCGGCAGCTTTCGCTTGCGCCTGCAGCATCTCGCCGATGCGCCAGCCCAGACCCTTCGCAGCCCAGCCGAGGTGGGTTTCCAGGATCTGACCGACGTTCATACGCGACGGAACGCCCAGCGGGTTCAGCACGACGTCCGCAGGACGGCCATCGGCCATGAACGGCATGTCTTCCACCGGCACGATACGCGAGACCACACCCTTGTTACCGTGGCGGCCCGCCATCTTGTCGCCCGACTGCAGGCGGCGCTTGACGGCCAGGTAGACCTTGACCATCTTCTGCACGCCAGGCTGCAGCTCGTCGCCCTGGGTCAACTTCTTGCGCTTCTCTTCGAAGGCCAGGTCGAACTGGTGACGCTTCTCGTTGATCGATTCCTTGATCGCTTCCAGCGCGGTCGCGGTGTCGTCTTCGGCCGGACGGATGTCGAACCAGTGGAACTTGTCCAGGTCCGCCAGGTATTCCGAGGTGATCGCCGCGCCCTTGGCCAGCTTCTTCGGACCGCCGTTGACGATCTTGCCGACCAGCATACGCTCCAGACGCTCGAAGGCATCGCCCTCGACAATACGCATCTGGTCGTTCAGGTCCAGGCGGAAACGCTTCAGCTCATCGTCGATGATCTGCTGGGCGCGCTTGTCGCGCTGGATGCCTTCGCGGGTGAACACTTGCACGTCGATCACGGTGCCGACCATGCCCGAAGGCACGCGCAGCGAGGTATCTTTCACGTCCGACGCTTTTTCGCCGAAGATCGCGCGCAGCAGCTTCTCTTCCGGAGTCAGCTGGGTCTCGCCTTTCGGGGTGACCTTACCGACCAGCACGTCGCCGGCTTGCACTTCGGCGCCGATGTACACGATGCCGGATTCATCCAGGCGAGCCAGCTGGTTCTCGGCCAGGTTCGAGATGTCGCGGGTGATTTCTTCCGCGCCCAGCTTGGTGTCACGGGCGACCACCGACAGTTCTTCGATGTGGATCGAGGTGTAGCGGTCGTCCTTGACCACGTTTTCCGAGATCAGGATCGAGTCTTCGAAGTTCAGGCCGTTCCACGGCATGAACGCCACCAGCATGTTCTGGCCCAGTGCCAGTTCGCCCAGGTCGGTCGATGCGCCGTCGGCGATGACGTCGCCGCGCGCAACGCGGTCGCCCACTTGCACGATCGGACGCTGGTTGATGTTGGTGTTCTGGTTCGAACGGGTGTACTTGATCAGGTTGTAGATGTCGACGCCGACTTCACCAGCCTGCGCTTCTTCATCGTTCACGCGGATCACGACACGGCCGGCGTCGATGTAGTCGACCACGCCGCCACGCAGTGCCTGCACGGTGGTGCCCGAGTCGACCGCGACGGTGCGCTCGATGCCGGTACCGACGACCGCTTTTTCCGGACGCAGGCAAGGCACGGCCTGACGCTGCATGTTGGCGCCCATCAGTGCACGGTTCGCGTCATCGTGTTCCAGGAACGGAATCAGCGAGGCTGCGACCGACACGATCTGGCCTGGCGCGACGTCCATGTACTGGATGCGCTCAGGCGAGACCAGGATGGTTTCGCCGGCTTCACGCGCGGACACCAGTTCGTCGATCAGCTGGCCTTCTTCATTGATCTTGGCGTTTGCCTGAGCAATGATGTAGCGGCCTTCTTCGATCGCCGACAGGTATTCGATCTTGTCGGTGACCTTCGAACCGTCGACCTTGCGGTACGGGGTTTCCAGGAAGCCGTATTCGTTCAGGCGGGCGTACAGTGCCAGCGAGTTGATCAGGCCGATGTTCGGGCCTTCAGGCGTTTCGATCGGGCACACGCGGCCGTAGTGGGTCGGGTGCACGTCGCGCACCTCGAAGCCGGCACGTTCGCGGGTCAGACCGCCAGGGCCCAGGGCCGAGACGCGGCGCTTGTGGGTGACTTCCGACAGCGGGTTGGTCTGGTCCATGAACTGCGACAGCTGCGACGAACCGAAGAACTCGCGGATCGCGGCCGAGATCGGCTTGCTGTTGATCAGGTCGTGCGGCATCAGGTTGTCCGCTTCGGCCTGGCCGAGGCGTTCCTTGACGGCGCGTTCCACGCGGACCAGGCCGGCGCGGAATTGGTTTTCAGCCAGTTCGCCGACGCAACGGACGCGACGGTTACCCAGGTGATCGATGTCGTCGACTTCGCCGCGGCCATTGCGCAGCTCGACCAGGATCTTGATCACGGCCAGGATGTCTTCGTTCGACATGGTCATGTCGCCGGTCAGTTCGTCACGGCCGATACGGCGGTTGAACTTCATGCGGCCGACAGCCGACAGGTCGTAGCGTTCCGGCATGTAGAACAGGCCGTTGAACAGCGCTTCGACCGATTCTTCGGTTGGCGGTTCGCCAGGACGCATCATGCGGTAGATCGCCACGCGTGCGGCGGTCTGGTCGGCGGTGTCGTCGGTGCGCAGGGTCTGCGAGATGTAGGCGCCCTGGTCCAGATCGTTGGTGTACAGGGTCTGGATGTCGGTCACGCTGGCGTCGCGCAGCTTGCCCAGCAGTTCGTCGGTCAGCTCGTCGTTGGCCACGGCGATGATCTCGCCGGTGTCCTGGTCGACGATGTTCTTGGCCAGCACGCGGCCGACCAGGTAGTCTTCAGGGACCGAGATCGATTTGATGCCGGCGGCTTCGATGTCACGGACATGCTTGGCGTTGATACGCTTGTCTTTGGTGACGATGGTCTTGCCCGACTTCGGATCGACGATGTCGAAGCGCGCGACTTCGCCGCGCAGACGCTCGGACACGAACTCGAGTTCGCCGCCGTCGTTACGCAGGGTGAAGTTGTCGAAGACGAAGAAGTTCGCCAGGATCTGTTCCGGCGTCATGCCGATGGCCTTCAGCAGGATCGTCACCGGCATCTTGCGGCGGCGGTCGACGCGGAAGAACAGGATGTCTTTCGGGTCGAACTCGAAGTCCAGCCACGAGCCGCGGTAAGGAATGATGCGTGCCGAGAACAGCAGCTTGCCCGACGAGTGCGTCTTGCCGCGGTCGTGTTCGAAGAACACGCCCGGCGAACGGTGCAGCTGGGAGACGATCACGCGCTCGGTGCCGTTGATCACGAACGAACCGTTCGTGGTCATCAGCGGCAGTTCGCCCATGTAGACTTCCTGCTCTTTCATTTCCTTGACGACCGGCTTGGTCGGCGATTCCTTGTCCAGGATCACCAGACGCACCTTGGCGCGCAGCGGCGACGCGAAGGTCAGGCCGCGCTGCTGGCACTCTTTCACGTCAAACGCAGGGTCGCCCAGCACATAGGACAGGAACTCGAGGCGCGCAAAACCATTGTGCGACACGATAGGGAAAATCGACGAGAAGGCCGATTGCAGGCCCTCGTTCTTGCGCGAGGACGGAGCGAAGTCGGCCTGCAGGAAGTTCTCGTAGGATTCCAGCTGGGTAGCCAGCAGGTAAGGAACGTTGTGAACGTTGGCGCGCTTCGCGAACGACTTGCGAATGCGCTTCTTCTCAGTAAATGAGTAGTGCATGGACACTCCGTGAGTGACAGAAAGGATGAGAATTCAGGGATTGCCAGTGGCAAGTGCCACAGCCCACACGCAATTCCTGAAGTCTCTTACTCTTTCGCGCCAGATGAAAAGGACAAGCAAACTGCTGTGCTACGATATTGCTGTGCTTAGTACTATGTTGCTGTGCTGCTTTTTTCGGCATATCGGGAGACACCCGACATTTGTCGCAGGGACGACAAAAGAGCCAAAGCCGCATTCCCCGCCTTGCGGCAGGTTTTGCAAGCTTTGACTCCCGCGCTGGGCATCCCGAAAGACGCCCGGTGCCTATGTATTACTTCAGCTCGGCCTTGGCGCCAGCTTCTTCCAGCTTCTTCTTAGCGGCTTCAGCGTCAGCTTTCGGCAGGGCTTCTTTCACGGTCTTCGGTGCGCCATCGACCAGGTCTTTGGCTTCTTTCAGGCCCAGACCGGTGATTTCACGGACGGCCTTGATGACGCCGACCTTGTTCGCGCCGACTTCCGACAGCACGACGTTGAATTCGGTCTGCTCTTCAGCAGCAGCTGCGCCGCCGGCTGCGCCGCCAGCTGCCGGTGCTGCCATTGCAGCTGCCGACACGCCGAACTTCTCTTCGAAAGCCTTGACCAGGTCGTTCAGTTCCATGACCGACATTGCGCCAACTGCGTCCAGGAACTCTTCTTTGCTAATTGCCATTTGAAACTCCAAATATATTGTGTGTGTAGTACAGGTTTGGTTCTACTTGAACAAAAAGACCCGAAGCGATTACGCTTCGGTGGCTTCCGCTGCCGGAGCAGCATCTGCTGCCGGAGCGGCGCCTTCGCCTTTTTGTGCTGCGACTGCAGCCAGAACTCGTGCAAAGCCCGACACCGGTGCCTGCATGACGCCCAGCAGCTGGGCGATGAGGACTTCACGGCTCGGGATGCTTGCCAACGCGGTCACGCCAGCTACGTCGAGCGGCTTACCAGCGTAGTTACCAGCTTTCACGACCAGCTTGTCGTTGGTTTTCGCGAAGTCGGAAATGACTTTAGCGGCAGCAACGGCGTCGTCCGAGATCGAGTAGATCAGCGGACCGGTCATGGCATCAGCCAGCGGGGCAAACTGCGTGCCTTCGACCGAGCGACGAGCCAGCGTGTTCTTCAGAACACGCAGGTAGACGCCCTGGGCACGTGCGGTTGCACGGAGCTTGGTCAAGTGAGCAACCTGGATGCCACGGTACTCAGCCACGACGATCGTTTGCGCGGTTGCTACTTTCGCGCTAACTTCCTCGACGACGGCCTTTTTGTCATTCAGATTAAGACCCACGGTCAATCTCCTTAAATGATGCGGACAACATGTCTGCATCGGTTCGAACACGGCGTCCGAAGTTAAGAAGCCAATCTGACGCGGATGAACTCACGCAGCGTGGACTACAAAACTTGTTCGGGTCACCATCTGCGTTGGGTGGTCTATTAACCTCCGGCTCAACCTCTGCCTTCGGCCCAACGGTCTTTGATTGCCTGCCGGAGCGGTGATCTGCCCCGACAGCCCAAAGATGCGCGCCACGATAAATTGTGGCGACTAAATTTTTTACAGCGTATTAGGCTGCAGCAGCGATCGAAGCGTGATCGACACGGACGCCAGCGCCCATGGTCGACGACAGAGCGACCTTACGCAGGTACACGCCCTTCGAGGTTGCCGGCTTGGCCTTGTTCAGTGCGTCGATCAGGGCAACCAGGTTGCTCTTCAGTTCTTCGTCGCTGAACGACTTGCGGCCGATGGTAGCGTGGACGATACCAGCCTTGTCGGTACGGTACTGGACCTGACCGGCTTTGGCGTTCTTGACGGCTTCTGCGACGTTCGGGGTCACGGTGCCGACTTTCGGGTTCGGCATCAGGCCGCGTGGGCCCAGGATCTGGCCCAGGGTACCGACGATACGCATGGTGTCCGGCGAAGCGATGACGATGTCGAACGGCATGTTGCCGGCCTTGACCATCTCGGCCAGATCTTCCATACCGACGATGTCGGCGCCGGCTGCTTTGGCAGCTTCAGCCTTGTCGCCCGAAGCGAAGACAGCGACGCGCACGGTCTTGCCGGTGCCGGCTGGCAGCACGACCGAACCGCGGACCACTTGGTCCGACTTCTTCGGATCCACGCCCAGTTGCACGGCGACGTCGATCGACTCGTTGAACTTGGCGGTAGCGAATTCCTTGACGATCGACACAGCGTTGTCGAAGGCGTAGACCTTGTTACGGTCCACTTTAGCTTTCATTTCTTTGACGCGCTTGGACAGCTTAGCCATTACACACCCTCCACCGTGATGCCCATCGAACGTGCCGAGCCGGCGATGATACGCACTGCTGCGTCCATGTCGGCAGCGGTCAGGTCTGGCTGCTTGGTTTTTGCGATTTCTTCAGCTTGAGCGCGGGTCAGCGACGCAACCTTGTCGGTGTGCGGCTTGGCCGAACCCTTGGTGATGCCGGCGGCCTTCTTGATCAGGTAGGTTGCCGGTGGGGTCTTCATCACGAAGGTGAACGACTTGTCGGCGAACGCGGTGATCACGACCGGGATCGGCATGCCTGGTTCCATACCTTGGGTCTGGGCGTTGAACGCCTTGCAGAATTCCATGATGTTCAGGCCGCGCTGACCCAGTGCTGGGCCGATCGGAGGGGATGGATTTGCCTTACCAGCTGGGACTTGCAGCTTGATAAAGCCAATGATTTTCTTTGCCATGAATGGCTCCTAGATTGGCATTGAGTAGTAGCGCCCCACCGCGACTACTCGCAGGCGGGGCTCCTCTTTCGGATTCCGCCTGACTGCTGCGACGCTCCGATAGGGCGTTTTAGACTTTCTCTACCTGCCCGAACTCCAGTTCCACCGGAGTTGCGCGGCCGAAGATGGTGACAGAAACACGCACCTTCGATTTTTCGTAGTTGACTTCCTCGACGTTGCCGTTGAAGTCGGTGAACGGGCCTTCCTTGATGCGGACTTGCTCGCCCACTTCGTACAGCACTTTCGGCCGCGGCTTTTCGACACCCTCTTGCACCTGCTGCATGATCTTGTCGATCTCGCGTGCCGGAATCGGGGTCGGCTTGTTGCTCTTGCCGCCGATGAAGCCGGTGACCTTGCTGGTGTTCTTCACCAGGTGCCAGGTCTCGTCGGTCATTTCCATCTCAACCAGCACGTAGCCCGGGAAGAAGCGGCGCTCGGAAACGGCCTTGGTGCCGTTGCGCATCTCGACAACTTCCTCGGTCGGCACCAGGATCTGGCCGAACTGTTCCTGCATGCCGCCGCGCTCGATACGTTCGGCCAGGGCGCGCATCACGCTCTTTTCCATGCCCGAGTAGACATGGACGACGTACCAGCGCTTGTTGCTGACCGGGACGCTCAGCGGAGCGGCTTCCGGCGCACCAGCGTCTTGTGCCGGAACATCGCCCGGCACTTCGTCTTGTACGTTTTCGTTCATATTATTTCCAGCCCAGGACAAAGTCGTACAACAGGAGCTCGAGAAGCTTGTCCGTGCCCCACAGGAAAATCGCCATCACGACCACGAAGGCGAACACGATGCCGGTGATCTGCATGGCTTCGCGGCGGGTGGGCCAGACGACCTTCTTGGTCTCGCGCACCGACTCTTTGGCGAAGCTCAGGAAATCGCGACCAGTAGTGGAAGTCCACAAAAGCAGGACAGCAAAAACTAAACCAGCCACGAGGGCGCCTGCGGCGACCAAGGCTGGTTTGCTTTGACCGGTCAGGTAGAAGAACCCGACCACGCCTGCAATCGTTGCAACCACCGCCAGCGCAACCTTGAACTTGTCATTCGAGGTGCTGACAGTTTGCACGGATTGATTAGACATTCTTCTTTACTTTCGGTGCCTGGCACCAGAATTCGGTGGCAGGGGCGGAGGGAATCGAACCCGCGACCTTCGGTTTTGGAGACCGACGCTCTGCCAATTGAGCTACACCCCTACGAAAACTTTGCTGCTGAATCCAGCATTATACAGCAAGCGCGCGCGTGCTGGCAATGCTGTTCGAGGGAAAGTGGAAGTGTTTCCACTTCCCCTCTATCGCCTGATGACTTAGGCGATGATCTTGGCAACCACGCCGGCGCCGACGGTACGGCCGCCTTCGCGG
>NZ_DAMAGA010000071.1:0-8463 GCF_031995545.1 Massilia sp.
ATCGTCAGGCTAGTTATATGAAAAACCCCACCAGTGATCTGGTGGGGTTTTTTGCTTTGGGCTTCGTGAAACGGATCGCCGGATCGAACACTGGTTGAACGCGTCGGCGGCGGAACCGCCAACACTACGGTTGACCAGCACCTGGGCACGGAAAATCAACAGGAACCATAGCTGTCATCTGTCGTACACCATCAACTATCAGCTTTGATTCAGCTCAACCGCCGCTAAAATCCAGCCCTTATAGCATTTCCCACTGTCAGTATTTCACATTGGACTGACATGGCGACCATCGCGTCCGCCTATTGTGGAGAGCAGCTTATGGAATTGATTACATTCGGGCTGTTGATTGTGTTCGGTTATCCAGTTCTGGTAGCCCGGATAATGGTTGGCCTTAAAGGCGAGCAAATAAATAAGCTGGAGCGGGAGCTCACTGCCTTACGCGCTCGCTATTTGCTCGACATTGAACGGATCGAGCAAAAGATCGTCCAACAGCCCAAGCCGGACGTGCAGTCTACGGCACCAGCCGCAGCTTCACCTCCTATGCAACCCGAACAGGATGCATCTGGTCTGGAAGTCCCTGAAAACTGGTTTGATCCGACCGAATTGGCAATGCACGCAGACGTGTTGGATCAGGCGGGCAATCCATTGTCCGAACCTGCCCCTATCAATGCCGACACAAGCGACCATGCTGCAAACGGTCCCGCCATCGGCATTGAACCGCAAGCTCAGCCAGTTCGGACCAGCGTTCAACGCGACGACGATCCACCGGCGGCGGCCAAAACCACGTCATTACCTGAGCCTGAGCCTGAGCCCGCGCCATCGCGGCTCACCCTCTGGCTGGCCACCACCGCCAGAACCTGGCTCCTGACCGGCAACCTGGTCGCCAAACTCGGCCTAGTGATCCTCTTCATCGGCGTCGCCTTCCTGCTCAAGTACGTCGCCGCTACCATCACGATTCCGATCGAGCTGCGCCTGGCCGCAGTGGTAGCGGCCGACCTGGGCCTGCTGGCCTGGGGTTGGCGTCTACGTATCCGGCGCCGTGAAATCGGTCTGCCGGTCCAGGGCACCGCAATCGCCATCCTGATGCTGGTAATCTTCGGCGCCCACCAGCGCTACGAACTGATCCCCGCCAGCTTCGCATTTGGATTGCTGGTGTGCCTTACCGTCTTCACCTGCTTGCTGGCGGTGCTGCAAGATGCTCCCTGGCTGGCGGCATTCGGCATTACCGGCGGCTTCGCTTGTCCTTTACTGCTGTCCACCGGAGAGGGCAACCATGTAGCCCTGTTCTCGTATTACGCGCTGCTCAACGCCGGCGTGTTCGCACTGTCCATCACGCGCTCATGGCGGCCTCTGAACCTGCTCGGATTCGCCTTCACTTTCGTGGTTGGCACGGCCTGGGGCGTCCTGCGCTATACGCCCGACAACTACCCATCGGCGCAATGCTTCCTGATCCTGTTCTTCCTGTGCTACGTCGCCATCTCCCTCGCTTTCGCGCACCAACAGCAGGCAAGACTGAAGAATTACGTCGACGCCACGCTAGTACTGGGCACGCCGTTGCTGGCCTTTGGCCTGCAGGTCGGCCTGGTCAAGGACAAGCCGTTCGGCCTGGCGTTGTCCACGCTTGTACTCGGTACTTTCTACCTGGGAATTGCGTCGATCCTGTTGAAGCGTGGACGTGAACGCTGGAGGGTCATGCTCGAAGCCTACGCGGCGCTGGGTATCATCTTCGGCACGCTCGCCGTTCCGTTCGCGCTCGACGAGCGCTGGACGTCGGCCACATGGGCGCTGGAAGGAGCCGGGTTCGTGTGGCTCGGCTTGCGATGGAAACGCGTTTCAGTCTGGCTCTTCGGATTGCTGCTGCAAGTCGGCGCGGGATGGAGCTTCATCGCCGCCGTCACCGACCTGACGCCGCACGCGGCTACGTCGGCACATTTGTGGCTCGGCTGCCTGCTGCTCGCCGCCAGCGGCTTCGCCGTTGCGCTCAGCCTGCGCAAGCATTCGAAGGGCAGCGACGCACTGGTAGTGCTGGCCGATACCTTCCTGACGCTGTCCGCCGTCTGGCTGCTCGCCGGGTGTTGGACCGAAGCGATCGTGCATACTGCCGGCGGCGCGCTGGCCAACTGGATGGTGGCGGGCGCGTTGCTTACGGCGCTGCTGCTGTATGTCGTCAGCACCCGCCTGGACTGGCCGATGGCGCGCCAGCCGGCCCTCGCGGCCCAGATTGCCGGCGCGGTGGCCCTGGGTGTTCTCAGTGCACCGGGATGGTCATGGACCACGATGTTCGAGGCAGACCGCGACGCTCCGCTGCTCGGCATCGTCATGCTGGCGGCTGCGGCATTCGCGACCAGCCGCCTGATGCAGCGCACGCCGCCGCCGCAGCCAGATGCCAAACTGTCTTCCGCTCTGTTGCTGTGGGCAGGCATCTGGTGGTTCGGCCCCGCCATCAACGTCGCCGCGGGCAGGTTGATGCCGTATCTTCCGGAAGCCCTCGGCAGCCCATACGCACGCTGGACCGCCCTGTACGCAATCGCGGTTGCGGCCACCTCGGTCACGTGCATGCACCTGGCGCCGCGTCTGTCCTGGCCGCAGCTGCGCTGGTTCGGCGGCGTGTGCTGGGCCATGCTGGTCCTGGTCACGGCGGGCTCTCTGCACAACCTGTATTACGTGCATATGCTGCCCGACGCCGCCGGCTGGCTGGCCTGGGCAGTGCTGTGGGCCACCTGCGAGTACCTGATGTCGCGCTGGGGAAGGGGCGGTCCGGAACTGGGCAACGGCGTACTGAAGCTGCTGCACTTGCTGCGCAGCGGCGGACCCTGGCTGGCCCTGTGGCCGGCCGGTGCCATCCTGATCGACAACTGGCTGATCGCGCCTGCTGTCGATCCCTATGGAATGACGCAAGAGAGCTGGATCACCGATGCCGCCTGGAGCAACTATCTCCCGACCTGGGCCATGATGCTTGTATTGGTATTCGTGCTACGCCGCAGCGTGGCAAACCAATGGCCGGCCAGACCGTTGGCAGACTGGTACCGCATCATGGTCATCCCCAGCGCAACCACGCTGATGGTGCTCCTGGTCATCAGCTGGAACCTGACGCACGACGGCGCGATGGCGCCCTTGCCCTACCTGCCGCTGCTCAATCCCCTCGACCTGACCACCGGCTTTGTGCTGATGCTGGGCGCCGGCGTTCTGCGTCAACTCAGCGATCTGGCCGTGCCGGATACCGGACTGCGCCAGCTGCGGCTGGCAGGCCTGGTAGGCGCCTACATCTGGTTCAACCTGATCCTGCTGCGCAGCGCGTCGCACTACCTCGATATCGACTATCGGCTGGCCGATCTGGCGGCATCGCAGGTCGTGCAAGCCATGCTGTCGCTGGTCTGGAGCGCGAGTGCACTGGTACTGATGCGCATGGCGGCGCGCCTGGTAATGCGGCGCAGCTGGTGGACCGGCGCCGCAATGCTCGGCGTCGTCGTGCTGAAGCTGTTCGTGATCGACCTCGACAACAGCGGCAGCATGGCACGTGTGGTGTCGTTTGTCGGCGTCGGCCTGCTGCTGCTATTGGTCGGCTATTTCGCGCCCTATCCGAAGAGCGCGCAGCGCACGCCACCCGCCGCACCCGCCTGATTCCAAACCGGAGGACATCATGTCAAACCAGCGCGCTGCTCTGGCATTCATCCCAATCCTGACTCTGGCGGCGCAGGTGCATGCCGCCGCGCCTGCGCCGGCTGGCGACAAGGCTGCCGACTACTCGCACCTGCTGCCCCTGAACGTCGCTGCCAACCAGGCGGTGGTGCAACTGCGGTTGCCGCGCGACGTTTACCTGGCCGCGCGTTCGCCGCATCTGAACGACCTGCGCGTATTCGACGCCGCCGGCGCACCAATGCCATATGCCCTGGTCGACCTGGCGCCGCAGGCGCTGGTCAACCGGCCAAGCGCGCCGGCCGCCGTGTTCCCTGTCCAGGGTCCCGCACATGATGGCGTCAACGTGCAGGAAGGGCTGCAGATCCGCACCGGCAGCGACGGCGCGCTCATTTCGGTAACGGCACCCGCGCGCGCAGCGGGCGACGAGCTCATTGGCCTGGTGCTCGACCTGCAGCCGGCTGCACGCGCCGCCAGGGTCGGAGCAGGCGCGGCGATTGGCGCCCTGGCCCTGACGCTGCCACCCGCCACCGGCAACTACAATGCGCGGCTTGCGCTCGACGTCAGCGACGACCTGCAGAACTGGGACGAGCAGGCCGAGGCAACTGTGAGCTGGCTGGTCAACAGCCAGGGCGCCAGCGTGCAGAAACACCGGATCGAATTCGCGCCACGCGCATTTCGCTATGCGCGCTTGCGCTGGCTCGACGGCAAACCGATCGAGTTCGCCGCCATCCATGCCGAATACGTGGTGCAGCGCGAGGCCGGACGGCCGCTGGAAACGCTGGTATTGCAGGGAGTGCCCGGTGCCGAAGGACGCGACCTGATATACACGGCACCGGTAGCGATTCCGGTCGCATTGCTCGGCCTCGCGTTCCAGGGCCGGAATGTCGTCATGCCGGTTCAGATCGGGCAATACCAGGCGATGCCGAATCGCGATCCTGGCGCGCGCACGGTGCTGAAACTGCAGCCGCTGGTGAACACGACGTTTTTCCAGCTCGAGCAGGACGGCCGGCGCCGTGCGTCAGGCGACGTCGCGGTGCCGGTGACACACGCCGCTCGATGGGTGGTGCGGCCCTTGAACACGGTCCCCGAGCGCCCGGCATTGCGCCTGGGCTGGGAACCTTCGACCATCGTGTTCGTCGCCTCCGGCAAAGCGCCATATCAGCTGGCGTTCGGACGCGCTGGCGTGCGGCCGGCAGGCGTGGCGCTGCACCAGGTGGCGCCCGGGTTCAGCGAGCGCGAACTGATGGCGCTCGCGGCGGCAACACCAGGCAAGGTGATCGTGCAGAACAGACTCGAACAAACCATGGATGGCGCGGCGCGCGGCCCGGCGGGCAACAAGCAGGTCTGGCTGTGGGCGCTGCTGGTCGTTGGCGTCGTGGCGTTGGCCGGCATGGCGTGGCATCTGCTGCGCCAACTGAAAGGCACATCCGAACCTCCGCCTGCATGACGCGCAGATGCCGCTACATTATTTGCCCAACGGCTTGGTCGACGCCGTTGGCGCCCCACGCCGCTCGCGTGCGATATCCAGGTCGATACTGGCCTGGCGCACCCGCAGCGCCTTGGCATAGCGATGGCGCGCGCGCAGCCGCGGATTGGTGACCAGGCGCCCCAGCGTCTCGCCGATCACCATCACCACCCCCAGGATCGGCAGCACCAGCATCAGCCCCACCACGCCGGCCAGCATGCCGCCCACAAAAATCATGATCACCGTCACCAAGGGATGAATGTGCAGGCTGCGCCCCAGCGTGAGCGGCATGAACACGAAGTCGTCCAGCAGCCGCACCAGCACGAACACCACGATCGCGCCGTAGGCCACCAGCGGCGTCGCCGGCGCGTCGGTCGAGGCCACGATCACCACCAGCACGCAGCCGGCGATCGAGCCGACGAACGGCACCCAGGCCAGCACCGCCGAGATCAGCCCGAGCAGCAGCGGCGACGAGACGCCGATGATCCACAGGCCGAGCGCCAGCACCACCGTGTCGAGCACGGTCAGCTTGAGCAAGCCTTCGAAATAGCGCCGCGCGGTCTGGTCGACCTCGTGCAGCAGGAACAGCGCACGCTCGAAATAGGCGTTCGGTACCGCGCGCGCCAGGAACTTCTTGAAGCGCAGGCCGTCGCGCAGCAGGAAGAAGGTGAGGAAGGGCGCCAGCAACAGCGACGGCACCCAGGTGACGACGCCGACCACGATCTCGCCCAGATGGTTGCTGGCGAAATCATTGGTATAGGCCGCGAACGCGGTGTTCACGGTCGACGTCAAACGCATCTCGGCCAGGATCGGAAACTTCGCCTCCAGCAGCGTCATCGTGTTGCGCACGAAGGCGACGCCGCCCTCCAGGTACAGGCCGATGGTCGCTTCCCACGAATCTTCTTCCGGCCCGTCGCTCCAGTTCAGCGCCAGCACCATCGCCAGCGTGGCCAGCCCGAAGAACAGTGTGCAGATCCATAGCGCGGCCGCGTTGCGACTGAAGCCTGAACGCACCATGCGCTGCATCGGCCGCAGCAGGGCGTAATACAGCACCGTGCCGAAGATGAAGGGCAAAGCCAGCCACAGCAGCTGCTTGACCACCAGCAGCAGCAGGCAGGTAGCGGCGATGATGCCTGACCAGACGATCGGACCGGAGCGCTC
Organism: Massilia sp.; assembly: GCF_031995545.1. GTDB lineage: Bacteria > Pseudomonadota > Gammaproteobacteria > Burkholderiales > Burkholderiaceae_D > Telluria. Next base: position 6,266 of record NZ_DAMAGA010000071.1, read on the forward strand.
GCTGTCGAGCTCCATGCTCATAGCGCTTCCAGCTGGGGCCGTCCGGTACCCATCCATTCGCGCAGGCGCAGGCCGATGTGGCGCGCCAGTGCCAGCGAGATCTTGTAGCCGATCACGGCGTCGGTTTCCATCAGGCCCAGGAAGTCGGCGCGGAAGAACACCGCCATCTCGCACGGCTCCATGGCGCGCGCCTGGGCGTTGCGCGGCGAGTTGTCGAGCAGGGCCAGGTCGCCGAAGAAGCCGCCCGGCTCGAGCTCGGCCACCACCTGGGTCATGCCCTCGTGCAGGCGGCTGATGCGTACCCGTCCGCTCATCAAGAGATACAGCGCCTGGCCTTCCTCGCCCTCGTCGAACACGATCTCGTCCTTCAGGTAACGGCGCTCGTGCAGCAGGCCGTCGACGATCTTCAGTTCCAGCGGCGTCAGCGCGGCGAACAGGGAAGAGCTTTTGAGCCGGTGCAGACGCGGCGACATGCGGGGAGGCTTGAGGAAGCGGAAGATCACGGTGATTTCAGGTGGATACGGGATGTTGTCGCGGAGTTGTCGCTTGATTATCCCTGAACGGGTAATGCCACGCATCAAATTCCGATCCGTGCGCGCCCGGCTGTGGCGGCTCGTCCATACGAGCTTCAAATGTGCGCCCGGCTTTAGTTGATTCGGTGTAACATAATTCTTTGTGGCAACATCAATTGTCACTAGTATATTTACTGCGTAAGCCGTCGACGCGGTATGCCGTGCTTCTTACAGGGACAGGCAGTGATCGATATTCAAAGTTTTCTTCTTGCACTCGGGATGGGCAACGTCGGCTTCGCCATCCTGATGGCAGGATATATGCGCGGCGCATCGCCAAGCGCCGGGCTGCAGCTATGGATGTGGGCGCGTCTGGGCATCGGTTTCAGCCAGCTGGTCGGCTGGGCCCGGCCGTTGCTGGGCGCGCCGGTGCTGGGCAGCCTGGAAGGCCTGGGCTGGATCCTGGCGGTCGCGCTCGAGATGGCGGCGTATTGCGTCTTCTTCGGCTTCACGCGCTGGGGACGCATCCTGTTCCCCGTCACCGGCCTGTCGTGTCTGGTCGTGATCGCGGCCAGCGCGCGCGGCGCCAGCCATGCCCAACTGAGCGCCATGGTGGCCTGCGTGGTGGCCCTGTTCGCTGCCGCCATGGCCTGGATCCTGCTGCGCCGCCGTCATGCTTCGCTGCTGCAGCGGATCATCGGCGTCAACGATGCCCTGTTCGCTCTTTCGGTCGCGGCCTGGGCCAGCTCGGCGCTGCAGAGCAATGTCGTGCCTGACGCGCGCGCCGCCCAGGAAGCGGCCTATCTGACCGGCTACCTCCTGATGATCGTCAACGGCTTCGGCTTCCTGCTGCTGTGCAAGCAGAAGGACGACAGCCGCATGGCGCACCTGGCATCGGTCGACTGCCTTACCGGCCTGCTGAATCGCCATGCTTTCCTCGAGCGCGCCGAGAGCGCGCGGGTGGCGGCCCAGCGCCAGCGTCAGCCGCTGGCCCTGATGATGATCGACATCGACCATTTCAAGGCGATCAACGACCGCTGGGGCCATGCCAGCGGCGACGACGCGCTGGTGGTGTTCGCCCAGACCGCGCGCCAGGTGATGCGCGGACACGAAACCATCGGCCGCCTGGGCGGCGAGGAATTCGCGATGATGCTGCCGGCGGCCAGTCTCGAGGAAGCGGTGCAGGCCGCCCAGCGCCTGCGCCTGGCGATCCGCGCCGCCACTGTGATCACCAGCGGGCCGTCGTACACGATGACGGTCAGCATCGGCGTGGTGGTGCTCGATCCGAACGAGGGTTTGAGCGATGCGCTGGCGCGCGCCGACCATGCGCTGTATAGCGCCAAGCGCGAAGGGCGCGACCGGGTCGAAGTCGGCGACCCGATGCAGCGCTGCGCCTGACGATGCCGGCACAAACATAAACGAAAGCGCAAAAAGAAAAAGGGTCCGACGAATCGGACCCTTTTTCTTTGAAGCTGGCGGAGCGGACGGGGCTCGAACCCGCGACCCCCGGCGTGACAGGCCGGTATTCTAACCAACTGAACTACCGCTCCATTTACTACTTCGATCGTGCTTGCGCATGACCGTTTGACGCGAAAAGAAGAAGGGCCCGACGCATCGGACCCTCTTCTCTGATACTGGCGGAGCGGACGGGGCTCGAACCCGCGACCCCCGGCGTGACAGGCCGGTATT
>NZ_DAMAGA010000072.1:0-7997 GCF_031995545.1 Massilia sp.
ACTCCCCAAGAGTGGACAATGTCCGACTTTTGGGGGGCAGTTCACTTCGCGGGAATGACATGCTAAGTTTGTCGACTGCCGGTCAGAGTAGTTGGCCCGCGCCGTAACGCCGCTCGAAGTCTTCGAGCGGCATCGGCCGCGCCAGTAAATATCCCTGCAGCACATCGCACCCGCAGCTGCGCAGAAATGCGCGCTGCGCCTCGGTTTCGACCCCTTCCGCCACCGTCGACAAACCCAGTTTATGGGCCAGCGCCACGATCGCTTCCACGATCGGCGCGCCGTTCGGATCGGCTTCCACATCCTTGACGAAGGCGCGGTCGATCTTGAGCGTCGACAGCGGCAGGCGCTTGAGGTAGGCCAGCGACGAATAGCCGGTCCCGAAATCGTCGAGCGCGAATTCCAGCCCCAGCGCGCGCAGCGCGTACATCCGTTCCGCCGTGATCGCCAGGTCTTCGGCGAACACGCTTTCGGTGATCTCCAGTTGCAGCCGCCTGGGATCGGCACCGCTCTCGACCAGCGCCGCCGCCACCGACTCCAGGAAGCGCGGGTCGCGCAGCTGCTGCACGCTGACGTTCACCGCCAGCTTGATGTTTCCTAACACCGGGTCGTGCGCCCAGCGCGCCAGTGCGGCGCAGCCCTGTTCGATCATCTGCAGGCCGAGCGCGACGATCAGACCGGTGTCTTCGAGCAGGCCGATGAATTCGCCCGGCATGCCCAGCGTGCCGTCGTCGCGGCGCCAGCGTACCAGGCCTTCGGCGCCGGTGAGCTTGCCGGCGCAGTCGAACTGCGGCTGGCAGTGCAGCACGAACTGGCGCTGCTCGAGCGCCAGGCGCAGCGCCGCTTCCAGGGCGGCGCGCCGTTCGGCCTCGGACTGCATCGCCGGCTCGAAGAAGCGCGCGGTGTTGCGGCCGTCGGCCTTGGCCCGGTACATGGCCAGGTCGGCTTCCTTCAAGAGCGGCTCGATGCCGGTGCTGGCGCCGTCGAACAGGGTGATGCCGATGCTGGGCGTGCTGCGCGCACTGTGGGCACCGAGCTGGAACGGACGGCCGAGCACCGCCAGCAGGCGTTCAGCCACGGCCTGCGCCGCGCCGATCGCTTCCGCGCGGAGCGGCCCCAGGTGTTCGAGCACCACCACGAACTCGTCGCCGCCCAGGCGCGCCACATGGGCGTCGCAGCGCAGCTCGCTGAACGCTTCGCCGCACACCTCGCCGCGTACGACGTCGCGCAGCCGCTGCGCCACCTGGTGCAGCAGCAGGTCGCCCACCGCGTGGCCCATGGTGTCGTTCAGCAGCTTGAAGTTGTCGAGGTCGATGAACAGCAGCGCGCCGAATTCGCCGCTGTGGGCACTGTGCGCCAGAGTCTCGGCCAGCAGCTCGGTCAGGTAGCGCCGGTTGGGCAGGCAGGTGAGCGGATCGAAATAGGCCAGCTCGTGGATGCGCTGGTCGGCCAGCTTGCGCTCGGTGAGGTCGGTATTGGTGCCGGAGATGCGCAGTGCCCGGCCGTGCGCGTCGCGCAGCACGTAGCCGCGCGAGAGCACCGGCACCGGGTGGCCGTCGCGATGGCGCAGGCGAAATTCCACGCTGTAGCTTTCGCGCGGGCCCGCCAGCAGTGCCTCCAGGAAGCCGGTCACGCCCGGCAAGTCCTCGGGGTCCACCGCGCGGCGCCAGAAATTGTTGTCGGGCGCGATTTCGTCAGGGCGGTAGCCGAGCATCGCCCACCAGCGCTCGGAATAATAGATTTCGTTGCCCTGCAAATCCCAGTCCCAGGGCGCGTCGGACGAGCCGCGCAGAATCAGGCGCAGCCGTTCTTCGGACTTTTGCAGCGAGCGTTCGGCGTCCTTCAGCGCGGTACAGTCGGTGAAGCACACCACCACCCGTTCCACGCGGCCGCCGTCGTCCAGTTCGGGATAGGCATTGGCCAGCATCCAGCGCAGCGCGTGCGGGTGGCGCTGCGGCAGTCCGATCACCAGGTCGGTCAGCTGCGCGCGGCTGCGCAAGACCCGGTGCACGGGGAATTCGTCGGCCGGCATCGGCGTGCCGTCGGCGCGCAGCAGCTGCCAGTCGGCCGCGTCCGCGGGCGCGCCGATCAGGGCCGCCTCATCCAGCCCGAGCAGCGAACAGGCGAGGCAATTGGCCGACAGGATGCGGCCGTCGGCGCCGTGCACGATCACGCCCGCCGGCAGATGTTCCAGCAGCTCGTCGATACGGCGCTGGAGCTCGGCTGGCTTGGCGAGCGCACTCGCGCTGTTCCGGTCTTGCACAATGGCCATCCGCTGGAGCTGGTTCAGGCACCGTGGGGCAGGTCGGCGGGCAGGCCCAGCTGGCGGTTGGCCGGCAGCGCCACGTCCATCAGTTTCGGCCGCGGCAGGTCGAGCGCCGCCATCAGGGCGATGAAGTCGTCGCGTTCGCGCCGGGCCAGGCGCGCGTTGTGGTCGCGTTCCCAGCCGACCGTCGAGACCGACTGGCCGCGGTAATCGTGGCCCGGCCAGACGCGGGTGGCCGCGTCCAGCGTGAACAGCTTGCGCGTGACGCTGTCGTACAGGTCGGCCGCGCTGCCGCTCTGGAAGTCGGTGCGCCCGCAACCGTCGATCAGCAGCGTGTCGCCGGTGAACAGGTTGCCGCGCCACAGGTAGCACATGCTGCCGGCGGTGTGGCCCGGGGTGTGGATCACGGCGATGTGTTCGCGCGCGCCGAAAGCGACGGTGTCGCCGTCCTCCAGTTGCATCTCGGCCGGCCCGATGCCGCAGCCGCTCGGCACGCAGGCGCTGGCGCCGGTATGCGCGCGCAGGCGTCCGGCCGAGGTCACGTGGTCGGCGTGGGCATGGGTTTCCAGCACATGGGTCAGGTGCAGGCCGAGACGCTCGAGGTGGGCCAGGTCGCGCGCGAAATGGCGGTCGACCGGATCGATGATGACCGCGTCGCGCGAGTCCGGCGCGGCCAGGATGTAGGTGTAGGTGGACGACTCGGCGTCGAACAGCTGGATCGGATTGACTTGCATGCAGTTTCCTTTTGGTGCAGCCAAAGTTGTACCACAAGTGTGTTTGTCAGGAAAGTCCGGATCGGCTGTTCACAATTCTTTCTGGAAAGATATGTGGTTTTTGATGCACGGCGCCGGGTAGCGCGCCGTTGCCGTCGTCAGGCTGGCGCGGCCGCCGGTTCCGGCGCCGCCACCCCTGCCACCAGCACCCGGTCGATGCGGTTGCCGTCCATGTCCACCACCTCGAAGCGCCAGGCGCCCCATTCGAAGAATTCGGAAGTCTTCGGGATGTAGCCGAGCTGGTAGAGCACGAAGCCGGCCAGTGTGTGGTAGGCGCCGTTGTCTTCGTCGGGGAAGCGCAGTTCGCTGTTCATCAGGTCGCGGAAGCGGTCCAGGTCGATGCCGCCGTCGAGCAGCCAGCTGCCGTCCTGGCGCTGCACCGCGTCCGGATCGTGCTCCTCGCCGATCACGGTGACGTCGCCGACCAGCGCGCTCATCACGTCGGACAGGGTCACCATGCCCTGGATGTCGCCGTACTCGTCGACGATCAGGGCCAGCTCGGCGCTGTTCTTCTTGAACGACTCCAGCAGCACCATGGCGCTGACCGATTCCGGCACGTACAGCAGCGGCTGGATCGCGGCCTCGATGTTGACGGCCTCGAGCGAGCCGTGCCTGACCGCCTGGGCCAGCAGGTCGCGCACCGCGATGAAGCCGATGATCTGGGCGCGGTCGCCCCGGTACACCGGGAAGCGGCTGTAGGTGCTGTCGGCGATCAGGTCGAGGATCTCGCGCCGGTCGGCATCGAGGTCGATCAGCACCAGGTCGACGCGCGGCGTCATCAGGGCTTTCAGGTGGCGGTCGTCCAGGCGCAGCGCGCGCGAGACGATGTCGTATTCGGTCTTCTCGAACAGGCCGGTGTCGGCGCCTTCCTTGATCATGCCGGCGATGTCTTCCTCGGTAGGCGCTTCTTCCTTGGCTTCGCGGATGCCGATCAGGCGCACGATGGCTTCGGTGGTCAGGGACAGGATCTTGACGAACGGCGCCATGATCTTCGACAGCAGGTTCAGCGGCGGCGCGATCAGGGTCGCCATCGCGTCCGGATAGCGCATCGCGATGCGCTTGGGCACCAGTTCGCCCAGGATGATCGAGACGAAGGTGATTCCCAGCACCACGATGAACAGCGACGCCTCGTAGGCATACCTGGCGGGCAGGCCGAAGGCTTCGAGCTGCGGTTCCAGGCGCTGCACCAGCGAGGCTTCGCCGAAGGCGCCGGTAAAGATGCCGATCAGCGTGATGCCGACCTGGACGGTGGAAAGGAAATGGCTGGGATTGTCGGCCAGCTCGATGGCGATGCGGGCGCCGCGGCTGCCTTCGTCGGCGCGCCGTTCCAGGCGCAGGCGCTTGGCGGAGACGAGCGCCAGTTCGCTCATCGCGAACACCCCGTTCAGCAGGATGAGAACGAGGATGATCAGTATGTCGGACATAGGGGGCTGCAGCCCTGTGCATCGGTCTTCCCGGGCCGTGGCCGGGCACGCCACCATGGCGTACGGCGCATCATGGCATAAGCGACAGAATCACGGAACACGGCACGCGTGCGCGGCTGTACCTCAGGGCTGGGGCCGGAAGAACTTGCGGATGCCGGCCCAGCACTGCTGGTAATCGGGCTGCAGCTGGGGCGAGGCCAGCGCCTGCGCGGTCGGGATCAAGGGGTTCCTGGTCTCGAACATGAAGGCCATGGTGTCGGCCACTTTGTGCGGGCGGCTGGTGTCGGCATGGCTCGCCTTGTCGAAGGTGGCGGCATCCGGTCCGTGCCCGCTCATGCAGTTGTGCAGGCTGGCGCCGCCCGGATTGAACCCCTCGGCCTTGGCGTCGTACGCGCCGTGGATCAGGCCCATGAACTCGCTGGCCACATTGCGGTGGAACCAGGGCGGGCGGAAGGTGTCTTCGCCCACCAGCCAGCGCGGCGGGAAGATCACGAAGTCGAGCGTGTCGACGCCCGGCGTGTCGGACGGCGACTGCAGCACCAGGAAGATCGACGGATCGGGGTGGTCGTAGCTGATCGAGCCGATGGTGTTGAAGTGGCGCAGGTTGTATTTATACGGCGCGTAGTTGCCGTGCCAGGCGACCACGTCCAGCGGCGAATGCTTGATGTCGGCCCGCCACAGGCGGCCGCCGAACTTGGCCACCAGCTCGAAGTCGCCCTCGACATCTTCGTAGCGCGCCACCGGCGTCAGGAAGTCGCGCGGGTTGGCCAGGCCGTTGGAGCCGAGCGGACCCAGGTCGGGCAGCCGGAGCAGGGCGCCGAAGTTCTCGCAGATATAGCCGCGCGCGGCGCCGTCGGGCAGCAATACCTGGAAGCGGATGCCGCGCGGGACCACCGCGATCTCATGCGGTTCGAGCTCGAGCAGGCCGAGTTCGGTGGCGATCTGCAGGCGGCCCTGCTGCGGCACGATCAGCAGCTCGCCGTCGGCGTCGTAAAAATAACGGCCTTGCATCGAACGGTTGGCGGCGTACAGGTGGATCGCGCAGCCGCTCATCGCGTCGCTCGAGCCGTTGCCGGCCATGGTGACCCAGCCGTCGATGAAGTCGGTCGGCGCATCCGGCATCGGTAGCGGGCTCCAGCGCAGCTGGTTGGGCGGCGCCGGGGTGTCGAAGCGCCCGACGATGCGGCCCGTGTCCATCGCCGCGAAGCTGCCGTGCACGGCGGCCGGGCGGATCCGGTACAGCCATGAACGCCGGTTGTGGCTGCGCGGGGCGGTGAAGGCGGTGCCCGAGATCTGTTCGGCGTACAGGCCATACGCCACCTGCTGCGGCGAATTGCGGTGCTGCGGCAGGGCGCCGGGCAGGGCTTCGGTGGCGAATTCGTTGCCGAAGCCGGACTGGTAGCCGGACTGGATCATGCGGATGTCTCCCTCGTTCGTATGGACGGCGCGCTCGCCGATGGCGCCACTCTAGAATATCCAACCGTGTTTTACGAGATGAATAACAAAATGTAGACTATTCATGTCATCAATATTGCTGTTCGGTGAGCGGGGCGGGCGCGGACAATGCCGATCGCGCCGCCCGGTCGGGCCGCGCCGCCACGGGAACCCCATGATCGAACCGCACGCCATCGACCTGAACCTGCTGTCCGTGTTCCAGGAAGTCTACCGGGAGCGCCAGATCTCGTCTGCCGCCCGGCGCCTGGGGTTGTCGCAGTCGGCGGTCAGCAATGCGCTGGCGCGCCTGCGGCGCAGCTTCGGCGACGAGCTGTTCGTACGCACCGCCAGCGGCATGCAGCCGACCCCGCTGGCGGCGCAGATGGCCGAACCGATCGGCGCCGCCATGGCGCAGGTGGCGCTGGCGCTGAACCAGCGCAGCCGTTTCGAGCCGGCCACCAGCAACCGCCGCTTCAACCTGGCGATGACCGACGTCGGAGAAATCTACTTCATGCCGACCCTGATCGAGCGCTGCCGCCAGCTGGCGCCGCAGGTGCAGATCAGCTCGCTACGCGTGGCGTCGCCGCAGCTGAAGGAGGAGATGGAAGGCGGGCGGGTCGACCTGGCGGTGGGGCCGTTCGAGGACGTGTCCGAAGCGCTGTACCAGCGCCAGCTGTTTCGCCAGCCCTTCGTGTCGATGTTCCGCAAGGGCCATCCGCTCGGGCGTGGCGTTTTGAGCCCGGAGCGCTTCGTGGCGGCCGAACATCTGCTGGTGGACGCCGCCGACAGCCCGTACGACCGCGTGAACGCCGTCCTGATGCGCGCCGGCGTAAAGGCCGACAGCCGCTTCCGGGTGCCGCATTTCACCGCCGTGCCCTACATCGTCAGCAGCAGCGACCTGGTGGTGACGGTGCCGCAGAAGCTGGCCGAGCGCGCGGCAGCACCGTTCGGCCTGGAGTGGGTGACGCCGCCGCTCGACCTGCCGCCGCTGCAGACGCATATTTTCTGGCACCGCCGCTTCAACCAGGATCCGGGCAACGCCTGGCTGCGCGGCCTGCTGGCCGATGTGTTCGCCGAATGAACACACCACTTGTACACACTGAGTTACACACACCAGGAATAGAGGAAGACGATAATGGCAGACCTGTTTGACAATCCCATGGGCCTGATGGGCTTCGAGTTCGTCGAGTTCGCTTCGCCCACGCCGGGCGTGCTGGAAGACGTGTTCACCAAGCTCGGCTTTACCAAGGTGGCCGTGCACCGCTCGAAGGACGTGGTGCTGTTCCGCCAGGGCGGCATCAATTTCATCGTCAACAACGAGCCGAAGAGCCACGCCGCCTATTTCGCCGCCGAGCACGGCCCGTCGGCCTGCGGCATGGCGTTCCGGGTGCGCGACGCGCACCAGGCCTATGCCCGGGCGCTGGAGCTGGGCGCCCAGGCGGTCGAGATCCCGACCGGCCCGATGGAGTTGCGCCTGCCGGCGATCAAGGGCATCGGCGGCGCGCCGCTGTACCTGATCGACCGCTTCGACGAAGGCGACACCGTCGGCAAGTCGATCTATGACATCGACTTCGAATTCCTGCCCGGCGTCGAGCGCAATCCGAAAGGCCACGGCCTGTCGATCATCGACCACCTGACGCACAATGTGTACCGCGGCCGCATGAGCTACTGGGCCGGCTTCTACGAGAAGCTGTTCAACTTCCGCGAGATCCGCTACTTCGACATCAGCGGCGAATACACCGGCCTGACCTCGAAGGCGATGACGGCGCCGGACGGCATGATCCGCATTCCGCTCAATGAAGAAGGCAAGGCCGGAGGTGGGCAGATCGAGGAGTTCCTGATGCAGTTCAACGGCGAAGGCATCCAGCACATCGCGCTGCTGACCGACGATCTGATCCAGACCGTGGACGCGCTGCGCGCCGCCGGCGTGCCCCTGATGAGCGCGCCGCCGGAAACCTACTACGAGATGCTCGACGAGCGCATCCCGGGCCACGGCCAGGACGCCGAGGCGCTCAAGGCGCGCGGCCTGCTGCTCGACGGCGCGGTCAAGGACGGCAATGCGCGCCTGCTGGTGCAGATCTTCGGCGAGGCGCAGCTGGGGCC
>NZ_DAMAGA010000073.1:0-7461 GCF_031995545.1 Massilia sp.
GCACCACCCGGTACTGCGCTAATCCGCGCACTGCCAACAAGCGGCCTCATGTATCGTACGCCGCCTTTATTACCCCGAGGATAGAATGCAAAAAATAGTTTTCGATTTGACATCAGAATTCATCGAAGTCAACCAGCTGCTGAAGCTGGTCGGCCTGGTGGACAGCGGCGGCGCCGGCAAGAACCTGGTCGCCAGCGGCGTGGTGTCGGTCGATGGTAAACAGGAGCTCCGCAAGACCGCCAAGATCCGCAGCGGCCAGACCGTGTCGATCGGCGATATCCGGATCAGCGTGCAGTAGCCGGGGTGGAGTTGGTGCGTAACACCGGGCCGAAAAGGCCGGCCGCCGGGCCATGAAAAGCGGCGGCTTATGTTTGCGCACTAACAAACAGAACGGGGCTTCCTTGTTTATATTTTAAGACGTCATCCAACGGCTTAGAGGTGAATGCAATGGAAACTCCGGAACACCGCGCACAATCGCAGGAACAGCTGATCGGCGACCTGCGCCTCGTGATCGAAAACGCGGAAGAACTGCTCAAGAACACCGATCACTACTCCAGCGCGATGTACCAGAGCGCGCGCGCCAAGCTGTCGCTGGCGCTGGAAGCGGCCAACGAAGAACTGGCCCGCTTTGAAGATTCCCAGCTCGAACGCATGATGGCTGCGACCCGCGCTGCCAATGAACGGTTCATGGACCGCACCGGCGAAGAGCGCATTCTGCGCGCGTTTCACTGAGCTGACGTTATCGGTAGGGTTGGCCTGGGCGGCCCCGCGCTACGCCGCCGACGCGGTGGTAGTTTGCCGCAAGATCATCCGGCGCGACATCAGGACCGATAACAATCGACGCGTCGGCGGCAAAGCCGCCAACCCTACGCAACCCCGCCGATTACGCCTTGGTATTGATCGTATTTCCCAGATGCGCCGGCAGATTCTGCGCCTGCGGCACCGCCGCCAGCGATTCGATCAGCTGCGTCGCCGACGCCATCTGGATATCCTGCGCACGCTTCAGGACCGCCAGCCCGACTTCCTGGCGGTTGCCGGTTTCCGCCATGCTGGTGGCGAGTTTGGCGATATTCGTGACATCCATCGTGGTCTCCTGATAAGGCTGATCACTCATTAACGGCCGCGCCGACCGGAACTTGAGGGCTGCTGCATAACCAACCGTGCAGCCAGTCCATCACCTCGTCCGGATCGTTCAGGTCGAGCCACACCACGCCTGTCCTCACGCCCGCGGGCCGCGCCACGTCCGACACCACGCCGACGATCGCGCCGTCGTCCGGATACAGCGCCGGCTTGCCCAGCCCGGGCCGAAACACCTCGAGCTTCGGAACCGCTTCCCACTTATAACCTTCGACCAGCGTCAGATCGGCCGGCGACAGGCGCCGCAAATGCTCGGCCAGCGACGGCTCGGCCTCGCCGCGCAGTTCGCGCATGATGGCGGTGCGGTACGGCGACGCGATCATCACCTCGGCCGCGCCGGCCAGACGCAGGCGCGCGCTGTCCTTGCGCGGCGGCTCAAGTTCGATGTCGTGGTGACTGTGCTTGACGATGTTCACACGCAGCCCGGCGGCTGCCAGGCGCGCCACCAGCTTCTCCAGCAGCGTGGTCTTGCCACTGCCCGACCAGCCGACCACGCCCAGCACCCGCCCCGATTGGTTAGTGTCGATTTTAGCGGCGACTTCAGTATGCGACACGGTAGCGGTATCCCCGGTAATTCATCACGGCCGCTTTCGGCAGCAGGCGCTCGAGCACCAGGCCCGGCGCTACTTCTTCGCCTTCGCGGCGCAGCATCTTGTCGACCAACAGCAGGCGCTCGGCCGGATCGGGCGAATAGATGTAGCCGCCGAAGGCGACCTTCGGGATCTCGCGCTGGATCGCCTCGGGCAACTGCTGCAGCGTGCGGACCGTTTCTTCGGCCGGTGCCGCGGCTGGCGCGGGCGAGGCTTCGGCGACACGCGGCAAGGACTCACGTACTTGCCGCGCAGGCGAAGGAGCAGGCGCTGGCCGGGCGGGCGCGGCCTCCTGCGTGGGCGATGCCGCTGCAGCGACCGGTGCCGGCTTGGCGGCGACTGGTGCGGGTGCGGGTGCGGGTGCGGGTGCGGGTGCGGGTGCGGGCGCGGGTGCGGGTGGCGGCGTTACCGGCGCTGGCGCCGCAACCGGTGCAGGGGTGACTGGCGCGGGCACCGGCTCAGTTGCGGCAGCAGGTGCGGATACAGGCGCCTGCGCGACCACCGCGGGCGCAGCCTTCGGCACACTGCCCTGGCGCGTCCACCACAGCGCAGCCAGCGCAACCAGCAAGCCGGCGCCGACACCGATCGCGACGTAACGCCGCCGGGCGCCCTGCGCGGTCGCCGGAGCCGCATACGACTGCGCCGGCGCATGGATGGTCGGCGCGCTCCCGAGCTGGCGCTCGGCCTGGGCCTTCTTCAATGCTTCAAGGATGTACGACATATTATTTTCCCGTCCCCGCGGCGGCCAGCAGGCGCGGTTCCGCCACGCCGGAGAGCTGGTTGAGACGCATGTAGGTGTGCGGTCCGGCCACGCCGTCCGCTTTCAGGCTCTGCGCCGCCTGGAACGTGCGCAGCGCTTCTTTCATCGACGCGTCAAAGGGCCGGTCGAGCGGCGGCGCAGCGGTCGATGCGAGTCCCGCCAGGCGCTGGGCCAGCCAATCGACATCGGCCCCGCGGTCGCCCTGCGCCACCATGTCGCGGAAGGCGCGCGGCACGCGGAAGAAGGTGGTGAATTCGCCGCCGAAGCGCGCCACGAAGGCCGCGACGCCGATCCGCTCGCGGCGGCCGTCCGCTTCCAGCGTCACGGTGTCGGCATCGATCGCCGTCAACAGCGCGTAGCCGGTCTTCGCACCATCGTGCAGCGTCACCACGGCCGGGCGGTCGAGCAGGCGCAGTTCATACAGTCCGCCCCTGCCCCCGTAGCAGCGCAGGTTGACGCGCAGCGCGGCATCGCAGATGGACTTGGCGTCGGCACCGGCCAGGCTGGCAAAATCCGATCCCCATAACGCGGCGAGGCGCTGCAGCGCGGCGGCCTCGCTGGCCTGGGTCGGCACACGGGCGCCGGATGTGGTGCTCGCCTTGGCTGCAGCAGGCGTGGCCACCTTGGAAGCCGCAGGCTGCTGCGCCAACGCCGCCGTCTTCGGCGCATCCTGGTGCGGCATGATCTGCCACGCCGCCGCAGCACTGAGCGCCACCCCGGCCAGCACCCCGCCCGCGACCAGCGGCCAGCGCGCCCCGCCCTTGCGCGCCACCGGCTCGCCCGCGAACACCTCTTCGGCGGCGCGCAGCAGGATCGGGCGCGTGACTTGGGCGCTGTTCTCGACATAAGCACCCAGCAGCGCGCGGTCGCACAGCAGGTTGATACGGCGCGGCACGCCGTGCGTCAGGCGGTGCACCAGCGGCACCAGTGGCGGCGGGAACGGCGTGCCGGCGGCGCCCGACACCGCCAGCCGGTGCGCGATGTAGGCGCCGGTTTCAGGTTCGGACAAGGGACCCAGGTGGTAGCGCGCGATCACGCGCTGCGCCAGCTGTTCCAGCTCGGGACGGGCCAGCATGGCGCGCAGTTCGGGCTGGCCGATCAGGATGATCTGCAGGAGCTTGCGTTCGCTGGTCTCGAGATTGGTCAGGAGGCGCAACTGCTCCAGCACTTCCGGCGACAGGTTCTGCGCCTCGTCGATCACCAGCACGTTGTTCAGGCCTTGCGCGTGCGACTCCAGCAGGTAGCGGTTGATGGCATCGACATAGCCCTTGACGCCGGATCGCGCGCCATCCGCCGGCAGGCCGATGCGCAGTTCGTCGCATACGCTCAGGAGCAGCTCTTCCACCGTCAGCTTGGGGTTGAAGATATACGCCAGCCGACAGTTGTCGGGCACTTGCTCGATGAAGCAGCGGCACACGGTGGTCTTGCCGGCGCCGATCTCGCCGGTGAGCAGCACGAAGCCGCCGCCGCTGCCGATCCCGTACAGCAGGTGCGCCAGCGCCTCGCGGTGACGCTCGCTCATGAACAGGTAGCGTGGATCGGGGGCGATCGAGAACGGTGCTGCCTTCAGCTGGAAATAATGGTTGTACATGCAATGGGAACGGCGATAGGGTCGGCAACGAGTGCGGCAATGGCGCCCCTAACGAAGCGGCGCCTGCGGCTTGAACTTTGCGCAGTATATTTTGCTTTTGTCATTGGCGTACGCGATCGTGCTGCCCGGGTTGGACTTGCGCAAAGGGTAGCGCGAGCCATCGACCGCGCGAAACGCCGTGCCGGCGCCGCTGCGCAGCGATTTTTCCAGCTCCTCGGGTTTGCTCTCGGTAAGCGCGGCGATGAACACCAGATCGCTGCTGTCGTCGCTGACCATCACCTCTTTGACTTGCGCGCCCCACAGCGTGGCGTCGGTGCGGAACCAGTAGGCGCCGCCCTCGCGCTTGTAGGATGGGCCGAAGAACTGGGTCAGGTATTGGTAGAAATAAGCGTTGTTCAATTCGCTGCGGCACAGCAGCGCACTGCCGATCACCGGGCCGAAGGTTGACGGCGCGGCCTGCGCCGGGGCACCCGCCAATGCCAACGACAGGGCCAGCGCCGACGCGGCCAGGCCGGCCCGGACCCGTGGTCCTTGCCTGAACATGCTGCGTGGTTGACGTGGTGCGCGCACTGCATGCGCGCCCGGTTGGCGATTCACCTGAAGCTCTCCCAAAACGATCCCGTCATTATGACACCCTGCCGCGCCGCACGGCCACCGCCGGGACGGCTTCCTGCGCCCTCGTTGCCCTTAGATTGCCGCACTCACAATGGCGCTGTTGTGGTCGAACCACATAGGGCTGCCAAGCCATTGTCTGCCTGATAAAGCGCTTTGCAGCCGCACACCCGCGCCGGCATCCGGCGCATCCTGTCGCGGCTGGATGCAGCTGATCCCGCCAAATCGTCGTTCCATCGATCTGGTCGTGCGCGGCGCGTCCTCTTGTCTTATCGTCCAGTCTCCGATTCACTTGAGAGCGACACCGACACCATCATGCATATCGCCTTGAAACGCACCCTTCCCGTCCTCGCCGCCGGCCTGTTCGCCGCCTGCGCCGCCCATGCGGAGCAGGCACCGGCCACGATCACCGAGCAGCGCAGCGTCGGCGCCTTCAACGCCATCGAATTGAACGGCCCGTTCGACGTTGCGGTGCGTACCGAAGGCCGCGCCGGCGTGGCGCTGTCCGGTGAGCGCGCCCAGCTCGACGAAGTCGAGGTGTTCGTGCGCGACGGCACGCTGGTAGTGCGCCCGCTCGCGCGCAGCGGTTTCCATTTCGACTTCGGCAAGCGGCGCCAGAGCGTCACGGTGAACATCGGCGCGCCACAGCTGGCCAGCCTGCGCATGGCGGGCAGCGGCGACGTCACGCTCGACGGCATCGGCGGCGAACGCTTCACGCTCGCCGTCGACGGCCCGGGCGACCTGCGCGCCAGCGGCGCGGTGCGCGACCTGACGCTCAAGGCCAGCGGCAGCGGCGACGCCGACCTGCGCCGGGTGCGCGCCACCAATGTCGACCTGACCTTGTCCGGTCCGGGCGACGTGCGCCTGTCGAACATCGGCAACGACCTGCGTGCCAAAATGAGCGGATCGGGCGACCTGGAGGCGGACGGCCTGCGCCTGGCGCGCCTGGAGGCGCAGATGAGCGGCCCGGGCAACGCCAGACTGACCGGCAGCAGCCGCCAGATCCAGGCCAGGATCAGCGGTTCGGGCGACCTCGATGCCTGCGAGCTGGCGGGCGAAATCGTCACCACGCTCCAGAGCGGCCCCGGCAATGCCTGCATCGGCGGCCCGATCGCCAAACTCGACAGCCAGAACACCGGCTCCGGCAACCTGCAGGCGCCGTCGGTGCAGGCGCGCGAGGTGGTGCTGCGCATGAAAGGCCCGGGCAACGCCAACCTGGGCGGAAAGATCGGCAAGCTGCAGGCGGAGCTGGGCGGCTCGGGCGAACTCGAAGGCGACGCCCTGCGCGTGACCCGCGCGCTGGTCACCAGCAACGGTCCCGGCGACGTCGTGCTGGGGATGGTCGACGACACGCTCGAAGCGTACCTGAGCGGCTCGGGCAAGCTGACCGCCGCGATCGAAGGCAAGCGCCTGCTGCTCAATGCGAACGGCCCGGGCGGCGCCCAGGTCCGCGGCCGCGTGGCACTGGTGCGCGCGCGCATGAGTGGATCGGGCACCTTCGACGGCCGCGACCTGAATGCGGAGCGCGCCGACATCGCGGTCAGCGGTCCGGGCAACGCCAAGGTGAACGTGACCGGAGCGACCGCGGCGCGCGGTGCGCCAGACGGCGGCCAGCTGCTGGTGGTGGACCGCAACGGCCGACGCCACGCGCCGGAATAAGCTGCATCAGGCGCGCGCCACCGCCTCGGCCAATACCGCCTCCACGTCGGCCGGCAAGGCCGGCTTGAGCAGGTGGCGGTCGAAGCCGGCCGCGCGCGAACGGGCCCGGTCTTCTTCCGCGCCCCAGCCGGTCAGCGCCACCAGCATCGCTTGCGCCGACTCGGGCGAAGCGCGCAGGCGACGCGCGGTTTCGTAACCGTCCATGCGCGGCATCCCGATGTCGAGGAATACCAGCTCGGGATCGAACTGCGACGCCACCGCCAGCGCGGCGACGCCGTCGTGCACCACGCGTGTTTCATGCCCGGCGATCTCCAGCAGCGCGGCCAGCGTGTGCGCGGCGTCGGCGTTGTCGTCCGCCACCAGCACGCGCAGGCGGCGGGCAGACTGCCCCGGCGCGGGCGCGGCATCGCCTGCTCCTGCTTCAAACGCTGACGGCGCGCTGTGCGCCAGCGGCAGGCGCACGGTGAACGTGCTGCCCTGTCCCACGCCGCCGCTGTGCGCGATGACGCTGCCGCCATGCAGCTCGACCAGGCGTCTTACCAGCGACAGCCCGATCCCGAGCCCGCCATTGGAGCGGTCCAGGCTGCGCTCGACTTGGGTGAACATGTCGAACACCGCGCCCAGCGATTCGGCGCCGATGCCGATGCCGTTGTCCTGCACCGAGATCTCGAGCATGGCGCCGTCGATGCGCGCCGCCAGCACGATGCGGCCGCCGTGCGGCGTGTACTTGGCCGCGTTCGACAGCAGGTTGCTGACCACCTGGCTGATGCGCACCGGGTCGGCCTCGACCTCCAGCGCCATCTCCGGCACCTCCACCTCGAGCCGGTGGCCGTTGGCGTCGATCAGCGGACGGCTGGTCTCGACCGCCGTGGCGATCGCCTCGCGCAGGTCGGCGCGGCGCATCTGCAGCACCAGCTTGCCGCTCGAGACGCGCGCGATGTCGAGCAGGTCGTTGACCAGGTGGACCATGTGATTCACCTGGCGCTCCATCATGGCGCGCACGTTGTCGAGCAAGGCCGGATTGGGTGCGCGGCCCGAGGTCTGGGCATTTGCGTTCATGCGCATCAGTTCCAGCCCGTTGCGGATCGGCGCCAGCGGGTTGCGCAGCTCGT
>NZ_DAMAGA010000074.1:0-7262 GCF_031995545.1 Massilia sp.
CAGGCTAGTTATATGAAAAAGCCCGCTCAGTGATCTGAGCGGGCTTTTTTGCATTCTGCAGCGCCAGTATGTCGAATACCGTAGGGTTGGCAGCTTCGCTGCCGACGCGTCCAACCGGCTTCGATGCAATGCAAACGGTATGAATATGCCAACGCAGGTTGAACGCGTCGGCGGCAGAGCCGCCAACCCTACAATAATGGCGGACCTTTAATAGCAAAATCATTGCGAACCGTAGGGTTGGCAGCTCCGCTGCCGACGCGTTCAACCAGCTTTCATTCATTGCGAACAGCGCGATAAATCGGCAGCCGGTTGAACGCGTCGGCGGCGAACCGCGGGGCCGCCTAGGCCAACCCTACCCAGACATATCGGGCACGCGATAAAAGGCGCGTCGGCCGATCGAATGCATGAACGGCAGAGCCGTCCACCCTGCGCCTCCGCCAGCCCCCATCCCTACCGTTTATTACAACAAAATCCTGACCGAAAAATGAAGAAAAGCTTCATTAGCGGGTCATTTGCGTAAACGCATCAATGTAAATAACGATTCGGATAAATAATTATACTTTCCGTCCAGAATGAATCGTGCGCTATAGATTCCACTTTATAATCGCCTGCTTTCGATAGCATTCCTGCGCGATCCATGCACACGCGCAGGTATCTCCACTCTTCTTAAACCTCAAATAATGAATAAACTTTCCACACTCAGCACGAGGGCGAAGCTCGGCGTCGGGTTCGGCCTGGTCGGCATCCTGATCGTCATCCTTGCCGTGATCGCGTGGCGCGGGCTGGGGAATGTGGGGCGGGAGATGACTGCGCAAAACACCATCCGCACGACGCAGCTCGAGCGCCTGTACGAACTGCGCGAATCGCTGGCACAAACCGGCCTGGCGGCCCGTAATGCCTTCGTATTCCCGAACGATGCCGACGCAACGCGCGAACTGGCCATCCTGGACCAGCACAAGGCCCATTATCTGGAAGAGCTGGAAGCGCTCACTCCGCTCTTCGCCGGCAATGCCGACTTCGCGAAAATGCGCGAAGGCCTGCTGCAAATGGCGCAGGAGTTGGATCGCCCGCGCCGTTATCGCGCCGCAGGCCAGATGACCGAATACGGCACCTTCCTGGTCAACGAATGCAGCCCGCTGCGCCGCCGTAACGTGCAAGACATCAACCTGGTCATCAAGGACGTGCAAAACAAAGTCGAACAGGGCACCGCCAACGCCCAGGCTGCAATCTCCACCGCCCAGGGCACGATCGTGTTCGTCACCCTCGCCGCCGTGGTCCTGAGCGTGCTGGTCGGCAGCGCAATCACCGCCCACCTGCTGCGCCAGCTCGGCGGCGAGCCGATCGAAGTCAATCGTATCGCCACCGCGATCGCTTCCGGCGACCTGACCGTCGACGTGGCGGTCCGCGCGAAAGACGAAGCCAGCGTCATGCACGCCATGCGCGGGATGCAGGCCAGCCTGCAAAGCATCGTCGCCCAAGTACGCGGCGGCACCGACATGATCGCGACCGCATCCAGCGAGATCAGCGCCGGCAACGAAGATCTGTCGATGCGCACCGAAGAGCAGGCCAGCTCGCTGGGCCAGACGGCCAATTCGATGAAAGAACTGGCCATGGTCGTCGAGCAGAATACCTCCCACGCGCGTCACGCCAATACCCTTGCCGCTTCGGCCAGCGCAGTGGCCCAGAAGGGTGGGGAAGTGGTCAACGCCGTGGTCGATACGATGCAAGAAATCAATGCATCGTCGCGCAAGATTTCCGACATCATCAGCGTCATCGACGGTATCGCATTCCAGACCAACATCCTGGCCCTGAACGCCGCAGTGGAAGCGGCCCGCGCCGGCGAGCAGGGACGCGGTTTCGCGGTCGTCGCCAGCGAGGTGCGCAACCTGGCGCAGCGCTCGGCCACCGCGGCGAAGGAAATTTCGGCGCTGATCGGTGCATCGGTCAGCCAGGTCGATGCCGGCACCAAGCTGGTCGAGCAGGCCGGCGTGACGATGAACGACATCGTTAGCAGCGTGCAGCATGTGAGCGGCATCATCGCCGAGATCACCACCGCCAGCGAAGCGCAGCATGCCGGCATCCAGCAGGTCAACCATGCGGTCGACCAGATGGACATGGTCACCCAACAAAACGCGGCCCTGGTCGAGCAAGCCGCCGCGGCGGCGGCGGCGCTAAAGGATCAGGCCGGTCACCTGCTGAACACCGTGCGCGTGTTCCGCCTCGAAGGCGACTCGTCGATGCTGCGCATCACGGCCTGACAGCATCGTTTGTAATTGCCCGAAAAACGCCGGCCTCAGCCGGCGTTGTCGTTCAGGCTCTTGCGCAGGCTGACCAACTGGTCGCGCAGCGACGACACTTCGTCGACCGAGCACTGGGTTGCGCACAACACTGCCGGCATGATCTCGGCGGCGTCTTTCCTCAGCGCGTTGCCCTGCTCGGTCAGGCTGATGATCACCTGGCGTTCATCGCTGCGCGCGCGCGTGCGCAGCACCAGGCCCTGCGCTTCCATGCGCTTGAGCAGCGGGGTCAGCGTCGCCGAATCGAGGAACAATCGTTCACCGATATCGGACACGGTCAGCTGATCCTGTTCCCACAACACCATCATCACCAGATACTGCGGATAGGTCAGGCCGAGCTTGGGCAGCAAGCCGCGATACACGCGCATCATGGCCAGCGAGGTCGAATACAGCGCGAAGCACAGCTGGCTGTCCAGGGCCGGCGCCGCCACGGAAGGGGAGTCGTTCGTCGATTTCATCAGTCCAATATAGATCGCACGCAAGCTAATTGCAAGCGATGGTACGCCACTACCAACGCAAACCCGTCTCCATGCAGGATAACTATCCCATGCTTAAATAACGCTTCAAGCGCACTTTTCTGCATTTCGTCGCATCGCACAACCGGTACATACACGGCCGGGATACGATTTCCAGACTGTCATCTAAAGGGGATGGAAATGGACAAGCCGGTAGCAGCAGCGGCGTTGACGCCCGTGGCGAGCAACGAACGCATCCAGTCACTCGACGTCGTGCGCGGGTTTGCCCTGATCGGCATCCTGATGATGAACGTCGAGTTCTTCAACCGCGCCATCGCTTCGCTCGGCACGGGCATGCAGGAGGGACTCACGGGCGCCAACCTGTGGATCAGCTATTTCGTCCAGTACTTCGTCACCGGTAAGTTCTGGACCATCTTCTCGCTCCTGTTCGGCATGGGCTTCGCCGTCATGCTGACGCGCGCCGAACGCGCCGAGCGCGGCTTCCTGGTGCCGTACATGCGCCGTATCGCCGCGCTGGCGGTGTTCGGCGTCCTGCACCACATCTTCCTGTTCGGCGGCGACATCCTGGTCAGCTACGCGGTCGGCGCTTCGGCGCTGCTGATCGTGCTGTACGGCCGCGCCAAATGGATCCTGCTGGCCCTGATCCTGTGCATCGGCGGCGGTTTCATCCCCGGCATGAACTGGCTGTTCGGCATGGCCGGCGGCCTGGCGTTCTTCGGCCTGGCCGCGTGGTGGCTGCGCGGCGAACAGCGCCTGAAGCGCTTCGGCCGGCCGCCGGTGATCGCCTTCATCCTGATGCTGGTCGGCGCGATCGTGCTGCTGGCCGGCGTCGCCTGCTGGTTCGTCCCCGATACGCCGCGCGAAGCGCGTTTCGCCATGCCGGTGCTGGGCTTTGCGCTCACCGTATTGGGGATGCTCACCAAGCGCTATCACGCGGACAAGCCGGCGCGCCCGTGGCGCCTCGGCGTCGGCATCTACTGCTTCATGTTCTTCATGGCCGCCGCAGCGGGCGCCACGCAATATTACTTTCCGCAGCAGGACAAGCCGGCCGTGACCCAGGAAGCGATCAAGAAGCAAAAGGAAGTGGAAGCCGAGCGCGCCAAGATGCGCAAGGAACGCGAACAGCGCATCGAAGAAGAGACCGCAGTAATGAGCAAAGGCAGCTACCGTGACGTGGTGGCGATGCGCGCCGGACGCTTCGCCGAGCATGTGCAGGGCGAGGTCGGTTTCGCCACCATCCTGATCGGCATGTTCCTGATCGGTACCTGGTTCGTCCGCGCCGGCATCATGGAGAACGCGCGGCAGCACCTGCCGCTGTTTCGCAAGCTGGCCCTGTTCGGCATCCCGATCGGCGTCGGCATGGGCCTGATCGGTTCCACCATCGCGATGCATCCGATCCCCGGTTCGCGCGGCGCCGACGGCTGGCAGTTCGCCTCCGGCCTGCAAATGCTGGGCAACCTGCCGGCCTCGATCGGCTACGTCAGCCTGGTGATCCTGATGCTGTACAGCGCCTCGCCGCTGAACAAGATCAGCGTCCTGGCGCCGTTCGGCCGCATGGCGCTTACCAATTATCTGACCCAGTCGCTGGTGGCATCGACCTTCTTCTTCGGCTATGGCTTCGGCAACTGGGGCATCTCGCGCGTCGACCAGATGCTGTTCGTGGTGGTGCTGGCCGCGCTGCAGATCGTGTTCAGCCACCTGTGGCTGGCGCGCTTCCGTTACGGCCCGATGGAATGGCTGTGGCGCGCCGTCACCTACTGGACAATTCCGCCGATGCGCATCAAAGCGCAAGCGCCGGTGGCTGCAGCGGCGACCGCCGCGTGAGGGGCGCGATTGTTCTCGGCGCGGCGCTGCTGGCCTGCGCCGCGCTGCCGGTGGCGGCGCAGCCGATCGCATTGGCGGGCTTGAGCAAGCCGGCCCGCATCGTGGTCGACAAGTGGGGCGTGCCGCACATTTATGCGCAGAGCCAGGATGATGTCTTCTTCGTCCAGGGTTTCAACGCCGCGCGCGACCGCCTGTTCCAGATCGACCTGTGGCGCCGGCGCGGCCTGGGCGAGCTGGCCTCGGTGTTCGGCCCCGGCTATGTGGAGCAGGACCGGGCGGCGCGCCTGTTCCTGTACCGCAGCGCGATGGCGCCCGAATGGCAGGCCTATGGCCAGGACGCGGAGCGCACCAGTGCGCGCTTCGTGGCCGGCATCAACGCTTATATCGATTACATCGCACGGCGGCCGGAACTGCTGCCGTTCGAATTCCGTCAGCTCGGCTATCAGCCGGCAAAGTGGCGTGCCGAAGACGTGGTGCGCATCCGCAGTCATGGCCTGACGCGTAACCTGACCCACGAATTCGCGCGGGCGCGCATGGTCTGCCGCGCGGCTGCGGCGGCTGCGGGACTGGAGGCCGATGCCGTGCGGGCGCGCCTGTCGCCGGCGTGGACCACCAGGGTGCCTGAAGGGCTGGATCCATGCCTGCCCGAAGACGCGCTCGAGGTGTTCCAGCGCGCCACCGATCCGGTACGCTTCGATCGCCGCACGCCGCTGGCCTCGACCATGCCATCCGTCATGTCGGACGACGCCACGCTCGAAGGCAGCAACAACTGGGTGCTGGCGCCATCGCGCACCGTGACCGGACGGCCGATCCTGGCCAACGATCCGCACCGCGCCTATGGCGCGCCGTCGCTGCGTTACATCGTGCACCTGAACGCGCCGGGACTGAACGTGATCGGGGCCGGCGAGCCAGCACTGCCGGGCGTGTCGATCGGCCATAACGGCAAGGTCGCATTCGGACTGACCATCTTCAGCATCGATCAGGAAGACCTGTACGTCTACCAGACCAATCCCGCCAATCCGAACCAGTACCGCTATGGCGGCGGCTGGGAGAACTTCCGCATCGTGCGCGAGAAGGTCGAGGTGCGCGGGCGGCCGGCCAGCATGGTCGAACTGCGCTTCACGCGCCACGGACCGGTGATCTACCAGAACGCCGGCAAGCGTCTGGCCCTGGCGGTGCGCACCGCGTGGAATGCGCCCGGCATGGCGCCGTACTTCGGCAGCATCGACTACATGAAGGCGCAGGACTTCACCCAGTTCCGGCGCGCGATGCGGCGCTGGGGCGCGCCGACCGAGAACCAGGTGTATGCGGACACCGCCGGCAATATCGGCTGGGTGACCGGCGGACTGGCGCCAGTGCGGCCCAACTGGGATGGCCTGCTGCCGGTGCCGGGCGACGGGCGCTACGAATGGAAGGGCTTCCTCGACGGCGCCCAGCTGCCGTATGCGTTCAATCCGAAGCAGGGATGGTTCGCATCGGCCAACGAGATGAACCTGCCGGGCGGATATCCGTACCAGGAGCACAAGCTCGGTTTCGAGTGGCCGGACAACGCGCGTGCGCGCCGCATCGCGCAGGTGCTGGCGGCGACGCCGAAGGCCACGATGGAAGACATGGAGCGGCTGCAGAACGATGTGGTGTCGCTCAACGCCAGGCGGCTGGTGGCGCTGCTCAAACCCTTGTCGTCGCCGGATCGCGATACCCAGGCGGCGCTGCGCTTGCTGTCGTCGTGGGATGGCGAAGAGACGGCGGCGTCGGCAGCGGCCGCGCTGTACGAGGTGTGGTGGTCGCGGCATCTGGGCAATGCGTTCAAGGCGGCGGTGCTGGCGCCGGATCTGGCGAGCATGATGGATGCGCCGCATGCGAGCGTGCTGCTCGAATCGCTCGAGCAGACGGCATCGCGCTTCGGCGCGGATGCAGTGCGCAAGCGCGACGCGGTGCTGCTCGACAGCCTGGCGGCGGCGTGGGCCGACATGGCGTCGCTGCAGGGGCGCGATCCGCAGCGCTGGCAGTGGGGCAGGCTTCACTTCAGTATGTTCGTGCATCCGATGGCGCCGATCCTGGATGGCGCCGGGCGCGCCCAGGTGAACGTCGGTCCGCTGCCGCGTGCGGGCGGGCCGCATACGGTGAACGTGTCGAGCTACCACGCGGACAACTTCTGGCAGATCCACGGGGCGTCGTTCCGCATGGTGCTGGACGTGGGCGATTGGGATAACTCGCGCGCCATCAACACGCCGGGACAGTCGGGCAATCCAGCTAGCCCGCACTATCGCGACCTGGCTACCAGCTGGGCGGAGGGGAAGTATTTTCCGTTGCTGTATTCGTCTGGCGCTGTGGAGAAGGCCACTGAGCAGGTCATTCATCTTATGCCAGCGAAATAACGCGCGGGCCCTTGCGTGGCCTCTCGCGCTTTGCTATAGTTCGCCTCCGCTTCGGCAGTGACCGAAAAGTGTTAACGTAATCAAGTAGTTACGCTGGCATAGGTCCACAGAGAAATCTGAGGCGAAGCAAAAAGGGAGTTGACGAAGATCGCGAAACACTGCATAATCTCTCTCCTCTGCTGCTGACGAACACAACGATTCGCGACAAAGCAGCAAGCGCAGTACCGAATACAGTTCTTTAAAAATTAACAGTCGATAAGTGTGGGCGTTTGATGAAGGTGCCGGCT
>NZ_DAMAGA010000075.1:0-6921 GCF_031995545.1 Massilia sp.
GTCCGGTAGCGCCGGTGCGTGCCGGCGACGCCC
This sequence comes from Massilia sp., assembly GCF_031995545.1. Classification (GTDB taxonomy): domain Bacteria; phylum Pseudomonadota; class Gammaproteobacteria; order Burkholderiales; family Burkholderiaceae_D; genus Telluria. Next base: position 34 of record NZ_DAMAGA010000075.1, read on the forward strand.
CGGCCGCGATCCAGCCGTAAGGAGTCGACCATGACGATGCTGAATATCGCCGTTGCCGGCGCCAGCGGCCGCATGGGCCGCATGCTGATCGAAGCCATCCAGTACGCGCCCGACGCGCGCCTGGCCGGCGCCCTGGATCTGCCGGGTTCGCCCTTCATCGGCCAGGACGCGGGCGCCTTCGGCGGCTTCCTGACCGGTGTGACGATCGAGGATAGCCTCAAGCACGGCCTGCACAATGCCGACATCCTGATCGACTTCACCCGTCCGGAAGGCACCCTCAAGCACCTGGAATACTGCGCCGCCAACGGCAAGCAGATGGTGATCGGCACCACCGGTTTCGACGAAGCCGGCAAGGCCGCCATTGCACTCGCTGCCGAGAAGGTTGGCGTGGTGTTCGCCCCGAACATGAGCGTGGGCGTGAACGTCACCCTCAAGCTGCTCGAGATGGCCGCCAAGAGTTTTGCTGAAGGCTACGACATCGAGATCGTCGAAGCGCACCACCGCCACAAGGTCGATGCGCCGTCGGGCACCGCGCTGAAGATGGGCGAAGTGATCGCCGACGCCCTGGGGCGTGACCTGAACGAGTGCGCCGTCTACGGCCGCGAAGGCGTGACCGGCGAGCGCGATCCGTCGACCATCGGTTTTGCCACCGTGCGCGGCGGCGACGTGGTGGGCGACCACACCGTGATGTTCCTCGGCACCGGCGAACGGATCGAGATCAGCCACAAGTCGAGCAGCCGCGTCACCTATGCCCACGGTTCGCTGCGCGCCGCGCGCTTCCTGGCGGACAAGGCCAACGGCCTGTTCGACATGCAGGACGTGCTGGGCCTGAAGGCATAAGCATGGCAGTGGCAGAACTGAACGGCGCCGCGATCGCCGACGAAGCATCCTTCCACCGGCAGAGCCGGGAAGCGTTCGGCTTTCCGGAATCGTACGCCGACAGCATCGACGCCTGGGTCGACTGCATGAGCTACCTGCGCGACGACGAAAACATGACCAAGTTCCGGCTGAAAGCCAACGAGGTGCTGGAAATCGTCATCGTCGACGCCGACAAGATGAAGGCGCAGGCGCCGGATCTGCTGGAAGAACTGACCTTCTGCATCGGCGGCATCAACGAGCGCTACGAGGATTACGGCGAGAAACCGGCGCTGGAACTGGTCCTGCGTTAAATCCCGAAGGCAGCGTTGCAAGACGCTGCCTTTTTACATTTTCTCCCTGCCGCGGCTTGCCCGGCCGTGCCACACATCGAACCGGCTTCCAGACCCGTTATAATGTCCGGTTCTACATCCCACACTCCATCTGCAGCCATCATGCAAGAAAAATATAGTCCAGCCGAAGTTGAACAGGCCGCCCAGGCCTACTGGAAGTCGATCGACGCCTACAAAGCCGTCGAACACGACCCGCGTTTCCCGAAGGGCAAGTACTACGCCTGCTCGATGCTGCCTTACCCATCGGGCAAGCTGCACATGGGTCACGTGCGCAACTATACGATCAACGACGTGATGTACCGCTACCTGCGCATGAACGGCTACAACGTCCTGATGCCGATGGGCTGGGACGCGTTCGGCATGCCGGCGGAAAACGCGGCAATGGCCAACAATGTGCCGCCAGCCGAATGGACCTACTCGAACATCGCCCACATGCGCGGCCAGATGGAATCGATGGGCCTGGCGATCGACTGGTCGCGCGAGATGACCGCCTGCAAGCCGGACTACTACAAGTGGAACCAGTGGATGTTCCTCAAGATGCTGGAAAAAGGCATCATCTACCAGAAGACCGGCACCGTGAACTGGGACCCGGTCGACCAGACCGTGCTGGCCAACGAGCAGGTGGTCGACGGCCGCGGCTGGCGTTCGGGCGCGCTGATCGAAAAGCGCGAAATCCCGATGTACTACGTGCGCATCACCGAATACGCCGACGAACTGCTCGACCATGTCGACAACAAGCTGCCGGGCTGGCCGGAGCGCGTGCGCACCATGCAGGCCAACTGGATCGGCAAGTCGACCGGCGTGCGCTTCGCCTTCCCGCACAGCGTCATCGACGACAGCGGCGCCGCCATCAATGACGGCCGCCTGTACGTGTTCACCACCCGCGCCGACACCATCATGGGCGTGACCTTCTGCGCCGTGGCGCCGGAACACGCGCTGGCGCAGCACGCCGCGCGCAACAACCCGGCCCTGCAGGAATTCATCGCCGAGTGCAAACTCGGTTCCGTGATCGAAGCCGACATGGCGACCATGGAGAAGAAGGGCATGCCGACCGGCCTGTTCGTCACCCATCCGGTCACGCAAGAGCAGATCCCGGTCTGGGTCGGCAACTACGTCCTGATCACCTACGGCGACGGCGCCGTGATGGGCGTGCCGGGCCACGACGAACGCGACTTCGCGTTCGCCAAGAAATACAACCTGCCGATCAAGCAGGTGGTGGCCGTCGAAGGCCAGGAATTCTCGCTCGAAGGCTGGCAGGAGTGGTACGGCGACAAGGAAAGCGGCCGCACCGTCAACTCGGGCAAGTACGACGGCCTGGATTACACCTCGGCCGTGAATGCCGTGGCCGGCGAACTGGAAGCCCAGGGCCTGGGCGAGAAGAAGACCACCTTCCGCCTGCGCGACTGGGGCATCTCGCGCCAGCGCTACTGGGGCACCCCGATCCCGATGATCCACTGCGGCGAATGCGGCGCGGTGCCGGTGCCTGAAGCCGACCTGCCGGTCGTGCTGCCCGAGCACCTGGTCCCGGACGGCACCGGCAACCCGCTGAACAAGGACGAAGCCTTCCTCAAGTGCGATTGCCCGAAATGCGGCAAGCCGGCACGCCGCGAGACCGACACGATGGACACCTTCATCGATTCGTCGTGGTACTACATGCGGTATACCTCGCCGGGCTCGAACGACGCCATGGTCGACGCGCGCAACGATTACTGGATGCCGATGGACCAGTACATCGGCGGCATCGAGCACGCCGTCATGCACCTGCTGTACGCGCGCTTCTGGACCAAGGTGATGCGCGACTTCGGCCTGGTGAAGTTCGACGAGCCGTTCGTCAACCTGCTCACGCAAGGCATGGTGCTCAACGAGACCTACTACCGCGAAGACGCATCGGGCAAGAAGACCTGGTACAACCCGGCAGATGTTGACCTCGAGATGGACGACAAGGGCCGCCCGTTCGCCGCGTTCTTGAAGCTGGGCGGCGAGGCAGTCAACATCGGCGGCACCGAAAAGATGTCGAAGTCGAAGAACAACGGCATCGACCCGCAAGCGCAGATCGAACAGTACGGCGCTGATACCGCGCGCCTGTTCACCATGTTCGCTTCGCCGCCGGAACAGACCCTGGAATGGTCGAACAGCGGCGTCGAAGGCGCCAGCCGCTTCCTGCGCCGCGTGTGGGCCTTCGGTTACGCCCAGCGTGAGCGCATTGCAGCAAGCTTCAAGGGCGAAGCCCAGGGCACGCTGAGCGACGAGCAGAAGACGCTGCGCCGCGAAGTGCACAAGGTGCTGCAGCAGGCCGACTATGACCTGAAGCGCATCCAGTACAACACCGTGGTCTCGGCGTGCATGAAGATGCTCAACACCCTGGAGTCGGCCAAGCTGGACGACAGCGCGGCATCGAATGCGGTCGTTGCCGAAGGCTTCTCGATCTTCCTGCGCCTGCTGAACCCGGTCGCGCCGCACATCACCCACGCGCTGTGGCAAGACCTGGGCTATGCCGGCGCCCACGGCGACATCCTGAACGTGCAGTGGCCGCAGGTGGACCCGGCCGCGCTGGAACAGTCCGAGATCGAGATGATGATCCAGGTGAACGGCAAGCTGCGCGGATCGGTCAAGGTGGCCAAGGATGCCGACAAGGCGTCGATCGAAGCGGCCGCGCTGGCATCGGAAGCGGTGCAGAAGTTCATCGAAGGCACGCCGAAGAAAGTCATCGTCGTCCCCGGTAAACTCGTCAACATCGTGGTCTGACCATGAGCGCGCCGAGCAAATATCTGGTGCGTGCTTTGGCCGCACTGCTGGCGGCGGCAGTCCTTGCGGGCTGCGGCTTCCAGCTGCGCGGCAGCAACGGCCAGTACAACATGCCGTTTCAGTCGATCTGGCTGTCGTTCAACGAGTCGTCGCCGCTGGGCACTGAGCTCAAGCGCAACCTGCGCGCCGGCGACACCGTGCGCGTGGTGACCGATGCCTCGAAAGCCGAAGCGCTGTTCGACGTGATCAGCGAGTCGCGCGGCAAGTCGATCCTGTCGCTCAACAGCCTGGGCCGGGTACGCGAGTACTCGCTCAGCTACACGCTGGTGTTCCAGGTGCGCGACGCGAACAACCGCCAGCTGCTGGCGCCGACCGAGATCACCCTGCGCCGCAACATCGCCTTCGACGAATCGCAGGTGCTGGCCAAGGAATCGGAAGAAGCGCTGCTGTACCGCGACATGCAGGCCGACCTGGTGCAGCAGATCCTGCGCCGCCTGGTGGCGATCAAGCCGGTGGGAGCGTAACCGCGCGATGCAGTTGAGGCTCGAGGCGCTCGACGGCCACCTTTCCAAGGGGCTGGCGCCGCTGTACGTGATCACCAGCGACGAGCACCTGCTCGCGCTGGAAGCGGCCGACCGCATCCGCAAGACGGCGCGCGCGCAGGGCTATACCGAGCGTGACGTGCTCACGGTCGAACGCACCTTCAAATGGGGCGAGCTGCTGGCGGCGAACCAGGCGCTGTCGCTGTTCGGCGACAAGAAGCTGATCGAGCTGCGCATCCCGACCGGCAAGCCGGGCAAGGACGGCAGCGCCGCGCTGCAAAGCTATGCCAAGGACCTCAGCCCCGACAACCTGACCCTGATCACCCTGCCCAAGCTGGACTGGCAGACCGCCAAGGCGGCCTGGGTGACCACGCTGCAGCAGGCGGCGGTTTACATCGAAATCCCGAACGTCGAACGCGCCCAGCTGCCGCAGTGGATCGGCATGCGCCTGTCCAGCCAGGGCCAGAGCGCCGAGCGCCAGAGCCTGGACTTCATCGCCGACCGCGTCGAAGGCAACCTGCTGGCGGCGCACCAGGAAATCCAGAAGCTGGGATTGTTGTACGAGCCGGGGCGCTTGAGCTTCGAGCAGGTGCACGACGCGGTGCTGAACGTGGCACGCTACGACGTGTTCAAGCTGTCCGAGGCGATGCTGGGCGGCGATGCGGCGCGCCTGGCGCGCATGCTCGAAGGCCTGAAGGGCGAAGGCGAGGCGCTGCCGCTGGTGCTGTGGGCGGTGACCGAGGAAATCCGCACGCTGCTAAAATTGAAATCCGGGATGGGGCAGGGGCGTCCGCTGGGCGCGCTGCTCAAGGAATACCGGATCTGGGGTCCGCGCGAGCGGATGATGGAACCGGCGCTGCGCCGTGTGTCGCTCGCCACGCTGGAGGCGGCGCTGCAGGATGCGGCGCAGGTCGATCGCATGGTCAAGGGCTTGCGCTCCAAGGCGTTCGCGGGCGACGCGTGGGATGCGATGTTGCAGCTGGCGTTGCGGGTGGCGCGGTAACGATATCGCGGTCGGCCGGCGACGCGTTCACATCACGCATGCAACCCCGCTCCTATTTCTGCACGCCGACAACGCAACGGGAACAACGATGGACATCACCGCACACATGCACCTGCTCGGCCGCCAGGCCCGCGCCGCTTCGCGCGCCATGGCACGCGCCGACACCGCCACCCGCAACCGCGCATTGGAACTGATCGCCGCCGCCATCGAACGCGACGCGGCCGACCTGCGCGCCGCCAACCAGAAAGACCTGGAAACCGCCCAAGCCGCCGGCCTGGCCCCGGCCCTGATGGACCGTCTGGCCTTGTCGGACGCCGCGATCGCCACCATGGTCGCCGGCCTGCGCCAGATCGCCACGCTGCCCGATCCGGTCGGCGAGATCTCGAACATGAAGGTGCGCCCGAGCGGCATCCAGGTCGGCCAGATGCGCGTGCCGCTGGGCGTGATCGGCATCATCTACGAAGCGCGTCCCAACGTGACGGTCGACGCGGCCGGCCTGTGCATCAAGAGCGGCAACGCGGCGATCCTGCGCGGCGGCTCGGAAGCGATCCACTGCAACCGCGCGCTGGCCAGGCTGGTGGCCGAAGGGCTGGTTGGCGCCGGCCTGCCGCTCGAGGCGGTGCAGGTGGTCGACACGGTCGACCGCGCCGCCGTCGGCGCCCTGATCACGATGCCGCAGTACGTGGACGTGATCGTCCCGCGCGGCGGCAAGGGCCTGATCGCGCGCCTGATGAAAGAAAGCACGGTGCCGATGATCAAGCACCTGGACGGCATCTGCCACGTCTACATCGACGCCAAGGCCGACATCGACAAGGCGCTGGCAATCGGCTTCAACGCCAAGTGCCACCGCTACGGCACCTGCAACACGATGGAAACGCTGCTGGTCTCGCGCGCCATCGCGCCGACCGTGCTGCCGCGCCTGGCCGGGCTGTATGCAACGAAGCAGATCGAGCTGCGCGCCGATCCCGAGTCGTTCGCGATCCTGGCCGGCTATCCGCACCTGGTCGCGGCTGTCGAGGAGGACTGGTCGACCGAATATCTGGCGCCGATCCTGGCGGTGAAGGTGGTGGCCGGCATCGAGGAAGCGATGGACCATATCGAGGCCTATTCGTCGAAGCACACCGAAGCCATCGTCACCGAAGACTACAGCGCCGCCATGCGCTTCCTGCGCGAAGTCGATTCGGCCTCGGTGATGGTGAACGCCTCGACCCGTTTCGCCGACGGCTTCGAGTACGGCCTGGGCGCCGAGATCGGGATCTCGAACGACAAGCTGCACGCGCGCGGGCCCGTGGGCCTGGAAGGACTTACGTCGCTCAAGTACGTCGTGTTCGGCCACGGCGAGGTTCGCCAGTAAGCCAAGCCAATAAGCCGCGCCAATAACAATCACTCC
>NZ_DAMAGA010000076.1:0-6721 GCF_031995545.1 Massilia sp.
AGGCGCGCGACTACGCCGCGTTTACGGAAGCGATGGAGCTGCGCACCAACTCGTCCAACAACACGGTGTACGCCGATGCCAAGGGCAATATCGCCTACTTCCACGGCAACTTCGTCCCCAAGCGCAACCCGGCCTATGACTGGACCCGTCCGGTCGACGGCAGCACGCCGGCCACCGAATGGCAGGGCCTGCACGCGATCAAGGACACCATCACGCTGTTCAACCCGGCCAGCGGCTACCTGCTGAACACCAACAACTGGCCGTGCACGGCAGCCGGTACCAGCAGCCCGGTGTGCAAGAACTACCCGGCCTATATGTGGTCGCTGCCCGAGAATGCGCGCGGACGCAACGCGGCGCGCGTGTTCAAGGAAGTGCACGATAAAAAGGGCGTCACCATCGACAGCCTGATCGCCGCTTCCTACGATACCCGCCTGCAAGCCTTCGAGCCGCTGGTGCCGAAAGTCGTGGCCGACCACGAGGCGCTGCACGCCAGCGACCCGCGCCAGGCCGCCTTGACAGAGCAGATCGCCGCGCTGCGCGGCTGGAACATGCGCTACGCCGCCGATTCGGTGCCGACCTCGCTGGCGATCTACTGGGGCCAGCAGATGGTGGCCGAGCACGGCGCCCGCGCGCGCGCCGAGCGTATTCCCGTTGTCGACTACATCGCCGAGCGCCTGAGCCCGGCCGAGCGCCTGGATGCGCTGGTACGTGCCTCGGATAAACTGACCCAGGACTTTGGCAGCTGGCGCACGCCATGGGGCGAGATCAACCGCTTCCAGCGCATCAGCGGCGACGTCGACCAGCAGTACGATGACAGCAAGCCGAGCTGGCCGGTGGCATTCCCGTCGGCCAACTGGGGTTCGCTGGCCTCGTTCGGCATGGTTGCCAAGCAAAAGACCAAGCGCATCTACGGCGACCGCGGCAACAGCTTCGTCGCTGTGGTCGAGTTCGGTCCGAAGGTGCGCGCCAAGAGCATCCTGGCCGGCGGCCAGAGCAGCGATCCGACATCGAAACACTTCGACGACCAGGCCGCGATGTATGCACGCGGCGAGTTCAAGGACGTGCTGTTCTACAAGGAAGACATCGAGCGCAACCTGGAGCGCAAGTACCACCCGGGAATGTAAGGCAATAAAGGCAAGCACATGGATTTGACTGAGAAGCAGAAGATGCTGGCGGGTATGCAGTACCACGCCAGTGACCCGGAACTGCGCGCCGAACAGGCCGCCACCAGCGCCTGGCTGGCGCGCTATAACGCGGCGCTGGGCGACCAGGCTAGCTGGCAGGCGCTGCTGCTGGAACGGATCGCCCGCGCCGGGCAGGGCACCACGCTGCGTCCGCCATTCCACTGCGACTACGGCTGGCACATCTCGCTCGGTTCGCGCGTGTTCATCAACTTCGATTGCGTATTCCTCGACGTGGCGCCGATCACGATCGGCGACGATACCCGCATCGGACCGGGCGTGCACATCTACACCGCCGACCATCCGCGCGACCCGTCGCTGCGCCGCGCCGGTTTCGAATCGGGGCGGCCGGTGACGATCGGACGCAATGTCTGGATCGGCGGCGGCGCCATCATCCTGGCCGGCGTGACGATCGGCGACGATGCCATCATCGGCGCCGGCAGCGTGGTCACGCACGATGTGGCGGCAGGCGCCCAGGTGGCCGGCAACCCGGCCCAGCCGATCGGCTGAGGCCGCCGGTTCCTCTGGTCGGCGGTATTTCCTGCTTGCTATAATCGCGGCCTCGTTTCACCGTTTTATTTACGCGACCAGCAAGGCAGGACAGGGCAGTGGCCAAACTCTATTTCAGGTACTCGGCGATGAACGCCGGCAAATCGACCGCCCTGCTGCAGGTCGCGCACAACTACGAAGAGCAGGGCCAGCAGGTCAAGCTGTACACCGCGGCGATCGACAACCGCTACGGCGTCGGCCTGATCACCTCGCGCCTGGGTGCCCAGCGCTCGGCCGAAGTGTTCGACACGAATACCAATTTCCTCGACAACGTGCCGGACGTGGCCTGCGTGCTGGTCGACGAATCGCAGTTCCTCTCCACGCTTCAAGTCGCCCAGTTGCACCAGCTGGCCCAGGTGCGCGGCGTGCCGGTGATCTGCTACGGCCTGCGCAGCGACTTCCGCGGCGAACCGTTCCCCGGCTCGGCCTATCTGCTGGCACTGGCCGACGACATCGAGGAAATCAAGAACATCTGCACCTGCGGCAAGAAGGCGACCATGAACATCCGCGTCGATGAACAGGGCCGCCGCATCCGCGAAGGCGAGCAGGTCAGCATCGGCGGCAACGAGAGCTACCGCCAGGCCTGCGGTCGCTGCTTCTACGCAAAATAAGCCATGGCCTCGCTGCTCTCCTGCAGCGCCTGGCTCCCGGCGCTGGCCTGCGCCCAGGCCCCGTCCATCCTCGACATGCTGCTGTACCTGGCGCCTTCGATGGCGCTGGCGCTGCTGATGTGGATCGGCGCCGCCGCCCATCCCGCCTTCTTCGTGTTCACTGCGGTCGGCACCTTGTTTCATGAGCTGGCGCATTTCTCGGCCGGGCTGCTGACCAATGCCGAGCCGATCGGCATGAGCGTGGTGCCGCGCCGCATCAAACGCCCCAAGGGAGGTCATAACTGGGAACTCGGTTCGGTCACCTTCGCCAACCTGCGCTGGTACAACGCGGCCCCGAGCGCGCTGGCGCCGCTGCTGGTATTGCTGCTGCCGCTCGGCGTGGCCTGGTGGCGCACCCGCGGCGGCTGGCAGTTCGAGCCGCTCGACCTGACATTGACCCTGGCGCTGGCGCCGCAGTTCCTGTCGTTCTGGCCGTCGCCGGTGGACTGGAAGCTGGCGGCGCGCTCGTGGCCGTGGGCGCCGCTGCTGGCGCTGCTTGGGGGCGCCTGGTTCTTCCGCGATGCGCTGTTCGGTCTTGTAAAAGCGTAAACATCCGCGCTGCGGCTGGCTTATGCCAGCCTTAATATTTCGCTTTCCACCATATTCAAGCGGGATAAGCCGCCTCTGCACCGTGGGTTCATCCTGTAGAATGGACCGCACAGCGCGGAACGCCGGGCTTGCCGCCCGCTCCGCTACCGCAACAGGATCCCCGTTCGGAGAAACAGAGAATGAAGAAGCACGTGCTCATCGCCGCCGTGGCGTTTGCCATGTCGGCCCATGTGGTGACCGCGCAGCCCGAAAAATCGGCCGCCGTGGTGCAGCCGCCGGCGCCCGCCAAGCCTGCGACCGAGAAGCCTGCCGCCAAGCCCGCCGCTCCCGCCCCCGGCGGCACGCCGACCGCCACCCAGATGAAGCCGATCGCTGCACAGACGCAAGCCGCGTTGTGGGCCTCGCGCGTGCTGGGCCGCTATCACTACAAGGCGGTGCCGCTGGACGACGCGATGTCGGTCAAGATCTTCGACAATTATTTCGATTCGCTCGATAGCGAGAAGCTGTACTTCGTGCAAGGCGACCTGGATCGGTTCGGGCCGCAGCGCACCAAGATGGATGACGCCATCAACAACGAGGACCTGACGGTTCCGTTCGAAATCTACAACCTGTACCAGCAGCGCTTCGCCGAGCGCATGGCCTATGCGCGCGGCCTGCTCAAGACCAGGTTCGACTTCAATACCGACGAAACCCTGCAGCTCGACCGCGAGAAGGCCCCGTGGGCCAAGAGCGAAGACGAGATCCGCGACCTGTGGCGTAAGCGCGTCAAGAACGACTGGCTGCGCCTGAAACTGGCCGGCAAGGACGACAAGTCGATCCGCGAGACGCTGGATAAACGCTACGAGAACTACGTCAGCCGCATCCGCAAGCTCAACAACGAAGACGTGTTCCAGATGTTCATGAACGCGTATGCCACCGCGATCGAGCCGCACACCAACTACCTGGGTCCGCGCTCGGCCGACAACTTCGACATCGCCATGCGCCTGTCGCTGGAAGGCATCGGCTGCGTGCTGCAGTCGCGCGACGACTACACCGTGATCCGCGAAATCGTGCCGGGCAGCCCGGCCGACAAGTCGGGCAAGCTGAAGGTGGGCGACCGCATCGTCGGCGTGGCCCAGGGCAATGGCGCCTTCACCGACGTGCTGGGCTGGCGCCTGGACGACGTGGTGGCGCTGGTGCGCGGCGAGAAGGGTTCGACCGTGCGCCTGGACGTGATCCCGGGCGACGGCGGCGTCGACGCCAAGCACGTCAGCGTCTCGATGGTGCGCAAGAAGATCAGCATGGAAGAGCAGGCTGCCAAGAAATCGATCATGAAGGTCAAGGAAGGCGGCGTCGAGCGCCGCATCGGCGTGATCTCGCTGCCGACCTTCTACCTCGACTTCGAGGCGCGCCGCCGTGGCGACAAGGACTTCCGCAGCGCCACCCGCGACGTCGAGCGCATCCTCACCGAACTCAAGAAAGAGAAGGTGGACAACGTCCTGATCGACCTGCGCAACAACGGCGGCGGTTCGCTGACCGAGGCAATTGAATTGACCGGCCTGTTCATCGACAAGGGTCCGGTGGTGATGCAGCGTACCGCCGAAGGCCGCGTCGAAGTCGAGAGCGACACCAAGGCCGGCCTGGCCTGGGACGGTCCGGTCGGCGTGCTGATCAACCGCGGCTCGGCCTCGGCGTCCGAGATTTTCGCGGCGGCGATCCAGGATTACGGCCGCGGCCTGATCATCGGCGAGCCGAGCTTCGGCAAGGGCACGGTGCAGACCCTGATCGACCTGGACCGCTTCGCGCCCAACGAAAAGGCGCGCTACGGCGAACTCAAGATGACCATCGCCCAGTTCTTCCGCATCAATGGCGGCACCACCCAGCTGCGCGGCGTGACGCCGGACATCAAGCTGCCGGTGCTGGCCGACATCGAGAACTTCGGCGAATCGTCGTATGACAACGCGCTGCCGTGGGTGTCGATCAAGCCGGCCCAGTACATGCCGCTGGGCGACCTGAAGGAACTGGTGGCGCCGCTGCAGAAGCGTCATGAGGCGCGTATCGCCAAGGACAAGGACTTCCAGTTCTTGCAGGAAGACATCGCCGAGGTGCTCAAGCTGCGCAAGGAAAACGCGATCTCGCTGAACGAAGCGGTGCGCCGCAAGGAGCGCGACGCCCAGGATGCGCGCTCCAAGATGCGCGAGGCACGCCTGGCCGGCAATACTGCCACGCCGGACGAACCGGCCAGCGGCCCGGGCAGCAAGGAAAAGCGCGCCGAAACGCCGGATCCGACCAAGGCCGAGAAATCGGTGGTAGCCCTGCGCGGCACCCCGCGCCAGGACGACGGCCTGCAAGCCGACGAGCGCAACCTGCAGGCGGAGCTGGCGGCCGAAAAGGCAGCCAAGGACGCCAAGGACGTGATCCTGCAGGAGGCGGCCAACATCCTGGCCGACGAGGCCGGCATGCTGAAGACCGATACCCGCCTGGCGTCGCGCGCGATGCCGTACATGGCGAGCGCCACGGCGAAAGCCAACTGACGCGTCATCGGGCCGGCGACAGGCCAGCCTGCTGTTATGACAACGGCCGCTCCCCTCGGGGAGCGGCCGTTTTGCATTCAACCGCTTGTTTTTTGGCATGCGGCGAAAATGCATCAGCAGCATGGTAAAACTGCAAAAAACCTTGCCGCCAATATCACAAAAAGACAATTTAAAGATTGTGCTTTTCGGTAGATATGCAAGAAAAATATCCTACGGGAGATAACCTCTTGGCATGTTTGTGCCAAATCTCAGCAGTAAGCACGCAAGCACAATTCGATTCCTGAGAAAAGTTAAGTTTTTAGTCGGTATGCTACGATCAATTTGTAGTTGTAAAAAAAATAATGCCAACTTATCTTAGGAGTTTCTTCCATGTCAATTCGCCACCTTGTTGTTGCTGCTCTGCTGGCAAGCGCCGGCGCTGCCCAGGCAGATGTGGTCAGCACCGCGTCGCAACCGACCTTCGTCAATGGCTGGACCGCAGCCAACGGCACCAACGTGCTCGCCTCCGGCGTGCTCGGCAGTGATGTCAGCCTCGTCGGCGGCATCGCGCATAGCACCGGCAACAGCGCCAACCTGACCAACGCCCTGGCCGGTAACGCCAGCGCCTACATGTCGTCCAGCGACGCGCAGAAGTTGTTCGTCCAGCAAGGCATCGACGCCAGCTACCTGCTGAGCGCCGGCAACGGCCTGCTGGCTGCCCGTTACGGTAACTCGACCTCGGTCATCAACGACGGCGACGGCGTCAAGATCGTGGTCGGCGCCAATCCTGGCGTCGGCGCAGCGATCCCGGGCGCCGGCAGCGCGGTCGGTGGCGCAGTCGGTGGCGGTAGCGCGATCGGTGGCGGCGATGCCGTCGGTGGTGGCGGTGCGATCGGCGGCGGCACCGTCGTCGGTGGCGGCACCGGCGGCAGCGTCGGCGGTGGCAATGCAGCTCTGCCGGGCACCGGCACCGGTATCGGCGGCGGCGCCATCGCCCTGCCTGCAGCCGATCCGATCCTGCAGGACGAACTGGCAGCCGTGCCTGAACCAGGCACCGTGGCCCTGATGCTGGCCGGCCTGATCGGCGCCGGTTCGCTGAGCCGTCGTCGCGCCAAGCGCTGATAGCAACTCGCAATCCTGGGCGCCGGCGCCTGCCGGCACCTTCGGAATATCGCCACCGGGCCTGCTCGGCGGCGTACCCCATTCAGGTACAATCCGTTCCTTCAAACTTATGTAAAACTATTCGCTAGCTTTACCGTTGAATTCCTGCTTCGTCGAAGCTGGTTTCACCCTGCAATTT
>NZ_DAMAGA010000077.1:0-6714 GCF_031995545.1 Massilia sp.
CCAGCAGGCGGCGCCGTGCGTCCCAGGTTTCCGGCGCCGCATCGCCGCTCCACCCAGCGGCCAGCACGGCCATGGTGTGTCGGGTCGGCACGCCCACCAGCATCGTACGCGGGCCGATCATCGCCGGCTCGTCCCGGCCGCTATCGAGCCGTTCCAGCGCGATGCGGTACCAGCCGTGTCCGGACACCGCCCTGCCCGGCATGCCGGCGCTGTCAAAAGCGATGCATTCGTTGATCTCGCCGCGCACCAGCAGCAAGGCACTGCTGATGTGTGCCAGTTCCGCCATGGCGCGGCCGGCCAGCGCGAGCGCGGCGCTGGGCTTGTCGACTTGCATCAATTCACGCGAGACGGTGAGCAAGGCGCGTAACTGCCGCACTTCCGGGTCAGGATCCCGTTCGATCATGTGTGTCATCGGTAACTCTCCGCCTGCGTCTGGTCCGCGGCCACGGCTGCGGATGATTGATCGTCCCATGAGGACGGGGTGATTGCTTCCGAGACCGACTGTCCCGCGCTCTCCCTGCGGCGCAGTGCAGGATGGCCGAGTACACGCGCAATCACATGCTCCGGAACGAGCTTGTGGCGCATGTAGCGACTGGCGAGTTCGGCATTGCGCGCTGCCAGGATGTTCAATCCCCGTGCGACTGCATTTGCTGCGGGACCGTGTCGCCGCCGCTGGCGCTCGTTGATCAACATCGATTCTCCATCGGGATACGCTAAAGTCTGGCGGCACATCCGAATGATGCTTGCCGTTGTTTCAAACGCCGGTGCGATTCATCATACGCGCCGCACCGCAAGGGGACCAGCGCTTTTCGACGCGCGCGCACGGACCATGCGCTGCTCCTCCACCGCTGCGTGCCGGTGGCGCGTCGTGATGTTGTGGCGCGATTGGCCGGCGGCGCACGCCCGACGGGCGCAGGCGCGCGTTCTCAGGCCACATGCAGCAGGATGGCGTTGTAGTGGCAACTACTGCCGGCCAGGACGAACAAATGCCAGATCCCATGGCCATGGCGCACCTTGGTCGGTGGCATAAAAGACGATGCCGGCCGTGTACGACACGCCGCCGGCCGCCAGCCATGCGAAGCCGGTGCGGCCGAGCGCATCGATCAGCGGACCGATACCGACGACGGCGAGCCAGCCCATCACGACGTAGATGACGAGCGACAGCACGCGCCCTCGCCGCGCATACAGGAGCTCCTGCGCGATACCGAGCACGGCCAGGGTCCAGACCACGCCGAACATCGTCCAGCCGATCGTCGCGCGCAGCGTCACCAGCGTAAACGGCGTGTACGTACCGGCGATCAGGAGGTAAATGGCGCAATGGTCCATCTTGCGCAGCACGTCCTTGGTGGCGCCACGCGTTCTGTGGTACAGGGTCGAGGTCAGGTAAAGCAGCAACAGCGTCAACGAGTAGATGCCGACGCTGACGACCCTCCAGGCATCGCCACTGCGCATAGCGACGCCCACCAGCAGCACGCCGCCCAGAATCGAAGCCATAGCCCCCACGCCATGGGTGATGCCATTGAAACGTTCACCGTGGACCATGTGCCGCCTTTCGCAGGAAAGGCCCTGTCTGCCTGCGGATCGCCGCGCATGGCCGGCCACAACGAATCACTCGGGGACCCGGTGCCCGAAAACAGCGATCCCGCTGCGCGCGACTCGCCGTCGCCATGGCCTGGTCAGCACGCGCAGCGCCACCTCCAGCGAAACATGATTGCGCGCCAGCGCTTCAGCTGCGGATCGGATGCTGCGGGCGCGATGATTGCTCACGATCGCGTCGATCAATATGGCATGCAGGCAGTCGATACGGGTACGCATTCGCCAGTCTAGCATCCCGCCAGCGAATGCAAAAAAATATATTTTTTGCCAGATGTAGCCGGTACATGGTTTCGTGCTACTGTGGTTTCTTGACCAGGGAGCATGCCATGCACGCAGAGCCAAAATCGCATTACAAAGGCTACACCATCGTGGCGAGTCCGGTCGAGACGATCCGCCGACGCTTCATGGCCATTTTCACGATCTATGAAAGTGAACATGCGACCTTCCCTCTTTGCCATCACCAGGCAACCGAGACCAATGGGTTCCTGACCGTCGAACAAGCCGTCAGCAATTCGTTCGACAATGCGCGCAAGTGGATCGACGATCGGCACGTTGCGCATATTTACTGAAGCGCTCACTTCCCCTCCCGGACTCGCGCATGAGTCCGCTTCCATACCGGCAGCAACGGCAGAGCGACCGTCGGGCGCCACTTTCGCCCATCGCCGGCGAATGCTCGGCAGCGCGCACGGACCGGCGCAACGCGCGCGTCCGGCCCGCACAGCCTGCATCACCATTCGAGCCATCATGCAAAACCGCGCTGACACGAACATCATGGAATTCACGATGCTCGACGAGACCTACCTTGGCTATCTGATCGAGTGGGCGACCACGCCGTCGCAAAATGATCCCGCGAAGTGGCTGGGGCACTTTCACGCGTTCAAGGAAGGCGAGCGCACCGTCAGGGGTTCGCTCGTCAATCCACAACGCAGCGCTGCGGATGCGCACACGAGCGTGCTGCGCATCGCAAAAGTCAGAATCAATGCGGCGGTGCTCCGACCAGCCCCAACCGGCCCGGCTCGATCCTGAACCAGGCACCGGTTCACGAGTCAGGGGAAGGATCGGCCCGGTCCAGGTCTTTTCCGCCATCGAGCACCACGGCGGCCCGCTCCATGCCCATGCAATCCGAGAGCGACCGGCGATCTTCCTGATCGAACTCCGGCGGGTCGAGCATGTCCACGAGCATCGCCTGCAGTTCCGGCGTATCCCAAGGCAGACCATGACGCTTCCTGGCATGAATGTAATGCGAGATCTCGCTATGCTGCTCCGCAGTCAGTGGCAGGCCGCGAAACGTGTTCGCGGGTTCGGGCGTCATCATGGCATCTCCCAGGGTCCGGTGACCGGCATTGACAGCCTACGCGCATTGCCTGCCGGCGGGCGCACCGTTGGCCGGGCGGCGCGCCAGGCGCCCGGCCGCGCCAGGGTTGCGCGGTCCGGCTCAGGCAAACGTCGCCTCCCGTACCACCGGCAGCACGAATTTCAGGCGCATGCCCTGCCCTCGTCCGGGGCTGTCGGCAGACACCGTGCCCCCATGCGCCCGGCTCACGCTGCGCGCGACCGCCAGACCGAGTCCCGCTCCCGATGCAGCGCGTCCGGGATGCATGGCAAACTTGCGAAACGGCTGGAACAGCTGCGACAGTTCGGCTTGCTCGACGCCGATCCCGTGGTCGCTAACGAGCAGTTCGAGAAAGACGCCGTCGACCTCGACCGCCAGTGAAATCGCGGCGCCGTCGTCGGAAAACTGGCTGGCATTGAGCAGGGCGCCGCCGAGCGCCTGCGCCAGCCGCTCGGGGTCGCACCACAATATTGCGCCTTGCGCCTGTTCCTTCCGGCAGATCTCCACACTGAGCGTCTGGCCCCGTTCGCTCAGGACGCAACCGACCACGTCGCACGCGTGGGCCAGCACCTCATCCACGCTCGACGCGCGCTTGGACACCGGCGTGTCAAAGGCCTGTTCGATGCGCGAACCTTCGAGCAGATCGTCGACGAAGCGCGCCAGCTTTCTGGTCTGGCGCGCGATGACGCCGGCCATGCGGTCGATGCCCGGGCCGCCGGACTGGCGCTGCAGGAGCGTGGCGGCCGCCATCACCGGCGCGAGAGGATTACGCAATTCATGCGCCAGCACGTGCAGAAAACCGGCGCGGCTCTCATGCACGAACTTCACCTGGTCTTCGAGACGCCGTTGCTCGCTGATGTCGGTCAGGGAGCACAGCACGCCTGTGCTGGCGCCGTCGGCGTCGAGCACCGGCCGTGCATGGATCACCACGCAGCGCTGGCTCCCATCGGCGGACTCGGCGAGCAGTTCGGAGGGCGGCTGGGCAAGGCCCGTGCGCGCCGCCAGCGCCGCCGGCGATGCAGGCTCGTCGAGCGCGCTGCCATCTGCCCGGTACAGTGCGGTGAAGCCGCCCCAGCGGCCAACCTGGTCCGGATCGGGCCAGGCGCCCCACAGCCGCCTGGCGGCGCTGTTGGCGTACCGTACGGCCCCATCCAGCGTACAACAATACGCCGGACAAGCGATCTCCCCGATCAGCAGGCCATGGGCATCCAGCGCCGCCTCGCCGCGCCGGTCCGTCGTGCGCCGCCTTTCAGGTATTCGTGCCACGTGTGCTCCCTGTATCATCGCATCGCATCATGATGGGCGCTGGCGCCGCCTGCGAGCGTAGGACACGCACGGGGCGGCATGTCATCCGTATCCCCGCCTTGCGCCGCTCAGCCATCCATGCGGCCGATGAAGAATCGCAGCATCTCCTCGCTGGCGTTCGGTCCGCGCGTGTCGGTGTAGCTGCCACGCAGGTCGCCGCCAGACCAGGCGTGGCCGGCCCCGTGCACGGTCCATTGCTCGGCCAATACGCTGCCCGTGGGTTCGCGATGCACATGGCGGGTGAACGCGCGCCCGCCGCTGCGTCCTGTTTCCGCCACCACGGCGACGCCGGCATCCGCCACACTTCCCTGAACCGCATGGCTGTCGAGACACTGGCGTATGACGCCGCCGCCATTCGTGCGATGGACCGTCGTATCGGCGTCGCCATGGAAGACGATGACGGGTACGCCGGCATGTTCACTGGCCGGCGCCGGTACGCATCGCCAGCAGCGCGCCGGCATCACTGCTGGCGCTGCCATGCGCGAGCCCGGAATGACATCCGACGGCACTGAACAGGTCGGGATAGGTACGCCCCAGAATGACTGCCATGGCGCCACCCGCGGACAGGCCGGCGACCGCGACGCGCGCGGGGTCGACCGCATGTTCGGCCATGATGCGCCGAGTCAGTCCCGCGATCAGCGCCGGCTCGCCGGCGCCGCGCAGGTGGTGCTCCCCGTCATACCAGTTCCAGCACCGGTTCCAGTGCGCGCCGCAGGACTGTTCGGGATACAGGACCAGGCAGCCATGCTCTTCGGCGAGCGCATTCATGCCGGTGCCGGCGGCGAAATCGGTGGCGTCCTGACCGCAGCCATGCAGCATGACGATCAGGGGCATGGGGTCGCGCGCGCCGCCCGGAATGAACAGGCGATAGTGCAGCGCATGCTCGCCGTCCTCATGCAATCCGTGGCTGAACTGGCTGCCGGAAACACGTCGGGCAGGCGCGCTCGCCCCGGGCCGGATCATCGATGACCATGCATCGAAAAAAGTGTTGAACATGGTTCGCCTTCCCCAATAAGGTGATGAACAAGTGTCGCGCAGACGCAAGCGGCGGCGCGACCGCATGGTCGACGCCGCCGCGAGGCTTGCCCCCGGACCCCGGGGGGACGATTGAAGATCAACGTGGCGACGACGACGCCGTGTTGCCGGCCTGGCCGTTGCCGCCTTGCTGGTTGCCGGGGTTGCGCGGCGGGCCTGCCTGGCCATCTGGCTTGGCGCCTGCGGCCTCGCCCTGCAGGTTGTTCAGGTACTCGGCGCCGATATTGGCGCCGCGCTGCGCCTCCTGCAAGAACGCGTCGCGCGAATTCTTGACGGCTTCCTCCTGCTGGCGCAGGCTCTTGTCGGCTTCTTCGGCCGACACGCGGGTGACTTCACTGGCCAACGCGCGGGCGGTACGGGAGGTTTCCTGCACATGCTGCTCGCTCGCGCGGGTCAGGTCGACCTGGGTGGTCGCGGCCAGCTGCGACAGTTGCTGCTGGTAGGTGCGCAGCCTGTCGGTGGCGGGCTGGGCACGCGAGGCCGCCGCCGACAACGCGTCGGTGGGACGATCGGCGGTCAGCATGCGCTGGGCGGTCCCAGTGGCGTCCTCGAGCAGCGTCTGGCCCAGCTGCATGTTCAGCTGGAACACCTGCTGGAACGAACGCGAGACCGTCTGCGACAGCTCGTTGAGGAAGGCGGCCTGTGCGTCGATATGCGAGCGCACGGCGGGATTGACGGATTGAGGAAATGGATACATGGCGTACCTTTCAAGGAATGGAATCGATTGGAATGGTCGTACGGACGCCGGACGCAATGCGTTGACATGTCTGGCGGAAATGGCAGCACGGCAGATGCCGTCTGAGAGAGGACGATCAGGGCAGATCGCGTTTGACATGAACACTATGCGCTCTTTTTCGCCTCCGTGCGGCCAATCTGCAGATCTATTTTCAGCCAATAGCAGGTGGCAATAGTTTGCTTGAAGAATATGCACGCCCCGGCGCAACGGATGCGGGCAGCTGCTCGCCATATCCAGATCCTGACGCTATGCGAGCTCGACGATGAGGCCGACGCCATCGAAGCGGTCCAGCGCGGTGCGCAGGGCTGGTTGTCCAGGGGTTACTTCGACAATTACCTGGTGCCGCAGTCCCTGCGCAACATCATCGAACGCATGAAAGTGGAGCATGGTCTGTACGTCGCCCAGGCCCGTGCCGAAATCACGCTCAATTCGATTGGCGATGCCGTCGTCTCCGTCGACATGGCCGGACGCGTGGATTACCTGAATGTCGCGGCTGAACTGGTCTGCGGCTGGTCGCGCGACGAAGCACGCGGGCGGCCGGTGGCCGAGGTCATCAACCTCGTCGACAGCGTCAGCGGATGCGCGATCGCCAGTCCCGTGGACTTCATCCTGCACGCCAACCAGGCGTCGAACCTGAGCGGCGACGCCATTCTGGTTTCGCGTCAGGGCCGGCGCATTCCGATCGCCGACTCGGCGGCGCCGATCCACG
>NZ_DAMAGA010000078.1:0-6502 GCF_031995545.1 Massilia sp.
GTTATATGAAAAACCCCACCAGTGATCTGGTGGGGTTTTTTGCTTTGGGCTTCGTAAAACGGTTTGCCGGATCGAATACTGGTTGAGCGCGTCGGCGGCGGAGCCGCCAATCCTACGATTGTCCAGGAACCGCGAACGGAAATTGATTGGCCAAGAGCCGCGAGCGGAAATTTCCAGCAACCGCGGTCGGAGCGTTTCCAGAACCCGCCGCCGGAACATCATCGGCAACCGTAGGGTTGGCAGCTCCGCTGCCGACGCGTTCAACCAGCCCATGCAACATTCGATACTCACAATCGGTCAGGCGATTCCTACACCGCACAAACCCCTCGTCCTATACATCCGCTGAACCCGAGCGCGCATGATCGGATCTCTGGTTCAGTAATCGGAGGATCGAATGAAGTCGAAAGAGAAGGTCAAAGGCGGTGACAACCGCGCCCGTGGTATCGCGAAACCGAAAACCCTTACCGTCGCCGAAGGCAGCCTGCAGAGCAGGGCACCTGGCTACGTGATGCCCGGCGGGTTTGACACGCCGTTCCCGAAAGCGTTCACCGGCTCGATGCAGTCCGACACCGCAGGCCGCGGCCAACGCGCCGGCGCCGGCGCGCAGACCGGCGGATGGAGCGCACGCCAGCAGGCGCAGCGCATGCAGGCGCGCGGCGAGCAGGACCGTCTGGGCCAGCAGCAGCAATCCGGCAACGGCATGGAGCAATACCAGCAGGCCGGTTCGCAGCAGTCGGCCAGCGGCCCGGACAACGCGCGCCAGACCGGCGCCGGCTCTGCCAACCAGCAGCGGCAGGGACGCCCGGACGAACCGTCTTCCGATTCCGGCAGCAAGCGCAATCGATAAGCACGCTACGGCGTACTTCACATGACCCGGGCATCGCCCGGGTTTTTTATTGGCGCGTCCCGACTATGAACGCTGCTTCACTGACCGCCCCGCGAATCTAGGGCACAATAAAGCTCACAACATTGCCATTTGAATCACAGGAGCAGCATGAACGAACAGGTCGCACGCAACGTCGTGCTGGTGCGCGCCATCGAGACCGCCGACGTCGGCCACGCGGTGCTGAGCGACGACGATCGCAAGTACGCCACGCGCAGCGCGCGCGAGCTGGCTGCATGGCAGGCGTCCGACGCCAAGGTGGCGACCAACCAGCATCACTTCCTGCAGCAGCGCGCCGAGCAGATCCTCAAGCGCCTGGGCGAACGCACGCCGGCCTTCGGCGCCTTTTATCGGCGCGCGCCCGGCCTGACCGGCATCTGGCTCGCACTGCCGCTGCTGGCTTTCGTGATCGGCGCCGCGCTCGACCGCATCGCCAATCCGCACCGGGTCGACCTGCTGTCGGCGCCGCTGCTCGGCATCATCGGCTGGAACCTGCTGGTGTATCTCGGCCTGCTGATATGGGCGCTGGTGCCGGCCGCGCGCAAGCGCAGGAGCGGCACGCCGCTGCTGCAGCGCCTGAGCACCGGCAAGGTGGCGGTGCCGCGCAAGCTGCCGGCGCCGCTGGCCGATGGTGTCGCCCACTACCTGGCCAACTGGTCGGCGATGAGCGAACCGCTGACGCGCGCGCGTCTGAGCCGCACCTTCCACCTGGCCGCCGCCGGCTTCGCGCTCGGCGCCGTCGTCTCGCTGTATGCGCGCGGCCTGCTTACCCAGTACATCACCGGCTGGGAGAGCACCTTCCTCGATGCGCAGCAGGTGCACTCGCTGCTCTCGATGCTGTTCACGCCGGCGCTCATCGTGTTCCCGTTCCTGCAAGGATTCTCGCTGGCCGAGATCGAGCAGCTGCGCTTCAGCACGAGCGGCGCGCTGCCGACCGTCGCCGGCGGCGAGCGCTGGGTGCACCTGTACGGCGCAACACTGCTGTTGCTGGTGGTGGCGCCGCGCCTGCTGCTCGCCGCCATCGCTGCGATCCAGGCGCGCCGCCTGAAGCGCAACTTCCCGATCGATCTCGACCAGCCTTATTACCGCAAGCTGGCCGACAGCGTCGGCGCCGGCACCCCGGCGGTGCTGCGCGTGATCCCGTACAGCTACACGCTCGACGAACCGCGCGACCGCGGCCTGTGGGCGATCGCGGCCGCCGCGCTGGGCGGACAGGCGCGCGTGCAGCTGCTGCCTCCGGTCGCGTATGGCGTCGAGCCGAAGGAGGCGCTGCGCGACACCTCACTGAACGAAGCCGGCATCACCGTCACCACGGTGCTGTTCAGCCTTGCGGCGACGCCGGAAAAGGAAAACCACGGCGCGCTGCTCGACCATCTTGCCAGGCGTGTGCCGCGCGGCGTCGCCGTGCTGCTGGACGAATCGCCGCTGCTGGAACGGGGCGGCGATCAGGCGGGAACGGATGCCCGCGTGGCCGAGCGCATCGCGTTGTGGCGCCAGTTCTGCGGCTTCCATGGCGTGTCGAGTCACGCCGTCAACCTGCTCGCCCCGGACAAGCACGCGCTTGAACTGGGCGCGGGCCTGGCCCTGCCGGAGCTGCGATGAACGCGCCCGCCAAAATCCAGTTCGCGCTGGTCTCGCACACCAACAACGGCAAGACCACGCTGGCACGCACCCTGGTCGGGATGGACGTCGGCGAGGTGCGCGACGCCGCCCACGTCACCCAGATCTCGGAAGGCTACCCACTGCTCGAGACGGTCGAAGGCGACCGCCTGGTGTTGTGGGACACCCCCGGTTTCGGCGATTCGGTGCGCCTGCTCAAACGCCTGTCGAACGCCAACAATCCGATCGGCTGGTTCTTGCGCGAGGTGTTCGACCGCTATCGCGACCGCCCGTTCTGGCTCAGCCAGAATGCATTGCGCGCCGCACGCGACGAGGCCGACGTGGTGCTGTATCTGGTCAATTCGTCCGAGTCGCCGCAGGACGCCGGCTACCTGCCG
This sequence comes from Massilia sp., assembly GCF_031995545.1. Classification (GTDB taxonomy): domain Bacteria; phylum Pseudomonadota; class Gammaproteobacteria; order Burkholderiales; family Burkholderiaceae_D; genus Telluria. Next base: position 2,881 of record NZ_DAMAGA010000078.1, read on the forward strand.
CCCGAGATGAAGATCATCGAGTGGCTGGGCAAGCCGGTGGTCGTGCTGCTCAATCAGATCGGTCCACCGCGCCCGGCCCATGAGGAGCAAAGCGAGCCGCAGCGCTGGAAGCAGCACCTGGCGCAGTACCCGGTGGTAAAGGACGTGCTGGCGCTGGACGCGTTCGCGCGCTGCTGGGTGCACGAGCATGTGTTCTACGAATCGATCACGCACCTGATCGCGCCCGAGAAGCAACCGGCCTACACGCGCCTGCTCGGCGCCTGGTCGGAACGCAACCGCGAACGTTATGCCGGCGCCTTGCGCATGAGCGCTGAACTGCTGGCTGCCGCCGCGCGCGACAGCGAAGCGCTGGGCGAAGAAAAGCCCGGCATGCTGCGCAGCGCCCTGAAAGCGGTCGGCATCGGCAAGGACGAGGAACGGCGCCAGGAGCTGGCGATGGCCGCACTGGTGGCGCGCCTGAACGACGGTATCAACCACGCCACCGCGCGCATGCTGTCGCTGTACCGCATCGACCCGGGCAAGGCGACTGCGGTGAATGCGCGCGTGCGCGAGAACTTCGCCGTGCGCGCGCCGGTGGACCGGGCCCAGGCCGGCCTGCTCGGTGCGGTGGTGTCGGGCGCGGCGACGGGGCTGTCAGCCGACATGATGGCAGGTGGATTGACGCTGGGAGCCGGCGCGCTGCTGGGCGCGATCGCCGGCGGCATCACGGCGGCCGGCGCGGCCTGGGGTTTCAATCAGGGCACCGACCGTAACCGCGCCAGCGTGAAATTCGCCGATCCCTTCCTGCAGTCGCTGTTCACCGGCGCGATCCTGCGCTACCTGGCGGTGGCGCACTTCGGGCGGGGACGTGGCAATTATGTGGAGAGCGAAGCGCCGCCGTTCTGGCAGAGCGAGGTGGAAGCTGCATTGGGCACGAGCGGCATCGACCAGCCGCGCCTGTGGCAGTCGGTGCGCGCCGCGCCCGACCTGGGCGCTGCGACCGACCTGGTCGACGCGGCACTGGCTCCGGTGATAACAGCCGTCCTCAAACGGCTGTATCCGGGCGTCGCGCTGCCGGACAATCCAATCGCGGCAGCGCAGGCGCCGATCACTGAAACTGGTACTGCGCGCTGACGCCCACCATCCAGTTGCGGCCCGGGGCCGATTCGTAGAAGCGGCGGTTGGTGTCGCCGACGATCACCGAACCGACGTAGTCGCGGTCGAACAGATTGTTCACGCGCGCGAACTGGCGCAGGCGCCAGGCGCCCAGCTGCTGGCTGGCCTGGACGCGCGCGTTGACGATCGCGTAGCCCGGCGCCGGCGTGGCGCTGTTGGTGTCTTCCGCATACACGCGGCTGTTGGCGATGGTCTCGAGCGCCGCGCCATAGCGGCCGGCCACTTCGCGCCATCCGAACTCGCCGTACAGGCTCGATTTCGGCACGCCCGGCAGGCGGCTGCCTTCCGGTACCGCGCCGAAACCTTCGTCGTAGATCGCATGCAGCATGCTCAGGGCCAGGCGCGCATTCCAGCCGCCGCCCAGCTCCGCGTCCACCGACAATTCACCGCCCTGGCGCAGCGTGGCGCTGGCGTTGCGGTAGCTGGTGCGCCCGCCGTTGGACGCGTCGACCACCAGCTCGTCGTCGGTCTTCACCTGGAACAGCGCCGCGTTGACGCGCACACCATTGGCCACCATCGCCTTCACGCCCGCTTCGAGGTGGGTGCCGATCGCCGGCTCCAGCGCGAAGTTGAAGCCGCCGCCGGTGCCCGAATAGAACGATTCGTTCATGGTCGGCGTCTCGAAGCCGCGCGCCGCGCTCGCGTACACATTCAGCGTCGGCGAGACTTTATACAGAACGCCGACCAGCGGCGTGGTGTGGCTGAAGTCCGCGCTGCCGCTGTCGTCGCCATTCGACAGGTACTGGTCGCGCACGTCGAAGTCGACGCGGCTGTGACGCAGGCCGCCGCTGATCACCCATTGGCCGCGTTCCCATTCGAGCTGCACGTAGGGGTCAACGCTGGTGACTTCGTTCTGTTCGTCGCGGCGCAGGTTGCCCTTCACGCCGAAGGTGGTGCCGACAAAGTTCTCGAAGCCATGGCGCGCATCCTTGGAGCGCGCCAGTTCCAGGCCGGCCGTGGTGCGCAGGGTGCCGCCGGCGATGTCACGCACGGCGCGCCAGTTGGCGTCGATGCCGTAGAAGTCGCGGTCGAAATCGATCACGCCGCCCGAGTGGCTACTTGGGGCCTGGAAGCCGCGCGAGAACGACTGGTACTGGATCACGCGGCGGTTGCCGCCGTAGGCCGTGACCTGCAGCCTGTCCGGGCCGAAGCGGCTCTCCCAGGTGGCGCCGAACTGCTGGTGGTCGATACTCTTGCGCGTGTCGTAGCGCTCGGCCAGCGTGCGCTGCGGCGTCTGCGTATCGGTGGTATCGATCTCGCCGGCGCGTGGGTCGCGCTGGTAGGTGTCCCAGGTGACGCCGAGCGGATCTTGGGTGTCGTCCTGGCGCAGGCCGCTGGCGGTGATCACCAGGCGGCTGGTGCCCGATGGCTCGACCACCAGCTTGGCATAGGCCTGGTCGCGCCGCGCGGCGCTGTGGTCGCGGTAGCCGTCGGTGTCGAAGCGCGAAGCGTCGAGCAGGTAGCCGATGTTGCCGTTCTTGCCGCTGGCATTGACGTCGAGCTTGCGCTGGCCGTAGCTGCCGGCCGAGAAGCTGGATTCGATCGACGGCGCGCCTTTCGGTTCGCGCGTGAACAGCTGCACTACGCCGCCGGAGTGATTGCCATATAAGGCGGAGAAGGGGCCGCGCAGCACTTCGATGCGTTCGGCGAGATCCAGGTTGAAGGTCGCGGCCTGGCCCTGGCCGTCGGGCATGGTGGCCGGGATGCCGTCGGCGACCAGGCGCACGCCGCGCACGCCGAAGGCCGAGCGGGTGCCGAAGCCGCGCGAGGAGATCTGCAAGTCTTGCGCGTAGTTCTCGCGGTTGCGCACTACCACACCGGGGACAGCTACCAGGGCTTCGGACGCGTTCACGCGCATTTGCGTGTCGGCGATCTGCGCCGCATCGACCACGTCGACCGAGGCGGGCAGGTCGAAGCTGGTGTGTTCGGCGCGGGTACCGCTCACCACCACGGTGTGCATCGGGTCGCGCACATCATCGGTAGCGGCAGCGGCAGCCAGCGGCCAGCAGGCGCAAACCGCGGCAATCGTGGTGCGGCGCAAAACGGTGTGGTTCATTATGTCTCCAGAGGTATATAGCAGGCGTGCAAGTCAGTGGTCTTGCAAATCAACCAAGGAATATACCGCGCCAGTCAGCGAACCACGCGCACTGCAACAATTGCTGTTGCCGGATCGCCGAAAAACGCTGAGCGATATTTGCTCAGCAGGGACTTGCGGAACCGCTGAGAGGTTTGCTATAGTTCGCCTCCGCTTCGGCAGCAACCGAAAAACGTTAACGTAATCAAGTGGTTACGTTAGCAAGGTTGATAGAGAAATCTAAGCTGAAGCAAATGGGGGGTTGACGAAGTTAGCGAAACACTGCATAATCTCTCTCCTCTGCTGCTGACGAACACAACGATTCGCAACGATGCAGTAAGTGCAGTACCGAATAAAGTTCTTTAAAAATTAACAGTCGATAAGTGTGGGCGT
>NZ_DAMAGA010000079.1:0-6033 GCF_031995545.1 Massilia sp.
TGGACAATGTCCGACTTTTGGGGGGCAGTTCACTTCGCGGGAAGTCATTGCTGCCGGTGGCAGGGATGACGGTTTTTAGGGTAACAATCCGGTTTGATTACGCAGCCTGCGACGCCAACCCCTCCAGCTGTTCCTGCAACTCCAGCCACTCCATCTCCAGCGCCTCCAGATCGCGCACCGCGAACGCCTGGTCGGCCACCAGCGTCTTGAGACGTTCCTTGTTGCCGGCTTCGTAGATCTCCGGCTCGAGCAGAGCGGCGTCGATCTCGGCCTTTTTCGCGTTCAGCTTGGCCATCTGCTCGTCGAGGCGCTTGATGCGGTTCTCGAGCGGTTTACGCAGCGCGGCCAGGCGCTGGCGTTCTTCGGCGCCCAGACGCTTCTGTTCCTTGCGATCGGCCGCCGCCACCGGCGCGGCCACGGGGGCCGGCGCGGCCTTGACCGGCGCCGCCGCCGCTGCCGGCAGCACGTCGGTGCCTTTACCCAGCTTGGTCTTGAACAGCCAGTCCTTGTAGTCGTCCAGGTCGCCGTCGAACGGCTGCAGCTTGCCGTCGGCGACGATGATGAACTGGTCGGTGGTGGCGCGCAGCAGGTGGCGGTCGTGCGAGACCACCACCAGCGTGCCCTCGAACTGGGCCAGCGCCATGGTCAGCGCTTCGCGCGTTTCCAGGTCCAGGTGGTTGGTCGGTTCATCCAGCAGCAGCAGGTTCGGGCGCTGCCACACGATCAGGGCCAGCGCCAGGCGCGCCTTTTCGCCGCCCGAGAAGGGCTTGATCGGGCTGGTCACCATATCGCCCGGGAAGTTGAAGCTGCCCAGGAAGTTGCGCAGTTCCTGCTCGCGCGTGGTGGGCGCGATCTTCACCATGTGCCACAGCGGCGACTCGTCGTGGCGCAGCATCTCCACCTGGTGCTGTGCAAAATAGCCGATCGACAGGCCTTTGCCCAGGGTCGAGGTGCCGGTCAGCGGCGCCAGTTCGCCGGCCACGGTCTTGATCAAGGTCGATTTGCCGGCGCCGTTGACGCCCAAGAGGCCAATGCGCTGGCCGATCTGCAGCGAGAAGTCGATGTGCTTGACGATGGTCTTGGCACCGACCTTGTCGCCATGTTCGTCCAGCAGCGGATAGCCGGCGTCGACGCCATCGAGCACCAGCAGCGGGTTCGGCGCCGCCAGCGGTTCGCGGAACTCGAACGAGAATTCGGCGGCGGCGCGCAGCGGCGCCAGTTCTTCCATCCGCGACAGCGCCTTGATCCGGCTCTGCGCCTGGCGCGCCTTGGTGGCCTGCGCCTTGAAGCGGTTGATGAACGACTCCAGGTGGGCGCGCTGGCGCTGCTGCTTTTCGATGGCCGATGCGGCCAGCACCATCTGCGCCGCGCGCTGGCGCTCGAAGCTGGAGTAGTTGCCGCCGTAGCGTTTCAGCTTGCGGTCGTCGATGTGCACGATCACGTTGACGATTTCGTCGAGGAAGTCGCGGTCGTGCGAGATGATGATCAGGGTGCCGGGATAGCGTTTCAGCCAGTCCTCGAGCCAGATGATCGCGTCCAGGTCCAGGTGGTTGGTCGGTTCATCGAGCAGCAGCAGGTCGGAAGGGCACATCAGCGCCTGCGCCAGGTTCAGGCGCATGCGCCAGCCGCCCGAGAAGCTTGCCACCGGCTGCTGCATCTGGGCCAGCGAAAAGCCCAGGCCGAGCAGCAGCTGTTCGCCGCGCGACTGCACCGTGTAGGCATCGGCATCGGCCAGCGCGCCATGCAGTTCGCCCAGGCGCATGCCGTCCGGCTCATCCTGCGCTTCGACTTCGTCGAGTTCCTTTTGAAGGCGGCGCAGGTTGACGTCGCCGTCGATCGCGTATTCCAGCGCCGGGCGGTCGAGGGCCGGCGTCTCTTGCGCGACGTAGGCCATGCGCCACTTGGCGGGGAAGTCGATCAGGCCCTGGTCCGGATGCAGCTCGTTGCGCAGCATGCCGAACAGGCTCGATTTGCCGGCGCCGTTGGCGCCGATCAGGCCGATCTTGTCGCCCGGGTTGAGGGTGAGGTCGGCGCTCTCGAGCAGCGGCTTGGTGCCGCGCATCAGGCTGACGTTCTGGAAACGGATCATGGTGGGGTGTCTAAAAATCGGGTTACTGAGGTGCTCAACTCGGCATGCTACTGCGGTTTTCACCGCTGCCCTCAAAACCGTCATCCCCGCGAAGGCGGGGACCCAAGTTTGCTCGATCTGCCACTTGCTTGAAGCGCAGGCGCGATGCAACGAATTGGGTCCCCGCCTTCGCGGGGATGACGTTTATACGCTGATACATTTGATCAGCGCGGGCGTCCTGCAAATATTTACTGCGCCGTCTGCAACTGCTCCGCCGTGAGCAGGAACACCGCATCGTCGCCGATGCTGGTGGTCAGCCAGGTCAGGCCCAGGTGGCCGAACGCGGCTTCGGCGTATTCGCGCTCGTTGCCGATTTCGACCACCAGGAGGCCTTCCGGCGTCAGGCGCTCGGCGGCGCCGGCGATGATCTTGCGCACCAGGTCCATGCCGTCTTCGCCGCCGGCCAGCGCGATCTGCGGCTCGTTCAGGTATTCCTGCGGCAGGGTGCGCATCGATTCCGAATTCACGTATGGCGGGTTGGTGATGATCAGGTCGTACTTCTTGAACGGCACGTTCTCGTACAGGTCCGACTCGATCGGGTTCACTCGTCCTTCGAGTTTATATTCGCGGATGTTGTGCTCGGCCACGGCCAGCGCATCCTTCGAGATGTCGACCGCATCCACCACCGCGTTCGGGAAGGTGTCGGCCATCATGATCGCCAGGCAGCCGCTGCCGGTGCACAGTTCGAGCACGTTCTCGACGCCGTCGGGGTCGGTCAGCCATGGGCTGAACTGCTGCGGAATCAGTTCGGCGATGAAGGAGCGCGGCACCAGCACGCGCTCGTCGACGTAGAACTTGTACTCGCCCAGCCACGCTTCCTTGGTGATGTAGGCGGCCGGCACGCGCTCGGTGACGCGGCGCTCGATCACGCTCAGCACCTGCAGCACTTCGTCGGGCAGCAGCTTGGCGTCCAGGAACGGCTCGAGGCGGTCCAGCGGCAGTTTCAATGTGTGCAGCAGCAGGTAGGCGGCTTCGTCGAAGGCTTCGGCGCTGCCGTGGCCGAAGAACAGCTTGGCACCGTTGAAGCGGGTGACGGCGTAGCGCAGCAGGTCGCGCGGCGTACTGAAAGTAGTGTTGGTCATGGTCTTGTTCTCGTGTCGGTTCAATTGCCAGTTCAGTTACCGGATCAGGCGGCCAGCAGGCTTTCCAGCGTGCGGCGGTAGATGTTTTTCAGGGGATCGATATAGCGCAGCTCGATGTGTTCGTCGATCTTGTGGATGCTGGCGTTCGGTGGCCCGAATTCTATCACCTGAGGACAGATGCGGGCGATGAAGCGGCCGTCGGAAGTCCCGCCGGTGGTCGACAGTTCGGCCTGCACGCCCAGCTCTTCTCCGATCGCCGCGCACAGCGCATCGGACAGGGTGCCCTTCTCGGTCAGGAACGGCTGGCCGGACAAGGTCCATTGCAGGTCGTAGTCCAGACCGTGGCGGTCGAGGATGGCGTGCACGCGCGCTTCCAGGCCCTCGGCGGTGCTGGCGGTCGAGAAGCGGAAGTTGAAGTCGAGCGCCAGCTGCCCCGGGATCACGTTGGTGGCGCCGGTGCCGGCCGCCATGTTCGAGATCTGGAAGCTGGTCGGCGCGTAGTACTCGTTGCCCTCGTCCCAGACTTCGGCGGTGAGCTCGGCCAGCGCCGGCGCCGCCTGGTGGATCGGGTTGCGCGCCAGGTGCGGGTAGGCGATGTGGCCCTGGATGCCCTTGATCACCAGGTGGCCCGAGAGCGAGCCGCGGCGGCCGTTCTTGATCATGTCGCCCAGCACGTGGCTCGACGTCGGTTCGCCGACCAGGCAGTAGTCGAGCGTCTCGCCGCGTTCTTCCAGCAGGTCGCACACCACCACGGTGCCGTCGACCGCCGGGCCTTCTTCGTCGCTGGTGATCAGGAAAGCGATCGAGCCTTGATGGTCGGGATTGGCGGCGATGAATTCCTCGCAGGCGATCACCATCGCCGCGATCGAGGTCTTCATGTCCGAGGCGCCGCGGCCATACAGCTTGCCGTCGCGCTGGGTGGGGGTGAAGGGGGCGGATTCCCACTGGTGCACCGGGCCGGTCGGGACCACGTCGGTGTGGCCGGCGAAGACGAAGACGGGCGACTCGGTGCCCTTGCGCGCCCACAGGTTGGTGACGCCATTGGACTCGATGGTCTCGCACTGGAAGCCGAGTGGTGCCAGCAGCTCGATCAGGCGTTGCTGGCAGCCCTTGTCGTGGGGCGTGATCGAGTCGAGCGCGATCAGCTCTTCGGTGAGCAGCAGGGTGCGCGAGGGCTTCACTTGGCGGCTCCGAACCTGGTCGCGTACTGGTCAGCCGAGAAGCCGACCGACGTCGGACCCTGGCCGGCCAGCACCGGACGCTTGATGACCGATGGATTTTCCAGCATCAGGGCGATGGCGCTGTCGTTGTCGACAATCGATTCCTTGCGTTCATCCGGCAGGTTGCGCCAGGTCATGCCCTTGCGGTTGACCAGGGTCTCCCAGTCGAGGTCTTTCAACCAGCCTTCGACCAGCTCGCGGCTCAGGCCCTGCTTCTTGAAGTCGTGGAAGGTGAAGTCGTGGCCGTTGTCCGCCAGCCAGGTGCGGGCTTTCTTGACGGTGTCGCAGTTGGGGATTCCGTACAGGGTGATAGTCATGAGCAAATCGGGTCCGCTGCGCACGCCGTGGCGGCGCAGCCTGGATTAGTTGTTGAGAGTAAATTCGGTGAACGACGCGCCCTGCGGCTCGGCCGGCTTGGCGTCGGGGCTGTTGGCCTGGACCTGGCTGTCCGGCCCATTGTTGAGCAACCAGAGCAGGTTGGTGGCCGAGTCGGCATTCGCCAGTGCCTCGTCCTGCGTCACCAGGCCTTCCTTGACCAGCCCGAACAGGGCGGCCTCGAACGATTGCGAGCCCGGCGACAGGCTCTTGTCCATCGCTTCGCGGATCTGGCTGATCTCGCCCTTTTCGATCAGGTCGGCGATGTAGCGGGTATTGAGCATCACTTCGACCGCCGGCTGGCGCGCGCCGCCCGCCGCCGCTTTCACCAGACGCTGCGAGACGATCGCGCGGATGCTCGACGCCAGGTCCTGCAGCAGGGCGGGGCGGTTTTCCAGCGGATAGAAACTGATGATACGGTTCAGCGCGTTGTAGCTGTTGTTGGCGTGCAGGGTGGCCAGCACCAGGTGGCCGGACTGGGCATAGGCCAGCGCCGCCGCCATGGTCTCGCGGTCGCGGATCTCGCCGATCAGGATGCAGTCGGGCGCCTGGCGCAGCGAATTGCGCAGCGCAGTCGACAGGCTGCTGGCGTCGGCGCCGATCTCGCGCTGATTGACGATCGATTTCTTGTTCTTGAAGAGGTACTCGATCGGGTCTTCCAGCGTCAGGATGTGGCCGGTGCGCAGTTCGTTGCGGTGGTCCAGCATCGAGGCGATGGTGGTCGACTTGCCGGAGCCGGTGGCGCCGACCACCAGCAGCAGGCCGCGCTTTTCCATGATCAGCTCGGACAGCACCGGCGGCAGGCCGAGTTCGCCCAGCGGCGGGATGTTGCCGGGCACGAAGCGGAATACGGCGGAAATCGAGCCGCGCTGGCGGAAAGCCGAGAGGCGGAAGCGTCCCAGATTCGGGACCGAGACGCCCATGTTCAGTTCGTTCTCGCGGTCGAGCTCTTGGAGCTGCTCGGGTGTGGCGATCTCGGACAGGAGCGAAAGGATGTTCTCGGGTTCGAGGCGATTCTGGTTGATGGGGATGAGATTGCCGTTGATCTTGATGTGTACCGGGGAATTCACGGCGAAGAACATGTCGGAGGCGTTCTTCTCTTTCATCAGCTGGAACAGGCGGTCCATGGCCATCGTATCGTCTCCGGAGGAGGGAAGTTCATGAGCCGGTTGAACGCGTCGGCGGCAGAGCCGCCAACCCTACGTAGGACGGCGCAGACCGTAGGGTT
>NZ_DAMAGA010000080.1:0-5746 GCF_031995545.1 Massilia sp.
GACATTTCAACTTTGCCAGAAGCGGACATTTGAACTTTGCCTTTACAAACCCTACGAATTCATGCGCAGCAATCGCTCGCCTCGGATATCAAACCGGTCCGACGACTGCGCTCCGCTAACGCCGCTAAAGCTGCGGTTGCTCTCCACGCACTTCATATCGAAGAAATCAACTTCGCACCGCAAGCGGTGAGGTCGTTGTCATACGCATACGGTTGGCCTTTGTGTTTGGCACCGGCACCGTCTGGCTTGATAGGAAACTTCCCTTTGCATTTGGGACAGAAGGTCACATCGTCGGCAAGCGCTGCTTCAGTACCCATTACAATCGTGCCAGATGAAACGGAGATAACCTGCCCGCCATGATCGGTTTTGTCATTGAGGCGAATGACGCCCCGGCCCATGTGCTTCATGACTGCTCCTTGTTGTGTCCGACGACGCCATATAAGAAGTAAGTGCAAATGAATTCAGCGGTTACGCCAGTCTGCATTCAGCGTTATCCAGCAGGTGCCACTTCAACTCGTCCGGATCGAGTTGAAGATAGTCGTCATTGTGCAGCTCCGGGAACGCTTGGCCGATCATTACCCAAGCTTGGCGCCACGGTTGGTTGATTGCATTCCGCAGCGAGTGTTCAGGCGGGAGCCATGGCTGCCAGGTGCCGGTAGCCGGGCATGGTGACCCCGCATCGCAGACCCGGTGCGCTTCTACAGGTACAACTTCGCGCGCCATGCCGGCAGCGGCCAGTGGCTCGACCGCGCTATGGTTGTGGCGGACGGTGAGAAAGTGCTGCCAAACCAAGTCCTTGATTGTCCTGCTGCCCATCTGTTGTGGATAACGGGGAAGGTCGAACGCTTCGTCCGTCTGGTAGAGGCCGGGCGGGATAGTGGTGAGCCAGGCTTGCACTTGCTCCGGCTCGTTTGGCGCGGTCGCTTGCCAGTATCCCGCGAACGGTGCTTCTGCTTCGGTCGTCTTGTCGCCGCTGGGGTGCAAATCGTAGGTGGCGTCGAGGTGCTGCCGGCCTTGCCGCTGCGATGCTGTGCTCGCCCTGGGTTCCGATGGCCGTGGCGTTACGCCTTTTGCTGCATCGATGAATGTCTGCTTGTCGCCATCCCACGGCGGCAGCGCTGCGGGGGGCAGTGGAAGTACTTTGTCTAGGTTGGGGAAGCGCAGCAAAGGATTGAGATTGAGAGCGTTGTGCAACACGACATAGCGCTCTGAACGGGCTTTATCGAGATGCGGAGCCATCGTGTCTGCCAAGTCGAGTGGATCACCAAAGTCTATTGATAGATCTCTCGCACAGTCAGAACAGCCAAACTTCACACCTTCATGCAATGTACGCAAGGCGTGTGATCGTGTAGCAGCCGTCTTAACTTCCGCAAATGTGCCGTCAGTATTTCGAGGCCATGACCGAAGAAATGCAAGGGTAGAGGCGGCAGGGCCATAGCCTTGAGCCAGCGAACATTCGAGCATCTTTATCGAAACCGGGATATTTGCCCAAAATCGGTCACTGGGGCTATCCCAGGTTGCAGCCATCTTGTCACCGAGGTAGGCCATCGCTTGCGGATTTCCCATCTCCGCTGCCTTCTGCCAGAACGCAAAGGCTTTTGTCGCGTCACCTGATACACCAACGCTGTTCATGTAATAGGTGCCCATCCGGTCATAGGCGGCGGGAATGCCGAGTCGCATCGCCTGTTCGACCAATGCCAGCGCTTCCATTTCCCCATTTGACGGATCACGCTTTTCAAGATACAGGGTAGCGAGGTTAAGCATGGCTTTCCAATGCCGCCGCTCAGCCGCTTGGCGTGTCAACTGGACGATCTTCTTATAATCGCGGTCTTCCTCCCACGTTTGAGGATCTTCCAGCGCCTGCGCTTCGCGGAACCACGCGTCCGCCTGCGCGTCGATTGGCGGAACCTTGCTTGCCTCGAGCTCACAGGTGAAGGTTGACCGATGCGGATCGAAGAGGGGCAGCTCTTCGTTACGGGGCAGATCCTGGATCGTGTTGTATTGGTCGTGTACCACGTTGAACCCCTTGAAAAGACAAAATATGGACAATGCTGCCAACAGGATGGTGGACAGCTGACGGAGCAGGGAACGTTTCATCGTCAGCCCAACCGTAGCGTGGCACTACGGTTATCTTCGAGCGGTAGAAGAAACCCCGTCATGGGTCTGGAAGTACGCTTTAGTCCCAGATTGATCGCCATAATCGCCGTCCATTTCAGAAATTCCCCTGCAATCTCAGCGGCCGACCCATTCTTCCCATCGACCGTACCGCCACTGAGCTTCCCCCAGATATTCCGCCGCAAATCCGTCGCCCGCTTGGCATCGTTCGTCGCCAGGTTGATTTCACTGTCCACCGCCATGCTGCGCTGGTTCAGGTTCGCGCTGCCGAGGCTGAAAAAGGAGTCGTCGACTAGCAGCAATTTCGAGTGGATGTAGATCTCGCGATAGCGCATCCGGCGCTGGTCGTAGCCGCTGGCCTGCAGCATGGCCACAGCCACCTTCAGACCATACTTCTGTTCCAGTGCAAGGATGCTCGGCTTGTCGATGCCGTTGGCGTATTCCACGACCGTCGGTTTCGCGTAGACCGCGCCGGTCGGCCGGCCCGTGTCGTCGCGACTCACACCGGTGTGCACGCGCTTGTTTTCCTTGTCGATCAATTCCGCCTGTCCGGTCATGCCAGCCTGCTGACCGAGTACACCAAGGGTGTCGTAGGTGCGCGGGACCATCTGGGCACGTTCGGCCACTGGCATGACGATGAACACATGCAGCAGCGGCATGTCGCCCTTGGTCTTTCCGGCAGCGGGGCACGCAGCCTTCCAGCGGGCCATGACGTTTTTGCGCGCCTGGATCAGGCGCTCCGCCCACTCCTGATACTGGAAATACTGGTTCTCGATGTAGAGGTAACCGGTCGCGTTGGCGGCCGTGTCGGTGGCCAGGAAATACATTTCCTTGGCAGTCTTGTCCTGTTCCTCCGGCTGGGTGCGGACGATCTGGATCGACGAATGCGTGCCCGGTATGCCTTTGCGCTTCAATGCCGAGGGGATGGTCGCGAGGTCGTCTATGAGGATGTCTCCGCCAGCCCGGCCCCAGGCGCGCACGAAGTTCGCATAAACGCAGGCGAGCGCGCCGCCGGAGATGCGGCAGGCGTAATCCCGGTAGGGCTTGAAGGTCCTGAAGCCAGCATCTGCCTTTTTCCCCTTGTCCACCTGCACAGCTTCACGGGCTTCGCGCTCACCGGCACATTCGCGCTTCGGATCTTCGATCCAATGGTCCTCGGTGTCCCAATAATCCGTCACCGAGTTCAGCCCTTTTACATAGCCGACCGCCTTGGCGCCGCCCATGTAGTCGTAGTCGATGAGCAGCGTTTTCTGGTGGTGCGTGCCGACCTTGAGCATCCCCGTACGCTCGGCTTCCAGATCGCCGAGGCCGCCTGGTTTGTACTTTTCACCGACAAGGCTTTTCTCGATGGACGCCTGGTCGCCGGCGCGCGTCTGGATGCTGATACCCGTAAGCAGTCCAGAGAAGGCAGCCCTGAACCAGTTATGGCAGTACTCCTCACGCGCCATTGCCGCGAGCGATTCGGGGGTGATGGTACCTACCGTGCCGGTGCCCCGTGCCGGTGTCCCGATGGCCCTTAGCGTCACTGCAGGCGTCCTGTATTTCTCCCGAAGCAAAGCGACGCTGCGCTCGGCCCCAATCTGGTCGGCTTCGTTACTCCCGCCGACGCTGCGCCAGGGGTTTGTCCCATGGGAATACCCCGGCATGTTCAGCGCCGCTGGGCTTCCGAGCTTGCTATACCAGACCAGCAGCCGAATTGTTACCTTTGGCTTGCGCTTGCCTGCGGCGATCAACAGGTCGCCATACGTTTCTCCGCGGGGCCAGGTATCTTTTCCCTGATCACGCACCAGTTCCATGCCCGGGTCGAACCCCCAGCAACAGATATCGATCGAATGCTTGGCGGCTTTGATTTTCTCCGCGATGTCCCTGAACGCATTCTCCCCACAAATGAAGACCTCGAGCTCGTTGTTATGGGTGACGGGATGGGTCGCGCTGCGGTTTTCCAGGAACCACTGCACCGTACTGGTGGCCTTGCAGCTGAGCTCGTCAATATGGACTTTTTCGGTACGCTTTATAGGATCTGGCATGCGGCCTCCTTCGTAGATCGGTTACAGCGATTGTCAAAGGTGCTCGCGGCTATCGGTCGAGCCATCGATCGCCCGCGCACCCATGTTGGATAAAACCTGTTCGCGGTGATTCGGCGCCTTGGCAGGTGCGGGTTGCGGAACCGCGGCAAGGGCATAGATTTCGCCGTTCGGAAGTTCGACACGGTAGTCGGCCGGTCCCGCTTCGTGTTCGACCGCGATCAGGCCCATGTCATCGGTGATGCCATCCCTTACTTTGATTTCGCCCTTGAACAGGGAGTAGGGCACGTTGGCAAATGGACGGCCGTTTACCGGATGGGTTTGCAACGAAAAGAGAAGCTGCTTCGGATCGTCCGGCGTCGTCGGCTCCACGATGTTGATCTTGTGTTCTGCTGATGGATGCGGCCGGTTCTGAGGCGCAAGAGTCTCTAAGTTGCCATGAAATAGCGCCGGCTTGGGCGCGAACACCTGCATGCGGTCGGTGATCTCGATCATGGCCCCGGGGCCGTGCAGCCGCACCCCTTTCTTTCCTTTGATGTCGACCCAGTCGTTCTGGCTGATGAGGGACAGGACCTTGTTGGCAATAAGCTGGATGTCGTCGTCATGTGTCTGCACGGTGATTTTTCCAGACGCCGCAATCAGCTTCATGCCCGCCTTGTGGACGAACAGGCGGAAGGTCTGCTTAATGCTCGCGAACAGGCTCTCGCCCGTTGCGATCGAGAGACTGTGTCCGGCCGTCAGCGCCGTGTGCTCGGCGCTGGCGATGTGGGTCGAATGTGCGGACGTCGTTTCAATGCCTGCTGGGCTGGCCAGGACCAGATGGGGCTGGGACAGCTCGGAGAATGGTTCGCCAGTGCCGCGCACGTCGTCGTTCTGGGCTTTGAGCACATCGGCAATGTCGTGCTGCTGTCCACTTTCCTGGGCCAGGCCCTGCAGTGCGGCCGTTGCCTGGTCGTCGTGCAGCTTGTGCGCTGCATCCAGTCGCTTTGCCGTTTCGCCAAGGTCTTTGATCGTGCCGTGTCCCGCCTGCCGCGCTTCGGTCGTGATCAGCAGTCCCTTGGCAGCGCGCGCCACGCCGTGCCCATCGGTGCGCAGCTCCCAGCCTTCACCGCGCGCATCCTTGCGTCCGCTGGTGTTTTCGATGCGCGTAATGTGCCCAAGCGACAGCTGGCTGCACTGATGATCGCTTTTCAGCTGGGCCTGGATTTTGTCCTTTGTATCGTCGAGGACCAGATGATTGCCGCGCGTTCCGCCGCCAAGCTCCCGGCTGCGCAAGCCGGCCAGTGCCTGCTGTTCCGGCAGCGACCATGGCGGCATGTTCGCATAGTTGTAGAGCGCGCCGAGAACGAGCGGATGGTCGATGTTCCCGTTCGGATAGACAACCGCCACTTCCTCGCCCACCCGCGGCAACCGGATATGCCCGAATTCGCTGCCAGCAGCGGGGCTCATTACCCGTATCCACGGCGAGCTCCTTTCATCGTAACTACCAAGCCGGTCCCAGTGATGCTGCAGTTTCACCCGTCCGTAACCGTCCGTGTGGATATCGGCGCCTGCCGGGCCGACCACGATGGCGGTATGCAGCCCGGTATAGATCACTGGCTCGCTAT
>NZ_DAMAGA010000081.1:0-5133 GCF_031995545.1 Massilia sp.
CGCCAGCCGCGCCCGAGCCGCCGTTGGCTGCGCCGCCTGCCGCACCCGAACCGCCGGTGCCGACGCCGCCTGCCGCGCCGTTGCCGCCGGCAGCGTAGCCACCGGCCGCGCCAGCCGCGCCCGAACCGCCGGCCGCGTCAGCCGCGCCGCTGGCGCCGCCTGCGCCGCCCGAGGCGTTGCCGACGGTCGATGCGCCGGTCGAAGCGGCGCCACCTGCTGCATAGCCGCCCGCGCCACCTGCTGCGCCGGCTGCGCCGGTTGCCGCGCCGCCTGCCGCGCCGTTGCCGGTGGCCGAGCCGCCGGTGCCTGCCGCGCCTGCTGCGCCGTTACCCGCTGCGCCGGCAGCCGAGCCGTAGTTGGCGGCGGTGTTGCCGATGTTGGTGATGGTGTTGCCGTTCACGCTGCCGGTCAGCGAGCTGGTCGCGGTGGCCGACGAGGTGTTGAACGAGTTGGCCAGCGACGAGCTGGCGTTGCCGCCGTTGGCAGCGGCCGAGCCGGCCGCAGCGGCGCGGGCGTCGCCCGAGCTGTTGTTCTGGCCCGAACGGTCGTCGGTGTTGGTGGTGGTCGTGGTGGTGGTGTTGGCGACGTCGGTGGTGTCGTTGCTGTCGATCGTCGTCGTTTCGGTGTTGGTGTTGCGGGTGTCGGTGTTGACCGAACGGTTTTCGTTGTTGGTATTGGTGTTGGTGTTGGTCGTGGTGTTGGTGTTGCGGTTGTCGACTGTGCTGCTGTTGTTGCTGTCGTTGGTGCTGCTGTTGGTGTTGGTGGTCGTGTTGCGGGTGTCGGCGGTGTTGGTGTTCGTATTGGTGTTGGTGTTGGTGCTGTTGTTGCTGCTGTCGGCCGAGTTGTTGCTGTTCGACTGGCTGTTGTTCGTGTTGGTGCTGGTGCTGGTGTTGCGGTTGTCCGCGGTGTTGTTGCTGTTGCTCGAATTCGTGTTGGTGCTGGTGTTGGTGCTGTTGTTGCTGCTGTCGGTCTGGGTATTCGTGTTCGTGTTGGTCGCGGTGTTGTTGCTGTCGGCGACCGAGCTGGTGTTGGTGGTGGTCGACGTGTTGCGGGTGTCGGTGGTGTTGTTGCTGTTGCGGGTGTCAGTGACCGAGCTATTGTCGGTGTTGGTAACCGTCGAGGTGTAGCTGCCGCCGTCGGCTGGAGTGGTTTGCTGTGCGTGGGCCATGCCGAATGCCAGGGCGATCGCGGTTGCCAGGATAGTACGCTTCATTATTGCTCCCCTAAATGTCACTGAATTAATAAGTTTCCCGAGGTCGTCATGACGCCCGGTCCGCTTCACTAGTAGCAGTTCCCGTGCCAGCCCACGCTCACGATGCAAGTCGTTGATTATGTAGGACTATTTTGATGAGTTCGGCGATACCCGCGGCAGGTGATGAAGGTGGACAATGTGGCAATGTGAGATTGTCACAGGGGTGTGACAGAGTTGTCGTTCCTGTCACAAAACTGTATCAAAATGTGAACGGCATGCGTAGCGCATAGAGTGAAACGCCGCTGCCGGCATGCTGCCGAGAGGCAAGCGTGCCGGAGCGAAGTACTTGAATTGATTGGGGAAACTGCGTAGGAGCAGGACGACGGCAGGGAAAGAGCGAAACTTACGTCGAGATCGAATGCTTGGCCATCAGGCGATACAGTGTCATGCGCGATACACCCAGGTCGCGTGCAGCCTGGCTGATGTTGTTGCCGCTGCGGGTGAGGCTGTCGAAGATGGCGCTGCGCTCGGCGCTCAGGCGCGAACTGCCCAGGCCTTCGGCCATCGGCACGATCGGGCCGGCACCCGGCAGGTCGAGGTCTTCCGGCATGATCAGGCGGTGTTCGGCCAGCACCATGGCGCGCCGCACGCGGTTGACCAGCTCGCGCACATTGCCCGGCCAGTCGTAGCGCGCCATCGCCTGCAGCGCTTCACGGCTGACGCCTTTCAGCTGCGGACTGCGCTCAGCGGCGTACTTGTTGAAGATCAGGTCGGTCAGCACCGGCAAGTCTTCCTTGCGCTCGCGCAGCGGCGGCACCCGGATCGGAAACACGCTCAGGCGGTAATACAGATCTTCGCGGAAGCGTCCCTCGGCCACTGCCTGCGGCAGGTTGACGTGGGTGGCGGCGATCACGCGCGCATCGACCGCGATCGTGCGCGTGCCGCCGACGCGGTAGATCACGCGCTCCTGCAGAAAGCGCAGCAGGCTGGCCTGCAGGTCGAGCGGCAGGTCGCCGATCTCGTCCAGGAAGATGCTGCCGCCGGACGCCGCTTCGAGCAGGCCCTGCTTGTCGCGACTGGCACCGGTGAAGGCGCCGCGTTCGTGGCCGAACAGCTCGGAGTGAATCAGCGCCGGCGCCACCGCCGCGCAATTAATGGCGATGAAGGGACCTCCCGCGCGCTGCGAGCGCAGGTGGATTTCCTGGGCCGCCAGTTCCTTGCCGCTGCCGCTTTCGCCCGAGATCAGCACCGGCGCGTCGACCGCGGCAATCTTGTCGATGTGGGCGCGCAGGCGCACGATGGCGGGCGAGTTGCCGTCGATATGGCCGGCGCGCGCCATGCGTTTATACGGCGGCACCGCCTTGGCCAGGGTCGCCATGCCGTGAGCGTGGCCGAGCGAGTGCTGCAGGCGCAGCGTATCGACCGGGCGGGTATGGAAATCGAACAGGTGGGCGGCGATCAGCTCGCGCAGGGCGGGCTGGTCAATGCGCGGCGCGTCGAATACGCCGACCCAGCGCATGCTGTGGTGCTGGCGCAGGAAGCGTTCGATCTCGGCATCGCCTGCGCCATCGCTTGAATCGTCACTGCGGTCGAGCAGCAGGCCGACCCCGTAATGCTGCTGGGCCAGTACCTTGCGCGCCGCCGCCAGGCTGTCGACCACGCATACGTCCCAGCCCGGCAGTTCCCCGTGGCAGGCGCGCGCATGGGCGCTGCCTGCACTGCTGACACAAATAAGCCGTTTGACTGTCACCGTTGTCCTCGTTATCGCCGCTACCCCGATCGGGCCGGCTTTGTTGTCGTGAGTCCCGGTGCACGCTCGCAATGACTCACCTTGGGTGCGAGCAGCCGTCGATTGACATGCTGCAAGGCACGAAAAGCGATTCCATTAAACCCGAAATGCGATCTAGATGTCGCACAAACATTAATACAATTTTAAGTAAGTTTCCAATTTTTTACGTAAAGTTTTCGATGTCATATCGAACGATACGCAGAATCATTATTTGATTGCTACCGATCTTACCGGGCGCGGCATCCGGCAGGGAAGCGCGGCGTGCGTCGTGTAATGACATTCTGGACAGCCGTTGTGGCTATCCAACATGCGTAGTGGACAAGTGCCTGCAACATTGCCGTGCGGCTCGACGGCGCAGCGCGTCCCCGGCTTTTGGCTGCTTGTATAATGTGGCAACCCTAACCCGCATGCACATATGACCAATACCACCCACTTCGGCTACAAGACTGTCGCCGAGGACCAGAAGGTCCAGGAAGTCGCCAAGGTTTTCCACTCGGTCGCAGCGAAGTACGACGTCATGAACGACCTGATGTCGGCCGGCCTGCACCGCGCCTGGAAGATGTTCACGATCGCCCAGGCCGGCGTGCGTCCCGGCTTCAAGGTGCTGGATATCGCCGGCGGTACCGGCGACCTGGCCAAGGCATTCGCCAAACAGGCCGGCAAGAGCGGCGAAGTCTGGCTTACCGACATCAACGAGTCGATGCTGCGCGTCGGCCGCGACCGTCTCTTGAATAAAGGGCTTGTCACCCCAACCATGTTGTGTGACGCCGAAAAGCTGCCGTTCCCGGACAATTATTTTGATCGCGTGAGCGTGGCCTTCGGCCTGCGCAACATGACGCACAAGGACCAGGCGCTGGCCGAGATGCGGCGCGTGCTGAAACCGGGCGGCAAGCTGCTGGTGCTGGAATTTTCGAAAGTGATCGCGCCGCTGCAGAAACCGTACGACCTGTATTCGTTCTCGGTGCTGCCGTGGCTGGGCCAGAAAATCGCGGGCGATGCCGAGAGCTACCGCTACCTGGCCGAATCGATCCGCATGCACCCCGATCAGGACACCCTGAAGGGGATGATGCTGGATGCGGGGCTGGAGCGGGTCCAGTATTACAACCTGACCGGCGGTGTGGCCGCGCTGCACACCGGCATCAAGCTCTGATGCATCGAACGCATCGGGCACCGAAGCAAGCTGTTATTCATTCCAAGGACGAGACGATGAAAAAATTTTTGGTGACGACGATTCTGGCGGTGAGCGCCTTCTCGATGGTCGCTGACGCCTTCGCCCGCCCGCTCGGCGGTAAACGCTCGGTGGGACGCCAGTCGCAGGCCGTGCGCCAGATGCCGGCCCCGGCACCGGCGCCGGCCCCGAACATGCAGCGCCAGAACCCGAACCAGGCCGCTCCGGCAGCCGCTGCCGGCGCTACCGGCGCCGCAGCCGCGGCCGCCACCAAGCGTCCGAGCATGTGGAAGGGCATCCTGGGCGGCGCGCTGCTCGGCCTCGGCCTGGGCGCGCTGCTGTCGCACTTCGGCATCGGCGGCGCGCTGGCCAGCGCGATCTCGGCGATCCTGATGATCGCGCTGCTGGCCCTCGCCGTGCTGTTCATCGTGCGCATGTTCCGCCGCAAGGACACCCCGGCCAATGCTTCGGCCGCGACCGCCGGTGCGGGCTTCGGTGGCTTCAAGCCACAGCCGGCCGGCGCGGTTGCCACTCCTGAGATCGGTTCGGGCCTGCGCCAGCAGCCGACCGCCTATCAGAAGCAGAACGGCGGCGTTGCCCTTGACAAGGGCACCGGCTTCGGTAATAGCGCAGCGGCTGCTGCTCCAGCGCACCAGCAATGGGGCGTGCCGTCGGACTTCGACAGCGAGAGCTTCCTGCGCCATGCCAAGGCATCGTTCATCCGCATGCAGGCGGCCTGGGACCGCGGCGACACCAACGACCTGCGCGAATTCACCTCGCCTGAAGTGTTCGCCGAGCTGAAGATGCAGATCCAGGAACGCGGTGGCGTGGCCGACTTCACCGACGTGGTCAGCATCGACGCCCAGCTGCTGGGCATCGAGAAGACCGCCACCGACTACCTGGCGAGCGTGCAGTTCAACGGCATGATCCGCAATGCCCAGAACGCACCGGCCGAGCCGTACGTGGAAGTGTGGAATATGTCGA
>NZ_DAMAGA010000082.1:0-3193 GCF_031995545.1 Massilia sp.
CAGTTTTCTTCGCCCGACAGATAGGTGTTCCACGGGGTGCGGCCGGTGCCGCAGTTGTTGATGGTGCCGCGGAATTTGGTACCGTCCGGCGAATACTTGGTCTTGACCAGGGCATTGCCGCGCACCGGGCCCGAGATCTGGACTTCGGTCTGCTGGTGCACGCGGCGGTTGAACATCGAGCCCTGCAGGTATTCCCACTTGCCGCTGTTGTTACGCACTTCGACGATCGACAGGCCGTGCAGGGCCATTTCCTTGTCCACTTCGAGGGCCGGACGCGGCAGCGAATTGGTGCCGCCGTTGGCGTGCACGAAGAACGACGGCAGGCCTTCGTTGGTGGTGGCTTCGTGGTTCATCGCCAGCAGGCCGCGCGTGACGCCGGTGGTCGACACGCCGCCGGTGTCGGACAGCGAGAAGAATTCCATGCCGTCGTGGTGGTCGCCGGCGCGGTTCTCGAAATCGGTGTCGGTGCCGTCGTTGCGGTAGGCGGCGGTGGTGTTGCTGATCGGGTCGCCCAGCGCGTACAGGACGGTGGCGGTGTAGCCGGCCGGGACCGACACGCTGTCGGCCAGGCTCTTGCCGACGGCGGTGAAGCCGAGCAGTTTTTCGGTCGGGGCCGGGGCTGGCGAGGTGGTGCCGCCCGGGGTCGGCGCCGGCGCCGGTGCAGGATCGTCGTGGTCCGAACCGCCGCAGGCGGTCAAGCCCATGCTGCCCAGGATGGCAGTAGCGGCCGACGCGGCGCCGCCGCGCAGCATGTTGCGGCGGCTCAGGCGCTTCTCGAGCACCGCGCTGAAATGTTCGTTCGACGAATTGTTCGTGTCCAGGTCATCGTGGTCGATGTGGGCGAGGTCGGTCAGCTTGTTCACGGAGTGGATCCCTGTTTATAGTTAGGAAAGTCCGTGAATGGTAGTGATGGAAGATGACCGGTTTGTGACGCTTTGATCACCGTTTGATGACATGCCGCTATTTGTCAGCGTACTAACTTGTAAAAATATTTGTCGGAATTTTCTTACATTGTTTGTGCGCGTATTCCTAAGAGCCTGCCCCGTGCGCTAGACTTTCGGGTCAGGAAATCAGCCTTGTCGATTTCAACGAGCCATCGGAATAAAGGACACCATGCAGGACAGCGACGACATGCCGGCACAGGAAACGATCACCCTCGGTTGGTCGCTGTTCGAAGCCATTCCCGATTGCGTGCACCTGCTCGACGCCGATGGCGTGATCGTGGCGCTGAACCGCAACGGCATGCAGGCGCTGGAGATCGACGACCCGGCGCAGCTGCTCGGCAGCGCCTGGCGCGCGCTGTGGCCGCAGGAGTCGCGCGCGGCGATCGACGCTGCGCTGGCGCTGGCCTGCGCCGGCGGCGCCGGCAAGGCGCAAGCGGCCTGCCTGACCATCACAGGGTGCCTGAAATGGTGGGACGTGGTGGTGACCCGCACCGCCAGTCCCGACGGCCATCAGGCGCACCTGCTGGCGATCCTGCGCGACATCACCGAGCAGGTGGCGGCCGACGATGAGCGCGCGCGCCTGGCGCGCCAGCTGCAGGCGGCCAGCGAGCGCTTCGAGAAGATCGTCAGCCAGGCTGCCATCGGCGTGGTCCAGCTCGACACCGACGGCCGCATCACGCTGGCCAACGAGCGCTATTGCGCGATGATCGACCGCAGCGAGGCCGAGCTGGTGGGCATGAGCGTGATCGATGTCACGGCGCCCGAATCGGTGGCCGACACGCTCGATGCGGTGGGCCGCCTGAAGGCGGGCGCCAACGGCGTGGTGCTCAACAAATTCTATCTGCGGCGCGACGGCTCGCGCATGCCGGCCACCAGCAGCGTGAATGCCCTGCGCGGGCCGGACGGCGAATTCGAAGGCCTGGTGGCGATGGTGCTCGACACCACCGAAAGCCGGCAGGCCGAAGAGACCCTGCGCAGCCTGGCCTACGACCTGGCCGAGGCCGACCGCCGCAAGACCGAGTTCCTGGCCACGCTGGCGCACGAGCTGCGTAATCCCCTGGCCCCGATCCGCAATGGCCTGAGCGTGATGCGCCTGGGCGGCGACAATCCGGCGGCGGTGGGCAAGGTGCGCGAGATGATGGAGCGCCAGGTCGGCCACATGGTGCACCTGATCGACGACCTGCTCGACGTCGCCCGCATCAGCGGCGGCAAGCTGGAACTCAAGCGCCAGCGCTGCGACTTGAAGACCATCCTGGCCAGCGCGGTCGAGACCAGCCTGCCGCTGATCGAGGCCGGCCATCACACGCTGGCGGTCGACGTGCCGGACACCACCCTGACGGTGGACGCCGACGCCACCCGCATCTCGCAGGTGGTGGCCAACCTGCTCAACAACGCCGCCAAGTACACTCCGCCGCGCGGGCGCATCCGGCTGGCGGTGTGCCGCGACGGCCAGGAAGCCGTGATCGCCGTCTCCGACAGCGGGGTCGGCATCGCCAAGGATGCGCTGGACGGCGTGTTCGACATGTTCAGCCAGATCGGACGCACGGTTGACCGCTCGCAGGGTGGGCTGGGGATCGGCCTGTCGCTGGTGCGGCGCCTGGTCGAGATGCACGGTGGGACGGTGAGCGCCGCCAGCGCCGGGGCCAACGCCGGCAGCGTGTTCACGGTGCGCCTGCCGCTGGCCGACGCCGGTCTTGGCGCCGCCACGCCGCAGGGACGCGCCGGCGCGCAGTCACAGGACGCGGGCGCCGGGCTCAAGGTGCTGGTGGTGGACGACAACGTCGACGCCGCGGTGACGCTGTCGATGATCCTGGACGCCTCGGGCTACGTCACGCGCGTGGCGCACGACGGCCATGCGGCGCTGGCCGCGGCGCGCGAGTTCCTGCCGCGCATCGCCTTCCTCGACATCGGCATGCCCGGCATGAGCGGCTACGACACCGCCCGCGCGATCCGCGCCACGCCCGAGCTGGCGGGGATGACGCTGGTGGCGCTGACCGGCTGGGGCGCCGAAAGCGACCGCCAGCGCTCGAAAGAGGCGGGGTTCGATCATCATCTGACCAAGCCGGTGCAGCTGACGGTGGTGGAGGAGCTGCTGGCGGGGTTGTGATGCGGGCAAAGGCGATGGCTAGCGTAGACGCGCACAAACGTTCAGGTCATTACGGCCCGCTCCCTCAAGACCGTCATTCCCGCGCAGTGAACTGACCCCGAAAAGTTGGAACGACTTTTCGGGGTTTTATTTTGAAGTACAC
>NZ_DAMAGA010000083.1:0-1488 GCF_031995545.1 Massilia sp.
AATACCGGCCTGTCACGCCGGGGGTCGCGGGTTCGAGCCCCGTCCGCTCCGCCAGAATTCAGTAAGATGGAGTCGCTTGGACAAGCGCCTCTACCGACAAGAGGCGAACGCGAGTTCGCCTTTTTTTTTAACTGTGCTGTTAAAGCATTCTCAACCTTGAATGGCTGACCATGTTTGAATTTGTTCGGAATAACAAGCGCGTGATGCAGGGCCTGCTGCTCGTCATCATCGTGCCGTCGTTCGTGTTCGTGGGCCTCGAAAGCTACGGCAACGGCGACGCCGGCGCCGGTGTCGCCACCGTGGACGGCAAGAAGATCACCCAGCAGGAATGGGAAGAAGCGCAGCGCCGCCAGATCGACCAGGCGCGCCAGATGATGGGTGCGCAGTTCGACCAGAAGATGTTCGAAACCGCCGAAGCCAAGCAGACCATCCTGAACAACCTGGTGGGCGAGCGCGCGCTCGACGCCGAACTCAATCGCGCCAACCTGACCGTCAGCGACCAGGCCCTGGCCAAGTACATCTCGAACATCCAGATCTTCCGCAAGGCCGACGGCAGCTTCGACAAGGAAGCCTACCAGGCCTGGCTGGCCTCGCAGGGCATGACCGGTCCGATGTTCGACCAGCGCCTGCGCCGCGACCTGACCGTGCAGCACCTGGCCGGTGCGGTCCAGGCGACCGCGTTCGCGCCGCGCACTGTGTCGTCGCGCCTGTCGAACATCAACGACCAGCAACGCGCAGTCCAGGAGCTGCTGTTCCCGATCGCGACCTATCTGCCGCAGGTGAAAGTCACCGACGAGATGGTCAAGGCCTACTACGACAAGAACGCCCAGCTGTTCCAGATCCCGGAGCAGGTGAAGGCCGAATACGTCGTGTTCGATTCGTCGACCGTCGAGAACCAGGTGCAGGTGAGCGATGCCGAGATCACCGACTACTACAACAAGAACCTGAAGGCGTACACCACGCCCGAGCAGCGTAGCGCCAGCCACATCCTGATCAACCTGGCGCGCGACGCCAAGCCGGCCGACCAGGCCGCCGCCAAGACCCGCGCCGAAGCGGTGCTGGCGCAGGTGCGCGCCACCCCCGCCAACTTCGCCGAGATCGCGAAGAAGGAATCGCAGGACAAGGCCTCGGCCCAGGACGGCGGCAACCTCGGCGTGGTGCAGAAGGGCGACCTGGTCAAGCCGGTGGAAGACTCGATCTACGCCCTGAAAGAAGGCGAGACCAGCGGCTTGGTGCAGTCGGAATTCGGCTACCACATCATCAAGGTCACCAAGATCGTGGCCTCGACCCAGAAGTCGCTGGACGCGGCCAAGGACCAGATCGCGGCCGACCTCAAGAAGCAGAAGATGTCGGCCAAGTACTCGGAGCTGGCCGAAGTGTTCAGCGAGACCGCGTATGACCAGTCGGACAGCCTCAAGCCGGTCGCCGACAAGCTCAAGCTGCAGATCCAGACCGCCGACAACCTGACCCGCACGCCGAATCCAGCGC